>JAWKVD010000062.1:0-1531 GCA_041398225.1 Hyphomonadaceae bacterium | reverse complement strand
GAAACGCGCAAGCAGTCCGAAGCGCTTGAGACCGAGCTGAAACGCCGCGGCGTCGATGCGCGGGTGTTCATCGCCATGCGCTACTGGTCGCCCTATGCGAAGGACACGGTGCGCGAGGTGGAGGCCTATGCGCCCGACCACACGGTACTGTTGCCGCTCTACCCGCAATTCTCCACCACCACGACGGCCTCGTCGCTGAAGTCGTGGCGCGACGCGGGGGGACCGCCCGCGTCCACGGTGTGCTGTTTCCCGACCGAGCCCGCCTTCGCCGCGGCGCATGTGAAGACGATCCTCGACACCTGGGAAAAAGGCGGACGGCCGGACAATGTCCGTGTGTTGTTTTCCGCCCACGGGCTTCCGGAAAAAGTGGTTCTGGACGGCGATCCCTATCAGCATCAGGTCGAGGGGACGGTCGCAGCGGTAAGTCGCGAACTGCCGCGCGAGTGGGAGTTCGAGACCTGCTACCAGTCGCGCGTCGGTCCTCTGAAGTGGATCGGTCCGGCCACGGATGAATCCATTCGCCGCGCCGCCGAGGACGGCAAGGCGATTCTTGTCGCGCCGATCGCCTTTGTTTCCGAACACATCGAAACGCTGGTCGAACTCGACCATGAATACGGCCTGCTGGCGAAAGCGGCCGGTGCGAAGACTTATCTGCGCGCGCCGGCGCTGGGCGTCGAGCCCGGGTTTCTCGCGGCGTTGGCCAATCTGGTGGAGGCGGCTATCCCCTCGCCCGCCGGATCGGTGCGGTCGCACTGCGGACACCGCATATGTCCGGCGAAGTGGAGCGGCTGCCCCAATCATACGCCCGCGCCGGAAGGCGTCGCGTTGCAGGAGACGTCACCGGCATGAACGCGTTCATCCACTGGTTCAGCTATGACTGGCTGCGCGCGATCCACATCATCGCCGTGATCGCGTGGATGGCCGGCCTGCTGATCTATCCGCGTCTTCTGGTCTACCGGCTGGAAGGCGCCGGCAATGCGCAACTCGAGGCGATGATGGACAAGGCCGCCGATGCGGCGCGGAAGATCATCATCGCGCCGACCATGATCCTCGTCTGGGTCATGGGGCTGATGATGCTCTGGCACAATTGGGGTTATCTCCACACGCAGGTCTGGATGTGGGTGAAGCTGGCGCTGGTGACGCTGCTGTCGGGCTATCACGGCTGGATCATCGGCGTCGGCAAGAAGGTCGCGCGCGGCGAAACGCCGGTGACGCCGAAACGCCTGCGGATGCTCAACGAGATTCCGATGGTGATCGCGATCTTCGCGGTCATCATGGTGGTGGTGCAGCCGTTCTGATCCCGTCTGGCTGATCCTGCCTAGCCTGCCCTAGCCGAGATATTTTTCAGCCAGAACGTTCGACGCCACCCAGGCCGCGATGCAGGCGAGCAAGGCCAGCGCCTGTGCGCCGAGCACCAGCCGGAGATCGCAGTACAGGCTCCAGTCCTTGTCGGGCTTGTCGCCATTGAACAGCACTTGCGTCTGGTCGTTGCGGTAGACCGAGGGCGAATGGAGAATGCCGAGAACAGCAA
>JAWKVD010000061.1:0-1551 GCA_041398225.1 Hyphomonadaceae bacterium | reverse complement strand
ACCCATTTCCGCATCCCGGACCCGCGTGCAGATCTCTCCGCGAGACCTGGAACTCCGGTTTCGACACCCCGGAGCCTGTTTGCAGACGCAAGACGGATTTCACCCCGCCTGCATCACACGCCGGCCGGCGTCTGACATTCGATGGACTCGGAACGTCTCCCGAACCCTCCCCGCGCCAGACGCGAGAAGGACTATGCGGGCGGAAACGAGTGGGTCGGATAACTTTCGGCTGTCATCCCGGCCAAGCCGCTCAGCGGCGCGAGCCGGGACCTATTCTTCAACCCCGACGGCCTCTCAATGGGTCCCGGGTCTCGCTGCGCTCGCCCGGGATGACAAGTGTGGGCGATCGCGATGGAAAGCGTCTCGAAGAGACGCACCACCGGCCCCTCGCCACACGGCTCGGGGCGTTCGTCGCTCGAAACGCCGTGCGTTTCGTTCGCTTCGCGAACCGCTTCTCACCCCAGCGGACGCTGGGGTCCAGAGACGAATGACAAGACCGCACCGAAGGCGGCAGGTTTTTCTGAACTGGACCCCGGCTGGATTCCCGGACGGCTACGCCGTCCGGCGCCGGGGACGCGTGGCCGAAGCCACGCTTTCCAGAAGTCGGCCAGCGTTGATGAATGGGCCCCGGGTCTCGCTGCGCTCTCCCGGGATGACAGTGGTGAGTGAGGCGCGAGAACGACGCCCTAGATTTCCATGCCGAGGTGTTTGGCGACGGAGAAGATGTCCTTGTCGCCGCGGCCGCTCATGTTCATCACGATCAGCCCGTCCTTGCCCAGCTCCTTCGCGATGTCGCCGGCGCGCGCCAGCGCATGGGCCGACTCCAGCGCCGGGATGATGCCTTCGAGTCTGGTGCAAAGCTGGAACGCCTCGAGCGCCTCGGCGTCGGTGCAGGTGCGGTACTCCGCCCTGCCCGTCTCATAGAGGAAGGAATGCTCCGGCCCGATGCCGGGATAATCGAGACCGGCCGAGATCGAATGCGCGTCGATGATCTGCCCGTTCTCGTCCTGCAGCAGGAAGGTGCGGTTGCCGTGCAGGATGCCGGGCTCGCCGCCGGACAGCGACGCGGCGTGCTTGCCGGTCTCGACGCCAAGGCCCGACGCCTCGACGCCGATCAGCTTGACCGCCTCGTCCTCGAGGAAGGGATGGAACAGGCCGATGGCGTTGGAGCCGCCGCCGATGCAGGCGACCAGCGCATCCGGCAGACGCCCTTCGGCCTCGAGGATCTGCTCTTTCGCTTCGCGCCCGATGACGCTCTGGAAGTCGCGCACGAGCTGCGGATAGGGATGCGGACCGGCGGCCGTGCCGATGACGTAGAAGGTGCTCTCGACATTGGTCACCCAGTCGCGCAGCGCCTCGTTCATGGCGTCCTTCAGCGTGCCCGTGCCGGAGGAGACCGGCACCACCTCGGCGCCGAGCAGGCGCATGCGGAACACGTTGGGCTTCTGGCGCTCAACGTCGGTCTCGCCCATGAACACGAAACACGGCAGGCCGAACCGCGCGCACACCGTGGCGGTGGCGACGCCGTGCTGGCCGGCGCCGGTCTCTGCG
>JAWKVD010000060.1:0-1719 GCA_041398225.1 Hyphomonadaceae bacterium | reverse complement strand
AGGCCACGGCGTTCAGAACCGCGTCCGGCCCGCTTTGAGGCGTCGCTGTCCAATCCTCCGCATAGCCATTGCCGTTGGGCTCCAGCGTATCCGAGTAGAAAACGCTGTCCCGGATCTTCATCAGGTGGTCCGCGCACCGGAAATCCACCGTCTCGACGACGACCGAGTACGAGACGTCGCCCGTGGCCTGGCGGCTGGGATAGGCGATGAAGCGCTCTATGGAGACGGCGCCGCCGTCAGGCGCCCGCGTCAGCGTGGACGGCGCCCATCCCGCGACCGCCTCGCCGGAGCGCACAAATAGCCATTCGCCGGCCTCCTGCGCGAATGCGCCCGGCGCAGCCAGCGAAAAGAGGGAGAAGGCGAGGGCGGCGCAATTGCGCATGGCGCGCTCCGAGCGGCTCAAATGGCGATCGATCCAGTATCCGGGCGCGGCCGCCCCCTGAAAAGCCCGCAATACAGCCCCGCGAGCCGGCTTGCGCCGCGATCCGGCGCGGCGGGTTGAGCGGGGGACCTTGAAATCCCCTCCGTTCCCATGCACTGCCTCTCGCAACCAGATCGAAGGCGGACCATGCCCCAACTGCTGCTTGAAATCTTTTCGGAAGAGATCCCGGCCCGCATGCAGGCGAAGGCCCAGGCGGATCTTGAGCGCGCTCTGATGGACCGCCTGACCGCGGCCGGTCTTGTGCCCGAGGGCGTCAAGGGATTCTCCGGCCCGCGCCGTCTGGTCGCCGTGGTCGAGGGCCTGCCCGTCAAGTCGAAGGACGTGGTGGAGGACATCAAGGGCCCGAAGGTCGGCGCGCCGGAGAAGGCCGTCGAGGGCTTCATGAAGAAAGCCGGTCTGGCCCGGATCGAGGACGCGCATGTCCACGAAGACAAGAAGGGCCAGTTCTACGTCGCCCATGTCCGCAAGCCGGGACAGGAGACGGCGGCGCTGGTGGCTGAAATGGTTCCGGCCATCATTCGCGAGTTCCACTGGCCGAAGTCGATGCGCTGGGGGAATGGGGACCTCAGATGGGTGCGTCCGATCCAGCGCATCCTGTGCACCTTCGACGGCGAGGTCGTGCCTTTCGATGTCGACGGCATCCCGAGCGGCAATGTCACCGAAGGTCACCGGGTGATGGGGCGCGGCCCCTTCACCGTGCGCCGCTGGGACGATTATTCCGACACCCTCAAGAACAAGGGCCGCGTCGTCCTTGATCGCGAAGAGCGCAAGGAGACCATCCTCCAGGATGCGCGCACGCTGTGTCAGGCGCAGGGGCTCGAACTGGTCGAGGATCAGGGGTTGCTGGAGGAAGTCGCGGGGCTCGCCGAGTGGCCTGTCGTGCTGATCGGCGATATGGACCCGGCCTTTCTCGATCTGCCGCCGGAGGTGATCCGCCTCTCCATGCGCACGCACCAGAAATATTTCGCGGTGCGCGATCCGGCGAAGCCTGACGGGGGGCTCGCGCCGAAATTCATCGTGGTCGCCAACCTTGAAGCCAGCGACGGCGGCGAGAAGATCGCTCAGGGCAATTCGCGCGTGCTGTCGGCGCGGCTCAACGATGCGCGCTTCTTCTGGGACAAGGACCGCGCGACGAAGCTGGAGGACAGCTTCGAGAAGCTCGGCAGCATCGTGTTCCACGAAAAGCTGGGTTCGGTGAAAGATAAGGCCGAGCGGGTGATGGCGCTGGCGCGCGAGCTGGCGCCGACTGTCGGGGCCGATCCTGATCTCGCTGAGCG
>JAWKVD010000059.1:0-1818 GCA_041398225.1 Hyphomonadaceae bacterium | reverse complement strand
AAGATGCTGCGCGAGGGCGGCAACGTCCTCCTGCTCGACGAACCGACCAACGACCTCGACGTCGAAACCCTGCAGGCGCTTGAAGACGCGCTCGACGATTTCCCCGGTTGCGCGGTGATCATCACCCACGACCGCTGGTTCCTCGACCGCATCGCCACGCACATCCTGGCCTTCGAGGGCGACAGCCATGTCGAATGGTTCGAGGGCGACTTCTCTTCCTATCTGGAAGACAAGAAGCGCCGCCTCGGCGTCGACAGCCTCGAACCCAAGGCGGTCAGCTTCAAGAAGTTCAGCCGCGCCTAGCGGTTCGCGCCCGGCGGCCCGCTCGCCCGGCCCGCCTTCACGGCCCGCCTCACAGGCCGAACACGCGCGGCGGAACGCTGCGCGCGCTCGGGTTCTCGGGCCGGATTGAGATGCTATAGGAATCGGGCCCGTTCACGGAGTGGGCCGCCCCTCCGGCCGTTCCTGAACGGCGGCGCGCGGGGGCGTGGGCCGGTCTTGGAGGGGGCATGGCGGACGTCTTCATTTCCTATTCGCGTGCGGATCAGCACAAGGCGGATGTGATCCGAAACCAGCTCGAAGCGCTGGGTCTCACGGTCTTCTACGATCAGGCGAGCCTTGAAGGCGGGTCCGACTTTCAGGACCGGATCAGCTCCGAACTCAGCAAGTCGGGCCTCGTCGCCGCGCTGTTCTCTCCAACCTCGCTCGAGAGCAAATGGGTGCGCGCCGAATGCCTGGTGGGGTTCAACGCCGCCAAGCTGGTGCCCGTGCTGATCCAGGGCCCGGTCAGCATCCCCGTCCCCTTCAACAGCATTCACTGCATCGATTTGACCTCGTTCGAGGGCGGCGACAGGCATCGGGGCTGGTGGCGGTTCGTCGGCGCGGTCGCGGAGCGGCTGAAGCGGCCCGACCTGCTTGACGCCCGGCCCGCGGAGTTCCGGCCGGCGGAGCCCAGGCCCGCGCCTGTTCGCCCCAGCCCCTCTTCGGCCAGCCCCTCAGCCGCCAGTCCCTCACGCGCCGCGACATCGCCCGCCGCGTCCGCGCGAACGGCGAGGCGCGCGCCGCCCCCCAGGCGCAGTCCGCCGCCCATGCTTGGCGCGGGCCTCGCCGCCGTGCTTGCGCTTGGCGCGGGCGGGTGGGGCGCGAAGACCCTGCTCGACCAGCAGCAGGCCGGCGCGATCCGCAGCGCGCTGGGAGAGCAGGGCCTTGCGGACGTCGCCGCCTATGCCGACGGCTCGGCCTATGGCGCAGCGGCCGCCGGGAAAGTCGCCTCCGCGATCGAGACGATCGGCGTCGGCCCGCTTGAGAAGGCCGCCCCGGCCGACCCGCTGTCGGCATATCTCGCCGGGATCGCCTACGCTTGGGGCCTCGGCGTCGACAGCGACCGGGACCGGGCGGGCGAGCTGTTCAAGCGCTCCTGCGACAGCGGATATGACGGGGCGTGCGCCGAATACGCCAATGCCGCCATGCTCTCCTCGGGAGCGGATCTCGACCGCGAGCTTGTCAAGCGTCTGCAGTCGGCATGCGAGGCCGGCAACGCCGCGACGTGTTTCTACGCCGACCTCAGCAACGCCCCGGATCCCGACAGGATGCGGTTCATCGCCATGCGCAAGGCCTGCGACGGCGGCCTCGCGCTCGGTTGCGCGGATCTGGCGACGGAATACCGCGAAGGCGGCCGCGTCGTCGAGAAGGACGCCGCCCGCGCGGCCGAACTGACCAAACGCGCCTGCGACCTCGGCATGAAGTCGGCCTGCTAGCGTTTCGCCGGCAAAGTCCGGACCCGCGACCCGCCAGCCGCTCCCCCGTCCGGACGTAGGC
>JAWKVD010000058.1:0-1892 GCA_041398225.1 Hyphomonadaceae bacterium | reverse complement strand
GTGCGGCGGCAGAGTCCGGCGCATCACCAGCGCGCTGGCGACGCCTTCGTCGCCCCCGAAGCGTTTGAGAACGCCCGCATAGGCGTCGTCCGAGAACACGGCGCCTTCATTGGCGGCGACCGTCTCCACCGCCTCGCGGCAGGCATAGTTCGAAATCACTTCGGTCAGCCCGGCGCTGATCTCCGGACGGCCGGCGATGGCCACCTGCTTGGCGGCGGAGCCGGCGAGAACGATCTCAACCAGGTCCTCGTCGGTCAGAACCGGCGAGTGTTTCAGAACCGGCAGCGCCACGGCGTCGGCGTCGGCCGCCAGCTTGCGGGCGATCTCCGGCGGCAGGTTCGGAGAATTCTTGAGCGTTTCGGCCAGCGCCTTGCGCACCATCACCGCCGCGTCGTTGGCGATCACGCCAAGGATCTGCGAGGCGACCGCGCGATCGGCGTCGCTGAGCGTCAGCGTGTCGATCCGGCGGCAAATCTTCTGGACGGAGGCGGCGCGCTCCTCCGGGGTCTCACCTCGGATGAGACGCCGAACATCGTCCTGCGTGAGGGTCGCGCGCATCGTGGCGATCGTCATGGATTCGGACTTGAGGCTTGAACTGGAACCAGAAATGACAATTGCTCTTCCGCATTAACAAATACCTACGGGAACGCCTCGGTCGCGATGCAGGCGTTAATAACAAGGGAAGAACGCCATGCTGCTAAACGGGGTGAAAGTCATTGAATACGCGACGTATTTTGCGGCCCCCGGCGCTGGCGGCATTCTTTCCGACTGGGGCGCCGACGTCATCAAGGTCGAACCGCCCGGCGGCGATCCCGTCCGCCGCAACTTTCCCACCGAAGGCGCCGCCAAAGAGCACCTCTCCGAGAACCCCGCCTTCGACAGCGACAATCGCGGCAAGCGCTCGATCGTCGTCGACGCCCGCACCGACGCGGGCCGCGACATCATCCTGAAGCTCGCCGACGAGGCCGACGTCTTCCTCACCAATGTCCGCCCCGGCGGCCTGCAGCGCTCCGGCCTCGACTTCGACAGCCTCCACAAGCGCAACCCGAAACTCGTCTACTGCGCCCTCACCGGCTACGGCCTCGAAGGTCCGGACGCCGACCGCCCCGGCTTCGACGTGGCGTCCTTCTGGTCGCGCTCCGGCATCGCCCGTCTCACCGCGCCCAAGGGCTCCGAACTCTTTCCCGTGCGCACCGCCGCCGGCGACCACACCACCTCCATCGCGGCGGTGGCCGGCATCTGCGCGGCGCTGGTCGAGGCGCAGAAGACCGGCAATGGACGCCTCGTCGACATCTCGCTTCTGCGCACCGGCCTCTACACCATCTCCACCGACTTCGCGATCCAGCTCTTCTTCGAGCGCATCGCCTCCACGCGCCCGCGCAAGGAAGCCTACCACCCGATCTCCAACTTCTTCCGCACCAGCGACGACGCCTGGATCTGCCTCGTGCCCCGCGTCGGCGAGGTCGACATGCCGCGCATCTCGCGCGCCCTCGACCTGC
This sequence comes from Hyphomonadaceae bacterium, assembly GCA_041398225.1. Classification (GTDB taxonomy): domain Bacteria; phylum Pseudomonadota; class Alphaproteobacteria; order Caulobacterales; family Hyphomonadaceae; genus JAWKVD01. The sequence goes on along the minus strand of JAWKVD010000058.1, from coordinate 393 downwards.
CCGAAATGCTGACCGACGAGCGCTTCAACAACGGCAAGGGCCGCAGGAAACACGCGGCCGAACTGATCGAGCGGATGGACGCCGCCTTCGCGCGCTTCACCAAGGACGAGATGGCCGCGCGCCTCGACGCCGAGGAGCTGGCCTGGGCGCCGGCCCAGACGCTGGCCGAAGTCGCCGTCGATCCTCAGGTCGTCGCGTCCGGCGCCGTGGTTCAGACCCCGTCCTCGAAATCGCCCGGAGAAAGCTTCGCCACGCCCGGCGGACCGGCGCGCTTCGTCGGCGCCGACGACGGTCCCAAAGGCCCCGCCCCCACGCTGGGACAGCACACGCGCAACGTGCTCGAAGCGCTCGGCTATTCGGGTGAAGAGATCGACGCGCTCTACGCCTCGCGCG
>JAWKVD010000057.1:0-1945 GCA_041398225.1 Hyphomonadaceae bacterium | reverse complement strand
TGGATTCCCGGACGGCTACGCCGTCCGGCGCCGGGGACGCGTGGCCAAGGCCACGCTTCCAGAGGTGGCCGATCTGGAAATTCATCAGCGTTAAAGAATGGGTCCCGGGTCTTCGCTGCGCTCGCCCGGGATGACAAGTGTGGCTGACCGCGATGGAAAGCGCCGGTCAGGCGTTTCGGAAGAAGCGCAGATAGAACGCGCCGAACACCAGCACGACGCCGACATTCGCCAGCAGGCGCAGCAGCATGCGGTCCTTGAAGAAGGCGATATCGATGCTGACGATGGTGGCGACCATCGCCGCGACGTAAATCGCCGGAATCATCCACTTGTCCATGACAATGCCCGGGTCATCGCCCGGCCTTTCCTGCCAGCGCTTTTCGGCCCTTGCTTTCAAACTCGAACCGGCCAGCCGGACATGGCCGACCTGATCCAGGCCATGCTTCAAATATAGCATGGGCAGGCCGGGCTGAAACGCGCACGGGCTTCAAGTGTGCGGGATCGGGCCGGCGCTATCGCCGGCGGGAGCCGAAGATGCCGCGGAAGACGTATTTCGACAGTTCGCGCGCGGCGGTGCGCATGAACTGGTTGGTGGCCGCTTCGGTCGGCGTCTGGCGGCGCGAGCGCGTGGTCTTGCGCGTCTTGGCGGCCTTGGCCGCTTCCTTCTCTTCTTTCTTCTTCAACGCCTCGGCCTCTTTCTCGGCCTGACGCTCGCGGCGCTCGAGCAGTTCGTAGGCGCTCTCGCGGTCGATCACCTTGTCGTAGTTCGCGGCGACCGGGCTTTGCGCCTGAAGCGCGGCGCGCTCGGCGGCGGTCGCGGGACCAAGACGCGAGGACGGCGGACGCACCAGCGTGCGCTGGACCACGGTGGGCGCGCCCTTGACGTCGAGCGTGGAGACCAGCGCCTCGCCGGTGCCCAGTTCGGTGATCGCGGTCTGGGTGTCGAATTCCGGATTGGGGCGGAAGCTTTCGGCCGCGGCCTTCACCGCCTTGCGTTCGGTGGGCGTGTAGGCGCGCAGGGCGTGCTGGATGCGCGCGCCGAGCTGGGCCAGCACGGTTTCAGGCAAATCGCGCGGGTTCTGGGTGACGAAGTAGACGCCGACGCCCTTGGAGCGGATGAGGCGGCAGACCTGCTCGACCTTGTCGACCAGCGCCTTGGGCGCGTCGTCGAACAGGAGGTGGGCCTCGTCGAAGAAGAAGACCAGTTTCGGCTTGTCGGGATCGCCGACCTCGGGGAGCTGTTCGAACAGTTCGGCCAGCAGCCACAACAGGAAGGTGGCGTAGGTGCGCGGGCTGTTGATCAGCGTGGTGGCGTCGAGAATGTTGATATAGCCGCGCCCGTCGGTGGTGGTGCGCATGAGATCGGAGAGTTCGAGCGCGGGCTCGCCGAAGAAGACGTCGCCGCCCTCGCGCTCGAGGAAGAGCAGCGAGCGCTGCACCGCGCCGATCGAGGCGGCCGCGACATTGCCGTAGGTCTTCTGGATTTCCGGGGCGATCTCGGCGACGTGGGTGAGGAGCGATTTCAGGTCCTTGAAGTCGAGCAGAAGCAGATCGTTGTCGTCGGCGTACTGGAAGGCGATGGTGAGCACGCCTTCCTGGGTGTCGTTGAGATCGAGCAGGCGGGCGAGAAGCTGGGGGCCCATCTCCGAGACGGTGGCGCGGACGGGATGGCCGGCCTTGCCGTAAAGATCCCAGAAGATGACCGGGGACGCCGCGTAGGCGAGCTCGCCCATGCCGATGGTTTGGGCGCGCGACTGCAGCTTGTCGTCGAGCTTGCCGGCCGGATCGCCCGCGACGCAGATGCCGGAGAGATCGCCCTTCACGTCGGCGCAGAACACGGGAACCCCGGCGGCCGAGAATTGTTCGGCCATGATCTGGAGCGTCACGGTCTTGCCGGTGCCGGTGGCCCCGGCGACCAGACCGTGGCGGTTGGCCTTGGACAAAAGCA
>JAWKVD010000056.1:0-2210 GCA_041398225.1 Hyphomonadaceae bacterium | reverse complement strand
AGCGCGAACTGAATGCTGGGCGCGATGAACTGCAACAGGGCGATGGTCGACAGGCGCAGCCGCCGCGCGCCGATGGCGAACAGGATCAAGGGGGTCGCGGTCATCGGTCCGGCGAGGGCCAGAAGCGCAAGATGTCCGCCCGAGGTCACGCCGAAGGAAGGCGCTCCGGCCGGCAGCCAGAAGGCCAGATAGAGCAGCGCCGCCGGGGCGAGGGCGGCGGCCTCGATCAGGAAGCCGACGCGGCTGGAGACCGCCACCTGTTTGCGGATGACGCCGTAGAGCGCGAAGGCGCCGGCCAGCGACAGCGCGACCCAGGGAAATTCGCCCACGACCAGCGTCTGGTTGAGGACGCCGAGCGTGGCGAGAACGAGCGCGCCGATCTGGATCGGCGTGAAGCGCTCGGAAAAGAACACGGAGGCGAACAGGAAGGAGATCAGCGGATTGATGAAATAGCCGAGGCTTGCCTCCAGCACCCGTTGCTGGCTGACCGCCCAGATGTAGATCGCCCAGTTCGCGGCGATCATGACGGCCGACAGGATGAGCCATCCCACGCGTTTGGGTTTTTGAAGGACGTCGCGCACCTCGCCCCCGGAGCGGGCCGCGGCGACAAGCAGAACAGCGGTCGGGACCGACCACAGAATCCGGTGCGCCAGGATGGTGATCGGATCGGTTCCGTCGAGGAGGCGGAAATACAGCGGGAGGAAACCCCAGAGCGTGTAGGCCAGGGCGGCGGAGAAGAAGCCCATGCGGGTTTCGGAACTCATGCGCCCCCCTCGTGCCGGCACTTCGTGCGTTCGCAGCGTGGCGATAGTCGGACGCCCCGGCGCGCGCAAGGCCGGCTGCCGCTGCGCCTTTCGGGCGCGCGACAAGTTAGCCTGCGAGACGATTTCATTAACAATTGTGTGGTTTGCTCTTAGCATGTTCTGTTCAGTCGGCGGCGATACCCAACCATGTTTCTCGGACCGCGCCTGATCGACGCCGACATGGTTGCTTGCGCCGACGCCGAAGTGCGGCGGCTGACGGGGGCCTTCCTGGACTGGGCGGTCCGGGACGTCGCGGCGGCTGGCCGTGTGGTTGAAGGGTTGGCGGAGGCCGGACTAAACGGGGGCGAAGGGGCCGATCTCGCCGCCCTGTTCGACGTGTTTCACAATGTAAAAGGGCAGGCCGGCACGTTCGGCTATGGCGCCGCCACGGCGATCGCCGCCATTGCCTGCGAATTGCTGCGTCCGGCCGGCGAGGCGATCGGAGCCGAATGCCTGAGCGCGGGCTGTGTCGACGCGCTGCGCGCCTGTTACGGCGAATTGCTGGGCGCGCTCAACGATCCGCCCTGCGATGAAAGTTCGCCGGTCGGCTCCGCGCGCATGGAGCGGCTGCGCCAGGTCGTCGAGCAGAGCGGCTGCATGATCGGGAAGGTCGCGTTCGCCCCGGCGGCGGCGCGGTTGCGCTCGGCGTTGAGCTGGCCTTCCCTGGCCTGATTTTCCCGGGCCTGATTTTTCCCTGACCGATCTTGGGTGAGCCGACGGCTATTCGTCGTCGTAATCGTCCGGGGTGTCCGCATCTTCGGACTTCGGGGCGTCTGACTTCGGGGCGCCGGAGAGGGGACGGGCGAAGGCGCCGCGCTCGGCCAGCATCTCGGCGATCTGGACCGCGTTGAGCGCCGCCGCCTTGCGCAGATTGTCGGACACCACCCACAGCGTCAGCCCGTTGGGCAGCGCGTCCTCGTTGCGGATGCGGGAGACATAAACCGCCCATTCGCCCGCGCATTCGACCGGGGTGATGTAGCCGCCTTCCTCGTCGCGACGGTCGACGACCATCAGGCCGGGGCTTTCGCGCAGAAGCCGGCGGGCCTCCTCGGCGGCGAGGGGTTCGTCCAGCTCCAGCGTCAGGGCGAGGGCGTGGCCGACGAACACCGGCGTCAGAACGCAGGTGCAGCCCATGGGGATGTCGAGCCCGAGGACTTTGCGGGTTTCGCCGATGAACTGCATCTCTTCGTCGGTCGATCCGTCGTCGCGGAACTCGCCGATCTGCGGGATGATGTTGAAGGCGATCTGGCGCGGGAATTCGCGGTGTTCGACGGGCTGGTTGACGTAAAGGCCCTTGGTCTGCGTCCACAGCTCGTCCATGGCGCGGCGGCCCAGCTCGGAGGTCGACTGGTAGGTCGAGGCGATGACCCGGCGCAGGCCGGCCGCGTCGTGCAGCGGTTTGAGAAC
>JAWKVD010000055.1:0-2320 GCA_041398225.1 Hyphomonadaceae bacterium | reverse complement strand
CCGAACCCTCCCCGCGCCAGACGCGAGCCAATATTGAGCCGAACGCCACGCCGGTCGGATAACTCCTTGCTGTCATCCCGGCCAAGCCGCGCAGCGGCGCGAGCCGGGACCCATTGAGAGGCCGTCGGGGTTGAGGAATGGGTCCCGGGTCTCGGCCGGACTTCGTCCGCGGCCTCGCCCGGGATGACAATCGTGAGTGACCGCGATGGAAAGCGTCTCGCAGAGACGCGTCCCCGGCGCCGAGCCGGAAGCGAGGGGTGAGGCTTTGCTGAACGCCGGGGTCCAGCTCAGGAAAAGAGTATTGCCGCCTTCGGCGTCTTCTTTCCTCGGCCTCTGGACCCCAGCGTTCGCTGGGGACGCGTGGCCAAGGCCACGCTTCCAGACATCAATCAGCGTTGAGGAATGGGTCCTGGCGCGCGGCGGGCGAGCTATTGCTGCGCCGCCATCGCCGCCATGATGTTGGTTTCCGAACGCTCGAAGTCGGTGTTGGCGGCGCCGGCGCGCAGGGCCGCAAGCGCATCGGCGTCGAGCCAGGCGCCGGCGTGCATGACGCCCGCCGGATTGCGCAGAACATCGAGATCGGTCAGCGGGTCGCCGTCGGTCAGCACCATGTCCGCGCGCTGGCCGCTGGCGATGCGGCCGAACCTGCCGGCCTCGTCCAGAACGGTCGCGGCGTTGACGGTCGCGGCGCGCAGCACCTCGACCGGCGTCAGGCCGGCGCCGTGCATAAGTTCGAGCTCGTCGATCAGCGACGCGCCGGGAATGTTGATGAAGATGCCGGCGTCGGTGCCGGTGACCAGCGTGACGCCTTCTTCGTGAAAGATCTTGGTGGCGCGGGCGTAGAAATCGTCGGCGCGTTGCGCGCGCTCGGCGTCTTCGCCGGCCCAGCGGTCGCGCTGCGCGCCCTCAAGGGAGAAGACGAAGGGGTTGAGCGTGTCGACGCCCGGGCGCGAGGCGTATTCGCCTTTCGTCGCCGCATCGAGGGTGAGGTTGCGGTGGGCGAGCAGGGTGGGGTCGACGGCGGTTCCGGAGGCGGCGACCTTCCTGGCGAGGTCGCGGGCCTTGTCCTCGTCGAAATCGTCGTAGAGGCCGTGCCAGACGACCGACTCCATGTGTTCGATGGTGACGAAGCCGTCGTCGAGCAATTCCTCGAACGCGATCCTGAACGGTTTCTGGAAGGGGATGCCGGGATCGCGCACGCCTTCGGGCGTGTGGCCCATGACGGTCATGCCGAGGCGCTGCGCTTCGGCGTGGATGGCGTCGTAGGCTTCGCGCGTGAGGTTGGAATAGACTTTGAGGCGGCGATAGCCCGCGTCGTACTGGGCCTGAACGGCGGCGCGCGCGGCGTCCGCGGTGTCGACGATCTGGTGGTTGAGCTGGGCGTTCGGTCCGGTCGAGTTGAGGATCGGGCCGGTGGTGACGATGCGCGGGCCGGTCAGCTCGCCGGCGTCGATGGCGTCGCGCATTTCGAGCAGGAAGGGCATGCCGGACGCGTTGCGCACCGTGGTCACGCCGTAGGAGAGATAGGCGCCAAGCTCGGCCTGGTCCCAGATGTGGACGTGCATGTCGACAAGGCCGGGCAGCAGGGTGCGGCCGGCGCCTTCGATCACCTGCGCGCCGGCGGGCGCTTTCAGGTCGTTGACGGCGGCGACGGTCTCGACGGTTCCGCCGCGCACCAGAACCGACATGTGCTCGCGCGCCTCGGGGGCGTCGCCGGAAAAGTCCAGCACGCGCACGTCGTGGAAGAGAACGGCGTCGCCGGCGGCGGCGGCGGTTTGTTCTTGCGGGGCGCAGGCGGCGGCGATGAGCAACGCCGCGAGCGCTGCGGTCTTTCCGTGAGTCATTCGATCGGGTCCTTTATCCGTTCGCGCGCGCCGCGATCGCCTCGGCCATCGCGACCATGCGTTTGGCCTGGGCGAGGTGGAGCAGCTCGGTCATCTTGCCGTTGACCTTGAGCACGCCCTTGCCGGCGTTGGCCGGGTCGGCGAAGGCGGCGATGACGTCGCGGGCGTGAACCACGGCCTCTTCGGTCGGCGCGAAGATGGTGTTGCAGGGCTCGACCTGGCTGGGGTGGATCAGGGTCTTGCCGTCGAAGCCGAAGGCGCGGCCCTGGCGGGCCTCCGCCGCGAAGCCTTCGGCGTTCTGGATGTCGTTGTAGACGCCGTCGAAGATCAGAAGGTCGAAGGCGCGCGCGGCCGCGATCGCCAGGGTGAGCGTGGTCGCGAGGTTGGAGCGGTCGGCGACCGGCTCGGCGCGGAAGTCCTTGATGAGATCGTTGGTGCCCATCACGAAGCCGGCGAGGGCGGAGCGCTTCGCTTCG
>JAWKVD010000054.1:0-2356 GCA_041398225.1 Hyphomonadaceae bacterium | reverse complement strand
TTGTTCCCATGTCGTAGCGCCGAGTTAGGTCTAGTTGCGCGCCATTGCGCGGCCGAGAAACAGGGGCAGCGAGGAAAGCGGCGTCTCGACCCAATCAAGCAGGATGTCGTGCTTGTCGCCGGGGACGACATCGGCCTGCTGCTGCGCATAGCCGAGCCCGAGATAGAACACCCTGCCCTCGGATCGCAGCTTGGGGATGGCGCGGTCGTAATAGCCGCCGCCATAGCCGAGACGGCGGCCGCGCAGATCGAACGACAAGAGCGGCGCGAGGACCAGGCTGGGGCGGATGATCTCCGCCGCCTCTGTGGGCTGCGTCAGGCCGAGGGGACCTTTCTCCAGCAGCGCGGGATCATGGACGCGAAAGGTGAGCGCGTGACCGGGTTCGACGCGCGGCAAGACGATGGTGGCGCCGGCGGCCTTCAATCGCTCAAGCAGCGGCGCGGGATCGAGTTCGTCTCCCATGGCGATGTAACCGGCGACCACCGGACCGTAGCGTTCGAACAGCTTGATCGGAAAGCGCGCGGCGAGGCGCTCGGCCGCGTCCGGATCGCGGGCGGCGGCTTCGGAGCGTATCTCCTTCATGTGTCCGCGCAGAATGGCCTTCTGCTCGGCGGTCTGATCGGAGTTGTCTGGCGTTTCAGTGGACAAACGGTCCGCTCCTGGCGAGGCGCATCCTTATCGGATGCGCCGACTCGGATGCGCCAACAATGAGGGCGGCGAAAGACAGGTTGGCGGGGCCGCCTGCGCCGTACGAGGTTGTTTCATTCCCGTTCGACCCAGCAAGCCAGGTGGGCGCCAGGTGTCAGGGACCACGATCCCCGCCAGAGCCAGCTCCCGAACAGAAATGTACGGTCGACGGAATGGTAACCCGTTCGAACGCCGCAGCTAACCGCCAAGTTGAAAGTATGTCGGCCAATGGCTGCGAACAAGTGAAATTGGCTGAGGAGCCGTGCGCGGAAAGAAAGCGGTTCGCGAAAACCAGCGCCTCGACATGGGGCGCCATAACTTCAGTTACACGATACGGAAACGCAGCGTTCCGTGTGTGCGCTTTTCCTTTTGACGTTTCGAGGCTAGGTTAATAACGCGTTAGTGCGCGTGGGATGGCGCGCGGGACGATTTGAGTGGGGTGTCATGAAAAATCGGCTGTGCCTCTCCGCGGCGTTTGTCGCGCTTCTCGGCATCGGCGCCTGCGCAGCAACGTCGCCGAGCGCGAATGCGCAATCCAATTCAGCGCCGGCGATCGGCCGTGGCGGTTGCTACTCGCCCAACCTGTCGCTCGTGAATGCGAACTGGGATTCCATCGCCCAGACCTGCGGGGCGCAAATTCTCCAAACACGCGATATTCGTGACGCGACCTATGCTCGTTATTACACCGGACGCGCCCTGGTCGAGCTGGGTCAACGCCCGGAAAACCGTGCGCAGGCGGGCCGCTTCTTCGAAGAGGCGATGGGCCACCTGCAACGTGCGATCGAGGACGAGCAGATCCTCGACGCCAACGAAAAACCCTTCCACGCCGCGCGGCTTGAACTTGCGCGGGCGTTGAGCGGGCTGGGGCGCTATGACGAGGCGCTCGCCAAGCTGGCCGAAATCGAGCGGGACACGACCGCGACGCGCAACCCGCGCCTCGCCATGACCGGCGTGCGCGCCAAGATCGCGCGTGGCGCAATTCTCGAAAGCCGGGCCGGACCGCCGGAAGGTCCGATCGAGACGCGCGACCTGCGCAACGCGATCTCCGCTTATGAAGACGCCGTGCGCGACGCCGCGCAACCGCTGCCGCAGCCCGACTATTCCCGCATGAAGCGGAAAGAGCGGCAGGCGGCGGAGGCGGTCGCGAAAGCCTTCGACGCCGAACGCAATTCTCTGAAGGTGGAGGCCGAGCGCCTGTTGCTCACCTCGTCGCAGCGGCTGGCCAACACCGCGCTGGCGCGGTCGGGCGCGCTGGTCGAGCCGAACCCGCAGGAGCGCACCAACGACCGACGTTCGCTGGGCGACGCATCCGATGCGCTTCGCTCGGCCATCGCCGTGATCGATGCGGCGCGGCTGCAATCCTCGACCGGCAATGCGGGCAATCTTTCGAACGCCGACATCTCGGCGACCTATGTCGCCCGCGGCAAGGTCGAACTGCTGCTGGCCGGGTATGAAGGCGCGGCCTCGCGCCCCGACTTCGGCTGCGCGAGCGGCGCGGGCGATCCCAACCGGGTCGACACCGCCCTGCAATCGTTCAATTCGGCGCTGCGCGATTCCGGCCTTTCCGGCGCGATCGCGGCCGACGCCTATGCCGGTCGCGGCTGTGCGCTGCAGGCCAGTTCGGCGATGGACGCCTATGCCCGCTCCGCCCAGCTTTCGGACGCGGAGA
>JAWKVD010000053.1:0-2496 GCA_041398225.1 Hyphomonadaceae bacterium | reverse complement strand
GGCTGGAGCAGGCCCTGTCCGCCATGCTGGCCATGGTGGCGGCCTCGCGCGCCGAGCCCGGCTGCCTCGCCTACGCCTACGCGCTCGACGTGATCGACCCGCATCTGGTGCGGGTCCTCGAGCGCTGGGACAGCCGCGAGGCGCTCGAAGCCCACACCCGAACCGCGCATTTCACGGCCTGGCGGTCGACCTGGCGGACGATCGGGGTTTCAGATCGCGACCTGCGGCTGTACGAAGCGGACCCCGAACCCTTCTGATCGGGTCCGGTCGTCCCCTTTCAGATATCCCGTCGGATATCTCGCCTAGGTTGCCCGCCATGACCTCCAACACCCAGACCCTGCTGCTGCTGCCCGGAGACGGCATCGGCCCCGAAGTGATCGCCGAGACCCGGCGCATCGCCGAGGTCGTCGCGCCCGATCTCGTGCTCGAGGAAGGCCTGCTGGGCGGCGCCAGCTATGACGCTCACGGCGAACCGCTGACCGCCGGGGCGCTGGCGCGGGCGAAGCAGTGCGACGCCGTGCTGATGGGCGCCGTGGGCGGACCCAAATGGGACGGCGTGCCGCGCGACAAGCGCCCCGAGGCGGGCCTGCTGAACCTGCGCAAGGGTCTCGACGTCTACGCCAACCTGCGCCCGGCCTATTGCTTCGCCGCCCTCAGCGACGCCTCGGCGCTGAAGCGCGAACTGGTCGACGGCCTCGACCTGATGATCGTGCGCGAGCTGACCTCGGGCGTCTATTTCGGCCAGCCCAAAGAGATCACCCCCCTGCCCGGCGGAGGCCGCCGCGCCGTCGACACCCAAAGCTACACCAGCGACGAGATCCGCCGCGTCGCCCGCGTCGCCTTCGAGATCGCGCGCGGCCGCACCGGGCGCGCCGGGAAGTATCCGGGCGTCCTGTCGTGCGAGAAGGCCAACGTCATGGAGACCGGCGTTCTCTGGCGCGAGGAAGTCACCGCCCTGCACAAGGAAAGCTTCGCCGACGTGCCGCTGGCGCACATGTACGCCGACGCCGCCGCCATGCAGCTGGTGAAGGCCCCGAAAGACTGCAACGTCCTGCTGGCGGACAATCTGTTCGGCGACGTGCTGTCCGATGAAGCCGCAATGCTCACCGGTTCGATCGGCATGCTGCCCTCCGCCGCGCTCGGCGATCCGGGCACGCCCGGCCTCTACGAGCCGGTGCACGGATCGGCCCCCGACATCGCCGGCCAGGGCGTCGCCAACCCGTGCGCGGCCATCCTGTCTCTGGAGATGGCGCTGCGCTGGAGCCTCGGCCGCGCCGAGGCGGCCGACCGGATCTGGAACGCCGTGGATGCGGCGCTGGCCGCCGGCGCCCGCACCGCCGATCTCGGCGGATCGCTGGGCACGCGCCAGATGGGAGATGCGATCCTCGCGAAACTCTAGGCGCCGGCGCTGCGGGCGCGGCGTGAACTTTGGGGGAAACGGCTTGGGGGACACGAAATGAACCGAACGGATCTCACGGCCGATCAGGCGGCGCGTCTCGCGCGCGTCACGGGCCTCGCCTATCTCGGCATCGCCGCCTTCGCCATCTTCGCCAACTTCATCGTGCTCGGCGGCTTCACCGCGGCCGGCGATCCCGATGCTGTCTTCGCGGCCATTCGCGAGGGCGAACAGATGTTCCGCTTCGGCCTCGGCGCCTTCCTCGTGATGCTGGTCCTCGATGCGGTGGTGGCGTTCGGTCTCTACCTGCTGTTGCGCCCCGCCGGACCCGCGCTGGCGCTGTTCGCCTTCATCACCCACCTCATCTACACCAGCATGCACGGCGCCGGCATGATCGAGCTGGCGCGCATCCCGCCTCTTCTTGGCTCCCTTCCGGGTGACGAGGCGCCGGGCGCGGCGGCGGCCGTGATGGCCTATCTGCGCGCCCACTCCGCGAGCTTCATGATCAGCCTGACCTTCTTCGGCGTGCACCTTGTCGCCGCCGGGCTTCTGGTCATGCGCGCCGCCTGGTGGCCTAGCGCGTTCGGGGTTCTGCTGATCGCGGCCGGCGTCGGCTATGTCGTCGACACCTTCGCCTACCTGCTGCTCGCCGATCCCAAACCGGTCCGCGCCTTCACCGAGACGTTCGTGATCATCGTCGCGTTGATCGCCGAGCTGGGCTTCGCGCTCTGGATGCTGGTGATGGGCGTGCGCCGCACCGCCTGGCCCGCCTAGCTGTAGTCGCAGATCCGGCTCAGCCGGTCGCCCGAGACCTCGAAGATCGTCGCGCCGCGGATCGAAACGTGTTCGCCCGCGCGCACATGCTGGCCCATCTCGGTGGCGGCGACGCCTGAGAACATCGTCTCGGCGGCGACGCGGTCGCCGTCGACGATCATCCCCACCAGTTTCTGCCGGCGTTCCTGGAAGGCCTGCGTCGTCGCTTCAAGCAGGCCGCGCACCTCCGCCTTGCCCACCAGCCGCACCGATCCGTAGGGATTGTTGATCGACTCGAAAACGATGTCGTCCGCGCAACACTCCATCATCCCGTCGAGATCGTTGGC
>JAWKVD010000052.1:0-2639 GCA_041398225.1 Hyphomonadaceae bacterium | reverse complement strand
CGCGGGATGGGCGCCGTCCACGCTGGTGCGGGCGCCTGACGGCGGCGCCGTCTCCATAGAGCGCTTCATCGCCTATCCTAGCCGCCAGGCCACGGGCGACATCTCGTACTCGGTCGTCGTCGAGACGGTGGATTTCCGGTGCGCGGACCACCTGATGAAGACCCGGGACAGCGTTTTCTACTCGAATACGCTGGAGCCCAACGGCAATGGCTATGCGGAGGATTGGACAGCGACGCCGCAAAGCGGGCCGGACGCGGTTCTGAACGCCGTGGCCTGCGCAGGCGCGAGGATGGACGGAGCCCGCTCCGCCGCCGACCTCATGCCCGCCCTGCGCAACGCGCTGGCCATGGCGCGCGGAGGCTGACGCCTACTCCTCGCGTTCGTCTGGCGCCCCCTGCGGCGATGGCTGGAAGCGGATCTCCACAGGCTCGAACTCGGAGAAGATTTTCCCGGCCTCGGCCAACTGGCCGATCGGCACATAATCGCAGCACTCGGCGAAGCGCGCCCACATCTTCTGAACGCCTTCATGCGTGTGAGCCTGCTCGATGGCGGCGCTGGAGGCCCATTCGAACACCTCAATCATGGCGCCGTCCGCCGAACGCATGATGACGGGCTCCATCTCCGTCGCGAGCCCTTCCGAGTAGAGATAGGGGTGATGATCGCGGATCAGGGCCAGAAGCATGTCTTGCTTTCCGGGCTTGGGCCGGTAGGCCACGATGACGACGCGGGGAATGGTCATGGAGTCCTCGTACCGTAACAATTGCTTGCCTGGCGCCACCTTTCCAGCTTGGCTCGCGGCAGGCAACCGCAGGCACAAATGACGGTTTCGGCAAGATGACGCTCGCGTTCGATTTCTATTTCTCCTTTCGAAGCCCTTATTCCTATCTGGCGACGCCGCAAATCGCAGCGCTTCTGGATAAGTACGACCTGCACGCCGAGATGAAGGTCGTGCGTCCGATCGCTGTGCGCATCCCCGGCTTCTTCCAGAAGGTGAATCCGCTCTGGCCGCCCTATCTCGCGCGAGACTGCAAGCGCGTCGCCGAGATGAACGGCGTTCCCTATCGATGGCCTCGCCCGGACCCGATTGTGCAGGACCGCGAGACGCGCGAGGTCGCGGCCGACCAGCCCTATATCTATCGCGTCAGCCGGATGGGCGTCGCAGCAAGCCGCGCAGGCAAGGGGTTCGAATTCGTGCGTCGGGCGTCCCACATGATGTGGTCGGGCGAGACCGACAATTGGCACCAGGGCGATCACCTCGCCAACTGTCTGCGCGAGGTCGGACTGAACCCCGAGACGGTCGAGGCGGACATCGGCGCGGCCCCCGACCCATTCGACGCGCACCTGGCGGCGAACGAGCAGGCTCAGACCGACGCCGGACATTGGGGCGTGCCGCTGTTCGTATTCAACGGAGAGCCCTTTTTCGGTCAGGACCGGATCGACGCGCTTCTTTGGCGGATGAAGCAAAGCGGGCTGACCGAACGCGGCCCTACCGGCGCATAGCTATCAGGACTGCGCCGTCATCGCATGGACCATATGACCGCCGCGTTCGGGAATATTGTTCAGGATCGCCGGGTTGGCCGGCGCGGCGTGCGGCGCCACCAGACGTCCGATGATCTCGCGCGGTCCCAGATCGTCAATGCCGGTAAGGCCGACGGCTTCGAGATCGGCGTGCAGATCCTCCGCTTCAAAGAAGGACAGAAACGGTTCGCCCATCGCCGCCACGCGAGCCTGACGCGCCTCGACCGCCGCAAGCGCTTCCGGAGACAGGCTGCGACTGTCAACGGGGTTGGAATAGTCGAACGCCACTTCCGCCCCGCCCGGCAAAGCGCCGATCACCGAAAGCGTCGCCAGGATCGCCTCGCGCGTCAGGTACGGCACCACGCCCAGCCACAGGAAGAAGCTCCGCTGTTGCGGATCGAAGCCCGCCTCGACGAGCCGGTCGAGCAGCCTGTCCTTCTCGAAATCGACCGGCGCGTAGATCAGATTGTCCGGCGCGGCGATGCCTGCTTCCTCAAGCCGACGCTTCTTCCAGGCCTGCGTGGCCGGAAAATCCACCTCGAAGATCCTCAATTGAGCGGCCAACGGACTGCGATAGGCGAACGTGTCGAGCCCCGCCCCGAGCACGACGAGCTGCGTGACGCCGCGCCGCTCAATACCCTCGGCAAGCTTCTCCTCCGCAAACCGGGCGCGCGCGGCGATGAACAGGCGCATTGGGCGCCGGCTGGCCTCCGGCGGATGAGCGCGAACGTCCGCTTCGGTCATGTCGAGAATACGCAGCGCCATGGGATCGGAGAATATCTTCCCCTTCTCCAGCACCTGATGCACCGCCCGGTGCGCAGCCGCGGCGAACGCCGTTCGCGAAGGTTGTTGCTCGATCATCGCCCGTCTCCTTGCGACGGAATGAGCGGCCCGAAGCGACCAGCTAGGCCCAGAACGCCTTGACCCTCTCGGCTTCGCGACGCCCCTGCTCAAGGCCAGCCTTTAATGCCGGCCCGCGTCGCGATCCGTCCATCAGGTTGGGGCCAAAAGCCGCCATAGCCGCAGCGTCGGGGCTCACCAGCTCATAGCGGCCGCCAGCTTCCGTCACGGCCTCGCCCTCATGCTCAACACGACCGCGCATGATCGGCTCGGCCATGGCG
>JAWKVD010000051.1:0-2850 GCA_041398225.1 Hyphomonadaceae bacterium | reverse complement strand
GCGTTCAGCGCCTGCGCTTCCTCGCCGCCGCGACCGAAAACGAACGGATCGCCGCCCTTGAGCCGAACCACCGTTTCGCCGGCGGTCGCCGCCGCGATCATCAGCGCGTGTATCTGTTCCTGCGGGACCGAATGCTCGCCCTTCGACTTGCCGACATGAACGATGCGGGCGCCGGGACGCGCCAGCTCCAGCACTTCGGCCCCCGCCAGCCGGTCCGCGAAGATCACGTCGGCTTCGGAGATCAGCCGCGCGGCCTTCAGGGTCAGCAGTTCGGGATCGCCGGGACCGGCGCCGACCAGCGCGATCCGTCCCCGGGGGACCGGGGCGGCCGCAAGCGACGCATCGTCGGAGGCCGAACCAAATTTATCGGGCTCACCCATGGAGTCCCCTTTAGATTTTCTGACAGCGGCGCATATAAGCTGCCTGCAACGCCAGATGGCTGGGGGCCGCCCGAAGAGCAATAAACGAATCCTAAGCTGAAGGATTAGGGGTCCTCACGCGCTGCCGCGCAAGGAAAACTCAAAGGAAAAACAGGCAGATAAATGGCACAGGAAGACCGCCTGCCGGCGCTCAACGCACTGCGCGCCTTCGAGGCCGCCGCCCGTCACCTCAGCTTCACCCGGGCTGCAGAGGAACTGAACGTCACGCCGGGGGCGATCAGCCAGCAGATCCGCCAGCTTGAGGAGTTCGCCGGCGCCCCTCTGTTTCGCCGCACCGGACGGCAGGTCCTGCTCACCGACGCCGGTCAGGCGGCCCTTCCGCTGCTGACATCGGCCTTCGAAATGATGTCCGAAGCGGTCCACCACATGCGGGCGCCTGCGCGCCGCGACCGGCTGATGATTTCCTCCGCGCCGTCCTTCGCCGCCAAATGGCTGGCCCACCGCCTCGACCTGTTCCAGGAGGAGCACCCGGAAGCCGAGGTCTGGGTTTCGGCCGACACCTCGCTGACCGACTTCAACAATTCGGACATCGATTTCGCCGTGCGCTACGGCAAGGGCGTCTATGAGGGCCTGCGCTCAGAGAAGATCATGTCGGAATCGGTTCTGCCGGTCTGCTCGCCCGACCTCCTGAAAGGCGACCGTCCGCTGCGCGCGCCCGAGGATCTCGCCGGCCATGTGCTGCTGCACGACGAAAGCCCCGAAAACGATCCCTCGCGCCCGGACTGGAACAACTGGCTGGCCTCGCGCGGTGTGACCAATGTCGACGCCCGTCGCGGCCCGCGCTTCACCCAGTCGTCTCTTGTGGTCGAGGCCGCCGCCGCCGGACGCGGCGTGGCGCTGGCCAAACGCGCCATCGCGGCCGGGGATCTCGAGCGCGGACGCCTCGTCGCGCCGTTCGCCGACGGTTCGTCCGACATCGACTTCGCGTACTGGATCGTATGGCCGAAATGGCGCACGCCGTCCAAGCTGGCGCGGGAGTTCATGGCGTGGATTCGGGCCCAGGCGCAGGCCGAAGAAGTCGGCGGCGTCTAGCCGGGCGCCCTAAATGGCCGTTTTCGGAAAGGCGCGCGCCACCAGCAGGTGATGCTCGATTTCCGCCAGCGCTTCCATCGCCTCGCCCAGCCGGTCTTTTACGGTGCTGAGCGCCACGCCCGTCTCGACCCGGCCGACGGCGCCCGAACGCCCAAGCTTTTCCGCATGTTCGCACGCATCGCCAAGCGCCATGGCGCCCACGCTGCGGGCGGCGCCCTTGATGGCGTGGCAGGCGTCGGCCCAGGTTTCCGGCGGCTGGGCGGCGTCGATCAGGCGCCCCCACGTGTCGGCCTGAGACCGAAATATGCCCAGAGCTTCGGCGGCCAGCTCCGTATCGCCGCCCGTCATCATCTCAAGCTGAGCGACATCGATAATTCCGACTGCCCCGTTCATGCCCGCAACCCTCCGAACCGCGCGCACCATGCCCGCCCACCGATAAGACCGGGTTAAGCCGAAACCTTCCGGCGCGGCTCGAATTCGGACCTGCAGCCGCACTTTCGCCTTGAAGTGCGCGCAATCACTCAACGGGGTCAAAACGATGGGGACCAGTCATGTTCGACATGGTGATTGGCTTGCGGGACACGCTGCTGGCGGTGACGCTCGGCATGGCGGGACTCGAACCCGCACAGGATACGCAGGAACCGGGTCCGCACCTGTCGGCGCCCGTCGAGGAGGATGGCGAACCCTCCGCCCACGCGAAGCCAGCTTCGGCGCCAGCCTGCGCAGAGACCATCCGTGTACGCAGATCAGCGGTTAATCTTGGGCGAAGCCTGTTGGGCGCCGCTCGCGTCGCCGGCCGGTCAGGGTGCACCTATTAGAGAATTCAGCCGCGGAATCCGCTTCCGGCCGCCGGTCCTGATGCTTGTCCATGCGCGATTCCCGGGCGTGCGACTCTCCTGACTGAAGCTGGCGCCTTCCATTCCGGCCGCGCGAGAGGCAAAGTAGGGTTTGGACCTGCGCATTTCGGGCCTGTGGGGGCGTTGAAGCGACAGTAAAGCGTTCTGGGATGACCGACGACTACGACCGACGTTCCTCCGCCCGCCTGAGAGCCCGCCTGGAAGCCGCCCGCACCGCTGGCGCATGGATGCCCTGGCTGGGATTGTTGACGGCCCTTCTGCTCTGGGGCGGGGCCGGTCTTTGGCTCTACGCCAATTTTGGCCTCGAAACTCTGCTGAGCCAACCGCTTCCGGCGATCATCGGAGCCGTGACGGCGATCCTGGCGCCCGGCGTCGCGCTGATCGCGGCCGGGATCATGGCGCGCGAGAGCCGCCGCTCCTCCGAAGCCAACGCCCTGGTGATGAGCGCCGCGCGCCTCCTGCTGGAGCCGGCCGAACATGTACGCGGCGAGATCACCACCATCGCGACGGACGTGGCCGAC
>JAWKVD010000050.1:0-2917 GCA_041398225.1 Hyphomonadaceae bacterium | reverse complement strand
CGGCGTCGGGAACCGCACAACGCGCGCAGGCCGGCGAAGTCGGCTACGGCACGATCCAGCAGGGCTATCTCGAAACCTCGAACGTCAACGCCGTGACCGAGATCTCCTCGCTGATCACCGCACAGCGCGCCTATGAAATGAACTCCAAGGTCATCACCACCACCGACGAGATGCTGCGCACGACCAGCAATCTCCGCTAACGGAATTTGAGCTGAACCATGATCCTTGCCCGGATCTCCTTCGCCGTCCGTCCTGTCATCGCCCTCGCGGCGCTGGGCGCGGCGCTCGTTGCGCCGGCGGGCGCGCAGGAGCACCGGGTGACGGTCGCCGGAGACTGGGTGTCGCTGGGCGACATCGCGCCGGTCGCGGGCGATGCGGCCAATATCCTTGTCGCGCCCTCGCCTCCGCCCGGACAGACGCTGGCGCTGGACCCGGAATTCATCGTTTCGGTCGCGCGCAAGACCGGCGTGGTGCTTGCCCTGCCCGCGAACGAGCCGGTGTGGGTGACGCGCACCGCCAACCCCGCCGGCGCCGACTTTGTCGCGCCGAGCGCGCCCCCGCCCGCCGTCGCCGCTTCGGCTCCGCAGGCGCCCGCCGCGCGGCAGGCGCCGACGATCGAGACGGGACTGGCGGAACAACCCCACCCCGACTGGATCCTGGTTCTGGCCCGCGACATCGAGCGCGGGCGCACGCTGAGCGCGGACGATCTGGAATGGGCCGATCCCAAGAAACAGCCGCGCGCGCGCAACCCCGTCACCGACGCCGAGCGCGCGGTCGGCATGGCGGTGCGCCGGTCGATCCGGCTCGGCCAACCGCTGCAGGCGAGCGATCTGGAGACGCCGGACGCGGTGCGCAAGGGCGAACCGGTTCGGCTGGTCTACGCCGCGCGCGGACTGCGCATCTCCGTCGACGGCGTGGCGCAGAACGATGCGGCCGAAGGCGAAGGCGT
Source organism: Hyphomonadaceae bacterium (assembly GCA_041398225.1). Lineage (GTDB taxonomy): Bacteria > Pseudomonadota > Alphaproteobacteria > Caulobacterales > Hyphomonadaceae > JAWKVD01. Next base: position 1,968 of record JAWKVD010000050.1, on the reverse strand, counting down.
GCGCGTTCTCAACACCTACACCAAACGCAGCGTGGACGCTGTGGCCACCGGCGCGGGCGAAGCCCGCGTTCATGCACGAGACCGTTAGCGGAGAGACGATATGAGCAAGCGGGATCTTTCCAAAACCGGCGCCGCGATCGGCCTTGCGCTCGCGGGCGCGGCGCTTTCGGGATGCGCGGGCATGAACGAAGCGCTGAACGGGCCCACCCTGTCGCCGATCTCCAACCCGGCCGACGTGACCGGCCCGCGCCGCGTGACGATGCCGCTGCCGCAGCTCAGCGGCGATCCCGGCGCGCCCAACTCGCTGTGGCGCACCGGCGCCCGCAGCTTCTTCGGCGACCAGCGCGCCAAGGAAGTCGGCGACATCCTGACCGTCAACATCGAGATCGCAGACAGCGCGCAGGTGAACAACTCCACCCAGCGCAGCCGCACGACCAGCGAAGAGTCGGGCATCCAGGCCCTGCTCGGCCTTGAGGGGCCGATCCAGAAAGCCCTGCCCGGCACGCCCTCGCTCGACCCGGCGATCGGCTATTCGTCGGACTCGGCCTCGGCGGGTTCCGGCGCGGTGAACCGCGCGGAGAAGATCAACCTCACCGTCGCGGCGGTGATCGTGGACCGCCTGCCCAACGGCAACCTTGTGCTGGCGGGCAGCCAGGAAGTTCTGGTCAACCACGAGCTGCGCGAGCTTCTGATCTCCGGCGTGATCCGTCCGGAGGACATCGCCGCCGACAACACGATCGAGCACACCAAGATCGCCGAGGCGCGCATCTCCTATGGCGGGCGCGGCGATCTTTCGGCGGTGCAGCGCGACCGCTATGGCGCGCGCCTGTACGAGAAGGTCGCTCCCTTCTAGGCGGGCCGCTCCAGGAAGCCCTTCCGGGCCCCCGAAAAGACCGCGCCCCCGCCTCTGTTCAGCCCGCCGCGGCCTGCGCGGCCGGAGCCGGCGCAAGCGCGCCGTCGCGCAGCTCGCGATACTGCTTCTTCTCCCAGCCCATGCAGCGGGACAGGCGTTCGAGATACTTGTCCTCCGACTTGTGCATCTCGCCGTCGGCGTTGGCGATGGCCAGCAGATAGACCAGCACCATGCGCTGGCCTTCGGGGTTCAGATAGATGCGCAGCACATTGCCGATGGTTTCGATCGGCGATTGCGCGACCTCGCCCTTGAGCACGGCGAGAAAGTCTGACTCGACGAATTCGGGCAGCATGCGCTGGCCGAGCGTGACCGCCGCCTCGATCTCGCCGGCGTCGACTTTTCCATCGGCGCGGATGAGCGCGGCGCCGGCGGCGTAGAACGCCTCGGTGAGCCGATACTCCTTGCCCGGTTCGGGCACGCCGATCTGGTCGAAGAGTTTGGTGACCGCCCGCGCATCCGGACTGACGAAGAAGGAGCGGAAGAAGTTCCACGGAATGAAGAACAGGTTCAGCACCAGGGCGGTGATCGAGAACCAGCCGAACAGCAGCGACTTTCCGGCCTCGGCGCGCAGGCCCTGCCCGACGCAGGAGGTGCAGCCGGCGATCTTCTTGTTGCCTGTCTGGTAGGCGAGCAGGAAGCCGCGCGCATAGGGCGCGGTGGCGACGGTGGTGAGCGGCCTGCGATTGCATCGCGGGCACGGAACGGATTGTGCGCTTGCTGTCATGATGAGCCCCCTCATTCAGGCGCCGAGTGCAGCACTCGGGGCCCGGCATGGCAAGCCGTCGCCGGGCGAAGACGATCGCGTGCGCCGCGACCGGGCGCCAGTCCGAAGGCGGCATGCTCCCGCATCGCGCGAGAGGCGTGCGGCGTGTTCCTGCGGTTCGCGACTTGTTTTGTGGGTTGCGTGTTCAGGTCGATGCACGCGCACGGGTCCGCCCTCGGACTGGCCGCGGGCCATCCGGGATGCCGTGTGCGGTTCCTCCCTTTTGCGGGCTTCTGCGTTCAAGTCCGCAGAAGCGACAGGGAGGCCGGGGCGCGTGGGGCCGCGCCGGGTA
>JAWKVD010000049.1:0-2961 GCA_041398225.1 Hyphomonadaceae bacterium | reverse complement strand
TTCACGTCTCAGGTCTCCGGCGCGCATCGCCAAGCGTCGCCGAAACCGGGTTTTCATGGATTATGGAGCGAGATGATTAAATTCAGGTGCAGGCTGCGTTCATCTTTGTGCACAATCGGGGCGCGAACTGGCGTCTGCGGGCCTCGGCTGATAACCATCGTTTAACGCTGATTTTCCCCACACCGTCGAGTTCGCGCCATGTCCGTCCAACGTCCCGTCGACGCCGACAGCCACATCTATCTGGTTGACGCCTCGGGCTACATCTTCCGCGCCTACCACGCGCTGCCGCCGCTGACGCGCAAGTCCGACGGAATGCCGGTCGGCGCGGTGGCGGGCTTCTGCAACATGTTGTGGAAGCTGCTGGAGGATCTGAAGAACTCCGAACGGCCGACGCATTTCGCCTGCGTGTTCGACAAGTCGGCGATCACCTTCCGCAACGAACTTTACGACCAGTACAAGGCGCAACGGCCGGAGCCGCCGGAGGATCTGCGCCCGCAATTCCCGCTGGTGCGCCGCGCGGCGATCGCGTTCGGCACGCCGGCGATCGAGCAGCAGAATTTCGAGGCGGACGATCTCATCGCCACCTATGCGCGCCAAGCCGAAGCCAGGGGCGCGCGCGTCACCATCGTCTCGTCCGACAAGGACCTGATGCAGTTGGTGACCGACAAGGTCAGCCTCTACGACTCGATGAAGGACAGGCACCTCTGGGCGCCGGAGGTGATCGAGAAGTTCGGCGTGCCGCCCGAAAAGGTCGTCGAGGTGCAGGCGCTGTGCGGCGACAGCGTCGACAACGTTCCGGGCGTTCCGGGCATCGGGATCAAGACCGCCGCGCAACTGATCAACGAGTATGGCGACCTTGAAACGCTGCTGTCGCGCGCCGAGGAGATCAAACAGCCCAAGCGCCGCGAGAACCTGATCGCGCACGCCGAGATGGCGCGCCTGTCGCGCACGCTGGTGACGCTGCGCACCGATGCGCCGACGCCCGAACCGCTGGAGGCGATGGGCGTGGCCGATCCGGAAGCCGGCCCCCTGATCGACTTTCTGCAGGAGATGGAGTTCCGCACGCTGACGCGGCGCGTCGCCGAAACGCTGGGCGCGCCCGTGCCCGACGCCGCGGCCAAATCCGACTCCAGGCCCGCCGCCGCCAAGCCCGCGACCACAGGCGAAACGCCGGCGTCCAATGCGTCCGCGCCGGCGCCGGAAGGCTATCGCAACCAGCCGGTCGCCGCTCCCGACGCGCCGTTCGATCATTCGACATACGAGACCGTGATCACGCTCGAGCATCTGCAACAATGGATCGACGCCGCGCGCGCCGCCGGCGTCGTCGCGGTCGACACCGAAACCACGGGGCTCGATTCCATGCGCGCCGGACTGGTCGGCGTCTCGCTGGCGATCGCGCCGGGACGGGCCTGCTACATCCCGGTCGGACACGGCCCGAAGGGCGACGACCTTCTCGGCGGCGACCCGCCTCCGCAGCTTGCGCCGGACGTCGCGCTCAGACATCTCAAGCCGCTGCTCGAAGATCCGTCGATCCTGAAGGTCGGCCAGAACATCAAATACGATCTGCAGATCTTCCGGCGCGTCGGCGTCGAGGTCGCGCCCTATGACGACACCATGCTGCTGTCGTTCGTGCTCGACGCCGGACGCACCGGCCACGGCATGGACGAGCTTTCCGAAAAGCATCTCGGCCACAAGCCGATCCCGATCAAGGAGCTGATCGGAAGCGGCAAGTCGCAGATCACCTTCGACCAGGTCGACCTCGACAAGGCGACGCGCTACGCCGCCGAAGACGCAGACGTCACGCTGCGCCTGTGGCTCAAGCTCAAGCCGCGCCTGCCGTTCGAACATGTCGCCGCCGTCTACGAAACCATGGACCGCCCGATGATCGGGGTGACGAGCGACATGGAGTGCGAGGGCATACTGGTCGACCGCGACCGGCTCTCGATCCTGTCCGGCGAATTCGCGCAGCGCATGGCGGCGCTGGAGGACGAAGCCAAGACGCTCGCCGGACACGACTTCAACCTCGGCAGCCCCAAACAGATCGGCGACATCCTGTTCGGCGAGATGGGCCTGCCCGGCGCCAAGAAGACCAAAACCGGCGCCTGGTCGACCGGCGCGGAGACGCTCGACGATCTCGCGGCGGAGGGCCACGCCCTGCCCCGCGTGCTGCTCAACTGGCGCATGCTGGCCAAGCTGCGCTCGACCTATACCGAGACGCTGAAAGAGGCGATCAATCCCGACACGGGCCGGGTTCACACCAGCTATTCGCTGGCGGGCGCGCAGACCGGGCGGCTCGCCTCCACCGATCCCAACCTCCAGAACATTCCGGTGCGCACCGAGGAAGGCCGCAAGATCCGCGAGGCGTTCGTGGCCGAACCCGGAAACGTCCTGGTGTCGGCGGACTACTCCCAGATCGAGCTGCGGCTGCTGGCGCATGTCGCCGACATTCCCTCGCTGCGCCAGGCGTTCCTCGACGGCGTCGACATTCACGCCATGACCGCCTCGGAAATGTTCAACACCCCGGTCGAGGGCATGGACCCGATGGTCCGCCGTCAGGCCAAAGCGATCAATTTCGGCATCATCTACGGCATCTCGGCGTTCGGTCTGGCGCGCCAGCTTTCGATCCCGCGCGAGGAGGCGTCGGCCTACATCAAGTCGTACTTCCAGAAATTCCCCGGCATTCGCGACTATATGGACCGCTATCGCGAGTATGCGCGCGAGCACGGCCATGTCGAAACCATTTTCGGGCGCAAGGTGTGGCTGCCGCAGATCAAGTCGACCAATCCGGCCGAGCGCAATTTCGGGGAGCGGCAGGCGATCAACGCGCCGCTGCAGGGATCGGCGGCCGACATCATCAAGCGCGCCATGGTGCGCATGCCGCAGGCGTTGAAGACCGCGAAGCTGAAAGCGCGGATGCTGCTTCAGGTGCACGACGAACTGGTGTTCGAATGCCCCGAAAAA
>JAWKVD010000048.1:0-3390 GCA_041398225.1 Hyphomonadaceae bacterium | reverse complement strand
CCCTTCTCGACGGTCGAGGAGGTCCGCGCGGCCTATGCCTTCTCGAATCTGCAGGACTTCCTCGACATCTACTATCAGGGCGCAAACGTGCTGCGGACGGAAGAGGATTTTCAACGTCTGGCGCTGGCGTATTTCGAGCGCCTGCATGCCGACGGCGGACGGCATGCGGAGATCTTCTTCGATCCGCAGACGCATACCGACCGCGGATTGCCGTTCGCCGTTGCGGTCGAGGGCTTGCTGGCCGGCATGGCGGAGGCGGACGCGCGCTTTGGGATCACCTCAAAGCTGATCATGTGCTTCTTGCGGCATCTCGACGAGGACAGCGCCTTCGCGACGTTGCGGTCAGCGGAGCCCTGGCTCGATCGAATCGCCGGCGTTGGCCTCGACAGTTCCGAGGTGGGGCATCCGCCGTCGAAGTTCGCCCGTGTGTTCCAGGCGGCGCGAGAGCGCGGTCTCCGTTTGTGCGCGCATGCGGGAGAAGAAGGACCGCCAGCTTATGTCTGGGAGGCGTTGGACGTTCTCGGCGTTGACCGGATCGATCACGGCAACCGCGCCCTGGAGGATGAGGGCCTGACGCGCCGTCTGGTCGATGAGGGCATGACGCTGACGGTGTGTCCGCTTTCCAATCTCAAGCTTTGCGTCGTCGACGACCTTGCGAAACACCCGCTCAAGCGAATGCTGTCGCTGGGCCTCAAGGCGACCTGCAATTCGGATGATCCGGCCTATTTTGGCGGGTATATCGGGGACAACTACATCCGAACCGCCAACGCCCTGGGGCTGGAGCGTGCGGAACTCGCCGTTCTGGCGCGCAACAGCTTTTTGGGTTCGTTTCTTGCGCCCGGCGACATCGCCGCCCATCTCGCGGAGATCGACAATCTTGTCGGCGGCGCCTGAGCGTTCGACGTTGCGGAGGAAATGCGCTTGTTCAATCCGGAATCCACGTCCGAGGCCGCGCGTCATATCCCGTTCGCGGGCCATCTCGGCATGGAGTTGATCTCGGTCGAAGACGAGCGAATCGTCGGACGTTTGGAGGTGCGTCCGGAGCTGTGCAACCCTATGCAGGGGCTGCACGGCGGCGCCATCATGGCGCTGGCCGACACGCTCGGAGCTATGGGCGCATTCCGCAATCTGCCGGAAGGCGCCAACGGCACCACAACACTTGAAAGCAAGACCAACTTTATCGGCGCCGCCCGGCGAGGGGAAACGGTTGTTGCTGAGTGCACGCCCGTTCATGTCGGGCGACGTACATCGGTCTGGACGACGCATATCCGTACCGAGGCCGGAAAGCTTGTGGCGATCGTCACCCAGACGCAAATGGTCCTCTAGCGACGTTTCGACCAGCGTCGTCGAAACGTCCCGAGAAGGCCCCGTTTCTTGAAGACTTTAGCGCCGGAGACTTCGGCGCTCGCGTCGTCAGGTGGTGGTGTCGACGATTTTTGCGTTTGGCGCGTTCTTCATCACCGAGTTGATGCCGTTCTGACACGCGCGCTCTGTCTCGTATGCTTCAGAGGTGCCGATGATCTGGCGGTTGCCTGCCTTGAGCAGGAAGCGGAACTTTCCGCCCGCGCCGGGCTTCTTTTCGAAGCGTTCTTCAAGGCCGCCATTCTTCATCACGGAAGCGACGCCGTTCTTCACTCCGGTCTTGGCCTTGTAGCCTTCGCTGGCCAGGATGATCTCTCCGTTCGACGCTTTCAGACGGAAGCGGAACTCACCCTTTTTGTCTTTGAAGATTTCAAACGTGCCAGGCATTCGTCTCTACAGCCCCCTTTGTTGATCAGTGGTGTTCAGAGCGGGGCAAACACTCGTGGAAAAGCCGGGCGGGATCAAGGGCGAATGGACGCCGCCGGGCGTCCAAGATCAGGTTTGACGGGTCGCAGCCGCTCGTACACGATATATCGCCGCATACGGAGGCAAACACGCTGCGTTCCGATGCTTCGAACCAATGTCTCGATATGGAGTTGGAAGCGTGTCGCATGAGAGAACATTGCGGGCGCTTCTCGCGGCGATCGAAGCCGGCGCTTCGCGCGACGATATCGCGGTCTTCTATCATCCCGAGGCGTTGATGGAGGTGTTTCCCAACCGCATGAGTCCGGCGGGCGCCCGCATGGACCTCGCGGGCATTCTGCAGTCGTCGGAGTCCGGTCAGAAGCTGATGGCGCGTCAGCGTTTCGATGTGCGGACCGTCACGGAACTGGGAGACCGGCTTGTCGCCGAGTTCAAATGGACCGGCGAACTCGCAATGCCGCTGGGGCTTATGGGCGCCGGCGAGCGCCTTTCCGCCCAGATCGTTCAGGTGCTGGAGTTCGAGGACGGGCGGATCATTCGTCAGCGGACCTATGACTGCTACGACCCGGCCTGAAGGCTGGCGCGTCGGCGGCCGGTCGCCCGGACATGGCTCAAACTGAAACACATTCGGGATCGCGACGCCTGCGGTTCTCGTTCAGAGACCCGGCGTCGCCGCGTGGCGAGTGGGCGACAAGCGCCAGAAACAGCCTGCTCCCCGCCCTGATTGGTAAGGGCGGGGAGCAGACGACGACTGGTCCAGTCAGAGGGGGGGACGGGGGGTAGGACCAGCCGAAACTTCGTGATCTCACTGATTTAGTGCGCTCACTGCCTCCAATACGCTCGAAGCGGGCGGTCGGTTCCGATAATTGCGCTCAAAAAATCGCGCCTCGATCACGCCGGTATCGGAGATGACGTAAATGACCGGGTGGGGAATGCCGTTGAAGCGCTTGTTGCCGAGCACTTCCTCGTTGCGGACGCCGAAAGCGTCGATGACTTTTGAGTCAGGGTCGGACAGCAGCGTGTAGGTGAGCGCCTTCTTTTCCGAGAAGCGCTTGAGCGTCTCGACCGGGTCGTAGGACAGGGCGACCAGCGGATAGCCGGCCGCCGCCAGCTGCGGCGCCACGGTGTTCAGGTCTTCCAGTTGCTTCTTGCAGAAGGGGCACCAGTCGGCGGAACGGAAGAAGGCCAGCACCATGCCGTGTTCGCCCTTGAGCGAAGCGAAGTCGGCGGGGCGGCCGTCTTGCGTGGTTCCTTCAATCGCGGGGACCGTTTCGCCGACCTTCATGCCGAACTCCATCGGCGCTTCGGCGAGCGCGGGCGCAGCCTGGCTGACCGCTCCTACACCGGTCATTGCAAGGGTGGCGGCGATCACCGCCCGACGAAAACCGAATCGTTTCATGGCGAACTCCCGTTTGCAGCATGCGTGCAACTGGGTTCGCCGTGATGCGACGGACGGTTACGTACGGCGACCGGCTTCCCGGGGCCTCGGGAGAGGCGCCGAAGCGGTCAGAAGTTCTTGCGCAGGACCAGGCGGAAGGTTCTGGGCTCAAGAGGATGGATCAGCCGGTCCAGCACAGGGTCTGTCTCGTCCGCAAGGCGGCTCTC
>JAWKVD010000047.1:0-4268 GCA_041398225.1 Hyphomonadaceae bacterium | reverse complement strand
GGCTATGAAAGCTTCGTCGGCGCCGGCCCCATCCCGATGCGCCACGGCCTCACGCTCGGCGAACTCGGCTTCTGGTTCGTGAAACGCTTCAACCTCGATGTCGATTATTCGGTGATCGGCATGGAAGGCTACGATCCGGCGCAGGCGCCCGGCTTCGGCTGGCCGCTCACCGAACGCACCTGGGTGAACCCCTCGCCCAACGCGCCCAACCTGTTCATGGCCCGCGCCTACGCCGGCACGGTGATGGTCGAAGGCGCCACGCTGTCGGAGGGGCGCGGCACCACCCGTCCGCTCGAACTTTTCGGCGCGCCCGACATCGACGCCCGAGACGTCATCGCCCGCATGCGCCGCCTCGCGCCGCACTGGCTGAAGGGCTGCGTGCTGCGCGACATCTGGTTCGAGCCCACCTTCCACAAGCATGCCGGCAAGCTCTGCAACGGCGTGCAGATCCACACCGAGTCGCCCGACTACTATAACCACGCCGCCTTCAAGCCGTGGCGCGTGCAGGCGCTCGGCTTCCGCGCGATCCGCGACCTCTATCCCGACTACCCGCTCTGGCGCGGCGAGGACTTCAAATACGAATACACCGCCGGCCATCTCGCCATCGACGTCATCAATGGCGGCCCGGCCCTGCGCGAATGGATCGACGACCCCGCCGCGACCCCGGCCGACCTCGACGCGATCGCCAGGCCGGATGAAGACGCCTGGCTCGAAGAGCGCAAACCGATGTTGATGTATTGATCGGCGTCCCAAACGCGAAGCGATCGGCGCCGCGCGCGGGTGACGTCGCCGGTCCGCTCCGGTAACACCGGGCCATGGAAAAACGAATCGTCCGCTCCACGCTCACCCGCGCCGTCATGGCGGCCTTCACCGCCGTCCTGCTGGCGCTTCTGCCCGGCGCGCTTCCGGCCTCCGCCGACGAGACGACCGCGACCTGCCCGGACGACGCCGAGCAGACGCTCTACGCGATGGTGAGCGCCATCAACACCGGCGCGCAAACCGATCCCGCACCCGTCGTCGAACTCGCGGAATGGGCCGTCGCCGCCTGCCCCGGCCGCACCGACGTCCAATCCATCGCCGCGGTGCTGGTCGGCGTGGCGCTTGCAACCACGAACGATCTCGCGACGGTCGACCGCTATATCACCCTCGCGCTCACCGCGATCAGCCAGAACGACCACGCCTGGAACCCCAAACACAAGCCGTCGGTTCTCAAACGGCCCGACGGAACCGAGTTCAAGTATTTCGGCTACAACGAAGCCACCGGCGTGCTGACCGGCAAGGTTCTGCCTTACGTCGTCGCGCTCGCCGAAGCCGGCCGCGTCCACCCCATCATTTCCGGCGCGCCCCTCGCCGCCTGCCCCTATGCCGATCACAGCTCCGGCCGCCTCGACAGCGAAGCCAAGCTCTGGGACACGCGCGCGCAGCGCCGATACGATCAGCCGATCTTCACATGGGCGGCCGCGCGCCTCACCGCGCTGAGAAACGCCTGCCCGTCGCACGCCAGGGACCTCGATTTCGCGCTCGCGCGCCTCTACGGCCAGGAAGTCGAACGTCTCACCCGCTGGAACCACGAATACCTCGAAAACATCAACTTCGGGCGTGGCGGCTGGTTCTGGAGCAACCCCTCCATCCCCGACACGATCACCGACAAGTCCGCGATGGAGGCGAAGAAAGCCGAGCTGGACGCCATCGCCCGCCCGCTGGCGAAGTCGGCGCGCCCCTATCTCGACGCCTTCCTCGACATCCCCCCCGAAAAAATGCAGTCGGATCGAGACCGGGTCGATGAAGCGATCCGCTGGCGCAAGGCGATAGAGACGCTCGAGCAAACGCCCGGCTGAGCCGGCCCGCCGCTCACGCGCCCCAGATCGCCTCCGTGTGCTGCACCGCGCCTTCGAAAACGACGTTGGGCTCGATGCTCAGCGACTGGTGCCGGATTTCTCCGATCACATGCGCCGGCGCGCCCAGATACACCGCCACGCCCCGTATCATTCCCTCGACACGGCCATAGACGCGGACCCGGTTGCCCAACACATCGCCCTTCACCCGGGCGCCTTTCGGAACCACCACCACATCGCCCGCGATCCCGGCATACTCCTTTTCGCCGATGCGTTGCGCGATCCGCAGCGGATGCGACACGAACAGCTCTGTCGGCGGCGGCGGCCGGTCTTGCGATGAACGCGATTGCAGGCGCGCGAACAGGCCGCCCTTCTTCGCCGGCTGCCCGTCCGTCGGCTGCGGAGGCGTCGCCTTCGGCAGCCCCTGCATCCGCTTCAGCTCCGCCATCACCCATTTGTCGTCGCGCACCAGCGCCGCGCGCGCCCGCGCCAGCTCGACCAGTCCGGGAAACCAGCTCTCGCGGATCGCGGCTTCGATCGCGAACGGGTTGACCTGGTTCACCTGCTCCCAGTCCGCGATCAGCTTCAGCCGCGCCTCCGCCTCGATCAGCTGCGCGAACGCGCCCGGATCGTTCTGGAAGGTCCGCACGAAGCGTTCGTAATGATCCTTGTCGGCGCCGCTCGCGATGGCCGCCCACGCGCTCGCCGCCGCGCCCGATGCAGCGCCCGCCGGCGCCTCATGCGAAGCCGAAACGGCGGGCGGACGCCGCTCGCCGGCGGGACGCGCCGCGATCGCGCGCTGGCGCTCCTCGGCCGCCGCCGCCTCCAGCCGCGCCGCCTTGGCCAGCGCCGCCGCGCTTTCCTCCGCCGCCGGATGTCTCTCCGCCCACGCCCGCAGCTTGGTCGCCAGCGCCGACAGCGTCATCGCCCAGCCCTCGTGCGGATCGTCGCTCCGGAAGTCGGTCAGGTTCTTGCGCTCGGCGTAGTAGAACATCGCCGGCACGTCCGCGCTCGCCAGCGGCTCCAGCTCCACCGCGACCAGCTTCTCCGCCTCGCGCGCCATGCCGCACTCGATCTTCACCCACTCCCGCGACAGCGCATGCGGAGTCCAGCACCCCAGCACCGCCTTCGCGGCGCGCACGCCCGCGTCGATGGCGTCCGGAAACGCCGAAGTCCCGTCCAGACGTCCCTCGACATCGACGAACAGGTCCAGCCCCTGCTCATCCAGCCGCCGCTTCACCAGCGCCATCAGGTCGCGGTCCACCCGCGCGTAGGAAATGAAGACGTCCGTCACGTGTCGTTTCCCTCCAACCCCCGCCGCCCGCCAGACCGGACGGCCGGGTCCTGCGCCCAGACTAGAAACATTTGCGCGATCCGGCCATCACCGGCTAGGAATGCGCCTCGCCGCACGCACACATAATCCGGAGGAAACAGGCGCCATGTTCTCGCACGTCATGCTCGGAACCAGCGACATCGCACGCTCCAAGGCCTTCTACGACGCCGTACTGGGCGCGCTCGGCGTTTCCCCCGGCTTCGAGGACAAGCAGCCCGACAAGCACCGCGTCTTCTGGCGCACCAGCACCGGGGTCTTCGGCGTCTCCATCCCGATCGACGGAAACGCGCAGACCTGCGCCAACGGCTCCACCATCGGATTCGCCTGCGCGACGCCCGAACAGGTCCACGCCTGGCACGAGGCCGGCCTCGCCAATGGCGGAACCTCCATCGAGGAGCCCCCGGGCCTGCGCCCCGGCCCCGCCGGCTACTACCTCGCCTATCTGCGCGATCCGGACGGCAACAAGATCTGCGCCCTCCACCGCACCAAATAGACCGGACCAGCCCTCAGCCCATGCCCACCGACACCGCTCCGGAACCCTTCCTGCACCGCGACGGCGCGCAGTTCGTGCCGACGCGGCAGGCGTGCGGCTTCTGGGGCCCGCCGGACAATTTCCACGCGCGGGTGATGATCGGCCTCTTCGCCTACGAGATCGAAACGCACTTCGGCGCGCCCGACTTCCAGCCCGCGCGTCTCACGGTCGATCTTTATCGCATGCCCGCGCTCACGCCGGTCACGGTCGAAACCCGCCTCATCCGCGAGGGCCGCCGCATCAAGGTGATCGAGGCCGAAATCTACCAGAACGGCGTCAGCCACGCCCGCGCCTCGTGCCAGCTTCTGCGCCGCACGCAGGCGCCGCAAAACCCGGTCTGGTCGCCGCCGCCGTGGAACGCGCCGCTTCCGCAGGACGTGCCGCCGCCCGACGTGCCCTTCACCGAGAAGTGGGAGATGCGCCCCATCCTTCCGCCCGGCGTCTCCACCCTGCGCGCGCCCGGTCCGCGCCGCACCTGGCTGCGCGAAGTGCGCCCGCTCATCGGCGGCGAAACGCACACGCCCTTCACCCGCATCGCCACCGGCGTCGACTACACCAGCCCCACGGC
>JAWKVD010000046.1:0-4337 GCA_041398225.1 Hyphomonadaceae bacterium | reverse complement strand
TTTCCGGCGCAGGCCTTCGCTGACGAGATGCGCGCCCGCGGCTGGGCGATCGCGCTGGTCACCGACGAACGCGGAAAGAAATACGCCAAGGACTTCCCGGCCGACTGGCGCAAGGAAGTCGAGGCGGCGACCTTCGGCTCCAAGCTTCCGCACAAGATGATCGCATCGGCGCTCAAGCTCAGATCCGGCGCCAACACGGCGCGTAAGGCCTTCGCCGCGACCCGCCCGGCGCTGGTGGCGGGCTTCGGGGGGTATCCGTCCTACCCGTCGCTGTCGGCGGCGCGGGCGATGGACATTCCGATCATCATCCACGAGCAGAACTCCGTGCTGGGGCGGGTGAACCGGCTGTTCGCGACGTCCGCGAAATTCGTCGCCTGCGGCTTCGATCAGCTCAACCGGCTTCCGGCGGCGGCCCAGTCGCGCAAGCGCGTGGTCGGCAATCCGGTGCGTTCGGCCATCCGCGCCGTGCGGGAGAAGCCTTACCCGGAAGCCTCCGACGACGGTTCGATCCGTCTTCTGGTGACGGGCGGCAGCCAGGGCGCGCGTCTGTTCGGCGAGGTTATTCCCGCCGCGATCGCGGAGCTTCCGCAGGCGTTGCGCGCGCGTCTCGACGTGGTGCAGCAGGCGCGGGAAGAACAGCTCGACAGCGTGCGTAAGGCGTATGCCGACGCCGGAGTGAAGGCGCATGTCGACAGTTTCTTCACCGACATGCACGAACAACTCGAGAAGGCCCAGCTGGTGATCGCCCGCGCGGGCGCCTCGACCGTCACCGAGCTTGCGATCGCCGGCCGGCCGTCCATCCTCATTCCGCTCGCCATCGCCATGGACGACCACCAGACGGTCAACGCCGAGGGCATGGTCACCGAAGGCGCGGCGGACGTGATCGCCGAGCCGCGTTTCACGCCGGCCAATCTCACGCCGCTGCTGAAAGAGCGTCTGTCGAACGGCGCCATGCTGGCGGCGCGGGCGAAGGTGGCGCGTTCGCTGGGTCGGCCCAACGCCGCGCGCGATCTCGCCGATCTGGCCGAGCAGGCGGCGGGCGTGACGTCCGGATCGCCGGCCGGTCAATCCGCCCGATAGTCGCCCCGTTAGCTGACCTGGCGGCTGGCCCGGCGCCTCGCCCGGTAACGCGACCAGTAACCGGAACGTGTAGCGGCGCGCGGCTTTCGCGATATCCGCGCTTGATGCGCATCAATCATCCCCATTGGCGATGTGGTCTTTTTTGCTCGCGAAGCAAAAGGAGGACGTTCCATGGGTATTCGCAAGACATTGGGTTCGGGGATCGCGGCGGCTGCGCTGACGCTGGTTCCGCTGGTCGCGGGTTGCGCGTCGGTCGTCGCGCCGGCCGCCTATGCGCAGCAGGCGGAAAAGCAGAGCGTGGTCGTGCACCTCGGCCACTTCACCGACGATCTGCACTCGACCTTCATGGCGCTGTCGCTGGCGACCAACATGCAGAAGGCGGGCGCCGAGGTGACGGTCTTTCTTGACCGCGAAGGCGTGAGGCTCGCGGACGCCACCGAGCGGGGCGATCTGACATGGGGCGATAGCGGCGCCGTATCTGAAGCGATGGCCGGCTTCGTGGCGGCCGGCGGAAAGGTGATGGTGTGCCCGCACTGCGCAGGTCTTGCCGGCGTGTCGGCCGACAAGCTTCGTCCCGGCGCGACGATCGGCTCGGCCGCGGACGTGGCCAAGCTGATGTTGGACGCCGACAAGGTCATCGATTTCTAGGCCTCGATTGCGCATGCCGGAGGCTGAACAGCCTCCGGCGTCTGCTTTGACCATGTGCGTCGGCCGCGTGCGCTGACCGTGTGCACCGGTCGTGTGCACCGGGCGTGTGCACTGGGCGTGTGCGAGGACTCTGTCGACGGACGCCGCCAAGCTGGATAAGAGGGGAGCGATCTCCAATCCGGCCGCGAGACGGCGTATCCGGGCAGGCCCTTCTTGTATGCGCAGTGAAATCCCCTTCGACGTCGGTCCGGTTCATTTTGTCGGCATAGGCGGCATCGGCATGTCCGGCATCGCCGAGGTCATGCTGAACCTCGGCTATCAGGTCTCCGGATCGGACGTGAAGGAAAGCGCCAACACGGCGCGCCTGGCCGAGCGCGGGGCGGTCATCCATATCGGGCACAAGGCCGAGAACATCGAAGGCGTCGGCGCGCTGGTGATCTCCTCGGCGATCAAGGGCGGCAACCCGGAAGTCGACGCGGCGCGCGCGCTCGCCATCCCCGTGGTTCGCCGCGCCGACATGCTGGCCGAGCTGATCCGCCTAAAATGGACCATCGCCATCGCCGGCACGCACGGCAAGACCACGACCACCTCCATGGTCGCGGCCCTGATGGACGGCGTCGATCTCGACCCGACGGTGATCAATGGCGGCGTCATCAACGCCTACGGCTCCAACGCCAAGCTGGGCGCCGGCAAGTGGATGGTGGTGGAGGCCGACGAAAGCGACGGCACTTTCACCAAGCTGCGCTCCACCGTGGCGATCGTCACCAATATCGATCCCGAGCACATGGACCACTACGGCTCGATGGATGCGCTGCGGGCCAGCTTCGACACCTTCGTCGAGAATCTGCCCTTCTACGGTTTCGCGGTTCTGTGCGCCGACCATCCGGAAGTGCAGGCGCTGACCAGCCGGATGAGCGACCGTCGTCGCATCACCTACGGTTTCAATCCGCAGGCCGACATCTGGGCGGTGAACGTGCGGTCCGAGGCCAGCGGGTCGACCTTCGATCTGGTGCTGCGTTCGCGCGGACAGAGCGAGGAGACGCGCTGGATCGGTCTGCATCTGCCGATGGCGGGACGGCACAATGTGCAGAACTCGCTGGCGGCCATCGCGGTCGCGCGCGAACTCGGCGGCACCGAGGCGCAGATCCGCGCGGCGCTCACCAAGTTCGGCGGCGTGAAGCGGCGCTTCACCAATGTGGGCGAGTGGAACGGCGTGCGCATCATCGACGATTACGGCCACCACCCGGTGGAGATCGCGGCGGTGCTGCGCGCCGCGCGCGACGTGCAGGGGCCGAAGGGCGAGGCCGCCGGCCGCGTCATCGCCGTGGTGCAGCCGCACCGCTATTCCCGCCTGCAGAACCTGTTCGAAGAATTCTGCACCTGCTTCAACGACGCCGACGAAGTTCTGATCGCGCCGGTCTACGCCGCGGGCGAAGCGCCGCTGGAGGGCGTTTCGGCGGCCTCGCTCGCCAAGGGTCTGCTTGAGCACGGTCACCGGTCGGCCGTCGCGATCGACTCGCTCGACGGGTTGCCCGAAGTGATCCGCGCCGCCGCCAGGCCGGGCGACATGGTGGTGTGTCTCGGGGCGGGCGACATCACGGCTCACGCTGCGGCGCTCGCCGGCCGGTTGTCCAATGCGTAAGCCTCGCCAAGCCGTGAGGCGAACAGGGCTTGTGCACGCAAGCCGGCGGCGGCACACAATCGCCTGACAAGAACAGAACAATAGCAGGACAGCCCGCGGGACTGTCGGGGAGAAACAGATGAGAAGCCGGATTGCTGGCCTTTGCGCGGCTGTGTGTCTGACGGCGCTGCCCGTCGCTCATGGACAGGCGGCCGCCGGCTTCGAACCGCCTCGCACAAGCTGGGGCGCGCCGGATCTCCAGGGCAACTGGACCAACGCTTCGATCACCCGCATGACGCGCCCGGCCGGCGTCGATGCGCTGGTGCTGACGCCGGAGCAGGCCAAGGCGCTCGAGGACGGCGACTTCAACAATGCGCGCACCCAGGCGGAGCTGAAGCCGACCGATCAGACCGTCGGCGCGCCGGCGAAGGCGGCCTCGCTTCCCGGTCTTGGAAACTACAACGCGGTCTGGGTCGACGCCGGCTCCAAGGTGGCGGTCGTGAACGGCGAGTTGCGTTCGTCCTGGATCGTCGATCCGCCCAGCGGGCGCATTCCCTACAAGGGCGATCGCGGCGCCGCCCGGCCCGCGCCGAAGCCTGTGAAAGCGGCCTCAACCAAGCCCTCAGCCAAGCCGGCGGGCAAGTCGTCAGGTCAGGACAAGAACGCGTTCGTCGACGCCGTCGCTCCGCCGCCGGCGCGCATCCCAACGGCCGAAGCCGCCGCCAAGATGTATGAAGGGCCTGAGTCCCGCAGCCTCGGCGAGCGTTGCCTGATCGGCTTCGGCGGCACCGGCGGGCCGGTGATGAACAACGTGCTCTACAACAACACCTACCAGATCGTGCAGTCGCCGGGCTATGCGCTGATCCTGGTCGAGATGGTGCACGATGCGCGCATCATTCCGATCACGCACGACCGCAAACGCCCGGACGCCATCAAGCCGTGGCTCGGGGATTCGATCGGCTGGTATGACGGCGACACGCTGGTGGTC
>JAWKVD010000045.1:0-4433 GCA_041398225.1 Hyphomonadaceae bacterium | reverse complement strand
CGCTTCATGTAGTCGGCGACAAGATCGATCATGCGGGGCGTGTGCGTGGGCTCGGCCAGCGGTCCTTCCACCTCCGGCTGGCCGGCGCTCAGATGGCCGTGAAGCACGATGCGCCCCTCGAACGGGTTCATGCTTCCCTCGATGCGCTGCACGCCGTGCGGGATGCGGTCGTCGAACACCAGCAGCCGGTTGAAGTCGGCCGGAACGAGATCGTAGAATTTGCGCGCGCCCGCCGCGCGCGTCATCGCCGCGTCGCCGAAATAGGGCTCTTCGCGAAAGATCAGCGTCTCGCCGCCGGAAAACCTGCGTTCGTCCCAGCGCGTCAGCGAGACCACATATCCCATCTGTCCGGCCAGCGCGTCGTTGTGCAGCGCCTGGTGGCAGCCGGCGACATAGACGCTGAGATAGGGGTGGGTGACGTGGGCGAGGCCCCAGCGTTCGAAGACCTCCGCCTGAAGGTGTTCGAAGAAACGGTCGAACAGGGGCTGGCTGAAAACCTTGCGCGGATCGGTGCGCAGATAGGTGTAGTGCTCCGGCACGTACCAGTAATTCCAGATCTGGTGGCGCTCGGCGGCGTGTGCATAGGGATCGGAGAAGTGCGCGTCGATCTCGGCGCGCAGCGCGTCAGCCTCGGGGAAGAAGTCGTCGACCGTTTCGTAGGCTTGCATGTCGCCGCTCCGGTCGGGTTCGCTCCGGGTTCAGGTCCGGTTCGCCATCATGCCCGCGAAACGCTCGAACAGGTAGAAGCTGTCCTGCGGGCCGGGGCTGGCTTCGGGATGGTGCTGCACCGAGATGATCGGCTTGCCTTCCACCATCAGGCCGCAATTCGATCCGTCGAACAGCGAGCGGTGGCTTTCGGAAACGCCCTTGGGCAGCGTGTCGACGTCGACGGTGAAGCCGTGGTTCATCGAAACGATCTCGACCTTTCCGGTGGTGAAGTCCTTCACCGGGTGGTTCGCGCCGTGATGGCCCTGAAGCATTTTGCGCGTCCGGGCGCCCAGCGCCAGCGCCAGCATCTGGTGGCCGAGGCAGATGCCCAGAAGCGGCACGCCGGAATCGACCAGCTTGCGGATCTCCGGTCCGGCGTATTCGGCGGTCGCGGCCGGATCGCCCGGTCCGTTGGACAGCACCACACCGTCGGGCTTCATCGCGAGGATGTCCTCGGCCCTGGCCGTCGCGGGCACCACCGTCGCGCGCGCGCCGACGGCGGCGAGGTTGCGCAGGATGTTCTTCTTCACGCCGAAATCCATCACCACGACATGGAAGCGCGGCGCGTCGAGCGAGGCGTAGCCGTCGGCGATCGACCACAGCGCTTCGACATTGTCGAAGGACTGGCCGGTGGTGACGCGCCCGGCGAGATCGGCGTTCTCCACGCCGGTCCAGGCGCGGGCGGTCTCGATCAGCGCGGCGGCGTCGATGCGCCCGGACGGATCGTAGGCGATCGCGGCCTTGGGCATGCCCAATTCCCGGATGCGGCGGGTGAGGGCGCGGGTGTCGACGCCGTGCAGGCCGACAATGCCGCGGCGCTGCAGCCAGGCCGACAGGTGGTCCTCGGCGCGCCAGTTCGAAGGCGGCGTCGGCGGCGCGCGGAACACGGCGCCGCGCGCGGCGGTCATGGCCTGCGCCGAGCTTTCCTCGAGATCGTCGTCATTGGCGCCGACATTGCCGATGTGCGGGAAGGTGAAGAGCACGATCTGCTCGGCGTAGGACGGGTCGGTCAGGATTTCCTGATAGCCGGTGATCGCCGTGTTGAAGCAGAGTTCGCCGGGGGCCGCGCCGGGCGCGCCGGCGCCTTCGCCCCAGAACACCGTGCCGTCTTCAAGTGCGAGCGCTCCGGTGGGGGTCTTGGTCATGGATCGCGGTGCTCGAAGACAGGGGTGAGGGCAAACGAGCGGTGCATAGGTGGGGGGCGGGCGAGCGTCAAGAATGCCCGCCGAAAGGTCGCGGCGTTTGATCCGTTTCAACTGCAATTCAGACTGAAGGGCTATCCCGCCGGAACGACGCGGACATTCCGGCTCCGCGGCCCGGTTCCGCCGCGCCCAGACCTGGCGGGACCACAGGGAGTTCGAACCGTCATGACAGACGATCTCGCGGCCAGCGCCGATTCCCGGCCCGATCCGCGCCTCAGGCGGCAAAGCGTGCGGCGCAATGGCTGGCCGCTCGCCAAGCGCGCGCTTCACTGGGTTCTGGCGATTTCCGTGGTCGTGGCGCTGATCGCCCCCAAGCCCGAGCATTCACCGGGGCTGATCCACGCCGCCGCGGGCTCGGTGGCGGTGGCGGCGGCGCTGATCCGGATTTTCTGGCGTCTGCTGAGCGACGTGCGCCCGCGCCTGCGCGATTCGTTCCGGATCTCGCTGCGACGGCTGCCGGACCTCGGCCCCAAGGCGTTCGGCGCGCCGGCGCTGCAACTCGCCCGGCTGGGCGGGTTCGCCTTCCTGGCGCTGATCCCGGCCGCCTTCGCGGCGGCGCTGATCGGCGTCGGCGGCGGCGGGGGCGAATCGCCCGCGCTCGAACTCCACGAACTCCTCGGCTCCGTGGTGATGTATCTCGCCATCGCCCACGCCGCGCTGGCGCTGGCTTTCGCGGTGCTGCTGCGCTCCAACATTGTCGGGCTCACGCTGACCTGGCCGGGCGTCGCGCTGGAAGGCGGCGCGCGCGGGATCGCCGGGATCATTCTCGGCGTTTTCCTGTCCGTGGCGGTGATCGGCTATGTCTGGGGACCGTTCGGTCTGCCTGCGCGCCTTGAGGCGATGATGGAGACCGGCGGCGAGCACGGCCACGACGAGGACTGATCCGGTTCCACAGGCCCCCCGAATTAGGCACGGCCCGCCGACATACGCGTTGCAAAACCGGCGACGCGCCCGCCCGATCTGATATATGCAGACGCCATGAGCGTTGCGCTGGACGTCCGCGACCCTGAAGCGCTGGCCGCCGCCGCGCGTCGGCTGGCGCGGGCGTGCCCGGTCATCCGCGCGGCCTACAAGTCCGTGGGCGTGCCGGAATGGCGGACGCGCAAGGGCGGTTATGCGGGGCTGGCGCGGATCATCGCCTTTCAGCAGGTCTCGACCAAGGCCGCCGCCACCATCTGGGGGCGTGTCGAAACCCGGCTCGGCCGCGTGACGCCCGCCGCCGTGCTGGCCGCGCCGGTCGACGATCTGCGCGCCTGCGGCCTGTCGCGCCCCAAGTTCGCGCACATCCGTTCGATCGCCGAGGCGGTCGAGGACGGATCGCTGAACCTCCGCCGGGTCGCGCGGGCGGGCGACGACGCGGCGCGCGAGGAGCTTACCGCCGTCAAGGGCATCGGTCCGTGGACGGCGGACGTCTATCTGATGTTCTGCCTCGCCCGGGCGGACGTGTTCCCCCACGCCGATATCGGCCTGTCGGAATCCTACCGCATGCTCACCGGCGAGACGGCGCGCCAGACGCCGGCGGAGTTTCTCGAAACGGGCGAGCGCTGGCGGCCATGGCGCGGGGTCGCGGCGCATTTGCTATGGGCCCATATCAACGCGGCGCGCGAAACCCAGCGCGGCGGCGCCTGACCGGCCTTCCGGGCGTGTTCCCGGCGCCTCACCGCAGAGCCCAATTCTCCCGTATTTCATGCGTGAATCGCCGCCGGGCTGGACTTTTGCCTCGTCCGTCACGATCTTGTTGCGCAGAATCGGGTATCTCCCCGACATATACTCCGGTTGCTGGAGCCATGTGGCGCAATCGGAGAACCCGGTCGGCGCGCCGCCTGGAAATCGGCGCCTCGGCCCAGACCGACGAGTGATCCTCGTATGTCGATAGGCGCTGCAAGACTTCATTCCCCCGGCCGATCGAGTTCGGCCAACGGGTGGCCGGCGTTGGTTTTGAACGCCGATTATCGCCCCCTCTCTTATTACCCGCTCTCATTGTGGCCGTGGCAGGAGGTGGTGAAAGCCGTCTTTCTGGAGCGCGTCGACGTGATCGCCGAGTACGATCACTTCGTGCACTCGCCCTCGATGGAGATGCGTCTGCCCAGCGTGATCGCGCTGCGCGAGTTCGTGCGGCAGGACCGGCCGCCGGCCTTCACGCGCTTCAACGTGTTCCTGCGCGACGGCTTCAAGTGCGTTTATTGCGGCGCGAGCGAGGATCTCACCTTCGATCACGTCATCCCGCGCTCGAAGGGCGGGCGCACCTGCTGGGACAACATCGTCGCGGCGTGCAGCCCGTGCAATCTGCGCAAGGGCGGACGCATGCCGCGCGAGGCGGGGATGCATCCGCATATCGCGCCGGCCCAGCCGACCACCTACCACCTGCAGGACATGGGGCGGAAATTCCCGCCCAACCACCTGCACGACACCTGGCTGGACTATCTCTACTGGGATGTCGAACTCGACACCTGATCCCGTTCGCCCTTCCTCCGGCCCTCGCCGGCTGGCGGGGCGGGCGGCTCCGGCACGGAATTTTGACAG
>JAWKVD010000044.1:0-4577 GCA_041398225.1 Hyphomonadaceae bacterium | reverse complement strand
GCTGGCGTGGATCTTCGCGACGCTGAAAATGTGGCCGGGCCTGAGCCCGCCGCTGGTGTTCGGCGTGAAATACCTGCTGCTGTTCTCCGGCCTGACGCTGTTCTACCTGGCGGCGCGCAACGTTCTGGTGCGGCCCGGCGTTTCGGCCGCCGCCGTGGCCTGCTGGGCGATGACCTTCTATATCGGCTGGGGCGCGCACGAGGACCTGCTCAACACCGTGGCGCTGATGGCGTGCCTGTCGATGACGCTGCACGCCATGACCCGCATCCTGACCTGGCGACGGCCGCGCGACTGGATCTATCTCGGCGTGGCGATGGGGCTGGGTCTGCTGACCAGTTATCTCTACATCGTCTTTCCGGTGGCGCTGCTGCTGGCGGCGGCGCTTTCGTCCTTCTTCCGCGACGCGCTGAACCCGCTGCGTTTGCTGCTGTCGCTGGCCGTGGCGCTGGCGGTCTTCTCGCCCTTCGGCGTCTGGCTCGCGACCCATACCGACGACCTGCGGCGCGCCGTGCAGGAATACATGATCGGCTGGCAGCTCGAGCCCGAATGGCTCATCCGGGCCGAGCGCGGCGCGATCTCCTTCGGACGCTCGCTGCTGGAATTCTCCCTGCCCGTGTCGATGCTGTGGGCGTTCCTGTTCTGGCCGCTATGGCTGCCCATCCTCTACCCGATGTTCGACCGCCGCTCGACCGAGGAGGAACCGCACGAGCGCGCATGGCGCACGCTGGCCGCGACGACGGTTCTGATCGCGGCGGGCCTGTTCGCCATCGCCGTGCTGGCCGGCGTGCAGCGCTTCAAGGGCGCGTGGATGGCGCCGGTGCTGTTTCTGGGACCGATCTGGATGTTCGCGCACGTCAAGCGCGCGGGCGAGTTTCCCATCGCCATCCGCGCCCACGCCGCGACCGCGATCCTGCTGATCGCGCTGGTCTTCGCGGGCCGTTTCGTGGAGTGGCGCGGCGAGCTGACCGCCTGCGACGAGGACGGCTGCCGCCCCTATACGCCGGTGCAGCAATGGGCCGAGGCGATCGCCGACGCCGGCTTCGTGTCCGGCACCATCGTCGGCGCGGACCCGCACCTGACCGGCAATCTGATGGCCGAATTTCCCGAAGCGCGCGTGCTTGACGCCGGCCTGTCGCCCGAGGCCTTCCCGCCGCCCGCCGGTCGCGGCGCCTGCCTCGCCGTGTGGCGCAATTCCGACATGATGCCCCAGGCGCTGTCGGACTATCTGGTGATCAGCCTCGAGACCCGCCCGCGCGGGACCGAGCCGCAGGGCGCGGTGCGCCGCTATTTCCGCGGCAGCTACGACAAGGCCGCGACGCTGTACTACCGTTTCATTCCGCCCTCGGGGAAATGCCGCTAGCGCCGGTCAGCCGCCCCAGGCGATGTGCGTGACGATGCGCCCGGTCATCATCGCGGCGAAAACGACCAGCAGCGCCACCCAGAACGAGACGACGCCGGCGGTCATCCGCCAGCGACGCGGAGGCAGCCCCTGCAGCAGGAAGGCCGCGATGCCGGCGATGTTGATGCAGACAAGGTTGTTCGCGAACAGGAACAGCGCGCGCAGGCCGAGCAATGGCTGGCCGCTTCCAAGATAAAGACCGGCGGCGGCCAGCGGCGGCACCAGCGACACCGCGATCATCACGCCGACCAGCGAAGAGGATGCGCCCCGGTTGAGCGCGAGCACGCCCGCGAAACCCGACGCCAGCGCAAGCGCGATGTCGGCGAGATGCACGACGGCGCGGTTGTGCAGTTCGGGCGCCGTCGGATCGAACGTCATCAATGCGCCGAGCGGCAGCGTGCAGACGATGGCGGCCAGCGCCCCGGCCCCGAGCGTGCGCGCCGAGCGCAAGCCGAGCGAGAGGTCGCCGACCGTGGCCGCCAGCGCCAGCCCAAGCGTCGGGCCTAGAAGCGGCGCGATCACCATGGCGCCGATCACCACGGCGGTCTGGCCGTTCATCATCGCAAGGCCCGCGATGATCCCCGACAGCACCACCGTCATCAGGAATTGCGGATTGATCGCCACCGCATCGGCGACGTCGCTGTAGATCTCGTCGGTGCTGCGCCGGTCGCGGCTGAAGAAACGCTCAAGAGCGGTCGGCGGGCGCTGCGGCGCATCGACCGGCGGCGGCGGCGCGAGTTCCTCCGACGGCACCAGCGCCTCGACCTCGATGACGACGGCGGACATTTCGCTGCCCGCCTTGAAGGCGTTGTCGAGCTCGCGCAGCAGCGGTTCGACTTCGTGGGCGAGCACGATGCTTGAGAATTTCTCCTGTCCGCTCGGGACGGATTCCTGCCACAGACGCACGCTGCGCGGCGCCAGAAGATCGCGGACACGCGGCACGTGCCGGTCGGCGACCACCACCTCCACAAGCCTCACCGACATTCGTCTCTCCCGGCCCCAGGAACGATCCCGATCGCGACCCATGCGCCGGACACAGCGTTGGGCGCCGCGAACGGCCGGTCAAACCCTATTCGATCCGGAAGATCGCGATTTGCGATCGGTCAGTCGGCGCCCTCGCCCCCGTCGCTGTCCTGGCTGGCGCCGTCCTGGCTGGCGCCATCCGGGTTGGCGCTGTCGCCGCGCTGAAACGCATCGGGCAGGAAGGCGTCGTCGCAGGCGACGGTGACGCAGCGCGCGGAAAGATCGACGACGGCGCTTTTCTCGAACGGTAGAAAATAGGACGGCCCGGACGCGGGCGTCACCTCGACGAGATCGCCGGCGCCGAAATTCTGCACGTTGCGGACGACGCCAAGCTCGCGCCCGTCGGCATGGACCACGCGGCAGCCGATGAGATCGACGACATAGACCTCGTCGTCGTCCTCGGGCGCGGGAAGCGCCTCGCGCGGCACGTGCAGCAGCGTTCCCTTGAGGTCCTCCCAGTGCTCGCGCTGCACGCTCTCTTTCGGGGTGACGGCGAAGACATCGCCCTGCGGCCGCGCCGAGACGGGGGTGATGACGACAGCGCCGGTTTCGTCCAGCAGCGGGCCGTAGTCGAACACCGCCTCCGGCTCGTCGGTGAAGGAGCGCACGCGCGCCTCGCCGCGCACGCCGAAGGCGCCCGCGATCTGCCCGACCGCGATAAGGCCGGAGACGTTCGCGCGGGCGCCGCTCAAAGCGGGCGCTCGAACATGGCGACGGCCTTGCCCGATCGCGACATGCGCTCGTGCAGACGGCGGAAGCCGAGACGTTCGTGGAAAGCGAGACTGTCCGGATTGGGCGGCGCGATATTGACCTCGCAGGTCAGACGCTGCTCGCCCAGCCCGGCGCCGAGACGCGCCGCGGCGTCGTAGAGCGCGCGGCCCACGCCCATGCCCTTGGCGTGTCCGGCGACCGCCACGCGGTCGATATAGTAGTGGCGCAGGAAGCGCTGCTCGAACCAGGCGTAGTTGTCGCTGCCATAGCTTGCGCCGGGCCGCAGCAGCACGATGAAGCCGGCCGGCGCGCCGTCGACCTCCGCGACCAGGACGGCGTGCGCCAGGTCGCGAAGGGTTCGCCAGTCATCGAGATCGAGATCCGAGACCGCCGGCGTGGACGCGGCGTTGAGGGCGAGGATGAACGCCTCGTCCTCGCCGCCATCGTCCGGTCGCGCGCTGCGGACGTCGACCGCCACGGACTACTCCGCGGCGGGTTCTTCGGAAGCGGCTTCCTCGGCGGGCGCTTCTTCGACCGCAGGAGCGTTCTTGGCTTCTTCCTCGGCCTGACGGCGGGCTTCTTCCTTCTCGGCGCGCTCGGCGGCGCGTTCCTTGGCCTTCTCGCCCGGCTCGGCTTTCTGCGGGTTGTTGCCGTGTTCCCACTTCACGAGGCCGGCGGCGCCGAGGAAGCGCGCGACGCGGTCGGTCGGCTTGGCGCCCTTGGCGATCCATTCCTTGGCTTTCTCGAGGTCGATGGCGACGCGTTTCTCGTCATCCTTCGGCAGCAGCGGGTTGTAGGCGCCGATCTTCTCGATGAAGCGGCCGTCGCGCGGCTGACGCGAGTCGGCCACGACGATGCGGTAGTAGGGACGGTGGGTGGAGCCGCCGCGAGCGAGACGGATTTTCAGGGACATAAGCGGACCTTTCGGTTGTCGGTTCTAAATGGTCTTGGGTTGGATGACCGGAGGGAGGGCAAGACCTTCAGCCCCTCTCCTCCTGAAGTTTCTCGTGATGGCGGATGACCTCCGTCACGATGAAGTTGAGGAATTTCTCGGCGAAGTCGGGATCGAGATCGGCGTCATGGGCGAGCTGGCGCAGGCGTTCGATCTGCTGCGCCTCGCGCGATTTGTCGGCCGGCGGCATGGCGTGCTGGGCTTTCAACTCGCCCACCGCCTTGGTGCACTTGAAGCGCTCGGCCAGCATGTGGACGACGGCCGCGTCGATATTGTCGATCGAGGCGCGCAGGCGCGCGAGTTCGGCTTTCGGATCGGCGCTCATTTCTTCTTGCCTCCGCCCAGACCCGGAAGTCCGCCGCCGCCAAGGCCGGGAAGTCCGCCCGGGCCCTTGCCGCCCTGACCGAGACCCTTGAGCGCGTCGGCCGCGCCCGGCGGAAGACCGCCGCCGCCCATGCCGCCCATGCCTCCGGGGCCGCCCATCATGCCGCC
>JAWKVD010000043.1:0-5891 GCA_041398225.1 Hyphomonadaceae bacterium | reverse complement strand
TGTCCGGCAGGTTCGGCGACGAACACTTCGGTCTGCGGCGACATCTCCTCGAACACCAGCGACACGCCCGCCAGAAGCCCGCCGCCGGAGGCGTTGCAGATCACCGAGCCGAACCGCACATCCCGGTCCTGCGCATCGCGAAACGCTTCCAGCCCCGCCGTGCCCTGGCCAGCCATGATGAACGCATCGTCGAACGGGCGCACCACGGTCGCGCCTTCCCGGTCCGCCAGCCGCGCGCCGATCTCCTCGCGGCTTTCCTTGATGCGGTCGTACAGCACCACTTCGGCGCCCCGCCGGTGCGTGCTCTCGATCTTCGCGGCGGGCGCGTCCGCCGGCATCACGATGGTCGCCTTCATGCCCAGCAGCCGCGCCGACTCCGCAACGCCCTGCGCGTGATTGCCGGACGAGAACGCCACCACGCCCTTCGCCCGGTCCGCCTCGGGAATGCGCGAGATGCGGTTCCACGCGCCGCGCATCTTGAACGAGCCCGTGCGCTGCAGGTTCTCCGGCTTGAAGAACACCGGAAAGCCCAGCTCGCGGTCGACATCGTCAAACCTCAACAGCGGCGTGCGAACGCAAACGCCTGCGATGCGCGCGGCGGCGTCTTCAACGTCGCCGAAAGTCGGCAGATCAGTCCACGGATCGATGATCATGTCCGGCGTCCTCGGGATTCTGGTCCGCAAGATCGTTCGAGAACCCCTTCATCAGAAGCAGCCTCCACTTGTATGAGCCGTTGTTCTGCTTGGCGAATGCGCATCCCTCTTCATCGAGCAAGTAGGTGTGCACGCCTCGCGGGTCCAGCCTGTCGCTATTGGCGACGGCGAATATCCGCTTGGCGCTGGCCTCGACTTCAAGCTCAAGCCCAAGCTGTGTCGGTAGGAACCGTTCGAACTCGGCGTCTTCGAGCTGAACGGTGCATGGCGTATCGTCGTTCCAGTACAGCACCGCCCTGTATTGGCTGTCAGGCAATGGAATATACCGCTCCTCATCGCGGATGCATGTGTTGATGCGCCGGCGGTTGTCGATGTGGTCCCCGATGCATTGCTGCGTATCCACCAGGCTGTTGCGCCCGCCGAATCGCCAGCCCAGCCCCCGCTCAATCCAGTGAACCGGAATGCTCAGCGTCGTCAGCACCTCCGACACGGTGACACGCGCGCTTCCCGGGAAGAGATTCGACATGCTCCACACCGCGTTTTCCCGACCCAGCTTGAAACATGCGCCCCAAAGAAACAGCACGCCGGTCGCCGCCAGCAGGCCGAACCCCGCACGCAGAATATCGAGTGCACGCCGCATGCGGCCTCTCAAGCAGTTCTGAAACCCCGTGAATGCCCGAATACGAGGCTATCCGCGCCATCGTCCAGCGCAGACGTGTCTGACGAGAATCTCAGACCGCTGAAGGGTGCGTGCCGTACTCAGCCGACAGGCGCCCCATGCGTTGGCTGGCTTCCTCGTACTCGCGGCGCAGTTGGGCGACGAACGCCGCCGCGCTCATCCGCGACTTGATCGCGCCGATGCCCTGACCCGATCCCCAGATGTCCTTCCAGGCCTTGGCCTTGGTGTTGCCGCCCGAGCCGAAATTCATTGTCGACTTGTCGCCTTCGGGCAGGTTGGCCGGGTCCATCCCCGCCGCGATGATCGACGGCGCGAGATAATTGCCAGAAACGCCGGTGAACAGGCTGGAATAGACGATGTCGCCCGCCGTGCTGTCGACGATCATGTCCTTGTAGCGCTCGTCCGCCCGCGCCTCGTCCGTGGCGATGAACGCCGTCCCGATATAGCCGAGGTCCGCGCCCATGGCCTGCGCCGCATAGACGGCCGAGCCCGTCGCGATCGACCCTGACAGCGCCAGCGGCCCGTCGAAGAACTGGCGGATCTCCTGGATCAGGGCGAACGGCGACAGCGTCCCGGCATGGCCGCCCGCGCCCGCGCACACCGCGATCAGCCCGTCGGCGCCCTTCTCAAGCGCCTTGTGAGCGAACGCGACATTGATGATGTCGTGCATCACGATCCCGCCATACGAGTGGATCGCCTCGTTCACCTCCGGCCGCGCCCCCAGCGACGTGATGATGATCGGAACCTTGTACTTCACGCACAGCGCCAGATCTTCCTCCAGCCGGTTGTTCGACTTGTGCACGATCAGGTTCACCGCGAACGGCGCGATGCGGGCGCTCGGATCGGCCTTGCGCGCCGCGTCCAGCTCCGAGGTGATCTGCGCCAGCCACTCGTCGAGCTGCTCAAGCGGCCGCGCGTTGAGCGAGGGAAACGATCCCACCACGCCCGCCTTGCACTGCGCGATCACGAGGTCCGGGTTCGAAATGATGAACAGCGGCGAACCGATCACCGGTACGGACATCGAATTGGCGAGGACGGCCGGCAATGACATCGCAGAATCCTTCTTTCGGGCGCACGGTCTTCGCCGCGCCGCGTCTTGACACTGTCAAGTTATAGCGGCGTCCCGGCCGCCCGCAACCTCTTCGTTTCCGCCCCGAAGTCTTGACGCAGGGAAGCCCGACCCCGCATAGCCGGACGGCAAAGAGGATGACATGACCGATCTGATCTCGCTCTCGGCGGAATTCCCGGAGGCCGACGAAGCCCGTTGGCGCGCCCTGGTCGACAAGGCCATGAAGGGCGCTCCGTTCGACAGGCTCGTCAGCCGCACGGAGCACGGTCTCGAAGTCCGTCCGCTTTATCGCGCCACCGACTGGGCGACCGCGCAGGGCGATCCCAACCTCCCCGGCGCCGCGCCGTGGCTGCGCGGCTTCGAGGCCGGTCGCGACGTCTATCTCCCGTGGGACATCCGTCAGGTCGTCTCCCACCCGAATGTCGGCGCCGCGCACGACCAGATCATCGAAGCGCTTGAAGGCGGCGTGTCCTCGATCGAACTCCGCCTCGATCCCGCCGGCCAGTCCGGCGTCGCGGTTCAGACCGCGGCCGACGTCGCCGCCCTTCTGAAAGACGTGAAGCTCGATCTCGCCCCCGTGGCGCTCGATGCGGGCGAAACCGCCGGCGCGGCCGCCGCCGCCCTGCTCGCCGCCGCCATGCCCGACGATGCGCGCGCCGCCGCCCGGATCGACTTCAACATCGACGTCGCCTCCACCGCGTCCGACGCGCTCGGCGCGGCCTCCGCCTCCATCGCGCGAACCTTCCCCGCCGCCCGCGCCGCGCGCGCCGACGCCCGTCCCGTCCACGAAGCCGGCGGCACGGAAGTTCAGGAACTGGCCGTCCTCGCCGGTCTCACGGCCAAGGCGATGCGCGCCATGATCTCCGCCGGCCTGTCCCCCGACGAAGCCGCCAACGCGCTCCTGCTCACGGTCGCGACCGGACCGGACATTCTGGTCGAAATGGCCAAGCTCCGCGCCGCACGCCGCATCACGGGCCGCATCGCCGAAGCCTTCGGCGCCGACGCCGCCCTGCTGCGCCTTCAGGCCGTCACCTCGCGCCGCATGCTGGCCGCGCGCGACGCCTGGGTGAACCTGCTGCGCAACACCTCCGCCTGCTTCTCCGCCGGGGTCGGCGGCGCCGACGTCGCGACCGTCCGCAACTTCACCGACGCCATGGGCGAACCCGGCAAACTGGCCCGCCGCATGGCGCGCAACACCCAGATCATGGCGCAGGAAGAATCCAGCCTCGGCCGCGTCATCGACCCGGCCGGCGGCGTGTGGAGCATCGAAGCGCTCGCCGACGAAATCGCGACCGCCGCCTGGAAGCGTTTCCAGGTCATGGAGACCGCCGGCGGCGTCGACGCCGGCCCCACCGCCGACGCCCTGAAATCCGAGATCGCCGCCTCCGCCGACGCGCGCCGCAAGGCCGTTCGCCGCCGCAAGGAATGGATCACCGGCGTCAACGACTTCCCGCTGCTCGGCGAAACCGCGCCGGATGTCGATCCGGTCGAACGCCCAACCGAACCTCCGAAAACCACCGGCGCGAGCATCGCCGCCGAGCGCTCCTGCGGCGGCCGGCCAGCGCCACGCTCGCGGATCTCCAGCAGGCGATCTCGAAAACCGTCGCGCCGCTGGGCCTTGCGCCCATGCGCGTCGCTGAGCCCTTCGAGGAGCTGGCCGCGCGCGCCGCGAAAGCGGTCGATGGCGGCGCTTCGCTCAAGGTTCTGCTCTGCGTGCTCGGGCCGCTGTCCGAACACACCGCCCGCCTCACCTATGCGCAAAACTTCTTCGCCGTCGGCGGCCTCGCCTTCGAAGTCGCTGAAGGCGCGCCGGAAGCCGTCGCCGAGGCGCTGGCCAGCCCGGCGCGACCATCGCCTGCATTCGGGGCTGACGCCCGCTATGCCGAGGAAGCTCGCAACCGCCGGCGCGCTGAAAACCGCAGGCGCTCGGCGGGTCATCTCGCCGGCCGTCCGGCGATCACGAAGCCGCGTGGCGCGCGGCGGGCGTGGACGAATTCATTCACGTCGGCGTTGACGTGGTTGAAAGCCTTGAAAGCGCACGAGACCTGGCGTCGCCTGAGCGCGTTCCCCGGAGCGTCTTCCGGGCGCGCGCCTTCGGGATCGATCAGCAAGGAGACTCGTTCCATGTGCACACGCACGCGCCACGCCTTCCTCGCCCCCGGCATTTTCGCCCCAACCTTCCTGGCGCTGATGGCCTGCTCGCCCGCGCTTCAGGCCGAACCCGATCCCGCCCCGCAGACGCCGCGCGCCCCGGTTGCGCAGGGCGAACCCAACAAGCGCGACGCCGTTCCGGCTTTCCCCGGCCAGACCCGCGCGCCGGAATCGCTGTCGGGCGTGACCTTCAACACCAGCATCATCGCGGACGATCTCGACGAGCCGTGGGGCCTCGCGCTGCTTCCCGGCGGCGGCCTTCTCGTCACCGAGCGGACCGGCAAGCTCTGGCGCTTCAGCGCCAACGGCCAGCGCAACGAGGTCAAGGGCGTGCCGGAGGTCGACAAGCGCGGTCAGGGCGGCCTTCTCGACATCTCGCTGGCGCCCGACTTCGCCAACCGCCGCCTGCTCTACTTCTCCTTCTCCGAACCGCGCGGCGACAGAACCAACGGAACGTCGCTGGCGCGCGCGACCCTCTCGACCGACGGAACCCGGCTTGAGAATGTCGAAATCGTCTTCCGTCAGGAACCCGCCTGGGCCTCGCCGCTGCACTTCGGCTCCAACATCGAATGGGACAGCGCCGGCAACATCTTCCTGACGCTTGGCGAACGCTCCCAGCCCGAACCGCGCAAACAGGCGCAACAGCTCGACAGCCTGCTCGGCAAGGTCGTCCACCTCAAGCCGGACGGAACCGCGGTGGACGCCAACCCCTTCGTCGGCGCCGACGGCGCACGCCCGGAGATCTGGTCCTACGGCCATCGCAATGTGCAGGGCGCGGCGATCCACCCGCTCACCGGCAAGCTGTGGACCATCGAGCACGGCCCGCGCGGCGGCGACGAACTCAACATTCCCGAAGCGGGCAAGAACTATGGCTGGCCCGTCATCACCTACGGCATTGACTATCCCGGCGGACCGATCGGCGAAGGGATCACCGCTCACGAAGGCATGGAGCAGCCCGTCTATTACTGGGACCCGGTGATCGCGCCCGGCGACATGACCTTTTACCAGGGCGACCTCTTCCCGTGGAAAGGCGACCTTCTGATCGCCGGCCTGTCCGGCCCCATCGTGCGCCTCGAAATCGAGGACGACCGCGTTATCGCCGAGGAACGGCTCGATCCCGATCTTGGCCGCATGCGCGACATCGTCGAAGCGCCCGACGGATCGCTCTACGTCATCACCGACGACAGCGACGGCGTGCTCGCCCGCCTCACGCCGTCGACCTGACATCCCCGCCACCGATCCAGAGGAAACCGCATGAGCATCCGGACCTTCGCCATCGCCGCATGCGCGGCGGCCTGCATCGGCTGGACGGCGCCCGCCCACGCGCTCGATCGTTCCG
>JAWKVD010000042.1:0-7429 GCA_041398225.1 Hyphomonadaceae bacterium | reverse complement strand
CAAGGCCCGCGCGGCCGCCATGGCCGAGATGGACGACGAATAGTCGTTTGCTCGACCGCGGAATTCGAAAGGCCGGTCCCTCGGGGCCGGCCTTTTCGTTTTCTTGTCCGGATATGAATTAACCCCCGATTCAACGCTTGTGTCGGGGCGACGCAGGGCAGGGCCGCGCCTTGATCGCGCCCGATTTGCCTCCTAGCTGACGCAACAGATAGACCGGGTCGGCTGGCGTTCGGCCCGGCCGTCCGCGCGCCGCTTCACCGGCGCGCGCCTGCAGGGTGCAGAGAAGGAAGTCCGGACCGTGACCCGTAACAACGTGCTGCTCGCTCTGGCCGCTTCGGCCGCCACCGCTCTGATCCTGATCGCTTCGCCCGCGATCGGCCAGCTTGGAAAGGACGATCCGCCCGCGGCGCCGTCCGGCGAGGTTCAGCTGGCTCAGGCTTCGCCCGACCAGCTCGCGCCGCAATACCAGGTCGATCGCGTCGTTCCGCAATCGCAGGCGCAGATCCAGCAGTCCTTCGCGCCCATCGTTAAGTCCACCGCGCCGGCGGTGGTGAACGTCTACTCCAGCAAGGTGGTCCGCCAGAGCGCTTGTCCCTACCGCGATCCGTTCTGGGCGTCCTTCTATTGCGGCGGCAATGTCGGAACCTCGGAGCGGCGCATGCAAAGCTCGCTCGGCTCCGGCGTCATCATCCGCGACGACGGCGTCATCGTCACCAACAACCACGTCATCGAGGGCGGCGACGAGTTCAAGGTGGCGCTCTCCGACCGGCGCGAATTCCCCGCGACTCTGGTTCTGGCCGATGCGCGCTCCGATCTGGCCGTCCTCAAGATCGACACCGACGGCGAGAAGCTCCCCACGCTGTCCTACGCCGACACCAACCAGGCGGAGGTCGGCGACATCGTGCTGGCCATCGGCAACCCGTTCGGCGTCGGGCAGACCGTCACCTCCGGCATCATCTCGGCGCTGGCCCGCACCGATGTCGGCGTGTCCGACTTCGCCTCCTTCATCCAGACCGACGCCTCGATCAACCCGGGCAACTCCGGCGGCGCGCTGGTCGACATGCAGGGCGATCTCGTCGGCGTGAACTCGATGATCTTCTCCAAGGATGGCGGCTCCAACGGCATCGGCTTCGCCATCCCGTCCGAAATGGTGAAGC
The DNA here is from genome assembly GCA_041398225.1 of Hyphomonadaceae bacterium. Classification (GTDB taxonomy): domain Bacteria; phylum Pseudomonadota; class Alphaproteobacteria; order Caulobacterales; family Hyphomonadaceae; genus JAWKVD01. The sequence continues at coordinate 6,272 of JAWKVD010000042.1, read as the reverse complement.
GCGTCGTCGACGCCGCGATGAACGGCGGCACGCTGATCCGCCCGTGGATCGGCGCGAAGGGCGACACCGTCACTTCCGATGCGGCCAAGGCGCTGGGTCTGGATCGTCCGCGCGGCGTCATCGTCTCGGATCTCTATCAGGGCGGCCCGGCCGACAAGGCGGGACTCAAGAAGGGCGACGTCATCCTCGCGGTCGACGGCCGCGAAGTGTTCGACGAAAAGGGCCTGAAGTTCATCGCCGCCACCAAGGCAGAAGGCGAAACGGTGCGGCTATCCATCCTGCGCGGCGCCGACCAGCGCGAGGTCCCGGTGCGTCTCGCGCGTCTGCCCGGAACCACCGACGCCGAGCTGAAGCAGGTGTCCGGGCGCAATCCGTTCTCCGGCGCGGTTCTGCTCGAGCTGTCTCCGGCGCTGGCCGAGGAGATGGGGCTCGATCCTTTCCAGTTCGAAAAAGGCATGTACGTTTACCGCGTGCCGCGCGGCACCTACGCCTCGCGACTGGGCCTGCGCGCGGGCGACATCGTTCGCGAGGTGAACGGCGCGCAGATCAAGTCGGAGACGGATCTCGAAAAGGCGATCGAGAAGAACGCCAACGCATCCGGCGTCTGGCGTCTGGCGATCGAGCGCAACGGCCAGCGCATGGAAACTCAGGTCCGGATCTAGGCGAACGCTGGCGAGGCGGCCCCGTGCGCGCTAGTCTCCGCGCGTGAGCGATCTGTTTGCAGCGGCGGGAATGGATGAGGACGCACCGCGTCCGCTCGCCGACCGCCTGCGCCCGGAACGCATCGAGGATGTCGTCGGCCAGGATCACCTGATCGGGCCGGACGGGCCCATCGGCCGAATGCTGGCGCAGGGGCGTCTGGCCAGCCTCATTCTCTGGGGACCGCCCGGCGTCGGCAAAACCACCATCGCGCGTCTTCTGGCCGAACGCACCGGCCTCGACTTCCAGCAGATCTCCGCGATCTTCTCCGGCGTGAAGGATCTGCGCGCGGCGTTCGACAAGGCCGAGGCGCTGCGGCGCACCGGCAAGGGCACGCTGCTGTTCGTCGACGAGATCCACCGCTTCAATCGCGCCCAGCAGGACGGCTTCCTGCCGTTCGTCGAAAGGGGGGTGGTCACGCTGATCGGCGCCACCACCGAAAATCCTTCCTTCGAACTGAACGGCGCTCTGCTGTCGCGCTGCCAGGTCATGGTGTTGAAGCGGCTGGACGAGGCCGCGCTGGCGCTGCTTGCGGAAAGGGCGGAAAAAGCGCTCGGCCGCCCGCTTCCCATAATGCCGGATGCTCGCGAGGCGCTGATCGCGATGGCGGACGGGGACGGCCGCTACTTCCTCAACCTCGTCGAGGAAGTCGCAAGCTGGACGCCGGCCAAACCGCTCGACGCGGGCCAGCTTCTCTCCGCGCTCCAGAAGCGGGCGCCCGCCTACGACAAGAACCGCGAGGAGCACTACAATCTCATTTCCGCGTGGCACAAGGCGACGCGCGGCTCCGATCCGGATGCGGCGCTGTACTGGTTCTGCCGCATGCTCGAAGGCGGCGAGGACCCGCTCTTTCTGGCGCGGCGCATGATCCGCGCCGCCAGCGAGGATGTCGGGCTCGCCGATCCCACCGCGCTGATGATCTGCAACGAGGCCGCCGCGGCCTACGAACGTCTGGGATCGCCGGAAGGCGAACTGGCGCTGGCCCAGGCGGTGATCCATCTCGCGACCGCGCCCAAGTCCAACGCCGCCTACAAGGCCTACAACGCGGCGCGCGCGGCGGCGCGCGAGACCGGATCGCTGGCGCCGCCAGCGCACATCCTCAACGCGCCGACCAAGATGATGAAGTCGCTCGGCTACGGCGCCGGCTACGAATACGACCACGACGCGGCCAATGTCGGCGATGGCGGCGGCGTCTCGGTCAGCCTTCCCCGACGACATGGAGCGTCAGGCTTTTACCGCCCGAAAGGCGTCAGGCGCGAAGCCCCATCCGCGAACGGCTGGAAAAGATCGCCGAACGCGCCAAACGTGCGCGCGGCGAGGATTGACCCCGCATCGCGCGTTCAGGGGCTCAGCCTCGCCCAATCCGCGAGCAGGTCTTTCACCTCGGCCTCTACCGCTCTAGCCTCATTCGGCGTTCAGGGAGGCGATCCGATGCATCGACGTTTGTTGGCTCTGGCGCTGGCCGTTGCGGCTGGCGCGGCGATGGAAGCGCCCGCGACGGCCGAACCGGTGCGCGAAGCGCCCAAAGTGTTCACCGCGGCCGATGTCTTCCGCATGGAGTCGGCGGATAGTCCGGCGATTTCGCCCGATGGAAAGCTGATCGCCTATGTGCGTGTCGCCGGCGACGTGATGGTCGATCGTTTCGTCGGCTCGATCTGGCTGGCCGACGCCGACGGCAAGACCCACGAGCCCATCGCTCAGGGGCGCGGCTCCTACGCCTCGCCCGTCTGGTCGCCGGATGGCCGCTCGATCGCCTTCATCGCGGCCGAGGACGGCGGCCCCGAACTGCGGGTCTACAATCTCGACACGCGCGCCACCGCAACGCTGACCCGTCTCACCGGCGGCGCGCGCGGACTGGCCTGGTCGCCGAACGGCAAGACGCTGGCGTTCTCCGCCTTTGTCGAGGAAGCCGGCGCCTCGTCCGCGCCTCTGCCGCCCCGGCCCGAAGGCGCCAAGTGGAACGCGCCGGTGAAGGTGTTCGACACCATCGACTATCACGCCGACGGTCAGGGTCTGCTCGAGTCCGGCTATATGCAGATCTTTGTTCTGCCCGCCGACGGCGGCACGCCGCGCCAGTTGACCTGGACCGCGACCGATCAGAGCGGCCGCCTGTCATGGACGCCGGACGGCAAGTCGATCGTCTTTTCCGCCAACCGCGAACCCGACGCATCCTACAATCCGCTCGACAGCGACTTGCAGCGGCTGGATGTCGAAACCGGCGCGATCACGCGCCTCACCGCCGACGCCGGTCCGGAGGTCAGCCCGGCCGTCTCGCCGAACGGCAAGCAGATCGCCTATGTCGGCGGCGGCGACAACGGCGCCAGCTATCAGGTCGGCGGCCTCTACGTGGCCAATATCGACGGCACGCAATCGCGCGCCCTGACGCCCGACCTCGACCGCGACGTCGCCAACCCGCAATGGGTCGGCGATAACGAAGTCTGGTTCCTCTACGAGGACGGCGGCGAGACCAAGGTCGGCCGCGTATCCCTGCGCAACGGCAAGGTCTCAACCGTCGTGGACGGTCTGGCCGGCCGCGATCTCAGCCGGCCTTATTCGGGCGGCGCGTTCTCGGTGTCGAAAACGGGCAAGGCCGCGATCACCCGGGGCGATCCGCAAACGCCCGCAGAGCTTGCAGTCCACGACGGCAAGAAGGTGCGCGTGCTGACCGACCTCAACTCGGACGTCTTCACCGGCCGCACAATCTCGCCGGCGGAGCGCATCACGGTTCCGTCCAGTTACGACCAGCGTCCCATCGACGCCTGGATCGTCCGCCCGCCGGATTTCGATCCCGCCAAATCCTATCCGCTTCTGCTGGAGATTCACGGCGGACCGCACTCGGCCTACGGTCCGGTGTTCGCCGCCGAAATCCAGATGTTCGCGGCGGCGGGCTATATCGTGGTCTATTCCAACCCGCGCGGATCGACGTCCTATGGCGACGAGTTCGGCGCGCTCATCAGCCACAACTATCCCAGCCAGGACTATGACGACCTGATGAGCGTGGTCGACGCGACCATCGCGAAAGGCTCCATCGACACCTCGCGGCTGTACGTCACCGGCGGGTCCGGCGGCGGCGTCCTCACGGCGTGGATCGTCGGCAAGACCGATCGCTTCCGCGCCGCCATGGTGCAGAAGCCGGTGATCAACTGGACCAGCGAAGTGCTCTCGGCGGACTCGCCCGTCTACATGTCGCGCTATTGGTTCGGCACGACCCCGTGGGAGGACCACAACCTCTACTGGTCGCATTCGCCGCTGTCGCTGGTCGGCAATGTCGTCACGCCCACCGCCGTTCTCGTCGGCGAGGAAGACAACCGCACGCCGCGCTCCGAGGCGCAGCAATACTACGCCGCGCTTCAGCTCCGCCACGTGCCGAGCCGGCTGATCCTGGTGCCGGGCTCCTCGCACGATGTCGGCGGCCGCCCGACAGGCATGATCGCCAAGGTCTCCAACACCATCACCTGGTTCGCGAAGTATGGCGGCCCGCCGCTGCCGGACCCCGTCACCGGCCGGGCCGGTGCGGAAAGCGCGGACAAGAGCGCCGACGCACGCTAGTCTCGCCGCCATGGCCAGACGCCCGCAAACCCGACCGCAGCCGCCGCGCGGCCCGCGCCGCCGCGACTATGAGAACGCGCCGCTCAGCGACGACGACCGTTCCTTCGTGCGCGGCCTCGTCATCCACGAGGACGAGGCGCTGCTGGTCTTCAACAAGCCCTCGGGCCTCCCGGTCCAGACCCGCAATCCGGACGACCGCACGCTCGACCGTCTGATGGCCGCCTTCGCACGGTCCAACGGCAAGCGGCCGCGTCTGGTGCATCGCCTCGACGCCCAGACCTCCGGCGTCATCGTCGCGGCGAAAACCCAGCCCGCGGCGGCGGCGCTCAGCGCGGCGTTCGCGGGGCGCGATGTCGCCAAGCGCTATCTCGCCATGGTTCAGGGCGCGCCCTTCGAAACGGATGAAGGCGAGATTGACGTCCCGCTCGCCCGCTATCGGCCGAAGCCCGAACTCGAACTGATGCGCCGCGCGCGCCCGGGCGATGAGAAGGCGCAGGAAGCGCGCACCCGCTGGCGCGTTCTGGCCTCCGGCGGCGACCTCCACGTCCTTGAGCTGGAGCCGATGACCGGACGCATGCACCAGCTCAGGGCGCACCTGTCGATCGCGGGCCGCCCGATCCTGGGCGATCCCTATTATGGCGGCGCCCAGACCCTGAAGGGCGCGCCGGTCCCGCGCCTGATGCTCCATGCCGAGAAGCTCGGCGCGCCGCATCCCTCCGGCGGCACGTTTACCATAAGCGCGGCGCCGCCCCGTGATTTCGCCGATGTTCTGGAGCTTGCGGGCCTTGATCTGGTCAGCCGCAAGCGGGTGGTCTAGGAGCAGGCCATGCAGAACCTGTTTCTCGTGATGATCGGCGGCGCAATCGGCGCCGGTCTCAGGCACCTGACCTCCGGCTTCATGCTGCGTCGGCTCGGCCCGGACTTTCCGTTCGGAACGCTCAGCGTGAACGTGCTCGGCAGCCTGTTGCTGGGCTTGCTGGTCGGCGTGCTGGCGTTTCGCGGCGGCGAGCATCAGAACCAGTTGAGAGCGCTGATCGGCACGGGCGTGATGGGCGGCTTCACCACCTTCTCGGCTTACTCGCTCGAAACCGCCCTGATGATCGAGGAAGGCCGCTACATGCAGGCCGGCGGCTACGCGCTGGGATCGGTCGCGGCGGGCGTGCTCGCCGTGTTTGTCGGATTGTGGATCGCGCGGCGGGTGTTCGCATGAGCTGGAACGCCGGACAGGTCGTCAATCTTTCCGTCGAGATCGACGAGGACGACACGCGCCTCGATCGCTGGCTGAAGCGCAAGTTTCACGGCCTCTCGCAGATCCAGATCGAGAAGGCTCTGCGCAAGGGCGAGATCCGCGTCGACGGCGCCCGCGCCAAGTCCAACACGCGCCTGCGCGCCGGACAGACTGTGCGCGTGCCGCCCATGCAGGCCACGCCTGAAGGCAAGCCGGCGGCGAAGGCGGGCAAGGTCTCGCCGGCCGACGCCGATTTCATCCAGTCGCTGGTGATCCACGAAGACCAGGACATCATCGTGCTGAACAAGCCCGCCGGCGTGGCGGTTCAGGGCGGCACCGGCACCAAGCGTCACCTCGACACCATGACCCAGGCGCTCGTCGGCCCCGACGAGGAAAAGCCGCGTCTGGTGCACAGGCTCGACCGCGACACCTCCGGCGTGCTGGTCCTCGCCAAGTCGGTGTCGGTTGCGGCGGCGCTGGGCAAGCTGTTCCGCTCGCGCGAGCTGGACAAGATCTACTGGGCGGTGACCATTGGCGTGCCGCATCCCATGCATGGCGAGATCCGCAGCTGGATGGTGAAATCGACCGGACCGGGCGACGAGAAAGAGAAAATGCGCTCGGCGCGCCATGGCGAACCCGGCGCCGTGCACGCGGTCACCCTCTACAGCGTCGTCGCCAACGCAGGCCCCAAGGCCGCCTGGGTCGCGCTCAAGCCGGAAACCGGGCGCACCCACCAGCTTCGTTTCCACATGGCCGAGATCGGCTGCGCCATCGTCGGCGACCGCAAATATGTCTG
>JAWKVD010000041.1:0-9401 GCA_041398225.1 Hyphomonadaceae bacterium | reverse complement strand
TCGCGGCCTTCGCCGGTTCGCCGATGCAGTCGTCGGCCCACGCCACCGTCTTGCCCAGCAGGCGCGACAGGGGCTCGAGAACCGGCTTGAGGCTCATCTCCGGCACCCGCTTGCCCTTGGGGCGATCGAAGTGCGCCAGCAGAACCGTCTTCGCGCCGGCCTTCGACAGCAGCTCGATCGTCGGCATGGCCGCCTTCAGGCGCGTGTCGTCGGTGACCAATCCGCCTTCCATGGGAACGTTGAAGTCGACGCGCACCAGCGCGGTCTTGCCCTGAAGATCGGCGGAGGAAAGCGAGCGGAAAGTCGGCATGAACGGTCCCTTCGGTCAGGCGGCGTCTGTCGCCGGTCCTAATGCAACGAACTCGGCGTGATGGAAACGCCGCGATTCGCCGTGTGTATGCAAATTGCGGGCGATTAACCCTTGCGTCCGGCGTTTTTCGCCGCGTCGTCGCAGGCGCGCGCGGTGATCGCCATGATGGTGAGGGTGGGATTCTGGATGCCCTGCGAGGGGAAGCACGATCCGTCGGTCACGCGCACCCCCGGCATGTCCCAGACCTCGTTGACCGGGTTCAGAACCGATGTCGCGGGGTCATCGCCCATCCGCGCCGTCCCGCATTCATGGATGGTCGAGCCCGGCGCTTCCAGAACGTCGGCGATCGGCTGGTCCGGCGTCACCTCGCACAGCTCGGTCAGCTCGCGCAGGGCGCGGCCGATTTCAGGCGCCAGCGCCAGCTCGGCTGGGCCATGCCGGCAGGAAATCTCCAGCAGCGGAATGCCCAGCGCATCCGAGCGCCCCGACAGACGCACGCCGTTCTCGGCGCGCGGCATCATCTCGCCGTCGGCGACGGCCACGAAGAACGACCGCCCGCCTGCGGCGTGCGAATGATAGACGCGCACGCCGAAGCCGCGTCCCGACTGGTTGCCGTTCCGGGTGTCGAAGCGGGGCAGGTAGATGCAGCGGCCTTGCTCGTCCTTGACCTCGCCCCAGTCGCGCGCCGGGGCCGAGCCCTGCACCTTGATCGTGGCGTGATCCATCAGGTTGCGTCCGAGCGGATCCGTGTCCGCGTCCTTGCGCGCGCCGCCATGCTCGGCGTGCGTGGTCATCAGGATGCGCGTGCTCTCCAGCGAGGAGGCGCACAGAAAGACCATCGGCGCGGCGACCGATTGCAGCGAACCGGTGGCGCGATCGTGGAACACCACGCCGGTCACGCGTCCCTCGCCGTCGCGCTGGAGGTGGCGAACCACGGCGCCCGTTCGGCACGACAGGCGCCCGGTGCGCGCCGCCGCCAGAAGCGGGGTGATGGGCGCCGCGAACCGGCCCTGTATCGGCTCATAGCCGGGATGCCGGGCGCGGATCTGTTCGGCGAAGGCCTGTTCGAACGGCGCCAGCGGAAGTTTGTGGGCGGTCACGCTGTCGGGAATGTGCGGCGAGTGATCGCCGCCGCCGGAAAGGCCAAGCCGTCCCTCGACCAGATCGTACCAGCGTTCGAGGTCGTCGGGCGCGAACGGCCAGGGCGGCGTCAGCCCGTCGGCCGGTGCGAAGTCGGCCGGACCGTGCCGCAGATACTGGCGGCCGTGCAGCGGCACCACCATGCGCCCGCCCAGACCGTGCACGCGAATCCAGTCGAACGGACGGCCGTCCGGCGTTTCGTAAGGATGGCGCTTGTCGTCGACGAAGCCTTCCGGCGCCGAGGGCCAGGCGTAGCAGCGCGTCTGCACCGGCTGGCGCATGCGTCCGATCATGCGGGTGAGCTGCTCGCCCTTCCACAGCAGGCGGCGCGGAACGATCTTCATGATGTCCGGGGTCGCCATGGCCGACAGCGACATGGATGTGAGGCGCTTCACCGGCGCCTTCCAGAACGGATCGCGCCATCCTGCGTCGAGCACCAGAACCTTGAGCCCGGCTTCGCACAGGAGATCCGCGGCGAGACCGCCCGCCGCGCCGGCGCCCACCACGACGACGTCGTGTCCGGTCAGGTCGGAGATCTCCCTGGCCTGTGTGCGTGAGACGACATCTGAGACTTCGGGCGCGAGGGCCTGCACTGTATCACTCCGGCGCGCCGCATCCGGGCGCTGTTGGTTAAGCCGTCCAATTGCACGATTGTTGCCGCATGCGCCATGGCGCGGCCATTGCGAGAAGCAGGATATGACCGTTACCGACGCCGCCCCGGATCTCATCATGGACCAGATCATGTCCCGCGCCGGGTCGCGGCTGGGATTTGGCTGCGGAAATCTGCACGCCGACGAAAACGCCGACGCCTCCCTGCGTTTGCTCGAGACCGCGCTGGATGCGGGCGTGACCTGGTTCGATGTCGCCCGCCTCTATGGCGAAGGCGAGGCCGAAGGCCTGCTTGGCAAGGCGATAAAGGGCCGGCGCGACGGGCTCGTGATTGTCTCCAAGGCCGGCATTCTGCCCACGCCGAACGGCCTGCACCTTCGCGCCGCCGACAAGGCGGCCCGTCTGGCGCGCCGCCTTCCGGGGTTGGGCGCGCTCGTGGCCGAACCCGCTCCGCGTTCGCCGGTCTTCGGCGTGTTCGATCCGGCCGCGCTTCGCCGCAGCGTCGAGACCAGCCTGCGTAATCTCGGCGTCGACAATCTCGATCTGTTGCTGCTGCATGAGTGCACGCTGGCCGACGCCAGCCGACCGGAGCTTGTCGACCTGCTCGAAACGCTGAAGCTCGAGGGCAAGATCGCGGCATGGGGCAGCGCCGCCGTGGACGCGGAGGCGCTCGCGATCGCACAGGCCGCGCCGCCCGGCCTGTCCGCCATGCAGTTTCCGCACACCGTGCTCGAGCCGGTTCTTCCGGCGGTCCGCGCGCATACCGGGGTGCTGGCGATCGTGCACTCGCTATTCTCCGGCGAGGTTCGGCGTTTCCTGTCCGATATCGCGACACGGCCGCAGCTCGCCGACAAGGCGCGCGCGCTGGGGATCGATCCTGCGGATACGCGCGCCATGGGCGTTCGGCTGATGGCGCTGGCGCTGAGAGAGAACCGCGGCGGCGTGGTGCTGTTCTCGACCTCGAACCCCGGCGCCATCGCCGCCAATCTCGCGGCGGCCTCGATACCCGCGCATGAGGCGGACGCGATGCTGGCGCTTGCGGCTGCCTGGAAGGCGGGCGGCTAGGTCGCGGGAAGACCCCACACGTCCCGAAAACAAAGGACTCCGAACGCACAAACGCCTCTTCCGTCGGAAGAGGCGTTCGCATGCATGCATGGGCCGGCGGCCAGCCGCCGACCGATTTGCGCTAGCCGAGCTTGGCCATGGCGATGGCGGTGTCGCTCATCCGCGTGGAGAAGCCCCACTCATTGTCGTACCAGGACAGGATCGACACCAGCGTGCCGTCCATGACTTTCGTCTGGTCCATGTGGAAGATCGACGAGTGCGGGTTGTGGTTGAAGTCGATCGACACGTTCTTGGCCGTCGTGTAGCCGAGAATGCCCTTGAGCTGGCCGTCGGCGGCGGCCTTGATGGCGGCGTTGACTTCATCGACCGAGGTGGCCCGCTTGGCGATGAACTTCAGGTCGACGACCGAGACGTTCGGCGTCGGCACGCGCATCGCGAAGCCGTCCAGCTTGCCTTTGAGTTCCGGCAGCACGAGGCCCACGGCCTTCGCGGCGCCGGTCGAGGTCGGGATCATCGACATCGCCGCGGCGCGGGCGCGGTAGAGATCCTTGTGCATCGTGTCCAGCGTCGGCTGGTCGCCGGTGTAGGAGTGGATCGTCGTCATCATGCCTTTTTCGATGCCGATGGCGTCGTTCAGAACCTTGGCGACCGGCGACAGGCAGTTGGTGGTGCACGAGGCGTTGGAGACGACGAGGTCGTCCTTGGTCAGCGTGTCATGGTTGACGCCGTAGACGATCGTCTTGTCGGCGCCGTCGGCGGGGGCCGAGACCAGCACGCGCTTGGCGCCGGCCGCGAGGTGGGCCGAGGCCTTGTCCTTGGACGCGAAGATGCCGGTGCATTCCATCGCGACGTCGACCTTGTTCTCGCCGTGCGGAAGTTCCTTGGGGTCGCGGATCGCGGTCACCTTGATCGCCTGTCCGCCGACCATGATCGTGTCGCCTTCCACGGTCACGTCCATGGGCAGGGCGCCGTGGACGCTGTCGTATTTCAGCAGGTGGGCGTTGGTGTCGACCGGTCCCAGATCGTTGATCGCGACAACCTGAATGTCGGTGCGATTGTGTTCCAGAATGGAACGAAGGACGAGACGTCCGATCCTGCCGAAACCATTGATCGCGACGCGCACTGTCATTTTGAATACCCCAAGAAGCTGAACCATCGCCCATGTGCAGGAACAGGGCCGACAGGACCGAAGCCGGGCGTCGCTCAGGCGGCGCGCAGCCCCCTTCCGCGACCTTCCGGCGGGCGTTGCGGGGGGTCTTAGCGCATTTTCCGGAAAAGGGGAGGGCCGCGCGGCCATTACTTTCCCGCGCCGGTCGCCTTCCTCCCCCGTCAGCTCACCCGACAGCTTCCCTGCCTGCGGCCCATTGCGCGGCGGACGGGAGTGGAACACATTGTACAGCCATGTCTGCAAACGGATCTTCCCCTCCGGATCTCGAGGCCGCCGCTGCACGGCTGCAGCGGGCGCTGGCGCATCTTGAGGACAAGCTTGACGGGGTGTTCGAACGGCTCGACGCTAATCGCGATTTCGAAGTGGAGTCCGAGGCTTTACGGACCGATCGGGCCCGTCTCGCCAACGATCTCGACGCGGCGCGCGCCCGGGAGCGGGAGCTGCAATTGCTGGCGGACGAAGCGTCTGAAGTGCTCGGAGCGGCGATCAGCGAAGTTCGCGAAGCGCTCGGCAAGGTTTGAGGCGGAGGCGGAATGACGATCGACAGCTTTATCGCCGCCTCGATTCGGCCTCCCCGGAGCCGGGCGCCGCTTGGGCAGGATCAAGGAGGACCTCGCCATGTCGCGAGCTGAATTGACCATTGCGGGCAAGCGCTACGCCCTGAACTGCAATCCGGGCCAGGAAGCGCGGCTGGAGGAGTTGGGCGCCCGGTTCGATGAACGCGTGCGGGATCTTGCCGAAGCGCTGGGCGATCTCGGGCCGGAACGGCTGTTCCTCGCCGCCGGGCTGTCCCTTCTGGACGAACTGGATGTGCGCGAGACCGCTTCGGGCGCGCGGGTGCTGGACGAGCGCATTCGCGGGCTTGAGCAGCGCGCCGCGACGCTGCTCAGCGAGGCCGCCGCCCGGATCGAGGCGATTTCGCGCCGCGTCGACGACGCCAACTAGGGCCGGTCGCCGGGTTTGCTGGCCGGGTTTACTGGCTGGGCTTACTGACCGGATTTCCGGTTGGCCGCCGCGAGGTCAAGAGCGGCCTTGCGAAGATCCTTCACATCCTGAGACCGCTCGCGCGGGACGATGAGCACCGCGCCCGGCACCGCGACCACCACCATATCCTTCAGGCCGGCGGCCGCGACGACCACGCCGTCGTCGGCCCGCACCAGCGTGCCTTCGCTGTCATCCAGAACGGCGAGGCCGTGGACGACATTGGCGTCGGGTCCGTCCGCGTTCATTCGCCAGAGCTCGAACCAGGACCCGATATCGGCCCAGCCGATGTCGCACGGCACGACCGCGCCCTTCGTCGTCGCCTCCATCACCGCCTTGTCGATCGGGGCCGAACGGATGCCCAGGAAGGCCTCTCCCAGCGTGATTTTCAGGCCGTCCCGGTCCGCCGCTGCGAGGGCGGCGAGCGATGCGTCGCGAATGTCCGGCGCGCTGTCGAATTCCTCAAGCATGACGGCCGGCGAGAACAGGAACATGCCGCCATTCCAGTAGTAGCCGCCGGCGTCGAGATAGCGCCGGGCGGTTTCCGCGTCGGGTTTTTCGGTGAAGCTGTCGATCGCCATCACGCCGTCGGCCACCGGCGCCCCGGCGCGAATATAGCCATATCCGGTTTCCGGCCGCTCCGGCACGATCCCGAACGTGACGATGCGCTCGCCTGCGACCGTCGCGGCGCGCGCCGCGAGAGCCCGAAAGCGTTCGGCGTCGGAGATGAACCCGTCCGCGGGGGCCAGGAACACCAGCGCGTCGGGATCGATCTCGTGGACATGACGGGCCGCGATCGCGGCGGTCGCCGCCGTGTTGCGCCCCTCGGGCTCAAGGATGACGGCGGTCGGCTCGACCCCGATTTCGGCCAGCTGTGCGAGGATCAGGTCGGCCTGGCTGGCGTTGCCGAGAATGATCGGCGGCATGAACCGGACCCCGCCGGTTTCGCCGCCCAGACGTTCGACGGTCTGTTGCAGCAGCGACTTGTCGCCGGCCAGCGTATGAAACTGCTTCGGACGCGCCTCGGACGACAACGGCCAGAGCCGCGTTCCCGCGCCCCCGGACATGATCGCGGGATAAATGGTTATCGTCTCACTGCCCACGCCGTGGTCCCGTTTCTTGTCCCGCCTGTCGCCCCGCCGCTCGGCGGACCGTGCGTTTCGCTGGCGAGCATGCACCTTTCGGGCCGGTCGCACGAGATCGCGGTCGCCGTTGCGCGCGATCGCGCCAGCGCCGCCAAGGGTTGGGATTTCAGGTAAACAGCGCCCAAACGCCGGGAAGACGGCCTGGTGAGGCTGTCTGGCCCAAGCGATCCGGCAAGCAAGTGATCCGGCCAAGTGCTCCGGCAAGCAGGCGAACCGGAAAGGCGGACTAGGTGTTGTTGGAAACGTCCCGGGAAGCGGTCTCTGGCGGGTCTCTCGAAACCGCGCCGGCCGCGCAGGTGGTCAACGCCGGAGCCAGCAGCAAAACCGCCGCCAGGGTTGCGATCCAGATCAGCGACGGGGAACGATTGCCCCCAGAGCTCGCACTGCGACCTAACATGCCTCCCTCCACTCGAACACGCGCCTTGTCGTCATGGCGCAGCCCCCCAACCGGAACCACATGATCCATCTAGCCGTCGACGTTGGTGTAGGGGTCTAGGCCCCTGAATCCAGAACGGTTATCCCCGTTGTCTGGTTCTTGTCCCCCGTCGTTGGCGCCTTCATGCCGAACGGCCTCTCAGTACGCTCGTTGAGAATCGTTGTCCACCATTACGGGTATGTCGAATTCGACATAATCGCGTCGGGCGTAATGTCTGAGCGACGACGCTCGGACAAGCGGCGCGCCTAGGCCTGCGGACTGGTTTCCGGGGACGGCGGTTCGAGATGGCGCGCCAATGGCAGCGCCGTCATGGCGGCCGAGGCCCAGAGATCTCTCATGGCGTGCAGGCGTCCGCGCACCGCTTCGACCTGGGCCTCAACCCTGGAACGCGCGCTGTCGGGGGCGGCGACGAGCCCGCGAAGGCGGGCGGCGGCGGCGTTCACGTCCGGGTCCGCCCAGACCTGTCCCGGCGCATCGTAAACGCCGTCGGGGTCCTCGGCCGGGACTTCGCGCGCCGGGATCAAGAGGTCCGGCGCGACCGACATGAAATCGAGATTCCCGGACCATCCGGTCGCCAGCGCCGGCGTGCCGAGGAGGAAAGCCTCCGCGATCATCAGCCCGAAGCCTTCGGACCGGTGAGGATGAAGCAGCACGTCGCTGTGAGCCAGGAATGCGTGCGCGTCCTGATCCGGCATGTCGCGCTCGACCAGAACAATGTCCGGCCGGCCGGCGATCGCGGCCATGACGCGCGCAAGAGCGGGGCTGGTCTCGCCCCGGGTCACCAGTTTCAGCATCAACTTCAGCCCCGGCGAGGGGGTCGGAAACGCCGTCCGGAATATCTCGACGGCGCCGAGTATGTTCTTGCGCGTGAAGCTCGACCGAAGATCGCCCGTGGCCAGCACATGAAACACGCCAGCCGCCATTTCCGGCGGGCGCGCGCAAGCTCCGGCGTCGACTTCGACAGGGTGGGGCATCACGCGCACCGGCGTCGAACAGCCGCGAAGCGCGTTGGCGACGAACTGGCTGGGAACCCAGATCTCGTGAAACAGGCTCGCCGCGCGGCGCCAGAGCCGAGGCGCGGTCGGCAGTTCATAGGCCCAGTATCCGATGCGGTAGGCGTGTTTCCAGTCCGCTCGCCGCGCCTTGGCCAGGGCGGCGATCCCCTCCGGCGCATTGCAGTGAAGAAGCCACACGCCGCCGGGCTGTCCGGTGGGCGAGGCGCCGCCGGCGAAGGGTTTGTGCGGCCACAGCGCGCGCAGGTCGTGGGCGCGCGGCGAAAGTCCCGCCGCCTGCATTGCGGAGAGCGTCAGGCGCGCGGCGCGCCCGATGCCGAGCGTTTCATTGATGAAGCCCGAAACCGTCAGGGCGCCGGGACGCAGATCGGTGTCGGATGCCGCGCCCATCGCTTGCAGCGCCGACAGCTCTGTGCGGATCACGAAGCGATTGAGGGCCGTTCGCCAGGAAGCGCCGGATGACGCGCGGGAGGTCATGCGCGATCCCCCGGGCCCCGGTTCGTTCGGCGTTTTGACGCGTCCTTCGGCAAGGTCAGGCGATGAGGGTGCGGAAATACGCGACGGTCTCCTTGAGGCCGTCTTCGAGCTGCACCTTCGGCTCCCACCCCAGTTTCTCCCTCGCCAGCGTGATGTCGGGCTTGCGCTGTCGCGGATCGTCCGGCGGCGCGGGCTGAAACACCAGTTTCGAGGTCGACCCGGTCAGTTTCAACACCAGCTCGGCCAGCTCGATCATCGTGAACTCGCCGGGATTGCCCGTGTTGACCGGCCCCACGAAAGCGTCGGGGGCCTCCATCATCGCGACAAAAGCGTCGATCAGGTCGTCGACATAGCAGAACGAGCGGGTCTGCTTGCCGTCGCCGTAAATGGTGATCGGCTCGCCGCGCAGCGCCTGCATGATGAAGTTCGACACCACGCGCCCGTCCTGCGGATGCATGCGGGGTCCGTAGGTGTTGAAGATGCGCACCACCTTGATGCGCAGATTGTGCTGGCGGTGATAGTCGAAGAACAGCGTTTCCGCGCAGCGCTTGCCCTCGTCATAGCACGAGCGCGGCCCGATCGGGTTCACATTGCCCCAATAGTCCTCGGTCTGCGGGTGCACGGCCGGGTCGCCATAGACTTCCGACGTCGAGGCCTGAAACACCTTGGCCCGCGTGCGCTTGGCGAGACCCAGCATGTTGATCGCGCCGTGCACCGACGTCTTGGTGGTCTGAACAGGGTCGTGCTGATAGTGGATCGGGCTCGCCGGGCACGCCAGATTCCAGATCTGATCGACCTCCACGAACAGCGGGAAGGTCACGTCGTGCCGCATGAACTCGAACCGCGGGTTGTTGTGCAGGTGGGCGATGTTGCGCCGCTGGCCCGTGAAGAAGTTGTCGACGCACAGCACGTCCTGACCGTTCGCCAGAAGCCGGTCGCAAAGGTGCGAACCGAGGAAGCCGGCGCCGCCGGTGACCAGCGAACGGTTTTCGAGAAGCGTGCTTGTCTTGTTCATGGCCGCATTCGGTCTCGTTGTTTTACGCTGGTCTTCCGACGC
>JAWKVD010000040.1:0-11815 GCA_041398225.1 Hyphomonadaceae bacterium | reverse complement strand
CACTGGGCGAGCAGAAGCAGGATCGCCGCGACCACAACGAGATAGAGCAGCACCCCGCGTCGCAACGACATCTTGCCCGTTTTGGCCATGGTCGGCTTCTCTCCCGCCCGCACGTTTCAGCGCCGGCCCGCACCTTCGCCTGAGCGGCGCGCCGCCGTACATGCCGTTTTGCATGCCCGTCACGGGATTTCTCTCCGGACGGCCCGCGCGCCGGGCGAACAGACCTGAACAGGCCTTCAGGCTCAAGGCGAAAATACCTTGTCCCGGTCTTGTTTTCGCCGGGCGGGCGGGAGACCTATCCTGCCATGAGCATTCTTGTTGCGACCGTTCTCCCCCTGCTGCTGTCCGGCCTCGAACCGGCTCTGGCGATCACGTCGACCGCTGCGCCGGCCGCCTCTCGGCCTGCGCCGGTGACGACGACGCCCGTTCCGGCGGTTGTCCAGACGCCCCCGAACGCAGCCGGCGCACACGTTATTCCGGTGAACGCGCCGCAAGCGCCCGCCCCGCAAATCCCCGCGCCCCAAACTTCCGCGCCTCAGGCCTCCGCGCCGCAAACGCCGCCCGCCGCCGGCGCTCCGCCCTCGCCCGCCACGCTCAGCCGGGACGCCGCGCTCGACAAGGCGGCGGCCGCGCTGAGCGGCGTGAAAACCGCCAAGGGACAGTTCACCCAGATCGACAGCATGGGCGGCGTCGCCACGGGCGATTTCTACATCAGCCGGCCGGGCCGGGTGCGGTTCGACTATGACAGCCCCGAACCCATGCACATCGTCTCGGACGGGGTCTCGATCTCGATCGAGGAGCCGAAACGCTCCACCTACGACGCCGTTCCGCTGGCTTCGACGCCCCTGAACCTGTTCCTGCGCTCGAATGTCGATCTCAAGAAAGACGGCAGCGTGGTGGACGTGACCGAAAATGGCGGCGTGGTCTTTCTCACGCTTGAGGACCGCACCGGCGAAGCCCAAGGACAGATGACGCTGGAGTTCCGCGCCTCGGACTTCGAACTGATGGGCTGGCGGGCGGTCGACGGCCAGGGCCAGGAAACCCGGGTGCGCCTGTCGAATGTCGAGAAGAACGCCCGCGTCTCCAACGCTCTCTTTGTTGTGACCGACCCCGCCGACCGGGACCGCAACCGGCGCTAGCGCACGTCGCGAACGAATTTTCACCGCGAATTGCCGCCCTTACGGGAGATTTCGCTCGGGAAACCGGGCGGCGGCGGGCTTTGTTCCCCCAAGTAACTCACAGGCCACAGGCAAATGTTGACGGCAGCTGCGTTGCAATTAACCAAAAACTGTGGCGTGATTGCCACGTGGCTCGACGCCGCTCGCACCTGAGCATCCCCCCGCAGGCGCTTGAGCGAATCGAGGCTGCCGAGAGCTATTCCCTCCCGGCTTTCGCGCGCCTGGCTGTCCCCGCGGCCGGGCGCGCTTCATGTCGCCAGCCCGCACATCTCCGCGAGCCGAAGGAAATACCGGGGATTTCCAGTCATCCATGACGCTGAACGCCTTGATCCCGGAGACCGCGCGGGAAACATAGACGCTGTCTGTATTTCCCGCCGTCCCGGCCCTGTCTCCGCGCGCTCCGTCCACATGACCCGACTTGTCCTCGCCACCTGGAACATCAACTCCGTGCGCCTGCGCATCGGACGGGTGGAGGCGTTCCTGAAAAGAACCCGTCCCGACATCCTGTGCCTTCAGGAGATCAAATGCCTGGAGGACCAGTTCCCGCGCTCGGCCTTCGAGAAGATGGGCTATGGCCACATGGCCATCTCCGGTCAGAAGGGCATGCACGGAACCGCCGTCGTCTCGCGCCTGCCTTTGACCGAGGTTTCCGACACGCCGGACTTCTGCATGCACGGACACGCCCGCTCCACGGCGGTGTCGGTCGCCGGATACGATCTGCATAACCTCTACGTGCCGGCGGGCGCCGACATTCCCGATCCGGCGGTCAACGACAAGTTCGCCCACAAGCTCGACTTCATCGAACGCATGCGCGCCTATTATCAGGCCCGGACCCGCAAGCGCTCGGCCCCTCCCCTGCTGGTGACCGGCGACATCAACATCGCGCCGCAGGAAAACGATGTCTGGTCTCACAAGCAATTGCTGACGGTGGTCTCGCACACGCCGGTCGAGACCGACGGTCTCAAGGCGATCCTCAGCGACGGCAAGCTGACCGACATCGCGCGCGTGAAGCACGCCTCCGACGAGAAGCTCTACACCTGGTGGAGCTATCGCGCGGCGGACTGGCGCGCCTCCAATCGCGGCCGCCGGCTGGATCATATCTGGGCCGACAAGAAGGCGACGCCGCTGGTGGACGCCGGCAGCTATGCGATTCACACCGAGGAGCGCGACGGCGACAAGCCGTCCGATCATGTGCCGGTCACGGTCGCGATGGATGCGGCGGACTAGCGTCGGTCGTTCGCGCGTCACGATCCCCTCATCGCCGGAAGCTGGCCGAAGACCGAGACAAAAACCGGGCGACACCGAAAGCCGGACGAGCCGCTGGCTCTCCGGGTTTGCATCGCTCCCCATGCGAGTTGGGGAGGCCGGGGCGCGTGGGGCCGCGCCGGGTAAGTTGCCAGCCCTCTCCTTTAGGGAGGTGAGCTGGCGTAAGACGCGATCGTCACGCGCCCCGCGGCCGGTTTGAGATCCGGTGCGGCTGGCGGGTTTGGCTGGGGAACACCGGTTGCGTCTCGATCGTCAGAGATCACACGGCCCACGTCCAGCATTTGGACCCATTTCCGCATCCCGGACCCGCGTGCAGATCTCTCCGCGAGACCTGGAACCCCGGTTTCGACACCCCGGAGCCTGTTTGCATGAGCCGGTTTCCGCGAGCTTCCCGAGAGGTCACTCCGGGCGTTGGCCGGCGAAGCGTCTTGTCCACGCTGCGCGGCTTCGCGGACCTTTTCTCAACACGCCGGCCGGCCCTGACATTCGATGGACTCGGAGACGTCTCCCGAACCCTCCCGCGCCAGACGCGAGGAGAAATATGGGGGTGAAACAAAGGGGTCGGATAACCTCTTGCTGGGTCATCCTGGCGAGGCGCGGACGAAGTCCGGCCGAGACCCGGGACCCATTGAGAGGCCGTCCCGGTTGAGGAATGGGTCCCGGCTCGCGCCGCTGCGCGGCTTGGCCGGGATGACAAGTGTGGATGACCGCGATGGAAGCGGCGGAGGAACGCTTCAGGTCGCGGTCATGCCGCCGTCGACCACCACTTCGGACCCGGTCATGAAGCCGGCCTTGTCGGACGCCAGAAACGCCACGGCGTTGGCGATATCGGTGTCGCGGCCCAAACGCCCGAGCGGATGACGCGAGATGAAGCGCTCGCGGATCGAATTCGATCCGGCGCCGTCCGGCCCGGCGAGATCGCCCATCGCCTTCTCCATCATCGGCGTATCGATGATGCCGGGATGAACCGAGTTCACGCGGATCTTCAGCCCCGCCTGCGCGCACTCCATCGCCGCCGCCTTGGTCATCAGGCGCACCGCGCCCTTGGACGCGTTGTAGGCCAGCGTCATCGGCGAGCCGACAAGACCCGCGACCGACGACAGGTTGACGATCGCCCCGCCGCCATCCCATTGCTGCGCGCGCTCGGCGATGGCGGGGATGGCGTGCTTGAGGCCCAGGAAGACGCCGTCGACATTGACCTTCTGCATCGCCTGAAAATCCTCGAGCGCGGTATCGACGATCGGCCGCATCCAGAACACGCCGGCGTTGTTGACCAGAATATCGAGCCCGCCGAACGTCGCCTTCGCGAACGCCACCGCGCCGACCCAGCTCTCTTCGCTGGTGACGTCGTGCCGCACATAGGCGCCGCCGACCTCGCGCGCCGTGTCTTCGCCGTCGTTTATGTCGCTGACGACAATCCTGGCGCCCGCTTCGGCCAGAGCCCGCGCCGTGGCGGCGCCGATGCCGCGCGCGCCGCCGGTGATGAGCGCCACGCGCCCGTCCAGATCCTTCAAGACACCCTCCCTTCGCGCGGCGATTGCGGTTCGCGCGGATACGTCATGCCTGCAGGCGATAGCCGCCGCTTTCGGTGAGCAGCAGACGCGCGTTCGACGGATCGCGTTCGATCTTCTGCCTGAGGCGATAGATGTGCGTCTCCAGCGTGTGGGTGGTGACGTTGGCGTTATAGCCCCACACTTCCGACAGAAGCTCCTCGCGGCCGACCGGCTTGCCGCCGGCGCGATAGAGATATTTCAGGATGCTGGTTTCTTTCTCGGTGAGACGGATCTTCTTGTCGGTCTCGTCGATCAAGATTTTCTGCGCCGGTCGGAACTCGTACGCGCCGAGCCGGAAGACCGCATCCTCGCTCTGCTCGAACGTGCGCAGATGCGCGCGCACCCGCGCCAGCAGCACCGAGAATTTGAACGGCTTGGAGACATAATCGTTGGCGCCGGAATCGAGCCCGAGAATGGCGTCGGCGTCGGTCGCCGCCGCCGTCAGCATGACGATCGGCGCGGCGACGCCGTGCTTGCGCATCAGCTTGCAGGCGTCGCGGCCGTCCATGTCCGGCAGGTCGACGTCGAGAATGATGAGATCGGCGTGCTCGGCCTCCGCCTTGGCGACGCCCTCCCCCGCCGTCGCCGCGTGGACGATGCGAAACCCTTCGTGCAGCTCGAACTGCTCCGCCAGGGCGGCGCGGAGGTCCTCGTCGTCGTCCACCAGCAGGATGGTTCTCGCCGTCGTCATTGGGTTCTTGTCCTCCCCGCGCAGTTATCGTGCGGCTTAAACTACATTAGGAACGAACTTGCCCGACAGGAAGGCGTGACGCGAGAAAATGCGGAACAGGTTTGCAGCGCATGCGGACGGCCGGATCGTCTGGCCCTCGGGTTCGGCGCCCTGCGTGTTCGGGCGCGGCGGATGCGTCCCCGCGGCGAACAAGCGCGAGGGCGACGGCGCGACGCCGCTCGGCGCATGGCCCATTCGCGAGGTTTTCTTTCGCCCCGATCGCGTGGCGCCGCCGGCGACCGGCCTGCCCGTAACCGCCCTTTCGCGCGACATGGGCTGGTGCGACGCGCCGGGCCGCCCCGACTACAACCGGCGGGTGCGCCTGCCCTTCCCCGACTCTCACGAAGTGTTGTGGCGCGAGGACGGGCTCTACGATCTGCTCGCCGTGCTCGGCTATAACGACGATCCGCCGGCGCCCGGGCTGGGCAGCGCGATCTTTCTGCATCTGGCCGCGCCGGACATGACCCCGACCGAGGGCTGCGTGGCGACCGACCTTGCAAGTCTTCGCGCCCTGCTCGCGGAGGCGGCCCCCGGCGACGTGCTGGACATCGTCGAGGCGCCCCAACGGCAAATCGACATTCCGCGCGCGCAAGGCTAGCAAGCGCAGATGAACGCACGTCTCGCCTTTTTCTGCTTCGCCGCCCTCGTGGCGATGTCTCACTTGGCCAATGACTGGATCGACCTGGCGCCGCCGGGAGGGCTGGTGTGGAAGGCGGGCGGCATTGTGCTGCTGGGGATCTATGCGCTGTGGCGGCGCGCCTGGCTCGCGGGGATCGCCCTGCTCTTCTGCGCCGCCGGGGACGTGCTGCTGGAGATCGTGTTCGTGGCCGGCATGGCCGCCTTCGCGCTCGGCCACATCGTCTACATCCTGTGCTTCCTGGAATGGCGCCGGGTCGCCGGAGCGAACATGCGCGATCTTCCGGTCGCCGGTCTGGTTCTCGCCGTCTCTGTCGGGCTTCTGGTGTGGTTCTTCCCCGGCATGGGCGACCTGACCATCCCCGCGGTCGTCTATCAGGCCATCATCACGGTGATGGTGCTGACCGCGATTCTGGTGAAGGCGCCGATGACCGCGCGTCTGGGCGCGGTGCTGTTCATGATCTCGGACACGCTGATCGCCGTCGGCAAGTTCACCGACCTGCGCGCGCCGCCCGGCTCGGTGTGGATCACCTATGCCGGCGCGCAGATCATGATCGCATGGGGGCTTTCGCAGATCGCGCCCTGGCGCGACCGGATGAAACGGCGCGCGGCCGAAGCCTAGAGGCTCAGCCGTAATCGCGCGCGCCGAACAAGGCCGAACCGACACGGACATGCGTGGCGCCGAACAGCACCGCGATCTCATAGTCGGCGCTCATGCCCATCGACAGTTTCGCCAGACCGTTGCGCGCGGCGACCTTGGCCAGCAGCGCGAAATGCGGACCGGCGGGTTCGGACGCGGGCGGAATGCACATCAGTCCCGCGGGCGAAAGTCCGTAGTCCCGGGGCAATGACGCGATGAAGGCGTCGGCGTCGGCAGGAAGCACGCCGGCCTTCTGCGGCTCTTCGCCGGTGTTAATCTGCACGAAGAGTTCGGGCGTTCGGCCGGTCTTCGCCATCGCGTCGGCCAAGGCGTGCGCCAGTCGCGGCCGGTCGACCGTTTCGATCACATCGAAGGTCTCGACCGCCTCCTTCGCCTTGTTGGTCTGCAGCGGTCCGATCAGGCGGAGCTCGATATCGAGCCCGCTCGCGCGGCGCTCGGTCCAGCGGCCCATCGCTTCCTGAACGCGGTTCTCGCCATAGACGCGCTGTCCGGTCGCCAGCATCGCCTCGATGCGATCGTCCGGCTGCACCTTGGAGACGGCGACGAGGTCGACCTCGGACGGATCGCGCCCGGCGGACTTGGCGGCGGCGGCGATGCGGGCCAAGACGTCCTCGCGGGCGGCGGCGATCGAGGACGCCAGATCCGGATTGATGGGTGATGAGGTCATGTCCGCTGTTGAAGCCCAGCCGGCGCTTCGCCGCAAGCTCGCCGCGAGCGCCCGCGCAATGCCCGTCCGGTTTGCGCGCAACGGCGAACGCCTGCCGCCGGCCTGGTTCCTGACCGATCCGGCGCGCACGCCCGATCCGGTTGCGATCGTCGGCCGGCTGCCCGCCGGTTGGGGCGTCATCTATCGAAGCTTCGGCGCGCCGGACCGGTTCGATCTTGGCCGGCGCCTGAAAGCGGTCTGCGCGCGACGGCGTCTTCGGCTGCTGGTGTCGGCCGATCCCGAACTGGCGATGCGCATCGGCGCGGACGGGGTTCACTGGCCCGAGGCGCTGGCGCGCCCGCGCGGGTTGAGGCGGCGCGGCTGGATCGAAACCTGCTCCGCGCACGGCCGGCGATCGATCGAACGCGCGGCGCGGCTGGGCTTCGACGCCGCGATCCTGTCGGCGGTCTTTCCAAGCCGCAGCCCGAGTGCGGGCGACCCCATCGGCCCGGGGCGCTTCCGGTCGCTGGCCGCGACCGCTCCCCTGCCCGTCTACGCGCTGGGGGGCGTCACCGCCCGGACGGCGGGGCTGCTGACCGGCGCGAACGCCGACGACACGCGCCTTGCCGGATGGGCGGCCGTTGAAGCCGTCGCAGAAGCCTTCGGATAGAAGCCTTCGGGTGATCGCTTTCAGATTAGCTGGATCGGGAGCGCGGCGTCGCGATCACGCGGCGCGGACAGCCTGATTAGACAGCCTGACTAGAACGAGAACGCCGACTCGATACGGACGCCGGCCTCGTTCTCGGGCGACTTCCAGTTTTCGCCGCGGCTGAGATCGTTTCCGTTCAGGGTGACGCCGCCGCCGAAGCGGAAGCGCGGCGTGACCTGATAATAGGCCCCGGCCTTGAACTCTTCGCGCGGCAGCACGTCGTTGGGTCCGCGGCTGGTCAGGTCCAGCGTCAGGCCCCACTTGCCGCCCGGCCGGATCGACAGGACGAGCTGGTCTTTTTCGATCGGGGCCAGCGACATGGTCGGCCGTTCGGAGCCGTGAACCACTTGCAGATTGTCGAGCAGGCCCATCGCGAAGCGGGCGGTGTTGTCGGCGGAAGAATTGCTGTCGTCCAGACTTGCCGCAGGGGCAGTTGTCGTCTGCGCGAACGCGCCCTGTGCGAACACAGGGACAGCCAGCAGGCTGGCGCTCAAACAGAGACCCGTCAGGAACCGCATATTCTACCCTCCAGTCCCTGATAATATCGCGGAGTCGCTACACAATAGTTAACGATCACTAAATCCACGCCTCTGGCGCCATCTTCCTGCGAGGTGTCTCTATTTCCTCACACTCAGCTCAACCATTAGCGCGCCATTCCGGGCGTCAATGTGACGGAAGCCCCCCGGCGAGACCGTAAAATCCATGTCGGCGCGCATATAGGCGACGCCCAGATCGACATGATCGCCCAGCTTCCGGCCCACGCCGACCAGCCAGGACGTGCCTTCCGTTTGCGTCAGGTCGTCGTCGGCCGTCGCGTATTCGGCCCCGAACCGCCAGCGCTCGCCCTGGCGCACCAGACCGACCTCCAGCGCCTCGTAATCGCCGGGGCCCGCGCGCCAGCCGCTGTTCGAGGACAGCCAGCGCACCCCGCCCGTCCACGCCCCCTGCTCCAGCTCGAGCCCGGCCTCGTCCGCCCGGTAGTCGCCAAAGGCGGGATCGCCGCGCCGCTGCTCGCCCGAACGGCGGTGAGCGCCGCCCGCACCCGGGTTCCGGTGCTGCGGAAGGTTCGGGCGAATGAGATCGCCGCCTCGCCGACCTGCTCCAGATCGGCCGTCAGCAGGCCGCCGCCGCCCGGCGAGGGATCGAAATCCAGCCCCGGCAGATTGGCCTCGGGCGTATAGCTGGCCCCGACCCTGAACCCCAGCCAGCGCGGCGACATGTGGTCGCCTTCGCAGAGCGCCGGTGGCGTCGTTGCGCGCCCGCGCCAGCACAGCCCCGGTGGGATCAAGCGACGGGCTGAACGCGGACACGTCCGTCAGCACTTGCGGGCGCGGGCGTCGAGCAGCGTCGCCGCGCCGGAATCATACCCGAACACGCCCTCCCCCCACGGGCCGCGCACCGACAGCGACAACGTCGAGGCCGACCTGCACATCCTCGGATTTCAGGGTTCCGCCGGCGGCGACCGGTGACGGAGATGACTGGCGACAGCCCGCCGCGCCGCCGGGCAGCCCGCGACCGTGGCCTCGCAGGGGCCGATAACCCCTCCGAAAGCGGGCGGACGAGGCGTCGCGCTCGCACGACCCTGCGCGCTCCAGGTCAGCACCACGCCATTGTCGAGATAGGACGTTGCGGTGGCCGACAGCCGGAGATTGCCGAGCAGCGGTTCGCCTTCGAGGCCGTCCTCGTCCAGCGCCGCGCCCACCACGGTCGTCGATGCGTCAAAGCTCCATTCCTGCGCGAACGCCGGGGCGAACGAGGCGGCGCACGCCGGCGCCAGCGCGGCCCCGGCGACCCCGATCAGCTTCAGGCGGTGCTTCATATCCGCGGATCTCCCTGTGGCGGCCTTCGCCCCGTCTCTCCGGTTCGCGACCCCGGTCGGGGCCGCAACCTGACGCCCCATAACATGCGCGGACCATCGCCGAACGGTTACTTGCAGGTCATCCCAACAGCTTCTGGCCCTTGCATGTCGGGGAACCCGGCAGCTAATAGGTCCAACTGATTGATCCCCGGGGCAGGATGGGCCCCGGAGCCGGAGCTTCGACCATGGTGTCTCGCGCTTTCGCCGTCGCGGCAGTGACCGCCGCCCTGACCATGACGGGGGGGTGCAGTCTGTTCGGCTCGAACACCGCTTCGCAGGGCAGCGCCAGCAATGTGGCCCCTGAGGAAACCGGCGGCATCGGCGTCAACGCCTATCTGTGGCGCGCGGCCCTCGACACCCTCTCCTTCATGCCGCTGGCGGCCGCCGACCCCTGGGGCGGCGTGATCACCACCGACTGGTACGCCAATCCGGAAAAGCCGGACGAGCGCTTCAAGGTGACGGTCTACATCCTCGACACGCGCCTGCGCGCCGACGGGGTTTCGGTGTCGACCTCGCGCGAACAGCTGGTGGACGGAACCTGGCGCACCGCCGCGACCAGCCCCGACACCAACGTGGCGATGGAGAACGCGATCCTCGCCAAGGCGCGTGAACTACGACTTTCCACCGTCGAATAGCCGACGCCGGATCAGCCAGACCAGATACGGCTGTTCGGGTCGAACCCCCGGAATCCGCCGGGCGGAAAGCCAGTCCTGTCGAAGCCGCCCCTTGACCGGCGGCGGCGCGGCGGACATTCCCGGTCGAAACTGCTGAAGTCCGCATCATGGCCACCCGATACAATCCCAAAGAAACCGAACCCAAATGGCGCAAGGCGTGGGCGGAAGCCCACGTGTTCCGCGCCCTGCCCGCATCCGAGGCCGGCGACCGGCCCAAGGCCTACGTGCTGGAGATGTTCCCCTACCCTTCGGGACGCCTGCACATGGGCCATGTGCGCAACTACGCCATGGGCGATGTGGTGGCGCGCTATCGCAAGGCCAACGGCTATAACGTGCTGCACCCGATGGGCTGGGACGCTTTCGGCCTGCCGGCCGAGAACGCCGCGATGGAGCGCGGCGCCCACCCGCGCGACTGGACCCGCCAGAACATCATCGCGATGAAGGCGCAGTTCGAACCGCTCGGCCTGTCGTTCGACTGGTCGCGCGAACTGTCGACCTGCGAGGTCGACTACTACGCCCAGCAGCAGCGCATCTTCCTGAAGATGTATGAGAAGGGTCTCGTCTACCGGAAATCGTCCAAGGTGAACTGGGACCCGGTGGAGAATTCCGTTCTGGCCAACGAACAGGTGGTCGACGGCAGGGGCTGGCGCTCCGGCGCGCCGGTCGAGCAGCGCCAGCTCGAACAATGGTTCTTCGCCATCACGCGCTACGCCGAGGACCTGCTCTCCTCCATCGAAACGCTTGAGCGCTGGCCGGAGAAGGTCCGCATCATGCAGACCAACTGGATCGGCAAAAGCCGCGGCGCGACCGTGCGCTGGCCGCTGGCCCACGCCGAACCGGAGAGCTTTCCGGAGGAGTTCCGCGACGGGATCGAGGTTTTCACCACCCGGCCCGACACCCTGTTCGGGGCGAGCTTCCTGGCGCTGGCGCCCGACCATCCGCTGACCAAGCGCTATGCCGAGACCTCTGAAGACGTTTCGGCCTTCCTGCGTGAAGCGGCCAAGGTCGGCACCTCCGAGGAAGCCATCGAGAAAGCGCCGAAGCTGGGCGTCGATCTCGGCCTGCGCGTGCGCCACCCGTTCAATCCCGACTGGGAGATCCCGGTGTGGGCGGCCAATTTCGTGCTCTCCACCTACGGCTCCGGCGCCGTGTTCGGCTCGCCCGCCGGCGACCAGCGCGACCTCGACTTCGCGCGCAAATACGGACTGCCGGTCAACCCCGTCGTGCTTCCGCCGGGCGCCGACGCCGACACCCACATCATCGAGGACGAGGCCTATACGGGGCCCGGCACGATCTACAATTCGGATTTCCTGAACGGCCTGTCGACGACCGAGGCGATCGAGGCGGCGATCCAGAAACTCGAAACGCTCGGCCTTGGAACCGCGGCGACCACCTGGCGCCTGCGCGACTGGGGCGTGTCGCGTCAGCGTTTCTGGGGCTGTCCGATCCCGATGATCCGCTGCAAGACGTGCGGCGTCGTGCCCGTGCCCGACAAGGACCTGCCGGTGGAGCTGCCGGACGATCCCGACTTCTCCGCGCCGGGCAATCCCCTCGCCCGCCACCCGACCTGGAAACATGTCGACTGCCCGAAATGCGGCAAGCCGGCCGAACGCGAGACCGACACGCTGGACACGTTCGTGGACTCGTCCTGGTATTTCGCGCGCTTCGCCAATCCGCAATCCGACGCGCCGATCGACAAGACCGAAGCCGCCTACTGGCTGCCGGTCGACCAGTATATCGGCGGCGTGGAGCACGCGGTGCTGCACCTTCTGTATTCGCGCTTCTTCAGCCGCGCGCTGCGCGATTGCGGCCTGCTGGACCTGCCGTCCGGCGAACCCTTCGCGGGCCTGTTCACGCAAGGCATGGTGACGCACGCCACCTACAAGTCGGCCGAAGGAAAATGG
>JAWKVD010000039.1:0-14116 GCA_041398225.1 Hyphomonadaceae bacterium | reverse complement strand
GCGTCTGGTCGTTGCGGTAGACCGAGGGCGAATGGAGAATGCCGAGAACAGCAACCGGCATCAGCAACCAAGTATGCAGGAAGATTTTCAAGTAAGTCTGGAAGTCGACCTTGTAGTCGTCCCTGTATTTCGAAATCTCGCCGAACATGGAAAGCCAGGTTCGGGTCAAGACGCCGGCGACCAAGATCCACAGCAGGACCAAGTCGATCGCCCATGAAGGCGGATGCGGCCAGGAAAACAGGTCGAACAACTTGATGACCGGGAAATGGATCCAGTGCTGATACATGTCGAACAGATCGGCCAGCACCGTCGTCAGCCCGATATCGGCGAAGCGCCGCAACAGGTTGAAGCCGGTCACCGAGGCCGCGATGATCCCGGCCACCGTCCACCAGTTGTTGAAGGCGGTCTTCATCGACCGCCAGAAGCCGCCCGTCCCGTCCATCTTCCCCATTCCGAATATCGAGAGCCCCGGATTTCGCGAGCCGGGTCGTCCTCCCGCGGGCCGCCGGCTCGTATCCGCCGGGCGCATTATAGCGGGCCGCAGGCCGCGATGAAGCGGGAACTGGGGCGATGGACGCCGAAGGCGGTCCGGATCGCCGCCGGTTTTCCCGCCCCGCGGCCTCGTTGTTCGGTCCGCTTTCGCCGGGCGGCCTTGAATCGGCCAACCCCTGAAATTACTTGACGTTTGGGCCTGTTCGTGTTTTGGACCGGACGTGGCCGTTCGGTCGCGTCTTTTCCGCCGTACCCCCGGGCGCGGGTTTCTCCTGACAGAGCTCCCTACAGCGTACACTCCCAAGCGTACCTGGCACGGCCCCGGCGGACCTTCAAACCTGTAGCCTGCGCGTTCACCCCACACGCTTTCCGCAAACCGACCAGCCACCCGGCCGACCAGCCACCCGGCTGACACCTCGCCTAGAACTCCATCCGAAATTTCCTCAAGACCGAAGATTGTCCATGTCCGACGACGTGATCGAAGAAGCCCACGAACGGGTCTTTCTCAACGACCTCAAGAAAAAGCCGCCCGGCGAACTGCTGGCGCAGGCCGAAGAACTGGAGGTCGAAGGCGCCTCGCTGCTGTCCAAGCAGGAGCTGCTGTTCGCCATCCTGAAGGAGCTCGCCGATCGCGAGGTCGAGATCATCGGCCAGGGCGTGGTCGAAGTGCTGCCGGACGGGTTCGGATTTCTGCGCTCGCCGCAATCGAACTACCTGCCCGGGCCGGACGACATCTACGTTTCGCCGCAACAGATCCGCAAGCTCGGCCTGCGCACCGGCGACACGGTCGAGGGCATCATTCGCGGACCCAAGGAGGGCGAACGCTACTTCGCCCTCGTGAAGGTCACCCAGATCAATTTCGAGGAACCGGAGAAGGCCCGCCACAAGGTGCCCTTCGACAACCTCACCCCGCTCTACCCTGACGAGCGCCTGATCATGGAGCCGCAGGACCCGACCAAGAAGGACCGTTCGGGCCGCGTCATCGACATCGTTTCGCCGATCGGCAAAGGCCAGCGCGCGCTGATCGTCGCGCCGCCGCGGACCGGCAAGACCGTGCTGCTGCAGAACATCGCGCAGTCGATCGCGGAAAATCATCCCGAGTGCTATCTGCTCGTTCTCCTCATCGACGAACGTCCCGAGGAAGTCACGGACATGCAGCGCACGGTGAAGGGCGAAGTCGTTTCCTCGACCTTCGACGAACCCGCGACGCGTCACGTCGCCGTCGCCGAAATGGTGATCGAGAAAGCCAAGCGTCTCGCCGAACACGGTCGCGACGTGGTCATTCTGCTCGACTCGATCACCCGCCTCGGCCGCGCCTACAACACGGTTGTCCCCTCCTCCGGCAAGGTGCTGACCGGCGGCGTCGACGCCAACGCGCTTCAGCGTCCGAAGCGGTTCTTCGGCGCGGCGCGTAATCTCGAGGAAGGCGGTTCGCTGACCATCATCGCCACGGCGCTGATCGACACTGGCTCGCGCATGGACGAAGTCATCTTCGAAGAGTTCAAGGGCACCGGCAACTCGGAGATCGTGCTCGACCGCAAAGTGGCCGACAAGCGCGTCTTCCCCGCGATCGACATTCTCAAGTCGGGCACGCGGAAAGAAGAGCTGCTCACCAACCCGAAAGACCTCACCAAGGTCTATGTGCTGCGGCGCATCCTCAACCCGATGGGCGCTCAGGACGCGATCGAGTTCCTGCTCGACAAGCTGAAGCAGACCAAGAACAATGGCGAGTTCTTCGCCAGCATGAACAACTAGATCGCATCGTTCGCTTCGGCGTTCGCAGCGTTTCGCAAAATGAAACCCCGCCCTTCCCTGTCCGGGAAAGGCGGGGTTCGCATTTCAAGCCGCCGCTTTATCCTGCTGCGTTCCAGCGAACGCCATGCGTGTCTTCATCGGTTTCGTTCGATCAGTCCGCCATCGCCGCGCGCCGCCACACAATGCGGGGTCTTTGCGAGATCTCCGGCTCCTCGCGCGCCGCCTCAAGCGTTTCGCCGGGATATCGACCCAGCTTTCGCCGCAACTCATCGATCGAAACTGCACGCACCCTTTTGGTCTCCGTCGTCGCCTGCTCCATGTGATGGCTCAGTTCGCGCGCGTAGTGGTGCATCAAGCTCCGCTCCTTTTTTCCTGCCGCCGTGAGCTGACTATCGGCGCGGGGAGTTTCCGAAATCCGAACCGCGAAAAAATCTGTCAGAAAAAATTCGACCAAGGCCGGCGAAGGCCGCGCGCCGCCTCGCCGACGCTTTCCGCTTTGCAAACGGTTCGGCCGGGATCACTCTTCGAGGGATGGCGAGCAGGTCCGAAACGAACCCGTCCGACTGGAGCCGCGTCGCGGGGCGCGGCGTTTATCCGGTGCGCTATGCCGGGTGGCTGGTGACGCCATTACGCGCGCTCATCCTTCCGGCCTCGCGTCTTGCGCGGCGGCTCGGTCTTCGACCCGACGACGACGTCCTCGAGATCGGATGCGGGCCCGGCTATTTTCTGCCCGCCGTCGCGCGACGTCTTCCTCAGGGCCGGCTTCATGCGATCGACCTTCAGCCGGGGATGATCGATCGCGCCAGGGCGCGCGCCGGTCGCGCCGGGCTGTCCAATGTCGATTGCATCGTCTCGCCCGCCGAGACCTTGCCCTTCCCGGACGCTTCTTTCGACGTCGTCTATATGGTGACGGTGCTGGGCGAGACGGTCGACCCGTCGCGCGTCGTCGCGGAGTGCGCGCGCGTGCTGAAACCGGGAGGGCGTCTTTCTCTGACGGAGGCCGCCGGCGATCCCGACCGCATGCGCCCGCAGGACATCGATCCGCTCGCGCAGTCCGCCGGCCTCAGCTTCGAGCGCGCCTGGCCCGGACCGCTGACCCGCACCGACGCCTATGTGAAGCCGGCCGCTTAGCCGCCCGGTCGTTGCGCCGGCTTGCCCACTCCTTAAGGGCCGTTTACAGGTGTTACCAAGGTAACAATGGACCAGCGGTCATGCCCGGTAGCCCCACCCCGCCCCCGCTTGAGCGCACGCAGACCGGCGTACGCCTTCACTCGCCCTTGCTGAAAGTCCTGAAGGCGCTGGCGGACTATAAGGACATGTCGCTGGGCGACCTGCTCGAAGGTATGGCGCTGCACGGGCTGGAGAACCGGCCCGCCTTCTCCCCGGAGACGCTGGAGGTGATCGCCAAACTGCGCGACGTCTACGGGCTGACCCTGACCGCCGCCGACAGCCATACCCATCCCGACCCGGAAGATGCGCCGCCCCAGCCGACGCTCTACAGCGAGGCGGACCTGGCGCGCATCGCCGGCGGCCTCATCGAGCGGACCCTGCCACGGGCGGACTGGACCCACGCCGCGCACTGGGCGGCGGCGCTTTATATCCTTGCCCGGCGTCCGGATATCGACGCGCCCGCCCGCATGCCGGAGATCATAAGCGGCTATAATGTTGCGGTCGGCGGGGTGAACTCGGACAGCGAAGGGTATCACGAGACCATCACCCAGGCCGCCCTGCGCGGGGCGCGGGCCTTCCTTTCGGCGGCGCCCGCCGGCGAACCCCTGTCGCTCACGCACGCCCGGCTGATGGCCTCGGACATGGGCCGGCGCGACTGGCAGCTGAGCTGGTGGTCGAAGGAGACCCTGTTCTCGGTTGCGGCCCGAAAGGGCTGGGTCGAGCCCGACCTCGCCCCCTTCCCCTATCCGCCGCTTCCCGCTGGTCCGCTTCCCGCTGGTCCGCTTCCGGCGGGGCCAATTCCAACCGGAGCAGTTCCCCCGGCGGCGGGCGTGGAGTAGAGCCTGCGGGCATGAGCAAGACCCCGACCCCTTCGCCCGCGTCTTCCCCGCGCCGCCTGTTCGTGACCGAGATCTATCAGGCCAGCCTGACGGACCTGCCCGACTGGCGCGACCTCAACACCGACCTCGAGCAGTCCGCCCTGATGCTGGCCGAGGACGACGAGGCCGGCCAGGCCTGGTGCGAGGAGAACGGCTATGACGGCTACACCTCCTATTCGTCGCTCGACGACCTGCCGCGCCGGGCGACCTGTTTCGCCACCCTCGCCCGCAAGCTGCAGGGTCATGCCGACACGTTCGCCGGCCACCTGCAGTGGGACCTCCGGGGCCGCAAGCTGGCGCTGGACAATATCTGGGTGAACGTGCTTGCCCCGGGCGGAAGCCATACGGGCCATGTGCATCCCCACTGCGTCCTGTCCGGGACCTATTATGTCGCCCTGCCCAAAGGCGCCTCGGCGATCCGTTTCGAGGACCCGCGCCTCGCGATGATGATGGCGGCGCCGACCCCGGCCGAGGATTGCGACCCCGACCGGCGGCGGTTCGTCTCGGTCGCGCCGACCGTGGGCGACCTCCTGATGTGGGAGAGCTGGCTTCGTCACGAGGTGCCCCCCAACCGGTCCCGCCGCCCCCGGGTCTCGGTCAGCTTCAACTATCGCCTCGCCTGATCCGGCGGAATACCCCTTCCTGGAGTCCGGGTATGACCGGCGCTACCCGGTCGTGGGGCGCCCCAACCGGTAAACGCTTTCCTTAAGCCCCCCTGCCCTCCCCCGCTTTCGGCGCCCCCCCGGCGCCGGTCCGGAGGAGGCCTCCTGCCCCCTCCGGGCTGTTTCACGTGAAACACCCGGAGCCGGGAAATCGTGAATGGCCGCGTAACACCCGTAAATCGGGCGTAAACGGGCAGGCCGAGGCCCGAGGGCGTTCGGATCGCTGGATCGACCGGCCCGGAGGCTGTAGGACACCGCGCCATGTCGTCCACGCCCGCCCCGAACGCGACCATCATCGCCCTGGCCTCAGGTCAGGGCCGGGCCGGCGTGGCCGTCATCCGGGTGTCGGGCCCAGAGGCCGGGACCTTGCTGGAGCGTCTGGCGGGCGTCCGCCCGGCCCCCCGTCTGGCTTCGGTGCGGGCGGTCCGGGATCCGGCGACCGGCGAGAATCTGGACGAGGCGCTGGCGCTCTGGATGCCCGGGCCCAACTCCTTCACCGGCGAGGACGTCGCCGAGCTTCACCTCCATGGCGGCCCCGCGATCATCGAATCGGTGGTTCGGGCCAGCCTGTCGACCGGCCTCTGCCGTCTCGCCGAGCCGGGCGAATTCACCCGCCGGGCGTTCGAAGCCGGCCGCCTCAGCCTGCTCGAGGCGGAGGCCGTCGCGGACCTGATCGACGCGGAGACGGAGGCCCAGCGCCGCCAGGCCGCCCGCATCTATCAGGGCGAGGCCGATCGGGTTTACGAGGGCTGGCGCGAGCTGCTGATCCGGGCCATGGCCGATCTCGAGGCGGCGATCGACTTCCCGGACGAGGAGGATATCGCCGCCGGGATCGTCGACCGGGCCATGGGCCCGATGGCCGAATTCGGGGCCGAACTCGACCGGGCGCTGGCCGGCGCCGACATGGGCCGGGCGGTCCGCGAGGGGTTCCGGATCGCCATTCTGGGTCCGCCCAACGCCGGCAAGTCGAGCCTGCTCAACCGGATTGCCGGGCGCGAGGCGGCGATCGTTTCGCCCATTCCTGGGACCACGCGCGACGTTGTGGAGGTCCGGCTGGTGCTCGCCGGCTTCCCGGTCTGGATCGCGGACACGGCGGGTCTGCGCGAGGCGGCCGACCAGATCGAGGCGGAAGGCGTGCGCCGCTCGCTGGTTCGCGCCGAGGAGGCCGACCTGCGAATCTGGGTTCAGGATGTTTCACGTGAAACACTTGACTCTGAGGAACCGGACTCAGGTGTTTCACGTGAAACATTGATTCGGCCCGCGTCGCTGTCCCCGTCGTCCTCAGGGGCGTCGTCCCTGTCATCCTCCGGAGTGTCCTCAGGCGCGCCGGCGACGGATGTCCGGCCGGGCGACCTGGTGGTGCTCAACAAGGCCGATCTGGCGCCGCCGGATGTCCTGTCGGGCGGCTCGACGCCGGAGGGCGTTCTGGCGGTCAGCGCCCAGACCGGGGCCGGGGTCGAGGCCCTGTTGCGCCGGATCACCGAAGAGATCGTCGGACGCATGTCGGCCATGGAGGCGCCGACCATCACGCGAACGCGCCACCGGCTTTTGGTCGAGGAAGCCGCCGAACGGGTTCGCGCCGCCATCGCGGCCCATCGCGCCGGCCGGGGTCCGGAGCTGATCAGCGAGGAGCTGAGGCTGGCCGCCCGGGCGCTGGGACAGGTCATCGGCGTGGTCGATGTCGAGGACCTGCTCGATCGCATCTTCTCCGAGTTCTGCATCGGCAAGTAGCCGGCCGACCCCCAATGACCAGACTCTGGCGACCGGCCTTGGCGACCAGCCCTGGCGACCGGTCCCCAACGACCAGCCCCGAGGGACGGCCGCCCGAAACCCATCCTGACCGGCGCCGGGTGTTTCACGTGAAACGCCGGAATCGACTTCCCCGGGCGCCCCTCGACGCGGGCCGTCCCCATCCCATATACACGCCTGCCTGAGACCCTCCGAACGCCGGAGACGGTCCTTCGAGCCAGAGCGGATGAACCAGTACGACGTCATCGTGATCGGCGGCGGACACGCCGGAGCCGAGGCCGCCGCGGCCGCGGCCCGCTTCGGCGCGCGCACGCTGCTGCTCACCCACAAGCGCTCGACGATCGGCGAGATGTCCTGCAACCCGGCCATCGGCGGTCTGGGCAAGGGCCATCTGGTGCGGGAGGTCGACGCCCTCGACGGGGTGATGGGCCGGGCCGCCGATCTCGGCGGCATCCAGTTCCGGATGCTCAACCGGTCCAAGGGACCGGCGGTTCGCGGCCCGCGCACGCAGGCCGACCGGCAACTCTACCGCGAGGCGGTTCAGAGCCTGCTCGCGGAACAGGCCGGTCTCGATATCGAGGAAGACGGCGCCGAGGACCTGATCGTCGAGGACGGTCCGGGCGGCCAGCGGGTCGCCGGCGTGGTCGGCCTGTCCGGCCGGAGCTGGCGCGCGGGCGCCGTCGTGGTCACCACCGGCACCTTCCTCAAAGGCGTCATCCATATCGGCGACAAGCGCATCCCGGCGGGCCGCGCCGGCGAGGCGCCGGCCATCGGCCTGTCCGACCGGCTCTATGCGCTGGGCCTTCAGATGGGCCGCCTGAAGACCGGCACGCCGGCCCGGCTCGACGCCTCGACCATCGCCTGGGACCGTCTCGAGATGCAGGCGGCCGACGACGAACCGGTCCCGTTCTCGTTTCTCAACGACCGCATCACGACGCCGCAGATCGCCTGCGGCGTCACCTGGACGACGGCGGAGACCCACCGGATCATCGCCGACAACATCCTCCAGTCGGCGGTCTATTCGGGCGCCATCTCCGGTCGCGGCCCACGCTATTGTCCCTCGATCGAGGACAAGGTCACGCGCTTCGCCGACCGGGACCGGCATCAGGTCTTCCTCGAACCGGAAGGGCTGCCCGGGTCCGAGAACGGCGACACGGTTTATCCGAACGGCGTTTCGACCTCGCTGCCCGAGCCCGTCCAGGAAGCCTTCCTGCGCACGCTGCCCGGACTGGAATCGGTCGCCATCCGACGCTTCGGCTACGCCATCGAATACGATTATGTGGACCCGCGCGAGCTGACCGCGGACCTCCAGGTGAAGCGTCTGTCCGGCCTTTATCTGGCGGGCCAGATCAACGGCACGACCGGCTATGAAGAGGCCGCCGGTCAGGGTCTGATCGCGGGCCTCAACGCGGCGCGTTTCGCCGCCGGAAGCGACCCCTTCATCCTCGATCGCTCGCGCGCCTATATCGGCGTGATGATCGACGACCTGATCAATCGGGGCGTCTCGGAGCCGTATCGCATGTTCACCTCGCGGGCCGAGTACCGGCTCACGCTTCGCGCCGACAACGCCGATCTGCGGCTCACGCAATTGGGGCTCGACGCCGGCGTCGTGGGCGCGCACCGCGCGTCGGTGTTTCACGTGAAACAATCCTCGATCGCGGACATGCGCGCGCGACTGGGCGCGCTGGGCATGACGCCGAACGAGGCGCGCAGGCATGGCGTCACGATCAATCTCGACGGCCGCCGCCGGTCGGCGCTCGAGGTTCTGGCGTATAACGGCGTGAGCTTCGACACGCTGGTTTCGATCTGGCCGGAGCTTGCCGGAACCCCGCGCGCGGTCGCCGAGCAGATGGAGATCGAGGCCGCCTATATGGGTTATGTCGACCGCCAGGAAGCGGACGTGCTGGCCTTCCGGAAGGACGAGGATCTGCGCATTCCGGCCGACCTCGACTATGGCGCGATCGGCGGTCTGTCGAACGAGGTCCGCGCCAAGCTTGGAGCGGTCCGTCCGGCGACGCTCGGCCAGGCCTCGCGCATCGAGGGCGTCACGGCCGGCGCGCTCACCGCGTTGCTCGGCCATCTCAAGCGGGCGGCGCGCGCGTGAGCTTTCCCGATCAGGACGAGGATGGAACCGGGCCCGACGAGGTGCGGACGGCGACCGGCGTTTCACGTGAAACAATGGCGCGCGTCTCGGCCTTCCTCGATGTGCTCGACAGCTGGCGCACGCGAATCAATCTGATCGGTCCGGGCGAGGGCCCCCGCATCTGGCGCCGGCACGTTCTGGATTCGCTGCAGCTCGCGCCGGTGATTCCATCCGCCGCATTGACGCTCGCGGACCTTGGAACCGGATCTGGCTTTCCGGGAATCATTCTCGCCTGCGCGATGGCGGAGCGGCCGGGCGCGCGCGTCTGGCTGGTGGAGAAAAGCGTCCGCAAAGCCGAGTTCCTTCAGGCCGCTGTCGAGGCCCTGAACCTGCCCGCCACGGTGGTGCAGGCGCGGGCCGAGGAAGCCGAATCAGAGCGCTGCGATGTGGTCACCGCCCGGGCCCTGGCGCCGCTTCCGAAGCTGCTTGAGCTGGCCGCGGCTTGGGCCGACTCAAACTCTTGTTTACTATTTCTCAAGGGCAAGGATGCGACCGATGAGCTCCAGGCGGCGCGCGCCGGGTGGGCGTTCGATCTATCGATCCAGCCGAGCCTGAGCAGTCCCGAAGGCCGAGTACTCTCGATAACATCCCTGAGACGGCGGACCCCATGATGAGCAAAGTCATCGCTATCGCGAACCAGAAGGGCGGGGTGGGGAAAACCACCACGGCGATCAATCTCGGAACCGCGCTGGCCGCGATCGGCCGGCGCATCCTCGTCATCGATTGCGACGCCCAGGGCAACGCATCGACCGGACTGGGCATCGAACCCTCGGCGCGGAAACGCACCTCCTATGATGTGCTGGTCGGCGATGCGACGCTGGCCGAAGCCATCCTGCCGACAGAGGTGCCCAGCCTGTTCGTCGTTCCGGGCGATGAAAACCTCGCCGGCGTGGAGACCATGCTCCATGACGATCCGCGCAAGAACTTCCGCCTGCGCGAGGCGCTGGCCGCCGCCGCCAGCCAGACCGCGCCGGACGGTCAGCCGATGCAGTTCGACTCGATCCTGATCGACTGCCCGCCGTCGCTGTCGGTGATCACCATCAACGCCATGGTCGCGGCCAATGCGGTGCTGGTTCCGCTGCAGTGCGAGTTTCTCGCGCTCGAAGGTCTGTCGCAGCTGATGCGCACGATCGACCTGGTGCGCAACGGCCTCAACCCGTCGCTGGAAATCGAGGGCGTCGTCCTCACCATGTACGACGCCCGGAACAATCTCTCGGCCCAGGTCGCGGGAGAAGTGCGGTCGTTCTTCGGTTCGAAAGTCTACGAGACGGTCATACCGCGCAACGTACGACTGTCGGAGGCGCCGTCATTCGGTAAGCCCGCCATTCTCTACGATCATAAATGTTCCGGTAGTGAAGCTTACATAAGACTGGCTCAGGAAATGTTGCAGCAAGAGCGTGAAAGGTCGGCCGCGTGAATCAGCCAGTCTCAAAGAACGCCCGTCTCGGCCGTGGTCTGTCGGCGCTACTCGGGGACTACTCCGGCGCCCGCCAGGCGATCGACGGGTCGAACGACGCCGCCGGCGAAGCGGGGGAGGGGCTCGCGCCCGCGACGCTGCCGATCGACAAGATCGCGGCCAACCCGCGTCAGCCGCGCCGGACCTTCAACGAGGCCGAGCTGCAGGAGCTCTCCGAGTCGATCCGCACCAAGGGCGTGCTCCAGGCCATCCTCGTGCGGCCGGACCCGTCGCGCGAAGGGTATTACGAGATCGTCGCCGGCGAACGCCGCTGGCGCGCCGCGCGCCGCGCCGGGCTCAAGGACATACCCGCCGTGGTCCGCGAGATGGACGATCGCGAACTGCTCGAGATCGCCATCATCGAGAACGTGCAGCGGTCCGACCTCAACCCGATCGAAGAGGGCGAGGCCTACAAGGCGCTGATGGATCGGTTCGGCCGGACGCAGGAATCGGTCGCGACCCAGGTCGGCAAGAGCCGCGAGCATGTCGCCAACACGCTGCGCCTGCTCAACCTGCCGGACGACGTTCGCGAAAAGGTGCGCGAAGGCCAGCTCAGCGCCGGCCATGCGCGGGCGCTGCTTCGCGCCGAGGACCCGTCCGCCACCGCGCTTGAAGTGATCGCGCGCAAGCTGACGGTGCGCGACACGGAAGCGCTGGCCAAGGGCGAGAAGCCGTCCTCGGGCGCCGCCGGCAAACCCGCCGCGCCGGAAGAGAAGGACGTCGACACCAAGGCGCTCGAACTCGACCTTCAGCGCGCGCTGGGACTCGACGTCGACATCCGCCACGTCAACGGCAAGGGCGGGGAGGTGCGCATCAAGTACGCCCAGCTCGAACAGCTTGACGAAGTCTGCCGTCTGTTGACCCGTCCGCGCATCGTCCGTCCGGAAGCTGCGGCGCGCCGGATCGAGGAGGCGGGCCTTGCTTCGCCCGAGCCCGAGCTGGAACCCGAAGCGGATGCGATGGGGGAGGGCGCCGCCGAGGCGACGACCCCAGAGACGACTGCTGAGACGACCGCCGAGATGACTGCCGACACGAGCGTGGAGACGACGGTCGACGCCGCATTCGAGGAGCAGGCCGAGATGCCGGCTGACGGGGCGAGCCCGGTCGCGGCGACCGAAGACGAGATCAGCTCGTCCGTGTCGGAAGCGGCTCACACCGAAGAGCTTGCCGCGTCCGGCATGAGCCAGCCGTCGGCGACTGGGTCGGTGACGCCGTTCTCGTCGCATTCGGCTGCGGGTTCGGTCGCCGGCTCGATCACGGGCGGCACGACCAGCGGCGGCTATTTCAACTAGAAACGAGTTCCCCCGAAGCCGGGGGGTCGCGACGCCTAGAGCGCGCGCCGCGCGATCCTGAGCAGCAATGTTCCGAGGATCGCTTCGGTCGGCGCGCCGGCCTGCTTGCAGTCGCGCTCCGCTTCATAGAGCCGGGCGAAGGCGCGCTGCACCATCGCCGGCGACCAGTCGCACAACGTCCGCGAGAAGGCGGGCCAGTCGCGGTCGAATATCGGCGGGCGAAGGCGCATGCCGGTCGAGGCGTTCGAGGCGATGGCGTCCGAGACGCGCATCATGCGGAAGTGCAGCGTGCGCATGGCCGATATCGGCGAACCGCCCGCTTCGAGGAAACGGTTCACCGCGACGGTGGTCGCGTTCGCATCCCCGGCGATCGCCGCATCGGCGGCGTCATCGGCGCCGCGCGGTTGCTCCGCCGAGATGATCCGGGCGATGTCGTCCTTCGTCACCGCGCGACCGAGGCCGTCCGCGTAAAGCTCCAGCTTCTCGACTTCGGATTGCGCCAGTCGGCGGTCGCCGGGCAGCTCCGACGCGAACGCCGCCATGGCGTCGGGCTCGATCTCGATCCGCGCGGCTTTCAGCCGGCTCGCGACAAAGTCCGCGACGGTTTGTTCATCGTCGGGGAAAAGGTGCAGCGCCATGGCCCCGTCGGACGCCTCGAATGCCGAGCGCAGTTTCGAGGATTTGCCGAGATCGCCGCCTTCGACGATCAGCCACGCTTCGGGCTTCAGGTCTCCGGCGTCGGTCTGCGCGAGAATGTCGGTGACGCGCGCCGCCAGGGTTTCGCGCTCCATGCGCAGGCGCACCAGACGGTCGCCGCCGAACATCGACAGGGCGACCAGCTCGTCCGTCAGCCGCGCTTCGTCCTTGCGCAGATCCTCGTCGGTCAGGCGGATGACGTTTGCGGGGTCGATGTCCGGCGCCCAGGCTTTCGCCAGCTCCGATGCGGCGGAGGAGACCATGCCGCCATCCTGCCCGAAGAGCAGGGCGATGCGCGGTCCGGCCTTCGGCTTGGCGCAAAAGTCGAGCGCCCGGGCGCCCGAGAGCTTCATTCCGCGGGCGCTCCCGCAGGGGAGGCGGGGCGATCCGCCAGCTTCACCAGAAGCTCGGTGCGGATCGACTGGGCCAGCAGGCTGGCGAGGCGTTCCTGCGCGGCGGTCTGGGCCGAGACGTCGGCATAGGGCGAATCGGCGAAGTTGAAGCTCGCCGTGTCCTGCGCGCGGCCCGACGCCAGAACCTTGCCGGAAGCGTCGCGCAGCACCCAGTCGGCGGTGCCGTTATAGTCGCTGCGCGAGGCCGCCTGGTCGACCGCGAAGGCGAGACGGGTGATGCCCTCGTTGAGGTCAACCTCCAGCGTGGCGGCTCCATCCAGTCCGGGCGCGCCGCGTCCCAGAAGTTTCACCAGCTCCTGACGCAGGAAGTGGCCGGTGCGGCCCTTGATCTCCGGAACCGCGATCGCCGCGCCTTCCGACACGTTGGACGGGGCGTACATCGGCGAAAACCCGCATGCGCCAAGGCACAGGCATGTCGCGGCGAGGAGAGCGCTTCTGATCATGAGGCCACGATATTCACAATGCGGCCGGGAACAACAATCACTTTCCGCACCGTGACGCCTTCGAGATAGGGCGCGACCTCCGGGCTGGCCTTGGCCATGTCCGCGATTTCGTCCTGACCGGCGTCGCGCGGAACCACCAGCTCCGCCCGCTTCTTGCCGTTGACCTGCACGGGCAGGGTGACGGTGTCCGAGGTCAGCAGCGCCGGGTCGGCCTTGGGCCATGTCGCCGTCGCGACGAGGCCTTCGCCGCCGATCCGGCTCCAGCACTCTTCGGCGATGTGCGGCGCGAAGGGCGACACCAGCTGCGCAAGCAGGCGGATCGCCTCGCGGCGCGCGGTCGCCATGCCGGGGCCGGTCTGTCCTTCGGCTTTCCGCAGCGCGTTCGCCAGTTCGTAGAGCTGGGCGACGGCGGTGTTGAAGCGGAAGCTCTCAATGCCTTGCGTCACGTTGGCGACGACGCGATGGGCGATGCGGCGCAGCTCCAGCGCGTCGCCGGCGCTCACTTCGCCGTCGTCGGCCGAGGGGGCGGCTTCAACGATCGCCCAGACCTTCTGAACGAACCGCCACGCGCCCTCGACGCCGTCCTGCGTCCATTCCACGTCGCGCTCGGGCGGGCTGTCCGACAGCACGAACCAGCGCGCGACGTCGGCGCCGTAGTCCTGGATGATCTGCACCGGGTCGACGACGTTCTTCTTGGACTTGGACATCTTCTCGACGCCGCCAGTCAGAACTTTGCTGTCTGGGTAGTTTTTTTTGAGTTCCTCGAGTTGGTCTGGTTGGACCCAACCGCCAACCGTAACGGTGATGCCCGCGGGACCTGCCGCGCTCTCGTAATTTAGCCGAACAAATGCGCCGATGGGCTTGTTCGTCACTTCCGCATCGGAATTTGCATCAACGACAACTAGTCCGTCGGCGATATGTGGAGTGCCGTCAGCAGTTAAGACTGGCGTAACTTGCTTATAGGTTT
>JAWKVD010000038.1:0-19839 GCA_041398225.1 Hyphomonadaceae bacterium | reverse complement strand
GAACCTCAAGGCCGTGCTGGCGCTCAACAAGATCGACATGATCGAACGGCCCGAGTTGCTGACGATCGCGCAACGGCTGTTCGCCGAGGGCGTCTATTCCGATGTGATGATGATCTCAGGCCTGAACGGCGACGGGGTCGAGGCCCTGGCCGACCTCATCGCCAGCCGCATGCCGGAAGGCCCCTTCCTGTTTCCGGAGGATCAGGCCGCCGATATGCCCGTGCGGCTCCTGGCGGCGGAAATCACCCGCGAAAAGCTCATGCTGCGATTGCATCAGGAGATCCCGTACCAACTCGCGGTCGAGACCGAAGGTTGGGAAGGGATGCGCAATGGCGGCGTGAAGGTCAGCCAGGTGATCCACGTCTCGCGGGAAGGCCATCGCGGCATCGTGCTGGGCAAGGGCGGTTCGACGATCCGTGACGTTGGCGCGGCGGCCCGGCAGGAACTGGGCGAGATCCTCGGCCGTGAGGTCCATCTCTTTCTGCGCGTGAAGGTCTCGGAACGCTGGCAGGATAACCGCGAACTCTACACCGGTATGGGGCTGGAGTTCGACGACTAGCGATCGTCGCAATTAAAGCGATCTCCTGAACGCGGCTGAAATCAGTCTCCGGCATTGTGCAATGGCCTGTGCTGGGGGAACCATGAGCCGCATCGCAATCGCCACGGACGAGAATGCCGGTCGGAAGTCCCGGCGTCATGGCGCCGTTTCGCGCTTTGTGGGCGATCTCCGGTTCG
Organism: Hyphomonadaceae bacterium; assembly: GCA_041398225.1. Classification (GTDB taxonomy): domain Bacteria; phylum Pseudomonadota; class Alphaproteobacteria; order Caulobacterales; family Hyphomonadaceae; genus JAWKVD01. The sequence continues at coordinate 19,104 of JAWKVD010000038.1, read as the reverse complement.
GTCTGACCGTCGCTGTCGCGCTGTTTGTGCTGGGCGCCGGCTGGTATTTTGGCACGCGCGCCGCCGGGTTCACCTCCGATCTGGACGCCGCCAAGCACATTGCCTCGGCGATGAACTGCGACGTCGCGGACTTCATGGGGGTGGCCCCCGCGAAGAAAGGGCAGCCGGGTTACTGGAAGCATCTCGACGCTGACAACGACTCCATCGCCTGCGAGACGATCACGGTCGACGGCGAGTTGATCAAAGGGCGCTAGCCATCGCTCTGCCGAGCCGCATCGCTATCGCGGCGTCGCAACGAACTGGCCGACATCAATGCGCCCCGTCCGGAACCCCGCCTCGCAATAGGCGAGATAGTAGAGCCACAGGCGCCGGAACCGCTCGTCGAAGCCCAGCTTCCGAATGTCGTCCCATGCCGCGCTGAACCGTTCCGCCCACAGCCCCAGCGTACGCGCGTAATCGAGTCCGAACATGCGATCCGTTTGAAGATCGAGGCCAGCTTGGCCGGCGACTTCCTCAAGTTTCCCGACCGATGGCAGCATGCCGCCGGGAAAGATGTAGGTCTGGATGAAATCGGCGCGTTCGCGATAGCTGTGGAAGAGGGCGTCGTCGATCGTGATGATCTGCAGCGCGGCCTTGCCGCCCGGACGAAGAACCTCTGCGATCTTCGAAAAATAGACCGGCCAGTATTTCTCGCCGACGGCCTCAAACATCTCGATGGAAGCGACGCCGTCATAGTCTCCGGTGATGTCTCGATAGTCGCTCAGCAGAATGCGCACGCGGTCCGATAGACCCGCGCGTGCGATGCGCGAAACCGCGTAGTCATGCTGGGCGTCCGATATGGTGATGCTGTCCACCGAGACGCCATGGTTGCGCGCGGCATACTCAGCAAAGCCGCCCCATCCGCTGCCGATCTCCAGAATGCGCATACCGGGCTTGAGATCGAGATTGCGCGCGATGGAGGCGTACTTCGCCGCCTGAGCCTCGCCAAGCTTCGATCCGGATTGCTCGAATATCCCCGACGAATAGGTCATCGAATTGTCGAGCCACTGTTCGTAGAAGGCGTTGCCGAGATCGTAGTGAGCAAGGATGTTTCGCTTGCTGCCCTTGCGCGTATTGCCGCGCAACGCATGGCGAACCGAATTGACGACCTTGAAGAACGCGCCGCCGACCGTCAGGCGACCGGCGCGCTCCCAGTTCACCGTGAAATATTCCAGCACATCCGCCAGGTCCGGCGTGTCGAAGCGGCCGTCCATGAAGGACTCCGCGAAGCCGATATCGCCCTTCGCCAGAACCGGCCGAACGAAGGCCATATCGTTGGCGAAGATCTCCGCTTTGGGCCCGGGTTCAGGCCCTTCGAAGCGGAACGTTCGCCCGTCCGGCAGCGTAATGTCGATGCGCCCCCTTCGAAGTCGCGAGATCAGGGCAGCGGCGATGCGCATGCTGCCGGGCAATCCGCCAAGACGCTTATCCAGCGGCGTGTCCGGCTTCAGGACAATTCGTTCGTGTCGCGTCATCGGCTCAACCTGTTCGTTCAGAGCGAGCAACGCCGTTCGATACAGGATACGCGGTTGTCGAACGGCTCTTGAGTTGCGGCGGCTTTTCGCGATAGCGGGCGCCGCGCACCAGAAGCATCAACGCCTGCCAGTGTATCGCGATCCAAACGCCTGCGCCAGACATGGGCATGGAGACCAGCCAGCTCAAGGCCGCGCGGCTTGAAGCCTGCTTTCTTCGGGCGTTCAGGGTCGCGACATGCACGCGCCCGTCGTCGCGAATGTTCTCGATCGTCAGCTTGAGCGTTCCGCCGGTATCTCGCCCGGGAGGTTTCAGGCGGAAGCGATATCGCCCGTCGCGTGCGAGGAAGGGCGATACGAAGAAGCTTTTCTCGGCCCAGGCGCGTTCGTCAGATGCGGACGCGGCGGAAACATACGTATGGCGCTCACCAAAGGTGTTGTGCACCTCGTAGAGTACGCCGCGCAGGTGTCCGTCAGGTCCGGACTCCAGCCAGAGCGAGATCGGCGAGAAGCCGAAGCCCATGACGCGGGGAAATGTCAGCAGCCGCAGAGCGCCGCCGTCCAGTTGAACGCCGGCTTCCTGAAAGCGCGTCTCGGCCCACGCTCGAAGGTTTCCGCCATCGCCATGATCTCTTGTGCGCAGACTTATCGCGGCGCGCCTGTCGACGCCGAACCAGCGACAGGCGTCGGAGGCCTCGGCAAGCCGATCCACATCCACCTCGATCATGGCGATGCGGTGCTGAAAGCGGCGCTGGAACGGCGCTTCCCGAACATGCACGGTGCGTCCGACAAAGAAGCTGAGCGCAGGTTCCGTCATCGCGCGCTCGCGCGGGCCAGCGTTGCATCCGGCGTGGCGCGAAATGTGTGCTGGTGTTCCAGATGCGCGGTCCACGGAACGGAGCCGCCGAGCGCGTGCGCCGCCTCCAGTCCCGTACGCAATCCGGCCTCGTGAAACCCGTCGCCCAGCCACGCGCCCGAAAAGAACAATCCGTTGCGGCCCTGTACGCGCTGCACCGCCCGGCGCGCGGCTATCGAGGCCATGTCGTACATTGGGTGCTCGAATACGTAGGTCCCGAAAGTCAATGCCGGATCAGGCTCTCGTACGGCGTTCAGCGTGACGAACACATCGGCCCCTTGGGGCAGGCCCTGCAGGCGGTTCATCCAGTAGCTCACGCACACCCTGTCGCTTCGGTCCGAACGCAGCACGTTCCAGGACGCCCACGCGGAGCGCCGCCGCGGCATCAGCGATGGGTCGCGATGCACGACAATTTCGTTGCGCGAAAAGCGGATCGATCCGAGCGCCAGCCGCTGCTCGTCATAGGCCGGGTCGAGCATGGCGCGCGCCTCGTCGGCGTGACAGGCAAGAATAACGGCGTCGAAGCGCTCTTTCGGTCCTTCGTCGAAGCACAAAGTCACTCCGCCGTCTGGTGATGGTCGGATCAGGCGGATGCGGGCGCCCGTCCGAAGGCGCTCGGGGCCGATCGCCGCCGAGAGCGCCGCGACGTGGTTTCGGCTGCCGCCCCGCACAGTCCGCCAGATCGGACGCAAGGCATGCATCAGGCGGTGATTGTTGAAGAAGGTCAGCAGATTGTCGGCCGGATAGTCCAGCATGTCGCGCTCGGGCGTCGACCAGATCGCGGCGCCCATGGGAAGGAGATAGGCGTCGCGAAGCAGACCGGAAAAGCCGCGTTGGTCCAGCCACTCGCCAAGCGAACCTTCCGGCGTTTGTTGGGCCCTGATTTGCGCACGCGCCAGATCGTTGAAGCGGAGTATCTCACGCAGCAAACCGTGAAAGCGCCGGTCCAGAAGGTTGCGTTTCCAGGCGAACACCCCGGTCAGATCCGACGACCATTCATATCCGTACGGGTCGGAGACCGAAAAGCTCATATTGGTCGGCACGGTGGCCACCCGAAGATGCTCCAGAAGCGCCGTGAAGTTCGGATAGTTGGGCTCGTTGAAACAGATGAAGCCGATATCGGCGCTCACCGGTCCGTTGGGATGATCGATGTCGACCGTCCAGGCGTGCCCGCCGATCCGGTCGCTGGCCTCGAACACGGTCACCTCCGCCGCCTCGCGCAGGGACCACGCGGCGCCAAGTCCGGATATCCCGGCGCCGATAACCGCCACGCGCTTACGGTTGGCATGCATGTGAAACGGTTCTCCGCGCATCAGGTCTTCGCCGCCGCAAACGCTTCGAGCGCGCGCAAGCGGGCGCCGGCATGATCGAGCATCGGGGCTGGATAGGCTTCCGTCCCTTCGGCGCCGGCTTCAATGGGGCGGTGAATCTGCTTCGCAGGCAGGTGCGCGAGTTCGGGAACCCAACGGCGGATATACGCGCCATCGGGATCGAAGCGCTCGCCCTGAGCAATGGGATTGAACACGCGGAAATACGGGGCGGCGTCGGCGCCGGTTCCGGCGGTCCACTGCCAGCCGGCCGCGTTGTTGGCTTCGTCCGCGTCGACCAGTGTGTCCCAGAACCAGTCTTCGCCGACGCGCCAGTGCGCGAGAATGTCTTTCGTCAGAAAGGAAGCGACGATCATCCGGACGCGATTGTGCATCCAGCCGGTCGACCACAGTTGACGCATTCCTGCGTCGACAATGGGAAAACCTGTGCGGCCGCGTCGCCAGGCGTTGAGTTCGCCTTCAGGCGGATCGCGCCACGCGACGCTCTCGAACGACCGCCGCCAGCTTAGCCGGCCCATCTCCGGATCGTGGTAGAGAAGGCTCCACGAGAAGTCGCGCCATGCCAGCTCCGACAGGAATTTGTCGATTCCCGCGGACGATGCGCCCGCCGCTTCCGCCGCCCTGGCCGCGCGCCAGACATGCGCCGGCGAGACTTCACCGAACCGCAGATAAGGGCTCAGCCGCGATGTCGCGTCGCGCCCCGGAATGTCGCGCTGATCGGGAAACTCCGCGACCTGTTCCGTCAGAAAGTCGGTGAGGCGCTCCAGGGCGGCGGTCTCGCCGGGCCGCCATGCCTCCGCCAGTCCGGCTGACCAGTCCGGGCGCGAGGGATGCAGCTCCCAATCGTCCAGCCTGTCCGAGGGCAGATCCCTGACGCATGTCAGCCGCCGGGGCGCCAGCATGGCCGGAGGCGGATCGTAGGCGGCGCACAGCGCCTTCCAGAACGGGGTGAACACTTTGAACGGCGAACCGGCGCCGGTCTTCAGCGCGAACGGTTCGACCAGCACGGAGCCGTTGAATGATTGAGCCTCCACGCCGGCCTCGGCCAAAACCGTTTTCAGCTGCTGGTCGGTTTGCCGGGCGGGGCCGTATCGACGGTTCCAGATGACCGACCGCGCGCCGGTCTCGCGGATAAGGCGGTTCACCTCGTCTTCGGCGGAGCCTCTCCTCAGGATCAGCTCGCCGCCACGAGCCCCGATGTCTTCGCTCAGGGCCCGGAGAGACTTGTCCAGCCACCAGCGCGCCGCGCCTCCGAGCGGGCGAACGCCGGGCGAGCGCTCATCCAGCAGATAGAGCAGAACGAGCGGCGCTGCGCTTTGCACGGCGGAGGTCAGGCCCGGATTGTCGTTGAGCCGGAGATCGTCTCGAAACCAGAAGATGACAGGCTGGTCGGGCAAGGCGTCTCTCGGGCGTGGCGAATGTCCCGATGGGTACGCGTCCGACTGCCGACCGGATCACGCGGCCTCGATCAGTGGGCGCTGATGCTTCTCGGGTGCAGCGCGCCCTTGTCGTCCACATCGAACATCTCGGGGATCGACGGGTGCGTCACCGGAGCCTTGTTGTCGTCCGGAAGCAGGTTCTGCTCGGAGACATAGGCCACGTAGTAGGACGAATCATTCTCGGCCAGCAGATGGTAAAAGGGCTGATCCTTGCGTGGGCGCAGGTCCTCGGGGATCGCCAGCCACCATTCCTCGGTATTGGAAAACACCGGATCGACGTCGAAGATCACCCCCCGAAAGGGGAAAATCCGGTGCTTCACCTGCTGACCGATGGAAAAGCGGGCCAGTCCGCCCGGTGTCGGCGGCACCGGTTCGTTCTTTTCAGAACGCAATCCCTTCTTCCGGAACCGCGAGAGCATGGGGGCAAGTCCACTAGAACGTTGAAAATTTGGTGTTTGAGATAGGGTAGGGTGACCCTGCCCGGGGCGCAAGAACTCGAGGCGCCACACTGCGGTGGCGTCCAGCCCGGAAACCGCTACTATCCGCCAAAACTGAACATTGGTCGCTTCATGGCGAATCCCACCCGCGCGCGCGGCGGCCCCGCGCGCAACCGGGGCGGCGCATCGCGCAAATACTACGCGGCGTTGGACCTCGGCACGAACAACTGCCGGCTGCTGATCGCGGAACAGGCCCGAACGGGCGGAATCCGCGTGGTGGAGTCGTTTTCCCAGATCGTGCGCCTCGGCGAGGGTCTGGCGAGCACCGGACGTCTGTCCGAGGCGGCGATGGCGCGCACCCGCGACGCCCTGATCAAGTGCGCCGACCGAATCAACAAATACCAGCCCATCCGTTCCCGTTGCATCGCGACGCAGGCCTGTCGGGCGGCCTCCAACGGGCGCGAATTCATCTCGGACATGCGCAAGGCGTGCGACCTCAAGCTGGAGACCATCTCTCCGAAGGACGAGGCGAAATACGCCCTTCTGGGCACCCTCGATCTCATCGACCCGAGCAGCGACTTTGCGCTGGTCATTGATATCGGCGGCGGCTCGACGGAGCTGTGCTGGGTCGACGCTCGCGTCGCCGTCGAACGCGGCATCGCCGGATGCTCGAAACGCGCCCCGATCCTCGGATGGCTGTCTGCGCCTTTCGGCGTCGTGACCCTCACCGAGAGCTTCGCAAACCCCGCCGAAGGCGCCTATGAGCGCATGGTCGCCCATGTCCAGTCCTACCTGGAGCAACAGGACGCCGCCACGCGCTTCGGTCCGCTGTTTCGCGCCGGCCGCGGTCACCTGATCGGAAACTCCGGAACTGTCACCAGCCTCGCCGCCGTTCATGCCGGCCTTCGCAAGTATCAGCGTTCCAGCGTCGACGGCTTGTGGCTCTCTCACGAAGGCGCGCTCGCGGTCCGCAACCGCCTGGCGCGCGCCACCCACGAAGAACGCGCAGCCGAGCCATGCATCGGTCCCGACCGGGCGGACCTGATTGTCGCCGGCTGCGCCATTCTCGAAGCCGTGTGGGCGCTATGGCCCAGCGAACGGATGCGTGTCGGAGACAGGGGCCTTCGCGAAGGCATTCTTCTGTCGATGATGCATACGCCGCCCGGCGAGGAACAACGTCGCGCCAGTCGACGCAATCGGCGTCCGCGCCGCCGCGTCCGCGCCGCAGGAGCCGAGTCATGAGCGCCCCCGAAGACAAGGACGGCAAGCGCCGCTGGAAGCCTCCGGCTGAAACCGCCACGCCGCTGGACGGCCGTACCATGGGTCAGCGCCAGAAGGTGCGGAAGAAGACGCTGGGCAAGTCGTCGCGCGAGTGGGTCGATCGCCAGCTCAACGATCCCTATGTCCGTCGCGCCAAGGAGGCCGGCTATCGCGCCCGCGCCGCCTTCAAGCTGAAGGAAATCGACGAGCGCTTCCATGTGCTGCGCAAGGGCGCGCGCATTGTCGACCTTGGGTGCGCGCCGGGCGGCTGGATGCAGGTGGTGCTGGAGAAGGGCGCGGGATCGCTCGCGGGCGTCGATCTCCTGCCGGTCGATCCGCTCGCCGGCGCCACGATCTTTCAGGGAGACGTCGCCGAACCGGGCATGACCGAGCGTCTGATCGAGGCCTTGGGCGGCGCGCCGACGCTGGTCCTCTCGGACATGGCCGCCGACACCACCGGTCACCGCCAGACCGACCATGTTCGCACGATCGGGCTGGCGGAGTTCGCGGCCCAGTTCGCGGTGGACCATCTCGAGCGCGGCGGAGCCTTTGTCGCGAAAGTTTTCCAGGGTGGCGCGCAGGGCGATCTGCTGGAGCTTTTGAAGTCGAACTTCCGCCAGGTGCGGCACTGGAAGCCGCCTTCGAGTCGTCAGGAAAGTCCCGAAACCTTCGTGATCGCGACCGGCTTTCGGGGGCGTCGGGAAGCCTGACGCCGCGTTTCCGGGCCAACTTTAAGCGAGAATTCGACTGAAACCGCAGCTTGACTGCGTTAACCTTCTTCCCGTTGAGGCCGGCGTCAGCCCGGTCCGATCAGGGAGAATTCAATGAAACGCACCCATGCGATGCGGGCGGCGGGTCTGGCGCTTCTGGTTCTGGCCGGCGCGACGGGTTTGTCGTCCTGCGGGGAAGGCGCCGACAAGGCGGAAGTGTCGGCCGAGGAGGCCGCCGCGCGCGCAGCCGCCCAGAAGGCGGCGGCCGAGAAGGCTCAGGCCGCTCGCGAGGCGGCGCTCGAAGCCGAGAAGTCCAAACTCGCGGGCATGTCGACACCCTTCGACTCGCTCGACGATTGGAAAGCGGCGTGCGTTTCCGCGGGCGTCGACGAGTCGATCTGCACCTGCGCGGGCGACAAGACCGTTCAAACGCTCGGCGAGCAGGGCCTCTACACCTGGGTCTGGGAAGGCTACGTCAACCGCGACGGCACCGCGCAGATGCGGTCCGGCAAGTTCTTCACCGAGGCGGGGCTCTCCAAGGAAGAACAGCAGAAATTCGCCGACGCCATCGGCGCTTGCTACACATATTGATCGCATCGCCCGGCGGGCGAGGGCCTTGCCCGGCAGGCATAGACATCCCGGATCCGGTTGCGGACAGCGGTTGCACCTGAAACACGCGTCATCTCCTTGAAATCGTGTTGGACTGGGGAGAGGCGCTATCGGCTGTCTTTCCGGGCCTCGCGGCGGAAAAAGCGACAGGGCGACGCCAGAGTACGGGCCAGAGTGCGGGGTCGCTGCGCCGCCCGCGCCGGCGACGTCGTGACTGCGCCCGTTCAAGACTTTTCAGGCCGGGTCGGAATCGCTATACCGCGCCATGGAACAGCACCTCCCCCACATGAAGATCCGGAACGCCATCACATTTGATGACGTTCTGCTCGAGCCCGGCCCGTCGGACGTGATCCCGGCCGACGTCGACATCCGCACCCGGCTCACCAAGGCCATCTCCCTGAACGCGCCGATTATTTCCGCGGCGATGGATACGGTGACCGAAGCGCCGCTGGCGATCGCCATGGCCCAGTTCGGCGGCATCGGCATCATTCACCGCAACCTCACCGACGAGCAGCAGGCCGAGCAGGTCCGCCAGGTGAAGCGCTTCGAAAGCGGCATGGTGGTGAACCCGGTCACCGTCACGCCGGAAACCACGCTGCGCCAGCTCAAGGTTCTCAAGGATCGGTTGAAGGTCTCGGGCATCCCGGTGGTCGAGGAATCCCGCGAAGGCCAGCCGGGCAAGCTGGTCGGCATCGTCACCAATCGCGACACGCGCTTCGCCGAAGACGACAACCAGCCCGTCTCCGAACTGATGACCCGCAATGTCGTGACGGTTCCCGAAGGCACGGAGCTCTCCGAGGCCCGCCGCCTGCTGCACAAGCACCGCATCGAGCGCCTCATCGTGGTCGACGCGGAAAACCGCTGTGTCGGCCTCATCACCGTCAAGGACATGGAGAAGTCCGAAGCGTATCCGAACGCCTGCAAGGACGAGCAGGGCCGGTTGCGTGTCGGCGCCGCCTCCACGGTGGGCGATTATGGGTTCGAACGCAGTCAGGCATTGATCGACGCCGGCGTCGACGTTCTGGTGATCGACACGGCGCATGGTCACTCGCGATCGGTGCTCGAAGCCGTCGAGCGCGTGAAGAAACTGTCCAACCGCGTGCAGGTTCTGGCCGGCAACGTCGCCACCAGCGACGGCTGCAAGGCGCTGATCGACGCCGGCGCCGACGCGGTGAAGGTCGGCATCGGTCCGGGCTCCATCTGCACCACGCGCATCGTCGCGGGCGTCGGCGTTCCGCAGCTCACCGCGATCCATGATTGCGCCATGGCGGCGTCGTTGACCGGCACGCCGGTGATCGCGGACGGCGGCATCAAGTTCTCCGGCGACTTCGCCAAGGCTCTCGCGGCCGGCGCGTCCTGCGCCATGATGGGCTCGATGTTGGCCGGAACGGAAGAAAGCCCCGGCGAGGTCTTCCTGTATGAGGGGCGGGCCTACAAATCGTATCGTGGCATGGGGTCGCTCGGCGCCATGGCGCGCGGATCGGCGGATCGCTACTTCCAGAAGGAAGTGCGCGACACCATGAAGCTCGTGCCCGAAGGCATTGAGGGGCAGGTCCCGTACAAGGGCCCGGTCGGGCCGATCCTGCACCAGATGGCCGGTGGTCTCCGCGCCGCGATGGGCTATGTCGGCGCCCGAACGGTGCAGGAGCTGCACGAGAAGGCCCGTTTCGTTCAGATCACCAATGCGGGCCTGCGCGAAAGCCACGTCCACGACGTGAAGATGACGCGCGAGGCGCCGAACTACTCGCTGTCGACCTAGAAGGGGTGATGTTGGGATGGAAGGGGGGATCGATTGGGCGGTTGTAGCAGCTACTTTTTTGGGACCCGTTTTTGCCGTTGGTTTGACGTTGGTCCTTCAAAATCGAGCCCAGTCGCGTGAACGAAAAACGCAACTGCTGCGACAGCTGCTATTCGGTCGTTTCGTTCCGGGAGACGTGTCTTACTCAGTGGCGTTGACTCTAATTCCGATCGAGTATTCGAACCACCGAGAAGTGCTTCGAAAACACACGGTACTCATAGAGGCGCTCAATACCCCCCAAACTGAGCAGAACACGCCTTATCGAAACGAACTGCTCGTTGATTTGATCTTCGCAATGTCAAAGGTGCTTGGGTATAAGCACGACCAAGCCGCATTGCGACAGATGGGGTTCATTTCCGTGGGGCTTGTTGGAAGAGACGAGCTATATCAGCGATCTCTCCAAGCGCAGATAGAGGCGGCAGATCATCTGCGACGTCTCGCGGATGCAGCCAGCTCAAACGAAACATAAGCCTCAACGCGATTTGTTGTTGTCGTGTTGTGCGTGATTGTCGACCAGTAGCGGGTACAGCACCGCAGATGCTTGCGCCGCGTCTTTGCGGCACTTACGCAAGTAATCGGGTTGGTCACCAGGGATTCGTGAGATGAAACACCTACTTGCCGCGCTGGGTCTCGGTCTGGCGGTTGGTTCGGTCACGATCCTGACCGGGCAGGCCGACGCCGAAGCGCTGAAGGTCAAACCCATCCTGAAGGACTTGAAGAAGAGCTGCCTGAGCGAGCTGAAACAGTCTGGCTACAAGAAGAGCGGCTCGAAATTCTGCACCTGCGCCACCAATGTCATGGAGACTTACCTGACCGAGGTTGACGGCGTTGAGCAGCAAACCCGGCTATGGGCCGTTCGCCGCAACCTCCTGCCGGATAGCGTCACCGACGAGGAAATCTATGCGCGCGCCGCCGAGGCGGGCGTCGAAAAGAACGCCCTCACGACCGAATTGATCGTCGAGGGATTGATGGTGGATGAGCACTACAACGACTGCGCCGCTCACCTGGACCTCCGCTAGGCCCTTGCGCCGCGCGTCCCGAACGGCGAGAAAATCCATAGTCAGCGAGGTGACCGGATGACGATCTTCATCGCCCACGCCGAATCCGATCAGGCCGCCGCCGAAGAGTGCCGCGACCATTTCCGCCAGCATGGCCATGTCGTCGAACTGGAGACAGGCGCACGCGGGTTCCGCCACCTGCAGACCGGCGACGTGGTCGTCGCGCTGTGGTCCCGCAATGCGGTGTTCAACACCTGGCGGATGATGCTGGAAAAGCGGATGCTGGACGCGTGGGCCGATGGCCGCCTCGTGCTGGTGAAGCTGGATCATCATTTCCTTCCGGTCGGATTGCGCGATTTGCCCTATGTCGACGCCACATTTGTCGCCGCCCGCGCGACCAATGGCTGGCGCGACGCCGAACGCGCGGCCCGCAGGACGCGCGACGAGGCTTTCGTCGAACGTCAGCGGCGGATTGAGGCGGCCGAGAACGAGGCGGCCAAGAACGAGGTTCAGGGCGATGGATCGCCGCCGCCCGGCGCCCCGCCTCGCACGGACCGGCGCGGGCCCGTCAACGCCGCCGACGAAGTTCGCGGCCCAGCGACCGCCCCGCCGGCGCGCCCGGTCAAGCGATCGCGCGTGGTGCTCGGGGCGGCGTTTCTCCATTTGCTCGCCATTCTGGGCGTCGCCGCTGGCGGGTTCGCGGTGGTGTATTTCAAGGTGCCCGGCGCTCTGTTCATCATCATCGCCGCCGCCACGGCGACCTTTCTGCTGCCGATGTGGCTGTTTCTGCGGCCCCGGCCACAAAGCGCCTCGCCAGCGTCTGTCGGTGCATCGTCCAAAGCCGCCCCTGCGCCGGACGCGACGGCCGAAGCCGGTGCGCTGTTTATCTCCTATGCCCATGCCGACAACGATCAGGTCCAGCCGGTGGTGAAACTCGTGACCGAGCACGGCCGCAAGGTCTGGATCGACCAGGGCGACCTGAAGGCGGGGGATGGCTGGGCGGGCGAGATCGTGCGCGCCATCAAGTCCGCGCAAGGCGTCATGATCATGTGCTCGAAGAGCGCCTTCGAAAGCGATCATGTGAAGCGCGAAGTGTATCTCGCCGACCGCCACCGCAAGCCGATGACGCCTGTATTCATCGAGAACGCCGAACCGCCGGAGGACTTCGAGTACTTCTTCGCCAACGTGCAGTGGCTTGAGTTGTTTCGCATTCCGGAGTCGGGTCGCGCCGAAGCCGTGATCCGGGCGTTGACGCCCGCTGACGCCGCCGTCGCGACCCCGCCGCTCCAGGGCGCCTGATCCGGGTCGTCTTCTTAATGTTCGGGCGGCCGTTGTATGCAATTGGCCCAGCGAAAACGGGGTCAAATGATGAAATTGACACGATCGTCTTAGGCGGCGTTTCAGCCCGAAGCCTTAAACCTGAAGCCGTGTCGCGAGGGGGAAACTCGCGGCCGACTTGATGGGGCAGAGAAGATGACCTTCACCGCGCTCGAACGCGCGATCCTGCGGCACTATCACGAAGCCTACAGCGATCGCGGATTTCCCGGTCTCGAGGCCTTGAGGGTGCGCCGCCGGGAAGAGACGGAACTCGGCTGCCTTGTCTATCTCCAGGCGCTCGGGCGAACCGATCTGCCGGACTGGCAATGCCTCCTGCCGGAAAACGAAGCGCTGGTCGTCGAGCTGCCCGATGGCGGCGAGCTGACCGCGGATGTCTACATATCTGGCGGAAAGCCGGTTCTGCTTGAGATATACGGCCGCCGCCGGGCCCTCGAAGCAGCGCCCCGGCTGGGATTCCGGCTGGCGCAGCGGCGCGTTCTCGCGGCCTGATGCCGTAAGGCTTGGCCCCGGCCCTCATGCGCGTGTATGGGGCGGGCATGAAGAAACTCCCTGCCTGCGGGCCGCGCTCATGAGAGACGGCGGACGGATCGATGCGGCCATTCAGGTTCTGCGCGACGTGCTCGAACATCGCACGCCGGTGAAGGATGCGGTGCGCGACTGGGGCAAGCGGGCGCGATACGCCGGGGCCCGCGATCGGGCCTGGGTCTCGGGTCTGGTCCTTGACGCCCTGCGCCGGCGCAACTCCATTCAGCATGCCATGGAGGCGGAAGGGGCCCGCCCGCTGGCGATCGGTGCGCTGAAGCACGCCTGGGGCTGGGATGTCCGCAAGATCGAAGAGGCGTTTCGCGACGACCACGCGCCCGCGAAACTTTCCGGCGCAGAACGCGAAGCGCTGCTTCTGGCGCCCGATCCCGCCGCGCCAGCGCATGTCCGTGGCGATTTCCCCGAATGGCTGTCGCCCATGATGGAGCGCGCCTTCGGTCCAGACCTCGTTCCGGAAGCGATGGCGATGGCGGAACGCGCGCCGGTCGACCTGCGTATCAACACGCTCAAGTCCGACGCCGAGAAGGCCGGCCGCGCGCTGGAGAGCGTCAAGGCGCGGCGCGTCCCCGAACTGGTCAACGGCTTTCGCATCCCGGCGCCGGAGGCGGTCGACCGTGGCCAGAATGTCGAGGCCATCCCGGCCTTCTCGAAGGGGTGGGTGGAAGTGCAGGACATGGGCAGCCAGATCGCGGCCGCCGCGAGTTGTGCCGCGCCGGGCGAACAGGCGCTCGACTATTGCGCGGGCGGCGGCGGCAAAACCATCGCGATGGCCGCCATGATGGACAATAGCGGGCAGATATTCAGCCACGATATCGACGGCCGTCGGCTGTCAGCCCTGATCCCGCGGTTGAACCGCGCCGGCGTGCGCAACGTGCAGCTCCGCCACCCGAAGGATAGTGCGCGGCTCGACGATCTCGATCACGCGATGGACCTGGTGATGATCGACGCGCCCTGCACCGGAACCGGCACCTGGCGCCGCCGGCCGGACGCGAAATGGCGCCTCCAGCCCAACGCGCTCGATCGTCGCCGTCAGGATCAGGCCGAGATCCTCCGCACCGCGTGCAACTACGTGAAGCCGGGCGGCCGGCTGATCTACGTCACATGCTCCTTCCTGATGGAGGAGAACGAGGATCAGGTCGCGGGCTTCCTCGAGGATCGACGCGACTTCGAGCAGGAAGACGCCGCCGAGGCCGCCGCGCGGTCCGGACAGCTCACGGACAAGGGCGCCGCTCTGGTGCGCCGCTGCCGCCGGCCCGACGGGTCCGTGCGCCTGACGCCCAAAAACGCCGGCAGCGACGGCTTCTTCATGGCCGTTATGAGGCGTGCGCCCGGATAGCTGCGCACCGGTCGGGCGAATTGCTTTGACGGAATATGGGCCTCCCGGCTTGATGCGCTCAGTTCTGTGTTGGGGGCATTATGAAATCCGTTCACCGTACGGTCGCGTCAGCGGCCCTCGTCGCATCCGTGGCGCTTGCCGGATGCTCGACATCCTCCCCAACATATAATCCGGTGCTGCCGTTCGATCCCGGCGAAGCGCACATCGCCTCGTTCAACGTCAACGGCGATGCAGTGGCCGGCAAGGCGGTCGCGCTCAATGCTCCGGCGGACTACTCGAATGTGGCCCTTTCCAACCCGGCGATTTATGCCCCTGGCGTCTCGCCCGTCGCGGCCGGTGTCGGCGGTGCGCTGGGCGTGCTGCTCGTCTCGGCGATTGCCGCGGGCATAGAGAGCGCCCGCAACGAACGGATCAACAACTTCCTGTACGCGCAGGGTTTCGACGCGAAGAAGGTCTTCTACGACGCCCTCCGAAAGGAGCTTGGCGCGGAAGGTTACGCGATGAATGTCGACGGCGAAGGCGCTGCGGCGGCCGATGCGGGGCTGGAAGTCAGCATCCTTCAGTATGGCTACCAGCTCGCGCCAGTGGGTTCGGGCTGGGCGCCGGTCGCCGTCGCCAATGTGACGGCGAAGTCTTCGGCGGGCGACGTCCTAATGAAAGACACGGTGGTTGTGAGCGCGAGGGGCGCTGTGCCGGTTCTGGCCCCGGGCGGGTCCGGGGTGGGCGGCGATGCGCTGCGCATGCCCGTGGGCGACGACCTGATGTTCGCGAACGTCGACGAGATCGTGGAAGGCGACCCCGCAAGATCGGTTGAGGCGCTGACCTACGCGCTTGAGGCTACCGCTGCGGGCGTGGCGCGCTTGCTGCACAATGGCGGGATCGAGCAGGCCGCCGCTGGAACGGCCGAGACAGGTCCGGCAGGTGCGCCGACGGTGGGAGGCGCGCAATGATCCCCCTGAACTCGCGCAATTCAACCGCTGAACGGACACTCGCCATGAAGACCACCCGTGTACCGGTTCGCGCACTGGCTGGCGCGCTGACGCTTCTGGCCGCCGCCTGCGCCACAGCGCCGGAGCCGCCCCCGGGCCCCTCGCTGACCTACGAACCGACCCTGCCGTGCGCCCCCCACGTATCCGTCGCGACCGCGACCTCGTTGACGCCGGAAGACCCCACGGGACGGTACGACGTGATTACCCCGGTGAACGCGTCGTCGTCCTGCCTGGTCGGACCGGTCGGGACGGCCGAAGGTTATGTGGCTTACGCCATGCCGATGTCCGGCAAACCCGTCTCGATCAGCGCGGGCGCGATCGTCGAACCCGGCCGGATGCTGGCACCGCGCGTGTTCACCCTCACGGCGGACGGACAGGTCGCTCGAACGTTTCCGCGCGCCGAGATGATGGCGCGTGGAAATGCCTTGGCGGTGCTGTTCAGGCCGCGGCCGGATGAGCGCTACGTGGTGGTGTCGGCCGATGCGGCAGCCGTCGCCGGCGCGGCCGGCGCCGGTGAAACGCCGCTCTCTCCGTATTCCTACGAAGGCAAGGCGTTCGCGCGGGTCTACTTCGAGGATCCGGCGAAATAGCGGACCCGCCGCCGCACCGCGGTTTCGGGCGCGTTTCGGAAATCAGCCCGGGCCCAGAAACTGGGCGGGCTGATCGTCCGTCGCGCAGAAAATCCGCGTCGCAGCCATTCTACCCCGCCTCAACCCCGCCGCGCATGGATCGCTTGCGGGCGCTCGCTCCAT
Organism: Hyphomonadaceae bacterium; assembly: GCA_041398225.1. GTDB lineage: Bacteria > Pseudomonadota > Alphaproteobacteria > Caulobacterales > Hyphomonadaceae > JAWKVD01. The sequence goes on along the minus strand of JAWKVD010000038.1, from coordinate 3,200 downwards.
ATGGGACCCAATAGGGAATCCCGCGCCGCCGGCGCACCGTCCGTGACGGATCAGAGGGAAGGGCGACCGGATGGCGATTCAGGCCAGCGTTCATCATCTCACCTGGTACAGGTACGACCGCCCGGTGGTGTTGGGGCCGCAGGTCATTCGGCTGCGTCCGGCGCCGCATTCCCGCACGCGCGTGATCTCGCATTCGCTGAAGGTCTCGCCTGGCAACCACTTCGTGAACCATCAGCAGGACATCTACGGAAACTGGATGTCGCGCTTCGTCTTCCCCGATCCCGTGACCGAACTGAAGATCGAGGTCGACCTTGTCGCCGACATGACGGTCTACAATCCGTTCGACTTCTTTGTGGAGGAGAGCGCCGAGCACTGGCCCTTCACCTACAGCCCGGACATCGAGCCGGACCTTGCGGTCTATCGCACGCCCGAGCCTGTCGGCCCGCTTTTGGCCAAGCTGCTGGCGACCATCCCTCGCCAGCGCACGCGCACCGTCGACATGATCGTCGATCTCAATGCGCGCATTCAGCAGCACGTCGAATACGTCATCCGCATGGAGCCGGGCGTTCAGACGCCGGAGGAAACGCTTGAGCTGGCGCGCGGCTCCTGCCGCGACTCCAGCTGGCTACTGGTTCAGGTGCTGCGCAATCTCGGAATCGCAGCGCGCTTCGTGTCCGGCTATCTCATCCAGCTGAAGCCCGATCTCGTGTCGCTGGACGGCCCGCCCGGAACCGACCACGATTTCACCGATCTCCATGCGTGGGTCGAAGCCTATATCCCCGGCGCGGGTTGGATCGGCCTCGACCCGACATCGGGCCTGCTGACCGGCGAGAGCCATATTCCCCTCGCTGCGACGCCGCACTATCGCAACGCCGCGCCGATCGCGGGCACGCTCGCCGGCAATCCGCAGGTCGACTTCAGTTTCGACATGCAGGTGAAGCGCATCGCGGAACATCCACGCATCACCAAGCCGTTCTCCGAAGAGGCGTGGGACGATCTCGACGCGCTCGGGCGCAAGGTCGACGAGGCTCTGAAGGCCGGAGATGTGCGCCTCACCATGGGCGGCGAACCCACCTTCGTTTCGATCGACGATTTTGAATCCGGCGAATGGAATACGGCGGCGGTCGGCCCCACCAAGCGCAAGCTTGCCGACGAGCTGATCCGCAAGCTGCGCGACCGGTTCGCGCCCAACGGTTTCCTGCACTATGGGCAGGGCAAGTGGTATCCGGGCGAAAGCCTGCCGCGCTGGACGTTCTCGCTTTACTGGCGTCGCGATGGAAAGCCGATCTGGTCGAATGGCGATCTGGTCGCCGCCGAAGACGCGGACACCAAGGCGACCGCCGCCGACGCTCAGCGCTTCATGGAGGTCGTCGCCGACACGCTTGGCGTCGAGCCGGAGATGGTGGCGCCGGCCTACGAAGATCCGGGCGAGTGGATTCTGAAAGAGGGCAAGCTCCCGGACAACGTCACGCCGGAAAACGCGAAGCTGAAAGACCCGGAGGAGCGCGCACGCATCGCCCGCGTGTTCGAGCGCGGCCTCACCGAGCCGGCGGGTTTCGTGCTTCCGGTCCAGCGCTGGCAGTCGAAGGCGACCGGCAAGCGCTGGAAGTCGGCGAAATGGAAGACCCGGCGCGGGCGTCTGTTCCTGGTGCCGGGCGACAGCCCGGTCGGCTTCCGTCTTCCGCTGGATTCCCTGCCGCACATCCCGGCGGCGCAGTACCCCTATATTCATATCGTCGATCCCACGGCGTCGCGCGGTCCGTTGCCGGATGTAGCGCTTGAGGATGCCGGATCGCAGGGCGACCGCTCGCAGCATGTCGTCTCGCGAACGGCGGCGGGCGCCGGGCAGGAACTTGTCGAGCAGACGCTCGACAGCGAAGACGGCAATGTTCGAACCGCCATAGCGGTCGAGCCGCGCGACGGTCGCCTGTGCGTGTTCATGCCGCCTGTCGAAGCCGTCGAGGACTATCTGGAGCTTCTGGTCGCGGCCGAAGCGGCGGCAAAGGCCTGCGGCCTGCCGATCCACGTCGAGGGGTACGCGCCCCCGCCGGATCCGCGGCTCAACGTCATACGTGTCGCGCCAGACCCCGGCGTGATCGAAGTGAACATTCAGCCCGCCGCGAGCTGGGACGAATGCGTCGACATCACCACGGGCATCTACGAGGATGCGCGCCAGACCCGGCTGGGAACCGACAAGTTCATGATCGACGGTCGCCACGCCGGAACCGGCGGCGGCAACCATGTCGTTGTCGGCGGCGCGACGACGCTGGACAGCCCCTTCCTGCGGCGACCGGACCTGCTGAAAAGCCTGATCCTCCACTGGCAGCGCCATCCCAGCCTGTCCTACCTCTTCTCCGGCCTGTTCATCGGCCCGACCAGCCAGGCCCCCCGGATCGACGAGGCGCGCCACGACACGCTGTACGAGCTGGAGATCGCGCTGGCGCAGATCCCCAAACCGGGCGAAGGCGAGGCTCCGCCGCCATGGCTGGTGGACCGTCTTCTGCGCAACGCGCTGATCGACGTCACCGGCAACACCCACCGGACCGAAATCTGCATCGACAAGCTGTTCTCGCCCGACGGTCCGACAGGCCGCCTGGGACTGGTTGAGTTCCGCGCCTTCGAGATGCCGCCGGACGCCCGCATGAGTCTGGCGCAGCAGGTCCTGCTTCGCGCCTTGATCGCGCGCTTCTGGAACGCGCCCGAAAGCGGCCCGCTGACGCGTTGGGGCACGGCGCTTCACGACCGTTTCATGCTGCCGCATTTCGTCTGGCGCGACTTCCTCGACGTCCTGCGCGATCTTGGCGACCATGGCTACACGCTGCGCCCGGACTGGTACGAGGCGCAGGCCGAGTTCCGCTTCCCCTTCTGCGGCGAAGTCGCCTACGAAGGCGCCAGCCTGGAGCTGCGTCTGGCCATCGAGCCCTGGCATGTGCTCGGCGAAACCGGCGCCATCGGCGGCACCGTCCGCTACGCCGACAGTTCCGTGGAGCGTCTGCAGGTGAAGCTGAACGCCGCCGCGCAGGGTCGCTACGCCGTGGCCTGCAATGGCCGCCGCGTGCCGTTGCAGCCGACGGAGGAAAGCGGCGTTTCAATCGCCGGCGTTCGCTACAAGGCATGGAAACCGCCGGAATCCCTGCATCCCACGCTTCCGGTCAACGCCCCGCTGACCTTCGACATCTACGACACCTGGAGCGGTCGGG
>JAWKVD010000037.1:0-22969 GCA_041398225.1 Hyphomonadaceae bacterium | reverse complement strand
GATTTCGAGCCCGGCCGGGGTCAGCCGCACCTGCTCCTTGCGCCAGTCGCTGTCGATCCAGGCGCCGTTCGACCAGCCGTCCGAGACGTTCCAGCGCGGGTCCAGCTCCGGGCCGTCGAAGCGGTCGACGAAGGCTTCGCCGATCTGGCCCGGCGGCGGCGGCGGACCGGCCGGCGCGGCGGCGGCAGGATTGCCCGCGGGCGCTTCTGGCGTCTCAGGCGTTTCGGGCGTTTCGGCGGGCGCGGAGACCGACGGCGCGGGCGTCCCGTCGAGCGGCTGGAACATGGCGAAGCCGGCAAAAATCAGCATCAGCGCCGCCAACCCCAGCAGGCCGCCCGCCGCGATCCAGCCGATCATGCGTCCCGAAACGGGACGAAATCCCGCCTTCGCGGGCTCGCCGCCCGCCGCCTGATCGGTCTTCGCACTCATGGACAGGCAGGTCTGCAACCTGCGCACCGGTCCGCCGAACCGTTCGCGAAAAGTCCCGCAAATTCACCGGCCCGTGACCCATCCGGTTGAATCCCGTTGGCCAAGGCGGCGCTGGGGCGCTAGCGTGCGGATGTCTGCGGTTCAGAGGGGACGGTCGCGGACAAGGGGGGGAACATGTCAGACATCACCAATAGCGGTCCGTCCGCGGACGACGACCTCGATCCGCTGTTCCGGCGCGGTCCGCCGACCGGACACGCGCCCGCCGGAATCCCGGACCTCGGAACCCCGTCGTCGGGTTCGGGCGAGGAGGTCGCCTTCGCCTACACCGGACGCGGGCGCGACATCGCCGGGCTCGCCGTCCAGAACGCGCTTCTCAACATCGTCACGCTGACGCTGTACCGGTTCTGGGGCCGAACCCGGGTTCGCCGCCACATCCTCGCGCGCACCGAAATCAACGACGAACCGATGGCGTATATCGGCACCGGCTGGGAGCTGTGCAAAGGCTTCCTGATCGTGCTGTTCGGCCTCTTCCTGCCGGTCTTCCTCATCTTCACCATCGGACCGTACTACCTGCCCTACGGCCTGATTTGGCTGTCCATCCTGGTCTTCGAATTCGGGTTCTTTTTCCTGATCAACTACGCGGTCTACGCCTCGCGGCGCTACCGCTTCAGCCGGTCGACCTGGCGCGGAATCCGCTTCGGGATGGACGGCTCAGCGGTCGAATATGCGCTCGCGGCGATCGGTTTCGGCCTGCTCTCCGGCGCTACGCTGGGCTGGTTCACGCCCGCCGCGCAGATGCGCCTGACGCGCCGGCTGTGGGAAGAGACGCAGTATGGCGCGCGGCGCTTCAAGGCCGGCGCGCCCGGCGGGCGGCTCGCCGCCGGCCTCTACGGTCCGTTCGCCATTCTGTGGGTTGTCGGCGGCGGCGCCTATGTCGGGTTCGCCGTCTTCATGTCCGTGATCTTACCCACCTTGGATATCGACCCCAGCATTCCGTCGTGGACCATGGTCTTGTCGATTTACGGCGCCGCACTCGGCGCCGGCCTGGTCATCTATCTCGCCTCCCTGCCCTATCAGGCCGCGCTGTTGCGCCGGAAGGCCGAGATCGTCGGCATCGACGCGGCGCGCTTCCGGATCGCGGCGACCGCACCCGGCCTGTTCGGCCTGCAGGTCGTCAACGGGCTGATCGTCGTGTTCACGCTCGGATTCGGGCAGCCCATCGCAACCGCCCGCACCTTCCGCTACATCTTCAATCGGCTGACTTCGACCGGGCTCATCGATTTCGACGCGATCCGGCAATCCGCCTCCACCGGGCCGCGCAGCGGCGAAGGGCTGGCGGACGCGTTCGACATCGGAGGCTTCTGAGGAGGGCGAACGAATGACGGCATCGATCGACGACCCGACCGGTTCGCAAGACGACGGCGCGCACGAAAGCGGCGCGCATGAGGGCGGCTCGCACGACGACGGAAGCCTGCTGACCGGCGCCTTCAGCGACGGCCGAACGGCGCGCCGGCATCGCGTCCGCCTTTCCGTCGAGGGGAGCGGCGAAGGCCGCAAGCTGCACATCGCCGGCGACGAGGCGAGCGCGGTCTGGCCCTTCCGCGACATCGTGCTCGCCGACCTCCGCCGCACCGGCGCGGCGCAGCTCCAGCGCAAGGGCGCCATGCAGCGCCTCAGCCTCGCGCCCGAGGAAGCCGACGCGCTGCGCGCGCTCGCGCCGGACCTGCTGCGGAAGAAGATCTCGGCCGGACCGATTATCGGCGTGGCGTCCCTCGTCGGCGTCGCCTTCGGCGTCGTCGCCTTCGCGCTCTTCGGCGTTCCCATGCTGGCGACGCAGATCGCCCGGCTCACGCCCGTCAGCGTTGAAACGCGGCTGGGCGAGAACTCCAGAGCCATGATCGCGATCATGACCGAGCCGTGCCGCGTGCCGCGCATGGCGCAGATGGAGGCCGAACGCCTCGCCTACATGATGGGACAGACGGCCTCCGCCCGGTTCCGGACCCGCCTCGAATTCGTCCACGCCGATTTCGCCAACGCCTTCGCCCTGCCCGGCGGCACGATCGTGGTCACCGACCGCCTGCTGGCGATGCTGGAGACCTCGGACCAGTTCGCCGGGGTGCTGGCGCACGAGACCGCGCACGTCGCGCGCCGGCATGTGATGGCCGCGATCGTCCGCCAGACCGGCGGCGCGGCGCTGATCGATCTCATGCTCGGCGGCGGTTCGGGCGCCGGCCAGCAGATGGTCGCCCTCGGCGCGCAATTGCAGTCGCTGCGGCTCGGGCGCAAGGCCGAGGACGAAGCCGACGCGCTGGCGATCGACTATCTGGTCGCGCTCGGCGCCGATCCGGGCGGGCTGGCGGAGTTTTTCGACGTCATCGCCGAGGAGACGGGCGACGACGATCTGCCCTTCACCGCGCTCCTGCAGACGCACCCCACGCCGTCCCGGCGGGCCGAGGCGGCGCGGGCGCGGGTGGCGGCGCTGGGCAAGCTGCCGGAACCCAAGCTGGCGCTGAGCGACAAGACCTGGGAGGCGCTCAAGAGCGCCTGCGCGCCCGAAGACGACGGCGAATTCGGTGACGGGTCCGAAGAGGACTTCGACGCCTACGGCGACGAATAGCCCGCTCCACTCCGAAGCGGGCGCCCCGAAACGACGGCCTGGACCGGCCGCCCTAAACCGGCCCGCTAGACCGGCAAGACGCACTCGATGCAGTTGCCGTCCGGGTCCGACACCCGCGCGGCGTAGCGCCCGGCGCCCGCCGCGTGCACGGAGGGGTAGGCCAGCGTCTCGCCGCCATGGCGGATCGCCTCACGGTAGAAGGCCCGGACGCTGGAGCTGTCGGCCGCCTCCAGGGCGACCAGGGCCGGACGCGTCTCCGGAGGCGATTCGAAATCGCCCGGAGCGTCGGCGGCGGCGCGGTCGCTGACGCGCAGCAGCACGCCGCGACCGGCGCGGCCGACGATGAAGCCCTCGGCGGCGTCCATCACGGTGAGGCCCAGCGGGCGGGCGGCGGCGGCGTAAAACCGCCGCGAAGCGAGCAGGTTTCGCGATACGATGCGGGACGGATTTGGCACTGCGGTCGACCTCCAGCGATGGGAAGACTTGCAAACAAACGCCACCGGACTTCACCGGACCTTCGGGGCGCCGGAGGCGGGATCGCCGCTCCCGGCCGCCCTTTCAGGCCTTGCGACGCGGGGCGTTCGCCCGTGCCGCCCGTGTGGTGTGAGCTGCGTCGGCGACAGACCCGTGACGCAAATGGGGCGTTTTCGCCGGAATCGTTAAGGCCCGCCGCCCCACGAAAACGGCCCATTGGCGGGAGGCGGAGGCGCTGGTATCTCCCGGGCCATGACTCCCCGAGACAAGATCCGAAATTTCTCCATCATCGCGCACATCGACCACGGAAAGTCGACGCTGGCGGACCGCATCATCCAGATGACGGGCGGCCTGACCGAGCGTGAAATGACCGAACAGGTGCTCGATTCGATGGATATCGAGCGCGAGCGCGGCATCACCATCAAGGCCCAGACGGTGCGGCTCGACTACACCGCCCGGGACGGGGAGACCTATGTCCTCAACCTGATGGACACGCCCGGCCACGTCGACTTCGCCTATGAGGTGTCGCGCTGCCTCGCCGCCTGCGAGGGCTCGCTCCTGGTGGTCGACGCCTCCCAGGGCGTCGAGGCGCAGACGCTGGCCAATGTCTACAAGGCCATCGACCAGAACCACGAGATCGTGCCGGTCCTCAACAAGATCGACCTGCCCGCCGCCGAGCCCGACCGGGTGCGCGAGCAGATCGAGGACGTGATCGGCCTCGACGCTTCGGATGCGGTGCTGTGCTCGGCCAAGTCGGGCCTCGGCGTCGAGGACGTGCTCGAGGCGGTCGTCACCCGCCTGCCCGCGCCCAAAACCGGCGACCGCGACGCGCCGCTCAAGGCGATGCTGGTCGACGCCTATTACGATCCCTATCTCGGCGTCGTGGTCATTGTGCGCGTCGTCGACGGGGTTCTCAAGAAGCGCCAGAAAGTGAAGATGATGCGCACCGGCGCCAGCTACGAGCTGGACCGGGTGGGCGTGTTCCGGCCCGGCAAGCTGATCGACGTCGACGAGCTGGGGCCGGGCGAAGTCGGCTATCTCCTCGCCTCGATCAAGACCGTCGCGGACTGTTCGGTCGGCGACACCATCACCGACGAGCGCAAGCCCACCGACGCGCCGCTTCCCGGCTTCCGCGAAGTGCAGCCGGTGGTGTTCTGCGGCCTGTTCCCGGTCGACGCCGCCGACTTCGAGGAGCTGCGCGCGGCGATGGGCAAGCTGCGCCTCAACGACGCCTCCTTCTCCTACGAGATGGAGACCTCGGCCGCGCTCGGCTTCGGCTTCCGGTGCGGCTTCCTCGGCCTGCTCCACCTCGAAATCATCCAGGAGCGCCTCAGCCGCGAGTTCGACCTCGACCTGATCGCCACCGCGCCGTCCGTCGTCTACGAGCTGCACATGCGCGACGGTACGACGATGGAGCTGCACAACCCGGCCGACATGCCCGACGTGATGCAGATCCTCGACATCCACGAGCCGTGGATTGAGGCCACCATCCTCACGCCGGACGAATATCTCGGCGGCATCCTCAAGCTCTGCCAGGACCGGCGCGGCGTGCAGAAAGAACTGTCCTACGCCGGGCCGCGCGCGATGCTGAAATACGAACTGCCGCTCAACGAGGTGGTGTTCGATTTCTACGACCGTCTCAAATCGATCTCGAAAGGGTACGCCTCGTTCGACTACGAGATGATCGGCAAGCGCGCGGGCGATCTCGTCAAGCTGTCGGTGCTGGTCAACGACGAGCCGGTCGATGCGCTGTCCATGCTGGTCCACCGCGGACGCGCCGAACAGCGCGGGCGGGCGATGTGCGAAAAACTGAAAGACCTGATCCCGCGCCAGATGTTCAAAATCCCGATCCAGGCGGCGATCGGCGGCAAGGTCATCGCGCGCGAGACGCTCTCGGCGCTGCGCAAGGACGTGACGGCCAAATGCTATGGCGGCGACGCCACCCGCAAGCGCAAGCTGCTGGACAAGCAGAAAGCCGGTAAGAAGCGCATGCGCCAGTTCGGCAAGGTCGAGATCCCGCAGGAGGCCTTCGTCGCCGCCCTCAAGATGGACGAGGATTAGCCCGCACCAGCTATCGGCCCGCTGGGGTGAGAAGCGGTTCGCGAAGCGAACGAAACGCACGGCGTTTCGAGCGACGAACGCCCCGAGGCGAGGGGCCGGGGATGGGGACGCGTCTCTGCGAGACGCTTTCCATTGCCGTCACCCACACTTGTCATCCCGGGCGAGCGTAGCGAGACCCGGGACCCATTCTTCAACGCTCCCCCCTCCGTCTCGCGGCTACGCCGCGATCCACCTCCCCCCATCTCGCGATGGGTGGAGGAAAAAGCCCAGCACGCTTCGTAACGGTCCAGCAACGACGCCGGCGCCTTTCCTCCACCGCCTTTGGCGGGGGAGGTGGATCGCAAGCCCGAAGGGCGAAGCGAGACGGAGGGGGTGGTCGCAAACTAATCCGACCCACTTTGTTTCACCCGCATATTTCCTCTCGCGTCTGGCGCGGGGAGGGTTCGGGAGACGTTCCGAGTCCATCGAATGTCAGGCGCCGGCCGGCGTGTTGAGACCAGGTCCGCGAAGCGGGCGGAGCGTGGACAAGACGCTTCGCCTGACCAACGCCCGGGAGTGACCTCTCGGGAAGCTCGCGGAAACCGGCTCATGCAAACAGGCTCCGGGGTGTCGAAACCGGGGCTCCAGGTCTCGCGGAGAGATCTGCACGCGGGTCCGGGATGCGGAAATGGGTCCAAATGCTGGACGTGGGCCGTGCGATCTCAGACTTTATCGAGACGCAACCGGTGTTCCCCAGCCAAACCCGCCAGCCGCACCGGACCTCAAACCGGCCGCGGGGCGCGTGACGATCGCGTCTTACGCCAGCTCCACCTCCCAAAAGGAGAGGGCTGGCAACTTACCCGGCGCGGCCCCACGCGCCCCGGCCTCCCCAACTCGCTTGGGGGAGCGACGCAAACCCGGAGAGCCAGCGGCTCGTCCGGCCAAACCTGTTGGAGAGGGGAACGTTCTAGACTTTTTCAGCGACCTTGATGGCGATGCGGCAGCCCAGCTTGATCGCCGCCGACAACAGCGGATAGCCCGGCGCCTGCGCCGCGCCTTCCTCGGTCGCAAGGTCGCGGTGCGCGATCTCGTCGTCGCGGAATTTCGTCAGCGAGCCCGCGAGGTCGGCGTCGCCCGCCTTCTCCAGCTCGTCGATCTGGTCGCCATAGTGTTCGCCGATCACCGTCTCCACCGCCTCGGTGCAGGCGTGGGCGGCTTTCTCGCCGAGCAGCGCGGTCGCCGCGCCGAGCGCGAAGCCGGCGGCGTTCCAGAACGGCGTCAGCAGGGTGGGGCGCACGCCGCCGGAGGAAAGAAGCCGGTTGAAGGCGGCGAGGTGGTCCTGCTCCTGCCGCTCCATCTCCTCGAGCTGTTCGACCATGCGCTCATGGCCGGGGCGGCGGCCGAACACGGCGAGCTGTCCGCGATAGATCGCGACCGCGCCATATTCGCCGGCATGGTCGACGCGCAGCATCTCCTCGCGGCGCTCTTTTGGGGTCTCGCCTGTTGGGCTGTGGGCTGTCATTCGGCGGGCGCCTCGTTGGCGGTGTCGACGCGCGGCGCGCGTCTCACGGCGATGGCGCTGAGACCGGCGAGGGCGAGCGAAGCGAGGACGTTGAGGTTGGCCATCGAGAGGCCGAACATACGCCACAGCGCGACGTCGCACGAGGGCACTTTCTGGGGTTCGCCGAGCGAGCCCCACAGATCGCCGCTGACCGGCATCTTGGCGGCGGCGCAGGGCGGGGCGGGAACGAGTTTCCATTCCACCAGAGAGTGGTAGGCGGCGACGCCGGCGCTGACCAGGAAGATGCCGGTGAGGATCACGTTGATGGCGAGCAGGGCGCTCGGCGGCGCGCCGCGCCAGATGACGAAGCAGGAGATCAGGGCGACGCCGCCGGAGACCCAGAAGATCTGGCGCTGCAGATAGCAGAGCTGGCACGGGGCGAGGCCGAGAAAATGTTCGAAGCTGTGCGCGATCGCCAGCATCGCCGCCGAAGCCAGCAGGGCCAGAAACGGCCAGGTCGTGCGGTCAAACAGAGCCGGGGTCATGAGGCGAGGGTAAAGACAGCTTTCGGGGCGGCAATGCGACGAAACGACTGTCGCGCCTGACGAATCCGGCCTACGTAGGGTTAACGTGCGCGGCAGGCGAATGCGGTCGCCGGGCGGGTGTCTCCATCTGCAGCAGGCTCCGTGGCGGGCTGGCCCGCTGCGTGCTAGCGAGCGGACATGCTGAGACGTCTGTATCAATGGGTTCTGAAACTCGCGGCAGGGCCGAAGGCCGAACCCGCGCTGTTCGCGGTGTCTTTCGCGGAGAGTTCGTTCTTCCCGATCCCGCCCGACGTGATGCTGGCGCCGATGGCGCTGGCGCGGCCGGAACGGGCCTGGCGCTATGCGCTGGTGTGCACGCTGGCCTCGCTGCTCGGGGCCGCCGCCGGTTACGCGATCGGCGCGTTCGCCTTCGATCTGATCGGCGAGCGCATCATCTCGCTGTTCGGCTACGCCGGAAAGGAAGAGGAGCTGCGCGCGATCTATGAACGCTACGGGCTGTGGTTCACGCTCGTGGCCGGCTTCACGCCGGTTCCGTTCAAGCTGGTGACCATCGTGTCCGGCGCGATGTCGTATTCCTTCCTGCCGTTCATCGCGGCCTGCGCGGTCACGCGCGGCGCGCGCTTCTTCCTGGTGGCGTGGCTGTTCAAGACGTTCGGTCCGACCCTCGCGCCGGTGATCGAACGCCGGATCGGCATGGTGTCGCTGGCGCTGGTGGCGGCCGTGGTCGGCGCGGTGATCCTGGTGAGGTTCATCCACTAGCCGGTGCGACCGTAAACAGACTTAACCAGTTTGCATGAAATTTTCTGCGGACGGTGAACGGTCCGTTGGGGGGCTTCAGGGCATGATCGCAAGACCGGCGAGAGACGCCGGTCACGCGAGGTTCGCCATGCGCCATCTCATCAAGTATCAGGCGGTTGTCCTGCGCCGGTCCCAGGAATGGGTCGTGCCGGCGGTGTGCGTTCTGTTCGGCGCCGCGCTGGCCATGCAGGCCATGCTGCAAAACGCCCACATCGCCTAGGTAGCCCCCGAGCCGCCACAGCGACGCGCGGGGCTCTGCGGCGGGAAACCGTCTGTCCGCCCCGGGGCTATTTCCCCGACCGGCATTGTGCGCTAACACGCGCGCTCTCCATTCGCCGTGTGCGGGCGTGGTGAAACTGGTAGACGCGCCGGACTCAAAATCCGGTTCCGAAAGGAGTGTCGGTTCGATTCCGACCGCCCGCACCACCGTTCCCGGTCCGATTTGTGCGGTCGCGGCTTTCGGACCTGAGCCGTCCCTAGAACGGAAAAGGCCCAGAACGGAAAAGGCCCAGAACGGAAAAGGCCCAGAACGGAAAAAGGGCCGACAGCGCTTGCTGCGGCCCTTTCCCGTCTTTCCGAGTGGGGTCCTGTTTGCGGGAGCATGCGTCTTAGCGGACCTGTTCAGATCCCGCGCATCTCGGCCGCACCCCGGCTGGTCAGCCTTAACCTAGGTTCGATCCCCGGAGGCTGCTCCGGACACCAGACCATGGGAGAGGGCCAAGCCCCAGCTCATCGTGACTGACATCAGATCACCTCCTTTCGCTTCGTTGACGTTGAGAAGAGTGTGGGGGGTCTCGCGGCCCGGCGCAAAGGGGCGGGTCTGCCGAAGGCGGCCTTTGCGGTCAGTCGTCCGATATCGCGGCAGGCGGCTGCAGGTCGGGTTGCGGGCGTCGGGGGAGATCGTTCTGCGGGTCGCCCGGCGCGGGCGGCAATACCTGCTCGACGAGTTCGGAGGTCGCGTCGACCAAAACGAAGCGGCCGTCCAGACGCGCGTAGAACTTGCCGGGCGGCGGCTTGGGCAGGGCGTACCGTTCGGGATCGTGGATCGCCAGAACGCTGGTGGGGGCGATGCGGCGATTGGGCAGCGTGTACTGGCGAACCGCCTGCTCGCGCTGCTCGAGCGCCTGCTGCTGCCGGTTCTCCAGAAGGATGCGTTCCTGCTCGCGCCGCAGCTCGATATCGCGGAGCGCGGGCGCAACGGGGTCGGTCGCGGTCGCCGACTGAAGCTGGTTGGTTCGACGCTGGGTCTCGATCGTGTCGAGACGGCGTTGCTCGACGGCGGCTTTTTGTTGTTCCAGCGCTTCGAAGCGCGGTTCGACGAATTCCTGCGCCAACGCCGGCGCGGCCGACATCGCGGCGATAAATGAAACCACCAGAAGAGGTCTGAGTGAGCGCTTCATCATCTCAAGATAGTCGCTCAATCCGCGATGCGCCATGCGCCGACTGATCACGAACCGAGCGGACTGCGCGGCGCCGCGCGCTCAGTCTTCGCCAGAGCGGAACCATTCGCCCAGCGCCTTCCACGGTTCGAGCGACCAGTAGGACGTGGCGAGGCCGGAGGGCGAGGGCAGAACAAAGACCGCCGGTGTCGCGCCGTTTCCAGTCTCCGGCGGGTTCGGATGTCGACCGACGGCGATGGCGCCTGTACGTCTGGCCAGCCAGACCGAGGCCGCCGTCTTGCTGGTGAAGGCCAGCCCCTTCGGGCGAAGGCGGCGAACCTTGGCCGCGAAGCTCTCGCGGTCGAAGCCCTCGCGCGGCAGGTCGCTGTCGACGCCCCATGCCGTCTTGCAGAAATCGGTCAGCCCGATGCCGAGCGGCAGGAGTTGGCGGAACTCATGCGGGTCGAAGCGGCGAGGGGTCAGCCCCGCCTCGTGCAGCGCCCGCCAGAAGCGGTTGCCGGGATGGGCGTAGTAGGCGCCGACCGCCGCTGAGACCGGACCGGCGGCGGTCCCCACCAGCCATAGCCGCAGGCCGGGTTTCAACGTGTCGGGCAGAACGTGCGCGGCCGTGTCCGAGCGAACGCCGCGCGGAGCGAGCGTCCGCCGGACGGCGGACTCAGGCCCTGGAGAGGCTGGCGAAGAAGGCTTTCGCGACATCGGACTTCAACACGCTCTCCAAGTGTTTCACGCGGGCGACTTTTTCGCGGCATGGAACAGGCCGAATGGTCTCTCCGTCCACGAACAGCACGGCGGGCGGGGCCTCGGGATCAATCTCGTCCATCGAACGGCCCGTGTTGCGCGCCACGCCGGCGATGAAGTTGGCCACCGAGGCGCGCGCCGCGACATCGCCCAGAATGAAGACGACGCCCTTGCGGCCGACGTCGGGGTTTTCGGTGAACAGGTAGTCGATCTCGTCGCGCAGCGAGAGCGAGACGTTGCTGGCGTCCATGAAGTACATCGCCGCGTCCGAGCCGAGGTCTCGAACCACGTCGCGCCAGACGGCGTGGTCGGTCTTGATGCGGACGGCGCCGTTCGACACGCCCGCCGCGTCGACATTATCGAGCGCGATGGATGGGCCGACCGGCCAGAAGGCGGCGACAGCCGCCGTTTCGGCTTCGCCGCGCACGTCGCCGACGCCGGATGCGTTGGCGAGGTCGGACTTGAAGGTGCGCAGATAGAGCGCGTAGGGGCGGGCGTCGTCGGCTCCGGCGTAAAATGTCTTGCGCCGGCCGGCGAGGGTGAGCGTGCCGACAAGGCCGACAAGGCCCATAAGCGCGGCCATGAGGGCGGGGCCCATGATGCGGGAGTCTTCTGGCAGCTGGAAATGCAGGCGATCGAGGTGGCAGGCCTCGAAGCCCTCTGAACTGGCGAACAGCGGGGCGGTGAAGGTGCGGATCTCCTCGGCGTAGCGGTATTCATCCTGGGGGAGCACGCACTCCTTGCGGACCGCGAGCAGGCACGCGCCGAGGATGACGAGCGCGAAAAAAGCGACAAGCGCGATCTTGCCCAGCAGGCCGTAGGCGAAGCGCGCCTTGTCGGCGGAGACGATCTCCACCTTGTCGCCCCAGCGGGCTTTGAGCGCGGAGAGCTTGGCGCCGAGCGTGGTGGCCGTGGATGTCATGGTTACCTTGCGTTTTCCCTTGGGGCGACGTTCCCGTGCGCCGCCCGCGATGCGGCGCCGATCGCGCCTGTCCTGTTCTGATCTGTCCTGTTTCGGCCTGTTCCGGCCTGTTCCGATCCGGGCGCCGACTCTGCTCAACGGCGCGAGATGTTTTGGTATTCTTAGCTTTTGTGCGGTTCAACGGGAATGTTGATCAGCAGGAGATCAAGATGGAACGCGTCCAGTACGCTGTGGGTCTTGCGTTTCTTCTCGCAACCGTTGCTGGCCAGGCCCGCGCGCAGCAGGCCGCCTCAAGCTCGGATCATTCGCTCAGGACACGGGTGGCGGTCGCCATCGAATGGATGGACCAAAACGGCGACGGCGGCGTCAACCTGAAGGAATACCTCACCTTCCAGACTGTCCGGATGGCGCAGTTCGATACAGACTCCGATGGGCGGCTGTCCGCCACCGAGTTCAAGGCGTCGCTGGCCGAGGAGGCGCAGAAGAATGCGAGCCGGAGCTTCGCCTTCTTCAATCGCGACAAGGATGTCGGCCTCAATGAGGCGGAGCTGCGCGGATATTATACGCTGGTGTTCAACAACTATCTCGATGCGGACCGCGATGGGCAGGTGACCACCGAGGAGTGGACGAAGGCCGCAAAAACGAACTAGGCTCTTCCCTCTGTGCACAATGTCCTGGCGTGGGAGGCCGATGTGCTTATGGAAGACCGTAGGACGATCGAGGAACCGAACAACAAGCAAGGCCGGAAGGCCTCCGGCGAACGGGCCTCCAGCGCGCGCAGATATGCGATGCTGGCGGTGTTGCTGGTCGCGGCGGGAAGCGCCGGGGCCGTCGCCCAGTCGCCCAGCGCGACACTCGATTATCAGGACCCTGAGCTGAGTTCGAAGCCGAGCCTCAAGTCCGGCCCGCCGCCTGTCTATCCGACGACGGAACGGTTCACGGACAAGGGCGGAACGGCGACGCTGTCGCTCTGCGTGGGAGCCGATGGTTCGGCCGATTCCCTGAAGCTGGTGAAGTCGACCGGAAGCGAAGCGCTTGATCAGGCCACCATCGACTGGATCGGCAAGGCGGTGTTCGAGCCCGGCCGCGTCGAGGAGACGGCGGTGCGGGTTTGCGAGTACCCGCTCGACTATCAGTGGGAGGTGGCGAGTGATGGACCGCCGCTTTCAGAAACGCTCTATCCGAAGCTGAAGAAGCTGAAGCACGCCACGCCGCCGAAGCTGCCGTCTCCATTGGGCGCGCCGGCCTATCCAGCCGATGCGCTCAAGGCGCGGGCGACGGGTCTGGTCGGCGTGGAGCTGTGCGTATCGCCGGAAGGCGAGGTGGCGACCGTAACGGTCACCCGGCGTGCGCCCCACCTGGCGCTCAATCGGGCGGCGGCGAGCTGGTTCCTCAAGATGAAGCTCCAGCCCGCCATGCTGAACGGTCGGCCGGTCGGGGTTTGCGGGTTCGCGGCGTCGTATCGCTGGCGCCTGCCCAAGTAGAACCGGCTATTCGAGGACGCTGCTGTCAGCGTCGTTCTGGTTTTCCTCGACCTCGTTGACCGCGGCGCCGGCGGCCGCCCCCACGGCGGCGCCGACGGGGCCGGCCACGACTAGTCCGGTCGCCGCGCCCGTGGCGGCGCGCTCCTCCATCGTATGGCCGCAGCCCGCGAGCGCGAGCATCAACACGGAAGCGGCGCCTGCGGACGCCAGGGCGATCGGTCTCATTCACTCCTCCTGTCGAAGCGTGTCGTCGTTCTGGTGTGTCGGGTTAGAAAACGCGCCGCGCGCAGGGCGGTTGCATCGGCGGACGCCGAACCGGGCGATCAGGACATGGCGCGCAGGGCGTCGATCAGCGTGCTCATGTCTTCGGGCGGGGGCGCCTCGAAGCGCAGCG
The DNA here is from genome assembly GCA_041398225.1 of Hyphomonadaceae bacterium. GTDB lineage: Bacteria > Pseudomonadota > Alphaproteobacteria > Caulobacterales > Hyphomonadaceae > JAWKVD01. The sequence continues at coordinate 9,627 of JAWKVD010000037.1, read as the reverse complement.
GCTTGTTCGTGATGGGGTGCACAAAGCCCAGCACATGCGCGTGCAGCGCCTGACGGCGGAAAGCGCGCGCGGTCTCCACGGCGTGGTCGAAGGCGGGGCCCTTGCCGAACGCCTTCACCCCGCGATTCTTCCCGTAGGTGGGGTCGCCCATCACCGGCGCGCCGATATGCGCCATGTGAACGCGGATCTGGTGGGTGCGTCCGGTCTCCAGCCGGCACTCGACAAGCGCGGCGGCGGGTTGTGCGGCCGCGTCGTCGAGACGTCCGAACGTCTCCAGCGTGCGGTAGTTGGTGATCGCGATCTTACCGTGCTCGGTCTCGCCGTCGTCCTGCCGCTCGGGATCGTCGGAATAGGGATCGTGTTTCACGAAGCGCTCCCGCACCACGGCCATCTTCTTGCGGTCATGCGGCGAGCGCGCGATGCGGGTTTCGATCCGCCCAATCAGCGGGCGGGGCGCGCCGCGAGTGACCGCCAGGTAGGCGCGCTCGATATCGTGAGCCTGGAACAGGGCGACGAGCGCGGTGTGGGCCGGTTCCGACTTCGCGACCACCATCACGCCGGAGGTGTCCTTGTCGAGCCGGTGAACGATGCCGGGACGGGCGACGCCGCCGATTCCGGTCAGGCTGTCGCCGCAATGATGCAGCAACGCGTTGACCAGCGTGCCGGTCCACTGGCCGGGCGTGGGGTGAACCACCATCCCGGCGGGCTTGTTGACGATGATGAGGTGCGGGTCCTCGTGCAGGATGGCGAGCGGAATGTCCTCGGGTTGGGGCGTCGCCGGCGCAGGCGGCGGCATATCGAGCACATAGGGCTCGCCGGCGACAACTTTTGTGCGCGGGTCGGTTACGACGGCGCCGTTCACCGACACCCGACCTTCCTCGATCAGCGCCTTGGCGCGTGAGCGTGATAGATCCGGAAACGCCTCCGACATCCATTTGTCGAGGCGTGCGCCAGCGGCGTCTTGTTGGGCGATGACCGGTTGTTCCGGTGATGCGGGTGGACTGGGGGCGGTCGTCATGCTTCCGTCGCGCGTGCCTTGTAGGTATGTCAGCCTACAGACATAGACGCAGTTGCGTCTCACCGCACGGGCTTTGACTGAAAGAGGAGCGCTCCATGAGCCGACTGACGCGCCGGGGATTGTTTGGAGCGGGCGCAGCGAGCCTTGCGGCGGCCTGCGCGACCACGGGAACCGGCGCGCCGAAATACGAAGGGACGGTCGCGTTCAAGCATGGCGTCGCCTCGGGCGATCCGACGCAGGACGCGGTGATCCTGTGGACGCGGGCGACGCCGACGACCGACGGCCCGGTTCCGGTGAACTGGGCGATCTCGCCGAAGGGGAATTCGCGCGACATCATCCAGAGCGGCTACATGGTGACCGGTCCCGAGCGCGACTACACCGTGAAGGTGGACGTGACCGGGCTGGAGCCGGGCAAGGAGTATTCCTACTGGTTCTGGACGGGACAGACCGTTTCCGGCGCCGGCGTCACGCGCACGCTGCCCGCGACGGGGCTGGACGATTTCCGTATGGCGGTGGTGTCGTGCTCGAACTGGCCGTTCGGCTTCTTCAACGTCTATCGCGAGATCGCCGAGCGCAACAATGTGCACGCGGTGATCCATCTCGGCGACTACATCTACGAGTACGGCGTCAACGGATATGGCGGCGAGATCGGCAAGCGGCTGGGCCGCAACCATGAGCCGTCGCACGAGTGCCTGACGCTGGCGGACTACCGGACGCGCTATGCGCAATACCGCTCCGATCCGGACCTGCAGGTGGCGCACGCCATCGCGCCGTGGTTCTGCACCTGGGACGATCATGAATCGGCCAACAATTCCTACCGGTCTGGCGCGGGGAATCACCAGCCGGAAACCGAAGGCGACTGGACCGCGCGCAAGGCGCAGGCGGTGCAGGCCTATCTGGAATGGATTCCGGTGCGCGATCCGGTTCCCGGCCGGCCGCGCGACGCCGTGTTCCACAAGGTGGATATCGGCGACCTCGCGACGTTGTTCCTGCTCGAGTCGCGGCTCATCGGGCGCAGCGACGAGATCACCTATGGCGAGATCGGTCTCGCGGCGCCGGAAGACCGCGCGCGCGTCGCCGCCGAAGTGAAGGCGAAGATCGAAGATCCCTCGCGGACCATGCTGGGCATGGAGCAGGAACAGTGGCTGGCCGAAGCGCTGGCGGAATCGACGCGCTCGGGTCGACGCTGGCAGGTGCTGGGCAATCAGGTGACCATGGCCAAGGTGACCAACCCTGACCTCGAAAAAGGCTTGTCCGCGGACCAGTGGGCGCAAGTCCCCCCCGGCAGCCGCCGCTGGTATGAGAGCGGCAAGTACGGCCTTGAGTGGAACCCCGATGCGTGGGCCGGTTTCCCGGCGGCGCGCGAGCGACTCTATGCATCGGCCCGGTCGGCGGGCGCGCGCATCGTGACGCTGACGGGCGACACGCACACCGCCTGGGGCAATGATCTGCACGACAAGGACGGCTATCTTGTGGGCGTCGAGTTCGGCTGCACCTCGGTCAGCTCCAACGGCGCGGGCGACAGCCTGCCGCTCGAAGAGCTGAACTGGCTGATGACCGAGGCGAACGACGAGGTCGTCTACTACAACGCCTTCGGTCGCGGTTTCACGCTGCTGACGCTTTCGGCCGACAGGGTCGAAGGCGAGTTCGTGCGCGTGTCGACGGTGCGGACGCCGGAATACTACGCTTCGACGGATGCGGTTCTGGTCGCTTCGCGGTCCGAGACGGGGATGCGCGGACTGGTGCGGCAGAAGGCGACGCGCGAAGTCGTCGCCGGCTAGCGGGCGCTTCTCCGGGGCGCGGAGCGATACATAAGTATAGTCATTGTCCTTGGCGTCTTTTCGCAGGCGCCAGGTAAGGTTTGTTCCAATGTGGGACGAGCGCGTTTTGCCTGATTTTCGGGGCATCCGGCTTCTTCATGTCTCGAAATTCATGAGCCCGACCTTAGGCAGACGTTAACAGGGCGAGGCCATAGCTTCATTCCTGTACTGGGCCGGCCGGACGGGACGCGCCATGTCGACGACAATTTCAGCTTCCGCCGAGGCGCTGGACGCACTCGGCTTGCCCGGCGCGATTCTGGGCGATGACGGTTGCGTGCGCGAAGCCAGCCGCGCCTTGCGCGTTCTGCTCGGCGAGGTCGATCCGATCGGACGCAAGCTCGACGATTGCCTGCAGCTGTGCTCGATCGACTGGGGCGGCGAGGCGGGCGCACGCGCCTATCTCATCGCCGGCGGCGAAGACGAGGCGATGATCTGGGTGCGGGCCTGCGCATGGCCGGGCGCGGCCGACATGGTGGTGATCACCGACGTTTCGGCTGAGTGGCGCTGCATCGAGGCGCACATGTCGAAGGAAGGCCGCTACGGCGAGGTCATGCGCATCGCGGATGTCGGCCTGTGGTCGGTGAACCCCGACACCATGGAGGTGTTCGTCTCCGAGACGCTGGTCGACCGCTATCCCGATATCAAGCGGACGCTCGGTTTCGACGAGTTCAAGTCGTACGTGCATGCGGAAGATCAGGAGCATTTCATCAAATGCGTCCATCTGGTGATGGAGGAGGGCGGATCGCATCTGGTCTATATCCGGACGCGCATCAGCGAGGGGAAATGGCGGCACAACCATGTCGAGTTGTGCGCCGGGCGCCAATCGGAGTGCGGCCGGTTCGAGGTGATCGCGCTGTCGCTGAACGTCACGCCTCTGGCCGAAGCCCACATGCGGGCCGCGCGCCTGTCGGAGCGGCTTGAGCGCACGCTCGAAGCGGTGAATGCGGGCGCGTTCGAGATCGATCTCAAGACCGGAAAACGCTGGCGGTCGGCGCGCTTCGAGGCGCTGGTGCGTCTGGATCAGGATGCGCTGACAAAGGCGGAAGTCTACGAAATCTACCACCCGGACGATCGCGAGCGCGCGAAAGAGCATTTCGATGCGATGCTGAGCGGGCGCTCCACGGAGGGCGTCGAACTGCGGCTGAATCGGCCGGGCGAGGATTTCTGGATCGAGACGCAGCCGCATGTCGACTTCGACGAGGACGGCCGTCCGGTGCGGATTACGGGCATGTTGCTCGACATCAACCGGCGCAAGAGACAGGAAGCCGAACTGATTCAGGCGCGCCGCGTCGCCGAAGCGGCGGCGATCGCCAAGTCCAATTTCCTCGCGTCGATGAGCCACGAGATCCGCACGCCGCTGCACGGCGTTCTGGGCATGGCGCAGGTCATTCACGACGAGGCGGAGGACGAGAAGCAGAAAGAACGCGCGGGGATCATTCTGGAGTCGGGGCATCTGCTCAACTCCATCCTCAACGACGTGCTCGACCTGTCGAAGATCGAAGCGGGCCGGATGGATATCTCGCCGGGGCCCGTCAACATGCGCAACAATCTGGTTCGTGCGATGCAGCTGTTCGAGATGCGTGCGACCGAGCGCGGTCTGCAGCTCAAACTGGAGTGCGACGAGGAAACGCCGGAATGGGTCTCGTGCGATCCCGTGCGCGTGCGCCAGTGTTTCAACAATCTGCTTTCGAACGCCATCAAGTTCACCGAGAAGGGCGGCGTGACCGTTCGGCTCAGCTCCGAACGCGCGGGCGACGGTCGGCGCATTTATGTCGCCGTGCAGGATACGGGCATCGGACTGGACGCTTCGGCGATCTCGCGCCTGTTTGCGCCCTTCACGCAGGCGGACGGCAGCACCACGCGCAAGTTCGGCGGCACCGGGCTTGGCCTGTCGATCGCGCGGCGCCTGGCGCGGTTGATGGGCGGAGACATCTCCGTTTCGAGCACGCCGGGGATGGGCTCGGAATTCGTTCTGTCGTTCCTCGCCGGACCGGCCGCGGCGCCGGCGGCGAGCGAAGCTGAAACCGGCCGCGATACGAACACCCGCGAAGCGCAGCGGCGGCTTTCGGGCAGCCGCATTCTTGTGGTCGACGACAACCCGGTGAACCGCCAGGTGGCGCGCATCTTCCTCGAACCCGTCGGCGTGCACGTGGTCGATGCGGCGGACGGCGCCTCGGCGCTGCAAATCCTGTCCACGCAACCGGTCGATCTTGTGCTGCTGGATCTGCACATGCCGGTGATGGACGGCCGCGAAACGATCAACCGGATCCGCAATAGCGGCGCGTACTGGTCGAAGGTGCCGGTGATCATGCTGACCGCCGACGCGATTTCGGCGGAGCGAGCGGGCTACCGCTCCATGGGGATGGACGATTATGTCTCGAAGCCGGTCGATCCGCGCGAGCTGATCACGCGGATCGTCATGCTTCTGTCCGGCGTGTCGCGCCACGAGCCGGAGGCGCTCGCCTCCTAGCCCGTTCGCGAACCCGATCCGTGCGTTAGGGCGTCAGCACCACGCGTCCGACGACGCTTCCCTCGCGCAGCTGGTTCAGCGTCTTGTCGGCCTGATCGAGCGGGCGTTCTTCGATCGGGATCGGCTTGATCTTGCCGGCCTGCACCAGCGCCATCATTTCCTTCGTTTCGCCCAGCGAGCCCGTGTAGGAGCCGATGATCGAGAACGGACGCTGCGGGATCAGCGGGATGGGGGTGGAGAATTTGCCGCCGAACAGGCCGACCACCACGATCGCGCCGCCGCGGCGGATGGCGCCGTTGGCGTAGCCCAGCGAGGCTTCGGCGCCCACGAAGTCGACGACCGCGGCCACGCCGCCGCCGGTGTCGGTGCGAAGCTGTTTGAGGCTCGCCGGGTCTTTCGAATTGTAGACGCCGTCCGCGCCGGCGGCCTTGGCGGCCTCCATCTTCTTCTCGTCGATGTCGGCGCCGAGGATTTTCGCGTGCGGGAACATGGCGCGGGCGAACTGGAGGCCCATCATGCCGACGCCGCCGAGGCCGAGCACGAGGATCGATTCACCTTCGAACACGGCGGGGATCTTCTTCATGGCGGCGTAGGCGGTGACGCCCGAGCACATATAGGTGGCGGCGAGACCTTCGGGCACGCCGGTCGCGTCGAGCAGGTATTTCGGGTGCGGCACGAGGACGTATTCCGAGTAGCCGCCGGCGACCTGGATGCCGATCTGGCGCGGCTTGGAGCAGATGTGTTCCTGATCGCGCTTGCAGACCGGGCATTCGCCGCAACCGATCCACGGGAAGACGACATAACGCTCGCCGACCTTGCGGCCTTCAAGCAGGGCTTCGGCCTCGGGACCGACCGCCGCCAACGAGCCTTCGATTTCGTGGCCCAGCGTGTGGGGCAGGGCGCGGCCGCGCGTCCAGTCCTGCTTCTCGCCGTCGCCGATCGGCACGTATCCGTCCTGGATGTGCACGTCGGAGTGGCAGACGCCGGCGTGGGTGATCTTCACCAGAACCTGCGTGCCGGTCGGAGCCGGGATCTCGCCCTCGACCTCCTGGAGCGGCTTGCCGTATTCGACGATGCACTGGGATTTCATGGCGGCGGCTTCCTCTTGGTCTCAGAATTGTCTTTTGCCGTTTCGGGGCTGGCGCGATCGCGCCGTCCCGCTTGAGTTTGCCTAGCACGGGACCGAGCCGGATTTGAAGGCGCAATCGCCTCTCCCGGTCCGGCGGGGCCAGACTTCGCCGATCTCCTGATGCTTCAGGCGGGCGGCAGGGCCGCCGTCAACAGCCGCCAGAGCTGGTCGTTGAAGTCGCGGTCGGGCGTTGCGCGTCCCATGCGGACGACGACCAGATCGAGACTGGGAACGACGAAGAGCTTGCGGTCGTACGCCCCCAGAGCTGCGACCAGATCGCCCGGCGCCGATGCGATAAGCTGACCGTCCCTGGGCTTGGCGTCGCCGCCGGGGGAGATCGAATAGGCGCCGCCGTTCAGCCACCAGAGACGACCGTAGGAGGGATTGGTGGGGCTGTGCTCGAACATGGCGTCGAGCTGGGCCTTCGAGATCACGCGCTTGCCGGAAGCGGCGACGCCGCCGTCCAGAACGAGCTGTCCCATCCGGGCGACGTCGCGCGGCGTCGTGACGAGGCCGGTGGCGTTGCCCGAGGCGCCGGCGATCGCCGCCGGACGCTGGCGCCAAGCCGTTTCGGTCATGCCCACCGGTTCGGTGAGCCAGTCGTGCGTGAGATCGGCGAGGTCGCGGCCGGTGGCTTTTTCGAGGACGGGTTTGAGCGCGGCGTAGACCGGCGTGTTGTAGAAGAACTTCGTTCCGGCCGGGACTTCATAGCCGTACTGCTCGTTGAGGCCCGAGTTCATCTGCAGCAGGTTTAGAACCGTGATCCCCGCTTCCTGTTCGGGCGAGGCTTTCGACCAGCCCTCGCCGAGATAGGCGGAGGCGGGTTTCGAGACGTCGACGAGGCCCTTGTCCACGGCGACGCCGACAAGAATGGCGATGAAGCTTTTCTGCTGGGAGGCCACATCTTCGAGCAGGGCGCCGTCGGCCGCGGTTCCGTAGGTGAACAGATCACGGAACTGGGCGGCGTCGTCCGGAAGCGGCCAGTTCTCCTCGGCGATTGTCTTGCCGTGCTGGACAATGAGGAAGCCGCTGGTGTTCTGATCGCGCGCATAGTCCACCGCCTGCGCAAGCGCCTGCTGGTTCCAGGCCGCGGCTGTTTCAACCTGCGGGGTCGTCTCCTGCGTCTGGGCGCAGGCGGCGAGCGGCAGCGCGAGCAGCGCGGCGAGAAGGGCATGGGTGAGGCGCATGGGCGTTTCCGTTATCTGTTCTTTGGTTCGGGCGCCTTCCTCAGGTGAGCGCCTGATCGAGGTCCGCAATGAGATCGTCGGGACTTTCGACCCCGATCGAGACGCGGACAAGTCCTGGCGTGATCGAGAATTCTTGAAGTTCCTCAGGGGGCATGCCGGAATGCGTCATGGTCGCGGGGTGGGAGGCCAGCGTTTCGGTTCCGCCGAGACTGACGGCGAGCTTGATGACCTGCAGCCGGTCGAGCACGCGGAAGGCCGCTTCCTCGCCGCCCTTCACCTCGAACGAAAAGGTCGAGCCGGCCGAGCGGTTCTGGCGTTTGTGCAGGGCGGCGTCGGGGTGGTCGTCCGGCAGAAAGTCGAGGAACCACACGCTTTCGACTTTGGGGTGAGTGCGCAGGAATTCCGCGACCTTGCGCGCGCCCGAAGCGCTCGCCTCCATGCGGAGCTTCAGGGTTTCGAGCGACCGCATCAACAACCAGGCGGTGTGCGGATCGCACATGGTGCCGAGATAGGAGCGGAAGCGGCGCACCGGACCCATCATTTCCTTCGACCCCGAGGCGCCGCCGGCGATGAGATCGGAATGGCCGCCGACATATTTGGTCAGCGAGGTGACGGTGATGTCCGCGCCGTGGGCCAGAGGCGTTGAGAACAACGGTCCCAGCAGGGTGTTGTCGACGATCACCGGCGGGCGGAAGCCGTCCTGCGCCAGCGTCTCGGAGATGCGCCGGACTTCCGCGATGTCGACCAGACCGTTGGTGGGGTTGGCCGGCGTCTCCACGAAGATCGCCGCGATGCGCCCCTGCGCGGCGGCGGACCGGGCGGCCTCGCGCATCGCTTCGGTTCCGGCTTCGGCCGGGAAGGCGGCGCGCTTCACCCCGAACTCCGGCAGCATGGAGTGGATCAGCGTTTCGGTGCCGCCATAGATGGGCTGGCTTTGCAGGATGACGTCGCCGGGGCGGAGATAGGCCCACAGGCAGGTGGAGATGGCGGCCATGCCCGAAGCGAAGGCGAGGCTGGTTTCGGCCTGGTCCCAGACGGCGAGGCGGTCTTCGAGGACTTCGAGATTGGGGTTGTTGAACCTCGAATAGATGAGGCCGGGCTCCTCGCCCGGCGCCAGCGGGCGGCGGCCCTGCGCCGCGGCGAAGAAGTCCTTTCCATCCTGCGCCGACCGGAAGACGAAGGTCGAGGTGGAGAATTGCGGCGGCTTCAGCGAGCCTTCGGAGAGCATGGGATCATAGCCGTATCCCATCATCAGGGTTTCGGGGGACAGGTCGCGCCCGCCGACCCGCCGCTTGCGCCACTTCTTTTCGGCCATGCTGGACCTCCCGGTTGATTTTGCCGGAAGCTAGTCCTGTTCGGGCGGTTTGTCCCGCGAGGCGTCGATCTGGCGCGACGAATTGATCGCGTGGCGTCCGTCGCCGCGTCAGCCCTTCGTCAGCCCTCCGTCAGCGCCGCGCCGTCGGCGATGCGGTAGAAGCACGAGCGCCGGCCGGTGTGGCAGGCGGCGCCGGTCTGGCGCACTTTCAGCAGCACCGCGTCCTGGTCGCAATCGACGCGCACTTCGAGAACGTGCTGTTCGTGGCCGGAGGTGTCGCCCTTGCGCCAGAGCTGTCCGCGCGAGCGCGACCAGTAGACGGCGCGGCCGGTGGCCAGCGTCTGCTCCAGCGCTTCGGCGTTCATCCACGCCAGCATCAGAACCTCGCCGGTGTCGGCGTCCTGGGCGATGGCGGCGATGAGGCCGTGCTCGTCGAATTTCGGGCGCAGCTCGCGCGTTTCGTCCTGGTCGGAGCCGGAGAGGGGCGGGGCGTAGGTCATGGGCTTTGTCCTGTGGGGCTTCGTCCTAGCGCGAAAGCCGCGACGTGTCAGGCTTGCGCGTTGCGCCTTCGTCTCCAGCAGGTTTGGCCGGACCGGCCTGCGCCGTCCGGTTTCGCATCGCTCCCCGTGCTGAATGGGGAGGCCGGGGCGCGTGGGGCCGCGCCGGGTAAGTTGCCAGCCGCTCCTTG
>JAWKVD010000036.1:0-26100 GCA_041398225.1 Hyphomonadaceae bacterium | reverse complement strand
GGGCTACGCCATCGCCGCCGAACTGGCGAAGCTGGGCGCGGACGTGCGCCTGGTGAGCGGCCCGACCGGCCTTTCCGAACCGGATGGCGTGACCCGACTCGACGTCGAGACCGCCGAAGACATGTTCAAGACGGTGAAGGCCCAGCTGCCCGCCGACATCTTCGTCTCCGTCGCCGCCGTCGCCGACTGGCGCCCGGCCTCGCGCGCCAGCCAGAAACTGAAACTGAAGGGCGGCAAGTCCGCGCCGGTCTCGCTCGAACTGGTCGAGAACCCCGACATCCTCAAGCGGATCGCGTCGGCGCGGAAGGACCGCCCCACCCTCGTGGTCGGCTTCGCGGCGGAAACCACGGATGTCGAAGCGCATGCCCGCGCCAAGCTGAAGCGCAAGGGCTGCGACTGGATCGTCGCCAACGACGTCTCCGGCGACGTGATGGGCGGGTCCGAGAACGAGGTTCTGCTGATCACCCGCGAGGGCGCCGAACGCTGGCCGCGCATGGCCAAAAACGAAGTGGCGGCCCGGCTGGCGGCCCGCATCGCCGAGGCCTTCTACGACCCGGAAGCTGACGCCCTGCTCGACGCGGCGGAATAGCGCGCATGCCGGCGCTGGCCATCAACCCGCGTCTTGCCTAGATCAGGGGCATGATCCGGCACATCGTCTTCTTCACCCTGAAAGATCCGGCCCTCGCCGAGGACGCCGTCCGCCATCTTGAGCGTCTCGGGACCATTCCCGGCTCGACGCTGTTCCAGGTCCGGCGCAACGCCAAGGCCGACCAGATCGGCAACGACATCGACCTTGTCGTCTATGGCGAATTTCCCGACATCGAGACCCTGCACGCCTACAAGCGACACCCGACCTATACGGACGTCACCAACACGGTGCGCCCGATGCGCGAACTGCGCTTCGCCGCCGACGTCGAAGTCTGACGCGCGCCCCCGCGGCCAAGTCCTGTGGATATGCTTCCCCGCCCCTTTGAACGCGGCGCGCGCCGGGGGATGACTGGACCCTCGCTTCACGCTCTTGAAGCGCGCAATCACAGCGGCCACCCCAGACAGACACCCCAGGCAGACACTCCAGGCAGACCGGAAGCCGACATGACCAGCATCGCCGTGCGCATCCTTCCCCTTCCGCATTTCGAGGGCCTGTCGCTGCCGGCCTATGAAACCGCGCAAGCCGCCGGCATGGATCTGCGCGCCGCCGTGCCCGACGACGAACCGCTGACGCTGGCGCCGGGCGCGCGCGCCATGGTTCCGACCGGCCTCTCCATGGCCCTGCCCGCCGGCTATGAAGCGCAGGTGCGGCCGCGCTCGGGCCTCGCCGCGAAACACGGGATCACCTGCCTCAACTCGCCCGGCACGGTCGACGCCGATTATCGCGGCGAGGTGAAGGTCATCCTCATCAACCTCGGACAGGAGCCGTTCGTCATCCGCCGCGGCGAACGCATCGCGCAGATGATCATCGCGCCGGTGACGCAGGCCAGCCTCGAAGTGGTGACGCAACTGGACGACACCGAACGCGGCGCCGGCGGCTTCGGCTCGACCGGTCGCTAGCCGGCCGGCTCGCACACCGGGAAGTCGACGCGCTTGTCGGAGTTGCAGCGATAATCGCCGTCCGGCGTCTTCGCGTCCCACACCACGATCAGCGACTTGCCGCGCGGGTGTTCCTCCAGGTGAATGTTGGAGACCGCAACGCTCGCGATGTCGGCCACACTGAGCGCTTCGGCGGTTTTCTGCTGAACCCGTTCCGGCGACCGCAACGCCTGTTGCCGTTCCGCGGCGTCGTTCTCTCCGCAGCCGCCCACGCAGATCGCCAGCGCCGCAAGACCGCCCATCAACATGCGCATGTCCGCTCTCCCCTTTTTGCGAGTCTTTCGCCCGGATCGGGGCGGGCGCCAAGCCTGTCTTCGCTTGCGCCTGTTTCCGATCGGCCTATGGTCCCCCGACCCTATGATCCCCCCGGCAAGGACGCGAGGCGAACATGGATGAGCCATTTACGATGGTTGTTGCGATCGTCGCGATCAGCGTCGGCGCGGGCGTCATCAACAACTGGATCAAGATGAAAGCCGCGACTCGCCGCAGCGGCGAGCAGGACCGCGAGCTGGACGATGTGAAGTCCGAGCTTGAGCGCGTGAAGGATCGCGTGCGGGTTCTCGAAAAGCTGGCGCTGGACAGCGACCGCCAGCTCGCCGACGAGATCAGCCGGCTGCGCTAGCGCGCCAGGCTTTTTGGTTCGCCCGAAATCTAGCCCTGCAGCTCCAGCGCCGGCGGCGCCATGTCCGCCAGCAGGAAATCGTCGGTATCGGTGACGTTGGCCAGTTCGCCGAAGGCGAACGCCGTCCGGTCGATGATGACGTCGCGCGGGCGCAACGGGCGCGACAGCTCCAGCCCGTCAAGCGAGCGGAGCCGGGAGAACGCCACATAGGCCTGGCCGTGCGCGAACATGCCGTTGTCGAAATCGATATAGGCGCGGTCGAGCGTCAGGCCCTGCGACTTGTGGATGGTGACCGCATAGGCGAGCCGCATCGGCAATTGCTTGAACGCGCCGGCGAGCGAGCGCGTCACCTCCTGCGTGCGCGGATCGAACTCGTAGCGGAACTTCTCCCACGCCTGCGGCGCGACCCGGTGCGCCTCGCCTCCGATCCGCACGAAGCAGTCGCTTTCGCCGAGCCCGATCACCTCGCCGATCGACCCGTTGACCCACCGGCCCTGCGGATCGTTGCGGATCATCATCACCCGCGCGCCTTCCTTCAGCTCGAGCACCTCCTCGGTTGGAAAGGCCTTGGCCTCGAACTGCCCCTCGAGCGTCGCGGTGTAACCCTTGGCCTCGCCGGGAAGACCCGCCAGCCGCATCTGGTTGATGCGCCAGGCGGCGGCGTTGTTCGGCGTCAGCACCACATGCGTCTGGCTGGCGTCGGCGGCCGACCGGCCGGACACGCGCTCGCGCAGCGTATCGACGTCCTCTTCGGACAGGCGCCCGTTGCGCAGCCCGTTGAGAATGCGGATGAAGGCCTCGTCCTCCTGCCGGAACACACGCTTCAGCGCCGCGAGCCGGAACCCGGCGCCGGCGAACACCGTGGCGCGGAAGAACCACGGTCCGCCATAGGCCGCCTGCAGGATCGGTTCGACCTGCGACTCCACCACCGGCGGAAGCTGGTGAAGATCGCCCGTCAGGATCATCCGCACGCCGCCGAACGGCGCGCGCGACCCGCGATTGAGCCGCAGGGAGTTGTCGATCGCCTGCAGCATGTCGGCGCGCACCATCGAGATCTCGTCGATCACCATGGTCTCGATGGTCTTCACCACGCGCTGATTGCGCAGCTTGCGCGCATCGGCGCCGTCCAGAAGGCGCGGCGGAAAATTGAAGAAGGAGTGGATCGTCTGACCGCCGACATTGACCGCCGCGAGCCCGGTCGGCGCCAACACCACGGCCTTGGGGCCTTCCGACGCGATCAGCTTGCGCAGCAGGGTCGTCTTGCCGGTGCCCGCGCGTCCGGTCAGAAAGACATTGCGGCGCGACCCGAGAATCTCCTCGGTCAGCGGCGCATAGACGTCGGAGTGCGGCGAAACGCTCACCCTCGCGCCGCCTCGGGCGCAGCGCCGGGCGCGGGGCCGGAAACAGCACCGGAAACAGGGCCGAACGCAGGGCCAAACGCAAGGCATTGAACATCCATGTCGGGCATGGTGAGCATCTCCGGACCGGATTCGAAGGCCAATGGTATGAGTCTAACCAAGGATCAGCTGGAGCGCTACGCCCGCCACATCATGCTGCGCGAGCTGGGCGGGCCGGGTCAGCAGAAGCTCTTGGGCGCGCATGTCGCGATTGTCGGCCTCGGCGCGCTCGGAGGCCCTGCGGCGCTGCACCTCGCGGCGGCGGGCGTCGGCCGGCTGACCCTGATCGACGACGACCGCGTTTCGCTGTCGAATCTGCAGCGTCAGGTTCTGTTCCGTACGCCCGATGTCGGCGAGCCGAAAACGGCGGCGGCGGTCCGCGAACTCTCCGCCATGAACCCCGACTGCGTTGTGACGGCGCACGCCGTGCGGCTGACCGGCGCCAACGCCCCCGATCTCCTGAGCGGCGCCGGATGGGTGATCGACGGAACCGACAGTTTCGCCGCCCGCTTCGACATCAACGCCGCCTGCCATGCGCTTGGCCTGCCGATGATCTCCGGCGCCGTGGGCCGCTGGTCCGCGCAGGTCGCCACCTTCAAATCGGGCCTCACCCGCAACCGTCCTCCGGCCGAGCGCCTGCCCTGCTATCGCTGCCTCGTCTCCGAAGCCCCGGAAGACGCCGAAACCTGCGAAGCCGTCGGCGTCGCCGGTCCCCTGACGGGGATGATCGGCGCGCGCCTCGCGCTCGAGGCCGTCAAGGAGATCGCCGGCGCCGGCGACAGCATGGCCGGACGCCTCTGGATGTTCGACGGCCTCACCGGCGACAGCCGCACCGTTCGCCTGCCGGCCGACCCCGCATGTTCCGTGTGCGGCGGCTAGCGCGCCCGCCCGAAGCGAATCCGACCAATATTTCATGCGCGCACGCCTCGACATCGGCGCGGGCATGCGTTGCACTTTGACCGTGGCGCGGGGGCGCCAGGGACTGACCATCATGAAACCTGCACTATTGAAGGCCTGCTTGCCGGCGGCGGCGCTGGCGACATTGTTGACGGCGTGCGCGACGCCGCCGCAGCCTTGGGCGGACAACCTTATCGTTCCGGGCGAACGCATAGGCGACGTTCAACTCGGCATGCCGCTGTCGAACCTGCTCGCCGCGCGCGGCACGCCGCTGCGCACCGTTCCGATCTCCGGCACCGAAGCGACGACCTACGCCTTCGACGGCCTCGCCGTCGGCGCGCACGAAACGGTGTACTGGATCATCGCAAAGGACCCGCGCTACCGCACGCCGGCCGGCGTCGGCCCGGGCGTGGAGCAGATCGCCGCGCGCGCCGCCTACGGCAAGCCGCGCTGCGTGGTGAGCGAGGGCGCCACGACGGTCTACGACTACAAGGACTTCTACTTCAGCGTCGACAATTCCACCGGCAAGGTCTCGGAGGTCGGCGTCCAGAAGAAGACCCACACCTGCGACGACTGACGCCATTCCAGCGAACCACGCCGGCTCTTGGGCCGGGATCGACGAGCAATGACCTCCTGCCGGCGTCTACTGCGCGCCGGCCGAAGCGGGTTGCGCGCCGCCCAGCGTCGCCCCCAGAAACGCCTCCAGCTCCTTGAGATAGGTCTCCAGATCCTCGCTGTCGAAACCATGGCCGGCGTCCGGCATCCTCACGAAGCGCACCTGCTTTCCGGCTGATTGCAGCGCCTCGTAGATGAATTCGGACTGTTCGATCGGAACGTTGTCGTCCTTGTCGCCATGGATCAGCAGGATCGGAACGGAGATCTTGTCGGCGTAGGTCAGGGGCGAATTCGCCTCCATCTCCGCGCGGTCCTTCCCGGGATCGCCCAGCTGCTCGACCCAGTAATGATAGGCCTCGCTGTCCGAGCCCTCTTCCTTCCTGTCCCACAATATCTGGCGCCGCAGATCCGATATCCCCATCGCCGAGGCCGCGCAGCGATAGAGGTCCGGCCGCGTCACCGCGCCCATCAGGGCCGCATACCCGCCATAGGACGCGCCGACGATGCATGTCCGCGAGACGTCCGCGAGCCCCTGTTCGGCGATCCACGCCACGCCGTCGTCGATATCGGTCTGCATCGCCCGGCCGAACTGGCGATGCCCGGCCTTCACATATGCAAGACCGTACCCGGACGATCCGCGGAAATTGGGCTGGAACACCGCATATCCGTGCGTCGCCAGGAATTGCACGACGGGATCGAAATCCGCCACGTCGCGCGCTTCCGGTCCGCCATGCGGATAGACCACCAGCGGCGGCTTTTCGCCCTCGGCCAGTCCCGGCGGCAATGTCAGATAGCCGTGAAGCTTCATCCCGTCGCGCGCGGTGTAGGTCATCGCCCGCAGGCTTCCCAGGGACCACCGGTCCAGCTCCGGATTGACCCGGGCGATCTCCTGCGAAAAGGCCGCGCGCGTGTCATAGACGTGAAACGCGCCCTCATTCTGGGGGCTTCGCACGAACAGCAGCCAGACCCGGCCGTCCTCGCTCCGGTCGACGATCGAAATATTGGCCTGCTCTCCGTAGAACTCGCGCAGCCCGTCGATATGAGCCTGCAGGCCGGCGTCGACGAGCTGGATTTCGCGATGGTCGAGCCAGTAGGAAGCGCCCGCATAGGCGCCGTTCGAAGCGTTGACGAAGGCGTGCGAGACGTCGACTTCAGGGTGGACGAACACTTCCTTGATGTAGGCCTCGGCGTTCGCGTCATAGAGGTGGACGCCGATCCTGTCCTGACCGGGCGGACGCCCCAGAACATAGAACTGGCCCGGCTCGGGACCGGGACCGATCGGCGTGAAGTCCGGCGCCTGGCCCGACTCGCGGTCGCGGCGCCAGCGGGCGACCTCCTTCCAGCGCACCTTGCCGTTGCCCTGCGGACGCGGCGCCAGAACGCGCAGCACCGTGCCGCGGAAATTCGTGTCCAGACGCATCGAGGGCTGGCCGTTGATGTCGATCAGCCAGGCAAGCGTATAGGGTCCGCCATCCGCCGCCTCGACCCATTTGCCGGTGCGCACATCGACCTTGAGGAGGTCGACATCGTCGGAAATCATCGCCGGCAGCAGGATGTGCTCGCCGTCGCCGGGGATCGCCACCGGCTCAACCCCGAAGAACAGATTCTTGCGCTGGATTCTGGTGTCGTCCTTGAACAGGTCGATCACGTCCTCGCCCGTCCGCGACACCGAGTAGAAACGCGGAATGCCGCGAAAATAGAGCGCGCCGCCGCGCATCACGAAGCCGTAGCTTGAGCTGCCGGCGCTGAACACCATCCGGTCGTCGCTCACCCAGACCATCGAATGCACCAGCATGCCGGCCATTTTGCGGACCGTGCGCGCGCCCGGATTCTCCAGGTCGTAGTAGACGAAGTAGGAATCCTTGTCCGCGAACAGCACCGATGCGAGATAGCGGCCCGTCGGCGAAAGCGCCGTCATCTGGATGTCCGAAGCCTTGGCGAAGACGCTGGCCGGGGGCGGACCGGACGGCGCCGCCTCAGCTTCCTGCGCCTCAGCCTCCTGAGTTGGCGCGCCGCGGCGATCGCTCGGCGCAAGCCACAACGCCGCCGCCAGGCAGAAAGCCAGACCAAACCTCAGGGCCCGCGCCCCTGTCCCCTGAGCAATCCGACTTCCCCCCAACAGGAAACCCTGACAATTCCCGATGGAAAAGAACCGTCATGAGATGCACGAGCGACCTTCCTCGCCCATGAGCGATCAGAAACCGCGCCTCCTAAAATGACAAGTGAATTCGGCCGGCCTAGCCGTTGCGTTCCGGCGCCACGCAGGCGCCGCCGTCGAACGACACCTGCTCGATCCGGCGCTGCGGCGACAGCACGAAGCGCGTCTTGCAATAGGACTGCGTGGTGCTCGGCGGCTCCCACACCGGGAAGGTCTCGTTGATCACTTCCGTGCGCTGCTTGCCGTCCTTGTCGGTGAAGGTGCGCGTGACGCTGCGCTGCTCGTCGCGATAATAGCCGCCCGTTTCGCTGACGACCTGCTTCTCGTAGGCCCACATGGTGCGGCCGTCCGACAGCATCGCCTCGGCGTCCGGCGGCCCCCAGGCGATCAGCAGATCGTCGCCGCTGCGGCCCTGCCACGTCGCCATCTGCTGGCGATAGCCCTCGACCGTCTCACACGCCGAAAGCGCTGCGCCTGCGCCGGCGAGCGCCAGCACCAATCCGCCGATCCGGGCAAGTCTCATCGTCCAGCCTCCCTAGATCCGCACCCGACCCGCATCGGGTCCATGTGCGGTCATTGTCCCGTCAGTCTTCGCTCCGCGGAGGTTCGTTCCGGTCGACTGAACGCAAACTGAACCGGTCGATCGTGCAAACGCCGCCGCGCCGGCGTCATGCGACGCAATCCGCTCTAGAGCATCGCCGGCAGAACGCGATCCGGCGGCCGGTGACCGTCGACAAAGGTCTTGATGTTGATGATGACCTTCTCGCCCATGTCGATCCGGCCCTCCAGCGTCGCCGATCCCATGTGCGGAAGCAGCACGACGTTGGACAGCTCCTTGAGCTTGGGGTTCACCGCCGGCTCGTTCTCGAACACGTCGAGCCCGGCCCCGCCCAGCTCGCCCGCCTCAAGCGCGCGAATCAGCGCCGCCTCGTCGATGATCTCGCCACGCGCCGTGTTCACGATATAGGCGTCGCGCTTCATCAGCTTCAGCCGGCGCGCGTGCAGCAGGTGGAACGTCGCCGGCGTGTGCGGGCAGTTGATCGACACGATGTCCATCCGCGCCAGCATCTGGTCGAGGCTTTCCCAATAGGTCGCCTCCAGCGCTTCCTCGATCGCCGCGGACGCCGGCTTGCGGTTGTGATAGTGGATCTGCAGACCGAACGCCTTGGCGCGGCGCGCCACCGCCTGGCCGATCCGGCCCATGCCGATAATGCCGAGCCGTTTGCCGTAGATCCGCCGGCCGAGCATCCAGGTCGGCGACCAGCCATGAAATTCGCCCGCCCGCATCACGTCGACCCCGTCGACGATGCGGCGCGGCACGGCCAGCATCAGCGCCATGGTCATGTCGGCGGTGTCTTCGGTCAGAACGCCCGGCGTGTTGGTCACGGTGATCCCGCGCGACTGCGCCGACCGCACGTCGATATTGTCCACGCCCGCGCCGAACTGCGCGATCAGACGCAGGCGGTCGCCGGCGTGCGCCAGAACCCGGCCGTCGATCCGGTCGGTGACCGTGGGCACCAGAACGTCGCAGCGCTGCACCGCCGCGCCCAGTTCTTCGATCGACATCGGCCTGTCCGAGGCGTTGAGCTCGACATCGAACAACTCGCTCATGCGGGTTTCGACTGGCTCGGGCAGACGCCGCGTCACTACGACCTTGACCTTGGTCCGGGGCATGAACGTTCCTCTGGGGGCGGAGCACCTCCGCCTGCTTATGTCTGGCGCGGGTTTATCAAAGCCGGCCGGTTGGGCCAACCGCATATAATCGCTTCGAATCCTTGCCGCGCCGCGGCGCCCATTTACTGACCGGCTTGCTGGCCGGCGCCATCGTTAAGCCGGTCTTCATCCGGGAGTGGGAAGCAGGGCGCTCCACTGGACCGCAAGAGAGCCGACGAGCCATGCGCGCGTTTGCACACCCGTCCCGCCGCCTTTTCCGTTTCCCGGGGCTCGCCGCCCTCTGGATCGCCGCACTCGCCGCCAGCAGCGCCCTCGCCCAGACCGCGCCCGACCGGCCGGCCGGCGGCGAACCGCGCTTTCAGGCTTACGCCGGCGAGGACCTCAAACCGCGAATCAGCAATTTCTCCGGCCTGCCCGTGCCGCGCTATTCGAGCCTGCGCGAGGCGCCGGTGAACGGCCGCGCCGGCCCCAGCTTCGATTACCCGGTGCGCTGGCGCTATCAGGTCGCGGGTCTGCCCGTGGTCGTGGTCAAGGAAAGCCAGGACTGGCGCAAGGTGCGCGATCCCCAGGGCGACGAGATCTGGGTGCACCGCAGCATGCTGGCCGGCGACCGCACCACGATCTCGGTCCACGCCGGCGCGGTGCGCAGCGAACCCGACCTGCAGGCGGCCGCCGTCGCCCGCTACGGCCCCGGCGTCGTCATGGCCCTGTCCGACTGCCGCCTCGCCTGGTGCCGCGTCGAAGCCGCCGGACGGCGCGGCTGGGCGCTGCGCGCCGA
Source organism: Hyphomonadaceae bacterium (assembly GCA_041398225.1). Classification (GTDB taxonomy): domain Bacteria; phylum Pseudomonadota; class Alphaproteobacteria; order Caulobacterales; family Hyphomonadaceae; genus JAWKVD01. The sequence goes on along the minus strand of JAWKVD010000036.1, from coordinate 16,372 downwards.
GCTGTGGGGCGCGGACGATCTTCCCGCCGTCGGCGACTGATCCTCGCGGAAAACGCCCTCCGGGCCGAAATCGGACCATATCGAGCCGGATCGCGCCGGATCGGCCTCGTGCGCCCCTGCTATTGAGGCGGCCCGCGAGTGCGTGGTAACCGGGCTCCCTTCCCACTGGAGCGCCGTATGACCCACACGCCCAAGTCCTCGTACGATTATGACGACCTGATCCGGAGCGGACAGGGCGAGCTTTTCGGACCCGGCAACGCCCAGCTTCCCGCCCCGCCCATGCTGATGCTCGACCGCATCACCCGCATCGACATCGACGGCGGCGCCCACGGAAAGGGCCGGATCGAGGCGGAACTCGACGTACGGCCCGACCTCTGGTTCTTCCAGTGCCACTTCCCGGGCGATCCCGTGATGCCGGGATGTCTCGGCCTCGACGCCATGTGGCAATTGGTCGGTTTCTGGCTCGGCTGGTCCGGTTCGCCCGGAAAAGGCCGGGCGCTGGGCGTCGGTGAAGTGAAATTTACCGGCCAGGTGACACCGGCCGCTAAGATTGTGCGGTATGAGATTGATATTCGCCGCGCCATTCGCACCTCCCTTGTAATGGGTGTCGCGGACGGCAATGTTTTTCTGGACGGCGAACGCATATATCAGGCGAAAGACCTGAAAGTGGGCCTGATGCGCGCCCAGGGCGCGTAAGGCCGCCAGAATTGCGCAGGCGGGCGCGTCGCAGGGGACGCCGCGTCGGCCAGGGAAACGTCAAGATACAGGCGCATCGCGCCAAGGGAGACCGAAGTCCATGGAAAACACCGGCCTCAGGCGGGTCGCGATCACGGGAATGGGTATCGTTTCGTCGATCGGCGACACCATCCGCGAAGTCACCGATAGCCTGCGCAACGGCGTATCCGGCATTTCCTTCTCGCAGGAATACGCCGACATGGGCTTCCGCAGCCAGGTCTTCGGCAAGCCCAACGCCAATCCGTCCGACCACATCGACAAGCGCGCGATGCGCTTCATGGGCGACGGTGCGGGCTTCTGCCACATGTCCATGACCCAGGCCATCGCGGACGCCGGGCTGGAGGAGAAAGACATCTCCCACCCGCGCACCGGCCTCATCGTCGGCACCGGCGGCCCCTCGACGCGCGCGATCGTCGCAGCCGCCGACGCCACCCGCGAAAAAGGCAACACCCGCCGCATCGGACCGTTCGCGGTGCCCAAGGCGATGTCCTCGACGGCCTCGGCGACGCTCTCCACCCTCTTCCGCATCCTCGGCGTGAACTATTCGATCTCGTCGGCCTGCACGACCTCGCTGCACTGCGTCGGCGCGGCGGCCGAGCAGATCCAGTGGGGCAAGCAGGATGTGATGTTCGCCGGCGGCGGCGAGGAGCTCGACTGGACGCTGTCCTGCCTGTTCGACGGCATGGGCGCGATGTCCTCCAAATATAACGACCAGCCGCAGCGCGCCTCTCGCGCCTTCGACAAGGATCGCGACGGCTTCGTGATCGCCGGCGGCGGCGGCATCGTCGTTCTCGAAGAGCTGGAGCGTGCGAAGAAGCGCGGCGCCCATATCTATGGCGAGATCGTCGGATACGGCGCCACCTCGGACGGCCACGACATGGTCGCCCCCTCCGGCGAGGGCGCGATGCGCGCCATGCAGCTCGCGCTCGAAACCGCCGGCCGCGCGCCGGACTATCTCAACCCGCACGCCACCTCGACGCCTATCGGCGACATGAAAGAGCTGGAAGCGGTGCGCGAAGTGTTCGGGCAGCAGGCGGCCGAACAGCCGATGATCTCCGCGACCAAGTCGCTGACCGGCCACTCGCTGGGCGCCGCCGGCGTTCAGGAGCTGATCTACTCCCTCATCATGATGAAGGAGAAATTCGTCGCGCCCTCGATCAACATCGAGGATCTCGACCCGCTGGCCTACGGCGTCAACATCATCCGCGAGGCGCGCGACGCCCTCATCAACATGGTGATGTCGAACTCCTTCGGCTTCGGCGGCACCAACGGATCGATCGCCGTCGCCAAGGTCTAGCCGGCCCGAAGTCCCCGCCCAGGCGGCGCGGAACTCCGCCTAGAACTTCGGAAGCGCGATCTTCCGGAGATCACGGCGGATCTGCAGCCGCGTGCGGACCGCCGTGAACCAGCTCACCAGAGCGAACACGAACGCGGCGGCCAGACCGCACGAGAGCAGCACCTCCGGCGGATCTCCCGCCAACACGCGGCCGATGTCATAGACGAGACAATAGGCGAGCAATCCGCCGAGCACGGCCACCAGAAGCGGCACGGTCACAAGGCCGCTGCGGTCCATCTCCACCACCCAGTCGATCCCGGGCAGGAAGGGCCGCAACACCAGATGGCGCCGGGCGCGCGCCCGTGCGAGCAGCCGCAGCGTGTCGCGGTCGCCGGGGTCGAGCCGCAACGCCTCTAGCGCAAGGTCATAGGCTTCCCCCGGCCGTTTCCAGGCCAGTTCGCACTCGGCGAGTATCTGGAATATCTCCGCCCGCGTCGGATCGAGCTGCAACGCCCGCAGCGCCAGCTCGCGCGCGCGCTCATAGTTCCACTGCTCGAGGCGCAACTGGGCGATACCGATCAGCGCCCGAACATTGTCGCCCGCCTTGTCCTCGGCCTCGTCGAACAAATCGCGGGCGTCGACAAATTTTTTCTGGTTGAAGCGCGCGTAGGCGAGACGCAACAGCATGGAGCTGTCGTTGGGATCTTCTTCCGCCAGCGAGGAGACGATTTCGTCCGCTTCCTTGTACTTGCCCGCCGCCAGCAATGCGGACGCAAGCACGCGCAGAACCAGATCGTCATCCGGATCGCTGGCCATTGCGGACCGCGCGATCGTCAGCGCTTCCTTCCGGTCGCCCAGCACGAGCTTGCAGTGCGCCAGCAGCGCCAGCGCCCGCGCATCGCCGGCGTCGCGTGAGAGCATCTGGCGCAGGCGCGCCTCCGCGCCGGGCGTGTTGCCGGCCTCCAGCAGGGCGAACGCGGCCCGCTCGTTGGCATCCCGATCGAGTCCGCCCCCGGCGCCGCGCATCGCGGACTACCGCGCGTGCTTGTCGAGGAAGGCGGTGACGTCGTCGTAGAGACCGCCTTCATTCGCGAACTTGGCGAAGTTGCGCGCCTGACTGAGCCATTCCAGCGTCGTCGGTTTCAGCGTCTTCGCGGCTTCCTGGAGATGCTGCTGGCGAATCGGCACGACCTCCTCGCTGTCCAGACTTTCCTCGATCGCATAATCGCACGCCAGTTCAACCAGCCCGGTGATGTCCGCGCCGGAAAAGCCGCTGGTCGCCGCCGCGATCGGTTCGAGATTGACGCTCGCCTGCGGACGCTCGGCCATCGCCAGCTGGAGAATCGCCAGACGCGCCGCCTTGTCGGGCGGCGGTATGAACAACACCCGGTCGAACCGTCCCGGCCGCCGGAATGCGCTGTCGATCGCCCACGGCACGTTGGTGGCGGCCAGCACCAAAACGCCTTCATTGTCCGCCGTCACCCCGTCCAGTTCGCTCAGGAACGTCGAGACAAGGCTCGCCCCATGATCGGCATGGCCGAAGCGCCGGCGCGCCGCCAGCGCTTCGATCTCGTCGAAGAACAGCACGGTCGGCGTCGCTGCGCGCGCACGCTCGAACGCGCCCGCGAGCCGTTTTTCAGACTCGCCGATATACATGTCGAGAACCTCGGCGATCTCGATCGGCATGAATTCCGCGTCGACCTCTCCGGCCGTCGCCCGCGCGATCATCGTCTTGCCGCAGCCGGGCGGACCGTACAGCAGCACCCCGCCGCCGGCCTTGCGCTTGAACTTGTTGAACAGGGAGGGCTTGCGGAACGGAAGAATGATCTTGCGGGTGATGTCCTTCTTCACCTCGTCCAGACCGCCGACATCCGCGAAGGTCTTGCGCTCGCGGCCAGCGCGCGGACCGCCGGCCTGTCCGGCCTCCGCCGCGCCGATGCGTTCGCCGCGCAGATTGACCACATTGCCGCCCTGCCCAGCCATCGCGGCGGCCTTGGGCGCGAATACGTCGTCGAGTTCAGGATCGGCCAGCGCCGGCTGCGCGGCCACCGCCTTGCGATAGGCGTCCGCCCCCTCGCCAATCCGGCCCAGCGCCTTCAGCGCCCGCGCACGCTGCAGCTGCTCCGCCGGGTCGTCGCCATCGAGCCAGCGCAGCGCTGTCTCGGCGCGATCTCTTGTGATCAGGAATTTCGCCGCGAAAACGCGCGCGTCGGCCTCATAGGGGCCCGGTTCTGTGCGGGACAGCCAGATGAAGGCTTCCTCGGGATCGACCGCGTCGTCGGCCGCGCGGACCACGGCCCGCAACAGTGCGCCCTTGCCCGGCGCAAGGTCCGCTGTTTCGATCAGATCGCCCAGATCGCTCAACGGTCGGCTCCCCTGCCTTGCGGCCCCCCGGCCGTCCGGCGTCGTTGGGCGCCGGACCAGAGCCAGAGGGTTTACGGCGAGGGGAACCCAGCCGCAATGGGGTCAGTGCGTCAAGCCGAACGCGCCGCCGCCGTGAACCGTTCGACTTCCTCGCGCAGGCGCTGGGCGGACCGGGAGACCACGTCTCCGGATTCCTTGACCATCGCGGCGGTCTGCCCGGCCTCGCCCGCGGCGGTGGTGACGCTCTCGATGTTCGAGTCGACCTCCTGCACGCCGTTCGCGGCCTGCTGGACGTTTCTCGAAATGTCGTTGGTGGCGGCCGACTGCTGTTGCGCCGCCGCCGAAATCTGCGCCGCCGCCTCGTTCAACTCGTCGATCATCCGGATGATCTGCTGAATGCTCTCGACCGTCTCGTCGGTCGTGCCCTGGATGCGGTCGACCTGCAGCTTGATGCTGTCCGTCGCCTGAGCGGTCTGGTCCGCCAGCTCCTTCACCTCGCTTGCGACCACGCCGAAGCCCTTGCCGGCGTCGCCTGCGCGCGCCGCCTCGATGGTCGCGTTCAGCGCCAGGAGATTGGTCTGCGCCGCGATCGCCGTGATCAGCTCGACCACCTCGCCGATCGACCCGGTCGCCTCCTGAAGCCCGACAATCTGCTGATGCATGGCGTCGGCGCGGGTCGCGGCCTGTTTCGTCGCCGCCGACGATGCGCCGATCTTCTGGGCGATCTCTCCGATCGACATCGACAATTCCTCGGTCGCCGCCGCGACGCTCTGCACGTTCGAAGAGGCGGCCTGGGACGCGCCGGCCACGGCCGCCGACTGCGACGCCGTCTCGGTGGCGATCGCCGACATCGCCGAGGAAGACTCCTCCAGCCGGCGCGAGGCCTCCACCGCCTCGGAGAGCAGCGTGCCGACGGTCGTCTCGAACTGCTGCGTCAGCCGGTCCATGCGCTCCGACCGCGCCGCCGTCACGCGCGCGCGTTCTTCCGTTTCGGCCTTCTGCTTTTCGGCCGCTTCATTGCCTTCGATGATCGCCTGCCGGAACGAGTCGATCGCCTGCGCCAGCGGTCCCATCTCGTCCTTGCGGTCGAGACCGGGAACGCGCGTGTCGAGCGCGCCGTCCGCGATCTTGCGCGTCGCCGCCGAGATGTTCTGGATCGGTCCGGAAACGCGCCGCGCCAGCAGAAGCCCGAGAACCGTCACCGCCGCCAGCAGCCCGAACGTCGTCAGCAGGAACTGGTTGCGCAATTCGACAAGCCCGGCGAGCGCCTCGGCTTCATCCATCTCGACCACGACGTTCCAGCGCACGCCTTCGAAATCGAGCGGGGCCGAGGCCGCGATCACCGGCTCGCCGTCAATGCCGCGCGCCCGCGTGATGGCGTCCTGATCGACCCCCGCGGGGATCAGCAGCTCGGAGGCGGCCCTGGCGTTGAGAATTGTCGAATGCTCCAGGCGCGGCGCGTCCGTCCGCAGCAGGCCGTCGGCGCCCGCCGCATACGCTTCGCCCGTTTCGCCCAGACCGTCCGTCGATCCCATGATCCGGTTGAGGCCGTCGATCGGCATCTGGTAGGCCAGAACCCCGGCGCGCGAGCCGTCTGCGTTGAAGATCGGGGTGGCGATGAACGACGCCGGCGCATCATGCGAGGGCGCATACGCGCGAAAATCCCGGAACGCGACCTGCCCCTTGTCGAGCGCCATCGCCGCGCGGAACACGCCGCCAAGATCGGTGTCCTTCCACTCGCCGGATTCGACATTGGTGGCGTAGTCCAGCTCCTTGAACACCGTGTAGACGAGGTCGCCCTCGGTATCGAACAGGAAGATGTCGTAATAGCTGCGCTCGCGCAGGAACGACCGGAACCATGGATGGTGCTGCGCATGGGCGGCCGAATAGGCCGAGCCGTCCGGCGCGAAATCCAGCTCTTCCTTCTGGCCGGTCGGGTTCGGATTGTCGTCGATATAGAGCGATTGAAGCGTCTCGGTCGGGTTCGCGCCAAGCTCGTCCCACCCCGTCCGGAAAGCCTCGAGCGCATCGGCCGTCCACGGATTGGAGGCGATCAGGGTGAGGTCCGAGCGGATCGATTTCAGATAATCGCTCAAGGCGTCGCGCCGCGTGTCCGCCAGCCCCAGCAGCGACTGGTCGGCCGACTTGTTCAGCTCATACGCGGCCTGAAGATAGCCCACCACGCCGAGCGCGCCGCCCAGCACAAGGGCTGAGCCGGACACGGCGATCATGAGTTTCCGGGAAATGGGCAGACGATCGAAAAGGGCGAGCATGACAGTCCCGTGCGCTGGTCGCGCAGAAACCGGACACCTGTCGCCGCGCCAATAGGTTACTGTTTGCCCCCGAAAAATTAACGTCCGGTCACCGGAACGCGTTTATTGTCGACCGGGCGTTTCAGGCCCGGTGCGCCGCCGCCGCCCCTTGTCGTCCGCCAGACCCGCCCGCCTGCGCCGCCATCGCCTCGGCGCTTGACCTCCCCTGCCCGCCGCCATACGCGGACGACTACCGCCCCGCCCGGTCGAACCGGTCGCGGTCCAGGGCGGACGACAGGGGCGAACACGGCGGCCAGACGGCTCGCCGGAACGGTTCGCCGAAACGGTTCGGAGGATGCGATGTCGGACTTGAGCTTCCCGAAAGGCGACCTGATGGCGGGCAAGCGCGGCCTCGTCATGGGCGTCGCGAACCAGAACTCGATCGCCTGGGGCATCTCGCAACAGCTCGCGGCGCAGGGCGCCGAGCTGGCCTTCACCTATCAGGGCGAAGCGCTGGAGCGCCGGGTCCGCCCGCTGGTCGAATCCATCGGCATGGACACGATGATCTCCGCCGACGTCACCGACGACGCCCAGATGGACGCCGCCTTCGCCGAACTGGCCGCCAAATGGCCCACCATCGATTTTCTCGTTCACGCCATCGCCTTCGCCGGCAAGGATGAGCTGCAGGGCTCCTTCGTCGAGAACACCACGCGCGAAGGCTTCCGCCGCGCCATGGACATCTCGGTCTTCTCCTTCGTCGACGCGGCCAAGCGCGCCTCGGCCATGATGCCGAACGGCGGCGCCATGGTGACCCTGACCTATCTCGGCGCCGAGCGCGTCGTGCCGTCCTACAATGTGATGGGCGTCGCCAAGGCCGGCCTGGAAGCCGCCACACGCTACGCCGCGCGCGATCTCGGGCCTAAGGGCATCCGCGTCAACGCCATCTCCGCCGGCCCCATGCGCACGCTCGCCATGGCGGGCATTCGCGGCGGCAAACAGCTGATGAGCACCGGCCGCGAATGGTCGTTGCTGAAGGAGGACACCTCGATGGAGGGCGTCGCCGGCTGCGCACTCTACCTGCTGTCGCCGATCGGCCGTTCGATCGCCGGCGAGGTCATCCACGTCGATGCGGGCTTCCATGTCGTCGGCGTGCCCGACGCGCCGGAGGCGTGAGCGACCGCCGGGATCGCATCTCCCGGCCCAGCCTCATCATCCAGACGGGCTCATCATTCAGAACAGTGTCGCCCGGAACCGCCGCGCGCTGAACCGCACCGCACTGAGGTAAGGCGCTCGAAAGCGCATCCGGCCTCAGGCCGGGCGTCGCGGATCAAGCCTGGCGGCGGCCGTCAGTAGAAGCTCTCAAGCCCGCTGATCAGCTGCGCATCCTTCGCCGAGGACGCGGCCTGTGCGGCCTGCGCCAGCCATCCGTCCGGCGCGCTGATCGCCGCCATCGCGCCAAAGCCGATGCCGACCAGCATCAGAATGCCGATGGTCACGACAACCAGCCCACGCAGCAGGCCAACCGACTCGTCGGCGTCCTGGCGCCCGGCGCGAAGATATTGAGAATGAGCCATCGCTGGTCTCCCTCGTTCACCTTTGTCTGTCGGCCGCACGGCTTCATGGCGGCGGCCACACTCGCAGGGGAGGCATTCACGGGGGAGGGATGACCGTTTGGCGTTTTCGCCTTCAGGTTTCTGCCAAGCACTCTAGCGACTTCACGCCGCTGTGTACAGACAGAACATGCGTCAATCTGTCAAATAAAGACACGGTCCGGTGTGTTCCAATTGATCGCGCCCATCTCGACCTCCCCGACACCAGCCAGCGCCCGTCGACCACCGAAGCCCGGCGCCCGGAAAACGGGCGCGCTCGCATGTGACAGTTCGATGAATTGTGGATAAATCGCGCGGGCGGCAACCGTCATGAATGACATAGGGTCATGTAATATATTTATATATTCTGCGTCGAACGCCGGTGACAGTTTTACGACAGTCTGTGCATATCTATGACGCCCCGATGACGCCGAGCAAACCGAGGCGCGACCACACCGGCGAGGCGAGCCGGTCGCCGCACATATCGTCCGGCCCCTCCGGACGGAAAGCGGCGCCCCCTTCATCCGCGATCACCAGGTCGCAAAGGTATTTCGCGGGCTCGGTGAAGCGGAAATGCGCCGCCCGGACAAAGCGCAGATACTGGTCCAGCGACCGCTCAGGCGACCGCCCCCGCTCCATCCAGTCCCGCCGCACGCGCCGCGCCAGCCGCAGATCGGCGGGGGTATCCACATAGACGGTGAGGTCGAACAGGTCGGCGAACGCCGGGTCAGTCAGCACGTGCACGCCCTCGACGATCACCACCTCGTGCGGCGCCACTCGGTGCAGGCGCGCCGGATCCCGCTCGTGCACGGCGAAATCGTAGACCGGCTGGTCGATCGCCCGTCCGTCCTTCAGCGCCTCCAGATGGGTGTGGAACAGCGCCATGTCCTTACTCGACGGATCGTCGAAATTGATCGTGCGCTCGACCTCTTCATTGCTCTTGCCGGTCATGTCGGGCGTGTGAAGCGCGCGCGGCAGATAATAGTGGTCTTCCGAGACCACGACGCACCGCCCCTCCCCCAGCCGGGCCTTGAGCACCTCGGCCAGCGTCGTCTTGCCCGAACCGGACCCGCCGGTGATGGCGATCATGAACGTCTGAGGACTGACTTCCGGCATCGGCGCCTAGTCCCGGTCGGGGTCGCTGGCCGGCTCATCGCCGGGTGCGCCGGCTTCGCCGCCCGGTTCGCCGTCTTCATCCGGATGCTCTGTCCGGAGCGACGCCAGCAGGCGGTCCATCCGCGAGCCTTCATCGAAGCTCTCATCGCCCGAGAACCGCAGCGTCGGCGTGTTGCGCAGGTCGACCTCGCGCGCCAGCCGCCCGCGCAGAAAGCCCTGCGCCCGGTTCAGCGCCGAGATCGTGACCTTCATGTCCGCCCCGCCCAGCGGCGCGCAGAACACCGTGGCGTGCTTGAGGTCCGGCGAGATGCGCACCTCGGTGACCGTGATCGACTTGCCGTGCAAATCGGGGTCGGCGAACTCCTCGCGCGCGAAGATGTCCATGAGCGCATGGCGGACCAGTTCGCCGGCGCGCAGCTGTCTTTGGGAAGGGGGCTTCATGGTCCGCCGATATACCCGGCGCCGCCTGCTGACAACAAACCTTTGCGCGCCGCCGGGCGGGAAGGCCCTCCCCCATCCGGCCGGAGTCGGGTCAGGGTCCGGCCGAGCCCCGCCTGCGCCGCCCCCCGCCGACGCCCAAAAGAAAACGCCCGGCGAAGCGAACTCCGCCGGGCGCTCTTGTCTTTCAACCCGGGAGCTCTCTCCAGAGCCCGATCTAGAACCGGACCCGGAAGCTCGCCCCGGCCATGCTGACCGGATCGCCGCGCAGGCCGCTGGCGCCCGAGGCCTCGGCGCGCACGAAGCCCGCCACCTCGGCCAGCCCGTCCAGAACCGGCGCGCCGTAATAGGCTTCCAGAGCGAAGATCCGCGCGCGGCCGTCGATCGAGATCGTCTCCGAGACCGGCGAGATCAGACCCAGTTCACGGTCCGTGACCTGGAAGTCGGTGAGATTGAGCGAACCGTTCTCGACATGCATCGGCTGCACCAGCGCGAAGCGGGCCCGGTCGTCCCGGCCGAACACGCCGTTCACCGACACCGCCGCCTCGAACGCCGAAGTGGTCACCCCGCCGTCGCTCACCGCAAGCGTCTGCACGCCGGCCTGCTGGGCGCGGGTGCGGCCGACCGTGGCGAGGCTCGAGAAGGTGATCCGGTCGGACAGCGCCCAGTCCATGCCGAAGCTCATCGCGTCGGTGCGGCTGGAGGTCGAGAACGCCGCCGGGTTCAGCGACTGCACGCCCAGAAGGCCGTTGGTTTCGTCGAGATAGGTGTAGCTGGCGTTGAGCGACATCGAGCGCGTGATCGGCTGGCTGACGCCGACATTGCCGGCCACCGCCTGATAGGCCCGCAGCCCGTCATAGGCCGCGACGTCCTCGCCCGAATACGGCAGGTATTGCCGCGCCTCGAAGCGACGCTCGGTGGCGCCCATGGTGAGGCGCGCGCCGGATGCGCCGAACGGCGTCTCGACCCCGGCATAGCTGCCGCCCGAAGCCAGACCCATGACCGGGTTGGCGCCGCCGGTGCGCATGTCGAAGTCCGGAACGGTGGACGTCATGCCGCCCTGCAGGGCGCGGGCGCCGTGGCCCGTGCCGAAGCGCATTTCGAGACCCGAATCCGCCTTCGCCGTGAAGTCGGTGGCGAAGGGCAGCGCGTTGCGGCGGCCCTGCATGTTGTAGGGCAGCGGCGAGATCCGCATCGTGACGTCGAGACCCGACGAAGACGTGTCGGCGCTGGCCAGGCTCATCTGGAAGTCGAGCGAGCGGTTGTCGAACCAGCTGTAGAAATTGTCCGCGACATAGCTGTTCAGCGTGTCTTCCGCGCGGCCGCCCAGCGACTTGGTGCCGATGAAGGTCGGGTCCAGCGGCGCCGAGAAATCGCGGAACGTCGTGCCGATATCCTCGTACACGGTCGCGCGGGCCGAGCCGACATCCCAGGCGCGGTCGACGCCCGGAGCCGCGAAGCGCAGCAGCGAACGCTCGGGCGACCCCGGAGGTCCCGACAGCATGTAGAGTTGCGAAACGTTGATCGGCGACTGGCTCGCGGCGATGTTGAGCAGGCCGTGGCCATAGACCGGGTCGACGCCCGGCGCGCCGAGATCGGTCGCCGTGCGGAACAGGATGTCCGCGGTCTCGCTCGGATGCTGTTTGAGCCAGCCCCAGCGGTTCTGCAGCAGCGCGACCGCGCCGGAGACCATCGGCGCCGCGAACGACGTGCCGGACTCGCGCGTGACGCCGCCCTCGCCGTCGCCGACCAGCACCCATTCGCCCGGAGCCACGAGGAAGTGGTTCATCAGCGAGGAGGCGCACACCCCGTTGTCGAGCAGGCAGGCGGAGCCCGGCGTGTTCGAGAACGGCGAGATCAGGCCCGTCGGGCCGACCGAACCGACCACGATGATGTTCGGATTGCTGGTGAAGTCCCAGTTGATGTTCTGGGTCTGCGCCACGCCTTCATTGCCCGCGGCGTGAACGAACACGGCGTTCTTCGCGGCGGCCGCGATCGAGGCCTGTCCGTAGACGCTCGCCCATTCCGGGTTGAACGCATAGTTCGGCACGCCGAGCGACATGTTCACCACGCTGGCGCCCTGCCCCAGCACGGCGTTCATGCCCAGCGCGATGTCGGCCCAGCCGGCGGTGCCGGTGGCGTCGAACGGGTTGTAGGCGGCGACCTGCGCGCCCGGCGCGATGCCCATCACGCCCTGGCCGTTATGGCCGGCCGCCATCAGCGTCGCGACCGCCGAACCGTGGGTCGCGGAGGTGACGTCGTAGCCGCCCTGCATGATCAGGCGATTGCCGAGTTCGGCGCTGTCGGTCAGACGGAAGTCGATCAGGCCGATGACGGTGGCGTTCTCGCCATTGCCAGCCCACGACAGAACCGGGTTCCAGTTGGTCAGCCCCATCCAGTAGTCGACATGGTCGCGACCGGAGAACTCCATCAGCCCGTCATACCAGTCGAACATGAAGCGCGCGCGCTGCACGTCGGAGAGGCCCGCCAGCGTGCTCGCATCGGTGAGGTCGATGCCGTATTTGGAGAACACGCCCGCCGCGAAGCCGTCCCAGAACGACAGGCCGGTGCGCGCCTGCACGGCGTCGCCCCAGAACACCGCCGACTGATCGACAAGGCCCTGCAGCTTGGACTGCACCATGCCGTAGGCGAGCTGGCTCAGCGCCTGCTGCACCTCGGCGGAGTTGAAGGCGTCGATATCGCCCCAGAACGCGTCGATGTCGCCCCAGCTCGCCTGAGCCGAACCGCCGAAAGCGTCGATGTCGCCCCAGAACGCATCGATATCACCCCAGAAGGCGTCGATATCGCCCCACTCGGCGCGGTTCTTTCCGGCGAAGGCGTCAATGTCTCCCCAGAACGCGTCGATGTCGCCCCACGCAGCCGTGTTGGCGCCGGCGAAGGCGTCGATGTCGCCCCAGAACGCGTCAATATCACCCCAGAAAGCGTCGATATCGCCCCAGCTCGCGGACGACTTTCCGCTGAACGCGTCGATGTCTCCCCAGAAAGCGTCGATATCACCCCAGAAAGCGTCGATATCACCCCAGAAAGCGTCAATATCGCCCCAGGCCGGCGCGGCCTTGCCGCCGAAGGCGTCGATATCGCCCCAGAAGGCGTCGATGTCGCCCCACGCAGCGGTGTTGGCGCCGCCAAAGGCGTCGATGTCGCCCCACGCAGCGGTGTTGGCGCCGCCAAAGGCGTCGATGTCGCCCCAGAACGCGTCAATGTCGCCCCAGCTCGCATTGGCCGAACCGCCGAAAGCGTCAATATCGCCCCAGCGCGCGGCGTTCCGCCCGCTGAACGCATCGATGTCGCCCCAGAAGGCCGCATACTTGCCCCAGCTCGCGCGGGATTTGCCGCTGAACGCGTCGATATCGCCCCAGCTGGCGTTCAGCTGGCCGCCAAAGGCGTCGATGTCGCCCCAGAACGCATCGATATCACCCCAGAAAGCGTCAATGTCGCCCCAGAAGGCGTCGATATCGCCCCAGCTCGCGGACGACTTCCCGCTGAACGCGTCAATGTCTCCCCAGAACGCATCGATATCGCCCCAACGCGGCGTCGACTTCCCGCCGAAGGCGTCGATATCGCCCCAGAACGCGTCAATGTCGCCCCAGGCGGGCGTGACGGCGGTTTCCGCGTAAGCGGCCTGAATCGCCGGGGCGCCGAGCATGGCCAGAGCCAGCGGCGCAACCGTCGCGCGAAGTCGCGTTTTTTTGGACATACCAACCCCGATCGTAAATGCGTTCGGCCCGAGAATTAACCCCTTAGTAACCTTACCTGTCAAGCGAATTTCGCTACAATTTCGCCAGAATTAGCCTGTGGCGGGAAGTGTTACGCGAGAATTAACCATATAGAGTGCGAACGGGTTTCGCGTTTTTGGCGAAGATCAAATCGCGAATACTGGGACGAAAAAATTCTGTCGCACGGCACATCGCTGTCGCTTTTCCGGCCGCGGCGGCGCTCCGAACCGTTAATCTCGACCCATGCTGACCGCCCTGCCCGACCATGACGCTCTCTACGAACGCCTCCTCCGCCGCGACGCGGATCTGGACGGGGTGGTCTATGTCTGCGTGAAGACCACCGGCATCTTCTGTCGCCCGGTCTGCCCGGCGCGCACGCCCCGGCCCGAAAACATCGTCTTCCTGACCAGTCCCGAAGAGGCCCAGGCCGCCGGCTTCCGCCCGTGCAAGCGCTGCCGGCCGCTGGAGGCCCCGGGATCGCCGGGGGAATTGCTGTCCCGCCTGCTCGCCATGGTCGAGGCCGACCCAGGCCGGCGCTGGAGCGAGGCCGATCTGCGCGCGCTCGGCGTCGAGCCCGCCACCGCCCGGCGCCATTTCCAGCGCCGCTTCGACATGACCTTCTCGCAGTATGTTCGGGCGCGCCGGCTTGGCCACGCCTTCAAGTCAATCCGCAAGGGAGACCAGGTGATCGAGGCGCAACTGGACGCCGGCTTCGAGTCCGGCTCGGGATTTCGCGAGGCCTTCGCCCGCCAGTTCGGCGAAGCGCCCAACCGCGCGCGCGAGACCCGCGTGTTCGCAATGGACTGGATCGACACGCCGCTGGGGCCGATGCTGGCGGTCGCCGACGACACCCACCTCCACATGCTCGAATTCTTCGAGCGCAAGAAGCTGGAGGATCATCTCGAACGCTACCGCAAGGCGTTCAACGCCGCCGTCGTGCCCGGCGAGACCGAAGCGCTCGCGCGCATCCGCGCCGAACTCGCCGATTATTTCGCCGGACGCGATCTTGCCTTCCGCTCGAACATCGCCGGCGCCGGCACCGACTTCCAGCGCCGCACATGGGACGAGCTGCGCCGCATCCCGCCCGGCGAGACCCGCGCCTACGCCGATCTCGCCGCCGCCATCGGCCAGCCCAGCGCGGTGCGCGCCGTCGCCAACGCCAACCGGCTCAACCGCTGCGCCATCATCCTGCCCTGTCATCGCGTGATCGGATCGGACGGCTCGCTTACAGGCTATGCGGGCGGCCTGTGGCGCAAGCAATGGCTGCTCGATCACGAGCGCCGCCACACCGGACAGATTCTGCTCTAGGGCCGCGCGATCGGCAGGCCCGCGGCCTGGGCGCGTTTCATCTGGCGAAGCCAGCCATGCATCGCCTCGCAGTCCAGCCCGTGCATCATCAGCCGGTATCCCGCCGTCAGCGTCGACAGCGGCACGGTCGGGTGTCCGTTCTTCACGAACGCCAGGTGATAGTCCGTGCCGAGAATCTTCGCGATGTAGATCCCGATGATCTCGTCGAGCTGCAGCGAGTTGGCGGCGCGGATGAAATCGTCGCGCGGCAGCAGCAGCGCGTAGAGCGGCGTGTAAACCTCGATCGCCGTCTGCACGTCGCAGAAATTCAGCCAGCCCTTTTTCGTCGGCGCGATCGGGAACGGCCCGTCGGTGATCATCGAGAAGTCCGGCCGCTCGACCGGCTCAAGGTCCCGCCCCTGCTCGCGCAACTGCGTGTTGAGCTGGATGATGAAGCTGAAAATGTTGAGGTCGTGCTGCAGGAAAACATTGTCCTTGAGATCCTTCAGCTCGCCGGGACGCAGCGGCTCGGTCTCAACGACGACGCTCCCGGCGTTGGCCTTGATGAAGGCCAGAAGCTCGGTGCCGATATGGAAGTGCCGCATGATCAGGAAATTGGCCTGCGGCGAGCCGAACGTCTTCAGCCCCCAATAGATCAGCCGGTGCAGCGTTCCGTTGAGATTGGGATGGCGCGGGCTGATCCCGCGCAACAGCTTCACCACGAGAAAGAACACGAACACCAGCGGCCGCACGATGTTGAACAGCCAGTGTCGCGACCACGAAGCCGCGCCCTCCAGCAAGGCGCGCTTGGCGTCCTTGTCGATCGGCAGGCTTTGGTCGAGATAGAGCGCCAGCCACGGATCTGGGTCTTTCGGATCGAACCGCATGTTTTCGAAGTCGCGGGATTTCACGCGCCGATCTCTTCTATCTGCAGCGCGTAGAGCCGCGCCGTCACTTCCGCGACGCGCACGATGCGCCGCGCCAGCGCCGCGTTGGAGGCCCCGCCTTCAGGCAGCACCAGCCCCAGCATCTGCTTGAATTCCTCGATATGCCCGGCGTCGTTCTCGCCGTGATAGAGCAGGAAGTGAACCGCGTTGTCGGGCAAGGACAGGCAGTCCTGCGCCCGCGCGCCCCATTCGCGCGCCTTCAGCGACCCCAACCCCTCGATGATCCACATCGCGCCGAGCAGGCCGAACGGGTTCGGCTTCGAGGCCTCGTGATACATCCACGCCGACAGCGCCTCGGACCCGATCGACATCTCGCCCGATTGAATGTCCTCAAGCGCCCCGCCGGTCGCGACATAGTCCGCTTCCAGCAGGCGGAAATCGCGATGCTCGGTCACGGCGTGGCGCATCACCAGCGAGCGCAGCTCCAGATGCGGCTCCTCGATATTGCTGGCCGCCCGCGACATCCAGCGCGCGCCATGCTTCACCTGCTGGCGCAGCGTGATCAGGAAAGCGCGATAGTCCGCCATCGTGAACTGGCCGCGCGACAGCTTGCGCAGCAACGGCGCGGCCTCCAGCCTCTGCTCGAACGTGCTGAACACGATCGCCAGCTTGCGCAGCACCTCGGCGACGT
>JAWKVD010000035.1:0-26432 GCA_041398225.1 Hyphomonadaceae bacterium | reverse complement strand
GGAAATGGGTCCAAATGCTGGACGTGGGCCGCCCGTCTCAGACTTTATCGAGACGGACGGTGTTCCCCAGCCAAACCCGCCAGCCGCACCGGATCTCAAACCGGCCGCGGGGCGCGTGACGATCGCGTCTTACGCCAGCTCCACCTCCCAAAAAGAGAGGGCTGGCAACTTACCCGGCGCGGCCCCACGCGCCCCGGCCTCCCCATCTCTCGTGGGGAGAGATGCAAAACCGGACGGCGCAGGCCGGTCCGGCCGAACACGTTGAACCATGGGCGCGGAACCATGGGTGCGGAACCATGGGCGCGAAAGCCGCCGCCGCTTGACGCCCGCCCCCGCGCCCGGCCACAACGCCAGGGCGCGCCGCTCCGGCGCATCCCCACACGTTCGCGCGGAAGGCTTCCCATGCCCCAGAAAGACATGTCCGTCATCGACGCGCCCGCCTCCATGGACGGCGTGCTGATCCCCGAGCCGGGGACCTACGCGCTCGAGGGCGAGGGCGACATCACCTATCGCTGCGGCTCATGCAAAACGCGGCTGCTCTCCAATGTTTCGCATTTCGACGTGATGCACGATCATCCCTTCACCGCCGTGAAGTGCCCCAAATGCGGCAAGTTCAACGACCTGCCGCCCGAGGACAAACATCACCACCACTAGGCGCGGTGCGGCGACCCTGTAGAGAGCACGACCCGATGAGCCCGCCCTACGCGAACCGTTCTTCCGCGTCCCGCTTGTCCGGGATCAGGCCACGCGCCGCCCTGCTGGCGACGCTCGCCCTCGCCTGCGTTGCGCTCGCGGCGCTGCTGGCGCCGGCGGTTTTCGCGCAGACGCAGGACGCGCCGCTTTCGCCCGCGGCCGAGCGCGTCTTCACCTACTGGAAGGATCGCTACGAGGCGGCGCGGACCGTCGCGGCCGTGCATCCCGCAGCCTCGCCGCTGGAGGAGCTGGACCGCCGCGTCGGCGTCGAGCAGGCCGGGCGCATCGCACTGTCCGAGGTTCTGGACGCGGGGCTTGGCCGCGACGATCTCGACGCCGTGCAGCAGCGCATCTGGTCGATCCTGGGCGAGGCCGACGCCGACAACACCGCCTTCCTCAAATCCATCCTTCCCGAACAGGGCTGGTTCCGCATCAGCGTCGAAGGGCTCGCCGCCTCGCAGAGTGCGTGGCTGATCGCGCAGCACTCGCCGGACGAGGCGTTCCGCGCCGAAGCCCTCAAGCGCATGACGCCGCTGCTGGAGAGCAACGACGTCGAGCGCTCGCAATACGCGCTGATCTTCGATCGCGTGCAGATGAATGCCGGCAAGCCGCAGCGCTATGGCAGCCAGGCCATGTGCGTCGACCACGTGCTGGCGTTCCACGACATCGAGGACCGCGCCAATGTCGATGCGCGGCGCGCCGAAATGGGTCTCGGTCCGCTGAAGGACTATGGCGAACGGCTGGGTGTGGGAGAGCCCTGCTAGGCCGCCACCGCCAGATCGCGGCGCAACGCCCGGTCGGCCTGGCGCGCGGCCTCCTCCAGGTCTTCCAGCGCTTCGACGGGTAGGTACCGGTCGTGGCACAGAACCAGGTCGTCATGCTCGCCGTCCGAGGACAGCGGCAGGCGCAGCCAGAGGTGGAGATCGCCATTGTCGGTTTCGCACACGCCCGCCTGCGGCTGACCATCGGCGAGGGTGCGGCGCGGCGCCGTCATCCAGGCCTTGTTGGTGCAGAGGTCGCCGAACTCGGTCGGCGTGCGGCCCCGCGCATCGGTGCGGAAGATCTCCCGCAGGCCCGATCCGGCGAGCCGGAAGTGGAAGCCCGTGGGGCCAGCAGCGAGGATCGAAACGTGCGCCAGTTCGCCCGCGATCACGGACAGGTCCAGCCTGTCGCGCCGCACGCGGCCGTTCGCGGACCGCAAGGCCCGCCAGCAAGCGTAGACGCGTTCTTGTCCCTTGAGGCGCAATGCGCCCAGATGGTCCGACATGCCCAGCCCCTGTAGCTGGATCACTTTCCGAGTCCTCGCGCGATCACGCCAGAGGCGCGACGGCGAACTGGAAACCAATCCTGATTGACAAACCCGTCCGACAGACAGCCCGACGTCGGACAGACGCTACTTAGATACGAATCACTTCGCAGGTTCAGGCTGAGTGGGTTCGCGACTCGGCGCAAGAGTCCGGCAACTCAATCTTCATACTGATCAATGAAATCTGAATCCGTGTTGCATGTACGCATGAGTCAGCCCGCCGCATGGGCGCCATACACAATCCCTTGCCGTGTATGGAGTTCCCGCCCCTACATGTGCCGTCTGTCGGCGACGTAACCTTCGGCGATTCACCGGCGGCGCCCCGCCAGCCGCCAACACGACGCCGGATCAGGACACAAGATGCCGACATCGAACCGCTTCACCGTTCCGGGCGCTCGCAATAAATCAGGCTGCCTGTTTCCGCTGATCGCGTTTCCGCCGCTGCTGGCCCTGGGGTTTGTCGTCACCCTGCTCACCGAACCGGCGCTCTTCGCCAAAGCCTCGAAGTGCACCCCTCTCAACTCTGACACCCTGACCTACGCCAACACCTGCTCCTACGCGGTGAACCTGCAATACTGCATGTTCTCGAAATCCGG
This sequence comes from Hyphomonadaceae bacterium, assembly GCA_041398225.1. Lineage (GTDB taxonomy): Bacteria > Pseudomonadota > Alphaproteobacteria > Caulobacterales > Hyphomonadaceae > JAWKVD01. The sequence goes on along the minus strand of JAWKVD010000035.1, from coordinate 23,837 downwards.
ACCGGACCACGATCTCTGCCGGGACTTCCATCTGGAGCCCGACGAGGAAACACCCTCGCTGAGAGCGGATCTTGCTGTGCTTGGGGGCTTGCTCAACAACAGCAAGCTGGCCTGCAAGGCGCCCTATCTTCCAGGTCAGAAACGCGACACCAACAACAAGCGACTGAAACCCGCCTGCCGCGAGGTCGGACAAGAGGGCGTCGGTCCGCATGTCTCGCGGGGCTCGCCCGCGCCCGAGGGAACCGGGTCCGGTCTCTGAGCGGCGATGCCTGGGGGCGCGAGCGCCAAGCCTATTTCTTGGCCTGACCCAACCCCATCTGGCGCGCCAGATCCGAACGCTGTCGCGCATAGTTCGGCGCGACCATCGGATAGTCCGGCGGCAGTTGCCATTTCTCGCGGTACTGCTCTGGCGACATGTCGTAGCGCGTACGCAGATGGCGCTTGAGAGATTTGAACTTCTTGCCGTCTTCCAGGCAGATGATGTGGTCGTCCGTCACAGACTTCTTGATCGGAACCGCAGGCTTGAGGTCGGCGCGCGGCGCCACGGTCAGTCCCGCATGCAGTTCGATCAACGTGCTGTGGACCTGCTCGATCAGGCGCGGCAGATCCCCGGTCGGTATCGGGTTATGTGACACATAGGCCGCCACAATCTCGGAGGCCAATTCGAGAAGTTCCAGAGGCCGGGCGTCGTCCCGCTCCATCAATACCCTCCGTCCACCCCATGGATGAGCTTAGTGAAATGATCGCTTCACTTTGTGAAACTAACAAAAGTAGAAAACCGAGCAACTTGCAAGCGTTCAAATGCTGACGCCACTTTGCTCCAACATAGACGCAAGTCTTTTGCAACTAACGCAAGTCAGCGCGTAGCGAAAAACGAGATCAACAGCACAAGTGCGAGTATCCCCGCGGTCCAGACTGCCGTAGCGGCAAGCGGAACCTTACGGCTGAAATAGCCCGCCGGCGCCAGCATCCCGCGCGCCGCCGCGCCAACGCCCTCGCCCAGCTTCTCGCGAATTCCGCCCGCCCAGGCCGACAGCGCCGAGAGCATGCGCCCGATCCAGCGCACCACCGCCGGAGCGGCCCGGCGCCAGAGCCATTCCGCGTCGAGGATCAGTCCGGGCCGTTCGGCCGGATAGAGCCCGCGATTCTGGAGCACGATGAAGGCCAGCGCCGCGAACGCCAGCAACTGGAATTGCGTTATCAGGTGCGAAGAGGTCCAGAGATCGTGTCGGAGATATTCCAGCGCCTCGTCGCGATAAGGAAGAATGCCGTACAGCCAGCCCGGCGCGACGCCGACGCCCAGGCAGATCGCCGCGGCGATCCCCATCGCCAGCAGCATGTTGAACGGCGCTTCCTTCGGGCGCAGCCCGCTGTCATGCCCGAAGAAGGCGAAATACGGGATCTTGATCCCCGAATGCTCCAGCACGCCGGCGGACGCGAAGAGCAGCATCAGCCAGATCGCCGTGAGGTGATGCTCCTGCACCGCCGACATGGTCAGCGACTTGGCCGCGAACCCCGAGAAGAACGGCAGCGCCGAGATCGACACCGCCCCGACAATGCAGAACAGCGCCGTGTAGGGCATGGTGCGGTGCAGGCCGCCCAGCTCCGTCGCCTTTGTCGTGCCGGTGCGAAGCAGAACGGCGCCCATCGTCATGAACAGAAGCGATTTGTAGATGATGTGCGCGAAGGCGTGCGCCGCCGCGCCGTTGATCGCCAGATGCCCGCCGACGCCGATGGCGCACACCATGAAGCCGACCTGGTTGTTGAGACTGTAGGCCAGAACCTTGCGCAGATCGTTTTCGATCACCGCGAAGAAGACCGGGAAGACGGTCATGATCGCGCCGATCCAGATGAGGATGTCGAGGCCCGCGAAACAACGCGCCAGCGCATACACCGCGAGCTTTGTAGTGAAGGCCGACAGAACCACGGCGCCGGTTTCCGTCGCCTGCGGATAGCTGTCCTGCAGCCAGGAATGCACCAGCGGGAACGCCGCCTTGATGCCGAAAGCGGCCAGCACCAGCCATGCGCCCGGCAGGTTGATGTCGATCACTCCAACCAGCGGCTGAAGTCCGCTGGAGGCGATGGCGTCGAACTTCACCGATCCGGTCGCCTCGTGGATCTGGAGCGCGCCCGCCAGCAGAAGAAGCCCGGAGACAAGCTGGATGATGAGATAGCGGATCGAGGCTTCGTAGGATTCCCGGGTGCGCCGCGCGAGGATCAGCAGCACCGAGGCCAGCGCCGTCAGCTCCCAGTAGAAGAACAGCGTTATGAGATCGCCAGCCAGACACGCGCCGATCGCGGCGCCGGCATAGATCATGCCCGCCGCGTCCTGCATCGGATCTTCCCGGTGCAGCGAGTAGATGCCGCCGAGCGCGGCCGCGATCAGGAAGGCCAGCGAGAAAACGAAAGAAAGACTGTCGATGCGATAGAGCGACAGCTCCATGCCGAACAGGCTGGCGGGCGCGAGATCGGCGCCGGACGCGCCCGCGAACGTCAGGGCGACGAAGGCCAGCATCGGGCCGCCGACCAGAATCGCGGCGCGCGCCGGGGCGCCGCGCACGAACGCCACCACAAAGCCCGCCGCGATGACGATAAGGCCGGGATTGAGGCCGGCGAGGAAGGCGCCCATCACGCTATTCTCCATCGTCGCGCTCCTTGGCCGGCTTGCGGCGCGCGATGGTTTCGTAGAAGCCCTCCGGCCGCCGCAGCAGACGGCCGAGCGGCCAGCCCGACAGCACCGCCAGCGCGAAGGCGGCGAAGCCGAACGCGGCGTAGAAGGCGGGGATGCGCTCGAGTTCGTTGTGGGCGATCAGCGGAACGACGAAGCCAAGGATCACCAGAAGCGCGCAGATCGCCGACAAGCCGATGACGATGGCGCGATGACCCTGCGGCGTGCGCAGAGGCGCGAACAGCAGAACCGAAAGCGGATGCTCCGGCTGGGGAGCGGCTTCCGGGGGAACGCCAGCAGGGCCGGCGCCGCCGGCTTCGGGCGGAATGCCTGGGGGCTCGGCCGGCGTCATGGTCCCTCCTCTCCGATGGGGGCGAGATAGTGCGCCACGCCGTCCGCCAGGAAGAACAGCAGGAAGGCGCCAAGGGCCGTCAGGCACAGCGCGACCACGCACAGACGAACCATCTCGCGCGACTTGATGCGCACCGCGCCTTCGCCCTCGCCCGGCGGCGGCAGGAAGGCGCGGAAGCTGATGCTGACGAGATAGTAGACCGACAGCAGCGACGAACCGATCAGCGCCCACACCACGAACATGTATCCGCGATCGACCGCCGCCTCCATGAGCAGGAATTTCGACCACATGCCCCCGAACGGCGGCAGGCCGGAGACCGACAGCGCGCCGACCGTCCAGGCGGCGAACAGCCACGGCATGGAGCGGCCCATGCCCGAAAGTTCGGACACCTTGGTGCGGCTGGTGGCGACGTAGATCGCGCCGGCGCACATGAAGAGCGTGATCTTGCCGAAGGCGTGCGTCAGCATGTGGACGCCGCCGGCGACGACGGCCGCCGATCCGGCCATCAGCGCCGCGGCGGTCATGTAGGCGAGCTGGCCGATGGTCGACCAGGCCAGACGCGCTTTGAGCTGATCCTTGGTGATCGCGACGATGGAGGAGATCACGATCATCGCAGCGGCCAGCCACAACAGCCATTCGGCCGCCGGGGTCTCCGACATTTGCGCGGACCCGAAGATGTAGGCGGAGACCTTGAAGCAGCGTGAACGCGCCGGCCTTCACCACGGCGACGGCGTGCAGCAGCGCGGACACCGGCGTGGGGGCGACCATCGCGGTCGGCAACCAGTAGTGCAGCGGGAACATCGCGGCCTTGGCGACGCCGAACACCAGCATCACGAGCAGGATGCTGGAGACGACGGGATCGACCTTTCCGTAAAGCACGCCGCCGGGCGTGAACTCGGTTGTGCCGGTGATCGCGAAGATGGCGATGATCGCCGGCAGAAACAGCAGGACCGAAGCGCCCACCAGCGTACCGAGATAGATCCGCCCCGCCCGTCGCGCCGGCGCGTCGCCCGCATGCGTGACCAGCGGATAGGTCGACAGCGTCAGCACTTCGTAGAAGACGAACAGCGTGAACAGGTTCTCCGCCATCGCTACGCCCATCGCGCCGGCGATGGCGAGGCCGAAGCAGATGTAGAAGCGCGTCTGGTTGTCTTCCTTCTTGCCGCGCATATAGCCGATGGCGAATAGCGAGTTGACCGCCCACAGGCCGCTGGCCATGGCCGCGAACAACGCGCCCAGCGGTTCGACATGAAAGCCCAGCGTCAGGCCGGGCACCGGCTCGCCGATGACGAAGACCGGCCGGGCGCCGTTTCCAACCTCGATGAACAGCCAGCCGCAAACGACGGCGAGCGAGATCGCCATCACCATGGTGAGCGTGTCGCGGACGTCGGGAACCTTGCCGAGCAGGAAGGTCAGCACCGAGGCGCCCAGCGGCAGCAGCAGGGCTACGGGAATGAGGGCTTCGGCGACGCTCATGGGATCGCCCCCACGACGGCGGAGGCCGCTGAATGCGCAAGCGCGTCCGGCAGGCGTCCGTCAATGCCGAAATAGACGGTGGCGAGCGCAAGTATCCAGAGCGGGATCAGCGCGCCGACCGGGGCCTCCTTCACGCGCCGCGCGCCGGGGCGCGGATAGCGGAAGAACACGGTCTCGAGCATGCGCCCGCAATAGATCAGGGTCAGGAAGGAGGCGACCGCGATCGCGACCACCGCCATGACGTTCCCGGTTTCGAGCATCGACTGGATCAGCCGCCACTTCGAGAGGAAGCCGAAGGTGAGCGGCACGCCGGCGAGGCTGAGCGCGCCGATCGCGAACGGGATCATCGTCCAGGGCGCGGCGCGGCCGGCCCCCGCGAAGTCCGCGAGCTTGAGGCCGCGCACTTTCAGCGTCACGCCGCCGATGGCCATGAACAGCATCGCTTTCATGATCGAGTGCGCCATCAGGTGCATCATGCCGCCGGCGAGACCGATGCCGGTGAGGCTGGCGACGCCGAGCATGATGAGTCCGACCTGGGCGACCGAAGAGAAGGCCAGCATACGGCGTATCTCGGTCTGGAAGATCGCCTGCGCCGAACACACGATGGCCGCGGCCGCCGCAAGGGGCGCGAACAGCCATTGCATGAAGCCGTCGATGAACTGCGTGACCGGACCGAAGACGTCGAACGAGAACCGGATGATGAGATAAAGCGCGGCCTTTGTGGCGGTCGCCGAGAGGAAGACGTTGATCAGCGAGGGCGAGTAGGCGTAGGCGCCCGGCAGCCAGCCATGCAGCGGGAACATCGCCGCCTTCAATCCCAGTCCCACGACGATGAAGGCGAAGCCCGCCTCGACGGTGCGGCGCTGGGTGGCCAGAGGAATGCGCTCGGCGAGATCCGCGAGGTTCAGCGTGCCGGTCGCCGCGTAGAGGAAGCCGACGCCGATGACGTAGAAGGTCGCGCCGATGGTTCCCATGATGAGATAGTTGAACGCCGCGGGAAGCGCGCGCCGGTCCCTCGCCTCGCCGACGCCGATCAGCGCGTAGGTGCCGATGGACGATATCTCGAGGAAGACGAAGGCGTTGAACGCGTCTCCGGTGGAGACCATGCCCTGCAGCCCGGCAAGGCAGAGCAGAAAGCCGGCCTGAAACAGCGTGTGCTTGCCCTTGAGCACTTCGGCGTTGAGGCTGTGCCCGGAATAAAGCGCCGACAGCGTCGCGATGAACGAGATCAGCAGCGAGAACACCGCGCTTATCCCGTCGGCCCGGAAGGTGATGCCGTAGGGCGGCTCGAACCCGCCCATCGCGTAAACCACCAGATCGCTCACCGCGACCTGATGGGCGACCTCCAGCGCCATCCAGAAGGAAAAGGCGGACCCGGCGATCGAGATCAGCCAGGCCGACCGCGAGCCCGGCGCGAGCGCGGCGGCGCAACCGGCGATCAGCGGGCCGATCGCCAGCAGGACGATGGCGTGCGCTGCGAGGAAATCGGGCGCGAAGGAGATGGATGCGAATGCGTTCACGGCGTGTCGCCTCCGCCGCTCTTGGCCGCCACCATGGGCTCGCCGCTCAGCACCTCTTCGCTTTGAAGATCCATGCGCTCAATCTCGGAAGCTTCAACGGTGCCGTAGGCCTCGCGGATGCGCACCGCGATGGCGAGGCCGACCGCGAGGGTCGCCACGCCCACCACGATCGCGGTGAGAATGAGAACGTGCGGCAGCGGGTTCGAATAGACGACGCCGTCGACGCCGTAGCCGGCGACATAGGCGGGATCGAGATGCGAGGCCAGCTCGCGGCCCGCCCGGCTGGAGGCGTCAAGCTCGATCGGCGCGGTGCCGCCGGCGACCTTGCCCAGCGAAATGTAGAACAGGCCGACGGAGGTCTGGAACACGCTCAGCCCGATCATCCGCTTGATGAGGTTGGCGCGCGAGAACACGATGAACAGGCCGCCCATCATCAGCACGATGATGGCGATATAGTTGGCGTGCCCGAGAAGCGACTGGAGCATGGACATCAAGCGCCCGCGCCTCCTTTCGCCGCCCCGGACGCGCGCATCGGCGCATCGGCGGCCGGCGGCGCATGAGCGGCGTGAATGTCGACTTCGGCGTCGGAAGACCGGCCCGCAAACGCGTAGAACACCGTGATCAGCGTGGAGGAGACCGTCGCGAGCACGCCCAGTTCGATGAACATGATGCCGAAATGCTGCCCCCAATGGTGGTGCCCGCCGGACAGGTGGCTGCCGGGCAATCCGCTTTCGAAGGCGACCGGGAAGAGATGGTCGTAGTCGAGAAACACGCCGCCGTTGAGCATGCCGATCACGCCCACGCCTGCATAGATCAGGACGCCGACGGCGGAGACGCCCCGCGTCACTTCAGGCCGGATGGCGTGCATCGTATCGCGCAGGCCGAAGACCAGCGCATGCAGGATCACGGCGACGGCGACGACCACGCCGGCCTGGAAACCGCCCCCCGCCCCAAGGTCGCCGTGGAACTGCACGTACAGCGCATAGAGGATGGTGACCGGCGCCAGCATCTTGGCGGCGACGCGCAGGATCACATGGTGATCGCTCTCCGCGAGGTTGTCGAAGTTCGGCGCGCGCACATCGGCCGGCAGGTCCGACAGAGACCGCTCGCCGAAGCCGAGCATGATGGTGACGGCGATGCCCGCCGCGAAAATCACGGTGGTTTCGCCCAGCGTGTCGAAACCGCGATAGCTGGACAGGACGGCGGTGACGATGTTCGGGACGCCGATCTCGTGCGGCGTGTGCTCGATATAGAGCCGGCCGACATAGGCGTTGGCGGGCGAGGACGGATCGCCCAGCGCCGGAAGGTCGATCGCCGCATAGAGCAGCAGCGCGCCGGTCGCCAGCACGGCGGCGGCGGGGCCGATCACGTCCTGCCACTTGATGTGAAGCGCTTCGGAACGCGTCAGCAGGATGGCGCCGAGGAGCACGATGGTTGAGATGCCCGCGCCGACCACCGCCTCGGTGAAGGCGACGTCGACCGCATCCATGATGACCAGCCAGACCACGGAGACGAGCGAATAGACGCTCATCAGAAGGATGGCGGCGAGCAGGCTGCGCGTGGTGATGATGCCGCCCAGAATGGCCAGCAGAATGCCCAGAAGACCGAGATTGATCGCGGTGTTGATGTCGAAGGGCGTTGCGAAGTCCATCAGGCGTCGCCCTTTCCGTCCGCTTCGGGCGAACCGGCGTCAGGCTTGCCCTTGACGATCCGATAGGGACCGATCACCGGCTGGACGCCCGCGCTCCAGGCCGCGTTGGCAAGCGCGTGAGCCGCCGTCGGGCTGGTCAGCATGATGAGACCCCAGGTGATGGCGAGCTTGCCGGTCTCCTGCGTCAAACCTGAAATCAGGGCGAGGCCGAGCAGCATGACCGTGGCGCCGCCGGTGTCGGTGATGCTGGCCGCGTGCAGGCGGGTGTAGATGTCCGGGAAGCGCATGACGCCGATCGCGCCGAGAAACGCCAGCAAGGCGCCGAACAGAACCAGCGCCCAGCCGACAAGATGAAGAACGGCCTCAATCGACATCGCCGGCGTCCTCCACGGAAATGTTGCGCGTGAGCGAGGCCTGCAACGAGCGGTAACGGAAGAACTTCATCAGCGCGATCGTGGTGACGAAGTTGATGAGCGCATAGGCGATCGCGATGTCGAGAAAGTGGGGGCGGCCGAACACATAGCCCGCCAAGGCGATGAACATCACGGTCTTGGTGCCGAAGGAGTTGGCCGCGAGGATGCGGTCATAGTGCGTGGGCCCAAGCAAGGCCCGCACAAGCATAAGAACCATTGCGGCGAAAAGCGCCGCGGTCGCGCCGTAGATCATCGCCTACCCTTTCCGCTCCGACGCTTCGCTCTCCTTTGTCTGGGCGACGGTCTTGTCCGCCCCGGGCGGATGGAAGTGCGGCGGATTCGGATCGGCGGCGTAGCAGGACCGGCGCTCCATTTCTTCAAAACCGGCCGGGTCGGCCCCGTCCTGGCTGAGCGCATGGACGACGAACACGCCGTTGTCGACGTCGACGGTCACCGTACCGGGCGTAAGGGTAATCGAGTTGGCGAACGTGGTCCGCGACAGATCGGACGAGCACTTGGTCTTCAGGCGCACCACCGCGGGCGAAACGCCGTCGCGCGGATTGATGATCGCTTTCAGCACGCGAACGTTCGAAACGATGATTTCGCCAATCAGCCACACCCCGTAGAGTACGAACTGCGGCAGCCGGTGGTAGGGCGAAGCGTCGCGGTCGATCACCTCGAGACGGGCGGCGAGCCACACCGAACTCAGGATCGAGACGACCGCGAGAAACAGGAAAAGCGGCTCTGTCTGTCCGGACAGAGCGAACCATATCGCCGTCAGCGCGAGAAAAAGGCCGGGGAGATAGGTCATACCGCCAACGCCTCAAATCTCCCTGTCAGGCCGGAACGAATCGCGGCCCCGGAGAATTCGGGCCCGCCTCCTCAGAGACTTGGACGAATTGAACGAAAAAGGCCAGCAAAACCGGACTCATCGACCCGCGGATCGCCCGCAGACCACATGATTGTGCACTCAGGCGACGCCGGACTCGGCGTTGATGTCCTGATAGGCTTCTGCGTCCGCTGCGGCGGCGACAACGCCCTGCAGCGCGAAAGCCGAGCTGAGCGACCAGTTCCAGTAACGCAGCACGGTCTGCGCCTTCGCCACGACCATCGATTCGTAGATGTCGGAGACCCATTCGAAGGTCTGGTCGTGTTCGCTTCCGGCGCGGCCGAGGCCGACCCACAGTTCGCGCAGGAAGCGACGGCGCAAGCCGGTCGCCTTGCACAGGATGGCGACGCCTTCGCCGCCGGGGTCGGTCATGATGCGCTTGCCGGTCGTCGGATGGATGCCGCTGAGCAGCGAGATCTCGTCCATCGTGAACGGGTCCATGCCGTTCTTCGAAGCCGCCAGAACCGCATCTTCAAGAGATTCGAACGGCGAGCGCTCGATGGCGGCGCGGTTGCGCTGGCGGCGTTCGATCACCTGCAGCGCCTTGCGGATGACCGGATCGCTCCAGGCGCCGTTCTCCGCGGCTTCACGGAAGATGTCCGCGCACTCGTCGATCAGCATCGAGCGTTCGGCCGAGAAGCGGGTGAGAATCGAGCGGCGAACCTGCTTCTTGCACCACCAGAACATCGCCAGCGCGTTGGCGGGACGCATCTCCTCGCGCTGGGCCAGCAGCGGGGTCAGTTCATTGGCGTCGCGCGAGGCGACCACCATAAGGTCGATGGCCTGGTCCGAAAGGACGGAGGTGTTGTTCTCCAGCAGCGCCTTCATCGCGACCGGATCGCCTGAGGCGGCGATGGCGCGCGAAACGCCGGGACCGGCGTCCTTCCGCCGTGCGATCGCAAGGCGCTGCGGGGCGCCTGACTGAAGCGCGATGTATGCGAGATCGGCTTCGTCGAGGCCGATGTTTTCCGACAGCAGACGCTCGCAGGCGGGCGTGGTCTGCATGGCGAGATATCTCAGGAGACGCTTGGGCGCCTGCGACATCTGCTCCAGACGCCGCGCGCAGAGATCACGTTCGGACGGATCGACGTGCAGCAGCACTTCCAGAAGGAGATCGCCGGCGATCGCCCGGTCCTGCACGCTGGTGCGCGAGGACGGCAGGGCGACAACATCCATAAGCCGGCGCAGCAGACGCTTGCGCGTGGCGGCGTGCACCAGCGGCGCATCGCCGTCGTCCGCGGTCCATGTCTCCGGGGCCTGCGCCTCGGCGGCCTGGCTTGTCATGACGCCCATCCTGCGGGGCCACGCCCCTTGCCTGCGCCTTTCGGTCCCGCTCCGCCGGAATGGCGGGCAGGCTCCCGCGACACCTTCGCGTTCGCGGGTTAATCAAGCCTCAACCAGCGCAGCTAACCTTTCGCGCGTCCGGGATGGACGAAGATCAGCAGGAGGGAGGCCGCCAGAAGGGCCAGGGAGAGATAAAAGAGCTGCCCGCCGTCCGATTCGGCGGAGCCGATCTCCTGCGGCACGGACAGGCCCAACCACAGCACTTGAGCCAGGACAGCCGCAAGCGAGACCAGAAACGCCAGTATTGCGCCGGCCCGCCGTGTAAGCGGTATCAAGAGGAGCAACGCAGCAATGACATGCAGCAGGCTGGTGAACGCCCGGCCGGTGGGCTCCCATAGCGCGATGCCGGAAGCCTCGACCAGGGACGGAAAGACGACATTTTTCGCCGCCGTAGCCGGAAAGGCCATGACGTCGGCGATCCAGAGAAACATCACCGCAAGGAACAGGGCGAGAACCCAGCTCCCCATCAAACGAATGCCGCGCATGCAGACGCTCCCTGCCGCTGATCCCCGAGGGCAGTATGCCCGCCAAATCCAGCGGCGCCAAACAACCGTTCCAGCAGGCGTTCATCGGAAAGCTACCGCTTCCCTCAACGCCAAGCGCGGGTATTGTGCCGCCCGCACGGAGGACCTTTGAGCAACCCGCTCGACAAGCTCGATCACGAGATATCGGAAGGCGCAGCCTAACCGATCAGCGGCGTGGGCTCGGCCGTCGTCGCGGGCGAAGCTTTGCGTCCGCTTACCGCACGGCAGGTGGCGTTTGAACTGCCGGCCTACATGTTCGTCCAGATCGCCTGGTTCACGGCCTTCGGCCTGCAGACGGTGCTTTTCCCCTATCTGTTGAAAAACGTGCTCGGGGTTTCGGGCACGCTGCTCGGGCTGGCCCAGATGGCGCTCGCCGCGCCGTCGGTGGTCTTTATTCTGCTGGGCGGGGTGATCGCCGAGCGCGCGGACGGACGCTCGCTGCTGATGCTGTTCCATCTGCTGGCCGCCCTTCCGGCCATCGGACTGGGTTTCCTGCTGAAGTCCGACTCGCACGAATACTGGATGATGCTGGTCTACGCGATTTCGATGGGAACCATCGGCGCGTTCATGATGCCGGCCCGCGACGCGATCCTCAACGAGGTGGTCGCCCGTCGGCAACAGGTCGGTTCGCGCATCACGATCCAGCAAGGGGTGGCGTTCGCCACCCTCGCCCAGTTCGCGGCGCAGATCGTCGGCCTGTGGGTCGGCGGCTGGGCCAGCGGCGTCGGCGTATGGCCGCTGCTGATCGCGCAGGGCGCGGTGGTCGCCATGGGCGCCCTCGCCGCCTACTTCCTGTCGCGCGGACAAATGATCACCACCGGCCGCAAGGGCGCCGGCGCCATCTTCGGCGACATCGGCGACGGCATGCGCGCCGTGCGCAGGGACCCGGTTCTGCTGACCATGGTGCTGTCGATGTTCGGCGTCGGCGTGTTCGTGATCGGCGCGTTCCTGGTGATCCTGCCGATCATCAACGCCGACGTTTACAACCACCGCTCCGGCGGCCTGCGCAACATCTTCGTGACATTCTGGGCCGGCGCGTTCGTGTCGTCGGTGCTGATCTCGCGCTTCGGACATGTGGAGCGGCCGGGGCGCCTGTTGCTGACGGCGCAGTTCATCGGCTCGGCGGGCATCCTGTTCCTCGCCATGCACCCGCCCTACTGGGCGTTCCTGAGCCTCGTCTTCGTGTGGGGACTGGCCGCCGGCATCTCGATCATGATGAGCCGCTCGATCGTCCAGGAAGCCGCGCCGCCGCATCTGCTCGCGCGCGTCCTGTCGATCTATCAGCTCGGCTTCATGGGCGGCGCGCCGGTCGGGGCGGCTCTGCTCGGGATCCTGTCGGACCAGGCGGGACCAGACTTCGTGATCCTCGTGCCGGCCGTCGGCATGCTGGCGATGATCGTCGGCATGGTCCTGCTGACGCCGATCTGGCGGATGCGCGGCCATAGCGACACGCCTAGCGATACGCCCGAGGAAAAGACCTCGCCGCCGGAACCGCCGGGCGAGGCCGGCCCCTAGAGGCCCACCCCGCCCTTTCTTGCGTTCAGCGCACCTGCTTGGGCAGGTATTCCTGAAGGCTCACCTTGCCGTCGCCATTGGCGTCCAGTTCGGCGAACCGCTGGTCCGTATCGTCGGACGCGTCGCCTGAGCCGTGCGGCGTCGCGTCGATGATCGTCAGATTGTCCTTGCCGCCGGCTTGCGCGTCGAACTTCAGGGTGATCGGTCCGCCGATCTTTGCGTATTCGGTGCTGCTGAGATAGCCGTCGCCGTCCGTATCCAGACGCTTGAAGCCGCTGGTCAGCATCTCGCGGTGACGTTCGGAGAACTCCTGCAGCGTGATCTTGCCGTCTTTGTCCGCGTCGTATCTCGAGAACTCCGATGCGCGAACATCGTCGGGGACGGCGCGCAGCACTTTCACCGACGGATCGTCGCCCTGATCGTCGTCCGCGATCACGTTGATCTGGCGGTGCTCGACCACGACCTTGCCGTCGCCGCTCGCGCTGTCGGGATGGTCGATCCAGTAGGAATAGGACTCCGTGGTCGCCGGCGAAGCCGCCGCCGTGGCGTCCTTCGAATCCGTCTTGCGGATGACGATCACCTTCTTGGCGTCTCCGCCGCCCAGGAACTCATCCGACGAGAGCACGCCGTCGCCGTTCCGGTCGAGCTTCGAAAACACCGCGGCCAGATCCGGCCGCGCGGCGCTGGGCAGGGCTACGCCCGCGAACAGCCCCAGCGCTCCGGCGGCGCCCGCAAGGTATCTCCATTTGTGGACAGGCTTGGAAATCATGTCGATCAGCTTTCCGGTTTTGGCTTCACCGGCCGGGACGATCCCGACAGGCGCGCCGTCATTCGCCGCGTTGACGGCGGCCATGACGGCCATCTGCTTCCGGCGCTGGTCGATGTGGCGTTCGATCGAATCGCGAACCACGGCGCTGGCCGTGGTTCCGTCCTTGCGGCACAGGTCAAGAAACTCCCGCTTTGTCTCGTAGGGAAGCCGGACCTCGATGGACTCGGACTTCTTGGGAGGACGGTTGGACATGCCTGTCTTGGCCCCTCTGTTCGGCCCCGCTCGCAAGCCCGTTTCCGGGCCCGATCGCCGGCGCTGCTAAGCCCGACCATCTGATGCAGGCCCGACCGATCAACGCCAGCAGATTAGCGCCGGGACACCGGTTTCGTCATGCCGGGGCGTGCAGTTGGCCCGCGCTGACCGCCGGAAAACTTGTCCGGACAGACTGGTCCAAACTGTCCGGACGGCGGATAAGGCCCCATCTGGCGTTACACAAATAGTACGTAACGGACTGTCTTCTGGAGGACTGCATGCGCACCGTGGCTTACAATGAACTTGAGTCAATCGTCGGCCAGGAGGTCGGCGCTTCGGAGTGGCTCGAGATCACCCAGGACCGTGTGAACAAGTTCGCCGAAGCCACGGGCGACTTCCAGTGGATCCACGTCGACGTCGAGCGCGCCACCGAGGCGATGGGCCACCCCATCGCCCACGGCTATCTCACCCTGTCGCTGATCCCGATGCTGGCCGCGCAGGTGATGAACGTCGACGGCGTGTCGCGCGGCATCAATTTCGGCAGCAACAAGGTGCGCTTCACCAATATGGTGCCGGTCGGCTCGAAGGTTCGCCTGAAGCAGACCTGCCTCAAGGTCGAGGCCCGCGCCGGCGGCAAGCAGATCACCATGGAATCGGTGATCGAGATCGAAGGCAAGGATCGTCCCGCCTGCGTGGCGGAAACCATCGGCATTCTCTACGGCGAATAGGCGGCGCTAACGGCTGGAGACGACCCCGGCGCCCAGCTCCGCGCGCCAGTGTTGCGTTCGCTCGTCCAGCTTGCGCTGAAGCGCGAAGGGATCGTCCTCTTCGACGACTTCGAGAATTTCGTAGGACAGCGCGTCCTCGCCGTGAGCTTTCCATGCGGCGAGGATGCCCGCCTCCGGCGATTTGCCCATGCGCAGCTCGAACCAGAGGCCGTTCTGGCGCTTGTCCAGCGATTTCGACCAGCCCACCCACGACTCCCCGGTGCTGGCGCATTTCACCGCGAACACGCCGGTCTGCGGTTTGCGCTCGGCGTAGGCCCTCAGCAGTTCCTTCTTTCGCGCCTTGTCGACCATTGCTTTCTCCCTGGCGGCCACCCTAGCCCGAACGGCGCCAAGCGGGCTACATCCCTGATGATCGCGCCTGACGATCACGCGCGCGAACGAACCGGCTTGCCCGGCGCGCGCACCGTAACCATATGGCGGCTGCGGCCGAAACGTCCGCAGGAAGGAGTCTCCCACGATGTCCGACGCCCCCAGCAAAACCGACCTCAAATCCCGGCTCAGCCCCGAACAATACGCCATCGCCTGCGAGCACGGCACGGAGCGCCCGTTCTCCAACCCGCTGAACGGCGAAAAGCGCGCCGGCCTCTACAAGTGCGCGGCGTGCGGAGAAACCCTGTTCATCTCGGATTCCAAGTACGATTCCGGCTCCGGCTGGCCGTCCTTCTGGGCTCCCGCATCCAGCGAAGCGCTGGGAACGACCACGGACTATAAGATCGGCTATCCTCGCACCGAGGTGCATTGCGCCAAGTGTGGGTCCCATATGGGGCACGTTTTCGAGGATGGTCCGCGCGACAAGACCGGTCTTCGCTACTGCATCAATGGCGCGGTCCTCGACTTCGAGCCTAATGAGACCTGACCGCCGGCGATTTCTGGCTGTGACCGGCTGATCCCTGTCCTATACCTCTGCGCCCGCCGGGCTTGCGGCCAGACCGTAAACCCGGCGGGATAGACGCGATTCGCAGAAGCGGGCGGCGGGTTTCCCCGTCCGCGCTTCTTCACCAGCCAGCCAAGAGCACCCCCACACCCGTGTCCGACACCGCTTCACCGACCTCCCCGCCTGTCGCCCGGCGCGACGAGCACGCCCTGATCGAGCAGCACGGCCGAACGCGGCACGACCCCTATGCGTGGATGAAGGACGACAACTGGCGCGAAGTGATGCGAGATCCGCAACGCCTGCGTTCGGACATCCGCGCCTATCTCGAGGCGGAGAACGCCTGGACGCAGGCCAGGCTGGAAGAGCCTCTGGCGCCGTTGCAGGAAGCGCTGTTCCAGGAGATGCGCGGGCGCATCAAGGAGAACGACGCTTCGGTTCCGATGATCGACGGCCCCTGGGCCTATTACCGCCGCTTCCGCGACGGCGGCGAATATCCGCTCTATTGCCGGCGTCCTTTCGAACACGCCTTCAACGACGACGCGTCGCACGAAACGCTTCTTCTGGACGGCGACGAGATGGCCAGGGGCAGCGAGTATTTCGACCTGCGCAAGGTCGCCCATTCGCCCGACCACCGCTTTGTCGCGTTCGCGCTCGACGACAAGGGTTCGGAATTCTACACGCTGAAAATCCTCGACACCGAGACCGGCGCGCTGATCGAGGAAACGATCCCCGACACCTATGGCGACTTCACCTGGGGCGCGGATGCGCATTCGCTGTTCTGGGTGGCGCGGGACGAGAACGCCCGCCCCGTCGCGGTCTATCGGCGGGCGCTGGGCTTCGGCGAAGACCATCTGGTGTATCGCGAGACCGACCCGGGCTTCTTCGTGGGCGTCCACGCCAGCCAGTCGCGCGCCTACATCTTCATCACCGCCAACGATCACGCCACCAGCGAATGGCGGTATTTCCCGACGGATGCGACCGACCCGGAGCCGCGATTGATCGCCGCGCGGGAGACCAATGTCGATTATTCCGTCGTCCATTTCGACGACCGTTTCTGGTTCCGCTCCAATGTCGACGGCGCGGTGGACTTCGCGCTGCACTCGGCTCCCATCGACGCGCCGGAGCGGACCAACTGGCGCGAAGAAGTCGCCGACACGCCGGGCGTGCTGATCCTCGGCTTTGAAGCCTATCGCGACCACCTCGTGCGGCTGGAGCGTTCGAACGGCCTGCCGCGCATCGTGGTGCGCGAACGCGCCAGCGGATCGGAACACGTCATCGCCTTCGAAGGCGACGCCTATGGGCTTGGCATGTCCGGCGGCTTTCTGTGGGACACGACGACGCTGCGGTTCGAATTCTCATCTCCGTCAACGCCCGCGCAGGTGTTCGACTACGACATGGAGACGCGCACGCGCGTTCTTCGCAAGCAGCAGGAAGTGCCTTCGGGCCACAATCCGGACGATTATGTGGTCGAGCGCATCGATGCGCCGGCGCCCGACGGCGAACTGGTTCCGGTGACGCTGATCCGGCGCAAGGAAACGCCGCTGGACGGATCGGCGCCCGTTCTTCTGTACGGCTACGGCTCGTACGGAATCACGATCCCGGCGGACTTCCGCACGGCGCGGCTAAGCTTGGTCGATCGCGGGTTCATCTACGCCACCGCCGACGTGCGCGGCTCGATGGCCAAAGGCTATGGCTGGTATCTGTCCGGCAAGCTCGAAGCCAAGATGAACACGTTCACGGACTTCGTGGCCGCCGGGCGCAAGCTCGTCGAGCTGGGCTATACGCGTGAACGGCGCATCGTCATCATGGGCGGATCGGCGGGCGGCATGCTGGTCGGCGCGGCGGTCAATCTGGCGCCCGACCTGTTTGGCGGGGTGATCGCGGCGGTTCCCTTCGTCGACGTGCTCAACACGATGTCGGACGAGAGCCTGCCCCTGACCCCTCCGGAGTGGCCGGAATGGGGAGACCCTATCCGCGACCTGGACGCCTATCTGCGGCTCGAAGGCTATTCGCCCTACGATCAAACGACCGCCCGCCCCTACCCGCCCATGCTGATCACCGGCGGCCTGACCGATCCGCGCGTCACCTATTGGGAGCCGGCGAAATGGGCGGCGAAGCTGCGCCACGAAGCGCCGGAGGCCGGACCCTATTTCCTGCGCATCAACATGGAGGCGGGACATGGCGGCGTGACCGGCCGGTTCGCAAGCCTGAAGGAGACGGCGCTTGAATACGCGTTCGCGCTTGCAGCAGCGGGGCTCGCTCCGGAACTCGACCTCTCTCCCGATAGGCGATGAACGCGAATACGGCGCCGCACACGCGCCGCAAGCGGCGAAAAAGGCGACCGATCGGAAATCCCCGTAATCTTTCAGTCGGGTCGTCCGCAGCCCGGGGGTAGCCGCGAGGCGTCCGTCAGGCTAAATCGCCTGCAAGCGCCAATCCGGACGTACGCGGGGGAACAGCGGACATGGGTCGGCGGCGCAAGAATAGTTCGGTTCTGGAGCAACTGTCCCCATGTCCATAAAGACCCGCCTCCTTCTCGGAGCCGCCGCGCCTTTCCTCATCTCGCTTCCGGCCCTCGCCCAGGAAGTGACGATCTCGACCGACACCACGACGCCGATCTCGACGTCCACCGCGAACAGCGGCGCGCCAGCCGACATAACGATCACCGCCGACGGGTCGGTGATCCTCCCTGACGGCGACGGCGGCGTCGCGGTCACCGTCGACAGCGACAATGACGTCAACAACGCCGGCTCGATCCAGATCAACAATTCGAACAACGCCACCGGCGTCCTGATCCAGCCGGGCTACACCACAGATTTCACCAACAGCGGCACGATCTCGATCATCGAGGACTACACCCGCACCGACCAGGACGATGACGACGACCTGGACGGTCCGCTCGCCGAAGGGTCGGGCCGCGCCGGCATCCTGCTCACCGAGGGCGGGACGATGACCGGATCGATCAATCTGACGGGCGGATCGATCGTGGTCGAAGGCAACGACTCGTTCGGCGTCAGCCTGCGCTCGGTTCTCGACGGCGACCTGCGCCAGCGCGGCGCGATCAGCCTGACGGGCGGCGACGGCGTCGCGCTCGATGTCCGCGAGAACGTGACGGGCGACGTCATCGTCGGCGGATCGATCACCGCGACGGGCGAGAATTCGGTCGGCGTGAACGTCGCCGGCGACGTCGGCGGCGAGTTCGCGATCGACGGCTCGATCGTCGCCACCGGCTTCACGTCCACCGGCGTCAGCAACTATGCGGACCCGGACACGCTCTCGGAAACTTCCACGCCGATCGCGGACCGGCGCGATCCGGACGACCTGCTGGAAGGCGGCCCCGGCGTGCAGGTGTCGGGCAATCTCGGCTACGGCTTCCTGATCAATGGCGCGGCGGCTGGCGAGGCAGACCCGACCGACGACGTCAAGGACGTCATCCAGGACTTCAACGAGAACCGCGGCACCGGCCAGATCAACGTGTTCGGCAGCGCGCCGGCCGTATTGATTCAGGCGGCGGACGGCGCCGCCGGGTCCGACATCAATGTCGGTCTGGTGCGCGAAAGCGTTCGCGACACGCTGGACGACGACGAAGACGACGACACCGACGAAGTCATCGCCACGTTCAACTACGACTACGGCTTCATCAACCGCGGCACGATCTCCGCCAACGGCCTCAACGTGAAGGTCGACGCCGAAGGCAACGTCATCGGCGGCTTCGACGCGACCGGCCTGCGCATCGCCGGTTCGGCCGACGGCACGCACACCACGACGATCGAGGGCGGCGTCTTCAATAGCGGCGCGATCACGTCGCGCGCCTACGAAGCCGATTCCGCCGCGGTCAGCATCGGGTCTGGCGCGATCACGCCGCGCCTCGTGAACACCGGCACGATCAGCTCGACGGTCTACACGGAAACGGACGACGACTCCTACGGCGTCCTGATCGAGTCCGGGGCGAACGTCTCGGCCGTTTCGAACTCCGGCGCCATCGTCTCGGTGACGCGCGGATATGACGGCGACGCGATCGCCTTCCGCGACGCCTCCGGCACGGTGACCACGTTCACCAACTCGGCCTATATCGGCGCGGGCCACCAGGACGACAACGAAGACGACGACATCACAAGCGGGCTCGGCCAGGTCATCGCGCTCGACTTCACCGCCAACACCACGGGCGTGGCCGTCACCCAATACGACTCGAGCGACTCCGCGCAGATCTATGGCGACGTGCTGTTCGGTTCGGGTAACGACCAGTTCAACATCAATTCCGGCCTGATGCTGGGCGACATCTCGTTCGGCACGGGCGCCGACGCCTTCCAGCTCTCCAGCGCTTCGCTGACCGGCGACGTCGACTTTGGCGGCGCGACGAGTTCGGTGAATGTCGACAGCGGCACGTGGACCGGCGATCTCTCGCTTGGCGCGTCCAACGCAACGCTGAGCTTCCTCAACGGATCGACCTTCAACGGCGACATCAATCAGGACGCGGGCGGGAGCGGCACGTTGACCGTCGACGGATCGACCTTCAACAACACCGGCGCCGGCACGCTTCAGCTCTCCAGCATGGCGGTGACGAACGGCTCGCAGATCGGCATTCCGGTCAGCAACGCCCGGGTGGACGCCAACACGCCTGTGTTCGAGGTCTCCGGCGCGGCCAGCTTCGGCGGCGGCACGGTGTTCAAGCCGATCTTCGGAGATTTCGTGATCGAGCCCTTCACGCTGCGCGTTATCAACGCCGGCTCGCTGAGCCTCGGCGGGGATGCGAACTCGCTGCTGAGCGCGGACTCGCCCTTCATCTACAACATGTCGCTGCTTGAGGCGAACGGCGGCAACGCGCTCGACCTCGAACTGCGCGTGAAGTCGGCCGACGAGCTGGGTCTCAGCACCCGCCAGGCCGGCGCCTATGACGGCGTGCTCGCCCTGCTCGCGGAAGACGCCACCGTCGGCGCGGCGATCACCACGATCGGCGACCAGAACACCTTCCTGCGCAGCATCAGCGACATTCTCCCCGGCTCCGACGTCACCATGCTGCGCATCCTGTCGAGCGACTCGACGGCGGCCTTCGGCGCGACCGCGCGGCGTCTCGACCTCGTCACCGACAAGCCGGACTCGCCCGGCGGCGCCTGGGTCGAGGAGTTCGGCGTCTACCACGAGGCGGACGCCAACGAGGCCGGCCTCAAAGTGTCGGGCGGCGGCTTCGGCGTGTCCTCCGGCATCGACCTGATCGCCAGCCGCAACAGCGTTCTGGGCGCGTTCCTGTCGCTCGAATCGCTCGAGATCGAGGAACATGGCCGCACGCGCGCGCCCCTGAACGTCACGCAGAAGTCCGTCGGCGCCTATGGCGGCTGGAAGTCGGGCGACTTCGCGCTGACCGGCATCGCCTCCTACGGCTTTGTCGACGTCACCTCGAACCGCGACACGGTCATCGGCGCGCTCACGGACGAGCTTCGCGCCGACTGGAACGCCAACACGCTGCACGCCGGCGCGCGCGCCACCTATCTGATGAAAGCCGGCGTCGTCGATGTCCAACCTTACGCCTCGGTCGACTATATGAGGCTCAACCAGGACGGCTACACCGAGACCAGCACGGGTTCGACCGGCCTCGGCCTGATCGCCAGCGATGCGGAAAGCTCGCTGTCGTCGGCTTCGGCGGGCGCGACCTTCACGGCGAACTTCAACGCCGGTTCGAACTTCCGCTTCCGTCCGGAAGCCTCCGTCGGCTATCGCAGCATTCTCAGCGTCGACGCGCCGGGCGCGGCGTACACCTTCACGGGCGCGCCGGGCTCAACGCCCTTCTATCTCGACCCGGGTCAGACGATCGAAGACGCCGTCGTCGGCGGTCTCGGGCTCAAGGTGGAAAGCGACTACGTGAACCTGAAGATCGGCTACGATGCGGAAGTGTCGGACGGCGCGATGACGCACTACGGTTCGATCACGCTGCGCATCGCATTCTGGTAGACCGCCAGACCGGCGGCTAGGCCGACAGGCGCTTGGACGCGCTCAGCGAAACGATCCCCGGCGATCCGGGCGAGGCGGCGAGCTTTTCGTTGACCTTGAGCGCGTTCTCGCGGAGTTCGTCCAGCGCGGCGGGAACGCCAAGATAGAAGCCCTGCAGCTGGTCGCAGCCGAGAAGCTGCAGAAGGCTGGCCTGCCGGGCGTTCTCGACGCCCTCGGCGACGACCTCCATCCCGAGCCCGTGCCCCATGTCGATGATTGCGCGGGTGAGCTGCGTGGATTGGTGTTTGCCGCCCAGATCGCGAATGAAGGAGCGGTCGATTTTCACGGCGTCGAAGTCGAAGCTCTGAAGGTAGGACAGGCTCGAATAGCCGGTGCCGAAATCGTCGAGCACGACCTGCACGCCAATGTCCCGCAACTGGCGGATCGTGCGCCGCGCCGCGTCGGTGTGCGTGATGAGAACGCCCTCGGTGATCTCGATGCGCAGCAGTTTGGCCGGCACGCGGGCTTTCAGCAGGCGATCCGAAACGGACCGGGCGAACGAGCTGTCCCGGAACTGGTGCGGCGACACGTTCACCGCGACAGGAACGCCGTCGAGTTCGCGAATGCTCTCCAGCGCCCGCTCCAGCGCCCAATCCCCCAGTTCGATGATCTGCCCGCTCTCCTCGGCGAGCGCGATGAACTTGCTGGGCGAAAGCTCTCCACGGCCGGGGTGGCGCCAGCGCATCAGCGCCTCGGCGCTGACGACACGGCCAGACCGGGCGCAGAAGACCGGCTGCAGATCGAGCCGGAGCTGATCGCAGCTGATCGCCGTCTCCAGATCGGACCGCATGGCGCGCTTCAGGATCACCGCCTCGTCCATGTCGGCGGTGAAGCGCCGGAACGCGCAGGTGCGGTCGGCCTTGGCCGAATACATTGCGATGTCGGCGCGGCGCAGAAGCTCTTCAGAGGTCACTTCCTCGTAGTCGCCGCCGGCGACGCCGACGCTGACGCCGACCGAGACCACGGTGTCCTTGATGGTGACCGGCGCCTCCACCGCGAGCCGGGCCGCCTCGGCGATCTCCTCGACCCTGCGTCCCGCGTCCTCGCCGATGAGAACCGCCGCGAATTCGTCGCCGCCGAGGCGCGCCAGCAGGTCGTCCGCGCCCATCGCGGCCTTGAAGCGGCGAGCGATCTCAACCAGCAGGGCGTCGCCCGCATCATGACCGAGACCGTCATTCACTTCCTTGAACCGGTCGAGATCGGCGAACATCACCACGACGGGCTGCGCCGGTCGAACCGATACGGCCGCCTCCAGATGCTGCCGGAAAGCGAGGCGGTTCGGCAGGCCGGTGAGAGAATCGCACCGCGCCGCGCGTTCGGCGACAGACTGCTGCGACTGCAGCTTGCGGGTTCGGTGCAGGGTCCTCCGGTGCGTGCCGAGCACCAGGGCGCCGGCGAGCGAGCCGAGCATCACGCAGGCCAGCGCCAGAACCTTCGTCCAGCCGGGCGACATGGTGAAGATCGCGGACAGCGCGAGGAACTGGCACAGCAGGGCGACGGCGGAAAGACGATAGACGACCGGCAGGCGCATCCATGCGGCGAACAGCTTTCGCAGCGTGGTGCGTGGTCCCTGTTGGCGGCGTCTGTCAGTCATCATTCAATCCAGGGTCGGGCCAAGCTCAAGCGACGGCCAGTCTGCGCGCCAGGGACGTCAGAGAGTCCGCGCACGCTGAAAGCAGTTCGGGGTCATGCGAGGCGACCGGCGATTTCAGCCAGTTCGCCAGGCGCAGGATTTCGTCGAGGTCGGCGCCGCGATCGCACAGCCGCGCCTGACGTTGCTCATCCTGACTGTCCATCAAGGCGCGCGTCCGCTGGGCGAGTGCGGTTTCAAGATCGCGATTGACCTGGGCGAGCGCTCTCAGCGCGGCCCGGCGTTCAAGATGCGCCGTTACGCGAGCGATCGCGATCGGCAGATCGATCGGTTTCTGGAAACAGTCGTTGGCGCCCGCTTCGATCGCGAGGGCGATCGCGCCGACCTCGTCGTCGTTCGCGCACATCACCACGGGCAACTCGTTCGCGTCATGGCGTTCCCGTATCGCCCGCAGAACGTCGAGCGCCGGCAGGCCGGGGATCATCCAGTCGAGCAGAACCATGTCGGGGGCGTCGGACGAAATCCGGGCGACCGCATCGACGCCGTCCGCGACGCTCAGGCAGTCATGCCCCGCCCGCTCGAGCGCCGCCCAAAGCGGGGCGCGGCTGTCGAAGCCGGCGTCCACGACCATCACCGATGCGCGGGGGAAATGACGGGGCTTCATCGCCATGACGGTCCCCGGCCGGTTGAAGCCGGTCGCGCAGACGCACCGCTTGCAGCCGCTTTCCCAACCGGGAAAACGGCTTTCGCGTGCGCGCACGGCGATACGGACCTGTTGGCGACAACAGTCGTCACGAATAGATGCCCCTCTGACACCCCACCCCCGAAGAAGGGAATTCGGGTAGCGCTGAAGCTAGCGGATCAATGCTAACGCGCTCTGAAAGAGGCCTTTGAAATCTGACGCTTCGGGCGAATACCCTGCGGCACGCGGGGTAACATCTACCTCACAGAGACGTTTTCGACGGCTTTCTGAGACACGACCGCGCGGGGCGGAGAGCGGCGGCCTAGTCCGGCGTCGAAGCGCCGGGCCCGTCCAACTCGAAGGCTTCGCGCGTCGCCTTGCGCCATTCGCGAATGATGCGGCCCCACCATTTGAACCGCGCCTCATCGCTGAGGCCGTCGGCTCCTTCCAGCCACGTCACCAGGGTGTCGAACGACAGCATGTTCAGCGTCTTGGTTGCGTAGGTGGCGCGCTGTTTCGCGCCGGGGCGGGCATCCGGCGCGGG
>JAWKVD010000034.1:0-28153 GCA_041398225.1 Hyphomonadaceae bacterium | reverse complement strand
GGTCCAGAACATGCGCAGCGGACGCACGGTGCAGGGCGCCTCGACCATCACGCAGCAGCTGGTGAAGAACCTGCTCCTCTCTCCCGACCAGACGCTCAAGCGCAAGGCGCAGGAAGCGCGTCTGGCGATGGAGCTGGAGCAGATGCTGACCAAGGACCAGATCCTCGAACTGTATCTCAACCGGATCTATTTCGGCGCAGGCGCCTACGGCATCGACGCCGCTTCGGAGACCTTCTTCGGCAAGCCCCCGCAGGAGCTGACCGTGGCCGAGGCGGCGCTGCTCGCCTCCATGCCCAAGGCTCCGTCCCGCTACGCGGCGGCGGCAGCCTCGAAGGGCACACGCGCGCGCCAGCTCTACGTGCTCGACCAGATGGTCGAGGCCGGAAAGCTCGATCCCGCCGAAGCCGAAAAGGCGCGCCAGCAGGAGATGACTTTCGCGCCCGATCACGGCGACACGTTCTCGGGTCACGCGCTCGACTACGCCTATGAACAGATCCACGAACTGCTGCCCGATCCGCCGCCGGATCTGGTCGTTCAGCTCACGCTCGACCTCGACCTGCAGGCCAAGGCGCAGAACGCCGTCGCCTCGACGATGGATCAGCTGGGCCCGCAGAAGCAGGCGTCCGAAGCCGCCGCGATCCTGATGGACATGAACGGCGCCATCCGCGCCATGGTCGGCGGCCGCAACTACGCCTCCTCGAAGTTCAACCGAGCGGTTCAGGCGCGCCGCCAGCCGGGTTCGGCGTTCAAGGTGTTCGTCTACGCCGCCGCGCTCGAAGCCGGCCTCAGCCCGCGTTCGGTGCGCTATGACGAACCGATCCAGATCGGCGACTGGCGCCCCCGCAACTATGACGGCGGCCGCAATTATCGCGGCGCGGTCACGCTCTCCGAGGCGCTGGCGGAATCGCTCAACACGGTCGCGGCCTCGGTCGGCGCCGAGATCGGCATCCCCAAGGTCACGGCGCTTGCGCGCGAGTTCGGCATCCGCACCCAGCTTCAGAACTATCCGTCGGTCACGCTCGGCACCTACGAGGTCACCCTGCTCGACATGGTGACGGGCTATGGCGTGCTCGCGACCGGCGGCCACCAGGTCTCGCCCTATATCGTGCAGGAAATCCGCAACTCCCGGCACGACGTGCTCTACAGCCGTCCCAAGCTGGAGGAGCCGCAGATCTATCCGCAGGACCTCGCAGAACAGATGAACGGCATGCTCACCCGCGTCGTGGTGCAGGGCACCGGGCGCGCCGCGGCGGTTCGCGGATGGGATGTCGCCGGCAAGACCGGCACGTCGCAGGATTGGCGCGACGCCTGGTTCATCGGCTACACCTCGAAATATGTCGGCGGCGTCTGGGCCGGCAACGACAACGACAAGCCGATGGTGCGCGTAACCGGAGGCGACCTGCCCGCGATCATCTTCTCGCGCATGATGACCGCCGCCCTCGAAGGCGTGGAGCCGGTTCCGCTGCCGGGCGCTTCGAAGGCCGACGAATATCTGAACTCGGAACAGATCGCGCGCCTGAACTTCTACCGGCGCCTGTCCGGCGCCTTCCGGCAGGTCGAGAACCGCCGCTCGCCCGCGCTCAGCGGCGCCACCGGTTCGAACGGAACCGCGCCGGGCTAGAGCGCCATCGGCGCCTAGCGCGCCACGCCGGGGCGGGTTCCCACATACAGGGCGCAAGCCGCGAGGATCGCGGTGGTGATCCACTTGGCGTAGATCGGCGCACGGGTGAACCACACAATGCCCACCGAAAGCGTCATCGCCCCGATCGCGATGATCTTGGCGTTCAGCGGAATGGCCCCCGTCTCGCGCCAGGCGCGCACCGGCGGCCCCAGATGCGAGTGGTTCAGCAGCCACGCCTCGAAGCGCGGCGAGGAGCGCGCAAAACAGGCCGCGGCCAGAATCAGAAACACGGTTCCGGGCAGAAGCGGCAACACCAGTCCGGCGGCTCCGATCGCCGTCAGCAGCACGCCGCACACCAGATAAACCGGCCGCAGCGCCTTGCGTCGGCGCGCTCCCGGCTCCGGGGCGCCTCCGGGCGCAGGCTCTGGCGGGTTTCCGCTCATGGATCGTCCTGTCCGCGGTGCTGTGGCCGCACTGCGACCCGTTCCGCACACTCTAACCCACCGGCGCGACAGGCTGCAAACGGTTCTCAGAATCGCGACCCAGACGCAATCGCGCCGAAAAGCCTCTCAAATTCGTCAGATGCGACGACTTGGCGCTTCGCTGCGATCCAGCCTAATGTCCGCGCAAACTTCGCCAGGAAGTCAGACGTTCACAAGAACTCGAGGGGATGAAATGCTCAACTTGAAGAAGTCCGCAGCCGTGCGCGCGTTGATCTACGCAACCGCAGCGCTCGCCATTACCGCCTGCTCCCAACCGGCCGACACCGGCGCAGACGCCGCCGCCGCGACAGTCGCGCCCGACACGTCCTGGCCCGCATCCGCGATCGCCGATCCGGCCTCGGTCGGCTTCTCGGCCGAAGGCCTCGCCGCGCTCGACGCGCAGATGGCGAAATCGGTCGCCGATCAGGACGTGGCGGGCATGGTCACCCTGCTCGCGCGGCACGGCAAGGTCGCCCAGTTCAACGCCTATGGCGTTCAGTCCGGCGATCCGGCGACCGGCGCCCCGATGACCAAGGACTCTCTCTTCCGCATCTACTCGATGTCGAAGCCGATCACCGGCGTCGCCATGATGCAGCTCTATGAAGAGGGCAAATGGCAGCTCGACGATCCGGTCACCAAATACGTGCCCGAATTCGAGAACCTGAAACTGATGACGGGCGTCGACGAGAACGGCGCCGCCATCGTCGCCAACCCGTCGCGCGCGCCGACCATGCGCGAGATCATGACCCACACGGCCGGCTTCGGTTACGGGCTGTCCGGCAACGATCCGGTCAACACCGCCTTCCGCGACCAGGCCGTGCTGGCCTCGGGCAATCTCGACGAACTGATCACCAAGGTCGCGGACATCCCGCTGCTCTACGATCCCGGCACGCGCTGGTCGTACTCGGTGTCGGTCGATATCCAGGGCTATATCGTCCAGAAGCTCTCGGGCCAGAAGCTCGGCGAGTACATGCACGATCACATCTTCAAGCCGCTGGGCATGGACGAGACCAGCTTCTACGTCCACGATAATCAGGTCTCGCGCTTCGCCGACGTCTATCACTGGGACAAGGAAACCAGCGCGCTGGTGAAGAACGAAGAGCGCGTCGACCGCCCCACCTTCACCGACCCGAGCCGTCTTGAGTCCGGCGGCGGCGGCCTCGTCTCCACCACGCACGATTACGCCCGCTTCTGCCAGATGATGCTCAACAAGGGCGAGCTTGACGGCGTGCGCATCATCGACGCCGCGAGCGTCGACCTGATGTCGCAGAACCATATCGGCGATCTGCGCCTCTATTCCGACGGCACCACCGCCAACCCGGGCATCCCCGGCGTCGGCTTCGGCCTCGACTTCGCCGTCCACATGGACCCGGAGAACAACGGCACGCCGTACGGCAAGGGCACGTACTATTGGGGCGGCGCCGCCGGCACCTGGTTCTGGATCGATCCCACGAACGACCTGTTCTTCATCGGCATGATCCAGCGCATGGGCCCGGCCCGTCCGGACGGCATGAACTTCCGCGAGGATTCGGCCCGTCTGGTCTATGAGGCGCTCGACGACACACTGCCGGCCGCCGGCGCGGGCGAGCACTAGCGATCGCGAAGCGGACCGGCTCCGGCCGGTCCGCACCGTTCGCTCCCCGCCGCTTCTCGCCAGAAAGCGACGGATTCCGGCTCCTCCGCGATTAGACCATCAGACCTAAAAAACGCGCGGCGGCAGACCGCGCATAATCGGGAGGGACATCCATGTCGGATCGACTGAATTTCAAGGGCGTGCGCCATGCGCTCGCGGGCGGTCTCGCGGCCCTGCTCGCGGCCTGCGCCACGCAGACGGCGCCGGACAGCTCCGCCGCCAGCGCCGCGCGCGACACATCCTGGCCCACCGCCTCCGACGTCGTTCAGGACGCAGGCTTCACCGAGTTCGGCCTTGGCGTGCTCGACGCCCAGCTCAAGGGCGTGGTCGGCGCCGGCGAAGTTCCCGGCATGTCCTACGTGCTGATCAAGGACGGCAAGGTCGCCGACTTCAAGACCTACGGTTCGCTCACCTATCGCGGCGCGCCGATCGAGGAAGACACGCTCTTCCGCATCCGCTCGATGTCGAAGCCGGTCACGGGCGTCGCGATGATGCAGCTCTGGGAACAGGGCAAGTTCCAGCTCGACGATCCGGTCACCAAATACGTGCCCGAGTTCAAGAATCTCCGCGTCTATGTCTCCGGCGATCCGGCGAACGGCGATCTCGTCACCGAGCCGGTGAGCAGACCGATGACCATGCGCGACCTGTTCACGCACACGGCCGGCTTCGGCTACGGCCTCAACGACCGCACGGTCGTCGACCGCATGTTCATCGCCGACCACCCGATGACGCAGAAAGACCTCAAGGCCGCGATCGACCGCATCACGGAAATCCCGCTCATCGCGCAGCCTGAAACCAAATGGTCCTACTCCATCGCCATCGACGTTCAGGGCGCCATCGTGGAGCGTCTCTCGGGCCTCTCGTTCGGCGACTATCTCGAACGAAACATCTTCGCGCCGCTCGGCATGGCCAATAGCGGCTTCTGGCTGACCGACGCCGAGGCCTCCCGCCTCGCCACCGTCTACACCTACGACGCCGATCGCGGCATGATGGTCGAGTTCCCCGACCCGTCGAACCGCACATTCTTCAAGAAGGACCATATGGAATCCGGCGGCGGCGGTCTCGTCTCCACCCTGCACGACTACGCCCGCTTCGCGCAGATGCTGGCCAATGGCGGCGAACTCGACGGCGCGCGCATCCTCAAGCCCGAGACGGTCGAACTGATGATGCAGAACCACCTGCCCGACGGGATGACCGCATTCGGCGGCGGCTGGGGTCTTGGCGGCGCCATCGCCACCAACCCGCCCTCCAAGCGCAATCCGCAACAGCAGGGAACGTTCTCGTGGTTCGGGATCGACGGAACCTGGTTCTGGGTCGATCCGGCCAACGATGTCGTGTTCGTCGGCATGATCCAGCGTCGCGGTCCGGGCAAGCCCGGCTCCATGAACGTGCGCACCGAAAGCGTCGAGATGGTCTACGACGCGATGGACAAGAAATAGCGAACGCATCGGCGCCGGCGCGGCTTGTGTCGCGCCGGCGGTTCGCCCGATCCCGTCACTTCTTGCCGAACTCGCTTTTCAGCAGGCCGAAGATCATCAGGTCGCACCATTCGCCCTTGCGCAGCGCGGCCTCGCGCAACCGCCCTTCTTCCTTGAAGCCGATCTTCTTGTAGACGTGGATCGCGCGGTCATTGTCGAAGATCACGTCCAGCCAGACGCGGTGCGCGTTCAGCTCCTGGAAGCACTTCACCAGCGCCAGACCCATCACGCCCTGGCCGTGCCCGGCGTCGGTCTGACCGATGACGATACGCTTGAGTTCGATCACCGGCTCGGAGCCCGATATGCCGCGCAGCAGCACATAGCCGATCGGTTCGTCGCCGCGCTTGGCGATCAGGTAGAGGCATGTCCGGTCCGACATCTGCAGGCGGTGGCGCATCACATTGTCGCCGGATACGAAGCCGCCTTTCTCCGCCGTCTCCTCAAGGTTGAGGATCCAGTCGAGATCGCTCTCCTCGGCGTCGGTGATCGACAGTTTCTCGTCTGCAGACTGATTGGTCATCCGGGTCTCCCGATCCGCTTGATTTCCCAGCGCAACTCAACGCCGGACTTCGCCTTCACCGCGGCCCGAACGTCTTCGCCCAGGCCCTCGATGTCGGCCGCCGTCGCGTTTCCGGTGTTTATCAGAAAATTGCAGTGCTTGTCGCTCACTTGCGCATCGCCCCTGCGCGCGCCGCGCATGCCTGCCTCATCAATGAGCTTCCATGCCCGGCGCTGATCGGGCGTGCCGGGCGGATCGGGGTTCGCGAAGGTCGATCCGCCGGTCTTGTCGCGAATGGGCTGGCTGTCTTCGCGCCGCGCCTTCAGGGCGTTGATGCGCGTATGGATCGCCGCCGGTTCGTCGGCGCTTCCCTCGAAGATCGCCTCGATAAAAATCAGGTCCTCGGGCGCCTCGCTATGGCGATAGGAATAGCCGAAATCCGCATTGCTCAGCGTCACCGCCTCGCCCGCCCGGTTCAGCGCCCGCGCCGACACCAGCACGTCCCGCGTTTCGCGTTCATAGCAGCCGGCGTTCATGCGCAGCGCGCCGCCGATGGTTCCCGGAACGCCAGAGAAAAACTCCAGACCCGCAACGCCCGCGTCCGCCGCGGCGGTCGAAACCCGCCCGTCCAGCGCGGCGGCGCCCGCCGTCACCCGCAGCCCGTCCACCTTCACCTTGCCGAAGGCCGGGCCCAGCCGCACCACGACGCCGGCAACGCCGCCATCGCGCACGATGACGTTCGAGGCCGCGCCCAGCGCGGTCACCGGCACGTCGGGCGGACAGGCTTTCAGGAACGCCGCCAGATCCGCCTCGTCCGCCGGCAGAAACAGCACGTCCGCCGGACCGCCGACCCGGAACCAGGTGAAGGGCGCCAGCACCTCGCCAGCCAACAGCTTGCCGCGCACCGGCGGAAGTCGGTCGATCAGATCGCTCATGCCCATGGGGTAGCGCCAGCAATCGTTCCCTTCAAGCGGACGCTCCACCCCGGCGTACGCGCCAAGAAATCGGCACAATGTTGACGGAGCGTGCCGGTCTCCTGACCGTCCCGGCGAGCTTCCGGATTTTCTGGCTCCGTCCGCAGGTCATGGCGACCCGAAAGGATCCGGCAACGTGACGCTTCTCTCCGAAGAAGAAGGTGCGGCGCTCAGCAAGGTGCCGGCTGCGACCGCCGGGTTCTGGATCGTCAAGATTCTCGCCACGACGCTCGGCGAGGTCGGCGGCAATCTCGTCAGCATGAATCTCGGCCTCGGCTACCTCACCGCCACGTTGATCCTCGCGGCCCTGTTCGTCACCCTCGCCGCGATCCAGATTTTCGCCCGGCGATTTCGCCCAAGCCTTTACTGGCTGACGATCGTCGCCTCCACGACCGCAGGCACGACCCTGGCCGATTTCACCACCCGGTCTCTGGGTATTGGATACACCGGCGGCTCGATCCTGCTTCTTTCTCTGGTCATCCTGTCTCTCGTCACCTGGCGGCTGGCGCTGGGTAGCTGTCCGCCGTGCGATCGCAGACCGGCGAACCGAGCTGTTCTACTGGATCACCATCACCTTCTCGCAGACGCTGGGCACCGCGCTCGGCGACTGGTTCGCGGATACCGCCGGGCTGGGTTACTGGGGCTCGGCTCTGGTGATCAGCGCGATCCTTCTCGTGGTCCTCGGCCTGCAGATTCGCCGCATGGTCGACGGCGTCCTGCTGTTCTGGGCGGCGTTCGTGCTGACCCGCCCGCTTGGCGCGGTGGTCGGGAACTTCCTCGACAAGCCCGACCATGGCGGCCTGGCGCTCGACCGCACTCTGATCGTCAGCGTGCTGACCGCGCTCATGATCCTCGCGCTCGTCGTGATGCCGCAACGGGCGGGCCACCACCGGTCGAGCGCTTAGCGGCGCCATCCTCCACAACGCCTTTCCGCAACCATCGCTTGACCCGGAGCCCCGTTTCGCCTCCAAGGGCGCGCATGGCCCAGCCGTCCCGCATTCCTCCCGTCGCCGCGCTGCGCGGCGTGCGCCTGTCGCTCGGCGGCGATCCGCTGTTCGCGGGCGTCGACCTGCCGCTCCAGCCGGGCCAGCGCGTCGCGCTCGTCGGGCGCAACGGCGCGGGCAAGTCCACGCTGATGCGCATCCTGTCCGGGGCCGTCGAAGCCGATGAGGGCGAAGTCTTCCGCCAGCCCGGCGTCGCCATCCGCTGGCTCCCGCAGGAGCCCGACCTTTCCGGGTTCGCCACCGCCCACGCCTACGCCGCCCAGTCCCTGGACGAAGCCTCGATCTACCGCGCCGACGCCGAGCTCGACGCCTGGGACGTGCCGCACGACCTCGACCCCGCCAAAGCGTCCGGCGGTCAGGCGCGGCGCATCGCCCTCGCGCGCGCCTTCGCCGAAGACCCGGACGTGCTGCTGCTGGACGAGCCGACCAACCATCTCGACGTCGAAGCCATCGAACAGCTCGAAGCGCGGCTGAAATCGTTCCGCGGCGCCATTCTCGTGGTGAGCCACGACCGCCGCTTCCTTGAGAACGTCTCCACCGCCGTCGCATGGTTGCGACAGGGCGTGGTGCGGCTGCTCGACAAGGGCTATCGCGATTTCGACGCCTGGGCCGAAACCATCGAGGAAGCCGAAGAGCGCAATCTCGAAAAACTCGAAACCCAGCTCAAGGCCGAAGAGCGCTGGATGGCGCGCGGCGTCACCGCTCGCCGCCGCCGCAATATGGGCCGCGTGCGCAAGCTGCAGGACATGCGCGCCGAACGCCGCGCGCGCAAGGTCGCCCTGTCCGACGCCGCCGCCGGAGCCTCTCTCAGCGCGGGCGACGCCCCGCAGTCCAGCCGGCTGGTGATCGAGGCCAAGGGCCTCAACAAATCGTTCGAGACCGCGTCGGGTCCGTTGCCGATCGTGAAGGACTTCAACCTGCGCGTGATGCGCGGCGACCGCATCGGCATTGTCGGCGCCAATGGCGCGGGCAAGACCACGCTGCTGCGTCTGCTGCTCGGCCTCATCGAGCCGGACAGCGGCTCGCTTCGCCTCGCCCAGAATCTCGAGCTCGCCTTCCTCGATCAGATGCGCGCCCGCCTCGATCCGAACCAGACCTTGTGGGACGCGCTCACGCCGATCGGCGGCGACCACATCATGGTGCGCGGTCAGTCGCGCCATGTCGCCGCCTACGCCAAGGACTTCCTGTTCGGCTCCAGCCAGCTGCGCCAGCCGGTCGGGCGCCTGTCCGGGGGCGAACGCAACCGCCTCGCGCTCGCGATCGCGCTGGCGCGTCCGTCCAACCTGCTGGTGCTCGACGAACCGACCAACGATCTCGATATCGAAACGCTCGACCTGTTGGAAGACATGCTGGCCGAATATGACGGCACGCTTTTGTTGGTCAGCCACGACCGCGCCTTCCTCGACGGCGTCGTCACCTCGCTGCTGACGCCGCAGGGCCAGGGCCGCTGGCTGGAGACCGCCGGCGGCTACGCCGACTATCTCGCCCAGCGCCCCGATCCGGCCCCATCCCAAACGGCGGCGGCCGCTTCGAAAGCCGCAACTCCCTCGCCCGCTCGCCCCCGCGCGCAGGCCAAGCTCAGCTACAAGGATCAGCGTCGTCTCGACGAGCTTGAGAAGCTGATGCCGGCGCATCAGGCCGACATCGCTAGGCTGGAGGCCGAGCTTGCCGATCCGCAGCTTTTCTCCAGCGACCCGAAGGGATTTGAGACCCGCGCCGCGAAGCTGGACGCGCTCCGCGAGGCGCTCGACGGCTTCGAGACGGAATGGCTTGAACTCGAAGAACGTCGCGACGCGTTGACCCAGGGTTGACCCGCGTGTCACAGCTCCTTGTTTTATAGGTCATAATTCGCGACCAGTCGGCAGACATCCCGACATCGGCGCAAGGTTTCCGTTAACCTGCGCCCTTTAGGTTCTGTTACCGACCTGTTGGGGAGATATCGCGCCATGGCGGGCGAGACCGGCAATTTTGCGCTTTTGCTTGATCTAGCGAAGGAAACGTCGAGCGAGAAGCGGCGCGAACTGCTCCGCAAGGTGACCGACGTTTTTCTCGAAAACGACAGCGAGCGCACCGATCGCGAATCCGAAATCTTCGACGAGATTTTCGACAAGGTCGCGAACGATCTCGAAACCCAGGTCCGCCAGGAGCTGGCGCGCAAGATCGCCGGCACCGCCGCGCCGGTCCGGCGCACCGCTCGCCGCCTCGCGATGGATGAAATCAGCGTCGCCCGCGTCGTGCTTGAGCGCTCGAGCGCGCTCACCGAAGACGACATCATCGAGGTGATCCACAAGAAGACCCAGGACCACATGATGGCGGTCACCCGCCGCGTCGACATCGGCGAGCGCGTGTCCAGCGCGCTGGTCGATCGCGGCGAAGATCACGTCGTCGCCTCGCTGCTCGAAAACCGCACGGCGCGCATCGGCCGCGAGGCGTTCGAGAAAGTCGCCGAGCGCGCCCAGACCAGCGTGGTGCTGCAGGCGCCGTTCGTGAAAAACCAGCGCGTGCCGCTCGACCTGCTGAACAGCGTCTACTTCAAGGTCGAAGCGCAACTGCGCAAACAGATCATGCGCCGCTTCCACGGCGTCTCGCCGGCCGACCTCGAGGCCGCGCTCGCCGCCGGCCGCAATCAGGTCTCCTCGGCCTATGGCGCGCTGCCGGCCGACTATCCGGCCGCCGAGGAATACGTCGCGGGCATCGAGAAATGGAATCCGCTGGCGCCGCCCATCCTCGTGACGCTGCTGCGTGAGAACCGCTCGACCGCCTTCATGATCGTGCTCGCGCGTCTCGTCGGCGTCGAGTTCGACGTCGTGCAGCGCGTGGTCGAAGCGGCGGATCTCGACGCCATCGCCATGCTGTGCCGGGGCGCCGGGTTCGATCGCGGCCTGTTCGTCTCGATGTGCCTGCTGATCGCGGGCGAGGACTATTCGATCTCCAACGCGGAGAAGTTCGGCGAGCTCTACGAGCAGGTGCCGATCCCCGCGGCCCAGCGCGCGCTGCGGTTCTGGAAAGTCCGCGCCAAATCGGGCGCGCACCGCGCCGCCTGATCAAGCGGCGCGATCGCCAAGCCGCGCCTAACCGTCGTCGCCGCCCATACGTCCCGCCTTCGGCAGGGCGCCTCCCGACAATCCCTTGATGCGCCGCGCTTCGGCGACCGTCGGACTGAGTTCGGGCGGGGAGAAAACCTCCGGCGGGTCCTGCTGCTGCATGTACAGCGTGCGGCTGGGGAAGGCGAAGTCGGTGCCGGCCGCCTTCACGATCTCCATGACCTTGATCGCCAGCGCCTGCTTGATCTCGAGCCACTCGCCCCAGTTCGTCGTGGTGGTGAAGCAGTAGATGAGGAAGTCGATCGAGCTGTCGTTGAAGTTGTCGATATAGACCAGAAGGCCGGCCGCCGGCGGCTTGGCGAAATCGTCGTTGGTGTAGATGTAGGCTTCGATCTCGTCGCGAATGTATTTCAGCTGTTCGATCGTCGTGCGGTACTCGACGCCGATCGCCCACTTGATGCGCCGGTGAGTCATGCGCGAGAAGTTCACCACTTCCCGGTCCGAGAAGACCGCGTTGGGAACATAGACCGGCGACTTGTCGAACTGGCGCACCGTGGTCGAGCGGAAACCGATCTGCTCGACCGTCCCCTCCACCACGCCGTCGACGCGGATCCATTCGCCGGGAATGAAGCGCTTCTCGATCAGCAGGAAGAGGCCGGAGATCAGGTTCTTCACCAGATCCTGCGCGCCGAACGCGATGGCCACGCCGAACACGCCCAGACCGCCGATCACCGGCAGCACCGGAACGTCCCAGATCTGCAGGACGGCGGCGACGCCCATCGCGATGAAGATCGCCTGCAGCGTCTTCACCATCCAGCCCAGCGTCTTTTCGAAACTGCCGAGCACGAACGAGAAGGCCGCCACGGCGCGGTTCAGCGACCAGAAGATCGAGATCGCCACCAGCGACTGCAGCACCTTGTCGGCCGCGATCTGGGCGTCCGGGCCAAGCTCCATAAGCTGGAAGGCGATATAGGCGCCGATGATCAACGGCACGAGCTTCAGCGGCTCGGAGATCGTCTTCACCAGCGCGTCGTCGAGATTTGTCTTGGTGCCGGCGGCGGCGCGCGTGATCGCCATCACCACGGTGCGCGCGAACAGGCCGCGCACGATAAACGCCACCAGCATCACGCCGATGACGATGAACATCTGGCCATAGGTGATGCCGAACACGCCCTCGTGCCAGATCGAGCGGAAGTAATCGACCGTATCCCAGAGCCAGGCCTGGTTCTTCAACCAGTCAGGCGCCCACGCCGGCAAGTATTCCATCGGATCCCCTCACGCGAACAAATCATGTAAACGGGCGCGTCCCCGCTCGGACAGGCTCTCTTTCGCCCCGTCCGGCGCCGCGCGGCGCGACCATGCCGCCCGGCGGCAGGCGCTTCAACTCCCGAATGGCAGAGATTTTCCGGAACGCGTCCGATGCGTCGCCGGGGCGTCATCCACCTGTCACGCCGGCTTCTGTCATACAAACAGCCGTCATATCCGCGTCCCGATCCGCAATCCGGCGAAGGGCGCAGCGGTCCGGCTCCGGCAACACACACAGATCTGCCGACATCCGGACCGCCGCTATCGCATGTCGCGCAGAACGATCCTCAGAACTCGTCGGGGAGAGAACGAAGGACGCAAGGCCCTGCGCGCGTGCGCGACTTGAAACGCTACAATGTGCAGCAATCCCCCCAAACCGATCGAAGACCTCGACCGGTTACGCGCAAAGAACATCAAATCGGCCTGACGCTGTCAATCTGACGCACCGGCACGTGCACAGAACCGGCGCCTCGGACCGGGCGGTCCGGCTCAGTGATTGGACGCCGCCGCCTTCACCGTGCACACGTCCAGCACCTTGCGGTGCGCCGGGCGCTCCCGCAGCCGGTCGGCGTAGAGCTGCAGCGCGGGAAGCGCCGGCAAGGTGCCGAAATCCACGCCCCACAAAATCGAGCTGCCGAAATAGACGTCGGCGGCGGTGAAGGTCTCGCCGCACACAAAGGTGCGCCCCTTCAGCATGCCCTCAAGCGTCGAGACCACATCGTCGTAGTCGCCGAACCCGACCGTGCCCTTGCGCTCGGCCGGCACGTCCCACCCCATCGATTTCGAGGTCACCGCATGCTCCGCCGGACCGGCCGCGAACAGGGTCCAGCGATAATAGTCCGCCAGTCCTTCCGGGCCGGGCTTCAGTCCGGCGGCCGGGTAGACATCCGCGAGGTAAAGGCAGATCGCCGCCGCTTCGGTCACCACTTTGGGGCCGTTCGCCGCCGTCGTGTGGCGGATGGCGGGGATCTTCCCCATCGGATTGATCGCAAGATAGTCCGGGCTTTTGTGCTCGCCCCATTCCAGCCAGTGAATGTCGTAGGGCTCGCCCAGCTCCTCCAGCATCCAGTGGACGATGCGCCCCCGGCTCATCGGGTTGGTCCAGAATTCGATCTCAGCCATGGCGAGCCCCCAAAAGAACATTTTGCGAACATTGCCGCGCATGGGCGAGCCCGTCAATGCCGCCCGTGGCGCGCGCGCCGGCGATCCGGGGCCCGGGTGCGCGCAGGCGACGCACAAAGGGTACAGGCGTCCCGCTTTTCCTGCTCTCGGGGGTCGTTTTCAATTGCGGTCGGCGGCCAGAAACCTAGTTTCGCCCCAAGGGGTGGTTCAAACCGGGTAGAGGCCGAACATGAATTTCCGCAAGTCCGTGCGCGATGCGCGTATCTTCTCTCTGGCGCTGGCCGCGTTCGCCGCCGGATGCGGCACGCTTCCCAGCCTGCCCGGCCTCGGCCAGTCCGCGCCTGAACCCAAACCGGAGGTTGCGACCGTGTCCGAACCCGCGCCCGCGCCCGCGCCTGTCGCGCAGCCCGTTCAGCCGGCCGCGCCGGCCTACGCCGAGGAGCTGGCCTCCAATCCGCTTCTCGCCGAATGGACCGGACCCTATGGCGGCGTGCCCGACTTCTCGAAAATGGACCTCGCCAGGCTGAAGCCGGCGATCGAGGCGGCGATGGCGGCCGAACTCGACGAGATCGACGCCATCGCCAACAATCCCGACGCGCCGAGCTTCGCCAACACGATGGAGGCGATGCAGCGCACCGGCCAACCGCTCGACCGCGTGATGACGTTCTACGGCCTGTGGTCGTCCAACCTCTCCTCGCCGGAGTTCCGCGCGATCCAGAAAGAGGTGGCGCCGAAACTCGCCGAACACTCCACCCGCATCATCCAGAACGAAAAACTGTTCGCGCGCATCAAGGATCTCTACCAGCGCCGCGCCAGCCTCGGCCTCACGCCTGAACAGGACCGGCTGCTCACCGTCACCTACGACCGCTACCAGCTTCAGGGCGCGGACCTGCCCGCCGCCGCCAAGGCGCGCTACGCCGCGATCAACCAGGAGCTGGCGCAACTGCAGACGCAGTTCTCCAACAACCTGCTGGCCGACGAGGAAAGCTGGGTCACCTTCCTGACGCCCGATCAGATCGACGGCCTTCCGGAAGATTATGTCGCCTCGGCCGCCGCCGCCGCGAAGACGCGCGGACAGGACGGCAAGTACGCCGTCGTCAACACGCGCTCGTCGATGGACCCGTTCCTGACCTTCTCCACCGAGCGCAAGCTGCGCGAGACGGTCTGGCGCAACTACTACAATCGCGGCAACAACGGCGACGAGCACGACAACAACCGCATCATCGCGAAAATCCTCGAACTGCGGAACGAGCGCGTGAAGCTGCT
Source organism: Hyphomonadaceae bacterium (assembly GCA_041398225.1). Taxonomy (GTDB): domain Bacteria; phylum Pseudomonadota; class Alphaproteobacteria; order Caulobacterales; family Hyphomonadaceae; genus JAWKVD01. The sequence continues at coordinate 13,725 of JAWKVD010000034.1, read as the reverse complement.
CGGCTACGACACCTATGCGCAGTGGCAGCTCAAGGACAACATGGCCCAGGACCCCGCCCGCGCCGAAGCGCTGATGGAGGCGGTGTGGACGGCTGCGGTCAAACGCGCCCACGAGGAAGTCGCCGACATGCAGGCGCTCGCGGACCAGGACGCGCGCGACGGACGCGGCCCCCAGATCACCATCGAACCGTGGGACTACCGCTACTACGCCGAGCGCGTGCGCAAGGCGAAGTACGATCTCGACGGCGACGAGATCAAAGCCTACCTCCAGCTCGACAAGCTTCGCGAGGGCATGTTCTACGTCGCGGGCGAACTCTTCGGGTTCGACTTCCGCCCCGTCGCCGACGGCTCCATCCCGGTCTTCCAGGAAGACGTGAAGGTGTGGGAGGTCGTCGACCGCGCCAGCGGCAAGCATGTCGGCTACTGGTATCTCGATCCGTTCGCGCGCACCGGCAAACGGTCCGGCGCATGGGCCACCACCTACCGTTCGCACTCGTCCTTCGACGGCGTAAAGTACGTGCTGGGCTCCAACAACTCCAACTTCGTGAAGCCGGCGCCGGGCGAACCGGTTCTGGTTTCGCTCGACGATGCGCAGACCTTCTTCCATGAGTTCGGCCACGCGCTGCACTACTTCTCCTCGAACGTGGTCTATCCCGGATCGAACGGCGGCGTGCGCGATTACACCGAGTTCCACTCGCAACTGCTTGAGCGCTGGCTGCTGACCGACCGCGTGATCCGCGGCTATCTCCGCCACTACGAAACCGGCGCGCCGATGCCCGCCGAACTGGTGCAGAAGATCCGCAACGCCTCGACCTTCAATCAGGGCTTCCAGACCGTGGAGTTCCTCGGCTCGGCGATCATGGACATGAAGTACCACACCATCGACCCGACCGGCCTCGACGTGCAGGCGTTCGAAGCGTCCGAACTCGCCAAGCTCGGCATGCCGCGCGAGATCCCGATGCGCCACCGCTCCACGCAGTTCGGGCACATCTTCTCCAGCGAGGGCTATGCGGCCGGTTATTACGGCTACCTCTGGGCCGATGTCCTCACGGCGGATGCGGCGGAAGCCTTCGCCGAGGCGCCGGGCGGCTTCTACGACAAGGACCTCGCCAAGCGCATGGTCGCGACGCTGTTCGCGCCGCGCAACGCCGTCGATCCGGCCGTCGCCTATCGCGACTTCCGCGGCCGCGACGCCTCCATCGACGCCCTCATGCGCGACAGGGGTTTCGCTCCGCCGAAGGAAGGTCCGGCCGACGCGCGCTGACGCGCCGGCGGACATCAAGCGCTTCTTGCGGCCGGTCCGGGTAACGCCGGGCCGGCCGTTCGTTTTGGCCCAGCTTTTGGTCTAGCCTCCGACTCGCGGCATTCCAGCGCAGAACGCAGTCGGCGTGGAACCATTCGCCCCGAAACGCCTTCTGTCTCTGGGCGCGCATTACGGCGTTGTCACGTCGTCCGCCCCGCCCGCGTAACAGGACTGAAGCAGGAGAAGAGCCGGTGCATCGAGCATTTGTCGCCTCCCTTGCACTGCTCGCTTTCTCCGCCTGCTCGCGCGGCGCGCCCGATGCGCCCGCCGGCGGCCTCGACAGCCCCGCCACGACGCCGGCGACGCTCAACCGCACCGCGCAGCGCCCCGACAAGCCGCGCCTGTCGGCCGAGGGCTGGGGGCCGATCTCCATCGGCATGACCTCCCGGCAGGTCATGGACAAGGTCGGCTCCAACGACGCGCTGGGCGAACCCGATCCCACGCCCTCCGATCCGTGCCTCGAATACCATCCCGAAGACGCCCCGGCCGGCCTGCTGGTGATGGTCCAGTACGATCACGTCTCGCGCATCACGCTTCAGGCCGGCTCCAGCATTCGCACCGCCGCCGGCATCGGCGTGGGCGACAGTCTCGATGCGGTGCGCGAAGCGCTTGGCGATCGCGCCGTCGTCAGCCCGCACAAATACGATCCCGCCCCCGCCGCCTATGTCGATGTCTGGAGCCAGGGCGCGCCGGAGGATCTCCAGCCAGGCGGCTATGTCGACACGCCCTCGGCGCGCGGCGTGCGCTACGAGATCGGACCGGACGGCAAGGTCGCCGCGATCCACGCCGGCGGTCCCGCCATCCAGTATGTCGAGGGCTGTTCCTAGGTCCGCGCCCGAGCGCCGCCGGACCCTATTTCGGCGCCTTGGCGAGCGCGCCGCCGGGTTTGGCCGGCACGATGCGCTCGAGGAAATCCGTCATCCGCTTCAGCGTGTCGTCATAGGGCGAGGCCTTGATCGCCGGATCGACCGTGCGGCTATGGAAGAAGCTGTGCTTCTGCCCGGCGTATTCGGTGAGATCGCAGCTCAGCCCGGCGCCGGTCACGCGCGCGCAGAACGCCCGCACCGAACCGATCGGCACGGTCGTGTCGTCCTTGCCGTGAAACACGATTGTCGGCGGCAGACCGTCCAGCGGCAGCGTCATCGGCGAGATCGAGCTGGAGGCTTCCGGCGTCAGGCCGATGCGCGGCCCGATCAGCTCCATGTCCACCGCCGGATTGAACAGCACCAGCGCGGCGGGCTTGTCGTCCGCATCCGCCAGCATCGCCGTGGTCGCCGCCAGATGCCCGCCCGCCGATCCGCCCGCCAGAACGATGCGCTCGGGATCGATCTGCAGCGTGTGGGCCTGGCCGCGCAGCCAGTCATAGGCCGAACGGGCGTCCGCGACGGAATCCAGCGCGTTGACGTTCTCGCGGCAGCTCACGCGATAGTCCGCCAGCGCCGTCACATAGCCGCGCGCCGACAGCGCCCGCGCCTGCGCCTCGAACGCCGTGATCTTGCCGGTGCGCCAGCCGCCGCCAAAGAAGAACAGCACCGCCGGACGGTTCTCGCCGGTCACCGGCGCGGGGTCGAACAGGTGGATGCGCAGCGGGCGGCCCGCCGACTTGTAGGTGTAGCTGATCGCGCCCGGCAGGGTGTCGGGCTGGGCCTCGACGGCGCCGCAGTTGCGCGTGGCCGCCTGCGCGCGGTCGGTCTGCTGCGCCAGCGCGGCGCCCGGCGCCGCCGCCACGCACGCGGCGAACGCCGAAAAAACAACGGTCTTGCGAATGGTCTCGGGGATCATTTGGGACGTTCCCGCATCCAGCCCGCGCCCGTCTCGTGAGCGCGTCGCGAGAATCTATACAGAACGGCAATAATGTTGAACCCGCGAGCGCAGCGAAAACCTCCCGCAGCGGTCACTTTTACATTCCCCGCCGCCTTCCGCCCTGTTTCCTTTCGCTGTTGTCCTCCAGCAGCGCTTGCAGCACCGGGGTCAGCAGCGCGACCAGAACCTCGGGATCGGCCCGGGTCAGAGACCGCAGGCCGACGCCCTGGCGCATCTGCTGCAGCCCCGCCGCGATCGACAGGATCAGCCCCGCGCGTTCGGCCACATGCTCGCCGGTCAGCGCATCCGCCAGCGTCCGGAAATGCTGCTTCTCGATCTGCGCCCGGCCGATCTCGGCGGCGCGGGCGCTGGCGCCGGACTTCTGCATGATCTGAAAGCCGTCCAGCGTCGCGGCGGCCCTGCCCGTCACCTCGACCATGCCTCTCGCCAGGGTGCGCGCGACGTCCGGCGCCGACAGGTTCTCCCGCGTCAGAATGGTGGGCTCGGCCATCGTCTGCGCCACCACTTCGGCGAACAGCTTCTCCTTCGAACCGAAATAGCGATTCACCATCATCGCGGTGACGCCGGCGCCCGCCGCGATCTCGCGCACGCCCGCGCCGTCATAGCCGGACTTCACGAACGCCGCCCGCGCCGACTTCAGGATCGCCGCGCGCGTCGCCTCGGCGTTGCGCCTGCGCGCCGTCGTTTCGCGTTCCGCCGCCATCATCACCCCTTGCAATTCTACGGCTGTAGACTTATTTCGCCGCTTCAGTATACATGCGTAGACTTATCGCGCGCGACCGTTAAGGAAACCCCTCATGTCAGAGACCCGACCCGACACCGTGCTCGTCACCGGCGGCACGGGCTTCGTCGCGGGCTGGGTCATCGCGAAACTGCTCCAGGGCGGCTATCGCGTCCGCGCCACCATCCGTTCGGCCGCGCGCGAAGCCGCCGCACGCGCCGCCATCGCCAACGCAGCGCCCGACACATCCGCCCTCGACTTCGTTGAAGCCGACCTCACCGCCGACGCCGGCTGGGACGAAGCCATGCAGGGCGTCGATTATGTGCTGCATGTCGCCTCGCCTCTGTCCGGGGGCGACCCCGACGATCCCGATTCCTACGTGAGGCCCGCCGTCGACGGCACGTTGCGCGTTCTGCGCGCCGCCGTGAACGCCGGTGTCAAACGCATCGTCCTCACCTCCTCGGCGGCGGCCAGCAACGCCGGCGTCGCGGGCGACAGCTTCACCGACGAAACCGTGTGGACCGATCCGGCGCAATGGAAGTCCGACGGCTACCGCCTTTCGAAAGTGCTGGCCGAGCGCGCGGCGTGGGACTTCATGAAAGAACACGGCGACAGCCGCGCCCGCGACGGACAGAGGGGAACCGAGTTCGTCACCATCCTGCCCACCGCCATCTTCGGTCCGGTGCTGACCAAGGCGACGCTCGGCTCGGTGCAGGTCATCAACCGCTTTCTCACCGGCGAGATGGCGCGCATCCCGCGCTTCGGCGTAGCGGTCTGCGACGTGCGCGACCTCGCAGACGCCCATATTCGCGCCATGACCACGCCCGAAGCCGCCGGCGAGCGCTTCCTCATCACCGGCGAGTTCATGTGGATGGAGGACATCGCCCGCACGCTCCGCGAACGTCTCGGCGAGCGCGCCCGGAAAGTCCCGACCAAGCGAATGCCCGACTTCGCCTTGCGCCTCGCGGCCCGCTTCAAGCCGGAGCTGCGCACGCTGCTGCCGCTGCTGGGTCGCTCCAGCCGCTATTCGTGGGCGAAGGCCGAGCGCATTCTCGGATTCACGCCGCGTCCCGCCGCCGACACGGTCGCCGACACCGCTGAAAGCCTGCTCGCGCCCTGATCTCCCACGCCCGGACCTGACGGCCCCGCGTCCCTACACCGTTTCGGCGCCCCGCCGTTCGAGCGCCGCGCGATACCTGCGGCTGGCGGCCAGCGTGCGGCCGTCGTCCAGCGTCAGCTCCAGATCGCCCGACGGCGTGGGCCGGAACGCCGCCACGCGCGTCCGGTTCACCAGCCGCGACCGGTGCACCCGAACGAATCCCAACGGCGCCAGCTTCGCCTCGAACGAGGCCAGCGTGCCGCGCGCCAGATGCGCGCCCGAAGCGAGATGGATCTCGACATAATTCCCCGCGGCCTCCAGCCATACGATGTCGGCCGGCGCGATGAGCCGCGTGCGTCCGCCGTCGCGGATCTCGATCCGTTCGTCGCCGCCGGCGGGCGCGGCCGGTTCCGTCGAACGCGCCTCGCGCAAGGCCCGCAAATACCGCCAGCCCCAGAACGGCAGGCAGATCGCGGCGTAGCTCAGCGCGTCCTTGCGCCACTCATAAACCAGCGCCAACGCCAGCCCGCCATGACGGCTGTCGAACGCATACTCCCACCCCGCCATGGTCCGGTAGGCGAGCATGCGGATCAACACCATGCCCCCGACATGAAGCGCCGAAAACGCCACGCTTCCGGCAAGGTGAACGCCCGCGAACCGGGCCCAGTCCATCGTTCGCCGGCTCCCCAGCGGCGGCGGCCAGCGCCAGATCGCCCATGACAGCCCCAACGCCAGCGGCAGCAGGACGACCACCGAGGACAGCTCCCACACCCACGGCTCCCACGCGGCCAGGCGCGCCTGCCGGTCGTCCATGTCGAGCAGCGCCGAGGTGGCGTTCACGACGGCCACGACCAGCGAGACGACGCACACCACGATGAAAGGCGGCCACCCGATCCGGAAATTCGCCCCGCCGTTCGTCACGCGAGGCTCGCCGTTCGTCCCATTCGGCCCGCCGGTCGTCCCGAACGCCCGTCCTTTCAAGGCATTGCGCTGGCCAGCCGCGCCCTCCGGCGACATCCCTCGGTCAACGTCAGAACCGCCTTGAGAGCGAGACTCAAATGACGATCCCGACTGCAAACGTTTCCTCCCTCGCCCATTCCGCCAGCTCTTCCCCGGCCGGCTCTTTCCCGACCAGCTCTTCCTTGGCCAGCCCCATCCCCGCCAGGCGGGTGGATCTCGACTGGCTGCGCATCGCGGCCTTCGGGCTTCTGATCTTCTATCACATCGGCATGTTCTACGTGACCTGGGGCTTTCACGTGAAGTCCAGCCGGGCCAGCGAGACGATCGAGCCGCTGATGCTGCTGTCCAATCCGTGGCGGCTCACCCTGCTTTTCCTGATCTCCGGGGTCGCGACCCGGTTCATGTTCGACAAGATGAGCCCCGGCGCGTTCGTCGGCTCACGCATGGGGCGCCTGCTTCCGCCGCTCGTCTTCGGCATATTCGTGATCGTGCCGCCCCAGACCTATTTCCAGATCGTCGAGGCGCTGAACTATTCCGGCTCCATCCCGGACTTCTATCTCCACTACGTCACCGCGTCCGGCCACTGGCGGATCGACGGCGAGCCGCTGATTACGCCGACCTGGAACCATCTCTGGTTCGTGGCCTATCTCATCGTCTACACGCTGCTGATCATGGGCGTCGGCCCGCTGCTCAAGCGCCTGCCCGCCATGCTCTTCCGTCCGCTCGGCTCCGGTCCGGCGATATTCGTCCTGCCGTGGATCGCCATGTTCGCGATCCGCTACCTGCTCGATCCGGTCTTCCCGGAAACCCACGCCCTGTTCAACGACTGGGGCGCCCATGCGCTCTACTTCTCCGCCTTCGCGCTCGGCTACGCCGTCGCCAAGCACGAGGCGTTCTTCGAAACCGCGCAACGCTGGCGCTGGCTGACGCTCGGTCTCGCCCTGCTCGGCTGGTGCGTGTGGGTCGGGCCCCGCATCGTCGGATGGACGCCCCCGCCGGGCGCGGCCGCCGACATCGTGGGCGTCGCCGCGCGCGAGGGGCAGGCATGGTTCGCCATTCTGGCCTGCATCGGCTTCGCCCGCCGCCATCTGCGCCGCGACGGTCCGGTCCGCCGCTATCTCACGGATGCGATCTTCCCGTTCTACATCATCCACCAGACCACCATCGTGGCGATGGGCTTCTACCTCGATCCGCTGCAGCTGCCGCTATGGCTGGAGGCGTCGATCCTCGTCCTCTCCACCATCGCAAGCTGCTGGATCGGTTACGAGATCGCGCGCCGGGTCGGCTTCCTCCGGCCGCTGTTCGGGCTCAAGCCGCGTCCGCGCGCGCAACAGGACGTTCCGCAATCGGCGTAGCGGCGCGGTCCGTCTCCGCGCCGCCTCAGATCTCGATCACCCAGGGTTTGTGCACCACCTCCAGCGCGGAACTCACCGAACTGGCGTTGAGGCTGATTCGGGCGCCGGTCTCGGCCTCCGGCCGGTCCTGCCGGCCATGGCTTGCATGAACATGGCCGAAGCAATGCACGCCGATGCGCCGCGTCGCGATCGCCCCGGTCAACTCGGCGCAGCCATGCGAGCGCCCCCGGCTCGACAGGTCCAGCACGCCCTGCGGCGGCGGATGCGTGATCAGCACGTCCACCTCCTGCGGGATCAGCGCCCAGCGCCGCGCCATGTCGTCGTCGCTCAGATAGAAGGCGTGGGTGCGCAGCTTCGGCGTCCATGGCGCGCCATAGAAGGTGCGGCCGCCATGCTCGACCAGCCTGTCCTGCAGATATTCCGCATTGCGGAAGGGCGGGCGTCCGCTGCGCACCGCCGCCTCCAGCGCGAGGTCGTGATTGCCGCCGGTGCAGAAGATGCGCTCGAATTTCTGGCGTCCGAACCAGTCGTCGATCGCCCGCACCTGCGCGCCGGAGGGATCGTAGAGCTGGAACATATCGCCGCAATGGATCAGCACGTCGCCTTCGGGCACGCCGCCCTCCAGCAGCGCGAAATCCTCGTGGCGGTCATGCGTATCGGAAATGACGACGATCTTCATGGGCTATGAAGGCTAGCCGCAATCGCCGCGCCGGGGGAGCCGGTTTCGCCTCAGCGCCTGCGCGCCGAGCGTCGTTCACCCCGGCGGGCCGCGACGACCGCCTAATTCCGCTCCTTGGTCTTGCTGAAGCGGATGTCCGGGTGGCGCTCCTGCATGTAGCCGACATCCCAGGCCGACTTGGCGAGATAGACCGGCGCGCCGTCGAGATCGGTCGCCGCGCCCATCTTGTTGGACTCCAGAAACGCCTTCAGCTTGTTGGGATCGTCGCTTGAGACCCAGCGCGCCGCGTTCCACGGCGAGGGCTCGAACACCACTTCCAGATTGTTCTCCGCCTGCACGCGCTCGGCCATCACCTCGATCTGCAGCTGGCCCACGGCGCCGACGATCATGTCCGATCCGATCTCGGGCACGAAAAGCTGCGTCACGCCCTCTTCGGCCAGGCCCTCCAGCGCCTTGCGCAGGTGCTTGGCCTTCATCGGGTCCTTCACGCGGGCCCGACGCAGGATTTCCGGCGCGAAGTTCGGAATGCCCTGGAACTGCACCGTTCCGCTTTCGCTCAGCGCATCGCCCACGCGCAGCGCGCCGTGGTTGGGCACGCCGATCACGTCGCCCGCGAACGCCTCGTCCGCGATCTCGCGGTCCTGCGCCAGAAACATCTGCGGCGCCGCGATGCCGATGGCCTTTCCCGCCGCCGTCTTCAACCGCATGCCGCGCTGGAACCGGCCCGAGCACAGGCGGAAGAACGCGATGCGGTCGCGATGGTTCGGGTCCATGTTCGCCTGGATCTTGAAGACGAAGCCGGTCACCTCCTTGCGGTCGGCGCCGATCTGCGTCTCCTCGCCCTTCACCCACGCCTTCTGGTCGCGCGGCGCCGGAGCCTCCTCGCCGATCGCGGCGAGCAGTTCGCGCACGCCGAAATGGCGCAGCGCCGTGCCGAACACCACCGGCGTCATATGGCCTTCCAGATAACTCTGGCGATCGTACTCGCCGCACACGCCCTGGGCCATCTCGGCCTGCTCGGCGAGTTCGGCGCGCTCGGCCTCGCTCATGATCTCGGCTTCGACGTTATGGCCCACGCGCCCGGTCTCGAAGGTCACGGTTCCGTCGGCGGCGACCACGCGGCGATAGCCGACGAACTCGCCGGTGCGCAGGTCGCGCATGCCGCGGAAGCGGTCGCCGGACCCCTGCGGCCAGTAGAGCGGCGCGGCGGAGAGCGCCAGCTTCTGCTCGATCTCATCCAGCAGCGCGAAAGGGTCCTGCGCCTCGCGGTCCATCTTGTTGATGAAGGTGATGATCGGGATGTCGCGCAGCCGGCACACCTCGAACAGTTTCAGCGTCTGCGGCTCGATGCCCTTGGCGGCGTCCAGCACCATGATGGCCGAGTCCGCGGCCGTCAGCGTGCGATAGGTGTCTTCCGAGAAATCCTCGTGACCGGGCGTGTCGAGCAGGTTGAACACCTTGTCGTCGTGCTCGAACGTCATCACCGAGGCCGACACCGAGATGCCGCGATCGCGCTCGATCTTCATCCAGTCAGAGGTCGTGCGGCGGCGTTCGCCGCGCGCGCGCACGGCTCCGGCCAGGCGGATCGCGCCGCCCGCCAGCAGCAGGTTCTCGGTCAGCGTCGTCTTGCCGGCGTCCGGGTGCGAGATGATCGCGAAGGTGCGGCGGCGCTTGGCTTCTTGTTCGGGCGTCAAACTCATGGCCGCGGGAGATATAGGCGGCGGCGGCCAAGGTCCAGCCATACCCGCCCCCCCCCCCGATCCCTCTGATCCCTCCGCCGGCCGGCCCGGCGGAGCTGCGGCGCATCCGCACGGGCGAAAATTTTCGTCAAGGCATTCTTAGGCTTTGGCGCTAGACTGCCTGCAACTCAAACATTGCAGACGCCATGCACACCACCGCTCCGTCGCGGGCCAAACCGCCTGCGCCGACTTTCGTAGAGCTGTTCACCCCCAAGCTCGTCACCGTGCTGAGGGAAGGATACGGCCTGCGCCAGCTGCGCACCGACGCAATCGCCGGCCTCACCGTCGCCATCGTCGCGCTGCCGCTCTCCATCGCCATCGCCATCGCATCGGGCGCCCAGCCGGTGCAGGGCCTCTACGCGGCCATATTCGGCGGCTTCATCGTCTCCGCGCTCGGCGGCAGCCGCTTCCAGATCGGCGGACCGGCCGGCGCCTTCATCGTCCTCGTCGCGGCCACCGTCAGCCAGCACGGCATGGACGGGCTGCTTCTGGCGGTGCTTCTCTCCGGGCTGATGCTGGCCGCGATCGGCTTCCTGCGGCTGGGCGAATACATCAAGTTCATCCCCTACCCGGTCACGGTCGGCTTCACCGCCGGCATCGCGATCATCATCTTCGCCAGCCAGCTGAAGGACATGTTCGGGCTGCAGCTGTCCGGCCCCGAGCCCGGCCCCTTCCTCGAAAAAATCCCCGCGCTGTGGAGCGCCTCGCCGACCTTTCACTGGCAGGCCTTCGCCATCGCCGCCGCCACCATCGCGATCATCGAAACGCTGAAGCGCCTGCGTCCGCACTGGCCGGGCATGCTGATCGCGGTCGTCGCCACCGCGCTGGCGGCGGTCTTCCTCAACCTGCCGATCGAAACCATCGGCTCGCGCTATGGCGAACTGCCCTCCACGCCGCCGCTGCCGCATCTGCCGGCGTTCAGCCTCGAAAAGGTTCGCGACATCTTCCCCGCCGCGATCGCCTTCACCCTGCTCGGCGCGATCGAGAGCCTGCTCTCCGCCGTGGTCGCCGACGGCATGACCGGACGCCGCCACCGCTCCAACTGTGAACTGGTGGCGCAGGGCGCGGCCAATGTCGCCTCCTCGCTGTTCGGCGGCATCTGCGTCACCGGCACCATCGCGCGCACCGCCACCAATGTCCGCGCCGGCGCGCATGGCCCGGTCTCGGGCATGCTGCACTCGCTGTTCCTGCTGATCTTCCTCGTGGTCGCCGCGCCGCTCGCGGCCTACATCCCGCTCGCCAGCCTTGCGGGCGTGCTGGGCGTCGTCGCCTGGAACATGATCGAGAAGCCCGCGATCGCCACCCTGTTCCGCGCCTCGCGCGCCGACGCCGCGGTTTTCGCCGTCACCTTCGGGCTCACCGTGTTCCGCGATCTCACCGAAGCGATCGTCGTCGGCTTCGCGCTCGGATCGGTGCTGTTTATTCATCGCATGTCGACCGCCACCGGCGTGGAGACCGACACCCCGTTCGTGCCCTCCGACAAGGCCGACACGGACGACCCGCGCGGGGCCTATCACGAAGCCGGCGCCGACCCGGACATCGTGGTCTACCGCATCACCGGCGTCTTCTTCTTCGGCGCGGCCGCCTCGGTCGGATCGGTGCTGGAACGCATCCAGGACACGCACCGGGCGCTGATCATCGACTTTTCCGCCGTGCCGTTCGTGGACTCCACCGCCGCGCACACCATCGAGGGGCTGGCCCACAAGACCCGCAAGCGCGGCGTGCGCCTGATCCTGTCGGGCGCGTCCGCGAATGTGCGCCACGATCTGGAGGCGCACGGTCTCGAACCGCCTCTGGTCGACTATGCCCGGGATATCGACGGCGCCCGCGCCCTGCTCGCCGAGGCGGCTCCGCCCGCGCGTTAAGGTCAGGCCGCCAGCCAGACCGCCTGGTTGACGTCTTCCGGCGTCAGCGTGCCGGCCGCTTGGAGCGAGTTGAGATAGTACAGCGTGGTGAGCGGCATCGCCACGAACTTGCATCCCACATCCGCGGGCTTGCGCGCCTTGGGCGGCACCACGAACAGGGCGCCGTCAGCCTCCGACTTGATGGCGATCAGGCAGGCCAGCGCCGTGGCGGCCTTGGCGTCGGGCATGATCCCGCGGCCGAGCTGAAAGAACAGCTCGCGGCCAATGTTCACCACCTCGGCTCCCGTCAGGCGCATCTGCTTCGCGGCGGCCGGAACGCCGACCGTCTCAACCAGCTTCTGCTCGGGAATACCGATGTCCAGGACTCGGTCGTTCAACAGGAACAACACGTGACAATCCGTTCCGCTAACAAGCAAAGCACCGGGAAAACCTACCGCAAATGCCGTTAAGCACGGGTAACGGAAACCTGTTCAACGTATCCGTTCGGTGAGGAAACTACGTCCCGCACGGTCCTCGATTTCGATCACCCACAGGTCCCGGTCATAACCGAGACGCCGCGCGATCACCGTATCGACCTCGCTCTCCTCGACCGTTTCCGCGTCCGGGAAATAGCGCGCGAAGGCGCCCTCGTCGCCCGGTTCGCCGAACGGTTCCGGCGCCGGCGCGTAGAGCTGGGCCCGGCCCCGCTCGGTCGTCACCTTCACCAGCACGTCGCCGCGCTCGGCGTCGCCCTTGTGCGCGATGGTGGCGAAGGCGCCGGAGAGTTCGGCGCGCCGCATCAGGGCCGCCACCCACAAATGGACGGGAATGTCGCGATTCATATGTTCGTTTACCATGGATCGGGCGTCTGGCGCCCGCATTGCAGTGAAGACAGGGATTGTTGCGTAAACCGTTTCGTCTGTAGAGCGTCATGTCCCCCATCTTCCTCGCCGCCCTCGGCGCGCAGTCCGCCGCCGAAGCCGCAGCCGAAGCCGCCGCGCAGGAGCGTCTTGGCGTCTACGTGCTGTCGGCGATTGTGGGCCTCGCGGTCACCGGCGCCATCTGCGTCGCGAAGGAAATCGCCCTGGAGACCCGTGAACTTCGCGCTTCGGAGCGTTAACCGCTCCTGAACGACCGCCGCCTAGCGTTTCGGCCATGGCGCTCTTCGGTCGTATTCTCGGACGTCTCGTGCTGGCTCCGTTCCTGAGCCTGACCGCCGAAGCGGCGATCGCGGAGACGTCGAGCCTCGAACGCACCTATCTCGAACGCGCCGCCATCACCGCCGCAGACCTGCGCTGCGACCTGTTCTCCGAAGGCGAACGTTACGCCCTCAAGACCGGGCTCTATCAGGCGCGCGGCGAGCTTTTGCGGCACAACTACGCGCCCGAAAAGATCCAGCAGGCCGCCGACGACGTCGCCGCCAACGCCCGTTCTCTGGGCTGCGGACACCCCTCCGTCGCCGAGGTCGCCGCGCGCGTGCGCGACAGCTACCGCCAGTTCGCCAAGACCACCTTCCTCGAATTTCCCGCCCTGCACGCCACGTGGGAGGCCTCGCGCTCGCCGCACGACGCGTGGGCGGTGCGCCAGACCGACGCCGAGAGCGGCGCCATACTCGGCGTGCGCCGCCGTCCGACCGGAGACGAAAAAGAACTCCAGCTCGCCTTCGCCATGCCGATGAAAGGGCCGCCGCCCTCCGCCGCGCGCATCTTCATCCGCGACACCGACCGCGTCGAACAGCCCTGGCTGGGCGGCTTCAGCGGCGTCTCGGACCGGCTCGTCGCGCCGCCGCGCGCGATCACGCGCACCGAATGGGCGGGCGACCTGCTGCGCTTCACCGACAACACGCGCCAGCCCTTCTACGTCTTCTACTTCTCGGCCGCGACGCTGGCCCGCATCGAAGCGCTCGACCCGCGCGAGGCGGTGCAGGTCGAGACCACGCCGGACCCGCGCGCCGGCGGCGAGGTTCAGACATGGCTGTTCGAAGCCGGCGATCTCGCGGCGGCGGACGCCTTCGTGCGCATCCCGGCGCCGGAAGCGGCCAGCACCACGACCGCCGCGCCGGTGCAGACCGCGTCGGCTCACTGACGGCCTTCGCCTAGTCCGCGTCGACCTTGGCCGGCTCCACCAGCACGCCGTTCTCGAACCGGCCCGCCTCGATCGCCTGGCCGTCCGCGCCCCACACCACGCCATAGCCGTGACGC
>JAWKVD010000033.1:0-30580 GCA_041398225.1 Hyphomonadaceae bacterium | reverse complement strand
GGTTGCGCTGAAGGGCGTGAACGAAGGCGAGATCGCGGATCTGATCCGGTTTGCGCACGGGCGCGGCATGGACCTGACGCTGATCGAGACCATGCCGATGGGCGAGGCGGAGACAGATCGGGTGGAGGACTTCCTGTCGCTCATGAAGGTGCGTGACGATCTTTCCGCTCAATGGACGCTGACGGACATTCCCGATCGCACCGGCGGACCGGCGCGTTATGTGCGTGTTGAAGAAACCGGCGGCCGTTTGGGCTTCATCACGCCGTTGAGCCACAATTTCTGTGAGAGCTGCAATCGCGTGCGCGTCACCTGCACGGGGCGGCTCTATACGTGTCTTGGCCGCGAGGACGGTGCGGATCTGCGGGCGGCGTTGCGCGACGATCCGAGCGGCGAAGCGCTGAAATCCGCCATTCTTGGAGCTGTCGCGGCCAAGCCGAAGGGGCACGATTTCGACGCTGCGCGTCTTTCGACGCCGGCAAGCCCGCGCACGATGTCGACGACGGGCGGATAGAATGAGCGGATCGATCCTGTTGTTCGGCAAGCTGCGCGACGCATTCCAGGCGCCGCAGATTCCGCTGCCCGACGATGTGCGTACCGTCTCGGCGCTGAGAGCGAAGTTGATCGGCATGTATCCGGATCTCGCCGCGATGCTCGAGCCCAAGGCGATGCGCGTGGCGGTGAACCAGGCGATCGTCGCCGACGAGGCGGGGACATCTGTTTCCGGCGAGGACGAGATCGCGTTGTTGCCGCCGCTGAGCGGAGGCTGACGCTTGGGTTCGATCTATGTCGACGCCGACGCCTGTCCGGTCAAGGAAGAGGTGTACCGTGTCGCGCGGCGGGTCGGGTTCGAGGTTTTGGTCGTTGCGAACGCTTTCATTCGAACGCCCAGCGAACCCCGGATTCGTTTTGTGCTGGTGGACGCCGGTCCAGATGTCGCCGACGACTGGATCGCCGAACGGGCCGGGCGGGGCGATGTTGTGGTGACCAACGACATTCCGCTGGCGGGCCGCGCGCTGGAGAATGGCGCTGAAGTTATCTCGCCGACCGCGCGGGTGTTCACGCACGCGATGATCGGTTCGGCGCTCGCCACTCGCGGGCTGATGGAGCATTTACGGTCTTTTGGAGAGCAGACTTCGGGGCCGCCGCCATTCTCGCAGCGTGACCGGTCGGCGTTTCTCAGCGCGCTTGACGCCGCGATCGTAAGAGCGAAGCGGGCAGGCTGTTAGCGAATCCGCGCGGCGCCCAGACCAAAGGCTGCGATACACGCCCCAGACGAATCGAGGACCTTTCAGGTGTTCTGCCGGGCGCATCCGAACGCGTCGGATGGGCGTATTTGGGAGTGCCCGGAAGGGGCTAGAGCGTTGCCGAATTGAAATAATTGTGGCCTTTCCGCCCCTGCACGCAAAAAACAGCAGTGAAAGTTCCCCGAACTACACCCTGATATCGCCATCGCGAAAAAAAGCGTGTAACGCGGGGATCGGATGCGGGGCGACCGCGTTCAAAAGGTTCTGGCGCTCCGTTGCGCCTGGGCGCCTCGCAATACGAACAAGGGGATCAATATGAAGAAGGCACTATTGTGCGCCACTGCGGCAGCCACATTGGTCTCGGCCGGGGCCGTCGCACATGCGCAAGACGGCTGGTACGGTGTCGGGAAACTTGGCGGCGTCGTTGACGGCATTCAGGACATCGATCCTGAAACCGCTGTGGACGGCAGCCTCGGCGGCCGTGCAGATCTTGAATTCGACCCGGTTTACGGCCTGGGCATCGGCTATGGCTTCAACAACGGCATCCGCATCGAGACCGTTGCGTCGTACCGCAATATCGGTCTGGACGTGGCTGATGGGTTCCTCGGGCTGCAGCCGGCGGGCACGACCGGTCCGGTGGGCAAGGGCAGCACGCGCGTCACTGCGCTGATGGCCAACTTCATCAAGGACTTCAACCCGGAAGGCACGGTTAAGCCGTACCTCGGCCTGTCGCTGGGCGGCGCCCGCGTCGATACGCGCGCGTCTTCGCTCTACTCGGTGGGCGGACAAGCCAACGGCTTCGACGACAACGATTCGGGCCTCGCCTATGGCGCCTTGGCCGGTCTCGGCTTCAAGATGTCCGAACGCATGACGTTCGACATCGGCTACAACTACCTCGTGGTCGATGATCTCGACCTGCGCGGCGTCGACGGCAATTACCATGGTTCCTATCAGGAACACGCCGTGATGGCCGGCCTGCGTTGGCAGTTCGCGGCTCCTCCGCCGCCCCCGCCGCCTCCGCCGCCCCCGCCGCCTCCGCCGCCTCCGCCGCCGCCGCCTCCTCCGCCTCCGCCCCCGCCGCCGACTGAGGCGACCGCTGCGGCTGACGTGTGCGCGACGCAACCTGAGCCGTTCACGGTGTACTTCGAGTTTGACCGCTCGGATCTCACCGCGAACAACCAGGAGATCATCAGCCAGGCGATCTCTCGCGCCAAAGGTCAGAACTGCAACGTGACCCTGGTCGTGGTCGAAGGCCACACCGACACCTCCGGCGGCAGCGCCTACAACGACCGCCTCTCGGCGCGTCGCGCTGACATGGTGAAGCAGGCTCTGGTCTCGGGCGGCATCCCGGAAGCGGAAATCACCACGGAAGCCCGCGGTGAATCCGATCTGGCCAAGCCGACCGCCGACGGCGTTCGCGAACCGCTCAACCGCCGCGCGGTTGTTGCGATCACGATCAGCAAGCCGTAATCGGCGACTGCATCGAAACAGGAAGCAGCCCGGCCATTCGGCCGGGCTGTTTTCGTTTGTGGCGGCGTATCCGCCGATCAAGTGCTGGCTGAGGAGCCTAGCTGGCGCGATGCCCGCCGCTGGCGGCCTCCGGCCGCTCGAAGGCCTGATCGGCGATACGATCGGTGAAATCCTGCTCCAGACCTACGAGCTGGGCGAGGGAGTGCGCCAGTTCAACGGAGCGCGGAGCATCCTCGATCTCGGGCCCGGCCAGCCGTGAAACGAGCGCGGCGAGGAGCTGAGCCATGCGATCGTGTCCGACCTCCAGGAGAAGCGTTCGGATGTCTTCGCCGTTCTGTTGGGTGCGCGGCGGCGCCGTGGGCTGCGTCTGGGCTTCGAAGAGGGTTGTGTTGAGGATGCCGGTGCGCGCGCGTGTCGCGACCAGCACTTCAGGGCCGACCGAGATTTCCAGAGCCAGTGCGACGCCCTTGCCATTTTCGTAAGGGCGGGAGTCTCCCAGCCGCCTTGTAGGCCAGCCATAGGCTTCAATTCGTTCCGCGAGGCGCTCCTCGATCAGCATGGTGAGCGTGGTGATCCCGCGAGACTGGCAGAACTCCAGCAAGCCGACGATCAGCTCGCGCTGATGATTGCTGGGCCAGCGCGGATTGTCGGAACGGCGATGTGATGGGTGGGCGAACCAACGGGACACGTCCCAGGCCCAGTCGCCTTCGGGCAGCGGTTCTTCCGCGAGATCGGAGAATTTCTTCAGCAGGGTTGGGCCTGTCGACCGGTTGAGGCGCATCGACGCGGCGACGTCGCCCCAAGGATCGAGGCTCATGAGGTAGATGGCGTCTTCGTCGTCGAACTCATCGACTTCCTTGCCGCCCTGGCTCCGCAGGCCGGCCCAGCCATGCCCCTCGACATAATAAGCGTGGCGCATCCGGAACATCTGATCGAGCTGTCTGGGGTAGAGGTGCTGCGTATCGGCCGAGACGACGTGAATCATGGAAACTTCCCCAACCTGATCGACCGAGCCGCATGTTTGGACCGGGCGTCATGTTCCCGTTATGGGCGCGCTACGGCAAAAATACAACCATAAGTCGAATATCTGATTGTCGCTAAGGAACGCGCGCTCTGGTAACCGGGGGCGAGAGGTGAGCATGGCGGAGACGACCGCACTCGTATTGTTTTCCGGCGGACAGGATTCGACGGTCTGTCTGGCGTGGGCGCTCTCCCGGTATGACCGGGTGGAGACGGTCGGCTTCGACTACCGGCAACGGCACGCGATCGAGCTTGAATGCCGTCAGACGGTCCGGGCGAGGGTGGCCGCCGAATTTCCGGACTGGGGCGCCCGGCTGGGCCCGGACCACATGCTGGACCTGGGGGTCCTTGGCGAGGTGTCCGAGACATCGCTGACGCGGGCGGTGGAGATCGAGACCAGCGCCAGCGGTTTGCCGAGTACCTTCGTGCCGGGGCGCAACCTGATCTTTCTGTCGCTGGCCAGCGCTGTGGCCTATCGGCGTGGCGCCGACCGTTTGGTGGGCGGCATGTGCGAGACAGACTATTCCGGGTATCCGGATTGCCGTGAGAAGACGATGCAGGCGATGGCGCAGGCGCTGACGCTTGGCCTTGATCGTCCAATGGCGATCGAGACGCCGCTGATGCACATCACGAAGGCTGAGACCTGGTCGCTGGCGGAAGATCTTGGCGGCGAGGCGCTGGTGCGCCTGATCGTCGAGGATACGCACACATGCTATCTGGGCGCGCGCGAGCCTGCGCATGATTGGGGGCGGGGCTGTGGGACATGTCCGGCGTGCGAGTTGAGAGCGCGCGGCTGGGAAGAATACCAAGCCGCGAAGGGCGGCGCATGAGCTATTCCGTCAAGGAGACCTATTACACGCTGCAGGGCGAGGGCGCGCAGGCCGGGCGTGCGGCTGTCTTTCTGAGGTTCGCCGGCTGCAATCTCTGGTCGGGGCTTGAGCGCGACCGCGCATCTGCAGTCTGCAGGTTCTGCGACACGGATTTCGTGGGCCTGGACGGGCCGGGAGGCGGCCGGTTTGCAACGGCGGACGACCTGGCGCGACATGTCGCGTCGATGTGGCCGGGCGGCGGTAGGCCCTATGTTGTCTGTACGGGCGGAGAGCCGCTGTTGCAGGTGGATGCGGCGCTTCTGGAAGCACTGCACGCAGAAGGCTTCGAAGTCGGCGTTGAGACAAACGGCACGGTCGTCGCTCCGCCTGGACTGGACTGGATTTGCGTCAGCCCGAAATCCACCGCGCCGCTGAAACAGCTCTCGGGCAATGAGTTGAAGCTGGTGTATCCGCAGGCGGATGCGCCGCCGGAGCGGTTCGAACACCTGGCGTTCGAGCACTTCCTGCTGCAACCGCTGGACTCAGCGAACAAAGCAAATGCGTTGGCCGGAGCGATCGCTTACTGCCATGCGCATCCGAAGTGGCGGCTTAGCCTGCAAACGCACAAATTGATCGGGATACCTTAGCCGCGCGCGTACGCCGAAAACAGAACGGCGCGTCCGAGGACGCGCCGTCATGGTTTTCATTCCCGCGTGTGCGGGGGTGTAACGACTAGCTGACTTCCTTGGCGAACTTCCGCGCGAAGCGGTCGAACGCCCAGCGAGCGTCATGCCAGGTTGAGACGCCGACCACGTTGCGGATGTCGGTCTCGTACCAGTCGTAGGTCAGTTCGCCGATCTTGGCGCCGTGCTCGTCATAGGCGACGCCGATGACCTTTGCGCCGCCGATGCTGAGGCTGCGCATCGGATCGAGTCCGGGCGTGTCCGAAACCTGAGTGAAGGTCGGACGGTTGGGGCGGGCGTCCTCAATGGTGAGAACGACGCGGGCGGGGTCGACGCCCTTTTTCGCCAGCTCTTCGGTAACTTTCGATGTCAGCGCTTCCGTCAGGTACTTGGTTTCCCTGACGCCGTAGTCGTCTTCGAGTTTTTTCTGAAAGTCGCTGGAGACGCCGGTTTCCACGGTCACGGCCCAAGCTGGGCTGGAGAGTGTCAGAAGTCCCGCAGCGGCGATGAGAATCCTGCGCATGTCGTGCACTCCTTTCAGAGGTCTAACATAAGATAGAGGCAACCAACCTGAAGGGGACATGAACGAGGATTCAGCAGCGGCTATCCTTCTGCATTCTCCTTGCGAAGGCGTTCATTCTCCCGCTTCAAGCGCTTGTTATCCTTGCGCATCTGTTCTTCCTCGCTCGTCGTAACGAGGTCGACGGCGCCGCCGACGACAGCGCCGGTGGCTCCCACAACGGCGCCGCCCGCAGCGAAGGCCGCGCTGACGCAGCCCGAGAGCAAGATTGGAAGAGCAAGGCAAAGAGCGGTTGCAGTTTTCATGAGAGACTCCTCAACGCGAACCGGACCATCGCCGCGCGGGACGATAGTCCGATCCTCGTCTTTCAAGAAGGCTAACGCTGCAATCGATCGCCCTAGAGGGTGTCGGTCAGAACGATCTCGACCAGCCCATCCACGGCGCGAAACACCACTTCCGCTTCGCCTTCGATGGCGACGCCGTCGCGGGCGTTGACCCGCTGGCCATTGACCTCGATGACGCCTGTCGCGGGCACGGCGTAGATGCGGCGACCGGTCGGGATGTGGTAGGTCAGCTCCTTGCCTTCCTCGAGCGTGGCTCCCAGCACGCGAGCGTCAGCCTTGATGCGCAAAGCGTCCGCGTCGCCCTTGCCGGACGCCAGTACGTTCCAGTTGTTGGCGCGATCGGCTTTCGGGAATTTCCGCGCACCCCACGACGGAGCACCGCCGCGGCTATCGGGTTCGATCCAGATCTGGAAGAGCGTGGTTTCCTCGTCTTCCAGATTGAATTCGGCGTGGACCACGCCGCTGGCGGCGCTCATGACCTGAACGTCGCCGGCGCCCGTGCGGCCGCGATTGCCCATCGAATCCTCGTGGGTGATCGCCCCCGTACGGACATAGGTGATGATCTCCATGTCGCGGTGCGGGTGAGGCGGAAACCCGGACTTCGAGGCGATCCGGTCGTCATTCCAGACGCGCAGCTTGCCCCAGCTCATGCGCGCCGGGTCGTAGTAGTCGGCGAATGAAAAATGATGGTGCGCATCCAGCCAGCCATGGTCGGCGGCGCCCAGCGATTCAAAGGGGCGAATATCTATCATCTGCTTTCCTTCCCGCGCGCCGCGGGGGCGCGCTTCGACCTAAATCAAACTTGCGCCTCAGATATTGATGCAAATGCAACAATTCAAGGTGCGGAGCGGCCGAAGCGTGCAGTCAGGTACTCAACGCGTTTTACCTAACGTAAGGGTGAATAGTCGGTCGGAGACAGCAGAACAGAGACCGGCGCGCCGTCCAGAAGCTGACCGTCCCGTTGGCTTTCTTCGGAGACTTTCTGCCATTCGGGGTCGGTCGCGAAGGCGCGCCAGGCGGCGTCGCGCGCCGCAAGGTCGGGGAAGGCGAGGAGGTAGACCATCTTGCCGTCGAGATCGGGCTGGCCGGGGACGGGGCGCCAGTAGATCATGCTGGTCATCGCGTGGTTCTTGAAAATCTCGATGGTGTGGTCGCGGAAGCGCTGGTGAATGTTCTCCAGCTTGCCGGGCATGCCCTTGTAGGTGCGCAGTTCAAACAGGCGCGGCTTGGCGGCGGGCTTCGTGTCCAACGCCATCGAGTATTCGGCGGGCGTGAGAAAGGCGTTTTCGATCTTGGTGGTGAGCGAGCCGTCCGCCTGAGATTCCTGGAACACTTTGCGCCATTCGGGATCGGCGGCGAACGCTTTCCAGGCGTCGTCGCGAGCGGCGCGATCCTTGTAGCCCATCAGATAGAATAGGCGGTTGTCGGCCGGCTGGCCGGCGCGCGTAACGGGCATGAAGAACGCGATCGGCGTCATGCCGTGCTTCTTGAAGAGATCGATCGTGTGATCGCGGAAGCGAGCATTGAGCGCGTCGGTCTTGCCCGGTGCGATGGAGTAGATGCGCAGTTCGTAGATGCCGACGTCGGCGGTCGTCGCGGGTTTGGAGGTCTCGGCGGAGCCGGGCGCGGCCGGGGTTGCGCAGCCGGCGAGCAGGGCGAAGCCGCCGGCGGCGAGGCCAAGGACGAACCTGCGCAGGACGCCGCCGCGCGTTTCGGGGGCGGATTGGGGTAGGGTTCGTTTGGCCGACATGGGGTTCCTCACATATCTTTCAGTATATTATGGCAGTGTTTTCAGGATTTAACGCCATTGAACGGTCGCCAACAAGGCGTTGACGGTGCATTCGTCCGATTGTCCGCGACTCATTGTAAGGGCGGCGGATGTAGCGCAGAAGGTGCCGCCAGCCATGACGGCCCCAAGCGCCGCTGAATCGCCAGGACACCGACCCGCCGGATGGACTTCCTCCTCCTCTGTCTCCTTATCCTGCTGAACGGCGTATTCGCGCTTTCGGAAATGGCCATCGTGTCAGCGCGGCGCCCGCGCCTGAAAGCGATGGCCGACAAGGGTTCGCAAGGCGCCAAGATCGCGCTGCGCCTTCTGGACGACCCATCGCGCCTTCTGTCGACGGTGCAGGTCGGCATCACATTGATCGGTGTGTTGGCCGGTGCGTACGGCGCCACGGCGCTGGCCGATGATCTCGCGCCGCTGATCCGGGTCGTCTGGCCCGCGGCCGAGCCATACGCGCCTGCTTTGGCTTTTGGCGTGGTGATCGTGATCACCACATTCCTGTCCTTGGTGATCGGCGAGCTGGTTCCCAAGCGGGTCGCGTTGGCTGCGCCCGAACGCCTCGCCGTTCTGATGGCGCCGTTCATGGCGTTTCTTGCGAGCGTCGCTTCGCCGCTGGTGTGGTTCCTGAAGTTCTGCACCGACGGTCTGGTGCGCCTGTTGGGGCTTCACCGTCAGCGCCACGATGCGGTCACGGAAGAGGAGCTGCAGTCGCTGATCGACCAGGGCGCGGAGAGCGGCGTGCTGGAGGCGGGCGAACGTGAGCTGATCGGCGGCGTGATGCGGTTCGCCGACCGTTCCGTGCGTGCGATCATGACGCCGCGAACCGAGATTGTCTGGCTCGACCCGGAGATGGAGCGGAGCGAGTTGCTGGAGGAGATCCAGACGTCGCGGCATTCGCGTTTTCCCGTGGCGTCGGGCGATGTCGACCGGATCATCGGCGTGGTGCAGACCAAGGACCTGCTCCGGAACATGGCGGAGACGGGCAAGCTGGACCTCGACCGGTCGATGCATCCGGCGGTCTTCGTGCCGGAGACGGTGCCGGTGCTGAAGATTCTGGAGGCGATGCGCGGACCGGTGCGAATGGTGTTCGTGTCGGATGAGTATGGCGCCGTGCTGGGACTGGTGACGGCTGCGGATATTCTTGAGGCGATTGCAGGCGATGTGGCGTTGGGCGCCGACGAGGGCCTGTCTCCGCCGGTGCAGCGCGACGACGGCTCGTGGCTCATCGACGGCATGACGCCGATCGATGAGCTTCATGAAGTCGTCGGCATCGGACCGACAGACGAACCGGAGAGCTATTCGACGCTTGGCGGGTTGGTCATGCACCTGATGCGCGCCGTGCCGAACACGGGCGACAAGGTGGAGCAGTGGCCATTGTCGTTCGAGGTCGTCGACATGGACGGCCGGCGCATCGACAAGGTTCTGGTTAAGCGGCTTGGCCCCGCGGACGGCGACGACACCGGCTAGGGCGTTCGATCAGACCGGGTCGTATGGAAAGATGTCGGCGGTCGCGTCGAGCCCGAAGAAATCGTTCTTCATGGCGGGCAGGCATGAATCGAGAATCTTCTCCGGGTTCCAGCCGGTCGTGTCGCTGAGGGAGCGCATGGGACGCGGTTGATCGAACAGGATGATCTCGTTGCCGCGTACGCAGAACACCTGACTGGTGACATGCTTCGCCCGATCCGAGCACAACGCCACCGCGAGCTGCGCGACCTGATCGGCGCGCATCGCATCCTTCATGCGCTGAACGCGTTTGGCGCTCGCTTCGTCCTTCACCGGGATGGACTCGATCATACGGGTCCATGCGAAGGGGGCGATGACATTGGAGCGGACATTCTTGCGCGCGCCCTCCATTGCGACCACGCGCGAAAGACCGACGATGCCCATCTTCGCCGCAGCGTAGTTCGCTTGTCCGATATTGCCGATGAGCCCTGAGGTTGAGGTGAAGAGAACGAAGGCGCCGTCTTCCTGATCGCGGAAGAGTTCGATCGCTGCGCGCGTGACGTTGAACGAACCGCGCAAGTGGACCTCGATGACGGCGTCCCAGTCCGATTCCGACATTTTGTGAAACATGCCGTCACGCAGGATGCCGGCCGGATTCACGATTGCGTGGAGGCCGCCGAATGTGTCCTTCGCCTGTTCGATCATGCGTTGGACGGCGTTGAAGTCGGTGACGCTGTCGGAGTTGGAGGCCGCTTCTCCGCCGGCGTCCCGGATCTGTCGCGCGACCGTTTCGGCCGGCCCCGCCGAGCCTTCGTCGCCGCCCGACAGGCCGCCGCCGAGATCGTTGACCACGACTTTCGCGCCCTCGCGCGCCAGGAGAAGAGCGGTCTCCTTTCCGATGCCGTTTCCGCCACCAGTGACGAGAACGACCTTGCCCTCGAGAACGCCCATTGCCTGTCTCCCTCGTGTTGTTTGTCTGTCGTTGTTTTGTGCCGCCGGAGGCGGGCCTCTGCAATGTTTCCCTTTGACTTGGGGGGCGGGAGATTCTATCTGCAGCCCCCTACCGGCTGCGCGAAGGGCCCCATCCTCAGGATGGCGGAAGACGGCGACCAGCGGTGATGCGCTGACCTGGGCTAATCCTGAGAGGGGGCTGCGGTCGTTGGTTCGTCACTCTTGTCGCGGAGGCCGAGGCCCCGATGAACGCAGTTTCCCCCTACACGATCCTTCAGGAATCTCCTGAGCACGCCGCGGACGTCGAGGCGTTGTACGACGATGTGTTCGGCCCAGGACGGTTCGCCAAAACAGTCGAGCGACTGCGGGAGGGCAATGCGCCGATCCCTGAAGCGTGTCTGGTGGCGGTCGACGACAAGGGGCTGACCGGCGTCGTTCGGCTCTGGCCGGTGACGGTCGGGGATGGCGGGCGCGCGGCTCTGCTGGGGCCGCTCGCGGTCGCGGCGCGTCGGCGCGGCAACGGCGTCGCTTTCAAGCTGATGGAGCAAGCGATCGCGGTGTGCGCCGAGCAGGGATACCCGGCGGTCGTTCTGGTCGGCGATGAGAGCTATTACACGCGCGCCGGATTCCGGCGTTCCGAGCCGGGTCGTTTCGCTTTGCCGGGACCGGTGGATCCCAAGCGCGTTCTGGTGCGTGAGTTGTCCGCTGAGGGCGCCGGACTGAACGGACTTCTTTCGGTTCCCAGGGCGCTTCGCCTCTAGCGTCCCTCGCGGCGCCAGGCGAGCATCATGAAGGCCACGGCCAGAAGCATACCGACGATCTCGGGAAGCAGGCGGATCGATTGCGTTGAGCGCACCGCGTAGGCGTTGCGGTGGCGCAGGCCCATCCAGTTGTTTCCGGCCGCATTGCCGCGTTCGCCGACACGGCGGATTTCGGGGAGTTTGGGAGATCCGTCGGCGCCGAGGTGGAAGACCCCGCCTAGCGTCGCCGTGGCGATCGGCTGGAGGAGGTCTCCTGTGGCGCGCAGGTCAACGTATTCGCGTGGGTGGGCCGGTCCGCGGACGGCGACCGCGCTAAGAGGCCCCGCCTCCGCCTTGTAGAGTCCCAGTGCGCCGGTTGTTGCGGTCGCGCGATAGTGGCCGGGGCCGATCAGGCGCCATTCCGGCTCCACGGCCTGTCCGTCCGGCGCGAAGATCTTCACTTTCTCCGGCGTGTCCGAAAGCGTGCGAAGTTCCGCTTCGACGGTGTTGGAGCTGGGGGTGGTGAGGTTCAGGAACTCTTCTTCGAGTTCAGGTTCCTTCATCAGCCAGTGGGCGGTGCGCCGGATGAGTTCGGCATAGGGGCCGCCGCCTTCATAGCCGCGGGCCCAAAGCCAGATCTGATCGGACATGACCGCCGCAACGCGACCCTTGTTGATCCGCTTGAGCAGCAGCAGAGGCGCCCCGTCGGGCGTTTGCAGCAGGGCTTCGCCTTCGCCGCGTTCGAGGCGCATGTAGCGCATCCACGGCCCCCACTTCGGGGATTCGGGCAGGTTGGCGGTGACGGAGTGACGGCGCCCGAGATCGGTGAGCTGCGGCGTGAAGCGTTTGTTGACCACTTCACCGGTGGCGACGCCGGGCAAGACCGAGCCTATCGGGGATTGGTAGAGCAGGGCGCCGTCAATGCTGGGCGGTCCGGAAGCCACCAGCAGCGCGCCGCCACGTTCGACATAGCGCGCGACCCGGTCGAGGTACTGCGTCTCCAGTACGCCATAGCGCAGTTCCTGATCGAAAATGACGAGATCAAACTCATCAAGCTTCTCGCGAAAAAGCTGATCGCGCGGGAAGCTGATGAGCGCCATCTGATCGTCGGGCGTCGGATCGTTGCCGGACTTTTGCGGGGGGCGGAGAATGGTGAAGTGAACGAGATCGACCGCAGGGTCGGACTTCAGAAGGTCCCGCCAGACGCGGGCGCCGGCGTGCGGCTGGCCCGTGACGAGCAACACACGCAGGCGATCCTGCACGCCTGAGATGTTCACCGAAGCAAGGTTGTTGGCGAGCGTGAGCTCGTTGGGAATCTCCGGCACCTGCAGAACGATCAGGTTGTCTCCACGACGATCGACGCGGACCGACACGGTTTGCGGCTTGCCGGTTTCGACCCGGCGGATCGTGTGCTGTTCGCCGTTGACGGAGACGTCGACGTTGACGTTCTGGGCGGTGGGGTCATCGACCCGTATCCGCAGTTCGACTTCGTTCTCGACGATGCCGAAGCTGGGCGCCGACTGGATTTCGATGCGGCGATCGATCTCATTCTCGCCGCCGACAATGAGGGACTGTATCGGCCCCAGTCCTTCCGCATCGTTCGGGTTCTGCGGAAGATCGTGAACACGGCCGTCGGTGATCAGGATCGCGCCGCCGACCCGATCACGGGGGGCGTCGGAAAGAGCCGACTGCAGGGCCGTGTAGATGTCGGTTCCGTCGGCTTCAGGATCGGTCTCGGCGACGCGCAGTTCGACTGTGTCGTCCGCTTCCAGCGTGTCTCGCACTTGCGCCAGTGCGGCTTCGGCCGTTTGCGTGCGGCCCCGGAAGCTCATGCTCTCGGAGCGGTCGACGACGACGGCGACGATGTCCTTCAGCGGTTCCCGCTGTTCGCGCACCCACTGCGGATTGGAGAGCGCGAGAGCCAGTATGGAGAGCGCCAGCGCACGAAACACCCACGCCCGTCCGCCCCGCACAAGGTAGACAGCCCACAGAACCAGAGCGACGCCGCCCAGCCCCGCAAGCGCAAGCCAGGGGATCAACGGATCGAAAGCGAGGCGAGCTGCGTTGAACATGCGCTAGTCGGTGTTTCTGCGGTCTTCGTCCTCGGCGCCGAGGCGGTCGAGGAGCGTCTGGATGTGCACCTGGTCTTCCTTGTAGTTGCCCGTGAGGATGTACATCACGAGATTGATGCCGAAGCGGTAGGCCATTTCGCGGGCGGCGTCGCCGCCCTCCATGCTGAGCAGAGGACGGCCGGTGTTCTGGTCGATCGCCCAGGCGCCCGCCCAGTCGGAGCCGCCGATAAAGAGTCCGGATACGCCATCGCCGCGGCGCGTGTCGCGATCGCCGGTGCCGCTCTCGACCCAGAGCCGACCGTTCAGGCGTCCGGGGAAGCTCTTGATGAGGTAGTAGCTCTTGGTGATGACGTGGTTGGCGTTCGCCGGCTGCAGCGGCGGCGCGTCGATGCCCTTGAGAAGCTCCTGAAGGTTGGCGCCGACATCGCGGCCGGGAGCCGCATCGCGCGTATCGATAACGAACGCGCCGCCAGCGCGCAGGTACTTGTTGACCGCGTCAGCGGCGGCGGGCGTCAGCGGTTTGGCCGTGCGCGGCACCGCGTAGTAGATCATGGGGTAGAGTTCGAGCGGGTCGGTCTCGAGATTGATCGGGTCGGGCTCGGCCGGCTCGATCGAGGTGCGGTATCCCAGCTGGTAGCTGAGGCCGAACAGGCCGGCGCGGGTAATGTCGTCGAGGCGCGAGTCGCCGGTCACGACGTAACCGAACCGTAGGTGCCGCGCGGCTTCCTCGGCCTTCCGTTCCGCGCGATCCGAGGCCTGCTGAGCATCGGCGCCAGGAGGAAGGATTGCGCCGGCGATCGCGGCGGCCAGGACAAGGCTCGCCGCGCGGGCGCCGAATGAGGGCAGCTTGCCCGCGAAGGCAAGGGCGATCAGGAGGTCGATCGAAACGATCGTCAGCGCAGCTGCGATAAGCCAACCGCCGAGACCTCGACGCTCAATCGCCTGGAGTTGTTCGGTGACGGAAACGTTGGCCGGCCACGCGGTGAAAGCCAGCGGCGCCGGCGCTCCGGCGTTAAGCGCGCGTTCTCCTTCGGGGCCCGAGTAGAGACCCGGAGGGGACTGTGGTCCCGGCCGGGTGGTGAGGAAGTTCTCGCCCTTGATCGGGGTCGCATTGGCCTCGGGCGCGCCCAGCACGCCATACCCGTCGAGGACGCGCATCGGCGTCAACGAACCGGCCGTCGCAACGGCCGGGCGCGCACGTTCTCCGCCGCTTACGACGGAGCGACGCAGCATCTCTACGAAGGCGCCCGTATAGGGAAGATCTGACCAGTCGGGATCGGCGGTTACGTGGAAGAGGATCAGTTGTCCTCGTCCACGCTGAGCCGCCGTCACCAGCGGAGTGCCGTCTTCGAGGCGCGCCCATGTCTGGCTGTCGAGCGAGGATGAGGGTTGCGCCAGCACCTGCTGTCGAACGACGGCATCGGTAGGTCGCGGGATTCCGAAGAAGGGCGAGCCGGGTTCGAAGTCCGCGATCTTCTGCGGCGACTCCCAGGCCAGCGACCCGCCAAGCGCGCGTGAGGTCGGCCGAAGGGCCACCGGTATCATCGGATCCGCTTGCGCGGCGAGGCGCGGTCCAGCGAAGCGGATAAGCACCCCGCCTTTCTCGATCCAGGCTTCAAGACGATCGGCCTCGGCCTCGGAGATGGAGCCGCGGTCTCCGATCACGATGGCGTCGACCGGGGCGTCAAGCAGATCGGATAGCGGGCGTTCGGTGATCTGGACGTAGGGCTGGAGCGCCTTGCGCACGTAGTAGTGCTCGGAGAGCAGGGGTTGGGCTTCGTCGCGGGCGTCCGCGAGGCCGACATGAGGGCGGCGCGCGGCGTCGTCCCACAGCCAGATCGCCCCGGTCGAATTTACACCCGCGATGCGGAAGCGCGCCGCGCGATTGAGCGCTGCGGTCGGTATCTGGAACAGGCCTTCCGCTGTCGTGGAGCCGGGGCGGAAGGTCAGTTGTGACGTTCCAATGGACGCGCCTTCGGCTGTCTCGACGACGACATCCGCTGTTTGTTCGCCGCCGGTCAGCGCGCGTACAACAGTGACGCGGGCTCCTTCGGCGGAGGAATCCGCAGCGGTGATGGCGAAGCCCGCGCGTGGCCGTATGACCCGGATATCGGTTGGGGCGATGTCCGCGAGACGTCGAGAAAACTCTCCGGCGGAATCGAGGTCAAAGCCATCAGTCACCCAGACGATGCGTCCGGGGCGCACGTTGCTGGCTTCCAGCGCGTCGAGCGCGGCCAGCCGGTTCGGCAACCAGGGCGATGGTCGCGCGTTGCGGAGCAGTTGGCGCGCCGATTCCGGATCGAGCATTTCGCTTGCGTCGCGAGCGGCGGTCTGCGGAGCGGTAAACATCACCATCGCCGGTGCGCGGGCGTCGGCGGACTCTTCGATGGCGGATGTCGCGGTTCGGGTTATATCGCGCCAGCGTTCCGCGCTCGTCCATCCATCGTCAACGACGATGAGCACCGGTCCGGTCCCGGCGACCGCGGCGTTGGGCGCCCAGGTTGGGCGGGCGAAGCCAAGAATGGCCAGCGCGAGGGCCAACATGCGCAACAGCAACAGCCAGAGCGGCGTTCTGTGCGGGGTCTCCTCCTCCGACTTCAGGTCTTCCAGGAGTTGAAGCGAAGGTAGAGCGAGGCGTTTGGGTTCGGGCGGCGTCGCCCGCAGCAAGAACCACAGAATCGGGAGCGCCAGCAGCCCGAGGAGCACCAGCGGTTGAAGGAACAGGATGGGGCCGACGCTCATGCGGGCGCGCCTTCCATGCCGAAATAGTGCGCCAGCAATCCTAGCGGCGTGGATGGATCTTCCGAGGTCAGGTGAGACACCGCGCGCCAGCCGAACTCCGCGGCCAGATCTACGACTTCCTGCCGGCGACGTTCGAAGCGTTCGAGGTATTCGTCGCGGAGCGATTCCGAGCGGCCGACCAGACGAACGCGCTCAACGCCGGGACGGAAGAAGCGCACGCGGCCGGTGAAGGGATAGCTCGCCTCAACCGGATCGCTGACCTGAAGCAGCAGGCCGTCGCGGCAGCGCGCGGCCAGCGGTTGGAGGCGGGCCCGCCAGGTTTCGAGAGGTTCGTAGAAGTCGCTGGCGACGACGACCGCGGCCTGTTCGCGCGGGGGCTTGGGAAACGGGGCGTCAGGCGCGAAGTTACGGACGTCTTCGCCGACGCGGGACGAAGCGCGTCCGCCCGAGACGGCCGGTCGTCCGCCGCCGAGAGCGCCGCAGCGTTCGCCTGAACGCGCCAAGGCCCCGGCGAGGGCCATGGAGATAACCAGGGCCCGGTCGGCCTTCTCTGGCGTTTTGGCTTCGCCGCTCCACGCAAAACCCGGAGACGGATCGACCCAGAACAAGAAGGTTCGGGAGGTCTCGAGTTCGGTTTCGCGAACATAGAGATGGTCTTCCCGGGCCGACTTCCGCCAGTCGACGCGCTGTGCGCCGTCTTCGGCGTTGTGGCGGCGGTATTGCCAGAAGTTCTCGCCGGTTCCCGAGCGGCGTCGACTGGCAGAGCCGAGATGCGCCGCGCTGGCTGCGCGGGCGCGCGTTCGCAGGGAACCGAGCCGTCCTGCAAGAGCGGCGGCTTCCTGCTTGAGCGCTGGGAGGGGCGCGGGGGACAATTCTTCGCCTTTAGCCGGCTTGCGTGACGAGTTCTGAGATCAGCGCTGACAGGGGCGCGCCGGTTCCGGTGGGGTCGTAGGCGAGCGCCATACGGTGTCCGAGGGCGGGCTCGGCCAGCGCCTGCACATCGTCGAGCGACGGCGCGAGGCGGCCGCGAAGGAGGGCGCGGGCGCGGGCGGCGAGCATCAGCGCCTGACCCGCGCGCGGGCTGGGTCCCCATTCGACGCGCTTGCGGACTTCAGCGTGATCGGATTGTTCCGGACGGGCCGACCGGACCAGCTTGATGATGGCGGCGAGCACTGTTTCAGGAACGGGCATGCGCCGCACCAGGGTCTGGATGGCGATCAGTTTTTCCGGATCGAGCACGGGCTGCACGATCTGGTCCTTGGTGCCGGTTGTTTCGACGAGGATGCGCCGCTCGGTTTCGGCGTCCGGATAGTCGACGTTGATGCGCAGAAGGAAGCGGTCGAGTTGCGCTTCCGGAAGCGGGTAGGTGCCTTCCTGCTCGATCGGGTTCTGGGTCGCCAGAACGTGGAAGGGTTTGGGCAGGTCATAGCTGGCGCCGGCGATGGTGACGTGCCGCTCCTGCATGGCCTGCAGCAACGCCGATTGCGTGCGCGGGCTTGCGCGGTTGATCTCGTCGGCCATCAGCAGGCTGGTGAAGATCGGTCCCTTCACGAAGCGGAAGGATCGACCGGTTTCGGTCTCATCCAGGATTTCCGAACCGAGGATGTCGCCCGGCATCAGGTCGGGGGTGAACTGGACCCGGCCCCATTCCAGACCGAGCGCACGGGCGGACGTCTCCACGAGGCGGGTTTTTGCCAGGCCCGGCGCGCCGATCAGCAGCGCATGGCCGCCAGCCAGAATGGCGGACAGGGTCAGCTCGACGACGCGATCCTGTCCGAAGACCGCCTTTCCGATCTCGGACCGGACCTTGCTGAGCGCCTCGACGGCCGCATCCGCCTGCTTCACGATCTCCGGATCGTCCGTGGAGGAGATGGCGGCGGCTTCACTCATGGGGACCTTTTACCTATGTCTGGAGGCGATTCCGAACTGGAGCCGCCAATGTCTCAACCGCAGAGCCGGGAGGCCGAAGGTCTCCAAGCGCTCATCGCCACCTTGCAGTCAGAGGCGGGTTTGGAAAAGCCCCGTCCTGCGCCTCCTGTGCATATGTGGAATCCCGAGCATTGCGGGGACATTGGGCTCGAAATCCTCAAGGACGGCGTCTGGCGGCAGAACGGCGTCCGGTTCACCCGCGAGAAGCTTGTCCGTCTATTTTCGACGATATTGAGACGGGATGCGGACGGTTTCTACCTGGTGACCCCTCACGAAAAAGTGGTGGTGAAGGTCCACGACGCTCCGTTCATCGTCACGCGCGTGGACCGGACAGAGGCGGATTCCGGCGCTTCGCTGGTTGTCACGACCAATGTCGGCGATGTGGTGGTGATCGGGCCCGATCATCCGCTGGAGGTGCGTGTGGACGAGGATTCCGGCGAGCCGGGCGCGTATGTGACCGTACGCGGCGGCCTGGAGGCAAGATTGTGCCGCCCGGCTTGGTATGAGTTGGTGTCGTGGGCGGAGGAGTCGCCGGACGGCCGCATGCGGGTGCGGTCGATGGGGGAGACCTACTCCCTTGGATCGATATCCTGAGCGGCGGTATGGCCTATACGACGCGAGCGGACTTTCTGGAACGTGCCCGGTCGCGCCTTGCGCCGTTGGACCACGTTTTTCCAGCGAACGGGGCTTCCGACTTTGATCTTAATCCTCACTGGAAGCCGGTTCCCGAAGCCCGGCCGCGGGCCGCGGCTGTTCTGATGGGCCTGCAGGAGCGAGACGATGATTTTGGCGTTCTGCTGACGTTGCGTCCGGAGACGATGGCCCAGCATCCCGGTCAGGTCGCTTTTCCGGGCGGCCGCGTTGACCTGGCGGACGCCTCTCCTCTGGCCGCCGCGTTGCGGGAAGCGCACGAAGAAGTGGGGGTGGATTCCGGAGACCTGGAGCTTCTTGGGCAGGGCGATCCGTATCTCACCACGACAAACTATCTGGTTTCGTTGTTTGTCGCCGTCTTGCCGCCAGATTTCGTTCCACGACCAGAGCCCTACGAGGTCGCAGACGTTTTCGAGACGCCGCTCTCCTTTTTGATGAATCCGGACAACCATGAACGGCACGAAGCCGTGAGGAACGGAGTCTTGCGTGCATGGTACGCAATGCCCCACAACGGTCGGTACATTTGGGGCGCGACAGCGGGCATGATCCGGTCGCTGTATTTGCGTCTCTACACCGAGCCAGACGGACCCTGATCTCATGGTGAAAAGAATTCTGCTGGAGCTGGCGCTCTTCCTGACGCCATTCCTGATCTTTTTCATCTATCGCAGCGCGTCTCGTGAGCTGTCGGTCAGGGACCGTTGGCCGATCACCATGCTGGTGATTGTGGGAACGGTTCTCGCTGTGGCCGCGCTAATCGTGACGCCGCTGTTGGCGCCGAGCGATGACGGCAAGTGTTTTCAGGCGGCCCGCTACGAGAACGGAGAGACCATCCCTGCAAAGCGGATCCCTTGCGACGAGGTGACGGTGCCTGAAACCGGAACGGTCGAGAGCCCGGAGCAGCAACCGGTCGCGCCGCGCGATGAGACCGTACGCTGATGGCGAGGCTGGACCCGCAACCCTGGATGACAGCCGAGCCTACGCGTCGTCTGTTGGCGGCGTTGGAGGCGGAGCGGCCGGGGTGCGCCCGATTTGTCGGCGGGTGCGTGCGCAATGCTCTGCTTGGCGAGCCGGTGTCCGACATCGACATCGCCACCCAGTTGACGCCCGAGAGAGCGAGCGACGTCTTGGGCGCCGCCGGTTTCGCCGTGCATCCCACCGGCATCGAACATGGAACCATCACGGTGGTGGTGGATCATCACCCGTTCGAGATCACGACGTTGCGTCGCGATGTCGAGACGGACGGTCGTCGGGCCGTGGTCGCCTATACAGAAGATTGGGCTGAGGACGCCGCGCGCCGCGACTTCCGGGTCAATGCGCTCTACGCCGCGCCGGACGGGGAGCTGTTTGATCTGGTTGGCGGAGGATTGGACGATCTTGCCGCACGGCGGATTGCTTTTGTGGGCGATCCCGAGACGCGCATTCGCGAGGACTATCTACGCATTCTGCGGTTCTTCCGCTTCTATGCCTGGTATGGACGTGGAGAGCCCAACGAGGAGGCCCTGGCGGCTTGCGGGAAGCTGCGTGAAGGCCTGGGGCGAATTTCGGTCGAACGGATCTGGATGGAGACGAAGAAACTCCTGAAGGCGCCAGATCCGAGCCCGAGCCTGGACGCCATGATTGCATGCGGCGTGTTCGGTGAGGTCTTCCATGAGCGCGATACGCAGGGAGCGCTTCCGGCGCTGCTGGCGATCGAGCGCAAGATCGAGGCGGAGGCGGACCCGTTATTGCGCCTGACTGCGTTGTTTGAGGGGGACCCTGCTGCGGTTTTTGCGTTCGTCCTTGGGCATAAGGTTTCGAACGAAGAAAGACGGCGGATGTTACGCGCGTCTGGCGGCGATCCCGGTCTCGCGAGCGACATGACAAAACGGGAGGTGAGGCAGGCCATCTACATTCTTGGGGGGCAGTTGTTTCGCGACCGGGTGCTTCTTCGGTGGGCGACAGGAGAAGGAGAGGCGAAAGGCTGGATGAAGCTTTTGGACTTCGCGGATTCCTGGTCGCCGCCCGAATTGCCCGTGTCGGGGAATGACGCTTTGCAGGCCGGAGTAAAATCAGGACCCGACATTGGCGATGCCATGGAACAGGTGGAGGCGGAATGGATCGCCTCGGACTTTGAACTGAGCCGCGATACGCTTGTTGCAAGGCTGGAAGAGATCGCAGGCGAGGGCGATCAATAGCGCTCAGGATTGTCCGGTGAAAACGATCCAGGCGTTTAGATATCCAGCGAAGCAGAGCCAAAGGATGTAGGGGACCTGCAAGAGGCCGGCGATCCTGCTGTGCGCCCCGAATGCATACGCCATCCAGATCGTCAGGCTGAGCAGAACCGCGATATCGGCGAACGCCGTCGCCGGTTGGTGCAGGCCGAAGAAAAGGCAGCTCCACGCGAGATTCACGAAGAGCTGGGCCACGTATATCGCGATGACGCTTGCGCGCTCGCGGGGGCTTGCAGCGCGCCACGCCAGACAGGCGCTGATCGCCATGAGAGCGTAGAGGATTGGCCAGACCACCCCGAAAACCCAGCCGGGCGGCGTTCCGGGCGCCTTGTCCAGCGCGGCGTACCAAGGGTCGGACTCGCCGCCCGACACGGTTGCACCAAGAGCCGCCACTGCAAGGGTCAGCGCGGCGAACGCCGTGTACATGGCGGCCGGCGGAAGTTGGCGCGAGGTCGGCGGGCTTGTCGCGGTCATGCGCTAACTACGGCAGGCGTCGCCGTTCGGTTCACTCGCTGGACGACTTCACCCCTATGGCCATTTCACGACTGGCGGCATGGATGAGAGGATGCTCGCGACGTTTCCGCCGGTTTTCAGGCCGAATGTGGTGCCGCGATCGTATAGGAGGTTGAACTCCACGTAGCGACCGCGACGGATAAGCTGTTCCTCGCGCTCCGCCTCGCTCCATGATTCAGGCAAGCGGCGGCGTACAAGCTGCGGGTAGATGTCCGCGAAAGCGCGGCCCACCGACTGGGTGAAGGCGAAGTCCGCCTCCCAGTCGCCGGTGTTGTAGCGGTCGTAGAAGATGCCGCCGATCCCGCGTGGTTCGTGCCGGTGCGGCAGGTAGAAGTACTCGTCGCAGTGCTTACGCATGGCTTCGTAGTCTGCGCCGGCATGCCCATCGCACGCTGACTTCATCGCAGCATGGAAATCGACCGCATCGGGGAAGTCCGGCTGACGCTGGGTTTCGAGCAGCGGGGTGAGATCGGCGCCGCCGCCAAACCAGCTGTCGGAGGTTACGAGCATTCGCGTGTTCATGTGCACGGCAGGAACACGCGGGTTGTGCATGTGCGCGATCAGGGAGATGCCGCTCGCCCAGAAGCGGCCGCCCGATTTGTCGGCTCCGGGGATGGTCTTCGCGAATTCAGGGGCGAAGGCCCCGTAGACGCAGGAAACGTGGACGCCGACTTTCTCGAACAGGCGGCCACGCATGACTGCCATGGTCCCGCCGCCCAGATCCTCCGATCCGTCGCCGCGCGTCCAGGCTGTGCGCTCGAAGCGTCCCGCGGGACCAGAATAGAGCGGCGGCGTGGCCTCATCCTCGAGCGCCTCGAACCGGGCGATGATGTCCGCCTGCAACTCGGAGAACCAAGCGTGGGCGCGCTCCTTGCGCGTGTTCAGGAGGTCGTCGGGGATCGGCGCGTCGGTCTGGGTCATGGTGACTGATTATCAGAGCAGAAACCGGCGTCCAGAACCGCCCGCCGAACCGGCGGCGCTTCCGCTTGGCGCGGATCGACCCGCGAGGGTATGATTGCGGTCAGCGGGCTGTCGGCCGCGGGGGAAGTGCAGGGACTTGTATGAACCGAGGTCAAGTCTTGGGCGCGGTGCTCGTATTCGGGCTCGTTCTGGGCGGGTGCGTTGACGAAACGACGGAGCGCAAGTCCGCTCTGGTCGCGGGGTGCCTGCGGGACGGAAACACGTCCGCAGCGTGCGAGTGCATGGCGAACATGGCGGGCGAATCGCTGGAGCCGGCGGTCCTTGAGGCGATGGCCTTGGGCGCCGATGGGCGAATTGCCGAGATGGAGGCCGCGTATTCGACGTTGACGGCCGCGCAGAAAAGCTCGGTTTCAACCTTCGTTCAGTCCGCCAAACAGGCGTGCAATCTTTCCGAGTACTGAGCTGCAGGTTTGGCGACGTGTGCCGCTAGGGCATAGCGGGCGCGAATGTCCCCTCCGCGAGAATTCCAACCTCGAATCCACTTTTGTTTTCAGGGCGGGTCGTTCACTATCCCGAGTGGGGCCGGCAAACGCGACGACTCGCGGGGCGCGACAGGCCGGAGGTTTGTTCATGATGCGGATGGGGATTTTTGCTGCGGCCGGCGCGATGTTGCTGGCGACGGCTTGTAGCGGCGGTGGCGACACGGCGGTTCTGGTGAAGAGCTGCGTCGATGAAGGCACGCCCAAAAAGGATTGCGAGTGCTTCATCGGTGAGATGAAGAAGAATCTCGACAAGGACCTGTATCGGTCGATCGTGCTCGATTCGCAGGGCAAGAAAGAAGAGGCGGAGAAGATCCGCAGCGACCTGTCGATGGAGAAGCAGTTCAGCGCCATCGGCGTGATGATGGCCGCCGCCAACAAGTGCAACGTGAACCCGCTTGGGATGGACAGCTAACCGGAAACGCCGGCTCACGTTCGCCTTTTTTCTGGGCGATGAAGACTCGCGTGCGGCGCCCTGAGGGGCGCCGCACTTCGTTTCTGGTTCAGTTTTGGGGACCTTAATCCGGCCTCCGCGCCGGATCCGGGTGAGGCAGGGCGTCGCACTGCCTCAGCGCTTCCCAGACCGCGATGGCCGCGCATGTCACCACATTTAGCGAGCGGGCCTGGGGATGAATTGGCGTTCGGACGGTCAAGTCCGCTGCGTCATGAACCTCTTGTGGAACCCCGGCGGATTCCCTTCCGAACAGCAATATATCGTCAGGTTCGAAGCGCGCGACATCAAGGGAGACCGCGCCGGAGGTCGTAAAAAGGACGATTCTACGGCGATTGGGCCCTTGGGCGAGATTCTCGCGGTAGGTGCGCCAGCCGTCGTGGCGGATCACGCCGCCGGCGGGGGCGTAGTCCATGGCCGCCCGTTTCAACGCGCGGTCCGTTAACGGGAAGCCACAGGGCTCAATGACGTCCAGGGGAAGGCCGAAACAGGCCGCCAGGCGTATGGCCGCCCCCAGGTTTTGAGGAATATCGGGTTGATAGAAGGCTAGGCGCAATTTACAGGCTTCCGCACCCGAGGGCTTTGGGGACGATTCTTGCGACAACGCGCCACGCGCCGTATGGCACGTCGCTCGGTATGTAGGGCGTCAATTGCTCCGGTTACCATGGGAGTCACGTGTGGCGGAACACGGTTCGAACAGTGCGACTGCAGACGCCCCGGCTGAGGGTGAAACCCGCCGGGATTTCATCCATATTGCGGCGGCGACGGTCGCCGGGGGGGGCGTGCTCGCCCTTGCCTGGCCATTCGTTCAGCAGCTGGGACCGGCCGCAGATACCCGCGCCGCCTCCAGCGCCGAGGTGGATGTTTCGAAGGTTCCGCTTGGCGGAGAGGTCCGGCTCCTGATTGGCGGCCTGCCGTTCTTCGTGCGCCACCGGACGCCGACCGAGATTCAAGAAGCCCGCAACGTGGACATTTCCCGTCTGCGTGACCCGCAAACGGACGATGAGCGTCTTGTTCCGGGACCGGACGGCCAGCTGAAGCCTGAATACCTGATTACGTCGGGCACCTGCACGCACCTTGGTTGTGTTCCGGTCGGACCGTCGCAAGGAAATACCGGCGACTTTGGCGGCTGGTACTGCCCGTGTCACGGCTCGCACTACGATACGTCCGGCCGTATCCGCAAAGGCCCGGCTCCGCTGAACCTGCGTGTGCCGACCTACGAGTACGTGTCCGGCACGATCGTCAAGATTTCTCTTTAAAGGGAGAGCTGCGTGAGCGGTCCTTCGACCTACGAACCCAAAACCGGTTTCACCAAGTGGCTCGACGTGCGTCTGCCGATCGTTCGCTTGGCCTATGACAGTTTCGTCGATTTCCCGACGCCGAAGAACCTCAACTATTGGTGGACCTTCGGGGGCATCCTGGCGGTTTGTCTGCTTACGCAGATCGTCACCGGCGTGGTTTTGGCCATGCACTATGTGGCCACGACCGAGGGGGCGTTCGCGAGCGTCGAACGCATTATGCGAGACGTCGACTTTGGGTGGCTGGTCCGGAACATTCACGCCAACGGCGCGTCGATGTTCTTCCTCGCCGTTTATGTCCACATCTTCCGCGGCATGTACTACGGCTCGTACAAGGCACCGCGCGAAATCGCGTGGATTCTTGGCGTCATCATCTACCTGCTGATGATGGGGACTGCGTTCATGGGCTACGTTCTGCCTTGGGGGCAGATGTCCCTGCACGGCGCGAACGTGATCACCAACATCCTTGGCGCTATTCCGCTCGTTGGCGACAGCATCAAGACTTACCTGATGGGCGGTCCGTCGATCGGCGATCCGACGCTCAACCGGTTCTTCTCGCTGCACTACCTGCTGCCGTTCGTGATCGCCGGGGTCGTGATCCTGCACATCTGGGCGTTCCACCAGGTTGGCAACGGAAACCCGACCGGTGTGCCGGTGAAAGACGTGAAGAAGGACACTGTTCCGTTCCACCCGTACTACACGGTGAAGGACGGCTTCGCGATCATCCTCTTCCTGATCCTGTTCGCTTCATTCGTCTTCTACTTCCCGAATGCGCTGGGCCATGCGGACAACTCGATCGAGGCGAACCCGCTGCAAACGCCGGCGCATATCGTGCCTGAATGGTATCTGCTGCCCTTCTACGCGATCCTTCGTGCGATCACGTTCGATATCGGTCCGCTGACGGCGAAGCTTCTGGGCGTGCTTGCGATGTTCGGCTCTATCGCCGTGCTCTTCGTGTTGCCCTGGCTGGATACGTCCAAGGTGCGTTCGATGCGCTATCGCCCGTTGGCGAAGTGGGCGTTTGTGCTGTTCATGATCGTCTGCGTGCTGCTCGGCTGCTGCGGCGCCAACAATCCCGACGACCTTCTGTTCAAGTTCGGACCCGACCAGCTGGCGGTGAACTACACCGACACGAACGGCGATGCGCAGAGCGCCTTCTTCGCCAGTTTCGAGGAGGCTCGTCAGCAGGTCGCCGGTCTGCCAGCTTCGGCAGGTGCGACCATCGAGATCAAGACCTCGGGCTTCAAGTGGCTCTATCTCTCCTGGATCCTGACCGCGTTCTATTTCGCCTACTTCCTGGTCCTGATGCCGCTGCTCGGCATCATCGAGAAGCCCAAGCCTCGCCCCGCCTCGATTGCGGACAGCGTTCACAAGAAGGCGCCGAAGGCGCCGCCCGCCGCGGTCAATCCCGCTGCGCAGCCGGCCGAGTAAGGAGAGCCCCATGCGACTCATCAAGCTCGCAACTGTCGGCGTCATCAGCGCACTCGCCGGATCGCTGGCGGTCATGGCTCCGACGGTGATCGCGCAGGAACACGGCGCAGCCGCTGAAGGCGAACACGCCGCCGGCGGACACCATCTCAAGGAGCCTGCGGGCGGTTGGTCGTTCGAAGGTCCCTTCGGCGATCACGACCGTGGCGCGCTCCAGCGTGGCTACAAGGTCTACAAAGAGGTCTGCGCGTCGTGCCACGGCATGAAGCTGCTGTCCTTCCGGAATCTTGGGCAGAAGGGCGGGCCTTTCTACGACGAACAGTACCCGAACCCGAACGACAATCCGGCCGTGAAGAAGATCGCCGCCGAGTACCTGATCCCGGAAATGGACCAGGACACGGGCGACATGAACGATGTGCCCCGCACACCGAAGGATGCTTTCCCGAGCCCCTACGCCAATGTGGGCGCTGCTCGCGGCTCTAATGGCGGCGCCATCCCGCCCGATCTGTCGGTCATCACGAAGGCGCGCCATGGCGGGGCCAGCTACGTCTATTCGCTGCTGACGGGCTTCGTCGAACCGCCGCAAGGTCTCACGGTCAATCCGGGGCAGCACTACAACGCCTACTTCTCCGGCGGCGACACCAAGCCGAACTGGACGGGTGATCCGCGCAACGCTCCTCCGGGCGGTTTCCTTGCGATGTCGCCCCCGCTGATCACCGATGGTCAGGTCGAGTATGAGGACGGGACAGAGGCCACCATCGACCAGATGGCTCAGGACGTCGCCACCTTCCTCGATTGGGCTGGCGATCCGAAGGCCGGTGCGCGCAAGCAACTGGGCTTCTCGGTTCTGGCCTATCTGATCCTCGCGGCGATCGTGGTCTACGCCTCGTACCGCCACATCTGGCGCAAAGTCGAACACTAGGCGACTTCGGTTTATTCGAAGCGTTTGTTGGGAATACGCCTTCGGGCGTAGGCTGGAACCCGTGCCGCTGGGCTGTCGGCAATTCGGGTTCCAGCCGTTTTTGTTTCCGGTGGAACTGATTTCGCTTCGGTATCTGTGACGACGTGTTCGCCTGGGATTGCCGCCGCCGGCAATTGAGGGCTGGGTCCTGTGGGCGCGTTCGTCCTCTGCTTGGGCCCTTGGTTCGGTCGGGCCAAGCGCGCGTAGACGCAACCGTCGGTGGCTTGAGAAGGTCGACTTTGCGAGCGGCTAGACGCTCGCCTTGGCTTTGAAGGTCTCCTCGTCCAGCTCGCCTTGCCATTTCGCGATCACCGTTGCGACGGCTGAATCGCCGGTGATGTTGGTGACAGTGCGCATCATGTCGAGCAGTCGATCGAAGGGGAACAGGATCGCGATGACGATTACGGTCTGCTCCGGCGTCGCGCCGATGACGCTTAACGTCGTGGCGGCGAGAAACAGACTGACCGAAGGAATGCCGGCCGTTCCAATCGACACGAGCGTGGCGGTCAGCATCACCATGCCGTAGTCGCCAAGATCCATCGGAATGCCGAACGCCTGAGCGGCGAACAGCGCGATCAGGCCCTGATAGAGCGCCGTTCCGTCCATGTTGATCGTCGCGCCCAGCGGCAGAACAGAAGAAGCGATGGTGCGCGACACGCCGAGATTGTCCCGAGCGCAGGCCGCATGGTGACAGGCAGTGTGGCGTTGCTTGAAGCGGTGGAGAAGGCGACAGCCTGAGCATCCGCCACCCCCGAAGAACCGCACCAGCGGCAGTCGACACAAGCCTTTAATGAGGCCGCCATAGGTGATGAGCATGTGCAGGATGCAGGCGACGTAAAGCGCAAGAACCATTTTCCCGAGGACGGTGAACACCTGTAAGCCCTGTGTGGCCATCACCCAGGT
The DNA here is from genome assembly GCA_041398225.1 of Hyphomonadaceae bacterium. GTDB lineage: Bacteria > Pseudomonadota > Alphaproteobacteria > Caulobacterales > Hyphomonadaceae > JAWKVD01. Next base: position 2,952 of record JAWKVD010000033.1, on the reverse strand, counting down.
CATGAGCGCCAGGACGCCGAAGGGGGCCACTTCCATCACCAGGTGGGTGATTTTCATCACGACTTCCGCAGCGCTTTCGATAGCTGATGCGATGGGACGTCCGGCGTCGCGCGCCAGCAGACAGCCAACGCCGGTCAGAACCGCGAAGAAGATGATCTGCAGAACGTCGCCATCCGCCATTGCGGCGACCGGATTGGTCGGGATGATCGCCAATAGTCGTTCGACGAGACCTTGGGTCTGATCGTTCGCACCGAGGCGATCGCGGGCGGCTTGCAGATCGGTCGCGGAAAGCGCGGAGGGGTCAAAGCCGGCGCCAGGCTGGATCAGAACGCCAAGCAACAGGCCAAGCGCGACCGCTATCCATGTGGTGACGAGGTAAAGGCCAATGGCGCTTCCGCCCAGAGACCCCAACCGTTTGGGGTCTCCCATGGCCGTCACGCCGGACACCAGCGTCGTGAAGATCAGAGGGACGACAAGCATCCGGATGAGGTTGATGAACGCGTCGCCGACCGGCTTGAACCAGGTTGTCGAAATGGCTGAACCCTGCTCGACGCCAAGGCCGTAGCGCAGTCCGAGTCCGATACCTGCGCCGATCACCAAACCCAGAAGCACACGCTTCCAGAGCGTGATCTTGAACCAGCCGCCCATATACAGCTCCCATCAACAATCGGGCGAGCCTATGCGTACCTCCCTTGGCGTCAAGCGAGCGGCGAGGAGCGCTTGCGTGCGCATGCGTTGTGCCTATGGATGCATAGTGGTCAACGACAAGATGCCGGCTGGGCCGGCGGTAGGTGTTGGCGGGAGAACGTTGCGATGACTGTGCGTCTGCACATTGGCGACAAGAATTATTCCAGCTGGTCGATGCGGCCCTGGCTGGCGCTGCGCCATGGCGGCATATCTTTCGACGAGATCCGGCATGACTTGCCGGAGGTTCATTCCGGGCCGCCGGCCTTTGGCGCCATCTCGCCCACGGGGCGCGTTCCGGCGTTGGAGCTTGGGGCGGGCGTGGTGATCGCCGAAAGCCTTGCGATCTGTGAGTGGGCCGCGGAGCTTTCTCCACAGTTGTGGCCAGACGGTCCGCCGGGCTCTCAGGCGCGCGCTATGGCGCGGTTCGGTTCCGCCATGATGCACGCGGGGTTCACGGCTCTGCGGCGTGATTGCCCCATGAACATTCGCCGGCGTACGGATTCGTCGCGGATGTCGGAGGCGGCTCGCGAAGATGCTGCTGAGATCGACAGATTCTGGTCCGCCTGCCTTGAGGCGTCGGGCGGCCCCTATCTGTTCGGCCGTTTCACTGTAGTTGACGCCATGTATGCACCGGTCGTCACGCGGTTCGTCACGTACGGCATTCCGCGGTCCGAGGCCGCCGACGGGTATGTCAACACGGTGATGTCTGACGCACATGTCGCTGACTGGATCCAGGGCGCTATGGCTGAAACGCGGACACTGCCGCGATCCGACATTGCCTAGACCCTTCAACTGGTGATTTCCTCTCCCAAACTCGCGTCCGCACGGGAAGATCTTCGATGGAGCTGAAAGACGCCATCCGTACGATACCGGACTATCCGAAGCCGGGTATTCTGTTCCGGGATGTGACGACGCTTCTGGCCGATCCACGCGCCTTTCGTCAGGCGGTGGACGAGCTGGTGCAGCCGTTCGCGGGAATGAAGATCGACAAGGTCGCCGGGATCGAGGCTCGAGGCTTCATTCTGGGCGGGGCTGTCGCGCACCAGCTATCGGCCGGGTTCGTGCCGCTGCGCAAGAAGGGCAAGCTCCCTCACGCCGTTATCACGGAGAGCTATGAGCTGGAGTACGGTGTCGACGCCATGGAGATGCATGCTGACGCCGTCGCGCCGGGGGAGCGGGTGCTGCTTGTGGATGACCTGATCGCAACGGGTGGAACCGCCATTGCGGCCGTTAAGCTACTGCAGAAGGTGGGGGCGAAAGTCATCGGGGCCGCGTTTGTGGTGTGCCTTCCGGAGCTGAAAGGCGATAGCCGGCTGTCGGAATACGGGGTGGAACCCACCTTCCTAACCTGGTTCGGCGGGCATTGACCCGGAGCGGGCGAGCGGCCACCTATTGCGCCAGACAATTGGGAGCCGCCATGACGTTTCGACTGGACGATGAAGACGAAGGTGAAGCCGCCAAGAAGGGCGAATCGCCTTCATCCTTGATGGAAAAGGCGCTTTTTGACGCTCGCACCGTTCTTTTGACTGGCGATATTAACGACAAACAGGCCAAGTCGGTCTGCGCCCAGCTGCTCGCCTACTCGGCGGTCAGCGACAAGCCGATTCTTTTGGTGCTGTCGTCGCCCGGCGGCCATGTCGAAAGTGGCGATATGATCCACGACATGATCAAGTTCGTCCGGGCTCCGGTCCGGATTCTTGGTACCGGGTGGTGCGCTTCTGCCGGTGCGCTCATCTATTCGGCCGGCAAGCTCGAAAACCGGTTTGCGCTGCCAAACACCCGTTTCCTGCTGCACGAGCCGCGTGGCGGTGTCGGCGGACAGGCCTCCGACGTTGAAATCCAGGCGCGCGAGATCATCCGGATGCGTGAGCGCCTGAACAAGATATTCGCCGAGGCCACGGGCCAGCCGCTGGATCGCATCAAGGGGGACACCGAGCGTGACCACTGGATGTCCGCGGAGGAGGCGAAGGCCTACGGTTTGGTCGGCAAGATTGTCACCTCCTGGAAAGAGGTGATGTAGGCGCCGCATTGCTCGCGGGGTCTGTGTGGGACAAGGCAGGTGCGCCTCATGGCGCTGCTTGGGATGGCGCCGTTGGGGAGGGGTGTTGGCGGCTGGTTGCGCGGCTGGACGGCGCTGAATGCGCGGTTTCCGGTTGGAGCATTGCTTGGGTCGATCGCCGTCAATACAGCGTTGCTCATAGCGTTCGTGGCGTCCAGTCGAAGCGACGGTTTGCGTTCGCCGAGAGTTCAAGCCGTGCGACCTAT
>JAWKVD010000032.1:0-31025 GCA_041398225.1 Hyphomonadaceae bacterium | reverse complement strand
ATAGACGATCTTGACGACTTGCTGGCCCGGCTTGATCGACTTGATGACGTTCTCGCCCACGGCCTTGGGCTTCACATCGTCGATGAATTTCTTGACGACAGGCAGCGCGACGTCGGCCTCCAGCAACGCCACGCGGATCTCGCGCAGCGCCTCGCCCACGTCCTTTTCGGACAGCGCCCCCCTGCCGGAGAGGCTGTCGAAAATGCCGGACAGTTTTTCGCTCAGAGCGTCGAACATGTCGTCTCCTGTTTCCGCCGGATGGTCCGGAGAAACGTAGTGCCGAACCGCGCATCAACCAAAGGCGAAGGGCGAAAACAGGCCCAAACGCCAGATCGCCCCGCCGGGCGCAACGCGCTGGGCGGGGTACCTCGCCGGGCTCATCCTTTGGACCCGCCTCTCGGCGGAAGGGAGCGTCCCGGTCAAGGCGCAGAGGATCTCTGCGCGGAAGAGCGCCGGAAATACGGGATTGCGGGCGAGAGGTCAACCAACGCCGGAAAAGCGCCGGGAACGGCCGGGACCGGCCGCCCGGAACCGTCGCGAAGCGGAGCTGAGGCAAACGCCATGCAGCGGGTTTCGTCACAGTCCTTTACGGCGAATTGACCCTTGTATGCCAGACAGGACGGCAAGATCGCGAAGCCGGCCGCGCCGCCGGACATCGCCGGAGCCCTCCCCCATGATCCACGCCGACAAGACCAACGCCGACACCGCCATCGCCCGCGCGGCCAGCGCCGACAGCCAGCCGCACGAGACCACGACCCGCGAAATCGACATCCAGCTTCCCCCCGCCTTCCTGCGGCGGGAGTTCGTCGAGCGCCGGCTGATCGCGGAGCGGCTCGAAACGCTGCTGGCGCCCTACCGCGTCGACATTCGCCCGCACCCCGCGAGCGTTCGGGTGAGCGGCCCGCGACTGGCGGTCGCGCTGGCGCGGATGGCGATCGAAGCCGTCGCGGCGCGCGGCGCCAGCCTTGCGGTCGAAGAGTTCGACGCGCTTGCGACCGGCATTATCGAGCATGGCCTGGCGCACGACCTCGCCTTCCGCCTGCCCGGCCTGCCGCGCCCGGTGCGCACGCTGACCGTGGCGCAGGCGGCGTTCATGGAAGACCTGCTGAAACCGCGTAACGACTTCGTCGTCGGGGCCGGCCCGACCGGAACCGGCAAGACCCACATCGCGCTGGCGGCGGGCCTCAACCTTCTCAACACCGAGACGGTTCGCAAACTGGTGGTGACGCGCCCCTACGTGCTGCCCGAAGGCGAGGAGATGACGGCCCGCAAGCGCGCCGACACCGAACGCCTCGGCCAGTTCGAACCGATCGAGGACGAATTGATCGAGATCGTCGGCCATGAAGAGGCCGAACGCCTCAAGGCCTTCGAGAAGATCGAACTGATCCCGGTGGGCCGGATGCGCGGCCGCACCTTCAACGACGCCTTCGTGCTGATCGACGAAGCCCAGAACATGACCGTGCGCACGCTGCGCATGGTGACCACGCGCGTGGGCCTGAATTCGCGCCTCGTCGTCACCGGCGATCCCGACGATGTCGACCTGCGCACCGACGAACCCTCCGGCCTGGCGCACCTGCTGGGCCTGCTGAAGCACAGCGACATCGCCGTGGTGCACGCCTTCGAAACGCAGCAGATCGTGCGCAGCGGCCTGACGGCCTCGATTGAGGCCCTGTTCGCCAGCGCGCCGGGCGAGCGGCCCCGGCCGGCGGCGCGCGACGCCGCCTGAGGGGCGGGGCCCAGGCGACCGGGCCCGAAACGACGGACTTCCGGCTGGACGCAAGTCGCCCGACAGACCTCTGTCGTCTTCTAGCAACTGTTACGTCGGGTTGCGTTCGCCGGTCGTGACACCCAGATTCATAAGATCAATGCCGGGTGACGAACCGGGCGCAGCATCCCAGGGGGGCGGGATATGTACATAGAAATCCGCGCCGAGAAGAAGCGCCGAAGCGATCCCGACCGGGTGTGGATGTATCGCGCTGAAACGCTGGAAGAGGCGGTTCGGCTGCACCTGAAAATCCACTACGCCGCCCGCGCCAAGGAAGCCCCCGACTTCTGGACGCTCTACTCGCTGGACGATGAGGGCGAGCCCTCGCGGGTCGACGGCCGTCAGGTGTTCGAAGCCAAATACCGCACCGAACGCGCCGAAGGTCTGCCGGAATGGTTCAGCCTGCGCTACATCGCGCGTCCCCTGTCCGGCGAAAATGAAGACTTCGGCGACAAGCGGAAGATGAAAAAGCCGTCCGGAAAGCCCCCCGGAACGCCCCCGGGAACGCCCTCAGAAAAGCCCCCCGGCGAAGGGTCTCCAAACCGTAAAGGCGATGGCGGCAAACGCTCCGATTGACTACGCGGAGCTTCAAGGGGACGGTGATAGCGTCGGATCTGCAGTCATCGTGGCGGCCCCGCGGCGGGCCTTCAGGCCGGGTTCATCCGGCCCCTGCGACGGTGCTGCGACTGCATGTTCTGCAAGACGCCGGTCGTCGGTTAAGACGCTGGCCGAAACGCTGACTGAAGCCGCGGGGATCGGCTGACGGGCGAAGCAGGCGAGCCGGATCAGACGGGCCGAGTAGGTAGACCGGCCAGGTAGACGGGCCAGATGGACGGGGAAGTGAGTATGAAACGCGTACTGTGTCTTGGCCTGTTCGCCGCCGTCGGCGCCGCCGGCTGCGCATCGAGCCATCCCGCGCCGATCTATTACGGCCCCGCCCCGGGGACGCCCGCCGCCGAACCGAATGTCTCCGCGCCCGTCGCCACCGGCACGCGCTTCGACACCGCCCCCGCCGCGCCGGTTTCCGGCGACCTCTTCGTCTGCAACCGCTCCGGATCGAATCTCGGACCTGTCGACGCCAGCGGCCGCAGCGCCGTCTATTCGCCCTGGATCTCGATCTCCGGCGTGACGCTAATGCGCAATCCGACCGAAGGCGCGTGCCTCTCCTCCGGCTATGGCTGGCGCAACATCGCCAATGGCGGCGGACGCGACCATGGCGGCATGGACCTCGCCAATCCGGACGGCGGCTTCATCTATGCGGCCGGCGCGGGACGCGTGGTGCGCTCCGGTCCGCGCGGCAGCTATGGCCTCGCCATCGAGATCGACCATGGCGCGGGCGTCAGCACGCTCTACGGCCACTTGGCCGAGATCGCCCCGGGCGTGATCGCGGGCGCGTGGGCGCCGGCGGGCGCCGTGATCGGCTTCATGGGCAAGACCGGCAACGCCACCGGCGTTCACCTGCATTACGAGGTGCGCTCGAACTCGCTGCGCGTCGATCCGCTGACCTACGGCTCGCCGGCCTTCGCCAGCAGCGACAGCGCCATCGCCTACTGATCCGGTTTCCCGGTTTCATCGACGATCATGACCGCGCAGGTCCCGGCAGTCCGGGTTCAGACCGTCGCGCCGCGGCAATCGCCAAAATCGTGACTTCGTGATGTGGAGCGGCTTGCCGCGCCCTCCCCCGACCTGCAAGCTGTCCGTTCGGCAAGCTTCAGGCAGGCAGATTCAGAACAGGGGAGACGCGCGCAATGAAGCAGCCCGGCCGCTTGACCGCCAGATCATCCGTGAAAGCCGCGGCGCTGGCCGCGGCCGCCTTTCTGACCGCGCAGGCGCCTGTGCAGGCGCAGACGCCGCAGAAACAGGCGAAGACGGCGGGCGCGATACAGGTCGATCTCGAACTGGTTCTGGCCGTCGATATCTCCCAGTCCATGGCCTATGACGAACACGAGCTGCAGCGGAACGGCTATGTCGACGCCTTCCGGCACAAGGACGTGGTGTCCGCGATCACCTCGGGCCCGACCGGCCGCATCGCCGTGACCTATATGGAGTGGGCGGGCGATTTCGAACCCATCGTCACCATCCCGTGGACCATCATCGACGGCGAGGACGCGGCGATGACCTTCGCCGACACGCTGGCCAACGAACCGATCTATGGCGAGCAGCGCACCTCGATCTCGCGCGCTCTAATCAAGGCGACGGAGCTGCTCGAGACCAACGACATCGACGGATACCGGCGCGTGATCGACGTGTCGGGCGACGGCGCCAACAATGCCGGACCGCCGGTGGAAGGCGTGCGCGACGAGGTGGTGGCGCGCGGCATCGTCATCAACGGCCTGCCCATCCTTCTGAACAAGCCGAAGGAGTTCTACGACATCGATCACCTCGACCGCTATTACAAGCACTGCGTGATCGGCGGTCCGGCGGCGTTCATCGCGCCGGTCTACGACCTCAAACAATTCGCCGCGACGATCCGCAAGAAGCTGGTGATGGAGATCGCCAGCCTCGACATGCCCTACGACGCGGCGCCGATCGAGTTCGGCGGACCGCAGCAAACCGCGCCCGGCGCGGATTCGCCCGACGGACCGCGCATTCATCGCGTGCAGCTGAAAATCCCCGAGGAGAAACCCGACTGCCTCGAGGGCGAAAAAGTGTGGGGCGGCGGACGCGGCTGGGGCCGCTACAACTTCCGCGACTTTCCGCAATAAACTTGGCCGCAATAGGCTTGGCCGCAACAGGTCCGGCGCCCTCCAGCAAACGACCTCCGGCAAACGCCGGGGAATGAGAACGCTTCGCATAACGAGCGTTGCGCAAGGGGATGCTGGACACGCGGCGGCATCTGGAGAATCCTCCCCCCCGGCTGCGCCGTTTTGCAGGCGAACGCCTTCAACACGACGTGCACGGACGCGCAGATGCGCAGGCGCAAACTCTTCCCTCCCGGAGAGCGCCCACCGAGATGAGCCGAACGGGTCACGGAACCGGCCGCCGGCTCAGTTGTCATTCCGGTTCCGAAGCGGAGCGGTCATGGCCAGTTTCAAGTTAAATGGACGCGAGTTCACGGCGGACGTGGACCCGGACACCCCTCTGCTGTGGGTGATACGCGACGACGCCGATCTGACCGGCACCAAGTTCGGATGCGGCATCGGCATGTGCGGCGCCTGCACGGTCCACATGGACGGCGGCGCGGTCCGCTCCTGCATCACGCCGGTGAGCGCGGTGGAGGGAAAGGACATCACCACCATCGAGGGCCTCGACCCGAAGGACGATCACCCGGTGCAGGTGGCATGGCGCGAATTGCAGGTGCCGCAATGCGGCTACTGCCAGTCCGGCCAGATCATGCAGGCCGCCTCCGCCCTCAACGCCAATCCCGACCTCAGCGACGCCGACATCGACGCCATGATGACCGGCAATCTGTGCCGCTGCATGACCTATCCGCGGATCCGCGCCGCCGTGCGCAAGGCCGCCGACGCGATGAAGGGAGCCTGAGGCATGAGCCGGTTCACGAAAACGCCCGAAGGCGCGCTTGATCTCTCGCGGCGCGGCTTCCTGGTGACGACCGCTGGCGCGGGCCTCGCCTTCTCCTTCCTCACCGCTTGCGACACCGCCGGCGGCGAGGGCGACCCATCGGTGACCTACGAGCCGACCATCTGGTATTCGATCGCCGGAGACGGAACCGTCACGGTGAACATCATCCGCGCCGAGATGGGCCAGCATGTCGGCACCGCGCTGGCGCGCATTCTCGCCGACGAACTCGAAACCCCGTGGGAGAAGGTTCGCATCAACCATGTCGACAGCGACCCGAAATGGGGGCTGATGGTGACCGGCGGAAGCTGGTCGGTGTGGCAGACTTATCCGCTTTACTCGCAAGCCGGCGCGGCCGGTCGCCAGGCTCTGATCGAGGCCGGCGCCGCGGCGCTGAAGGTCGATCCCTCGACCTGCACCGCCGCCAACGGCGAGGTGGTGTCGGGCTCGAAGAAGATCAGCTACGGCAAGATCGTCACCGCCGGGCTCGAGAAGACCTTCACGCCCGACGAGCTGGCGGCGATCGCGCTCAAGCCGGTGAGCGAGCGCAAGCTGATCGGCAAGCCGGTGACCGATCTCGACATCGCCGAGAAGACCAACGGCAAGGCGCTGTTCGGCATCGACGCCAAGGTCGAGGGCATGGTCTACGCCCGGCCCATGATCCCGCCGACGCGCAACGGCGCGAAGGTCAACGCCATCGACGACAGCGCCGCCAGATCCGTGAAGGGCTATCTGCGTTCGGTGGCGCTGGAGGACCCGTCCGACACCGTGCCGGGCTGGGTGCTGGTGGTCGCCGAAAGCTATCCCGCCGCGATCAAGGCCGCCAATCTGGTGAAGGTCGACTGGACGCCCGGACCGACGACCAAAGTCTCCGAGAAGGACATCCAGGACCGCTCGCGTGCGCTGCTAGCCGACGCTTCGAAAGGCTCGATCCTCGACACCGGCGACACCGACACGGCGCCCGCTTTCCGCGCCGCCGCAACGACGCTGGACGCGACCTACACCACGGCGACGGCGCTGCACTTCCAGCTTGAGCCGGTCAACGCCCTCGCCTTCGAGAAGGACGGGGTGATGGAGATCCACACCGGCAACCAGTGGCAGAGCCTCGTCCTGCCCTGGCTGGCCAAGGCGCTGGACATGCCCGAGACCAGCATCGTGATGCGCACCTATCGCCTCGGCGGCGGTTTCGGCCGCAGACTGAACGGCGATTACGCCGTCGGCGCGGCGCTGGGCGCCAAGCAGCTCGGCATGCCGGTGAAACTGGTTCTGACCCGCGAGGACGACACCCGCTTCGACTCGGTGCGCTCGCCCTCGGTTCAGCGCATGCGTCTCGCCGCCGACAAGGACGGCAAGGTGACGGCGATGGAGCAGCACGTCGCGTGCGGCTGGCCGACCGAAGTGATGGCGCCCTTCTTCATGCCGCAGGGCAAGAACGGCGTGGCCTTCGACCCCTTCGCCATCAACGGCGCCAATCACTGGTACGCGGTCGGCGCGCACAAGGTGCGCGCGGTCTCCAACGATCTCGCCAACCGAACCTTCCGGCCCGGCTGGCTGCGCTCGGTCGGCCCCGGCTTCACCAACTGGGCGCTGGAGAGCTTCATCGACGAGACGGCGCACAAGCTGGGCCGCGATCCGGTGGAGTTCCGCATGAGCCTGCTGACCGGCGAAGGGTTGAACGCGGGCTCCGCGCCCAGCTCCGTCGGCGGCGCGCTGCGCCAGAAGGAGGTGGTGCGCCGCTGCGCCGAACGCGCCGGCTGGGGCGAACAGCTGCCCGCCGACACCGGGCTCGGCCTCGCCACCAGTTTCGGCCAGGAGCGCGACATGCCGACCTGGGTGGCCTGCGCCGCCAAGGTCCATGTCGACCGCTCGAGCGGCGCGGTGAAGGTCGAGAAGCTGACGCTGGTGGTCGACGCCGGCACCGTCGTCGATCCCGACGGCGCGTTGGCGCAGACGCAGGGCGCTTCGCTCTGGGGTCTCTCGCTGGCGCTGCACGAGGGCACGGAGTTCGAGAACGGCGAGGTCAAGGCGCGCAATCTCGGCGCCTACACCCCGCTGCGCCTCTCCGACACGCCGGAGCTGGACATCGCCTTCGTCGAGAGCACGGAAGCGCCGGTCGGCCTTGGCGAACCGGCGACCACGGTCGTCGGCCCGGCGATCGGCAACGCGATCTTCAACGCTGTGGGGGTGCGGCTGCGCCACATCCCGATCACGCCGGCGGCGGTGAAAGCCGCGCTCTGATCCGAGCAAGCCGACGCGAAGAACCGGATCGGGCGGCGCGCGAGCGTCGCCCGTTTTCGTTCGGCCGCCGCGCGGCGGTCAGGCAGGCGTCGTTCTGGATTGAGCGTGGGGTTTGGATGAAGCCCGCGCTAGGCGCTGGCGCGGCGGTGCAGCTTCTTGTCGGCGTACATCGCCTCGTCGGCGAGCGCGAGCACCTTCTCCACCGGGTTGACGCCGTCGAAGTCGGCGACCCCGATGGCGGCGCTGATCGACAGCGCCACGCCGTCATGCAGGATGCGTTCGGTGCGGACGGCGGCGCCCAGCGCTTCGGCCTTGGCCCGCGCCGCTTCCGGCGAAACGTGCGAGAGAACGACCGCGAACTCGTCGCCCCCGATCCGCCCGACAATGTCGGTCTCGCGCGTCTGGCGCAGCAGCGTCTCGGCGACCGAGCGCAGAACGGCGTCGCCGGCGGGATGGCCGTGAACGTCGTTGACGTCCTTGAAGGTGTTGAGGTCGAAGAAGATCAGGCTCGCCTCGATCTCGTGACGGCGGACCATGGCGTTGATCCGCGACGCCTCGCGCATGAAGGCGCGGCGATTGTAGATGGCGAGCAGGCCGTCATGGTCGGCGGCCTCTTCGGCGTGCAGCAGGTCGAGCTTGAGCTGGGCGACGTCCTCGCGCAGCGATTCGATCTCGCCATACATGGCGTTGAAGGCGGCTCGGACCTGCGGCGTGAGCTGCTGGGGCGGAACCCCGAACGTGCGCGCGGCCAGGGCGGCGGTATCGGGACGGCGCTCGACGGGCGCGACATCGCCGGCGCTCTCGGCGCTGGTCTCCGTCGCACGGCGGCGGGGCGAGAAGATCGACAAGAATCGCATGGGTCTCGACCGGGTTCGGCCTTAAGCAAAGCCGAGGGACCTTAGCACTTCATTAATCACGCTGTCGCCCGCGGGACGCCGATTCCGCCGGGAAATCGCCGCCGCGCCCGTTGCCGCGTGCCGCGCCGCAGCTATAGTGCCGCGCTTTCCAGCATGGGGCCCGGTTTCGGAGCCCTGCCCGGAGGGCGAGTATGAGCGTTGGGGCGCGCAAGCCGCTAGTCGGCGTGGTGATGGGCAGCCGGTCCGACTGGCCGACCATGAAGGAAGCCTCGGACATTCTCCAGCTTCTGGGCGTTCCCCATGAAACGCGTGTGGTTTCGGCCCACCGCACCCCCGCGCGCCTGACCGACTACGCCCGGACCGCGAAAGAGCGCGGCATCAAGGTGATCGTGGCCGGCGCCGGCGGCGCGGCTCACCTGCCCGGCATGCTGGCGGCCAACACCGCCCTGCCGGTTCTGGGCGTTCCGGTGCAGTCGAGCGCGCTCAACGGACAGGACAGCCTTCTGTCGATCGTGCAGATGCCGCGCGGCGTGCCCGTGGGCACGCTGGCCATCGGCGGCGCGGGCGCCTTGAACGCCGGCCTGATGGCCGCCTCCATCCTCGCGCTCGGCGACGAGGAGCTGACCAAGCGGCTGGAGGCCTGGCGCCAGGCGCAGACGGATTCGGTTCCGGACACGGTGGAAGACCCCGCATGACCACGGCCCCCTCGTCCGGCGCGATCGCGCGGCCGGGCGATACGATCGGCATCCTCGGCGGCGGACAGCTCGGCCGGATGATGGCCATGGCCGCGGCCGAAATGGGCCTCGACGTCCACATCTTCGCGCCCGAGTCCGACAGCCCCGCCTCTCGCGTGGCCCGCAAGACATGGACCGCCGAATGGAGCGACGCGGCGGCGCTGAAGGACTTCGCCGCATCGGTGAAAGTCGCCACCATCGAATTCGAGAACGTGCCGACGCAGGCGGTCGACGTGATCGTCGACGCCGGAACGCCGGTGCGCCCGGACAGCCGGGCGCTGGCCACCGCGCAGGACCGTCTGGCCGAGAAGACCTTCTTCCGTTCGATCGGCATCGAACCGCCCGGCTTCGCCCGCATCGACGCGCCCGGCGAAATCGAAGCGGCGCTGAAAGCGCTGGGCGGCGCCGGCATCCTGAAGTCGCGCTTCTCCGGCTATGACGGCAAGGGCCAGGTCAGGCTGGAGGGCGCAATCGCTCCCGACGCCGCATGGGCGGGCGTCGGCGCGCAACGCTCCATCCTCGAAGCGCTGGTGCCGTTCGAACGCGAGATCTCCGTCGTCTGCTGCCGCGGCGCGGACGGAAGCTTCACCGCCTGGGACCCGCCCGAGAACGATCATGCCGGCGGCGTTCTGCGCACCTCGACCTTCCCCGCGCTCGGGCCTCGGGAGCTGCTCGACGAAGCGCGCGCGCTGGCCAAGAAGCTGGCGGACGAGTTGAACTATGTCGGCGTGCTGGCGCTGGAGCTGTTCGTGACCCGCGACGGCCGGTTGCTGGCCAACGAGTTCGCGCCGCGCGTTCACAATTCCGGACACTGGACCTCGGACGCCTGCGCGACCGGCCAGTTCGAACAGCATATCCGCGCCGTCTGCGGCTGGCCGCTGGGAGACGTGACGCGCCACGCTGACGGCGAGATGATCAATCTGCTCGGCGACGACTGGCGCACATGGGAAACCGCGCTCGCCGAAGGCGCCAAGCTCCACCTCTACGGCAAACGCCGCGCGGCGGACGGCCGCAAGATGGGCCATGTGACGCGGCTGCGTCCATTGGGAAGCGCCGCCGGAAAGAGATAGCATCGCCCAGCCGTTCAACAGGCCGATCAACCGCCGGTCAGACGCGGGGACGGCAGGACGCGGAACGGCGGGACGAATGAAAACCGGAGGATCCAGGCCATGAACCGTCTCACCCTGACGCGCAGACGCGGACTGATGCTGGGCGCCTCGGCTCTGGCGGCCGCCTGCTCTCCGAAAGCCGAAGCCCCCGCGCCGGAAGCAACGGCGCCCATCGGCGATCCCTTCGCCGAGGACGCGCTGCGGGCGGACCTGGAATTCCTCGATCAGGGCGAGTTTCTGCAGACCGGCGGGCTGGGCGACATCGCGACGGCGCAACGCACCGAGGCGCGCCTCGTTCAGGCCGGCTTCGAGATCAGCCGCCAGAACTTTCAGGCGCCCGGCTTCGACGTGCAACGCGCCGAACTGGAGGTGAACGGCGAAGCGATTCCCGTGGCGCCGCAGGCGATCGTGGTTCCCACCGGCCCGGACGGGATCGAGGCGCCGATGCGGATCTGGCGCTCCGACGCGGACACGCCGGCGATGAAGGACGCGATCGCCATGGTGATGCTGCCGAGCGCGCGTCACTCGCGTTTGCTGTCGCCGCAGATCAAGCCCGCCCTCGACGCCGCGCTCTCCGCCGGCCCGCGCGCCGTGGTGCTGATCACCAACGGGCCTTCGGGCGAGACCATCTATCTCAACGCGCCCTATGCGAAGAGCTATGCCGACATTCCGATCGCGACCCTCGGCCCGAAACCCGGCGCGGCCGCGCTGGCCGCCGCCGAACAGGGCGCGACGGGAAAGCTGGTCGTCGACGGCAAGAACCAGACGCGCAATTCCTGGAACCTGATCGGACGCATCACCGGCCGCGGCCCGGCGGTCGTGGTCTCCACCCCGCGCACCGGCTGGGTGCGCTGCGTGGCCGAGCGCGGACCGGGCTTCGCCGCCTTCATGGCGATGGCCGCCTGGGCGCCGAAAGCCCTGCCCGGAAACGATCTCGTCTTCGTCTCCAACTGCGCGCATGAATACGACAACGCCGGCAGCCGCGCCTTCATCGAGCACGCGGCCCCGGCGCCCGAGCACACCCATCTATGGGTTCATCTCGGCGCCGGCCTCGCCTCGCGCGCCTTGCTGGACAATGGCGAGGTCGACGCCGGCGACACGCCGACAGCCGACCCCCTGCGCTATGTCGTCGGAACCGACGACACGCTGGACGTGCTGCGCGAAGCCTTCGCCGGACAGCCCGGCCTCGAAAACCCCACCTCGGCCTCGCAGGGCGCGGCCGGAGAACTGGGCGAAATCATCGAGCATGGCTTCCCGCGCACCTTCGGCGCGTTCTCCGGAAACCCGTTCCATCACACCATCGCCGACCGTATCGACAAGACCGACGCCGGCCTCACCCGCCAGATGGCGATCGCCTTCCGCGATGCGACCCTGAAGCTGGCGAACGGCTGAACCGCGCCATGACGTCCGCATCCCGACCGGCCGCGCTGCCTTCCGTTCCGCACGCAATGGAGGTGATCCGCGCCCACACCCGGCCGATCATGCTGGCCGATCTGGACGTTGCGCTGTGGCTGGCCGACGAACTGACGCCGATCTGGGAGGCGACCGAGAGCGATCTCGAAGCGCGCCGCATGGGGCCGCCCTTCTGGGCCTTCGCATGGGCGGGCGGACAGGCGGTGGCGCGCTATGTGCTGCTCCATCCCGAGATCGTCGCGGGCAAGCGCGTGCTGGATCTCGCGGCGGGATCGGGCCTGCTGGCGATCGCGGCGATGAAGGCCGGCGCCGCCAGCGCCCTGGCCAACGACGTCGATCCGTGGTGCGAGGCGGCGGTGGAGCTGAACGCGGAGGAGAACGGCGTGCGTGTGGCCTGGACCGGCGTCGACCTGCTCGACGCAGCCCTGCCCGAAGTCGACGTCATCCTCGCCGGCGACGTATTCTACGAAGCCGAGATGGCGCGGCGCTTTCTGGCTTTCCTGAAACGCGCGCACGGCGCCGGCGTGGACGTTCTGGTCGGCGATCCGGCGCGCACCTATTTTCCGCGCGACGCTTTCGTTCAGGCGGCGGAGTACGCGATCGAGACGACGACCGAGATCGAAAGCGCCGACACCAAGCGCACGCGCGTGTGGCGGCTCTAGGCCGGAAGCCCGGACCTAGTCCGCTTCCGCCGGCGCCTCGGACCGGATCGCCTCGACGCCGACCTTGCGCGAGGCGAACCAGCCGACGACGAACGGAATGACGATGCCGGGGAAGCCCTCATAAATGTCGTCCTGCAGGTGCAGGCCGAAGCGCCACCACAGCGCCACCCCGACGCCGAGCGCCATCAGCCCGATGGCGGTCCATTCGTTGACGCGCCGGCCCAGCGCCAGCAGCGCCAGCAGGGGCGCGAAGGCGACGGCCAGCGTCGACCAGGCGAGGATGACCAGATCGAAGACCGACTGGTTTCCCGACAACGCCAGCGCCAGCGCGCCCAGCGTCGAAACGGCGGTGGCGGCCTTCAATATCCAGGGCCGCTCGACCGGCGTATCGGGCAGGTCATGCGTCATCGCCGACGAGCAGGCGAGCACGAGGGAATCCGCCGTCGACATGGTGGCGGCGAAGACGCCCGCGAGGATGACCCCGACCAGCGCCGCCGGCAGCAGCTCCACCGCCATGCGCGGCAGCGCCAGTTCGGGGTCCATGCTCGCCATGTCCGGAAGATAGAGCCGCGACAGCATGCCGACGCCCGTCGCCAGCAGGTAGAACGCGGTGAAGTAGGCGTAGTACCACGCCCGCGCGCTCGTCATGTGGCTTTCCTGGTCCAGCGCCATGAAGCGGATCATCACATGCGGCTGGCCGACCACGGAGAAGCCGGCGAACAGCCAGCCGATGACGAACAGGCTGAGGCCCGCCATGCCCGCCACGCGCAGGTCAGGCGGCGACAGATTCAGAAAGCCGGGGATCGTCTCCCACTTCGCGATCGCGCCGGACAGGCCGCCGACGCCGTTGAGCGCCACCACGAACAGCAGCGTCATCGCGACGATCATCACGATCGACTGCGCCGCATCGGTCCAGATCGAGGCGCGAATGCCGCCCGCGATGGAATAGGCGAGAATGATGACCGCGACCGACACCGCGCCGAGACGCGGATCGACGCCGAGCACGCCGTCGAGCGCCTTCGATCCCGCCGAGATCTGCGCGGCCGCGTAGGCGGCGAGAAACACGATCATCAGGATCGCCGCGATGCGCCGCCAGACCGGCCACTCGCCGCCGCCCCAGCCCGCCACCACCGAGGCGAACGACGCCTTGCCCGTGGTCGCCGTGGCGTGGCGCAGGCGGCGGTGAATGAAGGTGGAGCCGAGAAAGTCGCCGAGGATCCATCCGACCATCAGCCAGATCGCGGCGAGGCCGGTCGTGTAGGTATAGCCGATGACCCCGATGAACATGTAGCCGGAATTGTTGGTGGCCACCGCCGACAGCCCCGCCATCCATGGCGAGACCGACTGGCTGGCGACGTAGTAGTCCTGCCGGTCGCCGGTCGATCGCCGCGCCGAAGCGAGACCGATGATCAGGAAGGCGGCGAGCACCCCTGCGAATACGATGGCGATCATGGCGTCGTCCCCTGCGTGTCGGATGGCGGACCCGGCCGGGGTTCAGGCGGCGGGTCGAAAAGTTCGAATTGTTCGTCGGTTCCGCGCGGATCCAGCTCCGCGATGGCGAGACTGGTCGCGGGCGCGGCGCCGAACGGCTCCTTGGTCTCCTCCACCGGCGCCTCGCGCGCGGCCGAGCGCACCAGCATGAAGGCGGCCATTCCGGCCAGAGCGAACGCGGCGAAGACGAACAGCCCGGAAGGACCGAAGCCGACGCTCATCACCGCGCCCGCCACCAGCGGTCCCGCGATCGAACCAAGCCCCCATGTGACGAGAATGCCGGCCATCATGCCGGTGGCATGTTCCGGATCGACGCGATCGGCGGCGTGGGCGACCGCAACGGCGTAGTAGCTGAGGGAACCGGCGCCGAAGACCAGCGCCAGTCCCATGACGATGTAGGGCGGATCGAACACCGCCAGCGCGAGCGCGGCGCCGGCGGCCAGCGACCCGAGCGCGCCCATCACCAGCCGCCGGTCGATCCGGTCGGAGATGAAGCCGATGGGCCAGAGCGCCGTCATCGCTCCGATCAGCAGCATGGCGTTGAAGGCGGCCGCCATCGCGGCCGGCGCCTCGGGCTGGATCGACGCGGCGTAGAGCGGATAGAGCTGCGCCACCGAATTGTTGACCGCGCCCGCGCACAGCGCCGCGACGGCCGCCGCCGGTGCGATCCGGAAGATGGTGACAGGCCCGAGCGGGCGCGCGGCGACCACCGTCGGCGGCGCCGAATTGGTCGCGGCGATCGGCAGAAGCGCGGCGCAGAAGAACGCGGCCAGCATCATCAGCCGGCTGTCGCCCGCGATCACGGAGGAAACCAGGAACGGCGAGATGATCGCACCGGTCTTTGACACCAGATGATAGAAACCCAGCACCGCGCCGCGACCGGAGGCAGGCGCGGCCTGCGCGATCCAGCTTTCGCCCGCCGTCAGCAATCCCGCGCAACACAGGCCCAGCCCCGCCTGCACCAGCGCCCAGAACACGGTGGCGTGGCTGATCGACAGCGCCAGCGCGCCGATCGCCGCCAGCGCCGCCAGCATCACGAAGGTGCGGATATGGCCGATGCGCAGAATCTCGCGCGGCGCGCCCAATGCGCCCGCGAGGAAGCCCGAGGCGAAAGCGGCGGCCACGAGGCCGATCTCGATATTGCTGGCGCCCAGCCGCCGGAGATTGAGCGCGACCACCAGGGCGTTCGCCGCCATGGCGCCCTGCAGCACGGTCAGTCCCGCAACCACGGCGAAGAAGCTGCGGTAGGCGGAGGCGAAGGAGCCGAGCCCCTTCACGCCGCCTTGCGCCGGTCTCGCGATCCGAGCGGCGCGTCCACACGGCGGTGGGCGATGAACTCAGGCCTGGGATCGCGCCCGCCGAAGGGATCGACCAGCCGGTTGGACCAGGCGTTGAACACGAAGAACGCGTTGGCGCGCGCATACGGCGTGATGTTGCCGTTCGAGCCGTGCATGGTGTTGCAGTCGAAGATCACCACCGAACCGGCGCGCGGCGCGGGCGCGACGATGCCGGTCTCGCGCACCAACCGATCAAGGCTGTCCTCGTCCGGAACGCCATACTCCTGCTTCTTCAGCGAGGTGAGATAATGGTTCTCCGGCGTTTCGCCGACGCAGGCGATGAAGCTCCTGTGGCTGCCGGGCACGAACATGGTCGGACCGGCCTGCGCATGATTGTCGTCGAGCATCACCGACATCGACACGGCGCGCATGCGCGGCATGCCGTCCTCGACATGCCAGGTCTCGAAGTCGGAATGCCAGTAGAACTCCTTGCCGCGAAACGCCGGCTTGTAGTTCAGGCGCGACTGGTGAACGTAGATCTCGTCGCCGAGGATGTGACGCGCGAGACCGGTCAGCCTATCGTCCGTCGCCAGCCGGTGAAGAACCTCCGACTGCTGATGGATCGCGAAAACGGAGCGAATGTCGCCCGAACTGCGTTCGGTGATCAGCGATTTCGGGTCCAGCTCCCGGCGGCCGGAGCGCAGCGCGTCGGCCTCGCGGCGCAGCGCGCTGACTTCCTCGCCGGACAATACGTCTTCAAGCACCAGGAAGCCGTCGCGTTCGAACGCGTCGATCGCCTCGACGCCGACCGGCGAGGCCGAACGGTCCGCCGCATGGATCACGGGATCCTTGCGGGCGATCCATTCCGGCTTCGGCGCTATCCGCGAGGGATAGAAGTCCTGCACCGCTTGCTCCCTATTCCGCGGCCGTCAGCTGGGGCTTCTCCGAAGCGGCTTCGGCGTCGGCGGGATAGGCGCCGTCCTCGCCATGAACTTCGCGGCCCGTGACCGGCGGGTTGAACACGCACGCCATGACCATTTCGTCCTTGGCCCGCAGCACGTGGTGATCGTTCTTGTCGAGCGCGTAGAGAATCCCCGGGCGGATGGCGTAGCGCACGCCGGTCGCCAGATCCTCGATGTCGCCCGTGCCCGAAATGCAGAACACGCTTTCGAGGTGGTTCTTGTAGTGCATCTCCAGCTCCGCGCCGGCGTGGATCGTGGTGATGTGGAAGGAGAAGCCCATATTGTCGTCCTTCAGCAGCAGGCGGACCGAGGTCCAGCCGTCGCTGTCGACGCGTCGTTCGTTGGTGCGGGCGGATTCAAGATCGCGGATGATCATCTCGGGTTCCTTTTCTCTGTCTTGGCGTATCGGGTTCGTTTGTCGGGCTTGAGCTGTCAGGCGGCGGCGCGCGCAAGACGCGCGGACACCACGTCGACGGCGGCCTCAAGAATCGACAGACCCTTTTCGAGCTGCGCGTCTTCGATGGTGAGCGGGCAGAGGATCTTCACCACCTCGTCCTCGGCGCCGCTGGTCTCGATGATGAGGCCGTTCTTGAAGCATTCCGCGCACACCGCGCCGGCGGCCTCGCCGCTCTCAAGCTCGACGCCGATCATCATGCCGAGCCCTTTGACCCGCAGCGCGATCTCCGTGGCATCGACGATGCCTTCGAGACGCTCGCGCAGAAGCTTCGACTTGCGCGCCACGTCCTTCTCCAGCTTGTCGTCCGACCAGAACAGCTCCAGCGACCGCGCGGCGGTGACGAAGGCGTGGTTGTTGCCGCGGAACGTGCCGTTGTGCTCGCCCGGCTTCCAGCGGTCGAACTCCGGACGGATCAGGGTCACCGCGAACGGCAGGCCCATGCCCGAGAGCGATTTCGCCAGCGTGATGATGTCCGGCTTGATGCCCGCGCGTTCGAACGAGAAGAAGCCGCTGGTGCGGCCGCATCCGGCCTGGATGTCGTCGACGATCAGCAGCGCGCCGTGACGGCGGGCGATCGCGGCGATCTTGCGCAACCATTCGACGCTGGCGGCGTTGAGCCCGCCTTCGCCCTGCACGGTTTCAAGAATGATCGCGGCCGGTTCGTCGACGCCCGAAGACGGGTCCGACAGGCGGCGCTCAAGCTGGTCGGCGGTGTCTATGTCGTCGCCGAAATAGGCGTCGTACGGTTCATGCGTCACGCCGGTGAGCGGCAGGCCCGCGCCGTCGCGCTTGCCGGCGTTGCCGGTGAGCGACAGGGCGCCCAGCGTCATGCCGTGAAACCCGTTGGTGAAGGCGATGACGTTGGTGCGGCCGGTGACCTTGCGCGCGATCTTGATCGCGGCCTCGACCGCGTTCGCGCCGGTCGGCCCGGTGAACATCACGCGGTGATCGAGACCGCGCGGCGCCAGGATCAGTTTCTCGAACACCGACAGGAAGCGCGCCTTGGCATCGGTGTGCATGTCGAGCCCGTGCGTAACGCCGTCGGCGGCGATGTAGTCCATCAGCGCGCGCTTCAGCTCGGGATGGTTGTGGCCGTAATTGAGCGTCGAGCAGCCGGCGAGGAAGTCGATATAGCGGCGGCCGGCGCCGTCGGTCATCGTCGCGCCGCTGGCGCGCGCGAACGTCGTCGGGAAGGAGCGGCAATAGCTACGGACGGAGGATTCGCGTCGTTCGAACACCACCGGAGTCGTCGGGTCGTTCTGCGCCATGTTGTGGGCTCCCCTTCTTTGTTGGAGTCTTGAGGCGTTGGGTTGTGTCAGGTTGTCTTGGGCGTCTGGGAATCTGGGCGCGCCGGGCGCGGATCAGGCCGCTCCCGGCGGCGGACGGCCGCCGAACGGACCGATGATCACAAGCCGCTCGCTGTCATGCCGTCCCCCGAAATGCGCGCGGCGGTCGAAGAAATCCTGGTCGCTCATCTCCGCCGAGAGATGCTTCGCGATCGAGCGGAACATGCCCCACGACGCGTCATTGTCCGGCGTGATCGTCGTGTGCAGCGTGGTGACGCCCTTCAGCGCGGGGCGCGCGAGCAGATCGTCCAGCAGCACCTTCGCCATCGAACGGCCGCGCATGTCCTCGCGCACGGCGACCTGCCAGACGAAGAACGCCTCGGGCGCTTGCGGCAGGCGGTAGCCCGAGATCCACGCCGCGGCGCCCGCCTCGTCGCGGACCAGCGCGCAGGTCTCCGCGAAATGCGAGCACTGCAGCAGATTGGCGTAGAGCGAGTTGGGATCGAGCGGCGGACAGGCCGCGATCAGATCGTGCACCGCGACCGCATCTTCGGCGCGCGGGCGGGTGACGACAGGCCGGATCGGGTGGCCGGGTTCACTCTTGTCCGTCACCGGGGCGCGATGGGCCGCCGGGGGACTGGAGGAGACGCTGGGCAGGGGCATTGCTTAGGTCGCCTAAATATGACCCTGCCCGATGAGGTCAACCCTTAGGCACCGCCGAATCCACAATGCATTGTTTTTAGACGTTGATTTGTTTTACTGCTTTCTGAACATATTATTTGTTGACAAAAGTATTGCGCGCCACATTCGAGGCTATAGGGCGAATTTCGGCTTGCTTTCCAAGGCCTTCCGGGGCGATGCGATAGACATGCGGAAGGCGGACGGCGATTCTCCGGATCGCCCTCCCACACGATCACCCCACCCGGCCACTCAAGACGCCAGCGATCATGCCAGACGACCCTCGCGCAGAAGCCGACGCCGCCCTGATCGCCCTGCGGCAGATCGTGAAGGCCGTGGAAAGCAGCTCGCGCCGGCTGGCCAAGGAATCGCGGCTGACCCCCTCGCAGCTCAACGTTCTGCGCGCCCTCGCCTCGCGCGGCGAAATGATGTCGAGCGACATCGCCCGCGCGGTCGGCCTGAAGCTGGCGACGGTCTCGGTGCTGCTGGACCGCCTGCAGGAGGCCGGACTGGCCGCCAAGCGCCGCCACGAAACCGACCGCAGGGGCGTGTGGGTGAGCCTCACCGAGGCCGGCCACGAAGCCCTGCGCGAGGCGCCCGACGCCCTGCAGGACACCTTTCGCGACCGCTTCGCCCGCCTGAAGGACTGGGAGCGCGCGCAGATGCACGCCTCGCTGTTGCGCATCGTGGCGCTGATGGACGCCGAGGAGATCGACGCCGCCCCCGTGCTCGACATCGGCAAGGTGACCGAACTGCCTGAAAGCTGACGGGCCGCGCCCGGCTGGTCGTTCAACTAATTGCTGCTGCGCGGAAAGCCCTTGGCGAGAAGGATGACCGCCTCGGCGCCCGCCTTCCGGTCCTTCGCGATCGCCAGATAATCCGGATCGGCGCCGAAGCGCATCGCTTCGGCCTCGTCCGGGAATTCGATCACCACCACCTTGTCGCGCGGCCAGCTGCCTTCCAGCACGGTCGGGGATTCGTCGCTAACCAGAAGCCGCGCGTTGAACTTGGCGAACACGCCGGGAAACGCCTTCTGGTAACGGCGATACGCCTCGACATCGGTGAATTTGAGCTGCGCGATGGTGTAGACCGCCATGATCGAACCTATTGTCCCGACAGCTCGAAGCGCACGCCGCACACCTCGACCCAGTCCGCGCCGGACCGGACGCCGGCGGCCTTGGCGCCCGCGAGGATCGCGCCGGGATCGGCGCACGCCAGCATCACCTGGCTGAGGCCTTCTCCGCGATCGTCCGCGAGCGGGGTGAACAGCGCGAGCGCATTGTCGAAGCGGATTTCATAGCCGCCGTCCGCGCGCGCCAGAACCGGCCGGCGCAGGATGCGGCCCCACAATTCGGATGTCGCCGCCGGGTCCTCGCACTGCATGGCGGCGCCGGAGATCGCCACGTCGGGCTTCACCTTGGAGGTCCAGTCGGGGCCTGCCCATTTATAGCCGCCCATCATGTCTTCGCCGCCCGAATGCCGGTCGATCGAAAGCAGGCATCCGCCGGTGTCGCGCGGATGCAGGTGGATCGCTTCCGACCACAGCGCGTCATCGCCCGAGTGAAGGTCCTGCACCATGCGCACATCCATCGACTTGAAATGCTCGCGGCGCGCTTCGAGGTCGTCGCAATCGAGAATGTACATGTATCCGCCGTCGCCCTTGCGCCGGTCGAGATAGCGTCCGCCGGCGGTGTTCGCCTCGATCGGCGCGACCACCTCCAGGAAGGTTCCGCCCAGCGCCCACAGCGCGTTGTGCAGGCCGTACTTTCCGACGCCCGGATCGCGATAGCAGACGTCGGCCCCGAGAATGGCGCAGAGCTGCTTCTCGACCGGCTCGAGGTCGCGGGCGACCAGCGCGATCTGGCGCAGGCGGAAATAGGACATGAAGACGGTCTCCCTATGGATGTTCGGCGCGTTCCCTGCGGATGGTTCGGGCGGCCCCTTTCCGGGGCCGGGCGGGGCGCGTCGTTCGATCGTGTTTGCGCGCAGCCTAGACCCGCGCCGGGGAAGCTGTCACGCGCGCCCTTGCCTGCGTTTTCCCAACGACAAAAGCCCGCCTAGGCCGCCGGCGCGCGGCGGCCTTCGATGACGTCGATCAGCGCCGCGGTGCGCGCGATCAGCAGATCGACGAAGCCGCGCACGTGCGGAAGCGTCCGCATTTCGGCGCGCATGATCAGGATCAGCTGGTAGGTCAGCTCGTCGACCATGAAACACTGCACCAGCTCGGGATCGAGATCGCCCACCATGCACGGCAGGGGACCGACGCCCTGCCCACGCCGGATGACGCCGGCGATGTTCGAGATCGAGGTGGAGGAGGTCTGCACCCTTGCGCCCGCCGCGATGGCGCGTTTCCAGATCTCGGGCTCGAAGTCGGACAAGCCGCCGGCCGCGCCGATGATGACATGGCGGACCAGATCGTCCGGCGTGTCCGGCTTGCCGTACTTCTCGACATAGCTTCGCCCGGCATAGGCGGCCCATTTGCCCTCGCCGCACAGCGTGCGCACGATCAGATTGTCGCCCTCCGGCAAGAGATGCGAGGCCCTCAGCGCGATGTCGGCTTCGCCGCGTTCGAGATCGAGGCGGCGGTCGTCGAGGATCATGTGGACCTGAACGTCCGGGAAGCGCTCGGTGTACTCTCCGAGCCACGGCGCAAGCAGCAGATCGGCGAGCGGTTCGCTGGTGGTGACCCGGAGCAGGCGGACGCCCTCGGACCGCCGCCCCTCGACCTCGCGCCGGAAGGCGTCGATCTCGCTCTCGACGCGCTCGGCCACCGGAACCACCGCCGCGCCCAGCTCGGTCAGTCGATAGCGGCCGGAGATACGCTCGAAGAGCCGTGCGCCCAGCGCGTCTTCAAGCGCGGCGATGCGGCGGGCCACCGTGGTCTGGTTCACGCCAAGCGTCCGCGAAGCGGCCAGCGTCGAGCCGCTGCGGGCCACCGCAAGGAAGTGCTTGAGATCGCCCCAGTCCATCGGACCCCACTCTGCGTTTGTGCAGACCAGTCTGCATTATCTCCGATTGATGCCGGGTGCGACAACCCGTACATGAACGCCATCAAGCGATCCCGGCGAACCGGGACGAACAAGACAAAAGAAAAGAAAGAAAACACGATGCGCCTCCCCCAATCCGCCACGCCCGCCCGCCCCTCCGTCGCCCCGCGCCGGACCGGTTCGGTCGCGACGGCCGCCCGCGCAGGGCTTCCCGCGGCCTGATCGCCGCCGGAAAACGCGCCTCCCGCTCCAAACACAAAGAACGACCGGCGAAAAAAGCCGGCGAAAGGAGAACCATGTCTGATATGGGCAAGCCTGCCGCGCGCAGGACCTGGAAACGTGCGGCGTCCCTCGCCGCTGCAATCGCGATCGCCGCCGCGACGCTCGCCGCCGCCGGATGCGCCCGGCGCGTGGAGGCCGAAGCGCCCGCCCCAGCCCCCTATGTCGTCGCCGGGAACGAACTCGACATCGGCCGCTATCTCGTCCGCGTCGGCGGCTGCAACGACTGTCACACGCCGGGCTACGCCGAAGCCGGCGGCGCGATGCCGGAATCCGAATGGCTCACCGGCTCTCCGGTCGGCTTCGCGGGACCGTGGGGCGTCAGCTACGCCTCCAATCTGCGCCTGTCGCTGGCCGGCATGGAGGAGGACGACTTCGTGCAGCTCGCGCATGACGGACAGGGCCGCCCGCCCATGCCGTGGCCAAGCCTGACTGCGATGAGCGACAGCGATCTGCGCGCGCTCTATCGCTATGTCCGCATCCTCGGTCCCAAGGGCAAGGCGACGCCCGCGCCGCTTTCTCCGGGCGACACCATCGACGGCCCGGTCGTCAACTTCGTTCCAGTAACGCCGAACGAACAGGCGCGCTGACGCCGCCCTCCCTCGACGCCGCGACCGGGACGCAGAGCCCGGCGCGGCGCTTCGGATGCAAACGCCGCTTTCGTTCAGGCCTACATCGTTCAGGTCTACATCGTTCAGGTCTACATCGTTCAGGCCTACATGAAGCTGTAGGGTTCGACGTCGAGCGTCACCCGCACCGAGGACGGGATCTTCACCCGCTCGCGCCACGATGTGAGGAAGGCCGACAGGTCGACATTGCGCTCCGAGCGCACCAGGAAACGCCGACGGTGACGGCCGCGCAGCACCGAGATCGGCGCCGGCGCCGGACCCCACACCTCAACTCCGCGCGCATGCGGCTGTTCGAACGAAAAGATCCGCGCCCATTCGTCGGCCTGTTCCGACGATCCGGCGGCCAAGATGACGGCGCCGAGCCGCCCGAAAGGCGGAAAGCCGGTCAGCTCTCTCTGCTCCAGCTCGTGGGCGAGAAACGCGTCGCGATCGCCTTGCGCGAGCAGGGCGATGGCCGGGCTGTCGGGCGCGTAGGTCTGGATGATGGCGCGGCCGGGCTTCTCGGCGCGGCCCGCGCGGCCGGCCACCTGCGAGAGAAGCTGGAAGGTGCGCTCGCCCGCCCGGATGTCGCCGCCCTTCAGCCCGCTGTCGGCGTCGACCACGCCCACAAGCGTGAGGTTGGGAAAGTTGTGGCCCTTGGCCGCCATCTGCGTGCCGATCAGCACGTCGATCTCATGGCGCTCCATGCGCGCGATCAGATCGCGCAGCGCGTCCGGCGAGGAGGCGGTGTCGGACGAGAACACCTCGATGCGCGTGCCTGGAAACCGCGACCGCGTCTCCTCCATCAGGCGCTCGACGCCGGGACCGACGCCCGACAGCGAGCCCCGCGCCCCGCAATGCGGGCAGGCCTGCGGCTTGGGCATGGAAAAGCCGGTCAGATGGCACACCAGACGGCCGCTATAGCGATGCTCCGTCAGCCAGCTGTCCGTATCCGGCGCGCGCAGCCGCTCGCCGCAGGCGCGGCACAGCACAAGCGGCGCATATCCGCGCCGGTTGAGATAGAGCAGCACCTGTTCCTGATCTTCCAGCGTCCGGGTCATCGCCTCGACGAGCGGCGGCGACAGCCAGCGGTCCTTTTCCGGCGGAAAGGCGCGCATGTCGGCCAGCTCGATATCGGGAAGCCGCGCGACGCCGGGCCGCGCCCGCAGCTTGATATGGACGTACTTCCCGGAATTGGCGTTGTAGACCGTTTCAAGCGACGGCGTCGCCGAAGCCAGCACCACGGTGCAGCCCTCGATATGCGCGCGCATGACCGCAAGATCGCGGGCGTTGTAGATGACGCCCTCCTCCTGCTTGTAGGACGTGTCGTGTTCCTCATCGACGACGATCAGGCGCAGATTGCGATAAGGCAGGAACAGCGCCGAACGCGCGCCCACGACGATGCGCGCGCGGCCCGCCGCCACCTCGCGCCACGCCCGCCTGCGCGCCTTGGAGCCGGCGGCCGAATGCCATTCGGCGGGCACGGCGCCGAAACGCTCCTGGAAACGGCTCATCACCGCCTGGGTCAACGCGATCTCGGGCAGCAGCACGAGGATCTGCGAGGTGGGATCGTCGCGCAGGGCCGCGGCGATCGCCTCGAAATACACCTCCGTCTTGCCCGATCCGGTGATGCCGTCGAGCAGCACCGGCCGGAACGCGCGCTCGCGCACCAGATCCGACAGCGTGTCGGCGGCGTCGATCTGATCGGGCGTCAGAACCTTGCCCGGCCGGTCCGGGTCGGGCGCATCATAGGGCGGGTCCACCGCGCGCTCGACCGGCAACAGCGCGCCCGCATCGACCAGTCCTTTCACGACGCCCGGCGATACCTCGGCCGCGCGGGCGAGGTCGGCTTGCGAGATCGGCGCGCGCGCATGCTCCAGAACGCGCTCGCGGGCGGGCGTCATGCGCGGCGGCGGATCGCCGCCGAAGATCAGCAGCCGCTCGACCGGCGGCTCCTCCAGCGCCTCGCGCGACCGCATCATCATGGCGAGCAGCATGCCCGGCGGCGTGCAGACATATTTCGCGGCGCGATCCACGAAGGCGCGGGCGCTGTCCGGCGCGGGCGGCGCGGTGGCGATCACCTCCAGGACCGGCTTCAGCGCGCGATTGCTGGTCCCCTCCCTGATCCGCCAGACCACGCCGGCGAGCTCGCGCGGACCGAGCGGCACGCGCACGAAACTTCCGGGCTGCACGTCCATGCCTTCGGGAACCGCATAGTCGAACGGCTCCGGCAGGGGCTGCGGCAGCAGCACCGACGCGATTCGGTAGGGTGAGGCCATGCCCCCAGAATGACGCCCGCGCCGGCGCGCGTCCATGGCCGGATCGGGCGCGATCTCAGTTGATCGAGACGTCCGTCTGGCCGGGATTTGCGTGCAGCTTGTGGAGAACCCGCAGCAGATCGCCCAGGTCGATCGGCTTGGAGAGATAATCCGTCATCCCGGCGCTGATATACTTCTCGCGATCGCCCTTCATCGCGTGCGCGGTCAGCGCAACGATGGGAATCGCGGCGCCGGGGCCGTCGAGTTCGCGGATGCGTTCGGTCGCCGCGACGCCGTCAAGCTCCGGCATGGCGATGTCCATGAACACCACGTCAAATCCGCCGCGCTCCACGGCCGCGACGGCGCTGCCGCCGTCGGGAACGACGTGAACCTGATGGCCCAGCGCTTCGAGAACCGTTCGGATCATCACCTGGTTCAGCTCATGGTCCTCGGCGACGAGCACGCGCATGCTGGCGACCGGCTCGCCGACCGAATCGAACGAATACTCGGCCTCCTCCCCGGCCTGCTCGGCGTCGTCGCAAATCACCGTGAACCAGAAGGTCGAACCGACGCCCGGCGTCGACCTGACCCCGATCTCCCCGCCCATCATCTCGACCAGCCGCTTGCTGATGCTGAGGCCCAGCCCGCTGCCGCCATAGCGCCGGCTGGTCGAACTGTCGGCTTGGGTGAAGGGTTCGAAGATCGCCTGATGCTTGTCCTCGGGAATGCCGATCCCGGTGTCGCTGACCTCGTAGCGCAGCTTGACCTTCTGCCCGTCGCGGCTGTCGACGCCGACCCGCACCTCGACGCCCCCTTCGCGCGTGAACTTGATCGCGTTGGAGACCAGGTTGAACAGGATCTGCCTGAGGCGCAGCGCATCGCCCACGACGGCCTTGGGCGTATCCGGCGCCGTCACCGTGCGCAGATAGAGATCGTTGCTGCCGGCCGCCGGGCCCCAGAGCTGTTCGATCGCCTTGAGCTTGGCCGGCAGGCTGAAAACCCCTTCATCCAGTTCGATGCGTCCGGCCTCGATCTTCGAAAGGTCGATGATGTCGTTGAGGATCGTCATCAGCGCTTCGCTGGCGCGCTGGATCATCCGCGCATGATCGGCGTGCGGTTCGTCCAGCCGGGCGTCGACCAGAAGCTTGGCGAACCCCATGATGGCGTTCATCGGCGTGCGGATTTCATGGCTGACGATGGCGAGGAATTCCGACTTGGCCGAACTCGCAAGGTCCGCCGCTTCGCGCGCCGCCGTGGCGAGTTGCGCCAGCTGCGCCATTTCCTGCTCGTTGCGCTGAAGTTCGTCGCGCGCGATCTCCAGCTCGCGCACCCGGTCCTGAAGCTCGGACCGGCTGCGGCGCAGGTTTTCCTGATCGGCCTTCTTGGTCGTGATGTCGCGCAAGACGCCCACATAGGTGCGCTCTCCGCCGATGACGGTCTCGCCGACGGAAAGCTCGATCGGGAAGGTCTCGCCCGACTTGCGGCGCCCCACCACCTCGCGCCCGACGCCGATGATCTTGCGATTGCCCGTGCGCAGATAGTTCGAGAGATAGCCGTCATGCTGGCTGGCGAACTGCAGCGGCATCAGCATCTTGATGTTGTGGCCGACCACTTCATCGGCCTCGTAGCCGAACATTTTCTCGCACGCCGGATTGTAGATCCGAACCGTCCCGCGAGCGTCGATGATGATCAGACCGTCGACCGCGGTTTCGACGATGGCGCGGTGTTGCGCCTCGCTGTCGCGCAGGCCCTGCTCCAGCCGCTTGCGCGCGGAGAGATCGCGGATGACGCCGACGAACGCCGACCGCTCGCCGCGATTGATCTCGCCGACCGACAGCTCCATCGGAAACGTCGTGCCGTCCTTGCGGCGGCCGGTGACCTCGCGTCCGATGCCGATGATCTTGCGCTTGCCGGTGTAGCGATAGCTTTCCAGATAGCTGTCATGCTCGGCCCGGTACGGTTCGGGCATCAGCATCTTGACGTTCTGGCCGACGACCTCGTCGGCGGCGTATCCGAACAGCCTTTCGCACGCCGGATTGAAATGGATGATGCGCCCTTCGCCGTCGATCGTGATGACGCCGTCGACGATGGTCTCCATCAACCCGGTGAGCGCGTCGCTGCCCGTCACCAGGCTGGCGTCGAAAGGATTCTGCGACATCTGCCCCTACGCTCTTCCCTGACGCACGCGACGGAAGCCTCGCCGGCTCCCCGCCCCCCTTAAAAGCGCTCCGCCCCTCCCCACTAGCGACAAAGACGCACACCGGCAATCTAGTACCAATAGCACAGAAGGAAAGAGACATGCCGTCGCCCCCCGCCCGGGCGAAACCCCGCCTTAACGGGGCTGCGGGCAGGCTCGCCCCATGACCGCCCGCCCGCCCTCCGCAAACATGTCCGCCAGCGAGGCGCTGGCGGAGTTCGGCCGCTATCTGGCCGAGGAGCGCCGCGCCTCCGACAAGACCGTCGAGGCCTACACCCGCGACATCGCCCATTTCATCGGCTTTCTGAACGAACATCTCGGCAAATCGCCCGCCGTCCGCGACCTTGAGAAACTGAACCGGCACGACGTCATCGCCTGGCTCGCCCATCGCCGCAGCCACGACAATCTGGTCGCCTCCTCGCGGGCGCGCGCCGCATCGAGCCTGCGCGCCTTCTTCCGCTTCCTCGACCGCAAGCTGGACGCCCCCAACGCCCGCGCGATGATGTTCGAGAGCCCGCGCCGGCCGCACCGCCTGCCGCGCCCCTTGCCCGAACAGATGGCCGAAAAATCGATCGAGGCCGCCGCCGAAGGCCCGGCCGGAAACGAGACGCCGGAATGGGCGCTGGCGCGCGACGCGGCGATCATCGCCCTGCTCTACGGCGCCGGCCTGCGTCTGTCCGAAGCGCTGTCGCTGACCGGCCGCGACACGCCCGCGCCCGAGGCGCTGCGCATTCTCGGCAAGGGCCGCAAGGTGCGGATGGTTCCGCTGATCCGGCCGGTGCGCCGGGCCGTCGACGCCTATGCGAACCTTGTCCCTTTCCTGTTGAAACCCGACGAACCTTTGTTCCGCGGGGTCAAGGGCGGACCGCTCAACCCGCGCATGGTGCAGCGCCTGATGGAGCGGGTGCGCCACGAACTCGGCCTGCCGGAGACCGCGACCCCGCACGCGCTGCGTCACTCGTTCGCCACTCACCTGCTGGCCAATGGCGGCGATCTGCGCTCGATCCAGGCGCTTCTGGGCCACGCCAGCCTGTCGACGACCCAGATCTACACCGGCGTCGACGCCGCGCGCCTAAAGGCCGTTCACGCCGAAGCGCATCCGCGCGCCTGATGGCGCCGCGCAGGCTGACGCGGGCCGCGCGGTGCGTTAGACTCCGTCCATGACCGCATCAAACGAATTGTCTTTCGCATCCGCAACAGCGCTCACCGCGGCGTTGCGCAAGAAGGCCGTGAGCGCGCTGGAGCTGTGCGACGCGGCGATCGCCCGCATCGAGGCGCTGGACGGCTCGATCAACGCCGTCATCGTGCGCGACTTCGAACGCGCCCGGGCCGACGCCCGGCGCGCCGACGACGCGCTGGGGCGCGGCGAGACCAGGCCGCTTCTGGGCGTTCCGATGACGGTGAAGGAAAGCTTCGACCTGCGCGGCTATCCCTCGACCTGGGGCATGACGGAGAACCGCGAACACCGCGCCGCCGAACCAGCCCTCGCCGTGCAGCGCCTCAAGACGGCGGGCGCGGTGGTGCTCGGCAAGACCAACGTGCCGCCCATGCTGGCCGACTGGCAATCGGACAATCCCGTCTATGGCCGCACCAACAATCCGTGGAACCTCGAACGCTCGCCCGGCGGCTCGTCCGGCGGAAGCGCGGCGGCCGTCGCCATGGGGTTCAGCGCCCTGGAGATCGGCACCGACATCGGCGGGTCGGTGCGCGTACCGGCGGCCTTCTGCGGCGTCTACGGCCTCAAGAGCAGCTATGGGGTGATCCCCCTGACCGGACATTCCGCCGGCGGCGCCGTCATCGCCCCCGCGCCGCTCTCTGTGGCTGGACCGCTGGCGCGTTCCGCCGAGGACCTTGCGCTGCTGATGAAGGTGACGGCGGGCCCCGAAGCGGACTCGCCGGCGACCGCGCTCGAATTTCCCGGCCCGCGCCATGAAACGCTGTCCAGCTTCCGGGTCTTCGTCATCGATCACCTGCCGACCTGCCGCGCCGACAGCGAGATCCTCCACGCGCTCAACGAAACCGCCGACCGCCTCTCGCGCGAGGGCGCCAGCATTTCGCGCGCCTCGAGCCTGCTGCCCGATCTGGTCGCCGCGCACCGCATGTATGTGAAGATGCTGACGGCCGTGACCACGCGCCGCCAGCCCGGCGGCCGCGCGCCGATCTCCGCCCACGATTATTTCGACCTGCTCGACGAGCAGCTCGTCCTGCGGCGGCAATGGGCGGAGTTCTTCCGCCATTTCGACATCATCCTCGCCCCGGCCTTCGGAACCGTCGCCTTCCCGCACGCCTTCGAACCCGACTGGCGCAAGCGCTCGCTGACGATCGACGGCGAGCCGACCCCGTTCGGCGCGCAGCTCGGCTGGATCTCCATCGCCACCGGCGCGAACCTGCCCGCGGCCGTCGCGCCCGTCGGGCTCAGCCGCGACGGAATGCCGATCGCGCTTCAGGTGATCGCGCCCTGGCTCGGCGACCTTCAGGCCGCGCACTTCGCCGGCCTGATCGGACGCCCGCTGCCGCCGCCGCCCGCCGCACAGGCAGGCTAGGCCGCCCCGGATTGCCGAACCCCGGATTGCCGAACCCCGGATTGCCGAATTCAGGGAACATCGCTAAACGAGCCGGATGTTGATCAGCCGGCTCAAGCTTCTCGCCTTTGTGAAGGCCCTTATCGGGCCTTCGCCGGCGTGCGGCTGTTGAGCCGAAACGCCGGCGGCGGAACGCCGGCGCTTCCCGTCCCCGCCCGCGTGTCCGTTATTCCTGAAACCGGGGCGGCCGGACCACGCCATGACCACGACAGCAACCGTTCCTGACGACGCCCGCAACCGCACCATCGGCGTTCTTCTCGCCATGGTCGGCGCCGGTCTGTTCTCGCTCAAGGGCGTGGTCATCAAGCTCGCCTTCGCGGAGGGCATGGGCGTCGGACAGCTTCTGACCTGGCGGATGGCGTTCTCGCTTCCCTTCTATCTCGGTATCGGGATCTGGGTCTTCATGCGCGGCGGTCGGCGTCCCGGCGCGAAATTCTACCTCGCGGCGGCGGGCCTTGGCCTGCTCAGCTATTACGTCTCGTCCTATCTCAACTTCATGGGCCTGCAGTACGTCTCGGCGCAGCTCGAACGGCTGATCCTCTACATCTATCCGACGATGGTGGCGGTGCTGGCCTGGATGTTCCTGAAGGAACGCGCGACCGCCCGGCACATCGTGGCGCTTCTTCTGGCCTATGCCGGCGTCTTCATCCTGTTCGGATCGGAGATCGGGCATCAGGGCCCGGACGTGCTGCTCGGCGGCGGCCTCGTCTTCGCCGGCGCCTTTCTCTACGCCATCTATGTGACCGCCTCGCGGCCCGTGATTTCCCGCATGGGCACCGGGCTGTTCACCTCGTTCGCGATGAGCGCCGCCTCGGTCGCCTTCCTGATCCAGTCCGGCGTCGAGATGTCGTTGCATCCTCAACCGCCCGTCACCGTCAACGGCTACTGGCTGAGCTTCTTCCTCGCCACCGTGTGCACCGTGATCCCGAGCTTCATGATCGCCGAGGCCATCCGGCGCATCGGCCCCGGATCGATGAGCGCCATCGGCGGCGTCGGCCCGGTGGTCGCGGCCTGGGCGGCGGTGGCGATCCTGCACGAGCCGTTCGGCTGGCCGCATGTCGCCGCAATGCTGCTGACGCTTGCGGGCGTGTGGCTGCTGGCGCGCCAGTCTCCGAAGATGGTGAAGGAGGCCGTGGCGACGCCCGGCCGGACGCCGAAACTCTAGATGCGAAAACCCCGCGTCCGGCGCCGGACGCGGGGTCTTCCTAGTCCTGCGCCTCGCTGGCGATCACCCAGTCGAGGATCTTCTCCGAGAAGCCGTCGATGCGCCGCCAGGGACCATGGCCGACGCCGTTCTGGTAGGACGCGACGTTGACCATATAGCCCAGCCCCTTGGGCGCGCCGACAGGATCGTGCGACTGCTCGTCGGTGAAGACGATCAGGCGCGTCCCCTTGCGGTCGACCTTCTCCACCGCCGCGCCGAGCGCCGTCCCCAGATGGGGCTGCGAGGCGATGATGGCGTCGCGCAACGCGAAGCCGCGCCGCGCGGGAACCTTCTTCACCGCGTTGGAGAAGGTGAAGATCTCGACCTCCTCGCATATCTCGCGCGCCAGAACGGCGAGACCGATGGCGGCGTCGATGCGGCGCATCTCCGAACGGGCCGACATCGGCCAGTCCATCGACATCGAAACGTCGACGAGCAGGCGCGTCTTGCCGGGCAGACGGG
>JAWKVD010000031.1:0-31233 GCA_041398225.1 Hyphomonadaceae bacterium | reverse complement strand
CATTCGACGGGGGACGCCCATGAGTTCAGGTCTCGACCTGCCCGTATCGCCGCTGGCGCCGGATCGCTTTCCGGATCTGCCGGAGGTCGCCGGGGTGCAGATGACGACGCATTCAGTCGGCCTCTACGGCGGACGACGCCGCGACGATCTTCTGGTCGCGCACTTTCCCGAAGGCGCCGCCGTCGCGGGCATGTTCACCACCTCGCAGACGCGCTCGGCGGATGTGGACTGGTGCCGCGAGTCGCTTGCGGCGGGCGGCGGTCGCGCGCGCGCGC
Source organism: Hyphomonadaceae bacterium (assembly GCA_041398225.1). Taxonomy (GTDB): domain Bacteria; phylum Pseudomonadota; class Alphaproteobacteria; order Caulobacterales; family Hyphomonadaceae; genus JAWKVD01. The sequence goes on along the minus strand of JAWKVD010000031.1, from coordinate 30,958 downwards.
TGGTCGTCAACGCCGGCAATTCGAACGCCTTCACCGGAGCCGCCGGGGTCGCGAAGAACGCGGCCACGGTCGCGCGCGTGGCCGAGCAGTCCGGCTGTGCGCCGCACGAGGTCTATCTGTCCGCCACCGGCGTGATCGGCGAGCCTCTGCCGCCGGATCTGGTCGCCGGCGCCGTGGCCAGCGCGTGGGCCTCGTTGTCCGCGCCGAACTGGGAGCGCGCCGCCAACGCCATTCGCACCACCGACACGTTCGCCAAGGGCGCGGGCACCGTGACCGAGATCGCCGGGCGCCGGGTCGGCGTCGCAGGCTTCTGCAAGGGCTCGGGCATGATCGCGCCGAACATGGCGACCATGCTGGCCTATGTATTCACAGACGCGCCTATCACGCAGCGCGCAGCGCAGGTTCTGCTCGCCCGGCATGGCGATGCGACGTTCAACTGCGTGACGGTGGACGGCGACACCTCCACCTCCGACACGCTGTTGCTGTTCGCCACCGGTCAGGCCGGCGGCGACATGATCGACGATCCCGACGATCCGCGGCTGGCCGGGTTCAGCGAAGCGCTGTTCGGCGTGCTCAAGGATCTTGCGATCCAGCTGGTCCGCGACGGGGAGGGGGCGAGCAAGCTCATCGCCATCGAAGTGACCGGCGCGGAGACCGATGCGGCCGCGAGAACCATCGCGGCCTCGATCGCCAACTCGCCTTTGGTCAAGACGGCGATGGCCGCCGGGGACGCCAATTGGGGGCGCGTCGTGATGGCCGTCGGCAAGGCGGGCGAGGCGATCGAGCGCGACCGCATCGCAATCTGGTTCGGCGACCACAAGGTGGCCGAGGCGGGCGCGCGTTCGCCGGGCTACTCCGAAGCGGCGGCCACGGCGGCCGCTTCCGGCAAGCAGATCGACGTTCGCGTGGACGTCGGCGTCGGCGACGGGCGCGCGATGGTTTGGACGTGCGACCTCACCGATGGTTACATAACCATCAACGGGGCCTATCGAACCTGATCGGCCAGCTGCACCAGATTCTCACCTAAACATGACAAACACCAAGTGCGCCAAACCGCTTGTGACTGTCGTCGCTGCGGCCTTGGTGCGGCCGGACGGCAGGCTTCTGCTGGCGCAACGGCCTCCGGGAAAGTCCATGGCTGGCCTATGGGAACTTCCGGGAGGGAAGATCGAAACCGGGGAGAGCCCGGAATCGGCGCTGGTGCGCGAGCTTGAAGAAGAGCTGTCGATCCGGGTGGAGGAGAGCGAGCTTGAGGCGTTTGTCTTCGCCTCTCACGGCTATGCCGACTTCCACCTCCTGATGCCGGTGTTTCTGTGCCGGCGTTGGGGAGGCGAACTGGAGCCGCGCGAAGGCCAGGCGATCGCCTGGGTCAGCGCGGACGAGATCGACGACTACCCGGCCCCGGAGGCGGATATTCCGCTCTTCGCCCGGTTCAAGCAGTTGGCGGCGAGGAAAGGCGGGGCGTGAGATGGCGGGCAAACGGACCTTCAGGTCGTTTCGGGAAGACCGCTCGGGCGCAACCGCCATCGAGTACGGCCTGATCGCGGCGCTGATCGGCGTGGTGATCGTCGGCGGCATCGGCAGCCTCGGTACGGCGACCTCTGGTTCGTTCGACAACACCAAGTCCAGCATCGAAGACGCGCAGGCCGCCCAGGCGTCCGCCGACTAGCCGCATTCAAAATCCGCTAGCTCGTTTCGCCGCGTTCGCGCCGGTCGCGCCCGCCTGTCGGATCGGCGGCGTCCCCGGTTGAGCGTTCCGGCACGCCAAGCGCATCGGCGAGGCGCATGCGCGCACTCCCGGGCTTCAGCGGTTTCGGCTGGTCGGGCGCCGGGGCCCATCCGGACAGCGTGACGAAGTTGAACGTGGCGCGCACGCGGCCGTCAGGATCGGAAAAGCGCTCGCGATAGATTTCCATCGCCCGGAACAACGCCGTGCGCGACAGGCTCGGGCGTCCGTCCGGCGTGAACGCGGCGGTCTCGCCCATGCCCTTCAGGTCGGCGAGCAGCCGAAGCGGATCGGCGTAGCGAACGGTCTGGGCGTCGACATCGCTCACCGGCATGGCGAAGCCCGCGCGCTGCAGCAGACGCGCGCCGTCGATGGTGTCGATGAAGGGCGAGATGCGGTTGGCGGCGCCGCCGGAGGTTTCGGCTTCGGCCGCCAGCAGCGACTGGCGCAATTCCGTCAGCGTGCCGACGCCCGGCAGGGTCGCGACGAACAGGCCGTCGGGCTTCAGGATGCGGCGTATCTGGATCAGCGCGCCGGGCAGGTCGTTGGTCCAGTGAAGCGACAGCGGCGACACCACGAGATCGAACGAGGCGTCGGCGAACGGAAGGCGTTCCTCGTCGCCCGCGACGCCCAGAGGCGGCGGCGCCAGTTCGGGGGCGAGGTCGAGCGCGAACACCTCTCCCACGCGGTCGCTCGCGCCTTGCTCGCGCAGCACCCGTTCGAAGACCCCGCCATGCGAGCCGAGGTCGAGCGCGCGGGCGAATGTGCGGTTGATGGGCAGCAGGCGCAGTGCAATGTCTTCGCAGGCGAGGGTCTTCAGGAAGTCGAAGCCGGACAGATCTCTCGCCGCGCGGGCGCGACGGCGCGCATGCAGCCGGCGATCGAAGATCGCAGGAGGCGCGCCGGAGGCCGCGGAAGGGGGGACGGGGCTGGATGACATCGCGGGAGACATTAGCGGCTGCCTCGCCGGCGGGTAAGGCGCCGCAGGACGCGCTTCGGGCGGCTCGGCGCCGGAAAAGAGGGCGGGCCGGCCCGCCGGGCGGGATTTTCCGGCCGTTCCGGAACGCAGCGGACTGGCTTCTGCGCGCCGCCTGGCCGCCGCGCTCGCTGGTGGACGGGCAGGAACTCGCGGGGCCGGGCCTTCTCTCGGCCGCCGACTGGTCGCGCCTTACCTTCGTGTCGCCGCCCCTGTGCCGGCGCTGCGGCATGGCGTTCGAAATCGAAGTCGAGCAAAATCAAGTGTGTGGGGCCTGCCTGTCGCATCCCCCGGCCTATGATCGGGCGCGGGCGGCGCTGATCTATGGCGATGTTTCCCGTGAACTCGTGCTGGCGCTCAAGCGGCAGGGGCGGCGGGACGGTCTGGCGACGATGTCCGGGTGGATGGCGCAGGCTGGCGGCGAATTGCTGGCCGAGGCGGATTTTCTGGTTCCCACGCCTCTCCACTACTGGCGGTTCGTGCGCCGGGGATTCAACCAGTCCGTGTGGCTCGCGCAGGCGTTGCAGCGCCGCACTGGAACGCCGGTCGCGATTGGCGCGCTGCGGCGGGTCCTGTCGACGCCCTCCCAGGGCGGCCTTTCCGCAAACGCCCGGCGCCGCAATGTTCAGGGCGCGTTCCGGGTCGGGGCGGGCTGGAAGCCTCGGCTCAAGGGGCGGAACGTTGTCCTGGTTGACGATGTATTGACCACTGGGGCGACAGTTGAGGCCTGCGCCCGCACCCTGAAACGTGCAGGCGCCGCCAATGTCGATGTTATCGCACTGGCGCGCGTTGCGGGTCCTCGACCTATTCCCATATTGGGGTAAGTCTCTGGAATATTTCCGGTTTGGAGCGTTCGTTGGCGAAAGTGGAGATTTATACGCGTGACTGGTGCGGCTACTGCGTCCGCGCCAAGGCCCTGCTCAACGAGCTTGGCGTGGCCTTCACCGAGTATGAAGCGGGCATGGACCCGGCCTTGCGCCAGGAGATGGTCACCCGCTCGGGCGGGGTCACGTTTCCGCAGATCCTGATCAACGACCGTCCCATCGGCGGCTCGGACGACCTGCACGCGCTGCACGCTTCCGGAAAGCTCGAACAGATGCTCGCGGAGGAGGGCGCGTAGTGATCCGGTACGCCCTGTCATGTGAGGGGGATCACGCGTTCGAAGCCTGGTTTTCGAATTCGGAAGCGTATGACCGGCAACGCAAGCGGCGGCAGGTGGAATGCCCCGTGTGCGGCAGCACCAAGGTTCGCAAGCAGATCATGGCGCCCGCCGTGGTGTCGGCGCGGTCTCCGGCCGCCCCGGCGCCGCAGGACAGCAAGCTCGAACACCTCGCCGCCGAGGTGCGCAAGCAGATCGAGAGCACGCACGAATATGTCGGCGACAGGTTCGCCGACGAGGCGCGCAGCATGTTTTATGGCGAAGAGACCGAACGTCCCGTCTGGGGCGAGGTGACGGCCGACGCCGCCCGGGAGCTGATCGAGGAGGGCGTGCCGGCCATGCCCTTGCCCGGTCCGTTCGCCCCGCGGCCGCCCAAGCGGCGCGACCGCCTCAACTGAGCGTTCGCGACGGTTCCGGCGCGACCGTTCCGGCCTTCTGTCGCCCGGCGCGTAAGGCCCGGTTCCGGATCGAGGCCGGAGTATGCTAGGAGAACCCGCAAGGTGCGTGCGCTGCGGCGCGCGCGGTTGGCGGGTCGCCAACACAAGGCCGGCGCCGACGGGCGCGAGGCGCAACCGAAAGGAACCGTTATGACGGAGGTCGATCAGATCCAGGACAGCGGCGGCGGAACCGTTACCGGCATCCACGGCGTCGAGATCGTCGACGGAATCCGCGTCCACGGCCCCGAAGCCTTCGAGGGCATGCGCAAGTCCGGCCAGATTTCGGCGGCTTGTCTGGACATGCTGGCCGAGCATGTGGTCCCCGGCGTGACGACCACGCATCTCGACAATCTGGCCCGTGAATTCCTGCTGGATCACGGCTCGACGCCGGCCTGCCTGTTCTACAAGGGCTACAAACACACGGTCTGCACCTCCATCAACCACGTCGTCTGTCACGGCATTCCGTCCCAGAAGGCGCTGAAGGAAGGCGACATCGTCAACATCGACGTCACCGGCATCGTCGACGGATGGCATGGCGACACGTCGCGGATGTATTCGGTGGGCGAGGTGAAACGCAAAGGCATGCGCCTGATGGACATCACCTATGAGTGCATGATGCTGGGTATCGACCAGGTTCGTCCCGGCGCCACGCTGCGCGATATCGCCTCCGCGATCCAGCGCCATGCCGAACGTCAGCGCTATTCCGTGGTCGAAGCGTTCTGCGGCCATGGCGTCGGCCGTGTGTTCCACGATGCGCCGAACATTCTTCACTACGTCCAGGGCGGTCGCGAGCAGGATGTGGTTCTGCGCGAAGGCATGATCTTCACCATCGAGCCGATGATCAATCTCGGTCGGCGCGATGTGTCGCTGCTACCGGACGGCTGGACCGCGGTCACGCGCGACCGGTCGCTGTCGGCCCAGTACGAACATTCGATCGGCGTCACCGCGAACGGCTGCGAAGTGTTCACCCTGTCGCAAACCGGACAACACACGCCCCACAATCCCGCGCTCGGCGCCTGATCCCGGAGCGTTGGGGGGATGAGCCGGGGGGACGAACAGGCGGATCGGCCGGGTGCGAAGGCGCGCGCGGCTTCGCGCCATTTCCACGGACATCGCGAACGGCTGCGTGCGCGCGTTCTGGAAGGCGACGGTTCCGGCCTCGCCGAGTACGAACTGCTTGAGCTGCTCCTTTGCGCTTTCATTCCGCGCGTCGACGTCAAGCCGATCGCCAAGGACATGCTGTCCCGGTTCGGCTCCGTCTCGGCGGCGCTGGCGGCGGAGCCCGAACGCCTGATGGAGATCCACGGCGTCGGCGAAAGCGCGGCGGCCTATATCCGCGCCGCCAATCTGCTGTTGCAGCGCGCGGCCGCCGACGAGGTGCGCGAGCTGCCCGTGGTCTCCAACTGGTCCGCCTTGCTCGAATATGTGCGGCGGACATTGCGGCACGAGAAGGCCGAACAGTTTCGCGTTCTTTATCTCGACCGCAAGAACCGCCTGATCGCCGACGAGGTGATGGGGCGGGGCACGGTCGACCAGGCGCCGGTCTATCCTCGCGAGGTCGCCAAGCGGGCGCTCGCCCTGTCGGCCTCCGCCGTGATCCTGGTTCACAACCATCCCAGCGGCGATCCGACGCCCTCGCGCGCCGACATCGAAATGACGCGGGAAGTGGCCGACGCCCTGACCTCGCTCGACATTCGCCTGCACGACCATCTCGTGGTGGGCGCGCGCGAAGCGCTGAGCATGAAGGCCAAGGGGCTGATCTGATCGCGGCTATCCTGCTGCGCATCGCGCCGCCTGCGCGCGCCTGAGGGGCGAACAACCGTCGCGCTCATGGCGAACCGGTCCACGAACGCTCCGATTTTGCTTGGCCTGAAGCGAATAAAGGATAGCCTCCCTGTCACGTACGGCGCGGAAGTCGCCGGCGCAGGGAGGAATTCATGGCTCAACCGGCTATCGCGGCGGGCGAAGCGCCCGCCGGAGGCAGGAGTTTCGGCACGCCGGGTTATCGCGGCTATGTGCTGTTGTCGCTCACTCTGGTCTACACGCTCAACTTCATCGACCGGAACCTGCTGGGCGTCATCGCGCAGCCGGTCATCAACGAGTTCGGCCTTACCGATACGCAGTACGGCTTTCTGAACGGTCCGCCCTTCGCCCTGTTCTACGCCCTGATGGGCATCCCCATCGCGATGGCGGCGGACCGGTTCAACCGCGTCCACATCATCGCGCTCTGCATCGCGATCTGGTCGGTCATGTGCGCGCTTTGCGGTCTCGCCACCAGCTTCGTGTTTCTTCTGATCGCCCGCGTCGGCGTCGCGATCGGCGAAGCGGGCGGCACGCCGCCGGCCAACTCGATCATCGCCGACTACTTCAAGCCGAAGAGCCGCGCCAACGCGCTGGGCATCTACGCCACCGGCGTCACCATAGGCAGCGCGCTCGCCTATGGCTTCGGCGGTCCGATCGCGGGACTGTCCGGCTCCGATGTCGGCGCCATGTTCCACAATCTCGGTTGGGACTGGGCGGCCAACGCCCTCAACTGGGATGAAGTGGCGGGCTGGCGCATCGCCTTTGTCGCCGTCGGGCTGCCCGGCGTGCTCGTGGCCTTGCTGCTGATGTTCACCGTGAAGGAGCCGCCGCGCGGCTATTCCGATCCGCCCGGCGCGCAGCGCGTCGAGAAGGCCAGCATTTCCGAGACGCTGAAAGAGCTGGGAAGCAAGCCGAGCTTCTGGCTGATGGCGATGGGCGCCTCGCTCACCGCGCTGGTCGGCTATGGTTTCTTCGGATTCCAGGCGCCGATGGCGGCGCGCGTCGCCGGCATCGGGCCGGCCGACTTCGCGCTCAAGCTTGGCGTTCCGCTGGCGCTGGCCTCGGCGGTCGGCACCTTCATGGGCGGCTGGTTCACCGAACGGATGACGCCGCGCATGCCCAACGCGGTGGCGATCATTCCAGGCGTCGGTCTGATCGCCGCGATCCCGTTCTACTTCCTCGGCTTCTATCAGATCGACCAGAACTTCGAGATCGCGCGCCTGTCTTGGGGCTTCGCGTCGGTCCTGCACTACGCCTATCTCGGCGCGCAGTACACGATCGGGCAGGGCGTCGTATCGCAACGCTCGCGGGCCTCGGCGATCGCCATCCTGCTGTTCCTGATCGCGCTGATCGGCAACGGGCTCGGTCCGCAGATCGTCGGCTTCCTGAGCGACACGCTGATGGCGATGCAGATCAAGTCGCAAGGCATGGGCGATGTGCTGACCAACGCGATCTGCCGCGCGCCGGATCTCTCCGGACTGACCGATGCGCAGCAGGCGGTCTGTAAGACGGCTTACGGCGAAGGCTTGAGGCAGGCGATGGTTGCGACGGGCCTGATCTTCGTGCCCGCCGCGCTGTTCTACCTTCTCTCCTCGCGCACGCTGCAGAGGGATCTCGTTTCCCGATAGCGCATGAGAAACCGTTGCTGCGCCGGAGCCGGTCTCGCTCTCCGGCGCAGCGGCGTCCGGCTGGCGGCCAGCGTTCTTCACGCAAGATTTGGTGGACCTCGACGATCGATGCTCTAACCATTTCGCACAATGTCAGAGCGTCGCGATCAAGACGGCGCGCGTAGGGGAGAAACATCATGGAAACCGCAGGGACGGCTGACAAAGCGTCCGTTTCCGACGGCGGCGCCGGTTCGCAGGGGCATATCACAGGCTATGGCAGCCGGGCCTACCGAAGCTACGTGCTCGGCTCGCTTCTGCTGGTCTACATTCTGAACTTTCTGGACCGCGGCTTGTTGGGCATTGTCTCTGAGCCGGTCATGAATGAACTGCAGATTACGGACGGGGCTTTCGGCCTTCTCACCGGCATCGGCTTCGCGCTGTTCTATTCTCTCATAGGCATTCCGATCGCCCACATGGCCGAGACGCGCAATCGCGTCTGGATCATCACGATCTGTATCGCGTTGTGGACGCTCGCGACCGCAGGCAGCGGGCTCGCCCGGGAGGTCGATCTCGGCTTCATCACGATCAGCGGTTTCGTGTTTCTTCTGATCATGCGTGTCTTCGTCGGCGTGGGCGAAGCGGGATGCACCCCGCCGGCGAACTCGATCATCGCCGATTATTATCCGCCCGCCCGCCGGTCTACGGCGCTTGGCGTTTACGCCATGGGCGTCACCGCCGGCACGCTGGCGGCCAACCTCATCGGCGGCCGCATCGCGGCCCTGTATGACTGGCGCACGGCCTTTATCGTCGTCGGCCTCGCGGGACTGGTCGTGGCCGTTCTTGTTCGGCTGACCGTCAAGGAGCCGCCACGCGGCTACTCAGACCCGCCGCGCGCAGCCAGACCTGAACGCGCAAGCTTCAGCACGGCGTTGAAGGATCTGGCCGGCAAGCCGTCGTTCTGGTGGATGGCGGCAGGCGCGACGCTGGCGTCGTTCTGCGGCTATGGCATCACCACGTTCCAGACCTCCTTCCTGATCCGTACGCACGGTCTTTCTCTTATGGAGGCGACGCAGATCTACAACGTCGCGTTCGCGGCGGCCGCGTCCATCGGCGTCGGACTGACCGGGTGGATCGCGGAGAAGATCGTCAAGAAGCGGCCCAACGCCATCGCCTGGCTGCCGGGCTGGGGCCTCATCATCTGCGTGCCGTTCTACCTGTGGGGGTTCTCATCCAGCAGCCTCACCATTGCGTTGATCGGCATCTCGCTCGGCGCGCTAGTGAAGTACGGCTATCTGGCGGCGCAGTACACGATCGGGCAGGGCGTGGTCGGCATGCGCTCGCGTGCAACCTCGACGGCGATCCTGCTGTTTATCATCAACCTGTTCGGATATGGCGGCGGGCCGCCCTTCATCGGCTTTGTGTCCGACATTCTCTTCAATATGAGCGCCGCCGCTGAGGGCCTCGAAGGTTTCGCGCGCCAGTCCTGCAAGGGCGATGCGCTGGCGGCGCTTTCGGAGGCGCAGCAGGCGTTCTGCGGGCGGGCGGAGGCCAGCGCGTTGCAGAACTCGCTGCTGATCACTTCGGCGCTCTACGTTCTTCCGGGGCTATGCTTCTTCATGTGCCTCCGGACCCTGCAAAAGGACCTCGTTGCGAAGTAGAAACGGCCGGAAACCGGCCTTTGCGGCGGCTCTCCGGGCGACCGGGGAGCCGCTTTTGCGTTGTGCTCCAAGCCTGCTAAACCGCGCGCAGTCGACAGGAGAGCGCCTCGCCATGATTCCCCGCTACGCCCGGCCCGAAATGACCGCGATCTGGACCCCGGAGGCGCGATACGCCATCTGGCTCGAGATCGAGACGCTGGCGGCCGAGGCGATGGCGGAGCTGGGCACCGTTCCGCCGGAGGCGCCCAAGGCCGTGCGTGAGCGCGGCGGTTTCGACGTCGCCCGGGTCGACGAGATCGAGCGCGAGGTGAAACACGACGTCATCGCCTTCCTCACCAGCGTCGCTGAACATGTCGGCGAGGAAGCGCGCCACCTGCACAAGGGGATGACCTCCTCGGACGTTCTCGACACCTGTCTCGCCGTGCAGCTCACCCGCGCCTCGGACCTTCTGCTGGCGGGCGTCGACCGTCTGCTGGCGGCGCTCAAGAAGCGCGCCTTCGAACACAAGCTGACGCCCACCATCGGCCGCAGCCACGGCATTCACGCCGAGCCCACCACGTTCGGGGTCAAGCTGGCGCGCTTCCACGCCGAGATGAGCCGGTGCCGGAAACGGCTGGAGACGGCGCGGGCGGAAGTGGCGACCTGCGCGCTCTCCGGCGCCGTGGGCACGTTCGCCAACATCGACCCGCGGGTCGAGGACATGGTCGCCGAACGCCTCGGGCTGCAGGTCGAGCCGGTCTCCTCGCAGGTCATCCCCCGCGACCGCCATGCGGCCTTCTTCGCGGCGCTGGGTGTGGTCGCCTCCTCGATCGAGAACATCGCGGTAGAGATCCGCCACCTGCAGCGCACGGAAGTTCTCGAAGCGGAAGAGTATTTCTCGGCCGGGCAGAAGGGCTCCTCGGCCATGCCCCACAAGCGCAATCCGGTGCTCACCGAGAACCTGACCGGCCTTGCGCGGCTCGTGCGCTCGGCGGCCTATCCGGCGATGGAGAACGTCGCCCTCTGGCACGAGCGCGACATTTCGCATTCCTCGGTCGAACGCGGCATCGGGCCGGACGCGACCATCCATCTCGATTTCGCGCTGCACCGGCTGTCGGGCGTGATCGAGAACCTGCTGGTCTATCCCGACAACATGCTCGCCAATCTCAACCGGCTCGGCGGGCTTCACAACTCGCAGCGCGTGCTGCTGGCGCTGGTCGAGGCCGGCGCTTCGCGCGAGGACAGCTACCGGCTGGTCCAGCGCAACGCCATGAAGGTCTGGGCCGATCCCAATCGCGGCGAAGGCGATTTCCTGCGCTATCTGAAGGAAGACCCGGACGTCTCGGCTAGGCTCAGCGACGACCAGCTCGGCTCGCTGTTCGACCTCGACTACCATTTCAAGAATGTCGACGTGATCTTCGCGCGGGTGTTCGGCGAAAGCTGAAAAAAGCGGGCCGGCCCCGATGGTGGGACCGGCCCAGGCAATGGCGGAGCGCAAAACACAGATCGTGTTGCGCCGTGGAGGTGCAGGCATCCTTGGGGGAGGACGCGCCCGCCCGCAGGCAAGGCCGCTGCACATCCGATGGGGGACCAGATCCTCGACGCGAGAGGGGAGGGAGCGCCGCGATCTTCAGGAACGACAATGACGGCGATGTCTTAAAAAGACGGCCATCCGCGGCAACCAGTATTCAGATACGCGATTAACCAGCTTCCCGGTTTGGGCGGCGCATTAACCCAAATCCCGGCGACAATAGCGCGCACGCGCATCCGGCCAGGGTGAATCCGCCGGCCGGGCGCGATATTTTTTCTGCGGAAAGACGGCGGAGAGGCGAAGGAAAGCCGGGCGGTGCCTAGGCTTCGCCCTTCACCTGCTCGACCGCGACCGCCATCAGCTCTTCCATCTGGCGGCGGATCTGGTGCTCGCTCTGGTCGACGCCAGCGGCCTCGAGGTCGCCGCGCACCTTCTGGAACACGTCTTCGTCGCCGGGGGCTTCGAAGTCGGATTTCACCACTTCAGCGGCGTAGGCGTCGGCGTCCGCGCCCGCCTTGCCGAGCAGGCCGGCGGCCCACTGGCCGAGCAGCTTGTTGCGGCGGGCGTTGGCCTTGAAGCGCAACTCCTGGTCGAGGGCGAACTTGTTTTCCGCCGCCTTTTCCCGATTGTCGAAACCGCTCACTGAATTCTCCCTGACACCGCTGGCGCGCGATCCGTGAGAGCCCGATATAGCCCTTCGTTCCGGGAAATGCACCCCCGTGCGAACAGGCTGCGGCGTATCGGGCGGGGCGACGGGCCGGATCGTCGCGGCCCTCCGAAATCGCGCCTGACGGAGCGGTCGCCGGGGGCGACGCGGGCCGCGCGATGCTATAAAGAGACCGGCTCCGCATGATTCCGGGCGGAGGCAGTTGGGACCGCGGGCGGGCGTCCGCCGCGGCAGGAGACGAGGTGATGGCCAAGCGCCGCAAGATTTACGAGGGGAAGGCGAAGATCCTCTACGAAGGGCCGGAGCCGGGCACCCTGATCCAGTATTTCAAGGACGACGCCACCGCGTTCAACAACGAGAAGCGCGCGGTGCTCGACGGCAAGGGCGTGCTGAACAACCGGATCAGCGAATTCGTGATGACGCAGCTCAACTCGATCGGGCTGCCGACGCACTTCCTCAAGCGGCTGAACATGCGCGAGCAGCTCATCCGCGAGGTCGAGATCATTCCGCTGGAGGTGATCTGCCGCAACGTGGCCGCCGGGTCGATCTCGAAGCGCCTGGGGCTCGAGGAAGGCTCGCCCCTGCCGCGCTCGATCATCGAATTCTGCTACAAGAAGGACGAGCTGGGCGATCCGCTGGTCTCCGAAGAGCACATCACGGCGTTCAACTGGGCGACCAATCAGGAGATCGACGACATCGTGGCGATGACGCTGCGGATCAACGACTTCCTGACCGGACTGTTCGCGGGCGTCGGCATCAAGCTGGTCGACTTCAAGGTCGAGTATGGCCGCCTCTACGAAGGCGAGATGGTGCGCACCGTGCTGGCCGACGAGATCAGCCCCGACAGCTGCCGGCTGTGGGACATGGCCACCGGCAACAAGCTCGACAAGGACCGCTTCCGGCGCGATCTGGGCGGCGTCACCGACGCCTATGCGGAAGTGGCCCGGCGGCTCGGCGTGCTCAAGGAAGAAGGCGGCAGCGCCGAGATCCTCAGCTTCAATCCGGAGAAATAGCCGTGCGCGCTCGTGTTCATGTCAGCCTGAAGCAGGGCGTGCTCGACCCGCAGGGCAAGGCCGTCGGCGATGCGCTGGAGCGTCTTGGCTTCAACGAGGTCGGCGAGGTCCGTGTCGGCAAGACGATCGAGCTGGAGCTTGCCGACGGGCTGAACCAGGCCGACGCCGAGGCGCGCGTCAAAGAGATGTGCGAGAAGCTGCTCGCGAACACCGTGGTCGAGCGCTACACGGTGGAGCTTGTGTAGATCGACAGATATTGCTGACTACCTTCTCCCGGTCGTCGGTGAGTATGCTCTGGCGCTACGCTACTGGCGCGGCTTTCTGTCGATCGCTGATCGCGTTGATGCGGTTAATCAGAATGAGCACGGCGAAGTCTTTCGATTCCTGCAAAGCGACTTCAGCGAACTTTGCGTAGTCAGGCTCGCGTCACTTTTTGAAGTTCGAACGCGAAACAAAGTTCATTCCTTGCCGCAGCTTATAAGGGACCTGCCCGCGTTTACGCCCATCTCAGGAACAGTCTCGATCAAGTTCTTGGAGTCACCAGCATACCAGCTGGATGCGCAGGACCTTGCGAGCTTGGCGTCAATTGAGAGCGTCAGTGAGCGAATAGGACACTATTACAGCCTCTCAAAAGAGCGTGTGAGCGGGAGCCTTGTCGCTGTTAAGGCGCTACGCGATCAGCAGATCGCCCACCGCGACAGGAATTTGGCGCAGCCCATCCACCCCGCGCAGGGGGATATCGAGGAACTCTTCGTTCTCGCGCGCCGAACGATCAATCTGATATTTGCAACGTACAGAAACCCCGAAATCGCCGCAGACGGGCAACCGATTGCGGGAGTTGGCTGGGGCTATCCCGGACTTGAGCGCGCGCTCAATGAAATGGTCGATCCGGTTTCCTGAGCGTCTACTTCGCGTCGTCGGCGGCGTCGGAGACCGCGTCGCCGGCGGCCGAAACGTCCTTGCCGATGCCGGCGATGGTGTTGCAGGCGCCGAGCGTCACGGCGAGCATGGCGACCAGAATGGCTTTGCGGAGCATGGCTTACCCTCTCAAATCAGGTTCGTCGAAAAGATGATGCAAACGCACAGAAGCGCAAGAGGTTTGAGGCCGGCGGAGGCAGCGACCAATGCGCCGCTCGGGCGGGCCGCTCCCGCCAGTCCGGCCTAGAGGCCCTGACAGGCGGTCCCGCTAGCAGCCGGGCTGGTTGCGCCCCGGGCCGCCGCAAAGCTCGCGGTCGGCGTCGGTGTTGGGGTTTTTCTGGGCGTCTTCCGAGGCGCCGGTCAGCACATCGCCCACGGCGACGAGATCCTTGCCGATACCGGCGACGGTGTTGCAGCCGGCCAGGGCGAGCAGCGCGCTTGCGGCGGCGAGGGATTTGAACGTCATCGGGCGGTCCTTTATTACACGCGAGGCCATTACTCGCGAGGCCATTACTCGCGAGGCCATCACTCGCGAGGCTTGTCGGTCTCGAATCTGGCGATTTTGAGCCTTGGTCGCCCCTCAGGAAGCGGCCGCCTGCGCATCTTCCATCCGCCATTCCACGTCCAGCGGACGGCAGCCGGCCTTGCCGGGCCTGGTCGCCAGCATGCCCGGCGCCGCAGCGGCTAGCGCCTTCGCGTCCAGCTCGGCATAGCCGCTGGACTTGATCAGCTGCGAACTCTGCACATAGCCGACCTTGTCGGCGCAGACTTCCAGCTGGGTCACATAGGTTTTGGAGGGGGCGGCGGGCGCGGAGGCGCAGCCGGCCAAGATAAGGGGCGCCAGAAAAAGGGCGGCCGGAAAAAGGGCTGGGGGAACAAACGCCAACGCTCGGACAGTCGTCATGCCGGTCATGTCGGTCTCCTGTAGCCAGGATTGTGCGTCAAAACGCCAGCCGATTATGGCGACTCGGGCGAAATCCTGCTAGCGGCATGGCCATGAAATCCGCCGTCATCGTCTTCCCGGGATCGAATTGCGACCGCGACGCGCAGGTCGCGCTCGCCGACATTACCGGCCGTGAGCCGGACATGGTCTGGCACAAGGACGGCGAGCTGGCGAAGGATGTCGATCTCGTCGTCCTGCCGGGCGGCTTCTCCTACGGCGATTATCTGCGTTCGGGCGCGATGGCCTCGGTGTCGCCGATCGCCGACGCCGTCCGGGCCCACGCCGCGCGCGGCGGTTTCGTTCTGGCGATCTGCAACGGGTTTCAGGTCGCCACGGAGATCGGGCTTCTGCCCGGCGCCCTGCTGCGCAACGCGTCGCTCAATTTCGTCTGCCGGCCCCAGCCGCTGCAGATCGCGACCAACTCGGCCTTCACCTCCGCCTACGGCGCCGAGCGCGAGGTCTCGTTCCCGGTCGCCCACCATGACGGCAACTATTTCGCCGACGAGGCCACGCTCGACCGTCTCGAAGGCGAGGGCCGGGTGGCGTTTCGCTATGTCGGCAATCCCAACGGCTCCGCGCGCGACATCGCGGGCGTGCTGTCGGAAAACGGGCGCGTGCTCGGCATGATGCCTCACCCCGAACGCGCCATCGGCGGCCATGAAGGCGGCGCGGACGGACGCAGACTCTTCGAGAGCCTGCTGTCGGCCGCCTAGCGCGCGCTCCGGGGACGCGGGATGGACAGATCCTACGTCGAGGCGGCAGGTGTTCGGGCCCATGTGAAGACCTGGGGGCGAAGCGATCCGCAGGCGCCCGCCGCGCTGATGATCCACGGCGCCTCGTGCGATCTCGCCATGTTCGAACCGACCCTGGCGCCGCTGCTGTCGGACCGTTTCCGGCTCGCCGCTTATGACCGGCCGGGCTTCGGCTTCACGCCGCAGCGCCCGGCGGATGCGCACACTCTCGGCGTGCAGGCCGACGTCGCGGCCGGGGTGATCGACGGGCTCGGTCTTCAGCGGCCGCTGGTGATCGCCCATTCCTATGGAACGGCGGTGGCGTTGCGCCTCGCCATGGACCATCCCGACAAGGTTTCCGGGCTGCTGCTGATCGCGCCGATCGCCTATGGCTGGGAGGGCGGGGTGGCCTGGCATTATCACTGGTCCTCGGCGCCGCTGGTCGGTCCGGTCTTCAACCGGGTGGTGGCGCGGCCCTTCGTGCGCAAGGCGGCATGGGCGGGGCTGCTCAACTCCTTCGCGCCGGAAACGCCGCCCGAAGGCTATTTCGAACAGACCGGCGTGGTGCGCGCGGTGCGGCCGGCGACGCTGGCCGCGAACGCCGCCGACCTTGTCGCGATCAAGCGGGAGCTGATCGACCAGTCCGTGCGTTATCCGTCCATAGGGGTGCGCGTGGGCATGCTGGCGGGCGAACTGGACCGGGTCGTCAGCAACCGAATTCATGCCCGTGCGCTTACCAGGGTATTGGCTGAATCCAGGCTCGAGGTCATCAAGGATGCGGGCCATCTGCCCCACGTTCGCAACGGCGACGTCCTGACGGACCTTGCGGAGTGGGTGCTGGATCGGAAAGCCTGACACAGGGCCCGGAAATTCGTGCTGGCGGGGTTGTCAGCACGCCGGGCGAGCACTAATTTAGAATGGTTCTAAAAACCAAAGGAGCGGCAGCATGGATATCGGAATCGAAGAAAAAGCCCGGAAACAGATCGCCGGGGCTCTCGAGCAGGTGCTGGCGGACACCTATGCGCTGTACGCCAAGACGCACGGCTATCACTGGAATGTCGAAGGGCCGCGCTTCAACTCGCTGCACACGATGTTCGAAGCGCAGTATCGCGACCTGTGGGGCGCTCTGGACCTGATCGCCGAGCGTATCCGGTCCCTCGGCTATTACGCGCCGATGGGCGAAAGCATCGGGTCGAAATCGCAGCTCTCCGCCGACAACAGCGTTCCGGACGCCGACCAGATGGTCGCCAATCTGGTGAAAGGCCATGAAGCCGTCGTGCGTTCGGCTCGCGCCGCGCTCAAGCAGGCCGAGGAAGCCGGCGACCAGGCGACCGCCGACCTCATGACCCAGCGTGTGGCCGAAGGCGAAAAGACCGCGTGGATGCTCCGCGCGACCAACGCCTAGAGGGTTTGCTCCGACAGTTCGTCGAAGACCGGATGGCGCGGCGCGTTCAGCGTCGCGCCATTGTCTTGACCACCAGGTCGGCGGCCGCGCCCCAGGGCGGTCCCAGCCGCTCGAAGACGTTCAGGAAGCCGGTTTCGAACACGGCGCGCGCGTGGCTGAAGCGCTTGAAGCCTTCATATCCGTGATAGGCGCCGATCCCGCTGGCGCCGACCCCGCCGAAGGGCATGGAATCCTGCGCGATGTGCAGCAGCGTGCCGTTCAGGGTCACGCCGCCTGAAATGGCGCGATCGAGGATGTGTTCACGCGTGCGCGAGGAATTGGAGAAAGCGTAGAGGGCCAGCGGCCGGTCGTGCGCGTTCACGAAGTCCAGCGCCTCCTCAAGACTGTCATAGCCGACGACGGGCAGAACCGGCCCGAAAATCTCCTCCGTCAGGAACAGCGAGTCCGGCGGCGTATCGAGCAGCACGGTCGGCGGAAGCTTGCGCTGCTGGGCGGCGGCGGGGTCCTCGATCTGCAGCGCGGTTGCGCCTTTCTCGCGCGCATCGGCGAGCGCGTTGGCGAGCCGGTCGTAATGGCGCGGGCTGATGATCGCGGTGTAGTCGTCATTGTCGGCAAGCGTGGGATAGCTGCTGCGGGCGTGCGCCAGCAGGGCCTCTGCCAGCGGGCGCGTGCGCGCTTTGGGCGCCAGCACATAGTCCGGCGCGATGCAGGTCTGCCCGGCGTTGAGAAACTTCCCGAACGCGATCGAGTGCGCGGCTTTCTGCATGTCGTAGTCTTCGCACACGATGGCCGGCGACTTGCCGCCCAGCTCCAGCGTCACCGGGGTCAGGTTGGGCGCGGCCGCCGCCATCACCTTGCGCCCGATCGAGGTCGAGCCGGTGAAGATCAGATGGTCGAACGGCAGCGCCGAGAACGCGGCGGCGACATCCGGTCCGCCGGTCACGACCGCGACCTCCTCGGGCGAATAGGTCTTCGCGACGATCTCCTGCAGAAGATCGGAGAAGCGCGGCGTCAGCTCCGAGGGTTTGATCAGCGCGCGATTGCCCGCCGCCAGCACGTCGACCAGCGGCGACAGCGCCAGCTGCAGCGGATAGTTCCACGGCGAGATGATCCCCACCACGCCCAGCGGTTCATGGCGCACCCACGCCCGCGAGGGCAGGAACGACATGTCGACATGGCTCGGCGAGGGCTTCATCCAGGCGCGCAGATGGCTGCGGGCGTGGCGGATGGCGTTGTAGATCGGCGCGACCTCCAGAAGCCGCGTCTCGGTCTTCGAGCGCACGCCGAAATCGGCGGAGATCGCCTCGGCGAACGCCTCGGTGTGATCGGCGATCATCGCGCGCAGGCGCATCAGGCGGTCGCGCCGGGTCTTGTGGTCCGGCGCCGGTTCGCGGCGGGATGCGGCGTGCAAGCGGTCGAAGGCGGTGCGCAGCGTGTCGTCGGTCATCGTCAGGCGGGGTCCGGTTCAGGAAGGTTCGCGGGCGGTTCGTCCGTCTTGATCAGGCGCGCGGGCAGGCCGGGCGTTCCGGCCTGGTCGGGGTGCGCCAGCAGGTAGTCGCGCTTCAGCTCGGGCGTGCGGTTGTGGTTCCCGTCCGGCGACCAGCCCGGCGCGCCCTGTACGCGGCCCCACCAGCGCCAGGGGCGCAGACCGTCGCGCACACAGTCGCGCGCGATGCCGAACATCTCATGATAGGCGACGACCAGCGGATTGAAGCTGCCGAGCGGCTTCACGATGCCGTAGACCGGCTTGTCCTCGTCGAGTTCGGGCACGAACGATCCGAACATCCTGTCCCAGATGATGAAGACGCCGGCGTAGTTGGCGTCCAGATAGCGCGGGTTCGTCGCGTGGTGCACGCGGTGATGCGAGGGCGTGTTCATCACCCACTCGAACCATTTTGGCATCTTCCCGATCGCCTCGGTGTGGATCCAGTACTGGTAGACGAGATTGAGGCCGCCGGCGAAGCCGATGAAGGCCGGATGAAAGCCCAGCAGCACCATCGGCGCGGACAGCAGGAACAGTCCAGTGAACGGCCCGAACCAGGGCTGTCTCAGCGCGGTGGTGAGATTGTAGTGCTCGCTGGAATGGTGCGTCACGTGCTCGGCCCAGAACCAGCGAACGCGGTGCGCGAAACGGTGCTTCCAGTAGTAGACGAAGTCATACAGCGCGAAGACCGCGATGAAGCTCCACCACGTCACGGGTATGTCGAACAGGCGGTAGGGCCAGGCCAGCATCAGCGCCATAAATCCCAGCGAGCCGGTCAGCGTATCCACCGCCACATTGCCGAGCCCCATCGAGACGGAGGTGACCGCATCCTTGGTTTCGTAGCGCCCCTTCAGCACGCCGCGCTTCACCAGCACCCATTCGGAAATGAAGGTCACCAGAAAGAACGGGATCGCCAACAGGGTGGGCGACAGGAAGTGGGGCATGCGCGGACCCTCGCTGGTCTCTTTCCGCAAGACTGAGCACAAATGGTGCGCATTCGCCAAGCCTTGTCCTGCGCGCCCCTCATTTTACGCGGCTGGGCGCGCCCGCCGGTCCGTGCAGGGCGCCGCGTCATATATCCGTGTGCGGAGCAGTTTCACCCGCGGTTAACCGTAAGCGCCGCATATGGTCCGAACAAGATTGCGGCCCGTATCGGCTGCGCGGGCGGGGTCCCGCGACGATGGAGGAGGGGACGGAAGAAGGAGTATGCGATGTCTGTCGTGGCGTTCAGGCCCGCCGACCGGATCGATAACGAACCGGACTGGCGTCTGGAGCCCCGCCTTTCCCGCGCGGCGGACAACCGTCTGCTTCGGGAATGGCTCGACGCCGACACGCCCTTCGCCGGCCGTCTTTCCCGCAAGGTCTACGAACAGCAGAAACACGCCCTTCAGGTCGAGCTGCTGAAGCTGCAGGCCTGGATCAAGGACACGGGCGGACGTCTCGTCGTCCTGTTCGAGGGACGCGACGCCGCCGGCAAGGGCGGCGCGATCAAGCGTGTGACCGAACACCTGAACCCGCGCGGCGCGCGCGTGGCGGCGCTGGACAAGCCGTCCGACGTCGAACGCGGCCAGTGGTATTTCCAGCGCTATATCGAGCACCTGCCGACGGCCGGCGAAATCGTTCTGTTCGACCGGTCATGGTATTCGCGCGCCGGCGTCGAGCGCGTGATGGGGTTCTGCTCCGAGGACGAGGTCGAGGCGTTCATGCGCCAGGTCGTCGAGATCGAGCGCAACCTGGTCGATGCGGGCACCATCCTGATCAAGTTCTGGCTGTCGGTGAGCCGCGAGGAGCAGAGGCGCCGCTTCGCCCGGCGCGCGTCCGATCCGCTGAAGCAATGGAAGCTGTCGCCGATCGACCTCGCCTCCATGGACCGCTTCGACGCCTACACGGCCGCCGAGCGCGACGTGTTCGCCCGCACCGCGCGCCCGGAAACGCCGTGGGCCGTGGTGAAGGCCGACGACAAGAAACGCGCGCGGCTCAACGTCATGCGCCACATCCTCGCCAGCGTTCCCTATGCGAGGCGCGACGAGGATATCGTCGCGGCGGACGATCCTGCGATCATGACGGTGATCAGCGCGTTCGAGCAGGCCTGAGCCCGCTCACGCCTTGATGTCGAGCAGCGTCGCGTACATCTCGTTCGCCACGCCCATCACGGAGACGTTGGCGCGCAACTGGGCCTCCGCCTGAACCGTCTCGACGACGGCGTCGACGAGAGAGGCGTCGGATGCGCCCGACGCCGACCGCACGATGTCGTTGCTCGCGCGCTCGAAGCGGTCGATCGCGGTGTTGACGCCCGAAAGAGAGGCCGAAATCGCGTCCATGCCCCGATCATCGCGCGGCGCGGTTAATCGCTCGCGCAGACAACCGGCGCAATTGCGCGCAACCGGCTAGCCTTATTGTTTCGGCTTGGGCGGCACGTAGTTGGGGTCGATCCAGTTATAGAGGAAAACGGGCGGCTCCTTCAGGCCTTCATTGCCCTTGGCCCGCACGGCGCCGCTGGCGTGGGCCTTCGCCGCCTTGAAGAGCAGGGCGCGCCCCGGCATCGGATCCGGCTGCGCCTTGATGGTCGCGTAGGAGCTGGAGATTATCCCGACATAGTTCTTGTAGCCGCCCGAGACGCCGACCTCCATGTCCTTGGCCCACGCCTGGTCCAGCGCCATCGCGATGTAGTTGACCGTCACCGGGTCGGACAGGAGCGGTTCGACGAACCATTTTTCTTTCGGGGGAATGGCGTTGGCGTTGCTCTGCGCCGTGGCGAGCATGCTCAGCAACTCGGCCTCGTCGCTCTCGGACCAGTAGACGATGTAATAGCCGCCATTGAGCGCGACATAGCGTTCTGAATCCGCTTTCGCCTGAAGCAGTTTCTTGAGCGCGTCCGGTTGAGCGGGGGTGCGTTTCACCGAGGCGACGAACGCGCTCGCGCGTTGCGCCAGCATGTTGATATAGCGGCCTTTAGCAAGTTCGGCTTCGCAGTCGCCGATCAGCCGGTCCATCAGATTCCAGGCGCCCGGATGGTCGCCCTTGTCCTTGATCCAGAAATACGCCCACTGAACGTTCGATGTGTTGCTGCTGCGGCAGGCGCGCGGCGGCGCGCCTTTTTTTGCCGGCATGTCTTCGGCCGCCAGAACGCCGGATACCTGTTCGGCCTGGAACAGCAGGTTCCGCACCTGGCCTTCAAGGTCGTGGAGATTGTTGAAGTCGACATACATGGTGGCGCCGTCCGGCGTCATCACGGGGCGGACCACCGACGAGTTGTTGAGATTGTCCCACATCTGTTCGAACAGCTGGCGGGCGTGAGCGAGGCGCGCAACGGACTCCTTCGCATCCGTCACCTTGCCCGTGGCGTAGGTCGTGGCGGCGATCTTCAGCAGATGGGGGTCGGCGGGGCAGGCCGCGACGAGATTGTCGATATTGCCGAGGATGGCGGGAACGTCCGCGTCCGGCTTGGCGAGCGCGTAGTAGTTGTTGACCGCAATCTGGAGCCCGTCGTCCGGGCATTGGGCGTTCGCCGCCGAACACCACACGCCCGCCGCCATGGCGACCGCCGCAAGACCTGTCCGTTTCATCATTCCGTCCCCTCCCGATTCCGCGGCGAGTCTAACCGCAGCGATGGGGGGCGGACAATGCGCGTAGGCGGCGCAGTCTCAGTAAGCGGCCGTCGCGGCGGCGTCTTCGGGCAGACCTTCGAGATATTTCTCGGCTTCCAGCGCGGCCATACAGCCCATGCCGGCCGCCGTAACCGCCTGACGGTAGATGTCGTCGGTCACATCGCCCGCGGCGTAGACGCCGGGCAGGCTGGTGGCGGTCGAATCGGGCTTGGTGACCAGATAGCCGCCCTGTTTCATCTCAAGCTGACCGGTGAACAGTTCGGTCTGCGGGGCGTGGCCGATGGCGATGAAGATGCCGTCGACCGCAAGGTCGGCGACCTCTCCGGTCTTCAGGTTCTTCAGCCGTGCGGTCGTCACCGTGTTGGGGTTCTCGACGCCGACGACTTCCTCAAGCGCGGTGTCCCAGATCACGTTGACCTTCGGGTTCTTGAACAGCCGGTCCTGCAGGATTTTCTCGGCGCGGAAGCTGTCGCGGCGATGAACCACCGTCACCTTCGAAGCGAAGTGGGTGAGGTGCAGCGCCTCCTCGACCGCGGTGTTGCCGCCGCCGACCACCAGAACCTCCTTCTGGCGATAGAAGAACGCGTCGCACGTTGCGCAGGCGGAGACGCCGAAGCCCTTGAACTTCTCTTCCGAAGGAAGGCCCAGCCATTTCGCCTGCGCGCCGGTGCAGATGATCAGCACGTCGCAGGTATAGGTCGCCCCGGAATCGCCGCTCAACGTATAGGGCCGCTTCGACAGGTCGGCCTTCACGATGTGGTCGCCGACGATCTCGGTTCCCATGTGTTCGGCCTGGGCGCGCATCTGCTCCATCAGCCAGGGGCCCTGAATCACGTCCGCGAAGCCGGGATAGTTCTCCACGTCCGTGGTGATGGTCAGCTGGCCGCCCGGCTGGATGCCCTCGATCAGCAGCGGCTTGCGCAGGGCGCGCGCGGCGTAGATCGCGGCGGTGTAGCCCGCCGGGCCCGAGCCCAGAATGATGATCGGTGAATGGCGCGTGGTCATGTCGGCTGCTCCGGCTGTCCCGGTCTGAATTCGCTCAAGCCGGTTATGGGGTTGCAGCCGCCGATTTGGAAGGGTTGGGATGGAATGTGCTGTGGGTGTTGAGAAAATCTGCCGGCGCCATCACGCCGGCGCGGGGCGCCTCGCAAGCAGACGCCGCATGATCTCGTCCGCCGCGCGTTCGGCCTCGCGGATCGGCGGGTAGCTCCAGGTCTCGATCTTGCCCGCATGCCAGCGCGCGGCGTGCCGGTCGATGAAGCCCCGGTGCAGGCGGTCGAAGCGCGGCGAGCCGCCCTCCAGCTTCATCAGGTGGACCGGTTTGCCGAAGAAGGCCGGGTCGGCCAGCATGTTCGCGGAGTCCTCGGTCACCAGCGCCGCATCGCAGCTCGCCAGCCATGCGAGATAGGGGTTGGGGCCGTCGCGGTCCTGGTTCTCCCAGAAGCGCGCGCCGGTCTCCTCGGCCAGCAGGCGCAGCCGCGTGCGCATGGCGTCGGGCGTGCGCCGCGAGACCGTGATCCAGAGCTTGCCGGCCTGTGCGGCGGCGGTGCGGATCGCGTACTCGACGCGCGCGGCGGCGGGGTCCGACATGCGGTGGGTTTTTGAATCGCCGCCCACCGAAACCAGAACGCGTGGACCGGGGTCGGCGCCGAGTTCGGGAAAGCGCGCCTGCGCGGCGGCGATCTCCTCGGGCGACCACCAGGTCGGCGGCCCGAGGATCGGGAAGACGTTTGCGCCGGTCAGCGCGTCGTGTTCGGGCGGAATGACGAGATCGAAATTCGACAGCGAGACTTTCGGGTCCTGCGTCTGCACCACCAGCGTCGCGCCGGCGGATGCGCGCTTCAGCCATCGCGAATAGGCGATGGAGCGCCGGCCCGTCGCGATCCACACGTCCGGCCATGGCGGAACCAGCAGCGCGCGCTGATCCGGGGGCAGGGCGGCCAGCGGGGCGGGCCAGAAGTCCGGACGCAGCCTGGTCATCCAGCCCGAGGGCGTCAGGCGCAGCGGCGCGTCGCGATGCGCATCCGAACGGATATGCGCAAGCTTCGCCGCGCGTTCGGGCGCGGCCAGCGCGCGCGCCAGCGACAGCGACTGGCGTTCGATCCCGGCGCGGCCGTCCGAGACGACCCAGATGGAGGGGCCTTGCACGGAGAGGTCAGCCATGACCGGTCACGCTCGCGCGGGGCGGCGCGGACCGGCCATTGCGTTATCCGGACCTACTTCCACTCGATGGAGACGATCTCGAAGCTCTTGGCGCCGCCGGGCGCGGCGACTTCGGCGCTGTCGCCTTCTTCCTTGCCGATCATCGCGCGCGCGATCGGAGAGGTGATCGAGATCTTGCCCGAGGCGACGTCGGCTTCGTCCTCGCCCACGATCTTGTAGACGGACTGTTCCTCGGTGTCCTCGTCGAGCACGGTCACGGTGGCGCCGAATTTCACGGTGCCGCCTTTCAGCTTCGATGTGTCGATGACGTCGGCGCGGGCCAGCTTGTCCTCAAGCTCGGCGACGCGGCCTTCGATAAAGCTCTGACGCTCCTTGGCGGCGTGGTATTCCGCGTTCTCGGACAGATCGCCATGGCTGCGCGCCTCCGCGATCGCCGCGATAATGGCCGGGCGTTCTTCGGTCTTCAGCAGTTTGAGCTCCGCCTCGAGAGCCCTGTGGCCGTCGGCGGTCATCGGAATACGTTGCATCAAGGTCGTGTCCACCCATGAGTTGGAACGGGAGAATCGCGGCGTCGGCCCGCATACCGTCGCCGCGAACCTTCAAGAGTAGGTCTGAAGGGCGCGCGCTTCAAGCGGGCGGGATTTCAGGACCTTTATGGCCTGCGCGGCGGCCCGTGCGCCTGAAATTGTTGTAAAATACGGCACGCCCTGCACCAGGGCGGTCTGGCGGATGGACGCCGAATCCATCAGCGACTGGGCCCCGAACGTGGTGTTGAACACCAGCTGCACGTCGCCATTGGTGATGGCGTCGACCACGTGCGGGCGGCCCTCCAGCACCTTGTTGACGATCGCCACCGGCACGCCGTTCTGCTCCAGCCAGGCGGCGGTGCCGCGCGTGGCGATCAGCTTGAAGCCCAGCTCCACCATGTCCTGCGCCGGCTTGACGATGGCGGCCTTGTCGCTGTCGCGAACCGAGATGAAGCAGGTGCCGCTCTCCGGCAGCACGGTGCCCGAGGCGATCTGGCTCTTCAGGTAGGCGGCGCCGAAGCTCTCGTCGACGCCCATCACCTCGCCGGTGGAGCGCATTTCCGGCCCCAGAACCGGGTCCACGCCCTGGAAGCGCGCGAACGGGAAGACCGCCTCCTTCACCGCCATGCGCGGCGGGCGGATCGGTCCGTCGCCGAGTTCGAAACCGTCGAGGCTTTCGCCCGCCATCACCTTGGCGGCGATGCCGGCGAAGGGGCGTCCCACCGCCTTGGCCACGAAGGGCACGGTGCGCGAGGCGCGCGGGTTGGCTTCGAGGACGAAGAT
Organism: Hyphomonadaceae bacterium; assembly: GCA_041398225.1. Taxonomy (GTDB): domain Bacteria; phylum Pseudomonadota; class Alphaproteobacteria; order Caulobacterales; family Hyphomonadaceae; genus JAWKVD01. The sequence goes on along the minus strand of JAWKVD010000031.1, from coordinate 5,841 downwards.
CTCGTCGTTCTTCACCGCGAACTGCACGTTCATCAGGCCGCGCACGTTCAGCGCCTGCGCCAGCTTGCGGGTCTGTTCGCACAGCCGCGTCACCAGCGCGTCGCTCAGCGTGTAAGGCGGAATGGCGCACGCGCTGTCGCCGGAGTGGATGCCGGCTTCCTCGATGTGCTCCATCACGCCGGCGACATGGGTGTGCACGCCGTCGGACAGCGAGTCGACGTCGACCTCGATCGCGTCGGAAAGATAGCGGTCGACCAGCAGCGGCGTCTCGCCGGAGACCTGCACGGCCTCGCGGACATAGCGGCGAAGGTCCTGTTCGTCCTGAACGATCTCCATGGCGCGGCCGCCGAGCACGAAGCTGGGACGCAGCATGACCGGATAGCCGATGCGGTTGGCGGCCTCGACGGCTTCCTCGTCGGTGCGGGCGATGGCCGAAGGCGCCTGGGCGAGGCCGATGCGGTCAAGCAGGTGCGAGAACAGTTCGCGGTCTTCGGCGAGGTCGATCGAATCCGGCGTCGTGCCGAGGATCGGCGCGCCGGCGGCCTTCAGGCCCTGCGCCAGCTTCAGCGGCGTCTGTCCGCCGAACTGCACGATGACGCCGGCGAAGTCGCCGCGGCTCTGCTCGACATGGATGATCTCGGTCACGTCCTCGAGCGTCAGCGGTTCGAAATACAGCCGGTCGGAGGTGTCGTAGTCGGTGGAGACCGTTTCCGGGTTGCAGTTCACCATGATCGACTCGACGCCGAGATCGTTCATCGCGAAGGCGGCGTGGCAGCAGCAATAGTCGAACTCGATGCCCTGGCCGATGCGGTTGGGGCCGCCGCCGAGGATCATCACCTTGCGCCGGTCGCTGGGATCGGCCTCGCACTGGGGCGGGATGGTCGCGCCGTCCGGGTCGGTCCAGCCGGTTTCGTAGGTGGAGTAGAGATACGGCGTCTTGGCCGCGAACTCGGCGGCGCAGGTGTCGATGCGCTTGAACACCGGGCGCACGCCAAGGCGGTGGCGCTGGCTGCGCACGTCGATCTCGCGCGCGCCGGCGAGCTTGGCGAGGCGGGCGTCGGAAAAGCCCATCGCCTTGATTTCGGTCCAGCCCTCGGCGTCGGCGGGCAGGCCGTCGCGGCGGATCTCGGCTTCCTTCTCCACGATCTCGGCGATCTGGCGCAGGAACCAGCGGTCGATGCGCGAAGCCTGCGCTATGTCCTCGATCGAGAGGCCGCGGCGGATCGCTTCGCCGACCACCAGCAGGCGGTGCTGGGTGGGTTTCGAACAGGCCGCGATCAGCACGTTGTGGTCGTCGCCCTGGTCGAGGCCGGGCAGGTCGAACTCGTCGAGGCCGGACAGGCCCGTCTCCAGCGAGCGCAGCGCCTTCTGGAAGCTCTCCTGGAAGGTGCGGCCGATGGCCATCGCCTCGCCGACCGACTTCATGCTGGTGGTGAGGTTGGGATCGGCGCCCTTGTACTTCTCGAAGGCGAAGCGCGGGATCTTGGTGACGACGTAGTCGATTGTCGGCTCGAACGCGGCCGGGGTCACGCCGGTGATGTCGTTGTCGAGTTCGTCGAGCGTGTAGCCGACCGCCAGCTTGGCGGCGATCTTGGCGATCGGGAAGCCGGTCGCCTTGGAGGCCAGCGCCGAGGAGCGCGACACGCGCGGGTTCATCTCGATGACCACGAGGCGGCCGTTCTGCGGGTTCACCGCGAACTGCACGTTGGAGCCGCCGGTCTCGACGCCGATCTCGCGCAGCACCGCGATCGAGGCGTTGCGCATCACCTGATATTCCTTGTCGGTCAGCGTCAGCGCGGGCGCGACGGTGATCGAATCGCCGGTGTGGACGCCCATCGGGTCGACGTTCTCGATCGAGCACACGATGATGCAGTTGTCGGCGCTGTCGCGCACGACCTCCATCTCGTATTCCTTCCAGCCGAGCAGGCTTTCGTCGATCAGGATCTGGGCTTCGGGCGAGGCGGCGAGGCCGCTGCGGCAGATCTGTTCGTACTCTTCGCGGTTGTAGGCGATGCCGCCGCCGGTGCCGCCGAGCGTGAAGGCCGGACGGATAATCGCGGGCAGGCCCACCGTGTCCAGCGCTTCGAGGGCGATGCGCAGCCCCTCGGCGCGGTCGAAGCCCTTGCGCTTGCCGTTTTCGTCAAGGATGGGCGGCGCGGCGACGATCGCGGCGCGCGGGTTTTCGAGGCCGATGCGATCCATCGCCTCGCGGAACAGCTTGCGGTCCTCGGCCATCTCGATGGCGGTTGCGTTGGCGCCGATCAGCTTGACGCCGTGGCGATCCAGCGCGCCCGAGCGGTACAGCGCCAGCGCGCAGTTGAGGGCGGTCTGGCCGCCCATGGTCGGCAGCACCGCGTCGGGCTTTTCGATCTCGATGATCTTCTCGACGAAGTCCGGCGTGATCGGCTCGATATAGGTCCGGTCGGCCAGCTCCGGATCGGTCATGATCGTGGCCGGGTTCGAGTTGACCAGGATGACGCGGAAGCCTTCCGACTTCAGCGCCTTAATGGCCTGCACGCCGGAATAGTCGAACTCGCAGGCCTGGCCGATCACGATCGGCCCGGCTCCGATGACCAGGATCGACTGAATGTCCGTTCTCTTGGGCATGTCACCGGCAGTGTTGGGCGGTCCGGGCCAGATCGCTGGCCGGATCGCCGGGGCCAAATCGCCGGTGGGTGTAGCGAGGGCGGGCAGGCGCGACAAGCCTTGCGCGGCGCCGCACAGGGACTTTGTGTCCCATTCCGTCCGCTCCGGCGCGCGGGAGCGATCAAATCTGGGGGCAGGCGCCTCGGGCGTCTTGCGCCGGCATGCGAAGGGCGTAAGTCCGGGCCGACGCAGCCGGAAAAAGGGGGATTCGCGCGGCATGCCGAACCGGTCTGGATTCGCTGTCCACGGCGCTGTCCACGGCGCTGTCCATGGCGCGGGCCTTCTTGCAGGGCTCGTCGCGGCCGCGCTGTGTCTTCTTGCGCCTGTCGACGCCGCCGCGCAGAGCGTCGCGGGAACCGGCGGCGCGCTCAGCCGGCCGGGCGCCGGCGCCGGGCTCGAGGCCGGAGATTCGGTCGCGCGCGACCTGCTGTCCCAGCAGAACCTGATCCGCGCCAGCCTGGGGCTCGCGGCGCTGAAATGGTCCGCCGAACTTTCGGAGAAGGCCGGCACGATCGTCGAATCGGCGATCGAGGAGGGCTGCACGCCCACCTCCGTCCGCGACGCAGACGGCGGGCCCGGCGGCGCCTTCCTGTGGGCGGCGGCCAAACCGCTTTACGCCGGTTCGCCGCGTCCTCAATCGCTGTCGGCGCGCTATGTGGTCGACACCTGGCGGCAGGGCGCGCGGGAGCTGCGCGGCCGTTCGGGCTCGTGCGGCTACAGCGACGCCTGCTCGGCCTTTCTCGCCATTTCGGATGCGGCCAACCGCAAGGTCGGATGCGCCGTCGCGATCTGTCCCAGCCAGGCCCAGATCTGGATGTGCCAGCTCGGCGAATAGGCCGCCGGCGACCGCTTCCGCCTCAGGTCCAGCGTTTGGACAGCTTCTGGTCGACCTCGGAGCCGTCTTCCTTCGCGGTTCCGCCATAGCCCGTCAGGCGGTCGGCCACGAACGGATTGGAGACGCGCTCGATCCCGAAGGTCGAGGTCGGACCGTGGCCGGGCACGAACCCCATTTCAGGACCCAGCGGCCACAGCTTGCCGGTGATCGAGGCGATCAGCTGTTCGTGGTCGCCGCGCGGAAAGTCGGTCCGCCCGATCGAGCCGCGAAAAAGCACGTCGCCGACGAAGGCGATCTTCAGGTCCTTGTTGTGGATCACGACATGGCCGGGCGTGTGGCCCGGCGTATGGCTGACGTCGAACGTCACATCGTCCAGCTCAAGCGTGTCGCCGTCTTCGAGATAGCGCTGCGGGGTGGTGTTGCGTCCGTCCGCGATCCCGTACTTCGCGCCGGACTCCTCGATCATGTCGAGCAGCCACTGGTCGTCCTTGTGCGGTCCTTCGATCGGCGCGCCGGTGCGCTCGTGCAGCTCCTGCGCGGCGCCGGCGTGATCCATGTGGCCGTGGGTCAGCCAGATCTTGCTCAGCGTCAGACCGAAATGCTCGAGCGCGCCCATCAGCTGTTCGACATCGCCGCCGGGATCGACCATCGCGGCGTGCTTGGTGTCCTCGTTCCAGATCAGCGAGCAGTTCTGCTGCAGCGGGGTCACCGGGATCAGCCGGATCTGCATGCGCGGCTGGTCGCTGGCCTGATTGGCGGCCTGGTCGCTGGGCTGACTGGCGGCCTGATCGGCGGTCGGGGTGTCGTCGCTCATCCGCGGGCGTGTCCTCGTGGCAGCATGCGTTCCCAGCTAGATGGCCAAGACGCGCCGCCGACGCAACCCGCGCGAGCGTGAAACAGCCTAGTGGGTGCGGCGCAGCGGCATCGGCCGCGTCAGGTCCTGTGCGGCGCGTTCGGCCCGCGCGCCGTTGCGCACGTCGTTGATGCGCGAGCGGGTCTGGGCCAGGCGCTCCAGCTTGGCCGGCAGGCTTTCGACCTGGTTGAAGACCATGCGGCGGTTTTCCTGGCGGGTGTGGCGCAGGCTGTCGAGCACGCCGCCGGCGCCGAGGCTGGCCAGCGCCAGCAGGCCGACGCCGCCGGCGAGGCCGGGCGCGCCGAACAGGGTGGCGGCGATCGCGGCCAGCGCGCACATGCCGGCCATGGCGCCGTAGGTGGCCAGCGGGCGATAGTCGCGAACCACGCCGAAGCCGGCGATGAGATTGCGGAAGGCCGACGCGGCGCGCTCGCGTTTCGAGGGCGCGGCGAGATCGGGCGTGCGGCAGACCGACTGGATTTCGGAAATGGTCATGCCGAGGTCGAGCGCGTGCAGGGCGAAGCCGGTTTCGCCCAGACGGCAGAACGCGCCGGCGGGATAGGATTTCGCGAACCGGCGCGAGACCGCGCGATAGGCGGAATGGGCGTCGGTGAAGCGGTCGCCATAGACGCCCTTGAGAACCGCCGGCAGCACGCGCTCCTTCGAGGGGTAGAGCGATTTCTCCGGCGTGATGCGCGCGGCGACGGCCATGTCGGCCTGCGTTTCGATCATGCGCGTGACCAGGCGCGGCGCGTCGGCCGGATCGTGCAGGCCCTCGGCGTCGGCGAGAATGTAGATGTCGGCCTCGACGTCGGCGAGCATGCGCGCGCGGATCTGGTCGCTGTCGGGCATCGGCTCGCGGCGCACCACGGCGCCGGCTTCGCGCGCGGCGGTCGCGGTCGTGTCGCGTGAATTGTTGTCGTAGACATAGACGCGCGCTTCCGGCAGCGCCGCGCGGAATTGCGAGACCACGGCGCCGATCGTCTCGGCGTTGTCGCGCGCCGGGATCAGCACCGCGATGTCGAGTTCGGCGACCAGCGGCGAGAGCGACTGACCGATGGAGGCGAGCGTCGCCTCGGCGGCCGCGAGGCGGGCGTGAATGTCTGCGAAGCGGTCGATCGAGGACATCTGTCTCGTTCCTGCGCGGGATCCTGCCGTGGATCAGACCGGGACAGGATGGGCGCCCAGGGTAAAAAATTTGGATGGCGCCGAGCAGAAAAAGCGTTGACGAAATTCGGGATCATCCGGTCCCGAAACGGATCGGAATCGTGATCCGCGACGGCGCTTCGGCGGCCGGAAATTCGTAGTCCGCCAGCGCGCTAGCGATCGCGGCCGCATCGAAATCGCCGCGTTTGGCTTCGTCCGATAACCTTAAGACGCGATCGAACGCCGCTACGGGATGCAGCACCTCGCCTGCGGGCGACAGGTTCGCGCGCACGACCAGAAACCCGTCCAGCCCATCGCCCGCGCGCGCAACGCAGCGCTTCATGTAGTCGGCGACAAGATC
>JAWKVD010000030.1:0-31541 GCA_041398225.1 Hyphomonadaceae bacterium | reverse complement strand
AAGCGCGATAGTCCGCCATCGTGAACTGGCCGCGCGACAGCTTGCGCAGCAGCGGCGCGGCCTCCAGCCTCTGCTCGAACGTGCTGAACACGATCGCCAGCTTGCGCAGCACCTCGGCGACGTCGCCGCTCATATCGCCTCCGCCAGCATGAACCCCACCATCGCGCGTCCGCTTTCGGGAACCACGAACAGCACCTTCTGTCCGCGCTGCAGTTTTCCGGACCGCATGAACGCGTCCAGCATCACCCATATCGACGCCGACCCGACATTGCCCGACTGCTTCAGCACCGAGAACCATTTTTCTTCCGGGATCATGCCGGCGGTGTTCTCCAGCAACGACACGATCTCTCCCCTCAGCGACTCGGCCGAATAGTGACACAACAGCCAGTCGATCTCGTCCGGCGCGATACGCCCTTCGTCGACCTTCTTCAGATAGACGCCCACCCACGCCCGGATGACGCGCTTGAGCAAATCGAAATCCTGCAGCAGCGCGATCGCGCCCGCCTCGTGCGCCGCGCGCGGACCGAGCCGCGCCCAGGTCTCCCGCGACTCGTGACGGTTCCCGATCGCGGCGCCCGCCCACATGCACGGATCGAACGCGCCCGCCAGCGAAACGATGTCGATGAACCGGATGCGCAGCGTCGGCCGGTCCGCGCGCGGCTCCGGAGACAGCACCGCCGCGCCGCCGCCGTCCGACAGGGTGAACCGCAGAAAGTCCGCCTCGGCCCGCAGCCGCCCCTTCTCGTCGCACAGCGCCGTGCCCTCGTAGAAGGCCGGCTGAAACCAGCGCGAGGCGTGTTCGCTGGCGCACGCCGCCGCCAGCTCGTGTTCGCCCGTGCGCACCCCCATCCACGCCGCCTTCGCCGCCATCAGCGACGAGCCGCACACCGACTGGAAACTCGCGATCTCCAGCGGCGGCGCCTCAAGGCACGCATGCACCGTCGCGGCGTGGCCGGGCACGAGATAATCGCCCTGCGTCGTCGCCGCCGCCAGCATGCCCAGCGACCGCAGGTCCGCGCCCGCATCCTCCAGCGCGCGACGCACCGCCTGCGCGCACATCTCGGCGCTGGAATGAGTGAAAGCCCCGCTTTCGTCGATCGCGTAGTGACGTGTCTCGACGCCGTTCCAGCGCAGCGCGCGCCGCCCCATCAGCGACGCCTTGCCGTTCACGCGTCCGAGAAAATCCTCCATCCGGTCGGCGCCGATCGGCGGCCCCGGCAGGAAGCTTCCCGCGCCAGAGATATAGACGTCTCTCACCCCGTTCATGCGCCAAGCACTACCAGAAGCTGCGGCGAAAGTACGGCTGTTCTGCGGACCGGCTAGCGCGCTTTTCCGCCCGCCTCGCCCTTTGACGCCGCGTCCTGTTTAAGACGCACGCCGCGCCGCTCCAGCGCTTCGCGTAACAGGAATTCCATTTGCGCGTTGGTGCTGCGCAGCTCCTGCGCGGCGAGACGCTCGATCGCGGCGTGCACCGCCGGATCGAGCCTCAATGGAAACGCCTTGCGTGGACCCGCCGCCATTCCGTCCGCCTACTGATAGAGCGTTCCGGTGTTGACCACGGGCTGCGCGTCGCGGTCGCCGCACAGGACGACCAGAAGGTTCGACACCATGGTCGCCTTGCGCTCCTCGTCGAGTTCGACGACCGACTTCGCCTGCAGCTGCTCCAGCGCATGCTCGACCATCGACACCGCGCCCTCGACGATCTTGGCGCGCGCTTCGAGAACCGCGTCCGCCTGCTGGCGGCGCAGCATCGCCGAGGCGATCTCCGGCGCGTAGGCGAGATGCGACAGCCGCGCCTCGTCGATCCGCACGCCCGCCACCTCGACCCGCTCCTGCAGCTTGGCGCGCAGCAGGTCCGCCACATCGTCGGCGTTGGCGCGCAACGTCGGCTCGGATTCATCGCCATGATCGTAGGAGAAGTGCGAGGTGATCTCGCGCAGCGCCGTCTCGATCTGGATGTTGACGAAGGAGTTGTAGTCGTCGACGTCGAACACCGCCTCCGCCGTGTCGACCACGCGCCACACCACCACGGCGGCGATCTCGATCGGGCTGCCGCGCTTGTCGTTGACCTTCAGCGTATCGGACAGCTCGTTGCGCACCCGCAGCGACACCTTGCGCCGCGAATACCATGGCGGAACCCAGCGCAGGCCGGGCGTCTTGTCCGTTCCCTTGTAATTGCCGAACAGCGTGATCGCCGCGCTTTCATTCTGCTGCAGCGAATAGAAGCCCGAGATCAGGAACACCGAGAACAGGATTACGAGAACCGCGCCCACGATGTGCAGTAGCACCTCGATCTTGCCGGCGCCGTTTTCGCCTGCCCCGATGCCGATCACGAACAACGCGACCGCGCCGGCGAAACCGAGCAGGGACAGGATCAGGATCGGCCCCCCGCCCGTCGTCGAGGCTTTTTTCTCCACCGTCTTCCTGTGGTCGTTTCCAGCGGACATCCGTCTCTCCATGAAACATCAAAGTGATATCACTTTGATGTTGACTCCCCGTCTCGTCAAGATCAGGATCGGCGATATTGAACAGGAGATCGCAGAATGATGATCGGATGGATCGCCGCCGCCGCGCTGGCCGTCATGAGCCTCCTGCTTGCGCGCGGCCTGAACGCGCCTGACCAGCACGCGCACGGAGAAGCGAACCGGCGAGCCCGGTCGCCGCTGCGCTTCGGCCCCGGCATGTCGCTCGTTCGCATCGCGCGCCGAATTGGCGGCGCCGACACGCCCGTCGCTGCGGTCGCGGCCGTTTCGCTCGGCTTTCTGGCGCTGGGCGGCGCGCTGTCCATGCTGGTGCGCTAGCCGCCATGCCGCTCAGATGGATCGCGGCCATAGCCTTGATCGCCGTCCTCGCGGGCGGCGCGGCGCTCTACCTGATGCGGCCGCAAGATCCCGATACGCCCCCGGCGGACGCCGAACCCGCTCCGGCCGCGCCGAACCCGGACAATCAAACGACCGCTTACCCCGAAACCGACATCGCCGCCGGCGATCTCCACGGTCTTTATCTCGACGCCGGAGAAGCCGCGCCGATCGTGCTGATCGTGCCCGGCTCGGGCCCCACCGACCGGGACGGAAACAACCCGTCCTTCATCCGCGCCGCGACCTACCGCAAACTTGCCGAGGCCCTCGCCGAGCGCGGGATCACCACGGTTCGCGTCGACAAGCGCGGCCTGTTCTCCAGCGCGGCGGCGGGCGATCCCAACGCGGTTACGGTGGATATCTACGCAAACGATTACCGCGCCTGGATCGACCAGATCCGCTCCGAAACCGACGCGCCCTGCATCTGGCTGATGGGCCACAGCGAAGGCGCGATGATGGTCTCCGCCGCCGCCGTCGGTCGCAGCGACGTCTGCGGACTGATCCTCGTCTCCGGCGCCGGCCGCAGGCTTGGCGACGTGCTGCGCGAACAGCTTCGGGCCAACCCCGCCAACGCGCCGCTGCTCGATCAGGCTCTGCACGCGATCGCCGAGCTGGAGGCGGGCCGTCATGTCGATCCCGCGACGCTCCACCCCGCCCTGCTCGGCCTGTTCCACGCCGACGTGCAGGACTTCCTGATCTCGGAGTTCGCGGTCGATCCCGCCGCGCTGGTCGTAAAGGCCGACCGGCCGACGCTCGTCGTCCAGGGCCTGACCGACATCCAGACCGGCGAGCAGGACGCCCGGCTGCTCGCCGCCGCGCCGAAAGCCCGCCTCGCCCTGATCGAAGGCGTCAACCACGTGCTCAAGCACGCGCCCGCCGATCGCGCCGCCAACATCGCGACCTATTCCGATCCCGACCTGCCGGTGGCGCCCGAGATCGTCGAGGCCATCGCCGGCTTCATCGCCGAACGCCCTAGCGCGCCGGCCCGCGCCCCGGCGAAGTGAAAACGAAGCTCAGTACTTCTGATAGGTCGCCTTGATCAGCGAGTAATCGACGCCCGGCTTCGACCAGTCGCACACCCCGTCCGGGAACACGGCTTTCAGTCGCGCCGTCTGCGCCGCGCTGAACGTCGCCTTGTAGTCGGCCATGTCCACCGGCTTCAGCTGGCATTTCATGATGTCGTTGGCGGGCGGCGCCCCGGCGACCAGACGCGGCTCGAGATGCACCGGATAGGTCTTGTTGAACGCCGTTGAGTTGTCCCAGCTCGCACGCTCGGCATGGAACGTCTTCTGCGCGTCGAAATACCCGTCGACCGCTTCGGACGGCTTGTGCTTCACCACCTTGGCGTGGCTCAGCGGCGCGGGATCGGCCGCCATCGCATCCAGCCATTTCGTCATCGCGTTCAGCACCAGCGCCGGCAGGTCGACCGCGTTGGCGGCTTCCGGCGTTCCCGGCCGGCCGCGCGGCCCGGCGACCCAGATCACCTGATTGTCGGCGTCGCCATTGGCGTTCTCCAGCCGCGCCCGGATCGTCAGGTCGCGCTCGCGCGAATGGATGTCGTTGGCGGTGTCCGAATAGGCCCGGAAGTTGATGATCGGCACATTGGCGAGACCGCCGCCGCCCGTATTCATCGTGCCGGACGCATAGACCGCGCGGATCGCCTCGGGATCGCCGACGCTGCGCTCGGCCCGGAACGCGCCATCGACGTCGTTGCCGCCGATCTTCTCATTGAGCGTCAGGAACTGGTCGACCGAGATCGTGCCCGCGTTCAGCGCCTTAAGGCCGTATTGCAGGCCCACATTGTCGTCCGGCTTGCGCGCGAACCCGGTCTTCGGATCGCGGCCATAAATGTTCACGCGCAGGTCCTGGATGGTGCAGCGCGCGCCTTTCGGATTGGTCTTGCGGTCATAGACGAGGCTGAGGTCCGAAAGCCCGCAGCCCTTCTTGTTGGTCGCATCGACCACCGGCACGAACGAGCGCGCCCACGAGGCGCAGGTGGTTCCGTAAAACCCCGTCACCGCCGTCTTCTGCTCATCCGTCCAGCCCGCCGCGTCCGGCGATTTGAAGAAGTTCTGCATCAGGCCGCAATCGGGCGTGTGCAGAGCCGAATCCGGGAACGAGACCGAAGGCTGCAGACCGTCCAGAACGCCCGGATACATCTCGGTGATCAGCAATTGCTGGATCGCCCCGCCCGATCCGCCGACGCCCACCGTCCATTTCGGAACGCCGTAGGTTTCGACGAAATGCTCCTTCAGCATCATCGTCGTCTCGCCCTGCAGCACGCCGTTGCAGTGCAGCTGGTTCACCAGCTCGGTCGAGTTCATGAAGGCGAAGCCGCGCGAAAGAAAAAGATCGTTGAGCGCCGAATCCGCCGTGTTCGATCCCTGATTGTAATTGGTGCCGCACCCGCCCCCGAACGTGATCGCAAGCCGGTCGTTCCAGCCTTCATTGCGCGTCGTGTTCGGCGTCGTCGGATCGTCCAGCATCGCGATGCGATAGATCGCGCGGTTGATGACCCCGCTCTCCACCCGCACGATATAGGGCACGGTGCGTCCGTCGATCGTCGTGGTGCGCGCGATCTCGGCCTGCTGCAGCTTGGGGTTCTCCAGCGGATGGAAGACCCCGTCCTCGCCCTTGAAGAACCAGTCATAGCGCGTCGGCGCCGAACAGTCGGCGTCGGTCGCCGGCCCCAATCCCGAGGCCTCCGTGCGGCACTCATAGGGCGTCATGTGCGGACCGGACAGGATCGGTCCGGCGATCGGGTGATTGACCACGTTGAGCCTCGCCGAGGCGCCCGCCGCCGTCCTGGCCTCGATCACGTTCGCCCCGTCGCGCAGGCCCGACACCAGAACCTGGAAATCCTCGCCGGCCGGATCGCGGCGCAGCGGCGCTCCGATCGCCTGGCCGTTCGCGAACACCTCGACATCGGCGATCCGCGCGCCCTCCGAAGCCGTCACCTCGACCAGAACGTCGCCGCCGGACACCAGATCCGGCCGCGCCGAAACCGCCTTCAGGCCGAGCGCGCCGACGACCGCCGCCGCCTCGGGCGCAACCGCTTCGGCGGCCCGCGTCTCCTCCGACACGCCGCCCGCGCACCCGCCCAGCCCGATCGCCAGCGCCGCCAGCGCACAGGCCGTCGCGCCGCTTCTTGAAAACGTCTTGAACATCGGTTCCTCCCGGTACGAGGCGGCCTCTCCGGACCGTCCGCCGGAGCGGACCTTAACGGCCCCGTCCTCGCGCGTCGACCGCACCCCGGAACACCCGCTCGCGCGCCCGACGCCTCAGTCGATCTCGGCGATCTCCGCGCCCAGCGCCGCCGCCAGCTCCTGGGGCGAAAGCTGCACCTGCAGGCCCCTGCCCCCGCCATTGCAGAAAATCGTCTCATGGCTCATCGCCCGCGCATTGACGACCGATGACGACGCCTTGCGCTGGCCGAACGGGCTGATGCCGCCGACCTTGTATCCGGTGACCTTCTCGGCTTCGGGAACCGGCATCATCGCGGCCGACTTGCCGCCGAACGCCGCCGCCACCTTCTTCATCGACACCTCGCCGTCCGAGGGCGTGACCACGCAATGCGGCTTGCCGTCGACCTTCACCATCAGCGTCTTCAGCACGCGCTCAGGCTCGACGCCGAGCGCGGCGGCGGCGCGTCCGCCGACATCCGGGCCGGCTTCGTAGTCATAGGTGTGAACTGGTAGGCGACGCCCAGAGCGTCGAGCGCCCGCGTCGCCGGCGTGACCTTGGCCATGCGATCCGTCCGCGTGCCGGCCGCCGGGGTCGGCGGCCGTCCGGCGTCTATTGCACGCGATCGATCAGGTCGTCGATGGAGGTCGGCTTCGGCGCCGGCGCTTCAGGCGCGGGCGCTTCCGGCTTCGCCACGGGCGCGGCGGCGACGGGTTTGGGCGCAGGCTTGGGAGCAGCTTTGGTTTCGGACTTCGGCGTGGGCTTGGGCGCGGCCTTGGGCGCGGACTTCGGCGCGGGCTTGGCCTCGCTCCTGGCGCTCACCGGAATCGGCTGCGCGCCGGAAGCTGTCTTCTCGACCGTCTTGGCGGCCGCTGAAGGGTTTCGCGTCGAGATCGAGGCCGATCTCCTCCGCCGCGCGCGCCACCGCCGCATCGGCGGCCGCTTCGATCACCGCCTCGCGCAGCGTCTTCTCGCCGGTCTCGCCATCCAGATCCGGCGTTGAAACGGCGGCCTCCGCGACCGGGCGGTTCACCGTGAAGCGTTCGATCGCCAGCCACGCCACGCCCATCATCAGGATGAGGCCGGTCATCAGCAGTGAGAGTTTGTGGAGCATCCCCATCTCCTCTTGCCGCAGGTTGGCGCGCCGTCGGGAGACGAATCTAGACCCGCCAAACCCCAACATGAGGTGAATGGAAGATGAAATCGGCCGCGAATACCCGGCAATGACCGTCCCAATCGGGGCCGATCCCCCTCGCCCTCGCCAGCCGCCCCGGCCGCCTCCGCTGCAACTGGACACGAAAAACCCGACCGCTCTGTTCGAACGGCCGGGTCGATCGTTTTGCGCTGTCGCGCGGACTATTCGAGGCGGCGTTCGATCATCTCCACCTGGAAGCATTCGATCTGGTCGCCCTCGCGAATGTCCTGGTAGTTCTCGAACGCCATGCCGCATTCCATGCCCTGCTTCACTTCCGGAACCTCGTCCTTGAAGCGTTTCAGGGTGGAGAGCATGCCCTCGTGGATCACCACATTGTCGCGCAGCAGGCGCACGCCGCAGCCGCGCTTGACCACGCCTTCGGAGATCCGGCAGCCCGCGACCTTGCCGACCTTGGAGATGTTGAACACCTGCAGGATCTCGGCGTAGCCGAGGAAGGTCTCGCGTTTCTCCGGGGCGAGCATGCCCGAGAGCGTGTCCTTCACGTCGTTGATCAGATCGTAGATCACCGAATAGTAGCGGATCTCCACGCCCTCGCGCTCGGCCAGATCGCGCGCCTGCTTGTTGGCGCGGACGTTGAACGCGATGATCGGCGCATTGGCGGTGATCGCCAGCTGCACGTCGCTTTCCGAAATGCCGCCGGCCGCGCCCAGAACGATGCGCGCCTTGACCTCGTCGGTCGACAGCTTCTCGAGCGATTGCACGATCGCCTCGACCGAGCCCTGCACGTCGCCCTTGATGATGAACGAGGCTTCCTGCGCCACCGCGCCGGCGCCTTCCTTCAGACGCGACAGCATCTGCTCCAGCGACGCGCGGGCGCCGCCGACGCTCGCCTTGTTGCGGCGCGTGCGGTTCCGGTAATCGGTGATCTCGCGGGCGCGCGATTCCGAATCCACCACCACGAACTGGTCGCCCGGATCGGGCGCGCCGTCGAGACCGAGGATCTCCACCGGCGTCGAAGGCAGAGCCTCCTTGAGCTGCTGGCCGCGCTCGTTGTTCAGCGCTTTCACCTTGCCCCACTGGCCGCCGGCCACGACGATGTCGCCGCGCTTCAGCGTGCCGCGCTGGACCAGAACCGTGGCCACCGGGCCGCGACCCTTGTCGATCTGCGATTCGATCACCACGCCGTCGGCGCTGCGGTCCGGATTGGCCTTCAGCTCCATCAGTTCGGCCTGCACCGAGATCGCTTCGGTGAGGTTGTCGAGACCGGTCTTCTTGACCGCCGAAACCTCGATCGCCTGCGTGTCGCCGCCGAACGCCTCGACCTGCACGTCGTATTGCAGCAGGTCGTTGAGCACTTTCTGCGGATTGGCCTCGTGCTTGTCGATCTTGTTGACCGCCACGATGATCGGCGCGCCCGCCGCCTTGGCGTGCTGGATCGCCTCGATCGTCTGGGGCATCACGCCGTCGTCGGCGGCGACCACCAGAACCACGATATCCGTGGCGTTGGCGCCGCGCGCGCGCATCGCGGAGAAGGCCGCGTGGCCGGGCGTGTCGAGGAAGGTGATCTTCTGGCCCGATTTCAGGTTCACCTGATAGGCGCCGATATGCTGGGTGATGCCGCCGGCCTCGCCCGCGACCACGTCGGTCTGGCGCAGCGCGTCGAGAAGCGACGTCTTGCCGTGGTCGACGTGACCCATGATCGTGACCACCGGCGGACGCGGCTTCAGCGTCGACTCGTCGTCGACATCGCCTTCAAGGCCGATCTCGACGTCGGATTCCGCCACCCGTTTCACCGTGTGGCCGAACTCTTCGACGATCAGCTGCGCCGTGTCGGCGTCGAGCGTGTCGGTGCCGCGCACCAGCTCGCCCTGCTGCATCATGAACTTCACGACGTCGGCGAGACGTTCGCTCATCCGGTTGGCGAGATCGGCGACCGAGATCGTCTCCGGCAGCACGACTTCGCGCTTCACCTTCTCGGCCTGTCCGCCGCCGGCCATGCGCATGCGCCGTTCGCGTTCGCGTTCGCGCGAGCGCCGCACCGAGGCCAGCGAACGCTGACGGTCCTCATCGCCCTCCACCGCGCGCGCGATGGTGAGGCGGCCCTTGAAGCGGCGGTCCTCGTTGCGCGGACGCTGGGTCGGCTTGTTGTCGGTCAGGGCGTCGTCGAGCGACTTGGCGCGCTTCACGCGTCCGCCAAGCTCGGCCAGCGGCTCCAGCGGCTCCGGAGGCGGGGCCTCGGCGCCGGGGCGCGGACCGCGAGGTCCGGGACCGCCGGGACGATCGCCCGTGCGGGCGCCGCCCGGTCCGCCGGGTCCGCCGCTCGGACGGTTTCCGCCCGGACGGGGGCTGCGTTCCGCGGGCGCGCGCATGTGATCGAGATTGCGCGGACGGCCGGGACCGGCGTCGGGACGCGGGCGCGGCGCGATGCGCGCGGCGGCGGGTTCGCGTTCGCGCACGGCGGCCGCGCTCGCGGCGGCGGTGCGCACGTCCGGCGCTTCATCGGGTTCGATGTCGGCGGCTTCTTCCTGCCGGCGGCGCTCCTCTTCGGCGATCCGGCGCGCGGCCTCCTCGCGGCGGCGGTTGGCGGCCTCGATCGCCTCCATCTCGGCGCGGCGTTTCTCGGCTTCGACCTTGGCGGCGGCGAGCGCGGCCTGGCGCGTCTTGAGTTCGGCTTCCGACAGGCCCGACTTGGCGGCCTGCTCCTGGGCGGCGGCCAGCGGGTTGGCGGCCGCGCGCTTGGCGGTCTCGGCCGGGCGCGCCACCTTGGGCGGTCCGCCGGGCGGAGCGACCACGCGCTTCTTCTTCACCTCGACGGCGACCTGCTTCGAGCGGCCGTGGGAGAAGCTCTGCTTCACCATGCCGGAGTCTTTCCGGGCGACGGTTAGCGGCTTGCGGCCTCTGGGTTCGTTATCTTTGCTATCGCTCATTCAGTCTTGCTTTGACGCTCTTGCTTCAGTCTTGGCCGGCCTTTTCGCCCGCCCGTTCATGCCCGTCAGTCCACACACATGTAGGAGTGACCGGCCTCGGGGACCATCATCGGGTCAATCCAGTCGTCATTTTAGTCCGGCGGCTCACCCTCCTCGGGGTGCGCAGGGATGCGCCCCGGCCCGGAGAAAGACCCGCAATCCCTTGAAATTTGTTCCGCCCGGGACGCCCAGTCCGGAGGAAGCACGGCTCGGAAGCCGGCCAGCCGGCCCAGTTCGCCCAACCAGCTCTGGGCGAAACGCCCAGATCTGAGACAGGCATGTACCACACGCCCGCCTCCCAAGGCCATCCCCAGTTCCTCGGCGCTGAAGCAGCCCACAATCGGCGTTTCCGGGCCGGATTCGCCGTCTTCGGGCGTATGGGCGGCCTTCAGCAGCGCCAGCACCTTGCCGCGCCCGTCCGCCGCGCCGTCGCGAGCCTCCAGAACCGCGCCGGGCCGGCCCGCGCGGATCATCTCGCGCACGCCTTCGAATCCGGTGGACAGATCGCCGCTGCGGCGGGCGAGACCGAGATTTTCCATCAGCCGCCGCACCAGCAGCGTCTCGACCAGATCGGCGAGATTGTCCGGAACCGCGGCCTGCGTCCGGAAGGCGCGTGAAAACGCGCCGCGCTTGGCGGCCCGCTCGATCGCCTCGCGCGAGGCGGTCACCCAGGCCCCCCGGCCCGGCAGCCGGCCGGCGAGATCGGGCGTGACGGCGCCGTCCGGCCCCAGCACGAACCGGATCATTTCCGAGGGCGCGCGCCGCTCCATCGTCGCGATGCAGCGGCGTTCAGGAGACGCACGTCCGCGACCGGGACCGTTGTCGGTCTCGGGCGCGGCCGCGTCCGGAGCTAACTCCGGAGCGTCACTGACGCTCGCCTTCTGACTCACCCTGGCTCCCGATCTTGAAAAGTTCCTCGCCGCGGCTGCGGGCGTCGTCCTCGACCGTCTCCGCGTCGAGCTGCGCTTCTTCCGCGTCGAGCGCCGCCGCGCGTGCGGCCAGCTCGTCCTCGAGCGCCTGCGGTTCGACCCAGCCGGCCGCCACGCGCGCCTTCAGGATCATCAGCTCGGCGTCGTCGCGGGACATCTCGGTCTTGTCGACGATGCCCGGCTGGAATTTCGGCTTGCCGTCCGGGCCCGGCTCTTTCCAGCCGACCAGATCGTCCGGCACCAGCCCGGCCAGGTCCTCGATCGTGCGGACCTCGTTCTCGCCCAGCTTCACCGCCATGGCCGGCGTCACGCCTTCCATGTAGGCGACGTCGTCGACGACCCCAAGCTCCTTGCGGCGGGCGTCGAGTTCGGCCGACAGGCGCGCCAGATAGTCCTGCGCGCGCGCCTGCAATTCGCTTGCGACGTCTTCGTTGAAGCCTTCGATGACCGCCAGCTCCTCGACGTCGACATAGGCGATCTCCTCGACCGTCTCGAAGCCCTCGGAGGCCAGCAGCTGCGCCAGCGTTTCGTCGGCGTCCAGCGCCTTCTGGAACAGGTCGGTGCGCTCCTTGAATTCGCGCTGGCGGCGTTCGCTGTCCGCCGCTTCGGTCATCAGGTCGATCTGCCAGCCGGTGAGCTGCGAGGCGAGCCGCACGTTCTGGCCGCGACGGCCGATGGCCAGCGGGAACTGGCTCTCCTCGACCACGACCTCGACCCGGCCCTCCTCCTCGTCGATCACCACTTTCGACACTTCGGCCGGCTGCAGCGCGTTGACGATGAAGGTGGCCGCATCCGGCGACCACGGGATGATGTCGATTTTCTCTCCGCCGAGTTCGGAGACCACCGCCTGCACGCGCGCGCCGCGCATGCCGACGCAGGCGCCGACCGGGTCGATCGAATTGTCGTGGCTGAACACGCCGATCTTGGCGCGCGATCCCGGATCGCGGGCGCAGGCCTTGATCTCGATGACGCCTTCATAGACCTCCGGAACTTCCTGCGCGAACAGCGCCACCATGAAGTTCGGATGGGCGCGCGACAGGAAGATCTGCGGGCCCTTGGTCTCGCGCACCACCTTGTAGAGATAGGCGCGCACCCGGTCGCCCGGATTGTAGGTTTCGCGGCCGATGCCGTCATTGCGGCGGATCACGCCCTCGGCCTTGCCGAGATCGACGATCACATGGCCGTACTCGACGCGCTTGACGATGCCGTTGATGACCTCGCCGACGCGATCCTTGAAGTCGTTGTACTGGCGCTCGCGTTCGGCGTCGCGCACCTTCTGGGTGATCACCTGCTTGGCGGTCTGCGCGGCGACGCGGCCGAATTCGAACGGCGGCAGCTCTTCGCGGAATTCATGGCCAAGCTCGGCTTCGGCGTCGAGCTTCTTGGCGTCGGCGAGGCTGATCTCGGTGACCGGGTTCTCGACTTCCTCGACCACGGTCTGCACGCGCCACAGGCGGGTTTCGCCGCTGTCCGGATTGATCTCGGCGCGGATGTCGTGCTCCAGGCCGTAGCGCGAGCGCGCGGCCTTCTGGATCGCTTCCTCCATGCCGTCGAGCACGATGCCCAGATCGATCGATTTCTCCTGCGCGACCGCCTTCGCGATCTGCAGGATTTCGAGCTTGTTTGCGGAAACCGCAGGTGAGCTCATTTTTCTTTCTCCTCGTCGTCGAACGCGTCTGCGGGGCCTTCGCCGGTCGCCGCGTCCTCTTCAATCACTTCGTCGAAAACCTGTTCGTCGACGCCGTTCTCCACCGCGTCGGGTATGTGTCCGCGCGCCTGCGCGAGATCGATCAGCTCGTCGGTCAGCACCAGGTGCGCCTTGACCATGTCGTCCACGGCGATCGTCGTCGACGTTCCGTCCTTCAGGTCCACCGCCACCACGCCGTCGGTCTCGCCCGCGATATAGCCGTGAAAGCGCTTGCGGCCGTTGACCGGAACGCCGACCTCGATCCGCACTTCCTGCCCGACCCAGTTGGCGAAATCGCCCTTGCGGGTCAGCGGGCGGTCGATCCCCGGCGAGGAGACCTCCAGCGTGTACTTCTCGGTGATCGGATCTTCGGTATCGAGCAGCGGCGACAGCCGGCGCGAAAGCCGGGCGCAGTCCTCGACGTCCATGCCGCCGTCCGGGCGTTCGGCCATCACCTGCAGCACCGGCGTGCGCGAGCCCATCACCCGCACCCGCACGATGTCGAGCCCGACCGCTTTCGCTTCGGGTTCGATCATCTCGAGGATGCGCGTTTCGAGTTCGCTTTGCGCCCGCATGCGGGGATCAGGTCTCCTGGGGACCGCCGAAGTCGAATGGCGGGTCCGAATGAACGTCCGGAATAATGAACGCCCGAAATAAAGCCTCAAATGCGAAGCGGCGGCCCAGTTCCCGGGGCCGCCGCTTCGATGTGAGAACTGGTTCGAGGGGGCATATAGGCGCTTTGATCGCCCCTGTCGAGTGCAAAGAAGTCGAGGGGTAAGAAGCCGGGCGCCAAGAAGAGGGTTAAGACGCCCCGCGCGTCGCGATCATCTCCGCCAGCGCCACGCCGCTTTCCCCCGCCGTCGCATAGAGCAGCCAGATCCGCCCGTCCTCCTCGAAGATCGCCGGATCGCGCAGCTGGTTGACCGGGCCGGGCGCATAGCTCCGCCGCGACGGCTCCAGCGGCAGGCCCGCCCCCTCCCACGCACGTTCGGGACGCAGGATCTCGACCGGCTCGCCGGCCGTCCAGCTCTCCCACGGTCCCGACACGTCGATCGTGCTGAGCAGCAGCCGCTCGGGCGGCGCCGCCCCCACCTCGCTCCACACCACGTAAAGCGTCTGGCCGCGCTGGAAGACCGCCGCATGGCGCATGTTCGGCGAAAACAGCGTCGGCCCCTCCTCGAAGCCCGACAGCGCGTCGGCCGAGCGGTAGAACGTGCCCGGCATCGCGATCGCATAGGTCATGCCGTTCAGGGGAAAGGCGCGCCAATAGGTCTTGCCGATGATCTCCCCGCCCGACGTGAAGCGAACGCCGTCGTCAGAGACCGCCGCGCGCGACACCTGCCGCGCGAACGATTCCAGCCCGTGATAATACATCACGATGCGCCGGTTCGCGTGATCGACATGCACGTCCGGCGAGGCGATGTGCGGCGTCGTCAGCTCCTTCACCACATCCGGAAACTGTTCGAGATCGAGCCCGCTCTTCTGCGCGCGCTCGCGAACGGCGGCCATCTCGGCGTCGCTGAACGGCGGCGGCGTTTTCGGAAACGGCGTGTCCTCGATCCGCAGCGCGCCGGGAACATGGATGCGCCACGGCCCCTTTATGTCGTCCGCATAGGCGAGCCGGATATAGGCGCCCTTGTGATCGGCGAAATAGAGATAGTAGCGGCCCAGCGGATCGCGCACCCAGTCCGGCACGCGGATCAGCGACGGTCCCTGGATGTTGTGGCCGATCGACGGGTCGAGGTCGGGATAGATGATCGGACCGTCGCCGATACGCCTCACCTCGAAGCCGCCCGTCCCGGCCCCCGCCAAAGACCCGCCGTCCGCGCGCGAAACGCACCCGGCCGCCAGCGGCGGCGTCGCCAGAAGACCGCCCAGAAACGTCCGTCTCAGCATCGCCCGCCCTTCCCGAAGCCCGCGCCCCGCGATCTCAGCCCGGCGCCAGCGCGCGGATCATCGCCTCGACCAGCCGCCGCGAATAGACCTCCGGCACCGGGCCGCGCATCGCGATCAGCCTGTGCCACACCGGCCCGAACAGAAGCTCCGCGGCGAGATCGATATCGTAGTCGCGGCGGATCGTGTTCTTCATCGCCATCTCGGCGAGGATCTGCCGCATCGGCAGCTTGATCGTCTCCATGAACCAGGCGCGGAACACCGCGCCGGCTTCGGTGTCGTCGGCCGCCGCCAGCAGCGCCGCGCGCCAGGCATGGGCGCCGTCGCCCGTCCGCACCGCCACCAGCAGCGGCTCGATCAGCGCCCGGATGCGCTCGCGCGGATCGCCCGCCGGCGGTTGCGCGGCCGGCAGCCGCGACAGCACGCTCTGCACGGCGAGACAGGCCGGCGTCTTCCACCAGCGATAGATGGTCTGCTTCGAGGCGCGCGCGCTCTTGGCCACGCGATCGACCGAAAACCCGCGCCAGCCATGTTCGGACAGTTCGACATAGGCGGCCTGGATCACCGCCGCGGTCGAGGCTTCCGACCGTTTGGGGCCGACCCGGCGGCGCTCGCCGGCCGCGCCGCCCTCCGATGACGCGCCGTCCGGACCCGGATCCTTGCCGGGGTCGTTGCCGGGCTCTTTCGAAGCGTTTTCGACGTCGGACATGCACCCGCTCCTGCCTTCTGAACCAATCGCCCCCGCGTATTGGAACTCCTCGTACCTTATCCGGGCCGATGACCTGTGAGTCAATTGCTCCGATGAGGCGCGATCCGGGGTTGATGATCCGGCCCGGCCAGCGCAATTACCCGCTTCGATCCGGCCCGCGCGCCGGCCCCCTTTCGAAAAGGGCCCTCCCCTCCCATGACCGACAAGACGCCCGACAAGACGCCTGACCAGACGCCCGCGCTCGAATTCGCCGACGACGCCCAGGACCTGATCGAGGGCTATCGCCGCTTCCGCGCCGGTCGCTATCCCGAGGCCGCCGCCACCTTCCGCCGGCTGCGCAACGGCCAGCAGCCCGCCACCATGATCATCTCCTGCGCCGACAGCCGCGCCGACCCAGCGATGATTTTCGACGGCGCGCCCGGCGAACTGTTCGTCGTCCGCAACGTCGCCGCGCTGGTTCCGCCCTATGACGAAAGCGGCGGCTATCACGGCGTCTCGGCGGCGGTGGAGTTCGCCGTCACCGTGCTCAAGGTGAAGCAGATCCTGGTCATGGGCCATGGCGGCTGCGGCGGCGTTCAGGCCTGTCTCGCCGCCGCCGAGGACAAGCCGGTCGGCCGCTTCATCGCGCCCTGGGTCGAGATCGCGGCGCCCGCGCGCGAGATCGTTCTGGCCGATCCGGACATCGCCCCGGCCCAGCGCCAGGAAGCGCTCGAACACGGCGCGGTGCATCAGTCGCTGATCAATCTCGAAACCTTCCCCTTCATTCGCGAGGCCGTCGCGGAAGGCCGCCTGAAGCTGCACGGCGCGTGGTTCTCGATCGGCAAGGGCGAACTGCACTGGCGCGATCCGGAGACCGGCCGCTACGCCATCGTCCCGGCCAGCTAGGCGGGCCGGACGATCCTGGCCGGGCGACCCTGGCTGGGCGACCCTAGCTGCCGGGGCAGGCCAGCGGCGCGGAGGCGTCCCCGCCGTTCAGCTTCATGATCCGCCAGCCGCGCCCGTCGCGCCATTCGAGATCATAGCTCGAGCCCTGCACCGCCGGGCCGAGCAGGTCGCCATCGCCCTTGAGGCGCGTGAACCGCATCCCCGCCCACGCCGTGTCGGGCCCGGTCATGCACGCCTTGATGGCGTGGATGTCGGAATGGTCGTAGCCGCGCGCCTCCAGTCCTTCGAACATCTTGCGGACCGAGGCCAGCCGTTCCGCGTCGTCGCCGCCGAACGCGTAGAAGTCGCGCGCGACGGCCTCCGCATCGTGCCGGTTCCAGGTCTCGGTATAGGCGCGCATATAGGCTTCCGCGCCCTCGGCCGTCTTCGCATAAGAGCCGACGCCGACATCCGGCGGCGCCGACGACCCGCCCGAAGACCCGCCGCCGCACGGAACGCTGGTGCATCCGGCGACCGCCAGCGCGGCCCCCGCCGCCAACGCGATCGCCAGCCTGCCGACCAACCTGTTCGCCGATCCCGTCCGCATCATACGATCTCCGTTCCGCCCACCGGCTCGTCGTCATGTCCGGCCCCCGCCCCGGTTTGATCCTCCACCGGCGGACGCCTCAGCGCCAGCAGCGCGATCAGGCTCAGCACCGCCGCGAGGCTCAGATACGCGCCGACGAACGACAGCCCGCCCGCATCGGCCAGCGCCTTGGCCGCCATCGGCGTGAACCCGCCGCCGATCACCCCGCCGACATTGAACGCGACGCTGACGCCGGTGTAGCGCACCCGCGCCGGAAACAGTCCCGGCAGCCACGCGCCCAGCGGCCCGTACACGAACCCCATCAACAGCAGCAGGATCGACAGGAACACGCCGATCCACAAAAGCGATCCGGACCCGAACATCGGCGCCATCAGGAAGCCCGCGCCGATCGCCAGCGCGCAGCCGACGCCCAGCACCAGCCGCGGGCTCGATGCGTCCGACCACACCCCGGCCCACACGATGCCGCCGGCCATGAACAGGATCGCCACCAACTGCACCGCCAGAAAATCGTTGCGCGAGAACCCCATCGCCGTCGTGCCATGGCCGAGCGCGAACGCGGTCGCGATGTAGTAGATGCAGAAGCACGCCACCACGCCGAACATGCCGCCCAGCGTCGCGCGCCAGTGCGAGCGCATCAGCTCGCCCAACGGCACGCTCGGCGGACGCTCCGCCTCCAACAGCGCGCGGAACTCCGGCGTCTCCGTCAGCCTCAGCCGCACCCACAGCCCCAGCGCCACCAGCACCGCGCTGCCGAGGAACGGAATGCGCCAGCCCCAGGCGCGGAAGTCCTCCGGCGTCAGGAACAGGCCGAGCAGCAGGAACAGGCCGTTGGCGGCGATGAATCCCACCGGCGCGCCAAGTTGCGGAAACATCCCGTAGCGCGCCTTCCATCCCGGCGGCGCGTTCTCCACCGCCAGCAGCGCGGCGCCGCCCCACTCGCCGCCCAGCCCCAGCCCCTGCCCGAAGCGCAGCAGGCACAACAGCAACGGCGCCAGCCAGCCCGCCAGATCGTATCCCGGCAGGAAGGCGATCAGGAAGGTCGATCCGCCCATCAGCATCAGCGAGGCGACCAGCGTCGACTTGCGCCCGATCCGGTCGCCGAAATGGCCGAACAGCACCGCGCCCACCGGCCGCGCGATGAAGGCGATCGCGAACGTCGCATACGAGGACATCAGCTGCGCCGAGGCCGAGGTCGACGGGAAGAACATCGGCCCGAACACCAGCGAGGCGGCGGTGGCGTAGATGTAGAAATCGTAGAACTCGACGGCCGTGCCCACCAGGCTCGCCGCCAGCACGCGCCCCGCCGGCGCCCGTTCGCTTGTGGTCGTCATTGCGTCTCGCCCCCGCAAGGTTGGGGGCCATGCCTACATCGCGCTGCGCGCCGACGCCACCTCTGCGCGATCCGTGCTAGCCTGAGGGAAAATCCAGCCTCCCGTCCTATCCTGCGAGGAACCGCCGGCATGACCCGCACCTTCCAGACACCCGCCAGCCCAACCCCGGCCCTTACGCGCCGAAGCCTGGTCCTCGCCGGAACCGGCGCCCTCGCCGCCCTTGCGGCTGTTCGCGCCCCCGCCGCTCACGCCGCCCCGTCCGAAGCGTGCTGGACGACGCCGGGCCTCCTCCCCCACGCCGTGCAGGAGATCTATCCCTGCCTGCACAAATCCCGCATCCACATCTCCGGCGGCCTTCTCGCCGAGAACGGCGCCATCGTCGGCGTCTCGCCCTGGCATATGGCGCTCTCGCCCGAGACCGGCCAGACCGCCATCCTCGCCTCCAGTCCGGCGCGCCGCCATCACCCGCAGCTCGCCGACGCCGGCGGGCGCCTGTTCCAGCTCGGCGGCTTCCGGGGCGGCGACGACGGGTCCGTCGCGTGGACCGCGACCGCCGACACCCTGCTCTACAACGACCAGGCCCGCGCATGGGAGACACGCGCATCCGCGCCCGCCCCGCACGCCGAATGCGTCGCCGCGACCATCGACGGCCGCATCCACCTCGCCGGCGGGCGCACCCCGAAAGGCGCGGCCAACCTCGCCTATGGCGATCAGGCCGACACCGTTCAGCATCTCGTCTACGATCCCGGCGTGGACGCCTGGCAGAGCGCCGCGCCCGCCCTTACCGCGCGCAACAGCGCCGCCGGCGCGATGATCGGCGGTCTCTGGCATGTCGTCGCCGGGCGCTCGATGAGCGGCGGAAACAGCGACGCCCACGAAGTCTACGACCCGAAAGAAGACACATGGCGCACCGCCGCGCCCATGCCGACCGGAAGCGGAGCCGGCGGCGTCGCGGCGGGCGTCATCGGCGGCGACCTCTATGTCTTCGGCGGCGAGTATTTCGATCCGCGCCCCGGCGGCGTTCACCCGGAAGTCTGGCGCTACGTATCCGCGGCCGACCGCTGGGAGACCGTCTCCGAAATGCCCACCCCGCGTCATGGTCTCGGCGGCGTCGCCGTCAACGACGCGATCTATCTCGTCGGCGGCGCGCGCCGCCCCAGCGGGTCGGACACCAGCGATCTCGTCGAGCGCTTCGCCCTGAAGTGTTGAGCGCCACGACCTTTCGCTGCGCGCCGCGATAGACAATCGCGCGCATCCCGCGCGAGAAATGCCGAAGACAACACATCAGGAGATGTCGTATGCGCCTTCTCGCGGTCGCGCTGCTCGGCGCCGGTCTCGTAGCCAGTCTCGCGGCCTGTTCAGCGTCGAACGAAACGGTCGACCAAGCGCCTTCCGACATGCCGCCCCCCGACATGCCCCCGGGCGGCTACGCCCCGGACATCGGCCAGGACCAGATCGGTCCCCGGCCCGGCCCCGCTCCCGAGGCCGTCGCCCTCCGCAAGGCGCCCTCGGCCGATCTTCCCTGTCCGGATGACGGCGAGCGCCTGCCGCTCTCGGGCGTCTGCCGCGGCCGCGCCGTCGCCTACATGGCCATGGACGAGCTTGCGCACGACGCGCCGGCGGGCTGCGAATGGGAGACCGACGAAACGCCGTTCGCGGACCAGGTGATGCTCTATCGCGCCCTCGCCTGCGACGGCGAACACGTGGCGCTCGATTACGCCGGCGGCGCCCACGCCGCCGAATTGAGCTACATCGCCTCGCCGCTGCATCCCGAAGCCGTGCCCGATCCCGACGATCCGATGGCGCACCGCCCCATCGTCCGCGTCGCCGCCTATTACAAGAACGACGACTGGCGCCTGAAGGAGACCATCGGCTCCGACGCGGCCATCGCCAAATGCGAGATCAGGCCCGCCGGCCCCGGCTATCCCGAAAGCGCCAAAGTCATCGCGCCGAAGATCGCCGGCGCCGATTGCGGTCTCTACGCCGTCTCCGCCGATCCCGCCGCCCCGGACAATTTCTGGATCGTGCGCGAGGACTGGGTCTATGCGTTCTCGCTTCCCAAAGGCCAGCGCGACATCGACCCCGCCTCCTTCACCGTCGTGACGCCGCACTAGCCCGCGCCTGCCGCCTCGCCGCTGATCGCTTTCTGAATCTGCTCAGCTCTGGAAAGCGTGGCGTCAGCCACGCGTCTCGGCCGGACGGCGTAGCCGTCCGGGATCCAGCCGGGGTCCAGTTCAGAAGAAACCTGCCGCCTTGGGCGCGGTCTTATCATTCGCCTCTGGACCCCAGGGGACGCGTCTCTGCGAGACGCTCTTCCATCGCGATCTCCCACGACTGTCATCCCGGCCAAGCCGGGCAGCGAAGAGCCGGGACCCATTCATCAACCTCGACGGTCTTCACGGTCCTGGTCTCGGCCGGACTTCGTCCGCGGCCTCGCCCGGATGACAACCGGTGTGCGGCTTCGCAACGGTCCAGCAACGACGACGGCTTTTTCCTCCACCGCCTTTGGCGGGGAGTGTGGATCGCAAGCCCGAAGGGCGAAGCGAGACGGGAGGGGTGGCGCAAACTTGTCCGACCCACTCGGTTTCACCCGCATAGTCCTTCTCGCGTCTGGCGCGGGGAGGGTTCGGAGAGCTCCGAACTTTTCGAAGTCAGGGCCGGTCGGCGTGTGGAGGTCGCCGCAGTCCGCCTCAAGGCCTGTCCGACGAGAGATCGAACGAGGAACTGACAGCATCCGGGTTCGCCCGGAAGGACGCGGCTTCAGCCTGCAAACAGGCTCCGGGTGTCGAAACCGGGGTTCCAGGTCTCGCGGGAGATCTGCACGCGGGTCCGGGATGCGGAAATGGGTCCAAATGCTGGACGTGGGCCGTGTGATCTCTGACGATCGAGACGGACGGTGTTCCCAGCCAAACCCGCCAGCCGCACCGGACTTCAACCGACGCGGGCGCGTGACGATCGCGTCTTGCTCGCTGGCCTCGCGACCAGGACATCGGCGCGGCCCCACGCGCCCCGGCCTCCTGCGGACTTGAACGCAGAAGCCAACAAAAGGGAGGAACCGCACACCGCATCCCGGATGGCCCACGCCAGTCCGGTCGCGAGCTTGTGCGGACTTAAACGCACAAGCCAGAAAAGACGCCACGCGATGTTTGATTTCGCAGGACCTCGACCGGCTCAGGCCTGGCCGCCGCTTTCGCCTTCAGCGGCCTGTTCGGCCGCCTGTTTCGCCGCAAGCTCGGCGGCCTTCCGCTCCGACGCCTTCTGCTTGACGCTCTCCGAGCGCAGCTGGCCGCAGGCGGCGAGAATGTCCCGGCCGCGCGGCGTGCGGATCGGCGAGGCGTAGCCCGCGCGGTTCAGCACTTCGGCGAAGGCTTCGATCGTCTCCCAGTCCGAGCACTCATACTGCGTGCCCGGCCACGGATTGAACGGGATCAGGTTGATCTTGGCCGGCACGCCCTTCAGCAGCCGCACCAGGTCGCGCGCTTCGGCCAGCGTGTCGTTGACGCCCTTCAGCATCACGTATTCGAACGTCACGCGCTTCGAGTTGGAGAGATCGGGATAGGCGCGGATCGCCTCGAACAGCGTCTTCAGATCGTATTTGCGGTTGATCGGAACGATCTCGTTGCGCAGATCGTCGTTCGTGGCGTGCAGGCTGATCGCCAGCATCGCGCCGGTGCGCTTGCCAAGCTCGGGGATCAGCGGCGCGACGCCCGCCGTCGAAACCGTGATCCGCCGCTTCGAGATCGAAACCCCGTCGCCGTCGGCGATGGTCTCGATCGCCTCGGCCACATTGTCGAGATTGTAGAGCGGCTCGCCCATGCCCATGAACACGATATTGGTGAGCCGGCGGTCGCCATTGTTCAGCGGGCGTTCGGCGGTCGGCCACTCCTCCAGCGCGTCGCGCGCGATCATCACCTGCCCCACGATCTCCGCGGCGGTCAGGTTGCGCACCAGCTTCTGGGTGCCGGTATGGCAGAAGGTGCAGTTCAGCGTGCAGCCCACCTGGCTCGAAACGCACAGCGCGCCGGCGCGACCGACATCGGGAATGAACACGGTCTCGGCTTCGGTGTTGGGTCCGTACCCGATCAGCCATTTGCGCGTTCCGTCGACCGAAACCAGCGCCTCGCGGATCTCCGGACGCTCGACCACATGCGAGACCTTCAGCGCCGCGCGCAGCTCCTTGGCGATGTCCGTCATCACGTCGAAATCGGTGTGTCCGTAATGATAGACCCAGCGCCACACCTGGCTCGCCCGCATCCGCGCCTTCTTGGCGTCGACGCCGGCCTCGATCATCGCCGCGCGCAGCTTCTCGCGCGACAGCCCGCACAGATTGCGGGTCTGGCCGGCCTCGGCGGGCGGACGCCTCGAAATGTCGAGCTGAACGGACATGGCGCGGCTCATACAGGAATACGGCTAAAGACGCCATCGCCCGGCGCCATGAAGCCTGCGTTAACCGCCCCTCAGGCCAGGCACCACAATCCGGTGCAGACCCCGAAGAACAGCTGCATGCCGAGATCGAGCAAACCCGTGATCACCAGCAGCGGCAGGCCGACCCACAGAAACGCCAGCCAGACCGCCGTCAGCGTGATCCTGGGCTCGGGCAAGCGGTATCCCGCCACCGTATCGACTTTCTTCCCGAACATGCCCGGCTCCCTGAACCTTCTCGCCCGTCGCTCTCTCGCCGTATCTCTCGCCTGTCGCGATTATCGGTCCCACTGGACACACGCCCCGACACGCCCGAAACAGTGCCGCAACAAGGGTTGGCGTCCGGTTTCCATGAAGTCTGATCTCATCGTCAACTGGGACGCCCTCTCCCGCGCGGATTGGGACCGCCTGCACGCGGCGGCCGGCGCCGCCATGCAGCAGGACTGGGCCTATGGCGACGCGATGCGGACGGCGTCCTCGCGCGCCCGCGTCCTGCGCGCCCACATCACCCGCGCCGACGGCGAAACGCTGGCCATCGCCCAGATCGTCTCGCGCGCCTTCGCCGGCCTTGCGCGTCTCGCCCTGTGCACGCTGGGGCCGGTCTGGATCGGCGAGGTCTCCGCCGCCGACCGGCGCCGCGCGCACAAGGCGCTCAAGGCCGCGCTGCCCCTGCCGCGCCCGCGCCTGCTGGTCGTGACCCCGGACGCCGAGGACGCGGGCGCCGCCGGCGTCAAAGGGTTCAGCCGCGTGATGACCGGCGACGCCACGGTTCTGGTTGATCTCGCCCCCGAGCCCGAAGCCCTGCGCGCCGCGCTCGATCCGAAATGGCGCAACAAGCTGGGCAAGGCCGAAAAGTCCGCGATCCGCGCGCAAAGAGGCGGAACCAAGCCCGCGCAGTATCGCTGGCTGCTCGAAGCCGAAACCGCCCAGCGCGCCAAACGCGGCTATCGCGCCCTGCCCCCGGATCTCACCGAGGCCTGGCAGCAATCGCGCCTCGCCGCCTGCCCGCAGGACAAGTCCGGCGGGCTCGCGCTTTACCGCGCCAGCGAGGCCAACAACGCCTGCGCCGGCATGCTGTTCCTGCTGCACGGAAGCCGCGCCACCTACCACATCGGCTGGACCAACGAGGTCGGACGCTCCAACGCGGCGCACAATCTCCTGCTGTGGACGGCCATGCTGGAACTGCGCGAACAGGGCGTGAAGGAACTCGACCTCGGAGGCGTCAACACCCAGTCCGGCGCCGGCATCGCCCGCTTCAAGATCGGTACCGGCGGCCGGGTGCTCCAGCGCGCCGGCTCCTATGTCTAGCTGTCCGCTGGCCGATAGGTTTGCGGGAAGCGGTTATCCCACCCACACGGCCGGGCGCCGCCCCGCCCAGGGTTGCGCCGCCTCAAGCTCGAACGCCAGCTCCAGAAGCTTGCGCTCCTCGCCCCGACCGGCGCCGACCTGCACGCCGATCGGCAGCCCGTCCGACGACCAGCCCAGCGGCACGCTCATCGCGGGCGCGCCCGACACGTTGTGGATCAGCGTATAGCCGACATCGCGGATCAGCCGCTCGCGCAGCTCCTCGAACGGTACGTCGCCGCGGAAATAACCGAGCGGGCGCGGCGGCGCGGCGAACACCGGCGAGACCACCACGTCGAACCCGGCGATCCAGCCGTCGTAATCGGCGGTGGCTTTCAGCAGGCGTTTCTGAACGCCCTGGATATCGTCCGGCGACATCTTCGCGGCGTTCGACGCCATGGCGAGACTGAACGGTTCAAGGTCCTGATCCGTCGGCGCGCGGCCCAGCGCTTCGCCGACCGCCTTGGCGTCCATCGCGGCGCCCAGCGACCAGAACGCCAGGAAGTCGTCTGGGAAACCCTGATCCATCGGCCACGCCGTCTCGCGCACCTCATTGCCCAGCCCTTTGAGCAACTGCGCGGTCTGGTGCACGGCCAGCGCCACCTCCGGATCGGGGTCCGCACCCTTGAAGGTCTTGAGCAGGACGCCGACCTTCAACCGCTTCGTTCCCGGCGCACTCACCAGTCCAACCGGGGCGTAGGGCGCGCCCTCGCGCGTCTCCTCGGTGGCGGCGAAGAAGCGGGCGGTGTCGCGCACGCTGCGCGAGACGCAGCCCTGCACCGCGATGTCGAGCGGACCGTCGCCGCCCTCGTCATACATCCGGCCGCGCGACGGCTTGAGCCCGAACAGGCCGCAATTGGCGGCCGGGAAGCGGATCGATCCGCCGCCGTCATTGGCGTGGGCGATCGGCGTGACGCCCGCCGCGACCGCCGCCGCCGAACCGCCCGAAGACCCGCCGCTGGATCGCGTCGTATTCCAGGGATTGCGCGTCGGTCCGAACGCCAGCGGCTCCGTCGTCGGCAGATAGCCGAACTCCGGCGAGGCCGACTTGCCGATGGTGACGAAGCCCGCCTTCCTCATCGCGGCGACGATGGGCTGGTCATGGTCCGCCGGCGCCCGGCCCCGCGTCGCGCGCGTTCCTTCCCGCGTCACCGCGCCCTTGAAGTTGTTGAGGTCCTTGACGAGGAACGGCACGCCAGCAAACGGGCCCGTCAGCTCGCCGCGCGCCGTCGCGCGGGCGTCCGCGA
The DNA here is from genome assembly GCA_041398225.1 of Hyphomonadaceae bacterium. GTDB lineage: Bacteria > Pseudomonadota > Alphaproteobacteria > Caulobacterales > Hyphomonadaceae > JAWKVD01. The sequence goes on along the minus strand of JAWKVD010000030.1, from coordinate 6,345 downwards.
ACGTGTCCGACACCATGAAATTGATTTTCGGCTGCGCCGCCTCGGCGCGCGCGATCGCCGCCTCGACCGCTTCCGAAGCGGTGATGTCGCCCTTTCGGATCATCTCAGCGAGCGCGGTGGCGTCGGGCGGCGCGTTCGATCCGGCGCCCAACCCCGCCGTCTGGTTCGCAACCGAGGTGCAGGCGCCAAGTGAGGCCGCAAGCGCGGACGACAGGAACAGGCGTCGATTGAGATTCATGGCGGTTCTCCCTGATCCGGAACTTCGGTCCGGTTTTGCGGGGAGACTAGAGACCATGCAGGTCAGCGCAAGGCGCATGTCGGGCGATCGCGGGCGCGTCGTTCTTCCTCGGCGCCCTCGCGCCTCAGCGGCAGAGCGCGCGCGCCTTGTCGATGGCGTCGGACGACCCCGACAGCGAGAAATGATAGGCCGTGCGGGCGTCCTTGCCCGCCGCCTCCACTTTCAGCTCGGAGCCTTTCTTGATCGCATCGACCAGCGACCGCTCGCGCGAGTCCTCGACGAACGCTTCCGGCCCGGCGGCGAACATGCGGAAACGGCTGCGCCCGATCCTGGCTTCCGGCGGGATGTCGGTGCGCAGGTCGTATCCGACGCGCAGGCTCGGCTGGTTGACCGCGCTGCCCGATTTCCAGGTGGCGATGTAGAAGGTGACGTCGCCATGATCGACCGCCTTGGGCGCCTTGTCGCTGGCGTCGACAGCCGCGAAGCAGATCAGGTCCTTGCCGACCTTTTCGGTATAGACGCGCCAGTCCTTGTAGCGGCCGATCGCCTGCACCTCGGCTTCGGCGCGGCCCGCCCCGACCGGCGCAAGCGCGCACGCGGCGACCGCAAGGCCAAGGGCCAGACGTGCTGAAACATTACCGGCGCAAGCCGACAGCCTCATCGCGTACTCCTCCGCCCGGACATAATCCGCGCACACGCCCAAAGGTCCGCAACAGCGGCCTCCACCATGCTCCTTGGCATGGCAATACGGATGAAATTTGACGCAAGCCTTAAGGCTGGGCCTATCGCGGCGCCCGTTTCGCCAGAATCCGCTGCAGCGTCCTGCGGTGCATGTTCAGCCGGCGGGCGGTTTCCGAGACATTGTGGTTGCACAGCTCGTAGACGCGCTGGATGTGCTCCCAGCGCACCCGGTCGGCCGACATCGGATTTTCCGGCGGCTCCGGCTTGTCCTCGCGGCCCGTCAGCAGGGCGTTGACCACATCGTCCACATCGGCCGGTTTGGGGAGGTAGTCGATCGCGCCGGCCTTGACCGCCGCGACGGCCGTGGCGATGGCGCCGTAGCCGGTGAGGATCACCGCATGGCTGTCTTCCCGGGCCTGGTGCAGGGCGTCGACGACTTCAAGGCCCGAACCGTCTTCCAGCCGCAGGTCGACCACGGCGAAGGCGGGCGGGTTTTCGCGCAGCACGTCCTTGGCTTCCGCAACCGTCCCGACGGCCGAAACCGAGAAGCCGCGCTGCTCGAGCGCACGCGCGAGGCGGGCCCGGAACGGCGCGTCGTCGTCGAGAACCATCAATCTGCGGTCGTCGAGCGCAACCACCCGATTATCTGGTTCGGTTGAATCTTGCACCCTCAGCTCCCTTCAGTTTCTGCGGACCACTGGGACCGGTTACAACGACATTATACTGTCGCATTTGTCCTAGGCCAACTTGCCGCACTACAAATCCCGACTAGGATCATCCTCTTGCTCCCAGCCCGCCGGCGCCTCGAGGGCGTTTCTGGGCCAGGTTATCCGCACCACCGCGCCCCGCGCCGGGGATTGGCGGTTATAGGGCGTTATGCGCGCGCCTGTCCGCTCCAGAAGCGTGACGGCGATGAAATAGCCCAGCCCCAACCCGCCGCCGCGCTGCTCCACCTTGCGTTCGCTGAAATACGGTTCGCCCAGCTTTGCAAGCACGGTCGGAGCAAATCCCGGGCCGTCATCGGTTATGTAGATGCGGATTTCCTTTTCCGACCAGCGGGCGTTTACCGTGACTTCCGTGCTGGCGAAACTGACCGCGTTCTCGACGAACGCCCCCAGCGCATGAATGATCTCGGGCTTGCGGATGACGGTCGGCGCCCGCTCCTCGCCGCCGCCGACGCCCGACAGCGGCGAACACGAACAGCGCACCACGATCCCGGAGCCGACATGCGGGCCGGCGGCCTCCTCGATCAGCGACGGCAGCGGCGCGCGCGCCATCGCCGCATCCGTGCTTTGCCGGCGTTCGGAAAGCTGCCGCAGGATGGTGCGGCAGCGTTCGGACTGTTCGACGATCAGCTCGATGTCCTCGCGCCGCGGATCGTCCGTCTTGATCGCGCGCGCCAGCTCCTTGGCGGCGAGGTGGATGGTGGCGAGCGGCGTGCCCAGCTCGTGCGCGGTGGCCGCCGACAGCGCGCCCAGCGCCGAGAGCTTCTGTTCCTGCGCCAGCACCGCCTGCACCGCATCGAGCGCCGAAACCAGGTGCGCTTCGTCGCGGCCGGTGCGCCAGGCGGAGACCGCGAAGAAGACAAGCCCGATTGAAACCGCCGCAAGCTGTCCGGCCTGATAGATGAAGGGCAGCGTGACCGACGATCCCGAGCGCCATGGCAGGTCCGTTCCCCAGACCGCCATCGCCGCGCAACATCCCAGCGCCAGCAACGCCAGCAGCGCCGCATGAACCGGCGATAGCCGCGAGGCGCCCACCGTGACCGGCGCGAGGATCATCAACAGGAAGGGGTTCTGCAGCCCGCCGGTAAGACCGATCAGCAGCGCCACCTGCAGGATGTCGAACGCCAGCTGCAGGGTGGTTTCCGAAGCCGACGACAAATGCCGCGACGGGTAAAGCGCCATCAGCGCGATGTTGAGCCAGATCGATGCGCCGATCGCCGCCAGACAAGCTGTCAGCGGCAGGTTGAAGCCGAATGCGTAGCGCACCAGAAGCACCGCCGCCGTCTGCCCCGCGATCGCCATCCAGCGCAGCGAGACCAGCGTGCGCAGCCGGGTGCGCCCCGCCGAGTCGGTAAGCGTCCGCAGGGCGTCCCGCACCGCGCCCGTCTCGGCGGCCTTCGCCGCGCGTCCGTTGACGGCCGGCGGCGCGCCATCTTCCCAGCTCTCGGCCGGCAGCGTCTCCGCGGCGGTGTTGGTCAGGGAGTTCGACATCGGCTCCGTCGGATCGGTGGGCGTGTGCGGGTCGTATGCATGATCCCTCACGGGACCATCAGGGGGTCATCGGTTCAGTTTGCGCCCGCAAATTGCGTGCGTCAGCAGGTCTCGGCGCATTGGGTTGAATTTCTGTATCCCATTTGCCCATATCCGGGCATGCGAAATTTCCCTTTGCTCGTGCTCGCGCTTCTGGCCTCCGCCTGTGGGGCGCCCGGTCAGGAGACCGCCGTCGCGAAGGCATGTCCCAACGGGACCACGGCGGCGCTGGGCGGGCCGATCTCCCTGATCGACGAAACCGGGGCGCGCGTGACCCAGGACACGTTCAAGGGCCGAAAATCGCTGGTTTTCTTCGGCTACACCTACTGCCCCGACATCTGCCCGCTCACCATGTTCAAGCTCGGTCAGGCGCTTGGGCAATTGCCGCCGGACGCGCCCGTACCCAAGACCGTGTTCATTTCGGTCGACCCGGACCGCGACACGCCCGAAGCGCTGACGCAGTACATTCATTCCAACGGCTTTCCGAAAGACGTGACGGGGCTGACCGGAACCGAAGAGGAATTGCTGGAGGCCGCGCGCGCCTACGGCCCGACCTTCTCGAAGGAAGATCCCGGCGACGGCTCCGACGGCTATCTCGTCTCGCACAATTCGCTGGTCTTCCTGATGGACGAGGACTGGAAGCTGGCGACCTATTTCAGGCCCGACGAGACGCCCGAGGCGATCGCGACCTGCGTCGCCGCGCTGCGCTGACGCGCTTCAGGAAACCGGGGCTTCGCGAAAGCGGGACCCCGCCAAGAACAGCCGCCAAAAAAAACGACGCCCGCCCCGCTGCATCCAGCGGAACGGGCGCGCATTGTTAAGTCGGTCGGGACCTACGGTTCGTAGGTCGCCGAGAAGCCCATCGCCGTCTTGGTGTATTCCGACGAACCGTCGAACGCGAGCGGCGTCGCCGGCTTGAGCGTGATCTTCAGCTTGCCCGGCTTCTCGATGAAGGAGGACAGCGCGGTCACCAGCTCGTTCGAAACCGCCGGATCGAGCCCGTCGGTCGCCATGTCGGAGCTCATGCTCGACATCTGGGCGAGGATGTCGCTGCGCAGGGCCTCGACGTCCTGACCGTTTTCTTCCGCCACCAGCTTGAGCAGGCGGTCGGTGATCGACTTGTCGGTGAAGGTCAGATCGAGATCGACGATCTTCATTTTCTCGAAGCCCGACATGTCGGGTTCGCCGCCATACGCCATTGTGTCGGACATGTTCATGATCGACACCAGCGCCGACTTGAGGCCCTCAAGCCCGCCGGAGAGCTGCAGATCGAAGCCGTCGTCGAGGCCGAGATTGTATTTCGAATAGCGGGTGACGTCGCCTTCCGGCTCGTAGGTCGCTTCCGCCTCGGCGTAGATCGCGAGCTTGTCGTAACCGATCTTGCTCATGAACTCGTTCGCCATCGCGCCGATCTGGCCGGCTTCCGGATCGACCGAGAAGGTCAGCGTGGTGTGCGGCGAGGACACTTTGGTCACCACGCCGTCGCCATTGCGGCCGACCGTGGCCTTGGTGTCTGACATCGCAAGCGTCGCGCCCGACGCCGTGATGTTGAAGCCTGAGAACGTCGCCGAATCGTAGCCCGGATCGATCGGGCTGGTCATCGCGGCCATCACCTTCTCGTTCACCGAGGAAGCGCCGTAGGGGTCCATCGCGGATTCCATTCCGGCCTTAACCGCTTCGGCGAAGATGCCCGCGCGAATGCCTTTGACGCTGAGATCGCCAAGGTCGTAGCTGCCGACGATCGGGAACGGCGCGCCGGTTTCGACCGGAATGTTGAACGCGCCTTTCCAGCCCGCCCATTTCGCCTCGCCGATCTGCGTGTCCTTGAGATCGTGGGTCGAGAACTGGCCAAGATCCATCGTGACCGAGCCGTCGCCCATGCCCAGCATCGAGAAGTCGGTGGCCACTTTCAGGCCCTTGATCGACATCTCGGAATAGCCCCACTGCTCGAACGCCGGCGGGGCGCCCGGTCCCTCGGACGTGAGCGTGCTGGCGAGGAAGGAGCCGGTCGCCGGGTTGGCGCCCTTCACGGCCACGCTATCGATGCTGAAGGTCACGCCCGGCAGCATCTGACGCAGCGTCAGGTCGTTAACCACGAAGCCGCTGAGCGTGGGTTTGCCGTCTTCGGTCAGGTCGAGACCGTCGAGTTCAACCGTCTTGGCCTCGAAAAGTCCTTGCCCTTTGGGACCCAGAACGGCGTCTTTCAGGGTGACTTTGTCGCCGGAGCCCGATTTCGAGGCATATTGGATCATCCCGGAATCTGGTTCCCCCAGATTCATTGCTTCCAGCGCCGCCTGGGCGTCCTTGCTGCTGCCGCAGGCAGCCGTCAGCACCAGTGCACTGGCGCAGGCGATCATCATCCTCATCTGGATATCCCTCTTCGAGTCGGGTTGCGTTGTATGCCGCGCGACGGTACGCCCTTAGCATGATCGCCTCGGAATCGCACCACCGGGTTTTTCTGATAGCGAAGTCGGGCGCATCTGTCCCGATTAGAGTTAACGTAGATAGCCGCGCGCGCAGAATTTCCGTGCGAATTGATCCACATGCGCGCGAAGCGGTCGCCACGGCGCCCGCCCTGCGACACGCTCTGGAAGCCATTTCCTTCGCCAATGAACGCGTTGAATGGATCGCCGAACGGCTCGGCGCCCTGCCCCCGCCCGTGCGCATGCGGCCGGGCGCCTATATCCCGATCCGGGGCGTTATTCACAGGCTGAAACGGGCCGATTCCGGCCGCACGGTCCGGGTCGACAAGACCGGAACCGTGCCGCAGGTGCTGATCCCCGGACCGCGCGAATCCTTCTCCGACAAGACCCGCGGATTTCTGCGCAACGCGGCCCGGACCGATCTGTCGGAACGGGTGCGGGTTCACTCCGAAACGCTCAACGTCCAGGCGCGCTCGATCGCCATCAAGGACATGCGCTCGCGCTGGGGATCGTGCAGCTCCGAAGGGCGGCTGAACTTCTCCTGGCGGCTGGTCTGCGCCCCGCCCTTCATTCTCGACTATGTCGCCGCCCACGAAGTGGCGCACCTGCGCGAGATGAACCACTCGTCCCGCTTCTGGAAGCAGGTCGAGAAATGCATCCCCGACTGGGAAGAAGCGCGCAACTGGCTGCACGAGCGCGGCTCGGCGCTCTACGCCATCTCCGAGAACTAGCCCCCCCAAGACCGGGG
>JAWKVD010000029.1:0-34833 GCA_041398225.1 Hyphomonadaceae bacterium | reverse complement strand
GCGTCACCGACATCACCGACATGATCAGGCCGAACGCCAAGGCGTCCGGGCGCGAGATGACGCCGGCCGGGATCGGGCGCGAGGTCGTGCGCGTCATCACGCTGTCGATGTCGGAATCGAACCACATGTTCAGCGCGCCGGCGGCGCCTGAACCGGCCGCGACCGCCAGAATGGAGGCCGCAGCCGTAATCAGGTTCATCTGTCCAGGCGCGGCGACCAGGCCGACGAGCGCGGTGAAGACGACAAGCATCATCACGCGCGGCTTCATCAGCTGCACATAGTCGGACGCGCGGGCGACGGACGCCCCTTCAAGTCGTACGGCTGAACTCAGCTCTGACATTCGCAACTATTCAGGCTTCGACCGGCCGCGCCGATAGGCGAAGACGCCTATTTGAAGCGCGGCAGATCATTGTACTGGTGGAAGGGCGGCGGCGACGACAGGGTCCATTCCAGCGTCGTGGCGCCCTCGCCCCACGGATTGGCTTCCGCCTTGCGGCGACGAACCAGCGCTTCGAACATGCCGATGAAGAACACGATCGTGCCTGTCGCGACGATGTAATAGCCGTAGGTCGAGATCTGGTGCCAGTGTTCGAAGGCCGGCGTGTAGTCGACATAGCGGCGCGGCATGCCCTGCAGGCCGAGGAAGTGCTGCGGGAAGAAGATCAGGTTCGAGCCGATAAACGTCAGCCAGAAGTGCAGACCGCCGAGGAAGCCGTTGTACTTCACGCCCCACATCTTCTCGAACCAGTAGTACCAGCCCGCGAACAGCGTGAAGACCGCGCCCAGCGACAGCACGTAGTGGAAGTGCGCCACCACGTAATAGGTGTCGTGGAGGTAGTGGTCGACGCCGGCGTTGGCCAGCACCACGCCCGTCACGCCGCCGACGGTGAACAGGAAGATGAAGCCGATCGCCCACAGCATGGGAACCTTGAACTCGATCGAGCCCCCCCACATCGTCGCGATCCATGAGAAGATCTTGATGCCTGTCGGCACCGCGATGACCATGGTGGCGGCCACGAAGTAGGCCTTCAGGTCGGTGTTCATGCCGACGGTGTACATGTGGTGGGCCCACACGATGAAGCCGATCACGCCGATGGCGACCATGGCGTAGGCCATCGCGAGGTAGCCGAAGACCGGCTTGCGCGAGAAGGTCGACACGATGTGGCTGATGATGCCGAAGCCCGGCAGGATCATGATGTACACTTCGGGGTGACCGAAGAACCAGAACAGGTGCTGGAACATCACAGGGTCGCCGCCGCCGGCCGGATCGAAGAATTTCGAGCCGAAGTTGCGGTCGGTAAGCAGCATGGTCAGCGCGCCCGCGAGCACCGGCAGAGCCAGCAGAAGCAGGAAGGCGGTGACCAGAACGGACCAGGCGAAGAGCGGCATCTTGTGCAGCGTCATGCCCGGCGCGCGCATGTTGAGGATCGTCACGATGAAGTTGATCGCGCCGAGGATGGACGAGATGCCGGCCACGTGCAGCGAGAAGATCACGAGGTCCATCGCGACCCCGCTATGCCCCGCCGTCGACGACAAGGGCGGATAGAGCACCCACCCTCCCCCGAAGCCGTGTTGCGTGCCCGTCGCCTGAGCCGGCGCGAACAGCGACAGAACCAGCAGCAGGAACGAGAACGGCATCAGCCAGAACGAGATGTTGTTCATGCGCGGCATCGCCATGTCCGGCGCGCCGATCATCAGCGGAACGAACCAGTTGCCGAAACCGCCGATCAGGGCGGGCATGACCATGAAGAAGATCATCAGGAGGCCGTGGGCCGTGGTGATGACGTTGTACTCGTGCGGGTCCTTGAAGATCTGCAGGCCCGGAGCGAGCAGCTCCTGGCGCATCAGGCCCGAGAAGATGAAGCCGGTGGTGCCCGCGATCAGCGCGAACACGAGGTACATCGTGCCGATGTCCTTGTGGTTCGTGGAGAACAGCCAGCGCGCGGGGCTGTACCACGGCGGAGCCGGATGATCGTGGTGCTCGTCATGGCCGTGATCCTTGGTCGGATCATGAGCCTCGGAAGCGGTGTGGGCGGTGTCCGTCGACATGGGTCTTTGGCTCCCTCGGATCGTTACTGCGCCGACGCGATGCGGACGTTCTGAGCCTGGATCTGCTCAAGGAAGGTCCGCGCGTCGGAAAGCGAATTCGCCGCCGTCTCGCGCCAGATGTCGTATTGCTCGGGCGACACGACGCGAATTTCGATCGGCATGTAGGCGTGGCGGGTGCCGCAAAGCTCCGAGCACTGCCCGAAGTACGAACCGGCCTTGTCGACCTTGAACCACGACTCGTTCACGCGGCCCGGAATGGCGTCGACCTTGATCGCGAACGCCGGCACGGCGAACGAGTGGATCACGTCGTTGGCCACAATATCGAGGCGGACGCAGCGGCCCTGCGGAACCACCAGCGGGTTGTCGACAGAGAGCTTGTCGACCTGCCCCTTGCTGACGTCGATCGCGTCTTCCGGGATCATGTTCGAGTCGAAGGTGAGTTCGGAGTCTTGACCCACGTCATACCCGTAGCCCCAGTACCACTGGTAGCCGGTGACCTTGACGTACATGGCGTTGGGATCGTTGCAGCTGGTCTCTTCGTCGAAAAGCAGCGGGAACGAGCGATAGGCGATCACCACGAGAATCAGCACCGGAATCACGGTCCATGCGATCTCAAGCGGCGTGTTGTGCGAGAATTTCTTCGGCGTCGGGTTGGCCCGGCGGTTGTGGAAAACGATGATCCACAGCAGCAGCCCCATCACGAAGATGGTGATGGCCGTGATGATGACCAGCACAAGGGTATGAAAGCTATGGACTTTTTCCGCGATCTCGGTCGCGGCTGGCTGCATGCCCATCGCGCCCGGCGTGGGTTGCCCGACCAACATCTCATTGGTCTGGGCCCAAGCGGAGCTGGTTGCTGCGACCGCAATCGCGGACAACACGAGATTTCGAAACGCTGAGCGCATGTGCGAGGATACCCTCCACCAGACCGATGAATTTGGCGCTTTACCGTGATACAGTGCTTACTTCCACTACCGGCTGGTCCGAGTCCGGGAGCATAGTGTCGCAGCCCTTTGGAATCAGTCGGTTGTGTTGCGTGGATCGCTAGCAAAGCAACCGGAGAATGGAAAGATGAGACGCTGGACCGTGGGGCTGATCGCAGCCCTTGCCGCAGCGCTCGCCGCAACCCCCGCCCAAGCCGCGGTGACCGTGGTGGGCGGAGGCATGGCTCGCGACTGCTACGAAGCTGTGGATGAAGGGGGCCAGATCGGCCCTGCACTGGAGATGTGCAACCTCGCCCTGGAGCAGGAACGGCTGACCCGCCGCGATCGCGCCGCCACCCTGGTTAACCGGGGAATCCTGCGCATGCGCCAGGCCTCGTTCGAGGCGGCGATGCGGGACTATGAGGAAAGCCTGCGGCTTGAGCCGAACCTGATGGAGGCCCAGGTCAATCTGGGAGCGGCGCTCTACGGGCTGAAACGCTATCCCGAGGCGCTGGTCGCCCTCAACGAGGGGATCAAGTCGGAAGACCTCAAGGCCCGCGCGGTCGCCTACTACAACCGTGCGTTGACGCAGGAGCACCTGGGTCAGGTCGAAGAGGCCTATTACGACTTCAAACAGGCGCTGGCGCTCGATCCCGACTTCGACGACGCCTCCCGACAACTTGACCGCTTCCAGGTAGTTGCCTCGCCCTCCCCCGAGTCCTAGCTCTAAAGAGGTCCGGGCGGAGGCGCCGCCCCGATAGATACGAAGCCGAGCGGACCCGGTCCGCCGGTGTAGACCTTGTCGGCTTGCCGGGCCCGGCCCGCCGTCTCCAGGCAGACCCCAGGCAGGTAAAATGGATAATCGCCCACTCATCGATCAGATCGGCCCCGGCGCCTCGACCGCCACCCGTATCCTGAAAGAGGCGCTGGCCGGCGCGGACGACGGCGAGCTTTATCTCCAGACGTCCCGCTCGGAGAGCTTTCTGTTCGACGACGGCCGGCTGAAGTCGGCCTCGTTCGACACCGATCAGGGCTTCGGTCTGCGCGTCGTCTCCGGCGAGAGCACGGGCTACGCCCACGCCAGCGAAATCACCGAGGCCTCGTTGCGGCGCGCCGCAGCGGCGGCGTCCTCGGCTACGCGCGGGCGCAGCGGAACGCTGGCCCTGCCCCCCGCCCTCAGCAATCAGCGGCTCTATGACGACGTCGACCCGACGGCTGAACCGTCCTTCTCGGTGAAGACCGGCCTGCTGGCGGAAATCGACGCCTGGTGCCGGGCGCGCGACCCCAAAGTGGTTCAGGTTTCCGTGTCGCTCGCCGGATCGCGCACCAGCGTAGAGATCCTGCGCGGCGAAGGCGAACTGCTCGGCGAGGTCCGCCCGCTGGTGCGCCTGAACATCTCCGTCACGATGGAGCGGGACGGTCGCCGCGAAACGGGCTCCGCCGGCGCGGGGGGCCGTGCGCCCTACGAAGAATGGATCCAGCCCGACCGCTGGCGCGCCCTCGCCGAACGCGCGATGCGCAAGGCCGAAGTGAATCTCGACTCCATCCCCGCTCCGGCCGGCGAAATGGAAGTTGCGCTCGGGCCGGGCTGGCCCGCCGTGCTGCTGCACGAAGCCGTGGGACATGGCCTTGAGGGCGACTTCAACCGCAAGGGATCGTCGATCTATTCCGGGCGCGTCGGCGAACAGGTGGCGGCGAAAGGCGTGACCGTCATCGACGACGGCACGATCCCGCAGCGGCGCGGCTCGCTGTCGTTCGACGACGAGGGAACGCCCACCGGCCGAACCGTTCTGATCGAGGACGGTCGCCTCGTCGGCTACATGCAGGACCGGCTGAATGCGCGCCTGATGGGCGTTCCGGCGACCGGCAACGGCCGCCGCGAAAGCTATGCGCACGCGCCCATGCCGCGCATGACCAACACATTGATGCTGGGCGGCGACAAGGACCCGGAAGAGATCGTTCGTTCGATCAAGCGGGGCATCTGGGCCGTCGACTTCGGCGGCGGCCAGGTCGACATCACCAACGGGCAATTCGTCTTCCAGTGCACCGAGGCCTACATGGTTGAGGACGGCAAGGTCGGCGCGCCGGTGAAGAACGCCACGCTGATCGGACATGGCCCGACGGTGCTCAATCAGGTCTCGATGATCGGCGACGATTTCGCCATGGATGACGGCGTCGGCACCTGCGGGAAAGCGGGCCAGTCGCTGCCGGTCGGCGTCGGTCAGCCCTCGCTCAAGATCGACAAGATCACGGTAGGCGGCGCCGCGGTCTGATGGACGTTCGGGCCGAACGTCTGATTCAAGAACAGCCGCGCGGAGGAAGACCATGAACCGATTGGCGAAACGCGCTTCGATCGCATTGTGCGCCTGCCTGCTGGCGGGGCTGACCGTTTCGGCCGGCGCCGAACCGCCGGCGCAGATCGTCGACACGATCTCGTCGAAACAGTTCGCGAGCAAACGGTCTGGCGAGATTCTGGTCGACGTCCGCGAACCGGGCGAATGGGCCGCGACCGGCCTTCCGACCGACGGGATCGGAATATCGGTCAGCCGCATCGACTTCGTCGCCGCCGTGCTTCAGGCCGCCGGCGGAAACAAGTCGCAGCCGGTGGCGGTGATCTGCCGGTCGGGCGCCCGCTCAAGCAAGGCGGCGCAGCTGCTGGCCGATGCCGGCTTCACGCACGTCACCAATATCGGCGACGGCATGATGGGCAACGAGACCGTCGGCGAAGGCTGGCAGGCGGCGGGCCTTCCCACGGCCGCGTGCAAGGTCTGCTGACCGGGCGCGCGGCCCGGTCAACCCGAGACCTGCCCCGTGACCTGCGTTACGCCTTGCCCTCTTCCGGGATGCTCGGCGCCTTGGCCTCCATCTCCTGTTCGCCCATCCATTTCTTGATGATGGGAGAGATCAGGAACATTAGGAGCGCCACGGCGATCGCGACATAGGCGACGTTCGTGTAGACGCCCGCATAGTTGGCTTTCGCAGCGGCCGCATCGATGATCTGGCCGCCGATCGTCTCGGCGCCTGTCGATCCGGCGATAACGCCCGCCAGAGAGTTCGAAAGCCCCGTATAGAGGAACCACGCGCCCATGGTGAGCCCGGCGGCTTTCGCCGGCGCCAGCTTGGTCATCGCCGACAACCCGACCGGCGACAGCATCAGCTCCGCAATCGTATGGATCCAGTAGATCAGGAAGATGAAGATGACCGGCGTCAACGCGCCCGCGCCGGTCGTCTTCATGCCGGCGACCAGCACCAGAAACCCGAGCGCAACCCCCAACACGGCGATGGAGAACTTCACGGGCGTCGAGGGATCGATCCGCCGCTTGCTCAACATCACCCAGAGCCACGCCATCACCGGCGCGAAGACGATGATGAAACCGGCATTGAGAGACTGGAACACCGGAGCCGGAACGCTCCATCCGAAGAAGGTCCGGTCCACGAGCCGGTCGGTGAAGAGGTTGAGCGACGAACCGGCCTGTTCGAACAGCGACCAGAACGGAATCTGCGCGAGCGCGAAGTAAATCGCCGCCCACATCCGGCTGCGTTCCGTGCCCTTCAGGGCCAGGAAGCTGTAGGCCACCAGCCCGATGAACATGCCCACGCCAACCACGGCCATAAGCGGGCTCGCGACCTCGGCGTTCATGATCAGCACGATCGCCACGGCCATGATCAACAAGGATGAAAGATAGCAGGCCCACTCGACGTTGATCGGGCCCAGAACGCTCTTCTTCAGGACCGCGGGATCTGGCGGCTCGCCCTTCCCTTCAAGCCAGCCCTTGAATCCGACGAAGACGAGCAGGCCGAACAGCATGCCGATGCCGGCAAGGCCGAACCCGTACTGCCAGCCATACTGGATGCCGAGGAACCCGCAGAAAATGCCCGCCAGGAACGCCCCGAGGTTGATCCCCATGTAGAAGATCGTGAATCCCGAATCCCGCCGCTTGTCGCCGACGCCGTATAGATCCCCGACAACCGACGAAATGTTGGCCTTCAGGAACCCGACCCCGGCAATGATGAGAGCGAGCGACAGATAGAGGATGTTGATATACAGCGACTCCCGCACGATCCGTGTCTGATAAGCGGTCGTGTCGATGGCCGCAGGCAGGCCGACGGCGGCAGGATCGGCGACGATCATCTGCGTCGCCCCTTCGTTGAAGCTGTACGCCGACTGCCCGCTGTCCGAGACGATAAGCGGCGTCGCATCGCCGCCCCTGCCTTGAAGCGTGAGCTCGTACTCTTGGCCGTTCAGCGTCATGATTTCGCGCGACCCGCCGCCCTCAAAGGCCATCCCGAAGTGGCCGAGCACCAGCAGAATCGCGCCGAACGTGACCGCCTTTCGCTGACCGAGATAGCGGTCGGCGAGAATGCCGCCGAGGATCGACATCACGTAAACAAGCGAGACATACGCGCCGTACATCAGCGACGATCGCGCGTCGGAGAACAGGAAGTGCTGCGTCAGATAGATGATCAGCAGACCGCGCATCCCGTAGTAGGAAAAGCGCTCCCACATCTCGGCGAAGAAGAGGATCACCAGTCCGCGCGGATGCCCAAGTATCGTGCGCCGATCAGCGGCCGCAGCCGCCGCGCCTGTGCCAGTGGTCTCCAAAGACATACTCCCCTGCCGCCCGTGGCGCGCATCCGCTCGCCATAAAGGAAGGGATCATGTCGAAAAATGCGGGGGGATCAATATATTAATCTACAAGTTCGCCCGACTGGACACGAACATATCAAGCCGCGGTCTTAGCCGTCCTAGAAGCGGCACTCGGTGAAGACGCGCGAAATGTCGCCGCCCCACTCGCCCTTGTAGCGCGCCAGAAGCGCTTCAGCCGGCGTCACGCCAGTTTCGGCGATTTCCTCAATCTCCTTGAGGAATCCGGTCTCGTCCTCGCCGATCGAGTTGAGGCGCGCGCGCCGCCGCAGGCCCGCGCGTGAAATCTCGAGCACCTCGCGTGCGACCGCACGCAAATCGCGGTTGCGGATCGGCGTGCGCAATCCCAGGAACGGAACGGCGCGGCGGATCGCTTCGCGCTCCGGAGCCGACCAGCCGCGAATGACCTCCCAGGCGGCGTCCAGCGAAACGTCGTCGTAGAGAAGTCCGGTCCAGAACGCCGACAGGGCGCACAGGCGCGACTGCGGGCCGGCGTCGGCGCCGCGCATCTCGAGGAAGGTCTTCAGGCGCACTTCGGGGAAGATGGTGGAGAGGTGATCGTCGAAATCGTCGATCGCCGGAAGCTCGCCCGGAAGCGCGGGCAGCTTACCTTCCATGAAGTCGCGGAAGGACTGGCCGGCGCAGTCGATGTACTGGCCCTTGCGGCGCACGAAATACATCGGCACGTCGAGCGCGAAGTCGACATACTGTTCGAACCCGAAGCCCTCATCGAAGGCGAACGGCAACATGCCCGTGCGATCCGGATCGGTGTCGCTCCAGATATGGGCGCGGTAGGACAGGAAGCCGTTCGTGCGGCCTTCGCCGAACGGTGAGTTCGCGAACAGCGCGGTGGCGACAGGCTGCAAGGCCAGCGACACGCGCATCTTCTTCACCATGTCGGCTTCGTCGGAGAAATCGAGATTGCTCTGCACCGTACAGGTACGGAACATCATCTCGCGGCCAAGCCGCCCGACCTTCGCCATGTAGCGGCGCATGATGCCGTAACGGCCTTTCGGCATTTGCGGCGTCTCATCCATGCTCCACACCGGAGAGAAGCCGAGCGCCAGAAAGCCGACGCCGAGTTCGCGCGAGATCGATTTCGTTTCCTCGAGGTGGTTCGAAATCTCCGCGCAGGTCTGGTGGATGGTTTCAAGCGGCGCGCCGGACAGTTCGAACTGTCCGCCCGGCTCGAGGCTGACGCTAGCCCCGTCGCGCTTGAGCCCGATCAGCGTTTCGCCTTCTTCGATCGGGCTCCACCCGAATCGCGATGCAAGCGCCGACAGCAATGTGTGGATCGAAACCTCGCCCTCATAGGGCAGCGGCGTGCGCGTGGATTCGATGAAGCCGAACTTCTCGTGCTCGGTGCCGATGCGCCATTGATCCGCGGGCTTCGCCCCGCCCGCCAGACGCTCGACCAGCTCGGTCTTCGAGCGGATGCGCGGCGCCGACTCATCAAGGTCGCGTGTCGGTGTGGTCATGGCGCTCCGCCCGTGAATGATCCCGGCGGTAGATAGGGGGCGAGATCGGAACGCGCCAGCCCGGAGCGCGCTTTTCTCCCTGACCTGAGAATAGCTATCCGGTCGGTGAGAAAGGCTAACGCCAGTCGCCCGCAACCGCCTGAAAAACCGCGAGCGAGGCGATCGCCGCCGTTTCGCCGCGCAGGATACGCGGTCCCAGGCCGACCGGCCTTACGTAAGGTTTGGCGCGCAGCGCGGCACGCTCGCCGGGGGTGAACCCGCCCTCCGGGCCGATCAGAATCGCCGCGGGCGCATCCCCCAGACCCGCCAGGACCGTCGCGAGCGGCGGCGCGCGGCCTGTGTCCCCGCCCCACGGCCTCTGACCGTCATCGCCCGACTCGTCGCAATAGATCAGCAGCCGCTCGGCCGGCCAATCCGCCAGCACCGCATCGAGCCGGGCCGCTTCGCGGATCTCCGGAATATCCAGACGCTCTGTCTGCTCCGCCGCCTCAAGGGCGATCTTGCGGAAGCGATCGGTCCGCACCGACTGCGCCTCGCATCGCTCGGTGAGCACGGGCAGGATGGCCCTTATTCCAAGCTCGGTCGCCTTCTCGATCACGAGGTCGGTGGCGGCGCGCTTGAGCGGCGCGAACAGCAGCCAGACGTCCGGAACCGGCGCGACGAGGCGCAAACGCTCGTCCAGGCGAATCTGGACGGCGCGCTTGGACTGTTGCGCGATCACGCCCGCGAATTCGCCCGCCGTCTCGTTGAATACGCGAACCGGGGCGCCTTCATTCAGGCGCAGAACATGCGAGAGATAATGGGCCTGATCGCTTCCAAGCTCGATCAGCCCGCCCTCGGCCAGATCGTGCGAAACATACAGACGGGGTGTCGCGCTCATTCTGGTCGGCTATATCTGCTTCAAACCCCACGCAAGAGCCCCGGCAAGAGCCCCGCGATGACCGCACTGAAATCCGCCGCCAGCGCGCCCGCCGACGCCATTCCGTCGAGCTGGGTGGAGCGTGCGCCCGCCGCGTTGAGGCCGTTCCTGCGCTTGTCGCGCTACGACCGGCCGGTGGGGTTCTGGCTGCTCGGCCTGCCCTGCCTCATCGGCGTCGCCGCCGCGCGCATGACCGGCGGCTGGACGTGGGAGGATGTCGGGCTGGCTGCGCTGTTCGCAATCGGCGCGATCGCGATGCGCGGCGCGGGCTGCACCTATAACGACATCCTCGACCGCGACATCGACGGCGGCGTCGAACGCACAGCCCTGCGGCCGCTTCCCTCCGGCGCCGTGTCGCTGAAAGGCGCGTGGGGCTGGCTGTTGATCCAGTGCCTTGTCGGTCTCGCGGTCCTGCTCTGCATTCCACGCTTCGCGCAGATCGTCGCACTGGGGTCGATACCTCTGGTCGCGCTCTATCCGCTGATGAAGCGCATCACATGGTGGCCGCAGGCGTGGCTCGGACTGACCTTCAACTGGGGCGTACTGGTCGCGATCGCCGCCATCGCCGGCGAGATCCGCATCGAGCATCTTGTTCTCTACGCCGGGCTGATCTGCTGGACGATCAGCTACGACACCATCTACGCAATCCAGGATCGCGAAGACGACGCGCTGATCGGGGTGAAGTCCACCGCGCGCCTGTTCGAAAACAACACCCACCTTGCGGTCGGGATCATCTACGCGATGTCAGCGGCCTTGGCCGCCGTCTCCGGATACCTCATCGCCGGACCGCTGGGCGCCGTCGCAAGCGCGCCGTTCGCGATCCATCTGGCCGCGCAGGTCTGGCTGCTGCACAGCAAGGGCGACGCTTTCGCCCTGACGCTCTTTCGCGCCAACCGGGAAGCGGGCATCCTGCTGGCGGCGGGATGGGCCGCGCTGGGGCTGCTGGCCTGAGGAGCGAGAGACATGCCAGGCGACGATAACGGAAACGGCGGCGGACGGGGCGCGATCATCGCCTCGATCGGCGGCGCCGTCCTGCTCGGCGGGATTCTCGTCGCGGCGCTGGTACAGGGCGCCGACCGTTCCCCGCCGGACGCCGCCGGCGACGCATCATCGCCTCCAGCCGCCGAGGCGACCGCGCAAGCGAGCGAAGAGAGCGAACCACTGGCCGTCACGACCCAGGCGCAGGAAACCCCGCCCGCAACCGATAGCGCCGCGACGCAGACCCCGCCCGAACCGGCGCCCACTGGCGGCGCGGTGGCGCCCACCATCATCGCCTACAAGGACCCGTCGCTGGACTTCGAGGTTCGCCTGCCGCCCGCGCCCGAAGGCGATCCTCTGATTCAGTCGTTGAAGGCCGAAGCGGAACAGAAGCTGCTGCGCATGCGCCCGCGCGCGAAGACCGACTACGACGATCGCAAGGCGCAAGGCGGCCAGGCGTTCGGCTGGGAGGTCCGCGAGGTCTGGACCCGTACGGCGACCGCCGGTCCGCTGACCAGCTTGGCCGGAGAGCGCCGCGAGTACACCGGCGGCGCGCATGGAAATCTGGTTTTCGGCAGCCGCATCTACGATACGCGAACGGACAAGCGCATCGAGTTCCTCGACATGTTCCTTGCGCTCAAGTCGCCGCCGCCCTCGCTCGTGGTGGCGGTCTGCGAACAGCTCAAGGCGGAGAAGCTGGCCCGCATCGGATCGGAGACGATTTACGACGAACCGATCACCTGCAACGGCGCGGACGCCAATATCGACCTAAGCAACGCCGTGTTCGCGCTCGCCCCTTCTGATGAAGCCGGGCGCTTCGGAGGCGTCGAGGTTCGCTTTGCGCCCTACGATGTCGGCGCGTACGCCGAAGGCGCCTATGGCTTCACCGTTCAGCAGCAAAGCTTCGCGCACGATCTGCGTGCCGAATACAAGGACCTCTTTTCCGGCGAAGCCCCACCGCTGAACGACTAGCTCGATCTAGCCCGAGCGTTTGGCGCGGAAGAACGCCCGCAACAGGTCTCCGCATTCGGTCGCGCGCACGCCGCCGACCACTTCCGGTTTCCAGTGGCAGGTTGGCTGTTCGAAGAACCGCCCGCCATGCGAAACGCCGCCGCCCTTGGGGTCGTCCGCGCCGTAGACCAGCCGACGCAATCGGGCGTGAGAAATCGCCCCGGCGCACATCGCGCACGGCTCAAGCGTTACATAGAGGTCCAGCCCTGTGAGCCGATAGTTTCCAAGCGCGGCGCCGGCGGCCCGCATGGCGAGGATTTCCGCGTGCGCGGTCGGATCGTTCTCGCCGATGGGGCGGTTCCAGGCGCTGGCGACCAGCGTATCCGTCGCCGGATCGACGATGACGGCGCCGACCGGCACCTCGCCGGAAGCGGCGGCCGTTCGCGCCTCTTCGAGCGCTCGGTTCATCCAGTGTTCGTCGCGACTGTCGGTCATGGACGCTCTATTCCGCGCTTTTCGCCCGCGATCCAGCCTCTTCTCCCAGCGTGCCGGACAATGCTAGGTCCCCCGCATGCGAGTCGTAGGCGGAAATTTCAGAGGCAGGCACATCCGGGCGCCGGAGGGACGCGTAACCCGTCCGACATCCGACCGGACGCGCGAAGCGCTGTTCAATATCCTGATGCACGCCGAATGGGCGCCCGCGTTCGAGGGGCTCCGCGTGATCGACGCGTTCGCCGGTTCCGGCGCGCTGGGCGTCGAGGCCCTGTCGCGCGGCGCGGCCTTCTGCCTGTTCATCGAAGCCGACAGTGCGGCGCGCGGCTGCATCCGCGACAACATCGAACATTTCCAGCTTTTCGGCGTCACACGCATCCACCGACGCTCCGCGACCGATCTCGGGACGCGCCCGGCGTCTCTGGGCGCTCCGTTCGACCTGGTCTTCATGGACCCGCCCTATGGCTACAACCTCGTCCCCAAAGCCACCGCCCAACTCGAAAGCGGCGGCTGGCTGACGCCCGAAGCGATCCTGATCGCCGAAACCGGATCGGAAGAAGACACGCCCGATCTGCCGAACTGGTCGGTTCTGGACACCCGGCTCTACGGCGCCGCACGGATCACGATCTACAAACGGGAAAACGGCGCTAGGGAATAATCACCGTGGCGCCGGCGGTTTCCCGCGCGGCCAACGCACGGTGCGCCTCGGCCGCATCCTTGAGATCGAACCGCTGGCGGATGTCGGCCTTCACCGCGCCAGACCGAACCGCTCCCCAAAGGGCCGCCGCGCCGCGCTCGAGATCCGCCCGCGTACTTGTGAAATGAAACAGCGTCGGGCGCGTCATCACCAGCGAGCCGCCCTGGCTGAGCCTCAACGGCGGAATCGGATCGACGGGGCCCGAAGCGTTGCCATAGCTGATGAACCAGCCGCGCGGATGCAGGGATTGCAGGCTGGCGTCGGCCGAGGCCTTGCCGACCCCGTCATAGGAAACCGACACGCCCTTTCCGCCGGTGAGGTCGCGAACCCGCGCGGCGACGTCCTCGCCCGACAAAACGACGTCGGAGCAGCCATAGCTCCGCGCAAGCGCCGCCTTTTCCTCGCTGGAGACGACGCCGATCACCCTTGCGCCAAGGGCGCTGGCCCAGGGCGCAACGATTGAGCCCACGCCGCCAGCCGCCGCCCACAACAGGACGCTCTCTCCGGCCTTCGGCTGGCGGATTTCGAACAGCAGCATCCAGGCCGTCAGGCCTTTCAGGAACAACGCGGCGGCCTGTTCGTCGGCGATGCCGTCGGGGATCGGGATTAGCCGGTCCGCCGGCGCAATGCGCGCCGATGAATACGCGCCCGGCAGGCCGTTATAGACCACGCGATCGCCCGGCTTCAGCGTGCTGACGCCCTCGCCGACCGCCTCGACCACGCCGGCCGCCTCCATTCCGGGCACAACCGGCAGCTTGGAGGGGTAAAGACCCGTCCGCACATAAATATCGATGAAGTTGAGCCCGATCGCCGTGTGGCGCAGCAGGACTTCGCCCGGTCCCGGCGGCGGCAAATCCTCCGTTTCCAGGATCATGACTTCGGGACCGCCATGCTGGCGCACTCGGATGACATCTGCGGTGGACAATTGGACGTTCCCTCTTGATGCGTCGCCGACGACTCGGATGAAGTCGCGGGATGACGGCGCACAGGGTCATATGCGGGATAGACGAGGCGGGCCGAGGTCCGCTCGCCGGCCCGGTATACGCCGCAGCCGTCATTCTCGATCCAGCAAAAGGTATTGCGGGTCTCGCGGATTCCAAGACGTTGACCGAAAAACGCCGCCTTGCGCTGGCCGTCGAGATTCGCGAACGCGCTTTGGCCTGGTCGGTTGCATTCGCCACGGTCGAGGAAATCGACCGCCTCAACATTCGACAGGCCAACCTGCTGGCGATGCGCCGGGCCTGTCAGGGCCTCAAACTCACGCCCGACCTGGCGCTGGTCGACGGCAACGACCCGCCCGACCTCGCCTGCACCGTGACCTGCCTGATCGGGGGCGACGCGATCGAACCCGCGATTTCAGCCGCCTCGATCCTCGCGAAGACCGCTCGCGACGGCGTCATGCTCGCGCTGCATGAAGAGTTTCCGGTCTACGGGTTCGCCAGCCACAAGGGTTATGGAGCCAAGACCCATCTTGAGGCGCTGCGCACGCACGGGCCCTGCCCGCATCACCGAATGAGCTTCCGCCCGGTGCGCGAGGCGGCGGAGCGGATGAGAGCCTGATCAGCGGCGCCTGCTCAACGCCTACCGAACAGGCGTTCGATATCGGCCAGCTTGAGTTCGACGTAAGTCGGGCGGCCATGATTGCACTGGCCGGAATGCGGCGTCGCCTCCATCTGCCGAAGCAGCGCGTTCATCTCTTCCACGGGAGGCGCCTTGCGCGAACCGAGCCGCGGCACGCCATCGATCCCATGATCTCTTCGAACCGGCCCGTCAGGCTGAGGCTTGAATCGTATTCCGCCAGATCGTCGGCCAGATCGCGCACCAGTCCGGCGACATCCATGACGCCGAACAGCGCCGGCGTGGCCCGCACCGCGACGGCTCCCTTGCCGAACGGTTCGAGTTCGAGGCCGAAGGCAAGGAACTCCCCGGCGCGAGCACAAACGCGCTCCGCTTCGACTTCAGACAATTCGACAATCTCGGGGATCAGAAGCGACTGGCGCTGAACGCCGTTGGCCGCCATCGCGGCTTTCATGCGCTCATAGACCAGACGCTCGTGCGCGGCGTGCTGGTCGACGATCACCATGCCGTCGCGCGTCTGCGAGACGATATAGGTCTCGTGCAATTGCGCGCGTGCGAGCCCCAAGGGCGGCGGCCCGCCCTCATACGCCTCGCTCGCCAGACCTTCGGCGGTTGAGGGCGCGGACAAGGCGTCGACAGCCTCGCGAAGGGTGTCCGGCGCCAGCGGCGAAGGCTCGAACGCGCCCGGAGCGGGCTCCTCGAAACTGCGCGCGGAATATCCGGCATAGGACGGCGCGGCGGTTCGCGCCCATGGCAGTCCGTGAGAAACGCCGGAGGTTTCCGGCCGCATGGAGCCCAGCGCGGCGCCTGCAACCGTGGTGCTCGCGCGGTGACCGGCGGCGGCGAGCGCGTGGCGCAAGGCGCCGATCAGCAGGCCGCGCACGCCGGCGCTGTCGCGGAAACGCACTTCGGTCTTCGCCGGGTGCACGTTGACGTCGACATGATGCGGATCGAGTTCGACGAACAGCGCCGCCATCGGGTGGCGATCCCGCGCGAGGAAGTCCTGATAGGCCGCGCGAATGACGCCCGTGAGCATCCGGTCCTTCACCGGCCGGCCGTTGACGAACAGGTATTGATGCTGCGCGCTGCCGCGATTGAACGTCGGCAGGCCCGCGAACCCGTAGACCTGCACGCCGTCGCGCTCGGCGTCGATCTCAAGCGCGTTCTCGCGAAACTCCTTGCCGAGAACGGCGCCGAGCCGCGCCAGACGCATCTGGACCGGATCGCCCATCTCGGCGGGCAGTTTGAGCGTGACACGCTCCTCGCTCTCCAAAACGAAGGCGACGTCCGGACGCGCAAGCGCCAGCCGCTTCACGACATCGCCGACCGCCTGCGCTTCGGACCGTTCGGACTTGAGAAACTTGAGGCGCGCCGGCGTGGCGAAGAACAGGTCTCGGACCTCGACCCGGCAACCGTGATCCGAGCGGCCCGTCCAGGCGCACGGCCCGACCTCGCTCACCTCTCCGCCCTCGACCGAAATCGACGAGCCCGACGACGCATCGCGGCTTCGGGTTTCGATCTTCATGCGCGACACGGAGCCGATGGACGGAAGCGCTTCGCCGCGAAATCCCATCGTGCGGATATCGAGCAGATCAACCTGACCCGCATCGTCCGGCGCCAGTTTGGAGGTTGCGTGCCGCTCCACCGCGACGCTGAGTTCGGCGGCCGACATGCCCGACCCGTCATCCTCGACGATCAGGGCCTGCAGCCCCCCGCGTTCGATGCGGACACGGATGGAAGTCGCCCCGGCGTCCAGAGCATTTTCGACAAGTTCCTTGACCGCCGCCGCCGGGCGCTCAACCACCTCGCCGGCAGCGATCTTGTTGACCGCATCGGCCGGAAGGCGGCGAATCCTGACGCCCGCAGACGAACCGGCGGTCACGCTGTCCTCCGAAGGCACGCTATGCGACGAATCGGGCATGGCGCAGCATATCGCCGCCTGGCTGAGCTGACACGCCTGCGGCCTGTCAAAGCGGGGGATGAAACATCCCGAAAGCCGATGCGATCCGGCCCTAGAGCCCGGGAAGCTTTTTCGACGACTTGCGCTTGATCATGACATCGCCCCCGCCGGTAACCTCGGCGGCGATGGTCTTGTCTTCTTCCAGCCGCGCGGCTTCCGCCTCGGGATCGATCACCGGGTCCTTGGGGGTGGAGCCGAAAGACAGGATCTTGTCGGCGAAGCTGCGGTTCTTGTGCAGAAGCTGGGTGGAATCAAAGTCCACGGACGCCCGGATCGAGCGGTCGACGGCGTCGCCGCCCGCGCGCGTCACGAGCAGTTTCTCGCCCTCGGTGGCTCCCTGGCCGAGATCCGCGCCGAACAGGGCCACGCGGGCCTGCGCGTCTGGCGCGAGTTCCTGCGGCCGGCTTTCGCCCGGCGACGGCGGACGCAGGTTGAAGTCCGGCGGAACCGTGAGCGGCGCCTTGCGAACGACACGGAACTCATCCGGCGTCCGGGGCCCTGAAGCGCAGGCGCTGAGGGCTGCGACGCTCACCGCGATCAGCGGAAGGGTGGTTCTGAGTTTCACCGAGGTACGCTCCTCACATACGGGAGTTGGAAAATCGGCTGCACCCTAGCCGCTAGATTTCCGGCCCGCCAGCACCTGATCCAGCAACAAAAGCGCCGCGCCGACAGAAATCGCAGTATCCGCGACGTTGAAAATGTAGGGAAACCACGGAAGCAGCGACGAGAAGTCGAGAAAATCGACGACGGCGCCGAACCGGACCCGGTCAAACAGGTTGTTTCCCACCGCCCCGCCGATCACCAGCGACAGCGAAATCGCCGTCAACAGGCGCTGCGCCCGGAACAGCCAGACCGTGAAACCGACCGCGATGCCGAGTTGCAGGATCACCAGCGCCCAGCGGGCCAGCCCCTCGGCCTGCAGCAGGCCATAGCTGACGCCCTGGTTCCACCGCATGGTCAGGCTGAAGAAGTCCGTCACCCGCACCGCTCCGCAAGGCGCCTCCCCCCGCAGGCAGGGAACCGCACGGAACGCCGGGTCGGAGAGAATCCAGTACTTGGTGAGCTGATCCAGAACGAGCGCGATCACGATGATCGCGCCGCCCAATATCCAGTATCGCCGCGACGGCTGCGCCGCCGGCTCATCGGTGGTGGGCGAATTCATCCCTGACTTCCCTGTCGGTACTCGCGGACAGCGACTGCATCACGTGGCGTGATATCCGGAAAGTCCGGATCCGCAGTCGTCGGATCGAAATACTTCCACGACCGCGCGCACTTCACGCCGTCGGCCTTGCGCGAACGGACCTGGGCGACGCCGCCGCCCTCTACCGAGCCCTGGCTGAGCGTGGCGCCGGAGGTGATGAAGATGTCCGCCGCGTCGAGCCCGTCGAACGCCGCGAGATTGGCGGGGTCCGCGATCACCACGTCGACATGCGCCTCAAGCGAAGATCCGATGCGCTTCTCGCGCCGCTCGATTTCCAGCGCGCCCGTAACCGCCCGCCGAACTTCGAAGATGCGATCCCAGCGGGCCGACAGATCGGCGTCGAGCCAGGCGTCCGGCGTCGGCGGGAACTGGGACAGGTGCACAGACGAGGACTGGCCGTAGGCCTCCCACGCCTCTTCGCAGGTGAAGACGAACACCGGCGCGAACCAGATCACGAGCCGTTCGAACACTTCGGCCATGACCGTCCGGCACGCCCTGCGCCGCAACGTGGAAGGCGCGTCGCAATAGAGGCTGTCCTTGCGGATATCGAAATAGACCGCCGACAGGTCGACGACGCAGAAATTCACCAGCGCGTGGAAGGCGTATTTGAGATCGTAGCTCTCATAACCTTTGCGAACGACCGCATCCATTTCCGCGAGACGGTGGCGCACCCAGCGCTCCAACTCCGGCAGGTCCGCGTCGGCGACCTTTTCGGCGTCGGTGAAACCGTCGAGACCGCCCAGCAGATAGCGCAGCGTGTTGCGAACCTTGCGGTAGGACTCCGAGCTGGCCGCGAGAATGTCGGGACCGAAGGCCGGATCGTCCGCGAAGTCGGACGCCGCGATCCACCCCCTCAGAATATCGGCGCCGGACTGGGCGCAGACATCTTGCGGCGAGATCGTGTTGCCGAGCGATTTCGACATCTTCCGGCCGTCCTGCGCGACGATGAACCCGTGCGTGACCACGGCGTCATAGGGCGCGCGGCCGCGCGTGGCGCAGCTCTCCAGCAGAGACGACTGGAACCAGCCGCGGTGTTGGTCCGACCCTTCGAGATAAACGTCCGCCGGCCATTTGAGGCCGCGATCCTCCAGCGCGAAGGCGTGCGTGGTTCCGGAGTCGAACCAGACATCGAGAATGTCGTTGACCTTCTCGTACTTGTCCGCGTCGTAGGCGTTCCCGAGGAAAGCCTGGGCGTCGGCCGCGAACCAAGCATCGGCGCCGCCTTCGCTCACCGCGGCGACGATGCGTTCGTTGACCGCCTGGTCGACCAGGATTTCGCCGGTCGCCTTTTCGACGAACAGGGTGATCGGAACGCCCCACGCCCGCTGACGCGAGATGAGCCAGTCCGGTCGCTCCGCCACCATGGCCTGCAGGCGCTGGCGACCGCGTTCCGGCACGAATTGCGTCGCGGCGATCGCCGCAAGGCTGCGCTCGCGCAGCGTTCGCCCGTCATCAAGCTTGCGGTCCATGGCGATGAACCATTGCGGCGTCGCGCGGCGGATCACGGGGGCCTTGGACCGCCACGAGTGGGCGTCGCGCAGCGTGGTGAGCCCGCGCGCCAGAAGCGCGTTCGCCTCGACCAGCTTCTCGATGACCGCCTTGTTGGCCGGGCCTTCCTGACCGCGCTTCTTGCCTTCAAGCGTGATGATTTCGAGTCCTTCGAAACCGGGGCATTCCTTCGTGTAGCGGCCGAAAGCGTCAACGGTGTCGGGGATGTCGGTGTTCTTGCGACCCGAAGCGATCCAGACGTTGTAGTCGTCCTCGCCATGCCCCGGCGCGGTGTGCACGAACCCCGTGCCGGCGTCGTCGGTGACGTGATCGCCGGCCAGCATGGGCACATCGAAATCGTAGCCGCCCAACCCCGCATCGCGCAGCGGGTGAGCCAGCGTCATGGCTTTCAGTTGGGCCGCCGAGACGCCGGCGACACGCGACCAGCTCGCCGCCTTCGCCGCCTTCATCACGCTTTCGGCGAGCTTGTCCGCAACGATGATCCGGTCGCCCGGCTTGATCCACGGTTCGAACGGTAGGTTCTCTTCAAGCGCGGTACACTCGTACAGACCATAGTCGATGGACGGGCTGTACGAGACGGCGCGGTTGGCGGGAATCGTCCACGGCGTCGTGGTCCAGATGACGACGTGGGTTTTCGGAACCCTCAAATCTAGCGCCAATTCACCTTCAGACGTCGTGGTCGGGCTGGCGTGAGAAACCAAATCCCAATTGCCGCCAGGCTCAATCATACGCCTGACTTCGACAACCGGGAATTTCACCCAGATCGTCGTCGCCTTGCGGTCCTCGTATTCGATTTCCGCTTCGGCCAGCGCCGTCTGCTCGACCGGCGACCACATCACCGGCTTGGCGCCGCGCACGAGCTGCCCCGAGCCCGCGACCTTCAGGAACTCGCGAACCGTGGCGGCCTCGGAGGAATACGCCATCGTCAGATACGGGTCGGCCCAGTCGCCGACGACGCCGAGACGCTTGAACTCTTCGCGCTGCACGTCGATCCAGGTGGTCGCGTAGTCGCGGCACGCCTTGCGAAACTCACCCGGAGGGACTTCGCGTTTCTGCCGCCCCTTGGCGCGGTACGCCTCCTCGACCTTCCATTCGATCGGAAGTCCGTGGCAATCCCAACCCGGAACATAGTCGGCGTCGTATCCGGTCATCTGGCGCGACCGCACCACGATGTCCTTCAGGATCTTGTTCATCGCCGTGCCGATGTGGATGTTGCCGTTCGCATACGGCGGACCGTCGTGCAGCATGAATTGCGGCCGCCCCTTCGCATCCTTGCGAAGCTGGCCGTAGAGGTCGTCCGCCTCCCACTTCGCCAGACGGGCCGGTTCTTGCTGGGGCAGTCCCGCGCGCATCGGAAAGTCCGTACGCGGCAGGAACAGCGTGTCCTTGTAGGGGTTCGTTTTGCCTGTGGGCTCTTTGCTCATCGTCGTGTCGCCGGAATTGATCGCTGGGTTGGAACTACTGGCGGACAAGCCGCTCCGGCGCACGCACCTATCCTGCGCGCACCGGCGGAGTAATTCGAATGAGTATCCGGCCGTAGAAGGTCATGCGGCGCACATAACAGGCATGAGGGGGCGCTGCCAAGCGCGCGTTTCGCCCCGTCAGGCTCCGGGTTTGGCGGCGCTCGCCAGAACCGCCTTCGCCTGCTCCACATCCCTCCCCATCTGGGCGATCATTGCCTCGATGCTGTCGAAATGCAGCTCCGGACGAAGGAACTGGACCAAGCCAGCCTGGAGCCGGGCGCCATAGATGTCGCGGTCGAAATCGAAGATCATAACCTCCAGCAGCGGATCGCGCAGTCCGGTGGTCGGCGTCCGGCCGAAATTGGCCACGGCGGGCCGCCAGTCGCTTTCGCCCTCGATCCGCGCCCAGAGGGCGTAGACCCCGAAAGCAGGATGGATGATCTCGCCGAGACGCAGGTTGGCTGTCGGGAACCCAAACGTGCGCCCGCGCTTGTTGCCGTGCTCGACGACGGCGTCGACCACCCACACGTCGGTCAACGCTTCGCGCACGGTCGCCATGTCGCCCGCCTCGATCGCCGTTCGCACCCGGGTCGAGGAAACGCGCTCGCCGCCCGAAACGACCGTCTCCTGCACGACGAGATCCATGCCGCGTTCGCCGCCTAGCCGGCGCAGGCTGTCGATGTCGCCCATCCGCCCGCGTCCGAACCGGAAATTGTCGCCGACGCAAACCACTTTCGCGCCCATGCCCTGATGCAGACAGGTCTCCACAAACGCCTCATCCGACATTGTGGCGATGCCGGCGTCGAACTGCAGGATGAAACAGGTGTTGACGCCGAGCTGCTCCAGCACCTGCGCGCGGCGATGCGCGGTCAGAATGCGGAACGGCGGCGCGTCGGGCTGGAAATACCGACGCGGGGCGGGCTCGAACGTCGCCACGGCGAAGCCAAGCGACCGGGCCTCGGCCTCCTTGCGCGCCGCGCTCAGAACGGCGCGATGCCCGGCGTGCAATCCGTCGAAATTGCCCAGCGCGACGGCGACGCCCCGCTGCTGGGCGCCTCCGGCTTCTTCGCCAGGCAGGTGAACAAAGCGCATTGCGTTCAGTCAGTCTTGCCGCTGGGCACCATGACCCGCGCCTTGCCCTTCACGACGACCTTGCCGCCGACCTCGCATTTCACATCGAGCGTAACGCGGTTGCCGCGGGGAATCATCTCGATGACCTCCGCGGTCGCGATGACCGTGTCGCCGATTCGAACCGGACGGCGGAAGCTGAGCTCAAGGTCGGTGAAGATCGTTCCGGGGCCCGGCAGATCGTTGCCGAGAATGGCCGAGATATAAGACGCCGCGAGCGCGCCGTGCGCGATCCGGCCGCCGAAGATCGTGGTCTTGGCGTACTCTTCGTCGAGGTGCAGCGGATTGTGGTCGCCCGAAACACGCGCGAAATCCTTCACATCCTGCTCGGACACCGAGTGCTCGATGGAGACGGTCATCCCGATCGCCAGCTCCTCGAACGTCTTACCCTGTTTCATATTCGCCTCTTCAAATCGCCGGCCCTGCCGACGCCTACGCCACGGCAATCCCCATAACGGCAACCCCCATAAAGGAAATTACCCTTCCCGTTCATCAAATATTTGGCCTGTTGGGCTAGCGTGCCTCAACTATCCAACTGGCGTAACGCCTTCCGGAGCCCTGACTATGGCCGTTGATCTTTCCATGCCCGTGCTTGTGGTTGACGACTACAAGACCATGATCCGGATCATTCGTAACCTGCTGAATCAACTTGGTTTCAGCAATATCGATGAAGCCAGCGACGGCAAGGCCGCGCTCGATAAAATGCGCAACGCCAAGTACGGACTGGTCATTTCCGACTGGAATATGGAGCCGATGACCGGATACGAACTTCTGCGAGAGGTTCGCAATGATGACGGACTCAAGGCCACCCCATTCATCATGGTCACCGCCGAATCGAAGACCGAAAACGTCATCGCGGCCAAGAAAGCCGGCGTGAACAACTACATCGTGAAACCGTTCAACGCCGCCACCCTGAAGACCAAACTAACCGCGGTTCTGGGCGACTTCTGATCCGCCCCAGGCGCTCCCAAGAAGCGCCATAGCCTGAATCGACGGAGGGACGTATGTCAGCATCGGAAGCGGCCATTAAGGTCCGAAACGCGATCGAAACGCTCAAGCAGACGAGCGTGAAAGAACGACCGCTCGTGGAGGTCCTCGACCTCTCGCACGAAATGGCGGAAGCCATGCACGCCTTCTTTGGGTCGCTGGACCGCTCAATCGTGCATGAGTTCCAGTATATTGGGGAATTCATCCGCAAGGCCCGCGACGAGATCGCCGAGCTTCAGCCCAACGACATTCGCCAGCAGCGCATTCCCGGCGCCTCGATCGAGCTGGATGCGGTCGTCCGCGACACCGAACGCGCGACCAACGCCATCATGACCGAAGCCGAAACCCTGATGGCCCACGAGGCGCAGGACCTGCCCGCCTACAAGCAGCAGGTCGACGAGGCGATGATGCGCATCATCGAATCATGCTCCTTCCAGGACCTGACCGGCCAGCGCGTGAACAAGGTGATTTCGACCCTGCGTCACATCGAGGAACGCGTCGCCAACTTCGCCGATGCGCTCGGCGTCCGCGATGCTGAAGTTCAGGAAAGCGACGACGAGAAGCGCCGGCGCGAACTTCTGCTCAATGGTCCTGCGGTGGACGGCCCGGAAGTCGACCAGTCGGCGATCGACAGCATGTTCGACGGCGAAGCGCAGGCCTCTCAGGAAGACATCGACGCCCTCTTCCCCTGAGTCGGGGCCCCTGAGGCCGCCATTTCTTGAGCCCGGGCGATGAACGGTCGTTTCGACCGCCAAGCCTACCAGTTCAGCGACGGCATCACATAGCGGCTGACCACGCCTTCGCGCACAAGCAGCGACGACGCCTCGGCTAGGAAGTCGACGCCCGCGCCGAATTCTCCGCCATGTATGCCGTCGCCGATGAACAGCGCATCGAGCGCGTGATCGTTCGCGCCGCGTATGTCCGTCGACGGACCGTCGCCGACCGCAAGGATGCGCGTCCGGTCGACGTTCCGGCCAGCCGCCTCGTTCAGCCTCCGCAGCGAAAGATCATAGATCGGCGAGCCGGGCTTGCCGGGCGCGATAACCGTGCCGCCCATCTCCTCATAGGCTTTCGCCAGCGACCCGGCGGACCAGATCAGCTTGTCGCCGTGCCGGAAAACGACGTCGGGATTCGCGCAGACCATCGGAATGCCGTGCTGGCGAAGACCGCGAAGCTCGTCCGCGTATTCATCGGGATGTCCGTCGGGATAGTTGCGGAGGCTGGTGCAGCAGATCAGCCGCGCACGCGATGGATCGGAGGTCAGCTCCAGATCCAGACCGTCGTAGAGCGACGTGTCGTTCGGCAGGCCGATCGGATAAACCGGCCCCGGCGCGCTTTTTCTCAAAACGTCGCGCGTCGCATCGCCCGAAGAGATCACGTCGTCATAGCAGTCATGTGGAACGCCGACGCGGTCGAACACCGCCGTCACGCGCGCCTTCGCCACCGGCGCGTTGGTGATCAGGATTACCGGTCCACGCTCGCGCCGAAACCGCTGCAGCGCCTCGCAGGCCGGCCCGAACGCCTCACGGCCATTGTGGATCACGCCCCAGACATCCGAAAGGATGCCGTCATAGGCGCTCGCGACAATGGACAGGCCGGGCGACAAAAGCTGCGGTGATGAGGTCATGCTGGACAATCCGCGGCGCTACATCGCGCTGGCGCCGACCCGCATAATGAAGTCAGCCGGCGGTGCGGTTTCCTCGCGCAGCGATCCCTTGATCGGGCGCGGCGCGCCGAAGACGTGGCCCTGGCCGAACGGAATATCGAACTCGAGCAGTTCGATCACCGACTTCTCGCTTTCGACCTTCTCGGCGATCAGGTCGACGCCGTAGCGGTTGAACACCGCCGGCACATCCTCCGGCGCGATGTCGCGCGTGATCGAGGAGACCGGACGCTCGCCGCCGGGCGTGAGTTCATCAAGCAGACGATCGCCGTTGATTTTCACGTAGCGCACGCCCGCGTCCTGGAGTTCAGGCAGGTTCAGAACGAGCCCGTCGCCCTTGTCCAGCGAGAACTTGAACCCGAGATCGCGCAGCCGACCCATATTGCGCGCCGCAAGCTCGGACCGCGCCTTGAACGCCTTCACGCCGAACTCGAAGATCATCGAGCCCGCGAGATCCCTGTTCTCGCGCATGAACTCGTAGAAGGACGGAAAGAAGTTCTCGTCCTCGAGCGAGGACAGCGCGACGTTGCAGAACACGCCGATATGGCGATCGCGTTCGGACAGCCGGCGCACGATCTGAACGCACCGGAACAGCAGCATGTTGTCGATCACGCCCAGCAGGTTCGCCCGCTCGGCGGCGACCAGAAACTCGCTCGGCATGATCAGCTTGCCGTCGGCCCGACGCAGGCGCGTGAAACCCTCGTAGAAGCAGACCCTGCGCTGCGGCAGATTCACGACCGGCTGCAGATGGAGATCGACGCGGTTTTCCCGCAGCGCGTCTTTCACCGCGTCCAGCGCGCCGTTCGAGTCCAGCGTATGATCGGTGTTCTGCGAACGCACGACCTGCAGACGGTTCTCGAAACTCTTGCCGAGCCGCGTGATCATGTCCTCGAGACCGCGCATCTCGTTGACGATGGTTTCACGCCGGGCGGCGACTTCCTTCTCGAAGGACTCCTTCAACGCTTCGGCGTGCTCTTCGGCCTGCACCACGCGCGAGGTCAGCTTGCGGACCTCGGACTTCAGTTCGTGCAGCTTTGCGCCCGTGTCCTTCGACCCGCCAAGGCGAGCCAGCAGACTGTGCAGCTGAAGCAGGGTCAGGGCGCCGACGCCGCCGATCAAGGCGGAGGTCACCTGGTCCATCCCCAGATTGCGGTTCAGCATCACCGCACCGAGGACAGCCCCGGTGAGGTAGACGAGCGCCAGCATTATGTGTGCGACGACAGGCATGAAGTAAGGCTAGAGCCCCTCAAGTACGACTGACCCAACGCTCTGTTTTTGTTATGGTCCGCCAGCGTTGGCAAGAATCCATTCTAGCACGCTGCGCGCGCGCAATACGAGGCCCCCTGAACAGCGAATTGGTGAACGCGCCTGTACCTACGCATTGCGCACGCATACGGCGAAGATTCACCATTTTGCACTCGCCCCGCATCCTGCAGGGCGACGCAGTTGAAGCCCATCTGGAACATACGCTGCACCAATTGTGTTCTTCGCGCCACAATTTAGTCGGAATGGACTTGGGCGGGGTGGTTTTTCGTGGACTTGGGCCGTTCGGCGCTTTTAGCTGACCTCGTTTTCGGGGCGCATCGCACTGGGTCGTGCGGGCGCCTTCGCGGGGGCGAAGGGGGTAAGGCGGGGTTTCGGCAAACGGCCGGAGCCCCGCCTTAATTTTTGGCTGAATTCCGGATGCTATCCGCTTCGCGCGCCGGCTGGCCGGCTTCGAAAAGCGACGCCCCGGCTGCCGTGAACTCTATCCCCGCGCCGACCTCTCCCAGATCAACCGGCAGGATCGCGTTTCTCGCCCTGTCCTGCTTCCAGCCGGCCCGCGCCTCGGCGACGCTCGAAAGCGGAAACGCCGGATGGACAAGCGCCGCCGATATCCGCGCATCTCCAAGCGCGTTCGCCTGCGCCTCGAACGACGGACAAGCCGCGGAAACAACGTCCAAGGCCGCAGCTTGGTAAACCCGACTGGTCCGCGCGGCGGCGTCGCGGTGAACCTTAAGAAGCGTCGGCGAAACGCCGGGGACGATCGCCGCGGCTGCCAAGGCGCCCTCCGCCGCGCGCGACAGGTCGTCCGCCGCCGCGCCGCAACCGGCGATCAGAAGAACCCTGCCGTCCGCCTCGACCCGATAGAGCCATTCGACGTCGCCCGCCGCGCCATGAACCGCGATCACCTGCACGCTCACGACGCCGGAGTCGAACAAGGTGAGCCGTCCGTTTCTCGGCGCCTGCGCCGGTCGCGGCGCCTGAAGCAACGCTCCGTCCATCGACAAGGATGTCGACGACAGTTCGACCGCCGTCACCCGGTCAGCCCCCGCCATCATCAGGTTGACGCCGTCGACCACCCGCGAGACGCCAGGAGGACCATAGACCGGCAACGGGCCATGCCGCCCTTCCAGCCATGTCGCTCGGCGGATCGCGGCCAGCCCCTCGAACGAGGCGGGGTTTATGTCCGACAGGAACACCGCGTCGAGGTCGGGCCGCAGCCGGCCCATCGCGCGCAGACCCGCAGCAGCATCCTTCCCCGCGCCGAACAGAAAACTCAGCCCGCTGACCTCGACCAGCAGGCACGGGGCCTCGGCGCAAACCGTGGCGCGAAAGACATCCGCCCCCGGTTCGACCGGCGCGGCGGCTTCATAGCGCGCCGCGATGGCGCGTTCGACCGCCGGCAGACTCTCGCCGGACCTCCCCGCACTCCACAGCCACGCCCCGCCGATGGCGGCGGCGCCCAGCCCGAAACCCGCTATGGATGACCAGACGCCCAGCTTCATGACCGGCCCGGATGTCGCAACAAGCCGGAACGTCCGGCCCGATGTGTGTTCCTCAGCCGATTCGCGTCGTCGCGTCTTCGGGCGTGATCTCGGCCTCGATCGCGCCAAGGCGATCGACCTCCACCCGCACCCGGTCGCCGACCTTCAGAAACGCCGGCGGCGTGCGCGCGACGCCCACGCCCGGCGGCGTGCCCGTGAACAGAAGGTCTCCCGGCTCCAGCGTGAACGCCTTGGTGAGATGCTCGATCTGCGCGCCGATGTCGAAGATCATGTCGCCCGCGCTGCCCGACTGCCGCTGCTCGCCGTTCACCAGGCAACGAACCCCGAGGTCCTCGATCGCGCCGACCTCGTCCGGCGTGGTCAGCCACGGACCGAACGGCGCGTGCGTATCGAACCCCTTGCCCATGATCATCGTCGGCGACGCGCGTTGCCAGTCGCGAACCGAATAGTCGCACCCGCAAGCAAACCCGGCGACAATCTCCATGGCGCGTTCTCGCGGAACATGTCGTCCCGGCTTACCGATCACCACCACCACCTCCGCCTCGTAATCAAGCGCGGTGGAGACCGCAGGCATGTCGACCGGGGCGAAGGGGGCGTTCACCGCCGTCGTCTGTTTGTTGAACCATTTCTGGACCTTGGGAACGTCCTGCCCGGTTTCGCTGGCGTGCTCGCGGTAATTGAGTGCAATCGCAAGGATTTTTCCCGGTCGCCCCACAGGCGCGAGCAACTCCACGTCAGCCAGCGCGACCCTTGGCCACGCCCTGAGCCCGTTCGACAGCGCTGCGCTGTCCAGGCTGAGCAACCCCAGCACTCCGAGCGAATCCGGCGGCGCGGCGATGTCCGCGAGCGCGACGTCGTCGCCGTCCACAATGCCGTAGCGGACTGAACCATCATATCTGAGCCGGGCGAGTTTCATTCAGCATCCTGACGAATGTTCGAAACCAACGTTTGAACGTTGCATGTTCTGTGACTAGTTACCCGAAGTGAAGTACGGGGGTCGAGCGCCATGTCCATTCATTCTGAAACCCTGAGGATCAGGGACGTCTTCAGCGCCAACTCCGATCTCCGTGTGCCGCCCTATCAGCGCGGCTTCGCGTGGACCGATCGCGAGGTCATCGCGATGATGAAGGACCTGCTCGAAGCCTTCGAAACATCCACCGAGTATTTTCTCGGCGCCATGGTTCTGATTCAACCGCGTTCGCGCGGTCCGGCGGACGTCGTGGACGGTCAGCAGCGGATCACCACCCTCACCATCATCCTCGCCGTGCTGCGCGATCTCGCCAGCACCGCCGACGAATCCGCCCTGCTGCACCGGACGATCGGGCACGAGACATTCGTGTTCGGTGAAAAACAGCGCTGGCGCGTGACCCTCAACCACCTCGACACCCAGTTCTTCCGCCAACACATCCAGTCGCGCGGCGCGACGCTCGACCTCGACGCAATGGAGCAGGCCGCGAGCGAATCCGAGTCCGAATCCCAGATCCGCATCGCCGCCGCCGTCCGCGAAGTGCAAAGCCGCCTTCAGGAACTGTCGGACGAGTCCCGGACCGCTTTCACCCAATGGCTTCTGGATGAAGTGTCGATCGTGAAGGTCCGGGTCACCGAACACAACATCGCCTACAAGGTCTTCATCGTCCTCAACCAACGCGGCATGCCGCTTTCGGACCATGACGTTCTGAAGTCCGCGCTGATCGAAAAGGCCGGCTTCCCCCATCCGCGCGATGCGCTGCGCTACTCCAAGCGCTGGAACGTCTACGCCGCGAAGCTCGGCTCCGATGCGTTCGAGGACATGCTCAAGCAGATCCGCGCGATCTACGACCGACAGATGCGCGGCGAATACATCGACGCTCTCATCGGCTCGTTGACCCAGAAGATGACGATCGCGACCTTTATCCAGGACGTTCTTCCGCGCTTCGTCGACGCCTACCACGCGGCGGTTCTGGGCAATTTCAGCGCGATGAAGATCGACCCGGGCGTCACGCGCTTTCTGACGTTTCTGCAGAGCATCCACCACGAACAATGGCGCGCGCCGACGCTGAAATACCTGACCGACGGCGCTCACGATCCCGAGGAGGCCGTCCGCTTCTTTCGCGCGCTCGAACGCCTCGCATACATGCTGCAATACACCAACACGCCGCGCGAATACCGCCACCGCAGGTATCGCCGCGTGATGGATGCGATGGACAAGGGCACGCTGTTCGAACCCGGCTCGCCGCTGAACCTGACCGGCGAGGAAAAAGCCACGCTCGTGCGTCGGCTGCGCGGCAAGTTCCCGAACTATCCGCAGCGCCGCGCCCTGCTGATGCGCATCAACGCCTGCGTCGAGAACGGCGCCGTGCTGCCGCCCACCGTCGACGCAACCGTCGAACACATTCTGCCGAAGACGCCCAAACGAGACGCCGAATGGAATGATGCGTGGGCCAACCCGCAGGATCAGGACGATCTGATCGAAACGCTCGGGAACTTCACGCTGCTGACGCGCGACGAGAACCAGGAGGCGGATCGAAAATCGTTCAAGGAGAAGCTTGAAATCTTCTTCCGGAACGGGAAGCCGACGTTCGCCCTGACCGAAGATCTTCGCGGCCTGACCGAATGGACGCCCCAGAACGTCCGCGAGCGCGGCGAGCGTCTTGTCGCCGCTCTGGTCAGCGAGTGGGAACTCGACACCGACGCGTGAGTTGACCGCGCTTTCCCCCGCGTGGATGGTGTCGCCAGTCAATGATGGCGGCGAAACGCCACGACGAGGGAGAGGAAACATGGCGCGCAACAAGCAGGCAACGGGATTCCGCGTATGGTTGGCCGCAACGGCGGCCGTCCTGGCGGTCGCTGCGTGCTCGCCGGGAGAGACGCCGGCGCAGCCAGCCGGCGAGAGCCACGCGCAGACAGCCGAAGCGCTGGGGCTGCCGACCGCTCCGGCGACATCGCTCGGCTTCAGCGACGACGGCGTTGAAGCCATTCGCACCGAGTTCCGCGGACTGGTCGATCAGAAGAAACTGGCGGGCGTGACCACCCTGCTCTCGCGCCACGGCGAGGTCGCCTATTTCGATACCTACGGGGCGGCCAACGCGACGACCGGCGAGGCCCTGCAACCCGACAGCATCTTCCGCATCGCCTCCATGACCAAGCCGATCGCCGGGGTCGCGATGATGCAGCTCTGGGAGCAAGGCAAATGGAAGCTCGACGATCCGGTCTCGAAATACATTCCCGAATTCGCCGACCTGCAGGTCAAGACGGCTGACGGCGGAACCGAGCCCCAGGCGAGCCCGATGACCATGGCCCAGCTGATGAGCCACACGGCCGGCTTCGGGGTCAGCGCCGTTTACGCCAATGACGGCCTGCAGGACACCGACCTTCAGGGCATGATCGACAAGCTGGCGCAGTTGCCGCTTGAGACCCAGCCCGGCACGGCGTGGGATTACGGTCCGAGCGTCAATATTCAGGGCTACATCGTCGAGAAGCTCTCGGGACAAACCCTGGACGCATATCTTCAGGACCACATTTTCGCGCCGCTCGGAATGACCGACACGGGGTTCTGGGTCCCGGAGGACAAGGCCCAGCTCGTGGTCGCCATCCACACCTATAATGAGAATGGCGAGATCGTCGCCCTGCCCGAAAGCCCGACGCGCACCTCGCCGCCCTCCTTCCTGTCCGGCTCCGGCGGGCTGTACTCGACCGCGAAGGACTACTGGCGTTTCGCGCAGGCCGTGCTGAACGGCGGCTCGCTCGACGGTGCGACGGTCCTCAAGCCGGAAACGGTGGAGGTGATGCGCACCAACGTGCTCGCGCCCGGCGTGAAGGTCGATCTCTACGGTCCGGACATGGAGGGGATCGGCTTCGGGCTCGACTTCGCGATCGTCATGGACCCCGCCGCCGCGGACACGCCGCAAGGCTTGAACACCTTCTATTGGGGCGGCGCGTTCGGCACCTGGTTCTGGATCGACCCGACCA
This sequence comes from Hyphomonadaceae bacterium, assembly GCA_041398225.1. Lineage (GTDB taxonomy): Bacteria > Pseudomonadota > Alphaproteobacteria > Caulobacterales > Hyphomonadaceae > JAWKVD01. Next base: position 3,496 of record JAWKVD010000029.1, on the reverse strand, counting down.
ACGACGTCGTTTTCGTCGGCATGATCCAGAATCTCGACGGATCGCGGCCTGACAAGGGCACGCCGGCCACCCGCGTGATTTCGCCCCGCCTCGTCTACTCGGCGTTGACCGATCCGGCGAAGTAAGCGACCGGAAGGCATGCGGAACGAGGACGTCGAGCAAGGCATCGCCTGGATCACCAGAGTGCGCCGAATGCACCGGAACAAGCGGCTCACCGCGCTTCTGGGGTGCGTTCTGGCGATCCTGCTCCTGCTTTGGGGACGGTTCAGCCCCGGAGCGCCCCAATGGGCGATACCGGCGGGCGTCGCCCTCGCGGTCGGCTGCTGGGTCGTTCTGGCGTGGGTGGTTTACGCGCGCTACCGATGGGCGAAGGCCAATCCCTACACGCCGGGCGAACCCTCCCGGGAACGCTGAACGCGCGAGCCCGCTTCCATTCCTCCAAGACGGCGTTAGAACGCTGCGTAACGCAGAAAACGAGATCGTCGCGCAGGCGCGCACCGGAGGAGGAACACATGGTCGCCAATCTTTTCGACATGACCGGCAAGGTCGCGCTGATCACCGGCTCGACGAAGGGCATCGGCAAGGCGATCGCCGAACAGATGGCCGCCCACGGCGCCAAGGTCGTCATCTCCTCGCGCAAGCCCGAACCCTGCGATCAGGTCGCCGCTGAGATCAACGCGCGGCATGGCGACGGCACGGCGATCGCCTGCCCGGCCAACATCTCCTCGAAGGAAGACCTGCAGAATTTGGTCAACGAGACCAATGCGGCCTTCGGCAAGATCGACGTCGTGGTCTGCAACGCCGCATCGAACCCCTATTACGGGCCGATGGCGGGCATCTCCGACGAACAGTTCGCGAAAATCCTGTCCAACAACATCATTTCCAACAACTGGCTGATCCAGATGGTCGCGCCCCAGATGGTCGAGCGCAAGGACGGCGCGGTCATCATCATCTCGTCGATCGGCGGCCTGCGGGCCTCGACGGTGATCGGGGCCTACTGCATCTCCAAGGCCGCCGACGTTCAGCTGGCGCGCAACCTCGCCGCCGAGCTTGGCCCCCACAACATCCGGGTCAACTGCATCTCTCCGGGCCTCGTGAAGACCAACTTCGCCAAAGCCCTGTGGGAAGACGACAGCACCCGCGAACAGCGCGAGGACGAAACCCCGCTCCGCCGCCTCGGCGAACCGAACGACATCGCCGGCGCCGCCGTTTTCCTCGGCTCCAAGGCCGGCTCCTGGACGACCGGGCAGAACATCGTGGTCGATGGCGGCGTGACCGCCGTCTAGCCCGATGGCGTTCGAAGGCTTCGATACGCTTCCTGCGCACACCAACGCGTGGATCAGCCGGTTCATGTCGGGGGACCTTCCCCCGGCTCACCGGAATATGGGCATTCGCCCCGATCTCTGGCTCAAGGAGGCCGAGGTCGGGCGGGTCCTGTTCCGCTGGCCCAATGACGGCTCCCGCGACATCGGCAATGGCCGGGTCTTCGGCGGATGGATCGCCGCCCTCTCCGACAATGTCGTCTCGATGTGCATGGTGACGGCGCTTGAGGAGGGAGAAGGCTTCACCACACAGGATCTGCAGGTGAAAATCTTCCGCCCCGTCGCCGGAGAGGTCATCGAGATCGAAGCCTGGGTGAAGAACCGCTCCCGGACGACCGGCTATGTCGAAGCCGAATGGCGCCTGCCGAACGGCAAGATCGCCGCGAAGGTTATCGCCTGGAAGGCGATCCGGCCCTCGGAATCGTTCGCCAACAGAGCGAATCCCTGACCGGCGCGACCGGACCGCGCGCCCCCGCCCGGTCCGCCCAAATAGCCCCGAAAAATCACGCAGACTTGCCACTCCGACGCCCTTGACCTTGGACAGGACGCAGCATATCTCGGCCGCATGTTAGCACTCACCCCATGTGAGTGCTAAGCGGGGGTGCGAAACCCGGATCCCCGGAACATTTATCAATAGCAAAGGGCATATCATGAGCTTTCGTCCGCTTCATGACCGCGTCGTGGTTCGTCGCGTCAAAGAAGAAGAGAAGTCCAAGGGCGGCATCATCATCCCCGACACCGCCAAGGAAAAACCCCAGGAAGGCGAAGTGATCGCCGTGGGCCCGGGCACGCTCGACGATTCCGGCAAACACGTCGCTCTCGACGTCAAAGCCGGCGACCGCGTCCTGTTCGGCAAATGGTCGGGCACTGAAGTCACCATCGACGGCGAAGAACTCCTGATCATGAAGGAGAGCGACATCCTCGGCGTCGTCGAGGGCAAGGGCAAAGCCAAGAAGTAAGCCGCTCCTCGCCCGAGACCTCAATTTCCAGTTCTGAAAGAGACACCAGATGGCAGCCAAGATCGTTCAATTTTCTGCTGACGCACGCGAGCGCATGCTCCGCGGCGTCGACACCCTCGCCAACGCCGTGAAGGTCACGCTCGGCCCGAAAGGCCGCAACGTCGTGATCGAGAAATCGTTCGGCGCTCCGCGCACCACCAAGGACGGCGTCACCGTCGCCAAGGAAATCGAGCTTGCCGACAAGTTCGAGAACATGGGCGCGCAAATGCTGCGTGAAGTCGCGTCCAAGGCCAACGACGTGGCCGGCGACGGCACCACCACCGCCACCGTTCTCGCCCAGGCGATCGTTCGCGAAGGCATGAAACGCGTCGCGGCGGGCATGAACCCGATGGACCTGAAGCGCGGCGTCGAAAAAGCCGTGGCCGAAGTCGTCGAGCACCTCCGCAAGCAGTCCAAGAAGGTCAACACCAACCAGGAGATCGCCCAGGTCGGCTCCATCTCCGCGAACGGCGAGACCGAAATCGGCGAGATGATCGCCCAAGCCATGGAACGCGTCGGCAACGAGGGCGTGATCACGGTCGAGGAAGCCAAATCGCTCGAAACCGAACTCGAAGTCGTCGAGGGCATGCAGTTCGACCGCGGCTACCTGTCGGCCTACTTCGTGACCAACGCCGACAAGATGGAAGCCGTCCTCGAAGACTGCCTCATCCTTCTCCACGAGAAGAAACTGTCCTCGCTGCAGCCGCTTCTGCCGGTGCTCGAGTCGGTCGTCCAGCAAGGCCGCCCGCTGCTCATCATCGCTGAAGACGTCGAAGGCGAAGCCCTCGCCACCCTCGTGGTCAACAAGCTGCGCGGCGGCCTGAAAGTGGCTGCGGTCAAGGCTCCGGGCTTCGGCGACCGCCGCAAGGCCATGCTGGAAGACATCGCCATCCTGACGGGCGGCACGGTGATCTCCGAAGATCTCGGCATCAAGCTCGAGAACGTGACCGTCGACATGCTCGGCAAGTCCAAGCGCGTCCAGATCACGAAAGAGAACACCACGATCGTCGACGGCGGCGGCCGCAAGAAAGACATCGAAGGCCGCATCAGCCAGATCCGTGCGCAGATCGAGGAAACCACCTCGGACTACGACCGTGAGAAGCTCCAGGAGCGCCTGGCCAAACTCGCGGGCGGCGTCGCCGTCATCAAGGTTGGCGGTGCGACGGAAGTCGAGGT
>JAWKVD010000028.1:0-37576 GCA_041398225.1 Hyphomonadaceae bacterium | reverse complement strand
TTGGGAAGAAGCGCGCAACTGGCTGCACGAGCGCGGCTCGGCGCTCTACGCCATCTCCGAGAACTAGCCCCCCCAAGACCTGGGCCGCTTTAGGCGAGCCCAACCGACGTATCCGCCGGCACGTGATTGACGCGCCATCGAACGGCTGTGGCGCAAGCGCGCTCAAGTCATCATCGAGCGCAAAAAAGAAACGGCGGGCCGAAGCCCGCCGTCCTTTTTTTTGTCCGGCTATCGGACGTGTGGGTCCTAGAAGCGGACGTTCACGCCGATCGAGAACACCCGGCCGAGCACGTCATACGTGGACGGGAAGGTGTTGCCGTTGTTCGAGCCGGTGTCCGCGGCTTCGTTGCCGACCACCGGCGGATCTTCCTCGAACAGGTTGGTGACGCCGGCGCTCAGCTTGAGAGCGTCGTTCACGCGCCACGAACCCGTCAGGTCGATATAGTCATAGGCGTCGACCGTTTCGAACGGATCGTAGACATCCGCCGGAACGTCGGTCTTCACCTCGCCGAGGTGGCGCCACAGATAGCCGACCTGGAAGTCCTGACCCATCGCCGTGAAGTCCCACAGCGTGCGCTGGATCCAGCGGGTTTCCGGCAGCGGCGTACCGAAGTTGCCGCCGCAGGCCGCCGAGTAGAACCCGTTGCAGTCCTGCACCGGCGAGGTCGACGTCGCGCGGAACTCGTTGGTCAGGTAGTGGTTGCCGTTGAACGACACCGAGAGTTCGCCGTACGGCAGGTCGACGCCGAAGCTCGCGCCGACTTCGATGCCCTCAGCCTTGAGGTAGTCGAGGTTGGTCGTGAACTCCTGCAGACCGGAGCCCGGCAGGGTCAGCGTGCCGCCGATACGAACAACTTTGGCGCACTGGGTGGGATCGCCGAGCACATAGCAGCCGTCCAGAATGCCCTGGGCCGGCGGCGAGTTGATGTAGTCGTTGATCTTGATGTCGTAGTAGTCGAGCGTCAGCGTCGGGTTCTTGAGAACGCCGAGGTTGGACGGCGTCCACACGAAGCCCACCGTGGTGGTGTCGGCGGTTTCCGGCTCCGGCAGCGCGGTGAGGTTGGTGCCGAAGAAGCCGTTGATCTGGCCCGACACGATGTCCTCGACCGTGCCGACCTGAGCGTCGGTCATGCCCGTGGAGATGCACAGAGAGCGAAGCGTAGCGTCGATGTTGCCGGCGTTCGCGATCGAGCACGGGTCAAGCGTGGCGTTGTCGAGACCGGTGGTCTGCGGCGCGGCCAGTTCGCCCACGTTCGGCGCACGGTTGGCGCGCTGTTGCATGGCGCGGAAGCGCAGGCTCGGAATGGGAGCCCACGACACGCCGTACTTCCAGCTTTCCAGCGTGCCCGACGGATCGTAGTCCGCGGTCCGGTAGCCAAGCTCGAGATCGAGCGAGTCGGCGAAGGGCAGGCCCGACGCGATCGGAACGATCGCTTCGCCGAAATACTCGTAAGCGGAGAACCCGCCTTCGATCGGCAGCGTGTTGCCGCCGGCGCCGCCGAGGCACGAAGCCGGGGCGAGCTTGAGGCATTCGTCCGGCGTCGTTTTGCCGTTCTCTTCGCGGTACTCGATACCGAAGCTGACGCCGACGCCCTGGTCAGCCCACGGCGTCTTCACCTGGTCGAGCGTACCGGTCACCGTGCCGAGCGCGATGGTCTGCGTGTAGTTACGCAGTTCGACCGCCGTGGCCGCGCCGTAGGCGGCGGCTTCCGGCGTGATCGTGCCATAGCCGCCGAACAGGTCGATCGGCACGCACGCGTCGTCCGAGCTGTTGGCGCAGGTCAGGCCGTCAAGCGAGTAAACCTGATCTTCGATGTGCGCGACGTTGGTGTAGCCGCGGCTGGTGTGCGAGCGGTTGGATTCGCCGTGCGACAGCGACAGATCGTAGGTCCAGCCGTTCGCGATCTCGCCGCGCGAGCCGACGACCATCTGGAACCAGTTCTGGTTGTACTCGGTCGAACGCGGTCCGAGCTCAAGCGTACGACGACGGTAGGAGATCAGAAGATCGTCCGCCGCATCGACGATGCCGTTGCTGTTGACGTCGCGCCAGTTCGGCAGGTCGCCCGTCAGAACGACCGTCCCGGCGGTGCGACCGGCTTCGGCCGCCGCGATGATGTCCGAACGAGCGGAATCACCCATCAGCGGGTTCGACAGCGGCGTCCAGAAGGTGTTGCCGAAGATGCCGGAGGGAGCGACCTGCTGCACCACGTTCGTGGTCGAGAACGAAGCGCGCGAGTACAGGTCGACGTGCTGGTTGATCTCGTAATGTGCCACGCCGGTCGCGCCGAAACGCTCCTGCGGGGTCTGGTAGTAGTTGTACGGGTTGAAGTTGAACACCGAGCAGTTGGCGCCCAGCGTGCCGTCCGTGCGGAACTGGCCGAGGCCCGGACCGCCGGCGATCGCGACGCGCGTCGGCATGGTGGTGGTCGAACCGCCCGCCGCCACGGCGTTCGGGGATTCGCAGCCCGCGGGCGGCGCCGGAGGCACTTCGCCGTTGAGGAATTCCTCATAGCCGGCGCCGGTTTCGGTTTCGATGCCGAGGAGGCCGAGCGGACGGTCGCCGAGCAGCACCGCGTCGCGCTTGGCGTAGTTGAGGCCGAGCATCGCGTTGCCGCGGCCGTCGTCGAAATTGGCGCCCATGGTGACCGAGGCGGTGTTGATCTCGCCGTCGTTCTCGCCGGTGATCGAGTGATCGAGGTTGAACTCGATGCCTTCGAAGTCACGCTTCAGGATGAAGTTGATGGCGCCGGACATGGCGTCCGAACCGTAGGTGGCCGACGCGCCGCCCGTCACGATGTCGACGCGCTCAAGCATGGCGGTGGGGATGACCTGGGTGTCGACCCGACCGTTGATGTCGTAGGGGGTGATGCGCTGACCGTCGAGGAGCAGCAGGTTGCGCTGCGCGCCGAGGCCGCGAAGGTTGACGGTGGCCGCGCCGACCGTGCCGTTGTTGACGTTCTGACCGTCGCCCGGGATCGTGATCGGCAGGACGCGGATCAGTTTTTCGACTTCAGGCTGTTGCTGAAGCTGAATCTCGTCGGCGCCGAGCGAGAAGATCGGGCTCGAGGATTCAACGCCGGGCACCGAAACGCGCGTACCGGTGATGACGACAACTTCGCGCTCCGGGCTGGCTTCAGTTTCCTGCGCCGCCGCAACGCCCGTGATGCTCGCCGCGAACGCGGACGCAAGCAGTGTGGAACGCAGCAAGGCGCCCCGGATGGAGTTAGACTGTCGTTGCATTACGACCCCCTGACAGAGTTGATGACTGGATAGTCTTGACGCTACGGGTTGCTGACCTCTCGGCGCGTATCGTCAGTCGATGACTTACAATCGTCACATTGTTGGGGGGGTCAACGCGCTGTCACAAGTCGGGGGGCGTTCCGGGCAAACTCGATCAAGTTTGAGGCATTTTTGCATCAGTTATCGCCGGGGAAGCAGAACAAACGCCCGCGAAACCCCTCAAACCCGGTAAGCCACGAAGTCGTCGCACAGCTTTTTGCGAAATCGGCTTCCCCAAACCGCGAAATGCTTGTTCTGTTTTTTTGAGGTGGAAGCAATAACTCTTCCGCCGGACGGTAATTCGATCTGCCGAACAGCTTTTATTTCCAAATTCACTTGGAAGGCGATCTGCTCGATACTGATCGTTTCTGCGCAATATTTAGCGCCGCACGACTTAGAACACGCTGCGGAATTCCCTAAAGGAATATATCGGCGGCCAACCTGCTCGCGCGGGGGACGAATTCGCGACGACATCGCCCGCCGCCGGCGCATTCAAAACGAGCATGACCCCCACAAGGTCGGCCGGGGCCGGCGGGGCCAACGCGCGATCAGGCGTCGACTTCGGCCTCGAGCGCGTTCTCCTGAATGAACTCGCGGCGCGGTTCGACCACATCGCCCATCAGCTTGGAGAACATCTCGTCGGCGGTGTCGGCGTGATCGACCTTCACCTGCAACAGGGTGCGGGCGTTGGGATCGAGCGTCGTCTCCCAGAGCTGGTCCGGGTTCATTTCGCCAAGACCCTTGTAGCGCTGGATCTTGATCCCGCGCTCGCCGGCCTCCGTAACCGCGTCCAGCAGCGAGACCGGTCCATGGATCGGCGTGTCGCCGGTTTTCTCGTGACGCAGCACCGCCTCGTCTTCATAGAGCGCGCCCAACGCCGCCGCGCGGTCGGCCAAGCGGCGCGCATCCGGCGTCGCCAGCAGCGCCTTGTCCAGCGCGGCCTTTTCCTCGACGCCGCGCACGACGCGCCGGAAGAGCAGCGAGCCATCCTCCCAGGACGCCTCCCATGTATCCTCCCCTTCCTGCGCGATGCGATTGAGGCGGGCCGCCGCCTTGGCCGCCTCCGCATCGCCCGCGCCGGGGACGAGCGCGCCCGCCAGCGCGGCCTGCTCCAGAGCGCTCGGAAGCGCGCGCAGCGACAGGCGCGCCAGCGTGCCCTTGAAGACCGCCGCTTCGAGAACCCGTCCGCGCAGATCCTCTCCGCCGATCTGTTCGCCCGACTTGAGGATCAGCGTCTGGCCCTTCACCCCCTCCTCGATCAGGAAGGCGTCAAGCTCGGCGTCGTCCTTGAGATAGCGCTCGGACTTGCCGCGCTCGGCTTTGTAGAGCGGCGGCTGGGCGATGTAGAGATAGCCGCGGTCGATCACCTCGCGCATCTGCCGGTAGAAGAAGGTCAGCAGCAGCGTGCGGATGTGGGCGCCGTCGACGTCGGCGTCGGTCATGATGATGATCTTGTGATAGCGCAGCTTGTCGGGATTGAAATCGTCCCGGCCGATGCCGGCGCCGAGCGCCGTGATCAGCGTGCCGACCTGATCGGACGACAGCATCTTGTCGAACCGCGCCCGCTCGACGTTGAGGATCTTGCCGCGCAGCGGAAGCACCGCCTGGTTCTCGCGATGGCGCCCCTGCTTCGCCGAACCGCCGGCCGAGTCGCCCTCGACGATGAAGAGTTCGGACCGCGCCGGGTCTTTTTCCTGGCAATCGGCGAGCTTGCCCGGCAGCGAGGTGATGTCGAGCGCCGTCTTGCGCCGCGTGAGTTCGCGCGCCTTGCGCGCCGCTTCGCGCGCGGCGGCCGCCTCGACGATCTTCTGCATCACCGCCTTGGCCGGCGCCGGGTTCTCCTCGAACCACTGGCTCAGCGCATCGTTCATCAGCTGTTCGACCACCGGCCGGACTTCCGAGGAAACCAGCTTGTCCTTGGTCTGCGAGGAGAATTTCGGGTCCGGCACCTTCACGGAAAGGACCGCGGTGAGCCCTTCGCGCGCGTCGTCGCCGGAAATCTCGACCTTCTCTTTTTTCGCGACCCCGGTCTCGTTCGCATACTTGTTGATGACGCGCGTCAGCGCCGCGCGGAAACCGGCGAGGTGGGTGCCGCCGTCGCGCTGCGGGATGTTGTTGGTGAAGCAGAGAACGTTCTCGTGATAGCTGTCGTTCCACTCCAGCGCGGCCTCGACCACGATGCCGTCCTTCTCCGAGACGACATGGATCGGCGCGGGAATGACGCCGTTGCGCTGCCGGTCGACATGTTTGACGAAGGCTTCGACGCCGCCCTCGTACTGCATGATGATCTCGACCGGCTCGGAGCCGCGCAGATCGCGAAACTCGATCCGGACGCCCGAATTGAGGAAGGCCAGTTCGCGCAGCCTGTGCTCAAGCGTCGTGCGGTTGAACTCGACCATCGTGAAAATCGTCGGCGACGGTAGGAAGCGCACCGTGGTGCCGGTCAGCGGCGAACCGTCCGCGCGCTTCGGACTCTCGCCGACGATCTTCAGCGGCGCTTCGGCCACGCCCATGCGGAAGCGCACGGTGTGCTCCGACCCGTCGCGGTGCACGGTGAGGTCGAGCCATTCCGACAGCGCGTTGACCACCGACACGCCCACACCGTGAAGACCGCCGGAAACCTTGTAGGAGCCGGCCTCTTCCGCGTTCTGGAATTTCCCGCCCGCGTGAAGCTGGGTCATCACCACTTCGGCGGCGGAGACGCCCTCCTCCGGGTGGATGCCGACCGGAATGCCGCGGCCATTGTCCGAGACTTCCGCGGACCCGTCCGGATGCAGCGTGACCTGCACGAAGTCGGCATGGCCCGCGAGCGCTTCGTCGATCGAATTGTCGACGACCTCATAGACCATGTGGTGCAGGCCCGATCCGTCGTCGGTGTCGCCGATATACATGCCCGGGCGTTTGCGCACGGCGTCGAGCCCGCGCAGGACCTTGATCGAGTCCGCGCCATAGCCCGGCTTGCCTGCGGCCGCGGCCTCGACTTGCTGACCGGTTTCGTTCGTCATTCACTACCTCCAGCTCCAGACCCGGAGCCGCGACCGTCCGCCCCCGCCGCGGACATTCAATCTTCACGCACGCCCGACTTCGTAACCGACCTCGCGAATGCCGTCGGCGGACGCCTCGAACCTCTGGGCGCGATCGCCGAACGCATCGAACAGGGACCGGTCCGTGCCGGTCAGCCAGGCCTGCCCGCCAAGGGCGGACAGTTCATCGAACAGGGCCGCGCGTCTGACCGTATCCAGATGCGCTGCGGCCTCGTCCAATAATAGCAGGGGATTCGGCGCCAAGTCGCGCATAAACAGCGCCCGGGCGTTGGCCAAAATCAGCCCCATCAACAAGGCCTTCTGCTCTCCGGTGGAACATTCGCCCGCCGGCATCCGCTTGGGTCTGTGAGTAACCCTCAGATCCGTGCGGTGAACGCCCTCCAGCGTCCGGCCCGCGGCGGCGTCCCGGCCCCGTCCGCGCGCCAGCGCCTCGGCCAGCGCGTCTGAGACGGCCTCCGGCGTTTCGCCTGAAAGGGCCATCTGTTCGAACGGCCCGGCAAGGTCGAGATCGGATTTCGGGAAATGCCCGTCCGGACGCCCGTCGATCGCCGCCTGCATCCGCGCGAGCGCATCGGCGCGATTGCGCGCGATCACCGCGCCGGCGTCGGCCATGCGCCGCTCCAGCCCCTCCAGCCACGACGGATCGGCCCTGCCCTGTTCGAGCAGCGCGTTGCGCTCGCGCATCGCCTTGTCATACGCGTTCGACGCGGTTCCGTGCTGGGGCGCATGAGCCAGCACTTGCCGGTCGAAGAATTTCCGCCGGTCGCCCGCGGGCCCCGCGAAGACGCGATCCATCGACGGGGTGAGCCAGATGACGCGGAACACCTCCGCCAGATCGTTCTGGGTGGCCGGCGCGCCGTCGAGCTTCATCGAGCGCCGCGACCGGCCAAGCTCGTCCAGCTCCAGCGCCACCTGAACCTTGCGGTCGACCTCGCCGTCGCGGAAATCCGCCGACAGCGCCCATCCGCGCGCCGCCGGTTCGGACGACCCGTCCGGCGGACGCCGCACCATGTCGGGCAGGTCCGCCCCGCGCAGCCCGCGGCCGGGCGAAAGCATCGAGATCGCTTCGATCAGGTTCGTCTTGCCGGAGCCGTTGGCTCCGAAGATGCAGACATGCCGCCCGTCCAGGCCAAGCGCCAGCGCGGCGTGGTTGCGGTAGTTCTGGACCGCGAAGCGCGTCAGGCGCGCATGGGGCGGCGCAAGGCGTTCGGCGACCGCCTGCGTCACACGCGCAGCGGCATCAGCACGAACTGGACGCCCGCATCGGCCGCATCCAGAACCCGCGCCGGCGAGGCCGCATCCTGCAGTTCGAACCGGATCGTGTCGCTCTCGATCTGCTGCGAAACGTCGAGCAGGTATTTGGCGTTGAAGCCGATCTCCATCTCCTCGCCGTCATACTGGGCGTCGATTTCCTCGACGCCTTCGCCGGTCTCGGAATGGCTGACGGACAGCGTCACCTTGTCGGCCGACAGCGACATCTTCACCGAGCGCGACCGCTCCGCCGAAACCGTCGAGACGCGATCGACCGCATCCTTGAAATCCTTGTTTTCAAGCGTGCAGATGCGCTGGTTTTCCTTCGGGATCACGCGCTTGTAGTCCGGGAAGGTGCCGTCGATCAGCTTCGAGGTCAGCGTCGCTTCGCCGACCATGAACACGATCTTCGAATCCGAGGCGTGCACCGTGACCGTCTCGGGCGCGTCGTCGAGCAGCCGGCGCACCTCGCCGACCGCCTTGCGCGGAATGATGACGCCCTTGAGGCCCGCCGAACCCGACGGCGCATCCGCGTCCGCCAGCGCCAGCCGGTGGCCGTCGGTCGCGACCGCGCGCAGCACCGGACCGTTCGCGCCCTTGTCGTGGTGCAGGTAGATCCCGTTGAGATAGAAGCGCGTCTCCTCGGTGGAGATGGCGAAGCGCGTCTTGTCGATCAGCCGGCGCAGGTCCGCCGCCGGAATCTCGAACTTGGTCGGCGCCTCCTCGCGCGACATGGTCTGGAAGTCGGCCGCCGGCAGCGTTTTGAGCTTGTAGTCGGACCGCCCGGCGATGACCTTGAGCTGGCTCTTGTCCATCTCCAGGCGAATGTCCGCGCCGTCGGGCAGCTTGCGCACCACGTCGAACAGCGTCTGCGCCGGCGCGGTGATGTCGCCTTCGGTCTTGATCTTCGCCGCGACGCTGTCGGTGGCCTCAAGATCGAGATCGGTGGCGGTCAGCTTCAGCCGGTCGCCATGCGCGCTGAGCAGGATGTTGGACAGGATCGGAATCGTGTTGCGCCGCTCGACCACGGACTGGACGTGGGACAAGGCGCGCATCAGGGCGTTGCGGTCAATCGTGAGTTTCATTCGAAGTTCTGGTCCTTCCCCTTCGATCCGCTCCTGCCGCCCTTCCCGTTGCGGCCCGCTCCCGCGCGCCGGACATGCCGGCCGAAGGATCGGCGCAGCCGGCTGGCAGGAACACATCCGCGTGGAAGGTCTGGCCAGCCGGGAAGGATCCGGGAGCGTACGGACCGAAATCCGCTGGTCCCTTGAAAGACAGGCCCGCCCCCGAAAGGGCGGGCCCGGAGATTAACGCAATCCGCCGCAGCGCAAAGGGCAGAAATCGACCCGCCCGCGCGGACCGCCCCGGCTAGGCGCCGCGCAGATTGCGCGGGTCCGACTGGATACGCTGTTCGAGCTGCCGCAGCTCTTCGGCGGCGGAGGTGTCCGCTTTCACCAGGGCGGAGATTTTTCTGTATGCAAACAAAACTGTAGTATGATCCCTGTCGCCGAACATCCGGCCAATCTGGGGATAGGAGCAGTTCGTCATCTTGCGCGCGAGATACATCGCGAACTGGCGCGGACGGGCGAACTGGCGCTTGCGGCACTCCGACTCCAGATCGTGCTTGGAGATCGAATAGGTCTTGGCCGTGACGTCCTTGATCGTGTCGATCTTCGGCGGACGCAGGACAGCCCCGCCCAGAGCGAGCTGAACCGCTTTCTCGACGGCGGCGCGCGTCAGCGGCTGCTCGGCGAGGATGGTGCCCACGAAGATGTTGCGGACGGCGCCCTGCAGCACGCGGCCGGACGCCGGTAGGCGCTCGGCCAGAAGCTCGATCCATTCGTCCTCGAGCACGAAGTCCGGATTGGCCGCGCGGATCTCCTCGGCCTTGGCGCGCACGATCTGGCGGCGCAGCGCCGGCTCCGGCAGGTCGATGCGGGCGACGACGCCGCCCTGGATTTCATCGCGCATGCGGTCGTCGAGCTGTTCGAGCGCGGCCGGGGCCTGATCGCAGGTGAGGATGACGAGACCCCCGCTCGCGATGATGGCGCGCACATGCGAGAAGAACTCAAGCAGCGTGCCCGGGCGCGAACAGATGAACTGGAAGTCGTCGAGCATCAGCACACGGGTCTTGCGCATCCGGGTCCGCTGTTCGGACGTGTCGCCGCGCTTCACGCCCTCGACATAGGAGACCAGGAAGTCTTCGGCCGAAAGATAGAGCACGTCCTCGCGGCCGGACGCGACCAGCGCGTGTTCGACGCCATGAGCGATGTGGGATTTGCCGACGCCGTGCGGACCGACGATCGTCACGATCTGGGCGGCGACGTTCTGGCCCTGCGCGATGCGGCGGGCGATGCCGTGGGCGACCTGGTTGGAATCGCCGGCGAGGAAGCTGTCGAGCGTCTGGCTCGCGCCGTCGCCGGACGCCCCGTCCGCCGCGCCGCCGAGCGCGGACTTGCCCGCGGCCCCGCGCGAGACGCCGTTCGCCGCCGGCTTGGCCAGCGCCAGGATTTCCGGGGCGATGCACTCGCGGGCCTCGACCCGGATGCGGCGCCCGGCCGGATCGGCGGAGCTCCAGGCCTGCTGGATCAGGTGCGCGAAGTCCTTGTTGACGCGGTCGCGCTCCAGCTCGCTGGCGGCCGAAATCAGGATCTCGCCGTCGACTTCAGCCACGAATTGCAGGCGCGCGATCCAGTTGTCGAAGCGCGTGTCGCCGAGCTGACCCCGCAGCTGTTCGCGCACGGCCTGCCAGATTTCGGGCGCGCCCTGCTCCCCGCCAAAACCCGACCCGCCAGAATTCGAATGGCCCGCCACGGCGCTGTTCAGCGCGTTTCCGGAGGCGTCAAACGAGAACCGGGAAGTCGTCTGCTTGTTAATCATTTTGCCCCTCATCAATGCCCGTTCGGCTAGGTGTTCGCCTGCCCTGTTCGCCCCGTTCTGAGGCGCAAAATATCCCTGTCGGCTCCAGCCCCGGAGCCGCTTAAAATATGTCTGTACAAGGAGAGATACGCGTTACGAGCGAGATTAGGATACGAACGGCGTCTTTGGTCAACCGGCCATTAACCCAGCTCGCAAAGTTTTTTTGACAGACACCCCTGAAAAACCACTTGCCAATTGTTTTTGGGTCTTTTTTTGGTTAATTTCAGATGTCAATACGACATCATTTGAGCCGATAAATATGCCGCACACGGACAAAAAAATCGGGCGCAAATCTTCCCTTACGAGAACTCTCGCTCTCGCATAAAACTCATTCAGATGATGAAAACTGACGCCTTGTTTTCAGGCGTCGGAGAGGGCGGTCAGCCCATGCTCTTCACGCGGCCCGCCAGGCGCGAAACCTTGCGTGAACCCGTGTTCTTGTGAAGCACGCCCTTTTGGACGCTGCGCATGATTTCCGGCTCGGCGGCCTTGAGAGCGGCCTCGGCGGCGGACTTGTCGCCCCCGTCGATGGCTTCTTCGACCTTGCGGACGAAGGTGCGCATACGGGAAACCCGCGACTTGTTGACCTCAGTCCGCCGCGCGATTTTTCGCACCATTTTCTTGGCGGATTTGGTGTTGGCCATGGGTTCCTTGCTCCAGTCTCAGAAGGCCCTTCGAGGCGGATTATCCACCGCCCCGTCAGGGGAGCGGTCACATACCAGCGACGCCCTGACGGGTCAATTCACAGACCGCATGATTCCGCACGCACGAAAAGTCGCATCACGCTCGCCCCGTTCACGAATTCGAAAACTGCGCCGGACGCTTCTCAATGAACGCCGCCATGCCTTCTTTCTGGTCATTCGTGGCGAACAGCGAGTGGAAGGCCCGGCGCTCCAGGCGCACGCCTTCCGCCAGGGTGGTTTCGAAGGCGGCGTTAACCGCCTCCTTGCCCAGCATCAGCGACGGCAGCGAGAAGCCGGCGATGGTTTTCGCCGCCTCCATCGTCTCTTTCATCAGGTCGGCCGCCGGAATGACCCGCGCCGCCAGACCCGCCGCCTCGGCTTCGCGGGCGTCCATCATCCGGCCGGTCAGACAGAGATCCATCGCCTTGGCCTTGCCGATCGCGCGGGTCAGCCGCTGCGTGCCGCCAATGCCGGGAATGACCCCCAACTTGATCTCCGGTTGTCCGAACTTCGCGGTGTCCGCCGCGAAAATCATGTCGGCCATCATCGCCAGCTCGCATCCGCCGCCGAGCGCATAGCCGGCGACCGCCGCGATCGTGGGCTTGCGGCAGCGCGCCAGGCGGTCGGCCTCGCCGAACAGGTTTTCGGTCAGCACTTCGGAGAAGGATTTGGTCGACATCATGCGGATGTCGGCGCCGGCGGCGAAGGCTTTCGCCGAACCGGTCACCACGATGCAGCGGATCGCATCGTCTGCCTCGAACGCGTCCAGCGCCCTGGTCAGGTCTCCGACGAGCTGATCGTTGAGCGCGTTGAGCGCCTCGGGTCTGTTGAGCGTGATGACGCCGACGGGCCCGTCGGTTTCCACCAGGAGGGTTTCATAGCTCATCGGTTCGCTCCCATTCCGTCGCCGACGCCGAACGGCGTCGCTGGTTTCGAACCTGCTTACTCCGGCAGGCGCGAAGATGCGAGCCTGACGACGAGTTCGAACGCGATGTTGAGCGGCGCATCGGAGCCGGCGGCCAACTCTCCGGTCCTCTCGCCGGTCCGTTCAAAGGCGAGCGACAGGCGCTCTTCTCCGCGCGTGAAGGCGAGCCTCGCCCCCACCCCCGGCGCGCGCGCCTGCGTCCAGCCCAGCGCGGGCAGCGTTTCGAGATAGAAGCGCTGCACGGCCTGGAAATCTCCGCGCCCGAACGCGCTCGTCCGGATCACCCGGCCGAAATCGGTTTCGAACACCACCGGATCGGGCGCTTCGGCGAAACCGGCCGGCAGCGGAATATCCTCGATCGCGACCAGAAACACGGCCGCCTGCGCCTGCGGAGCCGCAAGCGATACGCTCGACATCAAAGCGGCGGCATATGCGATACGATGGGAACGGCGCATGAGATCGCCCCTTCCGTCCTGAAAGTCAGCCCCGAAAGATCGCGAGACGTTCAAGACGCCCTCGCAAAGCCAGCCGGACGCTGGCCCATATCCAATAGCTAGGCAGGTTCGCGCCGCTCGTCACGCCAGATACGGACCGGATGCGGACGGGATGAAACCCGGATGCGATGACGCCGATCGCGCCGCCTAGCGCTGGCAGGTCCCGCAGTAGAAACTCGAGCGGCCCGACTGCACCAGGCGCTTCACGACGGACCCGCATGTCGAACACGCCTCGCCCTCACGGTCATAGACGCGGAAGCGATGCTGGAAATAGCCGAGCGACCCGTCCGCGGCGGCGAAATCGCTGATCGAGGAGCCGCCCGCCGCGATCGCCTCGTGGATCACGTCGCGCACCTCTCGCGCCAACCGCTCCAGGCGTTGGGCGGAGATCGACCCGGCGAGCCGCGTGGGGCGAATGCCGGCCCGGAACAGCGCCTCGCAGACATAGATGTTTCCCAACCCCGCCACCACGCGCTGATCGAGCAGCGCCGCCTTCACCGGCGCGCGCTTGCCGCGGAACGCCTCGCGCAGATAGGCGCCGGAGAATGCGTTCGAGATCGGCTCGGGCCCCATGTCGCGAAAGGCGGGATAGGCGTCCTCGCCCGCCGGCCACAGATCCATGAAACCGAAGCGCCGGGGATCGTTGAAGGTGACGATCCCGCCATCGTCCAGTTCGAACACGACATGATCGTGCCGGGGATCGCCCGCCGTCTCGTGCAGGTAGGACGACAGGCTCTTGCCGGAGACCGTGAACCGCCCGGTCATGCCAAGATGCATGATCAGGCTTTCGCCGTCGCCGGCCCCGTCCGCCCCCGGACCCAACTCGGCGACCAGGTATTTCGCCCGCCGCCGCAGCGAGTTCACCCTTCGTCCGGCCAGTCTGTGGATGAACTTCTCGGGCAGCGGGAAGCGCAGATCGGGTCGCCGGGCGATCACGCGAGAAATTCGCCTGCCCTCGACATGAGGGGCGAGTCCGCGACGAACAGTCTCGACTTCGGGAAGTTCCGGCATGGCCGGGGCGTATAGCTCTGTTAGGGTCGATCGCCTATGGTTCCCGGCAGCCCCCGCGAAGGGGGCCCTCCCGACCGGACCTGCCAGGGACTCCAATGGACGAGAAGACGGTCTCTTTCGGCTTCGAGGACGTCGCGCCGGACGAAAAGTCCCGTCGCGTCAAAGGCGTATTCACGTCCGTGGCTTCGCGTTACGACCTCATGAACGACCTGATGTCGGCCGGGGTCCACCGCATCTGGAAAGCCAACCTGATCGCCCGCCTGAACCCGCAGCCCGGCGAGCGGCTGATCGACGTGGCCGGCGGCACCGGCGATGTCGCCCGCGCCTTCGTGAAGGCCGCCGACGCCCGGGCCCGCCGCAAGGGCCTCGACCTGAAGAGCAGCGCCATCGTCGCCGACATGAACGAGGAGATGATGGCCGCCGGACGCCGCGCCGGCGAACCGGCCCTGATGCATGTCTGTTGCGACGCGGCCCGTCTGCCCTTCGCTGATCGCAGCGCCGACGCGCTGACCATCTCCTTCGGCATCCGCAACGTCGTCGAGATCGACCGCGCGCTCGGCGAGTTTCGCCGCGTGCTGAAGCCGGGCGGACGTTTCGCCTGCCTCGAATTCTCGCAGATGACCCACAGCCTGCTGCAGGACATGTACGACGCCTATTCCTTCAAGGTGATCCCGGCGCTTGGCGAACTCGTCACCGGCGACCGCGCCAGCTATCAATACCTGATCGAGTCGATCCGCCGTTTTCCGCCCCAGGCCGAGTTCGCCGAACGCATCCGCGCCGCCGGCTTCAGCCAGGTGAGCTGGACCAATTTCTCCGGCGGCATCTGCGCGCTCCACACGGGCTGGGCGGTGTAGTCCATGCTTCAGGCGATCGCCGATTATATGCGCCTCTTCCGGGCCGGCGCCGTGATGATCCGCCACGACGTGGTGATGCCCGACGAGCTGCGCGCCCGCGCGCCCTTGCCGGCGCGGGTTGCGGGCGGCGTGCTGCGCCTGTTCGGCGGCGACGCCGGACGCGGAAAACGCCCCGGCCAGCGCTTCGCCAGCGCGCTTGAAAAGCTCGGGCCCGCCTGGATCAAGCTCGGTCAGTTTCTCGCCACCCGCCCGGACGTGATCGGCGTCACCGCCGCGAACGATCTCTCCCGCCTCAAGGACGCCCTGCCCGCCTTCCCGAAACCGCAGGTGAAGCGCTCGCTTGAGGACGCCTTCGGCGCCGACGCCGCCAGACTGTTTCCCAATCTCTCCGATCCGGTCGCGGCCGCCTCCGTCGCGCAGGTGCACCGGCTCGAAACCGAGGACGGTCCGCGCGCCGTGAAAATCCTGAGGCCCGGCGTCGAACGCGTCATCGAACGCGAGCTTCGCGCCATGAAGCGCGCCGCCGCGCTCGCCGCCAAACGCGGAGACGCCGAGCTGCGCCGCCTCGAACCGGTGGCCTTCGTCGACACCATGGCGCGGTCGCTGACCCGCGAGATGGATCTGCGCTTCGAGGCCGCCGCCGCGTCCGAGTTTCGCGAGATCGCCGCGCTCGACAATTATGTCTACGCGCCCGACGTCGACTGGCTGCGCACCAGCCGGCGGGTGCTGACCACGACCTGGATCGACGGCAAGGGCCTCACCGATCCGGACGTTCTCAACGGCGTCGACCGCGCCGATCTCGCCAACCGCATCACGCGCGGCTTCCTCGCCTGCGCGCTGGACCACGGCTTCTTCCACGCCGACGTGCACGAAGGAAACATGATCCTCGCGCCGGACGGCCGCCTGTTCATGGTCGACTTCGGCATCATGGGGCGCATCGGCCGCCCCGAGCGGCGCTTCCTTGCGGAGATCCTCGCGGGCTTCCTGGCGCGCGACTATCAGCGCGTCGCCGAGGTCCATTTCGAAGCCGGCTACGTCCCCGCCGACAACTCCCACGCTGAATTCGCGCAGGCCCTGCGCTCGGTCGGCGAACCGATCTTCGGCAAGTCGGCGCGCGAAGTCGCGATGTCGCGCGTCCTGCTTCAGCTCTTCGACATCACCCGCCAGTTCGGGATGCACCTGCGCCCGGAGCTGATCCTGCTTCAGAAGACCATGGTGCAGGTCGAGGGCGTGTCGCGCGCGATCGATCCCGATCACGACATCTGGCAGGCCGCCAAGCCGGTCGTCGACCGCTGGACGCGCAACGAGTTCGGACCGCCCGGCGTCGCCCGCACGGTGCGCGAAGCGCTGAAGGACGGTCTCATACGTCTGCGGCGCCTGCCCCAGATGATGGACGCGCTGGAGGCGGCCATCGCCCGGGCGAACGAGCCGCCCGCGCCGCCGCCCAAACGCGCGCCGCGCTGGCTGTGGACGCTGGCCGGGCTCGGCCTCGGATCGGCCGTCGTCGGCGCGGCGTGGTGGCTCCTGGAGACGGGCGCCATAGGATAGACCGCGCAGACGCCGCGGTCCGGAGGCCCCATGAAGAAATCCCCGTTTCCCGTCTGGAAGGCGCGCCGCTATCTCGAACCCGGCCCCATCGTGCTGGTTTCCTCGTTCTGGAAGGGCGAGCGCAACATCATGACCATGGGTTGGCACACCATCATGGAGTTCACGCCCTCGCTGTTCGGCTGCATGATCTCCGCCGGCAATCACAGCTTCGAACTGGTGCGGCGCAGCGGCGAATGCGTGATCAACCTTCCGACCACGAAACTGACGGACGAGGTGGTCGGGATCGGCAACACCACGGGCGCCGAGATCGACAAGTTCGACCGCTTCGGTCTGACCGCGCAGGACGCGCGGCGTGTGAAGGCGCCGCTCATCGCCGAATGCCACGCCAACTTTGAATGCCGCGTGGTCGAGGACGCGCTGGTCGAGCGCTACAACTTCTTCGTCATGGAGATCGTCGAGGCGCATGTGGCGGCGCGCCCCAAACATCCCGAAACGCTGCACTACACCGGCGACGGCGTATTCATGGTTTCCGGCAAGATCATCAGCCGGCGCTCTCAATTCCGCCCGGAAATGCTGGACTAGCGCTGGACGGCGCAATCGGGATCGGCGCATACCGGAAGCGCCCGGACAAACGGCGCGCGCCGTGCGGACCACGCCGAACGGATGCTGAACGGATACTGGGGACCATATCAGGGCCATGCCGGACGTCATTCTCGATGTAGCGCTGATCGGCGGACTGGGCATGGCCGCGCAGTGGATCGCGTGGCGCTTCCAGATACCCGCCATCGTGATCCTGCTCGTCGTCGGCTTCATCGCCGGGCCCGTCACCGGCGCGCTCGATCCCGAGGCGACGTTCGGCGACCTGCTCTCCCCGCTGGTCTCGATCGCCGTGGCCATCATCCTCTTCGAAGGCGGGCTCAATCTCAACTTCTCGGAGATCACCGGCCTGTCGGCGTCGGTGCGGCGACTGATCGTGTTCGGCGCGCCGGCGACCTGGGGCCTCACCTATCTCGCCGCGCACCATATCGGCGGACTGTCGGCGCCGACCGCGGCGGTGATTTCCGGCGTTCTGGTGGTGACCGGACCGACCGTCATCATGCCGCTGCTGCGCCAGACGCGGCTTCCGCGCGGCGCCTCCTCGCTCCTGCGCTGGGAAGGCATCGTCGCCGACCCCATCGGCGCCATGTTCGCGGTGATCGCCTATGAGGGCGCGGTCGCGCTGTCCCAGGGCGAAGGACTCAGCGAAACGGTGCTGCGGCTGGGCGTCGCCATCTTCATCGGCGGGTCGATCGCCATCATCCTGTCGCGCACCATCCTGCTCGCCTTCATTCGCGGACTGGTTCCCGAATTCCTCAAGGCGCCGATCCTGCTCGTCGCGGTGCTGCTGGGCTTCGGGCTGACCAACCTGTTCATGGACGAGGCCGGCCTCCTCACCGTCACCGCCATGGGGATCGCGCTGGCCAACACCCGCATGGCCAGCCTTGAAGAGCTGCGGCGCTTCAAGGAGATGATCACCATTCTCCTCGTGTCGGGCCTGTTCATCGTGCTGATCGCATCGATGCAGCTCTCCGACCTTCTGGCGCTGGGCTGGCGCGACTTCCTCTTCCTCGGCGCGATGCTGTTCCTGATCCGGCCCGCCGTCGTGATGGCCGCGACCGCCGGCGGCAAGCTGAGCTGGCGCGAGCGCCTGTTGTGTTCATGGATCGCGCCGCGCGGCGTGGTCGCGGTGGCGGTGTCCGGCCTGTTCGCGCAAGCCATGGCGGCCCAGGGCTTCGAGGACGCCGGCCGCATGGCGCCGATCGCGTTTCTCGTGGTCGTGGCGACCGTGGTGCTTCACGGCTTTTCGATCCGCCCCCTGTCGCTGGCCCTGGGCATATCCTCCGCCGAACCGCCGGGCATCCTTCTGGTCGGAGGGTCGGCGTGGACCACTGCGCTGGGCGTGAAGCTCAAGGAAGCCGAGATGCCGGTGTTGATCGCCGACGGCAACTGGAACCGGCTCGCCGCGGCGCGCCGTGAGGGCCTGCCCTACTACTACGGCGAGATCCTTTCGGAAGCCGCCGAGCATCGCGTCGACGTTTCGCGCTATGGCGCCCTCATCGCGGCGACCGACGACGACAGTTACAACGCGCTGGTCTGCACCGACCTCGGGCCGGAGATGGGCCGCTCCAACGTCTTCCAGCTTGGCCGCCAGCGCACCCAGCATGACGGCGAAGGCGCCGCCAATCGCGCCGAACGCCATCAGCTTCACTTCACCGTCGGCGGAAGGACATTGTTCCGCGACGGCTCCGGCTATCACCAACTCGACCGCCTGCTGGCGCAAGGATGGGTGTTCCACCGCACCCGCCTGTCGAAAGAGTTCGACTACGAAGCGTTCAAGGCCTCGCGCGCGCCCGAATTCAAGCTCGTCTTCGTGCAAAGGCCCAACGGCCGTCTCGTCTTCTCGACCACGGCCGAACAGGTGAAGCCGGTCGCCGGCGACGTCATCTTCTCCTTCGGTCCGCCGCTCAAGGAAGACAAGACGAACGGCGCCAAGGAAAAAGCCGAAAGCGCGGGCGGCAAGGACACCTAGAGGCAAGCGCTATCCGCGCCGCGCCCTGACCCCGCCGGGTCCCGCGCTAGTCGTCGAAGCCGACGAAGCGCGCGGCCTCGTCCACCGGCTTGCGGTTCGAGACGACGGCGTTGGCGGGGAAAGTCTCGTCCGGCCAGCCCATGGCGATCGCCTTCATGATCACCTGGTCTTCGGGAATACCCGCGTGCTCGCGCACCACGGGCGACTGCATGATGCCCTGGCTGTTGATCACGCAGCCGAGCCCGCGCGACCAGGCGGCGTTGACCAGCGCCGTGGAGACGGCGCCGCAATCGAACGCCGCATCGTCCCAGCCATGCAGGGCGCGGTCATAGGTGATGATGACGCAGACCGGCGCATCGAACTGGCGGAAGCCGCGCAGCACCCAGTCTTGGCGCGCGTCCTTGTCCTCGCGGGCGATGCCCATGGCGCCGAACAACTGCTTGGCGACCTCGATCTGGCGTTCGCGGTGCACGCCCTCGAAAGCGGAGCCGATGCGGAACTCGCGCGAATGCGGCACGCCCGCCAGATTGCGCTCGGTGTTGCCGGCGCGGATGCGATCGAGCACGTCGCCGGCGATGACATGAAAGTGCCAGGGCTGGGTGTTCATCGAACTAGGGCTGCGCATCGCCAGCGCCAGAACCTCCTGGATCAGCGCTTTGGGCACAGGGTCGGGCTTGTAGCCGCGAATGCTGCGGCGGCCCAGAACCACCTCGTCATAGGTCATGGCGACGCCCTCTCCCTTATGTCTTTGTTTGTCTGTCCGGCGCGCAGCTCAGGCTCGTCAAGCGCGCCGACCGCCTCAGAACGGCAGCTTGAAGCCCGGGATCATGCCGCCGAGACCGCCCGTGGCCTCGCGCATCGCCTTCTCCATCGCCTCGTCGAGCTTGCGGCGCGCATCGGCGTGCGCGGCCTTGATGAGATCCTCGAGGATCTCCTGTTCGCCCGCCGCCATCAGCGAGGGATCGATCCGAACGCTGTCCAGCTCGCCCTTGCCCTTCAGCCGCACCGTGACCATGCCCGCGCCGGACGTGCCCTCGGCGGTGATCGCGTCCATGCGCGACTGCGCTTCGGCTAGCTTCTTCTGCATCTCCTGCGCCTGGCGCATGATGTCGGAGAGGTCTTTCAATCGTCGTCCTCCTCAATGACCGCTTCGAGAAAGCCCGGGTCTCCGTCTTCATAGAGACCGCCCTCGGGCATATCGCCGGCGGCGACGCTGTCAGGATAGTCGTAATCGGCGTCGGCGGCCGACGACGAAGCCGAATGCGGCGGCGCCTCGCCCCGGCCGGCGAAATCCACATGAATGATATTGGACCCGTCGGCCGATTCCGCAAACGCCGGTTCGGCGAAAGCGTCCTCGCCTTCCGGATCGTCGACGCGAAGAATACGCGCATGCTGGAACACGGAAAGCGCGCGCGCCACCATCGGGTGCGAGGCGGCCGAAGCGAACCGCTCGCGCCGGCGCCTTGCGCGCGCCTCGGCGGGCGTCTCCCGGGCCGGCGCGTCCGCGGAGGCGCCGTCGGTCTGCGCCACCTGCCATTCGACATGCGAGGCGTCTTCCAGCCAGGTCTTGATCCGCAGCGACAGATCGGGCGGCGCGCCCTCCGCGACGGCGTAGTGAAAATAGCCGTAGTGAATGTCGACCGGCCGCACATAGCGTTCGATCTCCCACTTAAGAGAGATCTCCCGCGCCGCGTCCAGCTCGGCGATCACGCCGCGCAGCGATCCGAAACGGACCGCTGGGTCGTCCTCGTCGGCGGGCGCATCCGCGCGCGAAGCCGACGTCGCCGGCGCGGGTTCGCCCTCGCGCGAGCGGGTGCGCGGCGCGGCCGATCCAGTCGCGCCCGCCTCCCCGGCCAGAAGGCGCGCGGCGTCCTCGGGCGGCGGCAGGTTCGACGCGGCGGTGAGCCTCAACACGACCATCTGCGCCGCCGAAGCCGGGTCCGGCGCGCGCTGGCAATCCTCGAACCCCTGCAGCAGCATGCGCCACATGCGCGCCGACTGCGCCGGCGTCATCTGCTGCGCGATCGCGGCCGTCCGTTTGCCCCAGTCGGCCGGACCGGCGAAACTGTAGGCCTCCTTCAGCGCCTGCGCGCGCGCGATCTCCACCGAAACGTCCATCAGGTCGCGCAGCAGAACCGGAGCGTCCGCGCCGGCCTCCAGCATCGAGGACGTCTCGCCAAGCGCTTTCGAATGATCGCCGCCGACAATCGTCTCCATCAGATCGAAAACCCGCGACCGGTCGGCGAGACCGAGCATGTCGCGCACCGCATCGGCAGAAACCGAACCGCCCTCGCCCATCACGATGGCCTGATCGAGAATCGACAGCGCGTCGCGCGCCGACCCTTCGGCGGCGCGCGCGATCAGCGCCAGCGCTTCGGGATCGGCCTTCGCGCCTTCCTTCCCGCAGATCTTGGCGAGATGGTCGCCCAGCGCCTCGGCCGAAAAACGCTGCAGGTTGAAACGCTGGCAGCGCGACAGAACCGTCACCGGCACTTTGCGGATTTCGGTGGTGGCGAAAATGAACTTCACATGCGGCGGCGGCTCTTCCAGCGTCTTCAGCAGCGCGTTGAACGCCGCCGTCGAGAGCATGTGCACCTCGTCGATGATGTAGACCTTGTAGCGCGCGCTCACCGGCGCATAGCGCGCCCCGTCGAGCAGGTCGCGCATGTCGGCGACGCCGGTGTGCGAGGCCGCGTCCAGCTCCAGCACGTCCGGATGCTGCGAGGCCATGATCGCGGCGCAATGCTCGCCCGGCGGATCGAGCTTGATCGACGGCGCATCCGTCTCGGCGGTCTTGTAGTTCAGCGCCCGCGCCAGCAGGCGCGCGGTGGTGGTCTTGCCGACGCCGCGCACCCCGGTCAGCATGAAAGCGTGGGCGACGCGCCCGGTGCGGAACGCGTTGGTCAGCGTGCGCACCATCGCTTCCTGGCCGGCGAGGTCCTCGAACGTGCGCGGACGGTATTTACGGGCCAGAACCTGGTAGCCGCCCGAGCCCGAAGCCTCTTCGCCGAACATCGACAACGTATTGTCGTCGCGGACATTTTCCGCGCTGTCGTCAGTCGCGCCGTCTGACGTCGGGGGGGCGGGTTTGCGGGCCATCCGCCCTTATGCCCCGGAGTGCGCCGGACCAGCAACCCGCCACAAAGCCCGCGATCGCCCGCCGCCGGGCGCTGGCGAAAGATGCTCACAGGGACGTGCGCGCCCACCCCAGCCCGCAACCCCGACCTGCAACCTCTCGCCCGCTTGCGGCGAAAGCCTGTTCGACGGTCGCCTGCAGCCGGCGGACGATCCACGAACCGGACCTCGCTTCCCCGCGACCAGCTACGGAGACATCTCATGGCCCGCGCGCTTCGCCGCCTCATCGCTCGCATGGCGACGCCTGCCGTCCGCGCCCTGATTCTTTCGGGGACCCTGGCGGGCGCTCTTGCGGGCGCGGCCCATGCCGGACCGCAATTCGTGGACAACAACGGCGTTGCGGATTTCGGATACGACGTGGTCGCCTACCACACCCAGTTCGCCGCAAGGAAAGGATCGCCGCAATTCGTCGCGACCTACAACGGCGTTCCCTTCTGGTTCGAAAGCGCGGCCAACCGCGACCGCTTCAAGGCCGACCCCGAGGCCTACGCGCCGGCCTATGACGGCCATTGCGCCTACGCCGTCTCGAACAACAAGAAGCTGACGGTCGATCCGGAAGCCTTCTCGATCGTCGACCCGAACACCAACCGCCTCGTCGATCCCAAGACCTACACCCCCGGCGCGGGCGTCCTCTACCTGAACTACGATGCCGGCGTGAACCGCAAATTCAACAAGGACCCGGCGGGCGTGATCGCCCGGGCCGACGACGCCTGGAAGGATTGCCTCGAAACCCTGCCGACGGCGAAGCCCTCGAAAGGTCTCGGCGATCTCTTCGGCGGCTCGCGTCCGGGCTTTTGTCCCAGGCTGAGATAGCGCGCTTCAGGCTAAACAAGACGCCGCGCGACAAATTGCCGGCGCGCCGGTTTACCCGCGAAACGCGGTCGACAACGCCAACAGCCTGATCCCGCTGCGGAATCCCGGCAGGACGAATGAACACGCATGCGCGCACTATGTGTAAACGCATCGACCGTGAAAATTAGAAATTAAGGCAATTCGCGCAGGCTGAGCCTCAAACCGTTTCCCGGCGAGGCTAAGCGGACGACCATGAGTTTCATTCCAACCGACCACGACGACAGCACCGAACTGCTTTTCACGGTATTCGACGCCCTTCCCGATCCGGTGTTCGTGAAGAACAGCCGCCACCAGTGGATCTACGCCAACCGGGCCTTCGCCCGCCTGGTCGGGATGGACGATCCCATCGGACAGGGCGACGAGGCGATCTTCCCGCCCGAACAGGTCGAGGTTTTCCACGCCCATGACCGCCGCGTCTTCGCCGGCGAGACCACGATCAACGAAGAGCAGATCGGCGACGACATGTACGCGCTGACCAAGAAGACGCCGATCCGCCTGCCCGACGGATCGACCGGACTTGTCGCCATCGTGCTCGACATCACCGCCTACAAGCATGCCGAGGACAAGGCTCGCGCGGCCGAGGCAGACAGCGCGGCCAAATCGCAATTCCTCGCCAATATGAGCCACGAGATCCGCACCCCGCTCAACGGCGTCATGGGCATGGCGCAGGCGCTGCAGGCCGAACCCTTAACGCCCCAGCAGCAGGAAAAAGTGTCGCTGCTGATCGATTCCGGCCGCACCCTCCTGGCGGTCGTCAACGACGTCCTCGACCTTTCGAAGATCAATGCGGGCAAGATGGAGATCCATGCCGGCGACGCCGATCTCAAGGAGTTGCTGCGCGGCGTGGTCGAACTCTTCCGTCCGCGCGCCGCCGAAAAAGGTCTCGACCTCGCCTACTCGTTCGACATCGACACCCCGACCATGGTGCGGATCGACGCCACCCGCACCCGCCAGTGCCTCAACAATCTCGTCTCCAACGCCATCAAGTTCACCGACAGCGGACACATCGAGATTCATGTCCGCGTCCGCGACGACGGCCTCGCTCCGGATGCGCGGAAACTCGACATCGCGGTGTCCGACACCGGCGTCGGCATGTCGCCCGAAGACATGTCTCGCCTGTTCCAGGAATTCGTCCAGGTCGACGCCTCCGACACCCGCGCCGCCGACGGCTCCGGCCTCGGGCTGGTGATCACCCGGCGTCTGGCCCGCCTGATGGGCGGCGACGTCTCGGTGACGAGCCGCGAGGGCAAGGGATCGACCTTCCGCCTCACCATCGCCTGCACCCCGACCGCGCGCCCCGACCTAATCGCCGAGGAACGGGCGCTGGCCGCCGCCCCGCTCACGGACCGGCGCATTCTTCTGGTCGACGACAACGCGCTGAACCGGAAGGTCGTCTCGCTCCTGCTGGGCGCGACCGGCGTCTCCATCGCCGAAGCCGCCGACGGCGCGCAGGCGCTGGAGGCGATCGCCGCCCAGCCCTTCGATGCGGTGCTGATGGACGTGCAGATGCCGGTGATGGACGGGATCGAAGCGGTCCGGCGCATCCGGGCCGCCAATCGCGGCTGGTCCGCGACCCCGATCGTCATGCTGACCGCCAACGCCATGCCCGGCGACCGCGAACGCTTCCTCGCCTGCGGCGCCGACGGCTATCTCGCCAAGCCGGTCGACCGCGAGGCGCTGGTCGAACAATTGTCCATCGCCATCGCCCGTCACGCCTCCTCGCAGGCGGCGTGACGCGAAACCGGCGCGTCCTACTTGCTCAGCACGAACACCGCGCACACCGCCGCGCGAATGGTCTGCGGCCGCTGGTCGTTGGGCAGGTTGAGCCGGTCGAGATCGTCCTGCGTGATCTGGTAGGAGCGGCCGCGCCCCTGCGCCGTCACCACGATGTCCGAGCGCTCCATCATCGGCGCGGGAGCGGGCGGAGGCGGCGGCGGTGAGGGATAGCCATATCCACTCCCGCCGACCCGCGCGATCTGACCGGACGACCAATTGCCCATGCACGGGCCCGAGCCTTCCTGCAGCACCAGAATGTCGCCGAGCTTGTGGCCGGTGGCGGCCGCCGTCAGTCGTGCGCGCTCGGCGGCGTCCTTGGCCGCGGCTTCAAGCGCGGCGCGTTGCAGATCGGCGGTCTGTTCGAGATAGACCCGGACGCCGCCGCCGGTTTCCTCCGGCCCCAGCGCCAGCGCGGCGGCGCGCGCCTTGCCCGCCAGCGCCACGTCGGTCAGTTCGACCGAAACCTCGGCGCGGGCTTCATACCCTTTCACCCGGTCGGGACGGTCGTCCTCGATGCGGTTGCCGTCCTTGTCGCGATACTGCTCGAAATACGGTTGGACATCGACGCCGCTGGTCACGCGCGAGGCGTCGCCCGCGACTTTCTTGATGGCTTCATAGGCCATACGGGCGCGCGCGACCGCGTCCTCCATAGCCTTCTTGGCGTCGCTGTTGGTCGACACGAACGTGACGTCGAACCGGGCGCGGTTGGGCGGAACCTCCATGTCGGACCGGCCCAGCGCCTCGATCACCGGCTTGTCGAACCAGTAGGGGCGAACGCCGTCTTCCTGGGCCTGCGCGGCGAGCGCCAGCGACGGCGTTGCGACGATGGCCAGCGCGGCGAGTCTGACGGCGGATTTCATGCGGCGTTCCCTGATTTCGAACCAGGCGAGGCGATCCCCCGCCTGTCCCTCAGGTTTCACGGAGCGGCCGGGCTGGCAAGATATCCGCGTCAGTCCGCCCTGGGCGGCTTTTCCTTTTTTAGACGGATGTCCCCGGTTCAGATCCCGGCCTCGCCCGACGCCACCCAAGCCTCAAGCTTGTCGATCACCGCTGCCAGCTTCTCGTCGACAATATGCAGGTATTGCGTCCAGTCCTCGAGATAATGCAGATCCGCCGCCCCGTCCGAAATCCCGCGCAACGCGATCAGCGGCACATCGAAACGCTGACACACCCGTTTGAGCGCAAAGGTCTCCATATCGACCATGTCCGCATCGAGCCCCTGATATCCGGCGCCCGAAACCACATTCGCCCCTGTCGACAGCCGCACAGCAGGCACGTCCGGAATTTCGAGCGGCAGGTCGAGCACCGGTGGCAGATCAAGAAAGGGCGTCTCCCCCTTCTCAAATCCCAGCGCCGAGGCATCCATATCCCGCCAGCGCACCGATTTCGCCTGATAGACCGCCGTCTGTTCAAGCACCTGAGACCCGGCAGATCCAAGCGACACCACGAGGTCGGGCATCGCACTATTCTTGCAGGCATTGGTCATGGCTTCGGCAAAGACAATCCCTGCCTCCACCGGGCCCACTCCCGTCATCAGCGGGGTCAGGCGCCTCTTCAGATGTTCGCCATACTCGGCGCTGAGCGCCATCACATAGGCAATGGATTTGCCGGAAACCCGTTTGACCGGCAGGTAAGCAAGTTGTCGCGCCATCATTCAGCTCGGCACATAGGCGATTTCATCAGTCGCGCAATCGGACTCCGCCGCGCCATCGGCCCAGTCCCGCGCCACTTCATTCGCATTCGGCAAAAAGCCCCACATCAATATTGGCGATATGGCACGTATCCCCCGGCGCCAGCTAGGTCGCCACCAACACGTCGGAATTCGGCTTGGTCGCATCCCCCGATTGCAGGAACCGCCGAAGGATCGTCGCCACTGGTCGCCAGTCATTGGTCCAAGGGTCCCGACCCAGTCACCATTCCATCATTTCGCCGGGACGACGATCAGAAAATTTCGATCAGCAGGCCTTGCCCAGAAGATCTCACGATGTCGGGAAGGGATGGGTGCAGACTGGCGCGACCCGAACGGAAACTCGTTACGGCTGCTACCTTCCGGTCCTGACCGGGTTGGCGAGGCGTCCGCCCGCGCCAGCCTGCCCGGCCTATATCGTTCCTGAGAGCCGCTATGGCAAGGCTCGCCTTGCGGAGCGACGCTTGCTAGGTGTTTACCAAGCCCGCTCCGGGGAAACGGCGGGTTCGGGACGAAATCGGGGACGAACGTGAAACACGATATTTTCGTCAGCTATCGTCGCAAGGATCGGGAACTGGTCGCCAACGCCGTCCGCAAGCTCGAGGCGGCGGGCGTCGAGGTCTGGTACGACGCCGAAATCGAGGGCGGCTCCGACTGGCGCGAGGCGATCGTCGAAGCGCTCGAAAATTCCGGCATGCTGGTGATCTTCTTCTCCGAGGACTGCAACAATTCGCGCCAGCTCAAGAAAGAGCTGGCGATCGCCGACCAGCTCGAAAAGCCGGTCGTGCCGATCCTCATCGAGGACACGCGCCCGCGCGGCGCCTATCTCTACGAACTCGCCGACCGCAACTGGCTGCAGGCCTTCCCCGATCCGATGTCGAAGATCGACGCGATCGTGGAGCAGCTTGCGGAGCTCGCCGGCAAGTCGGTGGAGCAAGCCGACGAAGCCGGGGAAGGCCCGCCCTTCGGCGGATTTGACGGCTTCGTGCGCACCGACACGCCAAACCTCGAGCCCGACATTAGACCGGACCTGGAGCCGGGCCCGGGACCGGGCACGGGAATAGATACGGCGGCGGGCGCCGCGCCCGAAGAAGCGCCCGTCCCCGATCTCGGATCGCTCGCCGACCGCGAGATCGACCGCGACATGGAGCGCGAGGAGGCGCCCGCTCCGCAGCCGCGCGCCAGCCGCTCATTCCCGCCGTCGACAGCGGCGCCCTCGCCCGCGAAGCCCGTTCTGAAGAGGAAGGCCGCGCCGTCCCTGTCCGCGCAGGACTTCGTGCGCAATCGCAGCGCCGCCGAGATCCGCCGCGCGCAGCTCAACGACATCCTGCCCTTCCGCTGGATCGACCTTCTCTTTCTCGTGCCGGCGCTGTCGATTGCCGCCTATGTCATGCTCTTCAGCGACATTCTTCCGATCCGGACCGGCGCTGAGTCCGAACTCAGCCGCTGGCTCGCCTTCGGCGTTATGAGTCTGCCGATGATCGCCTTCTACGGCGCGGTGGTGTTTCCCTTCCGCTATTACCTTCGCCGCCGAACCCTGTGGACCGCGCTGTCGCGCTATGTCGTCTCCAGCGCCCTGCTCTACGCCGTGGCGATGGGCGGTCTGATCGCCGGCATCGCCGCCGGCTTCTTCCCGAACGAACGGCCGGAGGAGTTCGCCACCGTCTTCGGCGTCTTCTGGATCGTTCTCACCGTCATCGCCTTCATCATCTACGGCGCCCTGTCGGCGCAGCGGGCGATCCGCCACTTCCGCCGCAATGTGAAGAAGCTCTAGCCGACCGCCGGAAAGGGACCCGCGCTTGCCCGCCATCGTACATCCAAGTCCGATCCCGCTCGCCGATTTCGGGATCGACCGGGCGGGTCATCGCCGCCGCGACGACGCCTGGCTCAATCAGGCGCGCGCATCCGCGAACGCCCAGATGATGTTGCTCCGCGACGGCATGGTGCTGGTGGAGGGATCTGGTCCCGCGCATGGCGGACTGCGCGTCGGCGACGCCTCTCCGCCGGGACGTCCGCTGCTGTGGCTGGGCCCGCAGGCGCACGCGCTGGCGCCGAACGCGCCGCTTCTGTTTCTGGGCGAGACCGAAAACGGCTCGCCCGTCTTCGCCATCGACATGCCGCGCGGCTGGAGCGTCGAGGCCTCCCCCATCGCCGGGCTCGGCGTCTTCGAAGACTTCCGCGCCGCGGCGATGGGATTCTCCGACTACGACGCGGGGCTCGCCGCGACCGCACGCTCGATGTTCGAATGGCACCACCGCCACGGCCATTGCGGCAATTGCGGCGCGCGCACCACGGTGGAGGAAGCCGGCTGGAAGCGCGTCTGCCCGGCCTGCGAGGCCGAGCATTTCCCGCGCACCGATCCGGTTGCGATCATGCTCGCGGTGAAGGACGACAAATGCCTGCTGGGACGCCAGAAGGCGTGGCGGCCCGGCTTCTGGTCGTGTCTCGCCGGCTTCATCGAGCCGGGCGAAACCATCGAACAGGGCGCGGCGCGCGAAGTGCTGGAGGAAGCGGGCGTGCGCACCACCGGCAAGGCGGAATACCTGTTCTGCCAGCCATGGCCGTTTCCCTCCTCGCTGATGATCGGGCTTCTGCTCGAAGCCGAGACCGACGCCATCACCGTCGATCCCCACGAACTTGAAGACGCGCGCTGGTTCACCCGCGAGGAGGCCGCCGCGATGATGGCCGGAACCCATCCCGATTTCTTCGCCCCGCCCCGTCTCGCCGTCGCCCACCACGTCCTCAAGGCCTGGGTCGAACGCGGCTAGCCTCGCGCCGCGCCCTGCAGGAAGATAGGCGGTCGATCTCAGGAAACGCGCGATGCTGAAACTCTACTATCATCCGCTGGCCTCCTTCTGCTGGAAGCCGCTGATTGCGCTCTACGAGCTGGAGACGCCGTTCGAGCCGGTCCTCATCGACCTGGCCGACGAGACCTCGCGAAACGAACTGGCGCGGGTCTGGCCGTTGCTGAAATTCCCCGTCCTGGTCGACGCCGCGCGCGAGGCGACCGTGGCCGAAGCCTCGGTGATCGTCGATTATCTCGACCAGTTTCACCGGCCCGCCGACGGCTCGCGCCGCATGATCCCCGCCGATCCCGACCACGCCTGGCGCGCCCGCATGTGGGACAGCTTCTGCGACAGCTATCTGCAGGCGCCGATGCAGGCCGTGGTCGCCGACCATTTCCGTCCGCCCGGCGGCAAGGACCCGATCGGCGTGCAGCAATCGCGCGACATGATCGCGGCCGCCTACGGCGTCTTCGAAACCGCGATGGCGCAAAAGACATGGGCGGCCGGCGAGACCTTCTCGCTCGCCGACGCCTCGGCGGCGCCGGCGCTGTTCTATTGCGATCTGCTGGTTCCGCTCAAAGACCGCTGGCCGAATCTCGACGCCTATCTAGACCGGCTGATGGCGCGACCGAGCTTCGCCCGCGTGCTCGAGGCGGCCGAACCCTGGTTCCCGAACTTCCCGCCCGACCCCAAACCTTCGCGAACCCGGTCGCGCTGACCCATAGGGAGCGTCCCGCGACGACACGCCCATTCCCCTACGTACACTTTCCCCTTGACGATTCTTAGAATGCGTCTAAATCGCGCCTGTGGGCGGCGGCCTCCGGGTCGCGTCCGCGACACACAGACTCAAAAAAACAGGACCTCCCCATGATCGGCCGCAAGCTCCCCCAAGTGACCTTCAAGACCCGCGTTCGCGACGAAAGCGTCGGCGGACCCAACCCCTTCCGCTGGGAAAACAAGACCACCGACGACTATTTCAAGGGCAAGAAGGTGATCCTCTTCTCCCTGCCCGGCGCTTTCACCCCGACCTGCTCGACCTTCCAGCTCCCCGACTTCGAAAAACTCTTCCCGGACTTCAAGGCCAGCGGCGTCGACGCGATCTACTGCATGTCGGTCAACGACGCCTTCGTCATGAACGCCTGGGCCAAGCAGCAAGGTCTTGAAAACGTTCAGGTCATCCCCGACGGTTCGGGCGAGTTCACCCGCAAGATGGGCATGCTGGTCTGCAAGGATAACCTTGGCTTCGGCATGCGCTCGTGGCGCTACGCGGCGGTCGTCGACGACGGCGTCGTCACGCAATGGTTCGAGGAGCCGGGCTTCGAGGACAACTGCCAGACCGACCCCTACGGCGAAAGCGCGCCGCAGAACCTGCTCGAGAAGATCAAGACCGCAGTCACCGCATAGCGACAATTTAGCGCGCGTTTTACCTGTGCGTTATTGACCCGCGTCAAGTACGCACAGGGCGAACGCGCCTAGCTTTGCGTCAGTCGCAAAGTTCAAGTCGCACATACCGTTTCGCCCGGGCGCACCGGCCATGAAGGCCGGCCCCGCAAACCTCGGGCGAACAGTCTGGAAACCGGAGCGTCCCCCCACCCAGCACCGGTTTCTAAGTGGAGCCCCCTCGGCGACGAGGGGGCTCCTTCAATTTCAGGACGCCTTCAGAGCGAAGCCCGGAGCAGAGCGAAGCCCGGAGCGAGGCGAACCGCCTACTTCTTCTCGGTCGGCGAGAAGCGGATGCCCAGCTCCTTGAGCTGTTTGGGTTCGGCCTCCGAGGGCGCGCCCATCAGCAGGTCTTCGGCGCGCTGGTTCATCGGGAACAGCGTGATCTCGCGCAGGTTCTGCGTCCCGCACAGCAGCATCACGATGCGGTCGACCCCGGCGGCCATGCCCCCGTGCGGCGGCGCGCCGTACTGGAACGCGCGATAAAGACCGCCGAAGCGCGCCTCGACATCCGCGCGCGACAGCCCGGTGATCTCGAACGCCTTCACCATCGTGTCCGGAAGCTGGTTCCGGATCGAACCCGACGCGATCTCATAGCCGTTGCAGACCATGTCGTACTGATAGGCCTTGATGGTCAGCGGGTCCTGCGTGTTGAGCGCGTCGATCCCGCCCTGCGGCATCGAGAACGGGTTGTGCGCGAAATCGACCTTCTTCTCGTCCTCATTGTATTCGTAGAATGGGAAGTCGACGATCCAGCACAGCTCGAACCGGTCGGCGTCGACAAGGTTGAGTTCGGTTCCCGCGCGCATGCGCGCCTCACCCGCGAACTTGTAGAACTTGGCCGGATCGCCCGCGACGAAGAACGCCGCGTCGCCGTCCTCGAGGCCAAGCTGGGTGCGGATCGCCTCGGCGCGCTCCGGTCCGATATTCTTGGCGACCGGGCCCGCGCCTTCCAGCACGTCCTTTTCCTTGCGCCAGAAGATATAGCCGAGACCCGGCTGGCCCTCGCCCTGCGCCCACTTGTTCATGCGGTCGCAGAACGCCCGGCTCCCGCCGGTCTTCGCCGGGATCGCCCACACCTGGTTGACCGCGTCCTTCTCCAGCATGTTGGCGAACACGGCGAACCCCGACCCGCGGAAATGCTCGGAGACGTCCTGCATCTCGATCGGGTTGCGCAGGTCGGGCTTGTCGCTGCCGTATTTGCGGATCGCCTCGTCATAGGGAATGCGCGGGAAGTCCTGCGTCACCGGCTTGCCCTCGGCGAACGCCTCGAACACGCCGCGGATCACCGGCTCCATCGTGGTCCACACGTCTTCCTGCGTGACGAAGCTCATCTCCAGGTCGAGCTGGTAGAACTCGCCCGGCAGACGGTCGGCGCG
Organism: Hyphomonadaceae bacterium; assembly: GCA_041398225.1. GTDB lineage: Bacteria > Pseudomonadota > Alphaproteobacteria > Caulobacterales > Hyphomonadaceae > JAWKVD01. The sequence goes on along the minus strand of JAWKVD010000028.1, from coordinate 5,944 downwards.
CGGATCTTCGTCGCGGAAGCACGGCGCGATCTGGAAGTAGCGGTCGAAGCCCGCGACCATCAGCAGCTGCTTGTACTGCTGCGGCGCCTGCGGCAGCGCGAAGAACTTGCCCGGATGAATCCGCGAGGGAACGAGAAAGTCGCGCGCGCCCTCAGGCGAGGAGGCCGTCAGGATCGGCGTCGAATATTCCGTGAAGCCCGCCTCGGCCATGCGCTGGCGCATGTCGGCGATGATCCTGGTGCGGGTGACGATGTTGGCGTGCAGCGTCTCGCGGCGCAGGTCCAGGAAGCGGTATTTGAGACGGATGTCCTCCGGATAGTCCGGCTCGGCGAACACCGGCAGCGGCAATTCCTCGGCTTCCGACAGAACCACGACCTCGGTGACCTTGAGTTCGATCTCGCCGGTCGGAAGGTTGGGGTTGATGGTGGCGTCCTCGCGCGCCAGCACCTCGCCGGTCAGGCAGACCACCGATTCCACCCGCAGCCGCTCCAGCAGCCCGAAATTCGGGTTGGACGGCGTCACCACGCACTGCGTCAGCCCGTAATGATCTCGAATATCGAGAAAAAGCAGACCGCCATGGTCGCGTTTCCGGTGCAGCCAGCCCGAAATGCGGGCGGATTTGCCGACATCGGAGGCGCGAAGCTCGCCGCATGTATGCGACCGGTAGGCGTGCATGGGAGGGATGACTCCTGCTCAGTTTATGTGAACGGGCGGCTTGGACTTGATTGATGCGCGGGACAAGCGCATGGCCTGCTCTTGATTGTCAATATGAGAGGCGCCCGCCGCTACGGTCTCAGGCGTCCCCGGGAGAGATTGAATTTGGCGGACGACGCAACCGGAGAGATCCGGTTAATCACGAGCACGCCCGAACTGGAAGCGGCGTGCGAAAAACTGGCGGACGGCGACTTCCTGGCGCTGGACACCGAATTTCACCGCGAATCGACCTACTGGCCGCATCTCTGCCTAGTTCAGGCGGCGACGACGGACTTCGACGTTCTGATCGACCCGCTGGCGGCCAACATCGACCTCGCCCCCCTGCTCAAACTGGTCGAGGACCCGTCCCGCACCAAGGTCTTCCACGCCGCGAGGCAGGATCTCGAAATCTTCGCCCGCCTGCTCGGCAAGCCGCCGACGCCGGTGTTCGACACCCAGATCGCGGCGATGGCGGCCGGCCTCGGCGATTCCATCAGCTATGAAAACATCGTCCAGCGTCTGCTGAAGGCGCAGGTCGACAAGTCCTCGCAATTCACCGACTGGGCCCGTCGCCCGCTGTCCGAGAAACAGCTTCGCTACGCCCGCGGCGACGTCACCTATCTGCGCCGCGTCTATGTGATGCTGCGCGAGCGCCTCGAGAAGAAGAACCGCATGACCTGGATCGAGGACGAGCACGCCGCCATGCTCGACCCCGAGAACTACGCCTTCGATCCCGAGACCGCGTGGAAGCGGCTGAAGCTGCGCCGCTTCAAGTCCGACTATCTCGCCGTGCTCGCCCGCGTGGCGGCCTGGCGCGAGACCGTCGCGCAGGAGCTCGACAAGCCGCGCGGCCGCATCCTCAAGGACGACGCGATCCAGGAGATCGCCCAGCAGCGCCCGCGCAGCGCCGAAGCGCTGGAGCGCCTGCGCGCCGTGCCCAACGGCTTCTCGCGCTCGCGTCACGGCGCCTCGCTGGTGACCGCGATCAACGAGGCGCTGGACGATCCGGACGCTTACGCCCCGCAGGTCGAGCCCCCGGAATCCTCCGGCCCGCCCGCCGGCGCGCTCAGCGATCTTCTGCGCGTGCTGCTCAAACAGGTCGCCGACGAGGCCGACGTGGCGCCGCGCCTGATCGCCAACGCCGCCGACCTCGAGCGCATCGCCCGCGACGACAACCCGCCGGTCGCCGCCCTCACCGGCTGGCGCCGCGACCTGTTCGGCGAGAAGGCGCTGGCGTTGAAGGCCGGCAAACTGGCGCTGGCGGCGAAGGGCAAGGGCGTGCGCGTGATCGACGTCTGACGATCGCGCATTGGCGCGCGCCGCTCATTGCAGCTAGCTTGCGCCGATGGCCCGCAGGACGCCAACGACCTTCTTCACGCTCGGCTATGAAGCGACGACGCAGGCGCGCCTGATCGACCGCCTGAAACAGGAAGGCGTGAAAACGCTGATCGACGTGCGCGACGTCGCCAATTCAAGACGCGCCGGCTTCTCCAAGAAAGCGCTCGCCGCGAGCCTCGACGAGGCCGGGATCGCCTACATCCATCTGCGCGCGCTCGGCACGCCGAAAGCCGGACGCATCGCCAACCGCGCCGGGCGCATGGCCGAGTTCGAGGAGATCTACGAACGCGCCTTTCAGGAGCCGCAGGCGCAACTGGCCCTGCGCGAAGCCGCCGACCTCGCCCGCGCCGCGCCGGCCGCCCTGCTCTGCTATTGCGCCGACGGCGCCAAATGCCACCGCAACCGCATCGCGCAGGGTCTGGAGGAGATGGGCCTGAAGCGCCGCGAACTGCGTTTCGATCCGGTCGGCTAAACGGCCAGCCGCGCGATATCGAGATAGATCGCCGCGAAATGGCAGGATGCGGCGGCCACCACGAAACCGTGCCAGATCGCCGAGTTGAACGGCAGCTTCTTGTTGACGTGGAACACCACGCCGATCGTGTAGAGCACGCCGCCGGCCGCCAGCAGGCCGAGCCCGAGCGGCGAGAGCGTGTGGATCAGCCGGTCGATCACCGCCAGCGCGGCCCAGCCCAGCAGCAGGTAGAGCGCGATGTAGACGCGCGGCGCGTTCCACCGCGCCAGCAGGTTGAGCGCGACGCCGACCAGCGCGGCGGCCCACACGACCGCCAGCACCGCCCACGCCATCGGCCCTTCCAGCTTGGCCAGCATGAACGGCGTGTAGCTGCCCGCGATCATCAGGAAGATGCCGGCGAGATCGAAATGCTCGAAGATGTGCGCCAGCCTGCGGTTGGTGTTGGAGTTGTAGAGCGTCGAGGCCGCCAGCATCGCTAGCAGGCCGACCGAATAGATCATCAGCGCCGCCGTGAGCTTGACGCTGCCCGACATCGCCGCGGTGACCACCAGGATCGCCGAACCGATCACCGCCAGGACCAGCCCGACGACATGGACGACCACGTCCGCGATCCACTCCACGCGCCGCGCCTGCGGATACCAGTAATCGCCCTCCGCGGGAGGACGGATCACCTCGGTGCTGGCGGGATGGGCGGTCATGTCTCTCACCTGGTCCTTCGCTGTCTGTCCTTCGTCTCCCCCGCGTCTCCGCCCCGCGTCTCCGCCCCGCCGTCTCCAATGCCCGGGGGAACGCCATGGTTCCCGCCTGCGGCTCGAATTCGCGGGCCGAGCGCTGGCCGGCTTCGCCGGTCGGTCCCTCGTCTCGGGTCCGATGAAAGAATCAGACCAACCGCGCGGGGCCGAGTTGCGACGCAAACCGTCAAATCCCGGGGCGATTTCTTGGAGATGGGGACGTATTCCGCCACGGGAATGAATGCGTGTTCAGTTCGCGCGGGAGTGTGGTTTTGATGTCGCTTCGGGATGAAATCGCATGCGAGTTGAGATAGGTCCGGGACAGGCGCGCGAACCTCTGCGACCGGCTCTGCTTGCACGCGAACCGATTCGGAACCAGCCTGCTCCGATTTGGAGCATGTCGCGCGTCCCGCTTCGGCGCCGCGACGCGCCAGCCAGTGGAGAGTATCTGAACCGCCTATGCTGACCGGTCTCGATCATATCGTCATTCTCTGCCCCTCGATCGAAGAGGGCGAGGCGGCCTATGTCGCCATTCTCGGACGCGAGCCGGACTGGCGCTCCAACGATCCGGCCGGCGCCGCCAGCGTCATCTTCCAGCTCGAGAACATGGCGCTGGAGATCATGGCCCCTTCCGGCGGCGGCCCGCTCGCCCGGCGTCTCCACATCCTCATGGAGCAGGACGGACCGGGGCTTCAGTCGCTGGTCTTCCAGACCCAGAACATCGACAACACCCGCCGCCTGCTGGAACGCCGCAGCCTGCGCCCGCACGAACTCCAGGCCGGCGAAAGCGTCGATCTCGGCGCCCCGCGCGAACGCCGCTGGTCGCGCTTCCGCATCGACGACGCGCAGACCTTCGGCGTGCGCATGTTCGTTCTCCAGCGCGCCGAACCGGACCCGCTCAAGACGCCGGTGCGCGCGCCCTTCCCGGGCGCCATGACCGCGCTCGACCATGTCGTGGTCAACACGCCCAATCCGGATCGCGCCCTCGCCCTCTACGGCGCGCGTCTCGGCATGCATCTGGCGCTGGACCGCTCCAACGTCGACTGGGACGCGCGGCTGATGTTCTTCCGCACCGGCGGCGTGACCGTCGAGATCGCGCACAAGCTCTCCAAGGGCGTGGGCGCCCAGCCCGACCGCCTCTGGGGCCTGTCCTGGCGGACGCCGGACATCGCCGCCGCGCACGACGCGATCGCGCGCAAGGGCCTCAGCGTTTCGGAAATCCGCCCCGGACGCCGCGCCGGCACGCAGGTCTTCACCGTGCGCGACGGCACGATCAACGTGCCGACATTGATCCTGTCCGAGGATAGGGCTACGCCGCCCGCATGAAGCCCTTCACCACCCTCTCCGGAACCGCCGCGCCGCTGCCGATCGCCAATGTCGACACCGACATGATCATCCCCAAGCAGTTCCTGAAGACGGTCTCGCGGGAAGGTCTCGCCCGCGGTCTCTTCTACGAGCTGAAGACCCTGGCCGACGGCAGCCCCAACCCGGACTTCGTGCTCAACAAGCCCGCCTACGCCGGCGCGAAGATTCTCATCGCCAAGGAGAATTTCGGCTGCGGCTCCTCGCGCGAGCACGCGCCCTGGGCGCTGATGGACCAGGGCGTCACCTGCGTGATCGCCCCGTCCTTCGCCGACATCTTCTTCAACAACTGTTTCAAGAACGGCATCCTGCCGGTGACGCTGCCGCGCGAGACCGTGGACGCGCTGATGGCGCAGGCCGGCGGCCACAACCACATCTTCACCGTCGACCTCGACGCGCAGACCGTGACCGGTCCGGACGGCCAGACCCATCATTTCGATGTCGACCCCGGCCGAAAGGCCAATCTGCTCAAGGGGCTCGACGAAATCGGCGAGACCCTGCAGCACGCCCGCGCGATCGACGTCTTCGAGGAAAAGCGCAGGCTCTCCGCCCCCTGGCTTGGCTGAGCCTGGGCTGAGGCTGGCCTGAAACGCCCATCGCCCGCCCGGTTCGCGGGCTCTTCCGCCGCGTCTGGCCCGTCATGTGATCGTAATCGCGCCCGGGATCGGCTGGTCCGCCGCCTTGGGGTGACGAACCGCGTATTTTTGCTACAAGGACGTTAGGTCAGCTCCGTCCGGCGTCATGCCGGCTCCGCTAGCTGGGCGTTCGCCGCGAGGCGAAACGGGGGACATGGTGCCCGTACTACTTGAGCAACTTTCCCGGCGCAGGGGCCGGGATGGAGAAACGATATGAGCCGACTTCTTGTGCTTGGCGCCGCGGCGGCGCTGCTTTCCGCCTGCGCTTCCACCGCGCCGGCCAACGACCAGCTCGCCTCCAACGACGACGGTCAGAAAGTGGTGTGCAAGTCGATCCAGGTGACCGGCAGCAACCGTCCGCAGCGCATCTGTCTTCCGAAGGCCGAATGGACCTCCACCGAGGAAGAACAGCGTGAGACCACGCAGGAGCGCGTCGACCGGGTTGATCGCCGCACCTCCAACTCCACCGGTCTTCTCGATCCGGTCGCCGGCGGCGGCTTCGGCAACTAGCCGTATCGCAAGACCGCAGCTCGGTCCCGGCGCGGGCGCAGCAAGGAGCCCGCGTCGTGATCGTTGTTGAAGGCACGTTCCGCGTCGAGCGGCTGGAGCAGGCGCTTTCCGCCATGCTGGCCATGGTGGCGGCCTCGCGCGCCGAACCCGGCTGCCTCGCCTACGCCTACGCGCTCGACGTGATCGACCCGCATCTGGTGCGG
>JAWKVD010000027.1:0-42018 GCA_041398225.1 Hyphomonadaceae bacterium | reverse complement strand
CCAGTCCTACATATCCCGTGCCGATCATCGTGACGCGCATGACGCCTTACTCCAGAAAAATCGATAACGCCTCGCAGCCTCCGACGCAGGCGAGGCGGCGAAGGAGGCCATTGGTTCCGGACGCAGGGTTGTCAAGGCGCATCCGGCCGCGAATGCGCCTGCAATTCCCGCGCCTGCAGGAGACTTCTCCAAGCGTGAGGGATCGACCGGCGACGGTAAACGCAGCGCGGCGGCCGCCGGAACGAGGAGAGGCGCACCCAAAGACCATTCAAGGCCCGCGAGCATGGCGACCCCGGCAGGATTCGAACCTGCGACCTACGGTTTAGGAAACCGGTGCTCTATCCTGCTGAGCTACGGAGTCGTCGCCGCCTTATGCCTTGGATCGACAGGATTGTCCAAGCGGAGCCCCAAGCTGACAGTTCGTTCAGAAACTGCAAATTCCTCTCGTGATAGGCTGTGTTCCGCTCTCTCGTGTTGCGCTGCGATTGTGTCGCCGTGTAAATGAGGGCGGCCGCCGCCGGTGAGTTCGCGGCGACAGGAATCGTGTATGGACCCCGCTCCCATCCTTGACACTTTTTCGACAATGAAGTCGCGCGCCGTCGAGCTGTTTGATGCGGCGCCGGAACTTGCCGTCGTCGCCGTCGCCGTTCTGTTGATCGGCGCGCTGCTTGGCCTTGTCCTGCTGGCGCGGCTGGCGGTTCGTCTGGTGCTGGCGACGCGGCGCGCCGGCGTGATCGCCCACGTTCGCACCATGCCGGACGTCGGCGCACGAATCATCGCGGCGGACGGCGGCGTCGGACGCCGCCGAGCTGTCGCGCGCTTCCTCGCCTCCGGCGCCGAGGGACACCTCAAGGATTTCATGTTCGGCGGTCCGTTCCGGATCGCCACCTATCCCGGTCAGATCCGGAGCGAACAGGAAGCCGCCGCGCTGCTTGAGCGCTCGGAGGCCGATGTCGTCCTGTGGGCGGAAAAGCCGCGCGGGACGTCCGGGGTCGCGCGGATCGCCAGCCGCGCGCCGGGCGGCGGCGCGCAGACGCTTCCCTCGGCCGCGATTGCGATGCCGCGCAAGCAGTCGACCTGGACCGAGGCGGTCGCCCGCGCACTGGCCTACGCCGTGGCCAAGCAATACCGCCCCGCGCTCGGACGGCCGCAGGATTTCCGCGCCGAACGCCTCAAACCGGTCGTCGAGACGCTTCTGGAGATTTTGGCCGAAGGACCCGAGGCCGACCCGCATCTTATCGGCGAACTGGAAGACGACGCCGTTTCGGGCGCGCTGCAGCTTGCGATTTCGGGCGATCCGGACTGGATCGACCGGGCGATCGATCTTTCGCGCACGCTGGTGGCGCGCGCCAACCGCAGCGTCGCGCCGGAGCGCTGGATACTCGCCAAGATCAATCTTGGCCGGTCGCTGCGGGTGAAGGCCGAACGTCAGTTCGATCCGGTGATGGTGCGCGAGTCGATCTCGCATCTTCAGGAAGCGCTGGAGGCTCTTCGCTCGGAGCCGCGTTTCCGACTGGCGGAATCGGCGGCGCAGGCGATTGCGGACGGGCAGCGCTTGCTGGGCGCCCGGCGCAAATTCTCGATCACCGGCGGCGGCATCTAGGGCCCTTCCCCATCGCATCGCCAGCGCCGTCGTCCTGAAATCGATGCATTTTGAACATTGTGACACTCCAAGCGTCAGTGTTGGGTTTTGCTTGAATGACCGTTCGCCGATAGAGGCGGCTCAGTTTGCGTAGGATGGGGTAAGATCATGTGCGGGATCATCGGCATTGTGGGGAAAGAGCCGGCGGCTCCGCGTCTGGTGGAGGCGCTGCGCCGTCTCGAATATCGCGGTTATGATTCCGCCGGCGTCGCGATCCTGCAGGAAGGCGGTCTGGAGCGTCTGCGGGCTCCGGGAAAACTGGGCAATCTCGCCGAGCGCGTCGCCGAGACGAAACTTCAGGGCTCGACCGGCATCGGCCACACCCGCTGGGCGACCCATGGCAAGCCGAACGAAGCCAACGCCCACCCGCACGCCGCCGGCCGGGTGGCGATCGTGCACAACGGCATCATCGAGAACTTCCGCGATCTGCGGGCGCGCCTGGAAGCGCGCGGCCGCGCCTTCGCGACCGAAACGGACAGCGAGACCATCGCCCACCTGATCGACGAGGGCCTTGAGGACGGACTTTCCCCGCAACACGCCTTCAAGCGCGCAATCGACCAGCTGCGCGGCGCCTTCGCGATCGCCGCCCTGGTGAAGGGCGAGGAAGACCTGCTTCTTGGCGGCCGCAAAGGTTCGCCGCTGGTGATCGGCGTCGGCGACGGCGAGATGTTCCTCGGATCGGACGCGTTGGCCGTGGGGCCGTTCACGACCCGCGTCGTCTATCTCGAAGAAGGCGACTGGTGCGTTCTGCACCATGGCGGGTTCGAGATTTTCGACGCCGACGAGCAACCGGTCGAACGCGTGGAGATCGCGGTTCCCGAGGCGGGCGCGGCCGCCGAGAAGGGCAACTATCGCCACTTCATGCAGAAGGAGATCCACGAACAGCCGGATTTCATCTCGCGAACGGTGAGCGCTTATGTCGACGCTTTCGAGGGGCGCGTGACCCTGCCGGAGCGGGCTCCGGGTCAGACGCTGGATTTCGCGAAGATCGACCGCATCCAGATCGTGGCGTGCGGCACCGCCTATTACGCCGGCTATGTCGCGCGCTACTGGTTCGAACAGCTCGCCGGAATCCAGACGGATGCGGATATCGCATCGGAATTCCGGTATCGCGAGCCCGTTCTGTCGGGCAGCACGCTGGCGATCATGGTCACCCAGTCGGGCGAGACCGCGGACACGCGCGCGGCGCTGGAGCTGTGCAAGGCGCGCGGCGTTCCGGTGGCGGCGGTCGTGAACGTTCCGACCTCGACGATCGCGCGCGAGGCCGACTATGTGTTGCCGACGCTGGCCGGCGTCGAGGTCGGGGTCGCCTCGACCAAGGCGTTCACGGCGCAGCTGTGCGCACTTCTGGCGACAGCCGTCGCCGCGGGCCGGGCGCGCGGCAAACTGCCGGCAGGCGAGGAAGCCGACATCGTCAAGGCGATGCTGGAGCTGCCGCGCCTTGTCGGCGAGGCGATCCACGCCGAAGAATCAATCGCCGAAATCGCGGTCGAGTTCGCCAAGGCGCGGGACGTGATCTATCTCGGTCGTGGTCAACACTTCCCGATCGCGCTCGAAGGCGCGCTGAAGCTAAAAGAGATCTCGTACATCCACGCCGAGGGCTATGCGTCAGGCGAACTGAAGCATGGCCCGATCGCGCTGATCGACGAGGAAACGCCGGTGGTGATGATCGCACCGCATGACACGCTGTTCGAGAAGTCGATGTCGAACCTCGAAGAGGTCGAGGCGCGCCATGGCCGGGTGTTGCTGGTCTCCGACGCGGAGGGACTTGCGGCGGCCGGCGCATCGACACGCAAGACCGTGCTGCTGCCGAGCTGTCAGCGGGTGATCCAGCCGATCGTGTCGGTGGTGGCGCTGCAGATGCTCGCCTACCATGTCGCCGTCGAAAAAGGCACGGACGTCGATCAACCCCGAAATCTGGCGAAGTCCGTCACCGTCGAATAGGCGGGGTCCGCAAGCCGCTCAGGCGGCGGCCAACCCGGCCTGTCGTCTGCGGTAGAGGCTGTCGGCGCGCAGAGCCGGGCGTTCGACCGTCCACCACATCAGCAGAGCCAGCACCAGCACGAGCCCGGCCGCAATCGCGGCGCCCTGCGCGACGGCGCCGGCGAGCAAGCCGAACGCGATGAGGGTCTGTATCACCGGGAAGTGCAGAATATAGACGCCGTAGGAAAGGTCTCCGAACATCGCGGCGTCCGGCAGCCGCGGAAACGCCAGCGCCGCCCAGATGCAAACGACGCCGAGGCCCAGCGCACGCACCGGTTCGAGCCACGGGCTCAGGATCGATCCGACCAGAAGCGCGACGCCCAGCGGCGCCAGCAACGAGCGCCAGTTGATCGAGTCCCTGAGATAGTAGAAGCCGACCCCGGTGATGAAGAAGCTCATCTGGCCGGGCAGTTGGCGTCCGACCATGGCCCACACGGGCGATCCGCCTTCGGACGCCGCCGTAAACGCATAGCGCCAGATCTCGGCCGCCACATAGATCAAGATGATCGTGGGCCAGCGCAATCTTGGGGCGCGATAGAAGATCCAGGCCAGAACCGGCAGCGCGATGTAGAACATCACCTCGATCTTCAGCGTCCACAGCGCGCCATTCACCTCCGGAACGCGATTGGCCGCGAACAGGCCCGGCAGATTGGGTTCGAGGAAGTTCAGGAACGCGAGGTTCGCGCCCAGATAGCGCAACACGCCGCCAATGTCGGCTCGGGCGGCCGGGCTGATCGCGAGCGCGCCGATCGCACATGCTACGACAACCACGAAGTAGGCCGGATAAAGCCTTCGCAGGCGCTTGACCGCGTACTCGCCGATCGAGCGCGAGCGCTCGATACTGCCCATGACCACGAAACCGGACAGGATGAAGAACCCCTGCACGCCCAGTTCGGCCAGAAGGGCGAGGTTCTGCTCCTGAGGCGTATCCGGATGCCGCCCGGCCAGAAACACGAAGTGATAGACGGCGACGAAAACCGCAAACAACAGACGGAGAAGATTGAAATTGTTGTCGGTCGGCGCGCGCGCCTCCGCCGACGCTTCGGCGCGCTCCTCCTCGTCAGGCGTCTGTATGGCCGTCCCGGCGGTGACGCCCCGCGCCTCCTTCACCGGCGCCGCCGCAGCGGCCTCTGCCCTTGGTCCGGCCAGCGCGAACAGCCCGATCAGACCGCCGGCGGCCCACCAGCCGGCGTTCCAGAAATCGAACGACAGGTAGGCGGGCGCGATCCAGGCGCAGACGAGCGCAGAGAGCAGTATGACCGTCCGACGGTCCACGGTTCGCGGAACTCGCCACGCCGCAGCCACGACCGCAAGCGCCAGCAGAGCGGCGCCGACAAGGCCGGTCTCGGCCCACATCTGAAGGATCATGTTGTGAGCGTGGTTGGGCACCAGAAGTTCGCCCTCCAGCGGACCGGAGGGAATGGTCTCCCGGATGGTGCGAAGAACGCCGACGCCTCCGCCAAGAATGGGCGATTCCCGCACCACATCCATGACGCGGTTCCAGATCGCCAGACGCCAGTTGGCCGATGAGGTGACCGATCCCGGCTCTACGCCGCTCGACAGCCAGCCGAAGACCAGCGGCGTCAACAGGATCGAGGCGGCGACGCCGACGCCGATGATGCGGAAGGCGTATTTCGGAACACGCCACGCCAGCAACGCTCCGGCGCTCGCAAGCGCGAGCGCAACCAGCCCCGCCTGCACGCCCCGAACATAGAGCGCCAGCCCGGTCAGGCCGAAAATCACCGCACCGATCATCATGACTACAGGAACCGAGCGGCCGCGCGCGCACGCCGCGACCATCAGCGGCGCCGACAGCGACATGAGGATGGCGTTGCGGGAGATGTTCTGAACGCCTTCGTCCTGCCCGGAAATCAATCCGGAGAAGACCTGCAGCGCCTGCTGCTCCAGGAAGGTCAAGGCGAGCACGGTCGCCAGTTGCAGGCCGATCGCCAGACAGGCGACGTTCCACAACAGGTTCCGGCTCCCGTCCGACAGGCGGCGCGCGGCCAGCAGCAGCACGGCGAAGGCCGGAAGCAAGGCGCCGACACGCACCACGTCGCTCTTGATGGCGAAGGAGCCGGTTGCGAAATCGATCTCGATCAGTTGCTGAGGCATCGGCGACCAGGTCATCGAGACCGCCGCGAACACCAGGAAGCCCAGCGCCGGAACCATGTAGGCGTGGGGGCGGAACCGCGTCACAACGAAAGGCAGGAGCGGCAGCGCGACAATCCCGGCGAGTGGCGCAAAGCCGAGCCCGCCTGCAAAGGTCAGAACGGGCCAAAGGGCCACCATCAGAACAAGGGCTGCGGTCACGGGGTACTCTGGAAACTGCGCCGCAAGGCGGCCCGGCTTGCGCCGTCACGATAACGGAAGGTCTGCGTCGGGCCTATTTGCTGCGGAATTCCTGCGACTGAAGCAAGGACCGGATAAACGCGCCGCGATCGCCAGTGTCCTTGACGAACTCCATATTGTCCTTCCAGCCCGACGGATCGGGATCGCGGCCCAGCACGACCTGATAAGCCGCCGTCACATAATCTTCGTCCGACACGATGCCGTTGGGGTCCGCCTTGCCCAGGGACGATTTCAGGCGGGCGAAGGCGTCCGCCAGGTCCACCCGCGTGCGGCCGGACATGAACGGCGCAAGACGCGCTTCGATATCTTCGGGGCAAGCAGACCCAAGCGCGTTCATGCAGAAGAATTCATAGAGGGCGGCGTCGGAACGACGATCCGTGCGGTCGGTGATGTCGTCCGCGAACGTGCTGAGCTGTTCGCCCGTCGCCGGTGCGACGGTCTCGACCGGCCCCTTGTCGCCGCACGCACCCAGCGCGACTGACATGGCGGCGAGCGTTCCCGCAAAAGCCGCCATCCGGACTGTTCTCACCATGGGAAACCCTCCGTCTGACAGATACTGCGCATCGCACGCGCCTTTCGGCGCAAACGACGCTCAACGCCCTCCTTACATCAAGGATTCCGGCGCTGCACCCGCCTTTCACATGCAAATGGCGGCTTCCTGGCGGCGGACTTTGCGTCAATCGCGGGGCGACCGATCGCCGAAGGGCCGAACCTGAATGGATCGCCCGATATAGGCGAACGGATTCCAGACCAGAGACGTCGCGATCTGGCCCGGCGGAACGGTTCGCTTTTTCTGCACACGCCTACGATCGGCGAGCACGGCGCCGAGCTGCCCGAAGGCCGCGAACAGGCCGGAAAGGGTCGATCGAAACTGGCCCACCACCAGACTGCGCACGAGCAGGGCCCCCGCGCCCGCCATCCAAAGCGGAACGGTCAAGGGGAGCAGACCGCCCGGCATGTTCTTGACCCATGTCCAGACGCCGTTGCGGACGCCGTGAAAGACGGAGAACCGGCTGGCGCGACCCGTGATGCCGCTTCCGGCATGCTTCACGACCGCGCCCGGAACAAACTGACAGCGCTCGCCGGCCAGCCTCAAGCGGAAGCCGATGTCGACATCCTCGTGGTAGCAGAAATACCGCTCGTCGAAGCCGCCCATCGCCAGGAATTCTTCGCGCGGGTAGAGGGCCGCCGCGCCGCAGGGCGCGAAGCACTCCCCCTCCCCGGGCGCCTCGGAGACCGGATGCCCGAAACCGCCGCGCCAGGCGTAGCCCCAGCCGAGATAGCAATCGCCTGCTCCGTCCAGAATGTTCCCGTCGTGCATCGCGATCTGCAGCGAGGCGGCCATGCGGAAGTCGGGACGGCGTTCGACCGCCCGCATCAGTTCGGCCAGCCAGTCAGGCGCCGCTTCGGCGTCCGGATTGAGCAGCGCCAGCCAGCGGCCGCGCCCAAGACGGGCGCCAAGATTGTTGGCGGCGGCGAAGCCAAGATTTGTCGTCTGCGGCTCGATCCGGAGGTTGGGCGGCGCTTCGGCGATGCGCTCCAGCGAACCGTCCGTGGAGGCGTTGTCGACGAGGATGACTTCGAAATCGCGAAAGCTCTGGGCGGCGAGCGAGGCGATGCAGCCGCGCAGATAATCTCCGCCATTGTAGTTGACCACGACCACGGTCACGGCGGGCGCCGCATCCAAGGGCGTCTCGGGGCTTGTCTGGCCGGCGGTGTCCGTCACGCCAATCTCATCCGTGTCGAGGTCTCCGGCGAACGGCCCGCGGCCGCCCCGAAGACCGAATCGCCTGCGCGCCATACCTGCGCACAATTCGGGCTGTAGGGCCCAATTCTGCACGCGTCCACAGGCTCCCGCCCGGCGTCGTATGCCCGGCGCGGCGGCGATTAGACAGGACGGGCGAGACCTGCAATGAAGTCGGCCACCAGACCGGACGGAGCAAGATGACCACACTTACCTCAACCATGGACGCCGACCGCATCGCCCGCATCTTCGCGGAGATCGCATCGACGGCGGGCCGCGTGGTGATGGAGGTCTACGCCACCGACTTCGAGGCCCGCGTGAAGGCCGACCAGAGCCCGGTTTCGGACGCGGACGAGCGCGCGGAGGAGATCATCCTCGAACGGCTCGCGAAGGAGCTGCCCGGCGTGCCGGTTCTGGCCGAAGAGGAAGCGGCGCGCTCCGATGAAACGTTCACGTTCAAATCCGAGTTCATCCTGGTCGACCCGGTCGACGGCACGCGCGAATTCCTGAAGCGGAAGCCGGACTTCACCGTCAACATCGCGCTGGCGAACGGCGACGGCATCGTGGCGGGCTGCGTCTACGCGCCGGCGCGCAAGGATCTCTATGTCGGCGGCGCCAACGCCTATCTGGTCGAACACCTCGAACCGGGCGCCGCTCCAGAGATCGAAACGCGCGGACAGCGCATTCATACGCGCGCCTACCCAAGCGAGGGATTGACGGCGGCGGTTTCCTCTTCGCATCTCGACAAGGACACCGAAGCCTTCCTGTCGCGCATCCCCGTGGCGGCGCGCAACGGCATCGGGTCGTCGCTGAAATTCTGCCTGATCGCGCGAGGCCTCGCCGACGTCTATCCGCGCTGGGGCCCCACCATGGAATGGGACACCGGCGCGGGCCAGGCCGTTCTTCAGGCCGCCGGCGGGCGGGTGCTGACCCCAGAAGGCGGCCCCCACATCTATGGCAAGCGGGATAAGAACTTCCGGAACGGGCCGTTCATCGCGTGGGGCCGAGACCCGCTTTAGAGTCTCCGCAACATCGCCGTGGTACGCCCCCTGCTGTCCGAATGGACGAAAGGCCGGCGCCGACCTACATCTGGCGTAGCAGGCTCGGGCTCAAGCGGAGCGGGAATGGGCGAATTCCGCAATATCTACCGGCATGGACTGGTTCGCGTCGCGGCCGCGAGCCCGCGCGTGCATCTGGCGGACCCGCTGGCGAACGCCCGCGAAACCATCGACCTGATGCGCAGGGCGGACGAGGCCGGGGCGGTCGTTCTGGTGTGTCCCGAACTGGGACTCTCGGGCTATTCCGTCGACGACCTGCACATGCAGGCGACGCTGCAGCGGGCGGTCGAAGACGCGATTTCGCGCATTGTCGAGGCCAGCCGCACGCTGACGCCGATGGTGATCGTCGGCGCCGGGCTGGCCGCCGGCGGCGCGCTGTTCAACTGCGCGGTCGTCATTCATCGCGGCGCCGTTCTGGGCGTCACGCCGAAGACCTATCTGCCGAACTATCGCGAATACTATGAGAAGCGTCAGTTCGCTTCGGCGCTGGACGCGGTGGGGCAAACGATAACGCTGTGCGGTTCGCGCTTCCGGATCGGCGAAGCGCGCATCTTCGAAGCCGAAGACATTCCAGGCCTGCGGATCGGCGTCGAGATCTGCGAAGACATGTGGGCGCCGATACCGCCCTCCTCCTTCGCGGCGATGGCCGGCGCGACGGTGATCGCCAACATCTCGGCCAGCAACATCACCATCGCCAAGGCCGACGAGCGCGATCTCTATTGCGTTTCACAATCGGCGCGGTCGCTGTGCGGCTATGTCTACGCCGCCGCCGGCTATGGCGAATCGACGACCGACACGGCGTGGGACGGACAGACGGCCGTCTATGAACTCGGCACGAAGATCGCCGAGTCGGACCGCTTCCCCGACGGTTCGACCTTGTTGATCTCAGACATCGACGTCGACCGGATCGAACAGGACCGGTTGCGCAATCCGACCTTCCGCGATTGCGGCCGCGTTCATGGCGAGACGGTCCGAAACTATCAAACCGTTCTGTTCCGGGCGGAGCCGGATCGCGAACGGACGATGCCGACGCTGCGCAAGCTCGACCGCTTCCCCTATGTGCCCGACGATCCCGCGCGTCTCGATCAGGACTGTTTCGAAGCCTACAACATCCAGGTTCAGGGCCTGCGCCGGCGCATGGAGGCGAGCGGCGTCAGGCGCGCGGTGATAGGGGTCTCGGGCGGCCTCGATTCCACCCAGGCTCTGCTGGTGGCGGTGCGCGCCTTCGATCTGATGGGCCGTCCGCGCAAGGACATCATCGGCGTCACCATGCCGGGCTACGCCACCTCGGACCAGACCAGGTCGCAGGCGCACGCGCTGATGAAGGAGCTCGGCGTCGAGGCGCGCGAGATCGACATACGCCCCCTGGCCGACCAGATGTTCGCCGATCTCGGGCATCCCTATTCGAAGGGCAAGAAGACCTACGACATCACGTTCGAGAACGTGCAGGCGGGCCTGCGCACCGACATGCTGTTCCGGCTCGCCAACCAGGAGGCCGGACTTGTCGTCGGCACGGGCGATCTCTCGGAACTGGCGCTCGGATGGTGCACCTATGGTGTCGGCGACCATATGAGCCATTACAATCCCAACGCCTCGGTTCCCAAGACGCTGATCCAGCACCTCATTCGCTGGAGCGCGCATTCGGGCCATTATTCAAAGGCGGCGGGCAAGGTTCTGGAAGCGATCCTCGCGACCGAAATCTCTCCGGAACTCGTTCCGCCCGGCAAGGACGGCGCGATCCAGAGCACGGAAGACGCGATCGGGCCCTACAACCTCCACGACTTCTTCCTCTTCCATACGATCCGCTACGGGTTCAGCCCCTCCAAGACAGCGTTCCTGGCGGAAGAGGCGTGGCGCGATGCAAGCCTCGGCGAGTGGCCCGCCAACATCCCCGTCGAGCGCCGCGCGGCCTACGACATGCCGACGATCGTGAAATGGCTGGAGGTGTTCGCCAAGCGGTTCTTCGCGACCAGCCAGTTCAAGCGTTCCGCGATCCCGAACGGCCCCAAGACCACTTCCGGCGGTTCGCTTTCGCCGCGCGCGGACTGGCGCATGCCCAGCGATTCTTCCGCGGAGCCGTGGTTGGAGGATATCCGTCGCCTCAAGGCCGAACTCGATCTCGAAGGCTGACCGGCAACGCGTTGCGGCGCGAGGGAACTTTCCGCCGTCCCGGCAATGAAACAATCCGTAGCCCAATTTGCATTAGCGCGCGAAGTTCAAGGTGCTAGGTGCGCTTGGAATTTCCTGTAGAGGCGTAATCCCCCATGTCCATCGCGTTCATCGATCTTCAGGCTCAGCGTAAACGTATCGCCGACAAGATAGACAAGGCGATCGCGGCGGTCCTCGAAGATGGCCGTTTCGTCATGGGGCCATGGGTCGGCGAGTTCGAAACGCAGCTGGCGACGTTCGGGAAGTCGAAACGCGCCCTGTCCTGCGCCAACGGAACCGACGCCCTCGCGCTGGCGCTGATGGCGTGGGAGATCGGCGAAGGCGACGCCGTGTTCTGCCCGTCCTTCACCTTCGTCGCCACCGCCGAGGTAATCCCGTGGGTCAACGCCACGCCAGTGTTCGTCGACATTCTTCCGGACACCTACAACATCGATCCGGCCAGTCTTGAAGCCGCCATCGAAGACGTGAAGCGCAAAGGCCAGCTGACGCCCAAGGCGATCATCGCCGTCGACCTGTTCGGCCAGCCGGCGGACTATCCCGCGATCGCGGCCATCGCCAAAAAGCACGGATTGAAGTTGATCGCAGACAGCGCGCAGGGCTTCGGCTGCACGCTGGGCGGCGAACACCCCGGCCGCTGGGCGGACGTATCGTGCACGTCGTTCTTCCCGGCCAAACCGCTGGGCTGCTATGGCGACGGCGGCGCAGTGCTGACCGACGACGACGCGATGTGGGACCGGATGGACAGCCTGCGCGTGCACGGCAAGGCCGGCGCCGTCGACATTCGCGAACGCACCTTCGAACACGATCCGAAATACCTCAACGTCCGCGTCGGACTGAACTCGCGCCTCGACACGATCCAGGCGGCGATCCTGATCGAGAAACTGGCCATCTTCGCCGAGGAGATCGACCTCCGGAACATTGTCGCCGCGCGCTATAACGACCTTCTGGCGAATGTCTGCGTCACGCCCAAGGTGATCGACGGGGGCGTCTCCACATGGGCGCAATATGTCATCGAGATCGCCGACCGCGACGGGCTCGCGGCGCATCTGCGCTCGAAGGGCATACCCTCTGCGGTCTACTATCCGATCCCGATCCACCAGCAGGGCCCCTACGCCGCCTACCCGACCGCGCCCGGCGGCCTGCCGGTCACGGACGCCAAGGCCAGCGAAGTGATCGCGCTGCCGATGCACCCCTATCTCGACGCCGCCACGCAGGACCGGATCGCCGCCGAAATCCGGGCGTTCGCGGGCGTAGCCTGAGACCGGCCGGGAGACCCGTGACAAGGCGCGCGGGCTCTGGCAGGAAGCGGCCATGAACGAGACGCCGAACACACCCGCCGAGCCCGGACCCGCCCTGCCCGACCGCCTGTCGCAGGACCCGAAGAGCCCTCACTACGACAAGGCGCTTCTGGAGCGCGGCGTCGGCATCCTCTTCAATGGCGAAGAGAAGACCAATGTCTGGGAGTATTGCGTCTCGGAAGGCTGGGTTCGCGTCGTCGCGGGCGCCGCGCTGAACCGCAAGGGTCAGCCGATGACGATGAAGCTCACCGGCAAGGTCGAACCCTTCCTCGAATAGCGGCAAGCGCCGGCGATCAGCCGGTCATGCGCGACAGGAAGCGCCCGAATATCTCCACGCCCTTTTCGAGTTCGGAAACCGCGACGAATTCGTCCGGCTGATGCGCCTGCTCGATCGAGCCGGGACCGCACACCACCGCCGGCACGCCGCGCTTCTGGAACTGCCCGGCTTCCGTCGCGTAGGCGGCGGTGCGCAGGGAGTTGTCTCCGGTCAGGTCGCGCAAGAGACGTTCGGCAGGGCTGTCCGGAACGTGCTGCAGGGGCGGCGCGTCGGCGCGCACGGTGACCTCGACGCCGCATTCGGGACCATGTTTCGCCAGCCGCGCCCGCGCGATCTCGACCGCCTCGCGGAAAGGCGCGAGCATGGCGTCCGGGTCCGGCCCGCCCGGCACGGCGCGCTGGTCGAAGATGAAGCTGCATTCGCGCGCGAGAATGTTCGCCGCGGTGCCGCCATTGATCATGCCGACGGTCAGGGTCGTCCACGACGGGTCGAACAGGCCGCCATCGGCGGCTGAAGCCTCCGCATCGGTCGCGATGCGGCGCAGAACGGAAATCAACTCCACCGCCTCGTGAATCGCGGAAGCGCCGAGGCGTGGATCGGATGAGTGCGCCGCCTTGCCGGTGATCGCCACCTCGACGTCGCGAATGCCCTTGTGCGCCGAGACCACGCCCCAAAGAGTGGGTTCGCCGACCCATACAAGATCGGGCGCCGCGCCCTCCGCGACGATGCGTTCGATCATCGGCGTGACGCCCGCGCAGCCGACCTCCTCATCGAAGGAAAATGCGAAATGCACCGGCTTGCGCAGCCCCCGCGCGAACGACGGCGCGAAAGCCAGACACAACGCGATGAACCCTTTCATGTCGCAGGTTCCGCGTGCGTGCAGCCGGTCGTCGCGCCGGGTCAGAACCCATGGATCGGACGTCCAGGGCTGACCGTCGACCGGCACCACGTCGGTGTGGCCGGAGAGAATCGCCCCGCCGGCCTCCTGCGGGCCGAAGCTCACCCACAGATTCGCCTTGGTCCCCTCCTCGTTCGGCAGGCGGCGAATCGCCGCCGCGTGGGGCCGGCAGACCTCCTCGACATGAGCGATGAGATCGAGATTGGAGTTACGCGACGTCGTGTCGAAAGCGACGAGGCGCGCCAGATGATCGTGGACGCTGGAATAGCTGGTCATGCGCCATCCTTATCCCTCGGCGCGTCGAACGCCAGCCGGGAGACCGCAATCGCCCAACGGGCGCACATAAAATGAACCCATTCGCCGTGTTAGGAATTTCGGCGTATTGCGCGCCTGACAGGAAAAGGTACTCAGATGGCCTGTCCGCCCCGTCGGCGGACGAAGCGCCTTCCAGCGCCAAGAGGAGCAGACATGACCGCCGGATCCCGCGAGGGACAAACCGTGCTTCTGACTGGCGCCGCCGGTTTCATCGGCCATCACGTCGCGCAAACGCTGCTTGAGGCGGGCCACCGGGTTATCGGGGTGGACGATCTCAACGACTATTATGACGTGCAGCTGAAACGCGACCGGCTGGAACGGCTGGCCGGTTTCGACGGCTTCCACTTTCACACTCTGAACATCGCCGATCATGAAGCGCTCAAGGCGACGCCCGGCGCGATCGACGCCGACGTGGTCATCCACCTGGCGGCGCAGGCCGGCGTGCGTCATTCGATCGACCGGCCGTTCGCCTATGCGAGTTCTAACCTCGTCGGACATCTGTCCGTGCTCGAACTGGTGCGGCACGCGACCAAAGCGCCCCGCCTTGTCTATGCGTCCTCGAGTTCGGTCTACGGCGCCAACACCAAGACGCCCTTCTCCGAAAACGATCGCACCGACAGTCCGGTTTCGCTCTACGCCGCGACCAAGCGCGCCGACGAGCTGATCAGCGAATCCTATTCGCGTCTCTACGGTCTGAGCCAGATCGGCCTGCGCTTCTTTACGGTCTACGGACCGTGGGGACGTCCCGACATGGCGTACTGGTCGTTCACCCAGAACATTCTCGAAGGCCAGCCGATCCGCGTGTTCAACCGCGGCGAGCTGATGCGCGACTTCACCTATATCGACGACATCGTCGCGGGCGTTATCGCAACCGCGCTCGCGCCCCTACCGGAAGGCGCGCCGGCGCACAGCATCTACAATATCGGCAACAACCGTCCGGTTCAGCTGATGCATTTCATCGAACTGATCGAACAGGCCGCCGGCCGCAAGGCGAAGTTGTCGTTCGAACCGATGCAGCCCGGCGACGTGGTTTCAACCTGCGCCGACATCACCGCCATTTCGCGCGACTTCGGCTATGCGCCGACGACGCAACTGGAGACCGGAATACCGCGCTTTGTCGACTGGTATCGGGCCTACACGTCGCGATAGCGCGGCCGCCGGACGGTGCGCTAGTTTGGAGCCGCGCCGTCAGCGTCGTTGTCGCCCTGCGCGTTCTTCGGCGGCGGCGGATCGATCTGGACGACATCCTCCAGGCGGATTTCCCAGGTGACCGTGGCGCCGCCGGGAATGCGTCCGTCGCCGTCCGCGCCATACATCAGATGCGGCGGAATGCGGACCATCCACTGGTCGCCCTTGCGCATCGACTGAAGCGCTTCCGACCAGCCGCTGACCAGCTGCTCGATGGGGAAGACGCGCGGTTGCTGGTCCGGGAACGTGGAGTCCACCACCGTACCGTCGTCGAGGCGTCCCTCGAACTGGACGATGGCGTAATCGGTCGGTCCCGGCGCGATCGCATCGGGCGGACCCGGCTGCACAACGAGATATTCAAGACCTGACGGCTTGCGGATCACCTCCGAGGAATCGGTCGGCCAGGGCGTGACGCGGGCCCAGGCCTGTTCGTCGGCGGCCGGCGCCGCCTCGACGTTCAAAAGTTCGACGCGGAACATCAGGTCCGAGTTCGGCGGGATGGCGCCGTTGCCCGCCCCCTCGGGCCCGTATCCGAGATCGGAGGGGATGTAGAACATGAACTCGTCGCCCGGGTGCATCTTCTGGAGCCCTTCGGTCCAACCGGGGATCACGCGGTTGAGCTGGAAGGTCACAGGCTGACCGCCATAGGAGCTGTCGAACTGCTCGCCGCTGCCGGCGAGACGGCCGTCATAATGGACCGTGACCATGTCGGTAGGGGTGGGCCGCGGCTTGGTTTCGTCGCCATGCCGGATCACGACATACTGAACGCCGTTCTCCGTCGTCTGAACGTCCTTCAGGGTCGCGTCCCAGGGATACAGCGTCTTCCAGGGGTCTTCCTGATCGATCTTCAGCCCCGCGGGCTGGCACGCAGCTACGATCAGAAGCATGCAGGTTGCGAGGACTGTGCGGATCATATCGCGTTCCCAGTTGTTGCGCCCGGTCGACGCCCCTGACTAACACTGTCGCGGCGGGCTTGGCGAGTATGCGCCTCAGCGCGATCCGATCACGAGGTGCGGGGCGGGAAACCGGCGCGGGTCAGCGCGTTGATGACGTCCTGCGTATGCCGGGCGTCGCGAGTTTCGATCAGGATGTCGAATTCCGCGCCCTTGGCGGGCACATCAAGCGCGATGCGGTTGTGCGCGACCTCGATGATGTTCGCGCCCATGTCGCCGATCACTTTCGAGACCTTCGCCAGAAGACCCGGCTGATCCGACCCGACGATCCGGATGCTGGCGAGACGCTTCTCGCGAACCAGAGACCGGGTCAGCACCGAAGCCAGAAGACGGGTGTCGATGTTTCCGCCGCACAGGATCAGCACGATCTTGCGGCCATGGAACCGCTCCGGGTGCGCCAGCAACGCCGCGAGCCCTGCGGCGCCCGCCCCTTCCGCGACCGACTTTTCGACCGTGGCGAACAGGGTGACGGCCTGTTCGAGATGGTCCTCGCTGACCAGCAGGATGTCGTCGAGCAGCTCATGGCAGATCGCGCTGGTGAGGCGGCCGACCTTCTTGACGGCGATGCCTTCGGCGATGGTGGCTCCGCCGACCGGCGCATCCTCGCCGCGCCACTCCGCGTACATGGAGGGATACATCGACGCCTCGACGCCGAAGATCGACACGCCCGGCCGGCGCGCCTTGATCGCCGTCGCCACGCCCGCCGCGAGACCGCCGCCGCCGACCGGAATGACCACGGCGTCGAAGTCGTCCAGCTGGTCGGCGATTTCGATGCCGATCGTCCCCTGCCCGGCGATCACTTTCTCGTCGTCAAAGGGGTGAACGAAGGTCAGCCCTTCGGCCTTCTCCAGTTCGCGCGCATGAGCGTTGGCGTCGTCGAGCGTGTCGCCATGAATGATGACGCGCGCGCCGAAATTGCGCGTGTGCTCGATCTTCACGAACGGCGTGCCGTTGGGCATCACGATCGTCGCGGGAATGCCGAGCCGCGAAGCGTGATAGGCGACGCCCTGGGCGTGGTTTCCGGCCGACATGGCGATCACGCCGGCCGCGCGTTCGGCGTTGGTCAGGTTCAGAAGCTTGTTGAGCGCGCCGCGCTCCTTGAACGCCGCGGTGAACTGCAGGTTCTCGAACTTGATGTAGATTTTCGCGCCGGTGATCTCGGACAGGGTGCGCGAATAGCGCAGCGGCGTGTATTCGACCTGCCCCGCGATAGCGGCGGCGGCCTCTTCAATGTCCTTGATGGTAACGGTCACGGCTGGGCGTCCTTTGAACAAGGGCGCACCTATAGTCCGTTTTGCGCCGGACGGAAGACCGGCCCGCTTCGCGGGGCCGGACCCTCCCTCAGGCGGCGCGTTTCTCCCGCATTTCCGGAACGATCATGCCCGCGGCGATGTCCAGACGGCGCATCGCCTTGCCGGGCCACTGGCGGGCCGGCCCCAGCGGCAGGACTTCGACTAGATTTCGGACGCCGAACTCGGCGGCGCGGCGAACCGTGGCGAGGCCCGGCCGACCGCTGAAGCCCGAACCCACCTCGCGATAGCGGTTGGCGAGGCTCTCCTTGTAGCGCATGGCGCCGACGCCAAGATCAAGCTCCTTGAATCCCGCCTCGCTGGCCGTGCGTATGGTCTCCAGGAACACCGCAACGCCGGGCGTGTACTCTGCATAGTGCGGGTCGTAGGAGGTGAACCAGGCATGCAGGCGATCAGCGGTCTGCAGGCAGTAGAGGCCTGCGATCATCTTGCCGTCATGGCGCAGGACGAAGAAGGCGCCGCCGAAGTCCGGCGTACGCTCCATGGCGAAGCTCTCGCGGATCAGTCCGTCGATCCAGTCGCGCTCGAAAATGTCCCACACGCCCGACTTGGCGTATTGCGCCCGCTTCCACGTGATCATCTGTTCGAACGCCGCAGCGTCGGTTGAAAACGCCTCCAGCGTCACCTGACCGCCGCGATCGCGGGTCAGGCGGCGAATGTTCTTTTCGGTGCGCGATACGATGCGCGTGCCGGCCGACTTGCGCTCGGCGCGCCACGCCTGCCAACCGTCCGCGAAGCGCGTGACATAGGCCTTTTCGGAGGTGAAGAGCCGGTCGCCGACGGCGCTGTCCTTGAGACCGTAGGTGAAATCGATACGCCCGACCCCGAGTGCACGAGCGGCAGCGGACAGATCGAATTTCCGATCGGCCGGGCCGACGATCGCCTGATAGTCGCAGATCGGACCGCCTGCGGGCAGAGCGGCGGACCCCGGCGCGAGTTGAACGGGCAGGAAGCCGACGGCGCGGTCGCGGTCACGGAACACCACAACGCGCGCGTCGGGACGATGACGCGCGACCAGCTGCGCCCATTCAGGCGTGAGATAGGGCGAGATCAGCGGATCGTGCGCCGCCTGAAGCGTACGCCACGCGGCGATGTCGGCGGCGGACAGGTCCAGAGGACGAACGACGTCCGCCCGGGCGAGGGACGGAATGGAGAGGCGCCGATTGTCTTGCATGGATACGAACCGCTCGATTTTGAGATCTGAGCAGCTACGTGCAAAATCGAGGCCGCACTCGCGCATGGCGCGATCACGGTTAACCACCATGAACCATAAAGCGCCGGGGCGGGCGGCCGATCCGGTCCTCCGGCGGCTGCGCCGGGGCCGTACCGGTCAGACCGTCTGGGGAACCGGCGCGGCGGGGGCGTAGAGGCCTTCGCGCCCGTCGAACGGATCGTGTTCGGCCACCCAATGGCCCGGCGCGACCTCGACAAGCTGGGGCCGATAGGTCTCGCCGCTGTCGGTGAGGCGCGATTTGAGGAAGCGCAGTCCGGCGCGCGGATCCAACGGCGACGGCAGATCGCCGGACAGTTTGAGGCGGACGCGAGCGCGTTCCTTCTCCGGATCCGGCACGGGAACCGCCGACAAGAGCGCGCGCGTATAGGGATGGCGCGGATCGGCGAAAAGCGCCTCGCTGGGCGCGATCTCCACCGCCCGGCCCAGATAAAGCACCATCACCCGGTGGCTGATTTCCCGCACGACCGAAAGGTCGTGACTGATGAACATCATCGCCATGCCGCGTTCGCGCTGGAGGTCGACCAGAAGATCGAGAATCTGCGCCTGGACCGACACGTCGAGCGCCGAAACGGCCTCGTCGCAAACCACCAGACGCGGATCGAGGATCATTGCGCGACCGATGCCGACGCGCTGGTTCTGGCCGCCGGACAGCTCGTGCGGATAGCGGTTCACGAAGGACGGATCGAGACCCATGCGATCCATGATGGCGCGCGCCGCCTTCTCGCGGCCGGGGCCGTCGATCTCCGGATGGAAGACCGTCAGAGGTTCGGCGATGGACTGGCCGATCGTCATGCGCGGGTTGAGGCTGGCGAGCGGGTCCTGGAAGACGATCTGCAGCTCCTTGCGGACCGGGCGCACATCGCTTCGGGACAGATTGGCGATGTCGCGTCCCAGCCACGCCACCGCGCCGGCGGACGGATCGAGCAGGCGCAGAACGGCGCGCGCGAGAGTGGACTTGCCGCATCCGCTTTCGCCCACGACGCCCAGCGTCTCGCCCGGACGCAGCTGAAAGCTCACCCCGTCGACGGCGCGTAGCGGCGTCGTGCGACCCATGAAGCCGCCCGAGGTCTTCACCGGGAAGGTGACCTTGACGTCCTTCACGTCGAGAATGGGTTCAATGTCGGCGGCGGGCGCTGGCGCGGGTTCGCGCCGTCCTTCGCCCGGCGACCGGTCCAGCCGCGGCATGGCGTCGAGCAGCATGCGCGTATAGTCATGCTTGGGCGCGGCGAAGATGGCGTCGGCCTCGCCCTCCTCCACGGCCTCGCCGCGACGCATGACCACGACGCGGTCGGCCATGCGTGCGATCACGCCCATGTCGTGGGTAATCAGGACCAGACCTGCATTGGTCTCGCGCTTGAGTTCGTCCATTAGCTCCAGAACCTGCGCCTGGACGGTCACGTCGAGGGCGGTGGTCGGTTCGTCGGCCAGCAGCAGGCTCGGCTCGCACAGCATCGCCGAGGCGATCATGACGCGCTGGCGCATGCCGCCGGAAAGTTCATGCGGGAACTGGTGCAGGCGACGGCGCGCCTCGGGAATGCGTACGCGCTCGAGCCAGTCGATCATGACGCGTTCGGCTTCCGCGCCCTTTAGCTTGCGGTGGGTGGACAGCAGCTCGAGCATTTGCGCGCCCACCGTCATGTGGGGCGTCAGCGAGGTCAGCGGGTCCTGGAAGATCATCGCGATCTTCCGGCCGCGAATGGCGTTGAGCTGCGCGCGGGGGAGGTTCAGCAATTCCTGACCGTCGAACGCCACCCGGCCGGACACCGCTCCGTTGGCCGGGGTCAGACCCATGATCGCCATCACCGACTGGCTCTTGCCGGAACCGCTTTCGCCGACAAGGCCGAGGCATTCCCCGCGTCCGACGTCGAAGGACAGGTTCTTCACCGCGTGAACTTCGCCGTCCGGAGTGGCGAAACGGATATCGAGGTCCTGAACCTGGAGCAGAGGCGAGGCGGATTGTTGTGACGTCACGCGGCAGATTTCCCAATTAACGGAAAGCCTTATCGGCCGCCCCGCCCGAATTTTGAAGCCCCTGCACGCAGACAGGGCCGATCGCGGCGGCAGACGCGGCAAACGGAACGATCCCCAAGATCGCCCGTTTAAGCTTAAGGGGAAGTCTCAGGAGGCCTGTTTCATGCGGATGCTTGCATCGTTCGGACTTGCCGTCGCCGGGGCCGCGGCGTTGGTCGCGATCCTGATCCGGCCTCAAAAAGCCCGTGGGTTCATGCCTGTACGCGATGCAGGGCCGGAAAATATGAGCGATCCCCCGAAGCGCTGGGACCGGGTCGACGAGGCCCTGGACGAATCTTTCCCGGCCAGCGATCCGCCTCCGTCGTATTCCTAGCCTCGCCGGCAGGCGGGGCGGCCCATCGCCGCATGACGCGGCTAGCGGGGCGTGGAAGCCGGCGGCTGGCCCACGCCGTCGCCAGGGGTCAGTTGCGAAACCTCCACCTGCCAGAGCGCCGTCGCCAGCATCGGCCCGATCCATTCACGCGCAACCAGCGACGACAGGTGATGCGCGTCCTCGTAGACGAGATTGCCGTCATGCAGCCACGGGCATTCGGGTGCGCACATCCGATCCGCGAGCGTGACGACATGGGCGTCATGGCGCTGCGCGATGCGCTCGAAGGCGTCGAGGATCGGCTGGTTAACCGCGAGATAGCCGGCAAGATCGGGGGACGGCTTCAGAGGCACGCCGAAGCGCTGGCTCAGATATACCGCACGCGGCACATGCCAGCCGAACTCCGGCACGTCGGCGACGATATAGACCTCCTTACCGGCCTTGCGCAGCGCGGCGACAACAGCGTCGAGACCGGTCTCCAGAGCTTCGGCGCTGAACGGCTCGCGGCCGCCGGAGACGTCGAAGAACTTGCCGTTGGCGTTGCGCACATAGTTTTTCCAGAAGCCGACCAGAACCACCGAGTCCGCACGCGGGTCCGAGGCGATCTCCGCCAGCAGGGCCCGGTTGCGCGCCGCACAATCGGTCGCGATGTTGGTGTTCAGCAGGTCGAGGATGGCCGGGCATCCGCCCAAGGCCTGAATCTCGCCGGCCCGATCCGACGCTTCGGCCGCATACCTTACCGCCGGCTCAAGCGCCTCGGCGTGTGAATCGCCCCAGAGCACGAACGAGACCGGTTGACCGGAGCCTGCGTTTATCGAACAGACCGCCCCGCCCTCATGGGGCGTACAGTCCGTGGGCAGCGTTCGCTGCGCGCTTGCAAGAAGCGTCTGCGTTTCCGCCGGAATGCGCGAGGACAGCCCGTCTCCGGCGATGACCCAGACCAGAAGACCCGCCAGAACCACGCCAGAGACGCCTGAGGCCGCGAAGATGCGGCTTCGGTCGAAGACCGCGCGCTTGCGGAAGGGACGTTCGATAAACCGCCACGACAGCACGCCCAGGATCAAAGACCCCGCGATCACCAAGACTTTGACGACCGGCGGGAAGAAGGCCGGATAGAGCCCGATCACGAAGCTGGTGAACGACATCACCGGCCAGTGCCAGAGATAGAGCGAATAGGAGATCAGCCCGAGGAACACCATCGGGGGCAACGAGAGCAGTCTGCCGACCAGGGTCGGCCCTGCTCCGCCGGTCGCGATCAGCACGGCCGCGCCGACCGAGGGGCCAAGCGCGTTGACGCCTGGAAACGGCGAGTGGTCGGTCAACAGATACAACGGCGCGGCGATCGCGATCAGGGCGCCGGCCGCCAGCAGCTCGCGCAACCAGCGGATGTTCATCCATCCGGGGGCCGCGACCAGCGCCAGCATGGCGCCGAGGCCCAACTCCCAGGCGCGAGTGATCGGCAGAAAGAAGGCCGCGTTCCACCACGCCGCCACGCCATAAACCGACAGCGCGAAAGAACCCGCGGTGAGCAGGGCGATCACCAGCGGGATGTTGGTCCGCCAGCGATAGAGGAAGTACAGAAGCACCGGGAAGACGAGATAGAACTGCTCCTCAATGCCCAGCGACCAGGTGTGCAGAAGCGGATCGGCGGACGCGTCCGCCGCGAAATAGTCGGTCGCCGAGCGCCAATACCAGAGGTTGGATGCGAACAGCACGACGCTGAGCGCCGATTTGGCGAACTTGTCGAACGCCTCGGGCAGATAGAGCAGCCAGGCGCCCCCGAAGCATACGAACAACATGAAGAACAGCGCCGGCAGAATCCGTCGCGCGCGGCGTTCGTAGAAGCCGACCAGCGAGAAGGCGTCGGCCTCGCACTCGCGTTTCAAAATGGACGTGATCAGGAATCCCGAAATGACGAAAAAGACGTCGACGCCGACGAACCCGCCGGTCATTCCGAGAACGCCGCCATGATAGAGAACCACGGACCCGACGGCGATGGCGCGCAAGCCATCGATATCTGGCCGATACTTCAAGTCCGCACTCACCTAGGTCCCCTGGAAAAGTCGTTGTCCGATCCCCCGATCGTTCCTGTGTGAATGCCAGTTTCGCGCCAGCGACGCCATCACGTACACCTCACTCGCGAACGCTTTTTCGGCGCCTGCCGGCGATCCGACGCCGCGGACGGTAAACGCGCCGCTTCGCGAGGCGGCGACGCGCAATCCGCAGGCGCTCCAAAGCCGCCCGGCGACCCCCAGACCGAACAACTTTACGCGCCCGTCCGGAACGCGCATTACACGCCGACCAACCGGAGCGTCCGCCATGAAACGATTTCTCGCCGCCCTCGCCCTGTCCGCCTGCGCGGCGACCGTCAGCGCGGGGCCGGCGCTGGCGCAGAACGTCTATGTGACCTCGGACCGGATGCTCGATGTCGCTACCGGCAAGATGATCGCCAACCCCGCGATCGTGATCCGGGACGGCGTAATCGCCGAGGTCGGACCGCGCGAAACGACGCAGGTTCCCTCGGCCGCGGAGGTGATCGAACTGCCGGGCGTGACGCTCGTACCGGGGCTGATCGACATGCATGTCCACCTCGACGGCGACCCCGTCTATGGCGGCTACAACTCGTTGCTGTTCACCGACAGTTTCTGGACCATTGTCGGCGTAGTGAACGCCCGGAAGACGCTGCGGGCCGGCTTCACCAGCGTGCGCAATGTGGGCGCGGACGGCTATAACGACGTGGCGCTGAAGCAGGCGATCGAGGCGGGCCAGATCGAGGGGCCGCGCATCACGCCGGCGGGCTATGCGTTCGGCGCGACCGGCGGCCATTGCGATTCGACCTACTTCCCGCCGTCGATGGACCAGAAGAGCCCGCTGAACGCCGACAGCCCGGCGGAAGGCGTGAAGGCGGTTCGGACGGTGCGCAAGTACGGCGCCGAGGTGATCAAGATCTGCGCCACGGGCGGCGTGTTCTCGCACGGCGACGAACCCGGCCAGCAGCAGCTGTCTCTGGACGAGATGAAGGCGATCGTGAACGAGGCGCACATGCAGGGCCTCAAAGTGGCGGCGCACGCCCACGGGGCCGCCGGCATTCGCGATGCGATCCTGGCCGGCGTCGACACCATCGAGCACGCCAGCCTGGTCGACGACGAAGGCGTCAAGCTGGCCAAGAAGATGGGCGCCTATTTCTCGATGGACATCTACAACACCGAGTACACGCAGTCCGAAGGCAAGAAGAACGGCGTTCTGGAGGACAATCTGCGCAAGGACCGCGACATCGCCGAGATCCAGCGCGAGAACTTCCGCAAAGCCCTGAAAGCCGGCGTGAAGATGGTGTACGGCACCGACGCTGGCGTCTATCCGCATGGCGACAACGCGAAACAGTTCGCGGTCATGGTGCACTATGGCGCGACCCCGCTGCAGGCCATCCAGAGCGCGACGATCACCGCAGCCGAAGCTCTGGACAAGACCGGAAAGGTCGGCGTGATCGCGCCGGGCGCCTACGCCGATCTGGTCGGCGTCTCCGGCGATCCGCTCCAGAATGTGCGCGTTCTGGAAGCGCCCGTATTCGTGATGAAGGGCGGCGCCGTGGTGGCGGCCGCAGCCTCGCCGGCGCCCTGACCGGCTCCCGGATTGCAGCCCTGACTGGCGCGAGACGGGCTAGGCTTCGGAACCGATTTCAAACAACAGCGCGGTGGCGTCGTCGGACGTCTTGATCCGGCCGACGGCCTGGTCGTCGCCGGGGTCGGCTTCGAGCCCGCGCAATTCGGCCAACACGACGCCAAGCCCTTTGTCCAACACCGCCTCGAACAGGCCGTCGTCATCGTATCGGCCATAGGGCGAGACGAGCCGATAGAAGCCGTCGGTCACGAGCAGGACATGCGCGCCCGGCGGGCATGGCGCCGTTTGAATGAGGATGTGGGCGGCGGCCTCGGGCTGGACGCCGAAAATCCAGTAGGCGCCCTCAGTGTTGTGGGTTGCGCGGCCGGCCTGCAGCCATTTCAGACGCTCTTCCGGCGTGCGCCGCATCACCTCTCGCGCGCGGGCCTGTTCGTCGGCGGGTTTGTCGCCCCGCCCCAGCAGGCGCACGGCGCCCTCGGGCGTTCGAACAAGAACCAGGCAGTCTCCCAGCATGGCGGCTTCGAGCTGCGTGTTGCGGACCCGCACCCAGGCCGCCGCCGCGGTCGGCCAGCTCGAACGCGGCGCATCCGCCAAAGGCATGATCGCCTCGGCCGAGACGGCGGCGGACAAGAGCTGCGCGAAACGTGCGAAATACGCCATGGGCGTTTCGTCCGGCCGCGCCGGATGAGCGATCATCCGGGCCGCGAACATCTCCGCGAACCGCGCCGCATCGGATTCTCCGGCGCGGAAAACCCGTACCGGGCCGACGTCGGTGGCGCCGTCGATCACGCAGGCCCAGCCGGCGCCCTCATCGAAGACATAGCGATCGTCGCCTGTTCCGCTCTTGAGCCCGCCTCCAAGATGAGACCCGGGACTGGCGATCTGGTCGATGAGTTTCATGACCGGATAGATGCCACGCGGATGCGGCGATTGCACGACAACAGGCGCGCTTCCGCGCCGGCGCGGCTTGCGCTCAGATCTCGATGACCTCGACGTCCGGGATCGACCTGCGGCGGGCGAATTCGACCGCGCGCATCAGCTCCTCCGCCTGGAAGGGCTTGGTCATGTTCACATCGGCTCCGAGGTCCGCGGCGATGCGCAGCGCGGCGTCGTTGGTCTTGGCGGTGATCGCGATCACGCCGACATCGGGCCAGACGTCGCGAACGAGCTGGATGACTTCGTGGCCCGAAGCCTCCGGCATCAGAAGATCGGTGACGACCACATCGACCAGATCATAGGTGATGCATTCGATCGCCTGCTCCACCTGCACGAATTTCGAGACCCGAACGCCGAAACGTTCAAGCAGCGAGGCGATGAACTCGCAATCGGTCCGGCTGTCGTCGATAACGACGACATGGGTGCTGCGGCGTCCGGTGGTGCGGATGGCGCGCGCATCGGCCAGAACGCGCACCGCGTCGGCCAAAACGAAGGGCTTGGGCAGAACCAGATGGGCGCCGCTGTCGCGCGCTTCGGCCAGTCCGCGATAAGCGTCCATCGAATTGGTCGTCATCACCACCATCACCGCGCCCGGCCAGCGCTCGCGCAGGCGATCGATCATGTCGAGGCCGTTGCCGTCGCTCAGGTGAATGTCGAGGAATACGACGTCGGGATCGAAGTCGAGAACGTCCGGCGAGGTGTTCAACTGCCGGCGCGTTTCGACATGCTTCACCGCACAGCCAAGGCTTTCGAGCATCCGGACGATGATCTTGCCCTGGGTGGGACTGTCTTCAACGACAAGGGCCCTAAAGCTGAAGTCGGTGGTCTGGGCGCGTGTCGCCATCGGTGTCGCTCCAATCACCGTTCTCGGGCCCTCGTTACTCCGCCGCGCGTTGAGGAAAGGTTTCGAAAAGCGGCCGGGAAATACACGCTAGTTGCACGCGGTTTGGTAGGACGGCCACATCCCCTACGGCATCCTGGCGACCGCGTCATGCACGATCGCCTATATCAAATCCGCGGAAATTACCTTGTCGATCAGCTTTTCATCCGCCGGCACAAGGCCGTCGAGCATGAGCATGGCGAGGCCGTGAACCATGGCCCACGCCTTCACGCGTTTCACTTCGCTGGGCGAGCGGGTCTTCCCGTTTAACCCGAGCGATTGCAGGGTCTCGACCAGGAGCGTGCTGGCTTCGCCGCGCGCGCTGGCCTCATGCCTGGCGCCGACTGGCGACATCATCAGACGGAACAGCGCGGGGTTGGCCAGCGCGAACCGGACATAGGCGCGGCCCATCGCATCGAAGGCGTCGAGGCCGGGCCGCTCCTTCGCCATCGCCGCGCGAAACGCTTCGGCGAGCAGGTGGTCGCCTTCAAGGCTGAGCGCGCCGAGCAAGGCCGCCTTGTCGGGGAAGTGGCGGTACACGGCGGTCGCCGACACGCCGACGCTGCGCGCCAGCTCACGCAGGCTGATGCCGTCGGCCGGGCCCTCGGCCAGACGCTGCAATCCTTTTTCGATCAGCGCCCGGCGCAGATCGCCATGGTGATAGCGCTCGGCTGTATCGCCCGCGCCCGATTTTATGTTGACAGTGTTATCTTTTGCCTTCATGTTGTCAGCGTAAACATGAAAGGCGCGGCCCGCAAAGGGACAGAACGCCACCCCCGATACGAGCAGCCTCCCCGGGCGCCCAACCGCCACATCACATCCGGCGATGGATCGCACAACAGAAAGCAACCCCATGAGCAGCCCTGTCGAATCCGCCATTCGCGGCGTCGTGACCTCCGGCATTATGGGGGTGGCCAACATCAACCGGGCGCTGCGGCGGCGGAAAGGGCCCAACCCCTATCTGACCGGTCTGCACGAACCGCTGACAAGCGAGGCGACCTTCACCGACCTTCAGGTGACCGGCGCCATTCCGGCCGAGCTGAACGGGGTCTATCTGCGCAACGGACCCAATCCGCTGAAAGCGCCGAACGCCGCCACGCATCACTGGTTCATCGGCGAAGCGATGATCCACGGCGTGCGCCTGCAGGACGGCAAGGCGCTGTGGTACCGCAACCGCTGGGTCCGCTCGAACGCGGTCAGCGACGCGCTGGGCGAGACGCGCGCGCCGGGGCCGCGGCACGCGCGCACGGACGTGGCCAACACCAACATCATCGGCCATGCCGGCAAGCTGTGGGCGATCGTCGAGGCGGGGGGGCACCCGGTTGAGATGGGAGAGGACCTCTCCACCGTCGCCCACTCGACGTTCGAGGGCACGCTGGGGAGAGGCGTTCTCGGCCCACCCGCATCTGGACCCCGACACGGGCGAACTGTACGCCATCTGCTACGAGGCGCAGCACCCGACCACGATCTGGCACACGGTGGTGGGCGTGGACGGCAAGGTGCGCCGCAACGAGCCGATCGCGGTGCGGGGACGGCCCCGATGATCCACGACTGCATGATCACCGCATCCTATGTGGTGGTGATGGACCTGCCGGTGACCTTCTCGATGCAGGCGGTGCTGAAGCCGGGGAGAGTTTCCTTTCGCTGGAACCCCAAGCACGCGGCGCGCATCGGGCCTTTTGCCGCGCGGGAGGGCGCGGGCGAGGACATCGTGTGGTGCGAGGTCGACCCGTGCTTCATCTTCCACCCGGCCAACGCGTTCGAACGCGAGGACGGGGTGGTGGTGATGGACGCGTGCGTGCACCCCAGCATGTTCGAGGCCGGCGCGACGGGCCCGGACTCCCTGGCCTGCCCGTTCGAGCGGCTGGAGATCGACCCGCGCACGCGCCGGGTGACGCGCACGGTGATCGAC
The DNA here is from genome assembly GCA_041398225.1 of Hyphomonadaceae bacterium. Taxonomy (GTDB): domain Bacteria; phylum Pseudomonadota; class Alphaproteobacteria; order Caulobacterales; family Hyphomonadaceae; genus JAWKVD01. The sequence goes on along the minus strand of JAWKVD010000027.1, from coordinate 13,910 downwards.
GCGGCGCCGCAGGAATTTCCGCGCCCGGACGAGCGGCGCATCGGAAAGCCCTATCGCTACGCCTACTGCATGGCGCTGCCGGAAAACCAGGACCCGGCGTTCGTGGGCGATCCGCGGCTTTACCGCCACGACCTCGAAACCGGCGAAAAGCTGGTGCGCGATTTCGGCGAGGGGCGGATGCCCGGCGAGTTCGTGTTCATCCCGGCGCGGCCCGACAGCGCCGAGGACGTAGGGCTGGCTGATGGGTTTCTGTAATGACACGCGCAACGACACCACCGAGCTGGTGATCCTGAACGCGCGGGACTTCACCGGGCCGGCGCAGGCCAGCGTGCACATTCCCCAGCGCATTCCGCCGGGCTTCCACGGCAATTTTATCGCCCACGCCTAGCGTAGGATAAGGGCGGGCGCGGACGTGGATCGCTCCCACGTCCGGCCTTTCCGCGCCGGTCCCCGCCGGACCGCTAGCGGTTGTCGGGCTGCGCGCGCACGGCGGCGAGGCCCTCGCGCGTGATGCGGTAGGGCTCTCCGTTCCTGGAGCGGATCAGCCGCCGCCTGCGCAGCTTGCGGAACACGTCTGGCGTGCAGTCGACGAGCGCCCAACCCTCGCGGGTGAGGCAGTCGATGTGGATGATGGCGCCGGTTTCGTCCTTTTCGACATGGATGGCGCCGCCCTGTGCGAGGGCGTGCAGCGTGCGCTGCTGTCGTTTCGAGATGTTCACGGGATTGGCCTGAAGCTGAACGATAAGCGGCCGCGTCTCGCGTGAGGCGCGGCGGGTTCAGATCGAGCGGGCGCGGGACTTGGTGCGCCGATGGATCATCGGCGCGGCCGGCGCGGCTCGTGGATCAGGCACTCTCGTTGGACATAAAGCTTCCGGGTTGGCGTGGGATCTAGATAGGCGACTGCGCGCGGCTGGCAAGCCCGCGCCACGGGTTTATCGCCGCAGGTCTATCGCCACGGGTTTAGCGCCGGACCGGCCATGGCCGTCCGGTATGCCGTGGTCTCCTCCCTTTTCGTCGGCTTCCGCGTTCAAGTCCGCGGAAGCATGGGGAGGCCGGGGCGCGTGGGGACGCGCCGGATGGCCGACCCCGAAGGGCCGGCAGGTAAGACGCGACATCCACGCGCCCCGCGGCCGGTTTGAGATCCGGTGCGGCTGGCGGGTTTGACTGGGGAACACCGGTTCGCCTCGTCCCGCGCTTGCGCTGGGGACATGAGAGACGCCGGCCCACGTCCAGTGTTTGGACCCATTTCCGCATCCCGGACCCGCGTGCAGGGCTGTCCGAAACATCCCTGGAGCCCCGGTTTCGACACCCCGGAGCCTGTTTTCAGATGGACGCCCGATCCGTCTGGCGCGCGCTTCGCATTTGCTCTTCGCTCGCCAGCCGGGGCGACCATCGCCACGCCGGCCGGCGCCTGACATTCAAGAAGTTCGGAGCTCTCGAACCCTCCCCGCGCCAGACGCGAGGTGGACTATGCGGGTGAAAACGAGCGGGTCGGATAAGTTCAACAACCTGCCTCCACCATTCAGCGGCAGCGACATTCCTGCTAAGCAGTGTGTGAGACAGTATTGATGGACACCCTCTCCGCCTCAGAGCGATCCAAGCGAATGTCGCTCGTTCGTGGTCGCGACACCGGCCCCGAGCTTGTCGTGCGGCGTCGCCTTCATGCGTTGGGTTATCGATATCGCCTTCACGCGCGTGAACTGCCCGGCAAGCCTGACTTGGTGTTCCCTTCCAGACGGGCAGTCGTTTTCGTTCATGGTTGCTTTTGGCATCGCCATCCTGACCCAACCTGTAAACTCGCGCGTTTGCCGAAATCGAGGCTGGACTTTTGGTTGCCAAAGCTGGAAACAAACAGGGAACGCGACAATAGAAATGTCGCGGCCTTGGAGGGACTTGGATGGCGGGTGTTCATAGCGTGGGAGTGCGAGGTGGCAAGAATCGATTCCCTTTTGCCTCGACTCACGATGTTTCTGAACGAATGAAGTCGATTGAGCTGTTCGCGGGGGCGGGCGGTCTAGGCATGGGCTTGCAGCGCGCCGGATTCGATCCCCTCAACGTCATTGAATGGGACCGCTGGTGCGGTGAGACTCTTCGCGAGAACGCGGAGACGCACGCGAGCGATGTGGACGGCTGGAAGATCACAATAGGTGACGTGCGAGACCAGGATTTCACGGCCTATTCGGGTCGGGTGTCGCTAGTGTCTGGGGGGCCGCCTTGTCAGCCATTTTCGATGGGGGGGCGTCACGCTGCCTACAACGACGCGCGGGACATGTTTCCTCAGGCGATCCGCGCCGTCCGTGAGGCGCGACCACGGGCGTTCGTGTTCGAGAATGTGAAGGGCCTAACCCGAGCCGCATTCCGCAACTACTTTGAGTACATCAGGCTTCAGCTTGAACATCCCGAGATTGAGCGGAAACGCTCCGAGACTTGGGAAGATCATCGGGCACGCCTTGAACGTGGGCACACGCGGGGCCGTCGGTCAGGGTTACATTATCGAGTCGTCTGCCGGTTGTTGAATGCCGCGGACTACGGCGTGCCACAGCGCCGCGAACGTGTTTTCATTGTGGGCTTCCGCGAAGACCTTGGCCTTGAGTGGAGTTTCCCCGAGGCCACCCATTCGCATGAGGCTTTGCTTTGGGACCAATACCGTAGCGGAGAGTATTGGGACCGTCATAAGGTGGCGCGCAAGGCGCGTCCCTTTGACTCGCGTAAGGCAGCGCGAGCAGAGCGAATGGACGCGCGGCCGGACGCGTCGGCTTGGCTCACCGTGCGTGACGCGACCTGTGACCTACCAGACCCCGAAGCGCATCCCATGTTGGCGAACTCATACGCCGACCACAAATTTCAGTCTGGCGCTCGCTCCTATCCCGGTCACACGGGCAGCCCTTTGGATGAACCCGCCAAGACCCTAAAGGCGGGCGTACACGGTGTCCCCGGCGGCGAAAACATGCTGTGCCGACCTGACGGATCGGTGCGTTATTTCACCGTGCGTGAGAGTGCGCGATTGCAGACTTTCCCCGACGATTTTGTCTTTCACGGCGCTTGGTCCGAGACCATGCGCCAGCTTGGAAATGCAGTGCCCGTCCGCCTTGCGGAAGCTATTGGCAAGCATGTCGCGACAGCAATTGAGACGGTGCATTGACCAGCAAGCAGGACCACGCGGCGCAACTACGGGAAGCCCTAGACAAGATTACATCTGACGCCGCGAAGGCCACGCTGACCAATCCCGCACGCAAGAAGCTTGAGCAAGAGATTGTAGAAGGCATCGATCGCCTGACTGAACTGCTCAACCGCATTGATCCGATCCAACAACCGGCGTCAATTTTCGATCCTAGCGACCCGCAGCTTGTTGGCAGATTCGTCGCTCTTGCATTGGTCGCGCAACCGCGCGTGCCCATGCCGGACTTGGGCCGGTTCTACGGTTCAGGTGTTTACGCTATCTACTATCGCGGCCCGTTCGAGCCATACGCGCCGATCTCAGGAACCGAGACGCCTGTTTATGTCGGCAAGGTTGGCCCAGTGATGGGCGGCGCGAGAACGGCGCGCGAGCAAGGCCCGAAGCTCATTGGTAGGCTGATGGAGCATCGCAGGAATATCACCAAAGCCAAAGAGACACTCGACGTTGCGGATTTTGACTGCCGCGCGCTGGTAGTGACCACCGGCTGGGAAATTCCCGCGGAGGACTACCTCATCCAATTGTTCAAGCCGATCTGGAACAAGGAAACCGGGCCGGTACTTGGCATTGGCAAGCATGGCGATGCCGCTGAAACACGTGGCAACACAAAGTCCCCATGGGACACTATGCATGAGGCTCGCGCGTGGGCCACCACGGGTGATCGCAAGTCGCGCGAGGAAATCGAAGCGGCGTTGGTGGAGCACTTCAAGAACGTGCCCACGTTTCTAACAAGCGAGGACGTGCTCAAGAGTTTCGTTGCTGGGCTCCGACAAGCCTGAGTTGGCGGGACGGTTGATCGGCGGAATCAGGCGAGGCGGACGGAGCGGAGGGTGACGGTGGCGGCGGCGCAGAGCGTTTCGGCGCCGGCCTCTTGGCTGAAGACCTCGGCGCGGACGACCACGATCGTGCCTCCGGCGCGGAGCACGCGGGCGCGCGCGAGAAGCCGCTCGCCCTTCGCGGGGGCCAGAAAGTCGAACTGGAAGTTCAGCGTGACGACGCCGCGCCCCTCGGGCTGGAGCGACCACGCCGCGCCGCCGGCCGCGTGATCGGCGAGGCCCGCAATCGCGCCGGCATGGAAGAAGCCGGCGAACTGGGTGAGCTGGGGCCGGCGGTCCACCGCCAGCGTGACGTCGCCCGGCTTCGCATCGACGACCTCGACGCCGAGCAGGGCCATGAAGCCGGTCTCGGCGACCATGCGCTCGACGATCGCACGGGTGTCGGATGTGTCTCTTTCAGATGTGTCTCTTTCAGATGTGTCGGGCATGATCGTGCTCTGGCGGGCTTGGGGCGTTTCGCTTCGGGGTTGTTCGCAGGTTGGCCGCATCGGCGCTCCATGCGAGGTATCAGGCCGAAGCGTTCGGGGGGAGGTCCGGCATGTCGAATCCGGAAGACGGGTATTCGGTGCTCGTTTCGCTGGCGACGCGCGAGGAGGCGGAGATCGCCGCCAGCGCGCTGCGGGCGAACGGCGTCGGCGCGTTCGTGGGCAACGCCGACATGGCCAACATGTACTGGGGCGCGGTGCAGGCGATGGGCGGGCTGCAGGTGCTGGTTCCGACATCCGAACTGGCGCACGCGCGGCAGGTTCTGAGCGATCAGGCCAGGGCCGCGGCGGAGGACGACGAGGAGGATGCGGACTACGATCCGGCGAAGCGCCGCGACCGCTGGAAGGCGTGGATCCTGCTGGCGTGGTTCGTGGGTCCGGTGGCGGTGGTGATCGTGCTGGTGTTCCTGCAGAGGCTGGCGAACCTGGTGCAGCGCATGTTCGGCTGAGGCCATGTTGCGGTGCGGGGCGCCGGGGTGAGGGGCGGCGTTTCGGGCGCCAACACGGAAATCCCGGACGCAGGCGGAGCCGGTCCGGGATCTGTCGGGCTTCAACTAACGTGCTTGGGCGACAACTTCGCCTGAGGCAGCGCCTTCCGGCGCTACTTGCCGGCGAGGCGCAGGAAACGCTCGCGCAGTTCCTGGTCGGTCTTGAAACAGCCGGTGAACATGGTGGTGATGGTCGACACGTCCGGATGGTGCACGCCGCGCGTGGTCATGCACTGGTGCTTGGCGTCGATCAGCACGGCGACGCCGTTGGGCGCGAGCGCCGAATCGATCGCCTGCGCGATCTGGGCGGTCATGGTCTCCTGCGTTTGCAGGCGCTTGGCGTAGATCTCGACCGCGCGCGCGAGCTTGGAGATGCCGACGACCTTCTGGGTCGGCATGTAGGCGACGCAGGCCTTGCCGAGGAAGGGCGCCATGTGGTGCTCGCAATGCGATTCCACGTCGATGTCGCGCAGCATGACGATGTCGTCATAACCCTGCACGTCCTCGAAGGTGCGCGAGAGATAGGTGAGCGGGTCTTCCTGGTAACCGGAGAACCATTCCTCATAGGCGTCGACCACGCGCTGGGGCGTGTCGATCAGGCCCTCGCGCTTGGGATCGTCTCCGGCCCAGGCGAGCAGGGTGCGCACGGCCTCTTCGGCCTCGTCCCGCGTCGGCCGCTTGAAAGGGTCCGCAGAAACCTGCGCCTTGCCCTTGATAACCCCGTCCATGAAACTTCCTTCCAACTGAGGGGCGGGGGTCGAGCCGGGGCGATTTCGAGCCGGCGCCTTCCGCCGCGTCAAAAAGGCCCGGACTTAACGCCCGCCCGCATTGATCCCCTCAGGGGTGCGTGAGACATAGGCGCCTCGTACGGAAACGCCAAGCCGTTGCATATCTGCTTATCAAACATTCCTAAGAGAACGGAAAGACCCGGCCCCCTATGGACATTCGCCTCACCAATACGATGGCGCGCGAAAAACAGATCTTCGCGCCCGCGGACCCCAAACGGGTGACGATGTATGTCTGCGGACCCACGGTCTACAGCTACGCCCATATCGGCAACGCCCGCCCGGCGGCGGTGTTCGACGTGCTGTTCCGGCTGTTGCGGCTGAAATACGGCGCCGAACACGTGGTTTACGCCTCGAATTTCACCGATGTGGACGACAAGATCATCCAGGCTTCGCGCGAGAGCGGGCGTCCGATCGCCGAAATCACGACCCTGTACGAACGGATCTACCGTGAGGACATGGCGGCGCTGAACGTGCTGGAGCCGACCTTCCGGCCGCGCGCGACCGAGCATATCGGCGGCATGATCGAGATGATCCAGACCCTCGCCGAGGAGGGCCACGCCTATCAGGGGGCGAACGGGATGCTGTTCCACGTTCCCTCGATGCCCGACTACGGCAAGCTGTCGCACCGCGAGCGCGACGACATGATCGCCGGGGCGCGGGTGGAGGTCGATCCGGGCAAGAAGGACCCGGCCGATTTCGCCCTGTGGAAAGCGGCCAAGGCGGACGAGCCGGCCGAGGCGCGCTGGGACAGTCCGTTCGGCGAGGGCCGGCCGGGCTGGGCGATCGAGTGCTCGGTGATGGCCAAGGCGGTGCTGGGCGAGACGATCGACATTCATGGCGGCGGGCAGGACCTGATCTTCCCGCACCATGAAAACGAGATCGCGCAGAGCGAATGCGCCAACCACAAACCGTTCGCGCGCTACTGGATGCACAACGGCTTCCTGTCGATGGACGCCGAGAAGATGTCCAAGAGCCTCGGCAATGTGAAGCTGGTGAACGAGCTGCTGAAGCGTCACCATGGCGAGACGCTGCGCCTGGCGCTGCTGTCGGCGCATTACCGCCAGCCGCTGGACTGGACGGACGCGCTGCTGGCGCAGTGCAAGGCGACGCTGGACCGGCTGTACAACGCGCTGCGGCGGATGGCCTCCGCCGAGGAGGTCGAGGCGGACGTTCCCGAGGGTGTGCTGTCGGCGCTGTGCGACGATCTCAACACGCCTTTGGCGCTGGCGGAGCTGTCGCGGCTGGCGACGGAAGCCAACAAGGCCGAGCCGGACGAATGGCCGCGCCTGAAAGCCGAGCTGAAAGCGGCCGGCGCGCTGATGGGTTTGCTGCAGGCCGATCCAGAAACGTGGGCGCGCGGCGATTCCGACGAGGCGGCGCGGATCGACGCGCTGGTCGCGGAACGGATCGAGGCGCGCAAGGCGAAGGATTTCGCGCGCGCCGACGAGATCCGCACGCAGCTCGCGGCCGAGGGCGTCGAGGTGATGGACGGTCCGCAGGGCTCGACCTGGCGGCGCATCGGTTAGTCGTAACGGTCCGGCCTGTGCTCCGGCCTGTCGGCGGCGCCGACGAGGTTTGACGCGCGGCGCGGGCGGGACCATGTTGTCCTCGGGAAACGGGGAACAGGTGCTGGGAACAGGTGTTTCATGAGAACTGGGGCGTTGATTGCAGCGGCCGCCGCGTTTCTTGCGGCGTGCGCGAGCGGAGGCGGCGTGGGCGGTCCGCGCCCGCCGCAGGGATTCGGCCCCGCGGGCACCAATTTCGGCAACTGGAACCGCGACGCCGAAGGCGCGGTGGACCAGACCTTCCGCCGCTTCATCACCGAGCGCTATTCCTCCGGCGACTGGGCCAAGGCGCGCGTCGACCTTGAGGCGGACGGCTTCACCTGTCAGGACAGCAACCGCCCGGACGGACGCCCGGTTCCGGAGCTGGACTGCATTCGCCTGTACCGGCTGAACGACGACATTCATGCGTGGACCGTGCAGTTCTGGCCGGAACGGCCGCAACCGGAAGCACGTTACACGCGCACGCATCGCCGCGACCCCTTCAGGACGTATGACGCAGACAAGCACAACTGATCCTCACAATCGGAACTTCACCGATCTGCTGGAGGCGTTGCTGACGGAGACGTCGGGCGACACGGTCACGTTGCGCGATCTGCTGAACGTGGTGCAGCGCCGCTCGTTCGGCGCGGTGATCCTGGTGCTGGGCGTGATCGCGATCTCGCCGCTGACCATTCTGCCGGGCACGACATGGGCGGTCGCGGCCGTGACGCTGCTGTTCGCCGCGCAGATGCTGTTCGGAAGCAAGCAGCCGTGGATGCCGCGCAAGCTGCTGGACGCGAAGTTCTCACGCGAGCTGCTGGTGAAGACGGTGGAGGGCGGACGGCACGCGGCCTATATCGCCGACCAGCTGACCTCGCCGCGGCTGACTTTTCTGACGCGCCCGCCCTTCATCATCTTCACCTCGCTGGCGTGCATCGGCGCGGCGCTGGTGACCTTTCCGCTGGCGCTGCTGCCGCTGTTGCCCATCATCCCCGGCGTGTCGCTGGTGATTTTCGGCATCGGGCTGACGGCGCGCGACGGCCTTATCCTGTGCGTGGGGCTGACGGCGCTGGCCGGGGCGGTGTACGCGGCGTGGAATGTGATCCGTTGGCCTACGTTCTGACCCCTCAGGAAGACGCGCTGGCGGGCGTGGCGCGCGTGATCGACGAGCAGGTCTTGCGGGTGCGCGAGGCGAGCGAGCACGCGGCGGCCGATCCGGCCGAGTTCGTGCGCAAGGGGCGCGTGCGCGGCAAGCGCATTCGCGCGGTGCTGCGGATGGCGCGTCCGGCGATGGCGGGGCGCGACTACCGGCGGCTCAACGAATGGTGGCGGGACACCTCGCGCATCGTGTCCGGGGCGCGCGACCGGGCGGCGCGCGTCGAGGCGCTGGAGGCGGTGGGCGCCGCGGTCGGCGGCACCGTGCCGGAGGCGGCGGTGGAGGCGGTGCGCAACGCGTTTCTGGCGGAGGCCGGTCGCGACGGGTCGCGCGGGGCGTTGCGGCGGTTCGTCAAGCGCATCCGGTCGACGCCCGAGACGCCGGCGTTCAAGAGCGCCGAGGAGCCGGTCGCGTTCCTGATCGCGGGGGCGGCGAAGACCTATGGCGCGGCGCGCCAGGCGATGCGCGCGGCGCTGGAGGCCGAGGAGATCGAGGCGTTCCACGACTGGCGCAAGCAGGCCAAGTATCACGGGCTGCAGATGCGTCTGCTGCGGCGGCTGCGGCCGGCGGCGGCGCAGCGCGTGGAGGCGACGCGGCATCTGGCGCTGTACCTCGGCGCGGTGCAGGACATCGCCGTGGTGATCGAGGGGATCGACGTTCTGGCGCCGGACGGGGTTCTGGACGGGGCGAGCCATGACGATCTGGCGCTTCTGGGCGAGGTGCTGACCGCGCGGCAGGAGGTGCTGATCGAGCGCGCGCTGGAGGCGGGCGAACAGTTGTTCGACCTGCGCCGGAGCGAGTTTCGCGAACGGCTTTCGGGCAAGCGCCGCGACGAGGTCGCCGGCGCATAGGGGGAAGCGTCCTCTACTGGCCGGTGAATGGGCGGGTGAGAAGCGCTTGAACCGCGGGCCGATCGGGCCGATGTAGTCACCATGTTTGGTGACCTCTATCACAACCGGGTTCTGGAGCTGGCGGCGGACATTCCGCATGCCGGGCGTCTGGACGAACCGGAGGGCTCGTCGCTGAAGGTGAGCCGGGTGTGCGGCTCGACCGTGAATGTCGACCTGACGCTGGACGAGGCGGGCCGGATCGCGAGCATCGCGGTCGATCCCAAGGCGTGCGCGCTGGGACAGGCCGCGACCTCGGTGCTGGCGCGCGAGGCGGTCGGCAAGTCGCTGGAGGAGATCCGCGCCGCGCGCGACATGCTGCGGGCGATGCTGAAGGAGGGCGGCGAGGCGCCGAGCGCGGGCGATCCGTTCTGGGAGTTGCGCCACCTCGCGCCGGTGAAGGATTATCCGCCGCGTCACGCCTCGACCATGCTGGCTTTCGAGGCGGCGGTGGAGGCGATGGAGCAGGCGCTGGCGAAGCGCGCCAGCTAGTCCTTCATGTGATCGACGAAGTCGCCTAACGCGGATTGGAAGCGCTTGACGTGAAGCGTGGAAAAGGCCTCCTCGCCGTCAAGCTGAATGACAAGGTCGAAGCCGTAGGTGAAGTTGCCGTCGGCCCTCAGGATGAAGGCGCGGCCATCCAGATAGTTGTCGTTGTAGCCGTTGACCTTCTCGTAGGCCTCGATGGGGGGATCGCCCGGCGCGTCGAACAGCGAGTATATCATGACCGTCGCGCAGTCGCGGTTGTCCGTGCACCCCAGGAGTTTGACGTTGAAGGCGTAGTTGTCGATCTGGCCGGACATGCTGTAGACGCCGCCGTCGTATTCGTCCGCGTCGTTAATGGCGGCGCCATTGAGGATCAGCGCCGCGCGCACGTCCGCCGGGTCCACCGGGGTCGCCGAGGCGGGCCCCGCAGCGGCGCAGTCCAGGGCCGCCAGTCCGGCGAGTGCGATGAGCGAGCGTTCAGACATATAGGTCCCCTTACTGTTGGCGCCTACTGTTGGTCGTGCGCAAGGACGGGCGGTTGGCGGCGTTCGATGCGTTCGGTCGCGATTCCTCGCCGCGGAGCGAAGCTGGCATGATGGGCGGGGCGCGCCAACCTCGCGGCGGCGATCGCCTGTGTCGAGGGCGGATTTTTGGCGCCAAAAATTCGGAGCAAGAATTCCGGCTCACCGGCTGGCGCGATCGCGCTAGTAAGGCCGCGCCCGCGAGGCGGCGCCGGCGAGCCGGGGCAAGCCTGGCGTGCGGCAAGCTTAGAGGGAGCACACGATGAGCCATCCGCTGGACCGCCCGATCTGGAGTTCGCTGGCGACGCGCCATGCCGGGTTTCGGCAGGGCGGCGATCTGGCGTGGCGGTATCCGGCGGAGATCAGCCCGTTCGTCGTCGCGCGCGACGGGTCGGCCGAGGCGGTGGCGGAGATGGCGGGGCTGATCGGCGCGGGCGACGACGCCTCGCTGGTGGAGGCAGCGCCGCCGCCGGCGCCGGCCGGGTTCGAGGCGAGCGAGGCGGTTCTGGTGCAGATGACGGCGCGGGAGTTGGCGGCGCCGCGCGCGCCCTTGCCCGATCCGGAGATCATTGAGCTGGGCGATGACGATGCGCCGGAGATGCTGGCGCTGGCGACCCTGACGCGGCCGGGACCGTTCCGCGCCCGCACGCACCGGCTGGGCCGGTTCCTTGGCGTGCGCAAGGACGGGCGGCTGGCGGCGATGTGCGGCGAGCGGCTGAACGTGGACGGCTTCCACGAACTTTCGGCGCTGTGCACGCATCCGGACGAGCGCGGCAAGGGGCTGGGCGAGGCGCTGTTCCGCGTGGTGGCCGAGCGGATTCTATCCGAGGGCGATACGGTGTTCCTGCACTCCTACGCCAGCAACGCGCCGGCGGTCGCGCTCTATCGCCGGCTCGGCTTCGAACCGCGCGCGGAGGTGATCCACGCGATGTGGAGGCGGCTGCCTTGAAGCAGGTTGGCTGACGCGGCGTCGCCCCGGATCGCGACTTGTCTTTTGGCCGAATGCGGGACACCAGAGTCGCACAAGAAGACGACAGACCACCGGGGAGACGTTCATGAAGCTGGGCTTGAGGCTGGGAAACCAGGTCGCGGCTGCGTGTCTGGCGCTGGCCGCCGCAGGATGCACGCTGCAGGCGGAGAAGTCGACCACGGGAGAGACGCAGGCGGGCGAGCCGGCGGCGGCCTACGACGCGGGCGCGTGGACCTATTGGGGCGGAGACGCCGGCCAGACCCGGTATGCGCCGCTCGACCAGATCAATCTGAAGACGGTCGACCGGCTGAAGATCGCATGGCGATGGAGCGCGGACACGTCCGGCGATCCTTCGTCCGGCAATTACAAGTCCTCGCCGCTGCTGGCCGACGGCGTGCTGTACATTCCGTGGGTCAATCACGGCATGGCGGCGATTGACGCCGGGACCGGAAAGACGATCTGGACGTTCGAACCGCAGCCGGTCGACATTGGTGGGCGAGGGGCCTCGCTGGCGCCGCGTTCGCTGGCGTACTGGAGCGACGGGCGCGAGGCGCGCCTGTTCCACAATTCGCAGGACGGGCGCCTGATCGCGGTCGACGCCAGGACCGGGAAGCCCGCGCCCGGCTTCGGCAAGAATGGCTGGATCAATCTTCGCGAGGGGCTGATCGAAGGCACGCCGGCGAAGGATGTCGGCTCGGTGTCGCCGGCGCTGGTGGTGGGCGACATCGTGGTGACGCAGGTGATCGTCAGCGGCGGGCGCAACAAGGAAAGCGCGCCGGGCCTGATCCGCGGCTATGACGTGCGCACGGGCAAGCTGGCGTGGACGTTCAATCCGATCCCGCATGACGGCGAGACCGGCGCGGAGACGTGGGAGAACGGATCGAACCGCTATAGCGGCGCGGCGGGCGCGGGGACCATGATGAGCGCCGATCCGAAGCTGGGGTATGTGTATCTGCCGCTGGAGACGCCGACCAACGAGTTCTATGGCGGCGACCGGCTGGGCGACGGGCTGTTCGGCGAGTCGCTGGTCTGTCTCGATGCGCGGACGGGCAAGCGCGTGTGGCACTACCAGATCGTTCATCACGGGCTGTGGGACTACGATCTTCCCTCGGCGCCGATCCTTCACGAGATCACGCGCGGCGGGAAGCGGATCGAGGTGGTGACGCAGCTCACCAAGCAGGGGCTGACCTTCGTTTTCGACCGGCGGACCGGCGAGCCGATCTGGCCGATCGAGGAGCGTCCGGTTCCGGCTTCAGGCGTTCCCGGCGAGCGCGCCTCGCCGACGCAGCCGTTTCCGGTTCTGCCCGAGCCGTTCCTGCGGCTCGGCTATTCGCAGGACGACCTGATCGACTTCACGCCCGAGCTGCGCGAGCAGGGTCTGGAGATCGCCAACCAGTTCACCAAGGGCGTCCTGTACACGACGCCGACCGAGATCACGGCGACCAACCGGGGCACATGGCTGTACCCCGGAACCGGCGGCGGACCGAACTGGAACGGGGCGTCGTTCGATCCGGACACGCACATTCTCTACACGCCGATGCGGCTGAAGCCGCAGTTCGCCGGGCTGCGCAAGGGCGATCCGAAGACCACCAATATGGACTATTACGGCGGCGGGGGCGGCGCCCCGATCACCGGGCCGCAGGGCCTGCCGATCATGAAGCCGCCCTATTCGATCGTGGTCGCGACCGACATGGATACGGGCAAGCATCTGTGGCGGATACCGATCGGCGACGCGGACGATTTCGTGAAGCAGCATCCGGCGCTGCAGGGGCTGGGGCTGGACTTCTCGCGCATGGGCAAGTTCGACGTGCGCCCGGCGCCGCTGCTGACAAGGGAGCTGCTGTTCCTGGGCGAGTCCGGGAATATCGGCGGCGGTTCGGGCGGGCCGATGTTCCGCGCCTATGACAAGCGCGACGGCCGCGTGGTGTGGGAGACGGAGATGCCGACGCTGGTGACCGGCGCGCCGATCACCTACGAGACGAACGGTCGCCAGTATGTGGTGGTGACGGTCTCGAAGCGGGGCGAGCCGGCCGAACTGGTCGCGCTGACGCTGGACGGGGCGAGCGATGCCGGCGCGGCGCCGGCTGGCGGGGTTCCGCTGGCGAAGGCGCCGGCGTCCTCGAAGGCCGAGGCGATGGCGGTTTCGGCGAGCCCGGAGGAGCTGGCGCTGGGCGAGGCGAAGTTCGCCCAGACCTGCGCGCTGTGCCACGGACAGCAAGGCGCGGGGATCTCGGGCGGCAACGCGCCGCCGCTGACCGGCCGGTCCGACTACGGCAATATCAAGCAGGTGATCCGGGGCGGACAGGGCGAGATGCCGTCGATGGCGGCGGGGCTTTCGGAGGCCGAGATCGACGCGGTGGCCAAGTATGTCGTGAAGACGCTGGCTCCGCAGGACCGGCCGAAGCGGTAGGGGCGCGACCGAGCGCGCATTGCGAGCGCGGGGCGCGGGGGTTATATCCCCGGCATGGCATCGGCCTCCGCATATGGCCCCGGCGCGTACGCACCGGTGATCGGCGCCCTGCTGAAGGGCTACAAGGCGACGCTGTCTCCGGCGTTCGCGATGTGCGGGATTCA
>JAWKVD010000026.1:0-43816 GCA_041398225.1 Hyphomonadaceae bacterium | reverse complement strand
CGTCTTCCGGTTCCGAGACAGTGATGCCGGCCTCAGCGGCCCGGTCGCGGATATAGAAGCGCCTTACGGTCGCGTAGGGGTCGAATTGGGTCGTCCGCAGATCGTCGACAACCTCAATGGCGCGCTCGCGCGCCGAAATTCCACCCAGTGCGGCGAGCCCCATACGGGTTTCGTCGTCATTGTCGAACGTCGCGTGGTTGATCGGGTTCATCGCCAGATCCGCGCCCTTGCCGAACAGGTCGCGCGGCGAGGACGAACCCAGGAAGGGCAGCACCAGATAGGGGCCTTGCGCCACGCCCCACACCGCCAGCGTCTGTCCGAAATCCTCGTCCGTCCGGTCCATGCCCATCGCTTCGGCCGGATTGAAGACGCCCGCGATCCCCACCGTGGTGTTGACGACGAAGCGGCCGACCGTGCTGGCCGCCGCCGGAAATTTTCCCTGGAGAACTTCGTTGGCGAACGTCACCGGTTCGCCGAGATTCTCCACGAAGTTCTGGACGCCCTTGCGCACCGGCCTGTTGGTCACGGCGCGATAGCCCTTCGCCGCCGGCTCCAGCACGGCGCGGTCGAGCCCGTCGTTGAAGGCGTACATCTTGCGGTTGAACCCCTCATAGGGGTCGCTTTCGGGATTGGGGCCCGTGGTGGCGCAGGCCGCCAGGCACAGCGCGGCGACGGCTGTTGCGCCGGTGCGCGCGCTAAAACCTGTCGCGCCGGTCTCCGCGTGTGCGGAGCCGGCGCCGGTTCCAGCCGCGGACGACCCTGCGGGTCCGAAGAATGTCTGTTCCCGCATGGATGTCCTGCCCTTTGCGTGAACCCCGATATGATGATGCGGTTGACCCATATCAACTCTGGTAGCTCGACGGCGGTTCTGTGGCGTAAACGGCGCGAGCCCAAGGCCGGATAGCTGTTCGCCGGGCGGTATCCGCCGGGGCGTGGCATATCTGCCGACATCGCGCTTGCACGATCATATAAAGATATGTTTATATCCGCAAATGAGCTTGTCCAGCCTTGGGGATATGGTGTCGCGGCTTCGTGCGGCCGGCGAAGAGACGCGGATGCGCGTGCTCACCCTGTTGTCCCGGGGCGCGCTGTCTGTTGGCGAGATCGCACAGATACTGAATCAGAGCCAGCCGCGCCTGTCCCGGCATCTTCGGCTGCTCAGCGCCGCCGGCCTGGTCGAACGCCTGCCGGAAGGGGCCTGGGTCTTCTATCGCCTGCCGGCCGACGGCCCCTCGCGCCGCTTTCTGGATGGGCTGATCGGCGAGCTCGATCCGCACGACGAACTCGTTCGCCGCGACCTTGAGCGTCTCGCCGAGATCAAGACCGAACGCGCCGCCGCCGCCGAGGCCTACTTCTCGCGCATCGCCGGCCAGTGGGATGCGGTGCGCGCGCTTCACTACGACGAAGCCAGGATCGAACAGGCCATTCTCGAAGCCGCCGGTCCGGGCCCGTTCGACATGGTGGTCGACTTCGGCACCGGAACCGGGCGCATGTTGACCCTGTTCGCCGATCGCGCCCGCCGCGTCGAAGGCATCGACCTCAGCCACCAGATGCTGACCGTCGCGCGCTCCAACATCGAATCCGCCGGGCTCGCCAACGCGTCGGTGCGCCATGGCGACGCCACCGCCGCGCCCTTGGCCGACGCCAGCGTCGATCTCGTCATTCTTCACCAGGTGCTTCACTTCCTCGACGATCCGGGCCGCGCCATGGTGGAAGCCGCGCGCGTGCTGCGGCCGGGCGGACGTCTCGTCGTCGTCGACTTTGCGCCGCACGATCTCGAATACCTGCGCACCGAACATGCGCATCGCCGCCTTGGTCTTTCCGACAAGGAAGTCGCCGCCTGGTGCGCGCGCGCCGGCCTCGACCAGAACGGCGAGATCGTGCTCGGCCAGCCCGAAGGGCAGGAGGGTCTGTCGGTCAAGGTCTGGTCCGCGGCGCGTCCCGCCGCTGCGCTGGCGAGCGAACCGGGCGCCGCCGCTTCCGAAAAGGAGGTCGCCTCGTGAGCCGGCCGCCCCGCATCTCCTTCGAATTCTTCCCGCCCAAGACGCCCGACATGGAGGCGAAGCTGTGGGACAGCGTGAAGCGGCTCGCCCCGCTCAAACCGTCCTTCGTGTCCGTCACCTACGGCGCGGGCGGGTCAACCCGTGAACGCACGCACGACATCGTGCAGGCCATGGTGCGCGACGAAGGCTTGTCGGCCGCCGGCCACATCACCTGCGTCGCCGCCACGCGCGAGGAGATCGACGATGTGCTGCGCGGCTATCGCGACGCCGGCGTTCGCCGCATCGTCGCGCTGCGCGGCGACCCCACCGCCGGCATCGGCGCGCGCTACGAACCCCATCCCGGCGGCTACGCCTACGCATCCGATCTTATCGCAGGCGCGCGCAAGATCGCGGACTTCGACATTTCGGTCGGCGCCTACCCGGAAACCCATCCCGAGGCCGGCTCGCTCGCGAACGAACTCGACAACCTCAAGCGCAAGTTCGACGCCGGCGCCGATCGCGCCATCACGCAGTTCTTCTTCGAACCGGACGTCTATCTCCGTTTCCTCGAAGCGGCCCGCAAGGCCGGGGTCACGCAGCCCATCGTGCCCGGCGTGATGCTTCAGTCGAACTTCAAGGGGCTTCAGCGCATGGCCGGCCAGGTCGGCGCCGCCATCCCGGCCCGCATCGCCGGTCTCTATGAGGGGCTCGACGCCGATCCGGAGACGCGGGATCTCGTCACCGCCCACATCGCGGCCGATCTCTGTAACCGTCTCGCCGAGCAGGGCGTCGAGGACTTCCACTTCTACACCATGAACCGCGCCGGCCTGTCGCTGTCGACCTGCCGCTTGCTCGGCGTGAAACCGGAGGTGTCGCCATGACCGCGACAAGACAGCAGCGCATCGCCGCGCTCAAGGCCGCCGCCAAACAGCGCGTGCTGATCCTCGACGGCTCCTGGGGCGTCATGTTCCAGCGCAAGGGCCTCACCGAAGCCGACTTTCGCGGCGAGCGCTTCAGCGACCACCCGTCCGAACTGCGCGGCAACAACGACATTCTCTGCCTGACCCGGCCCGATCTGGTCGAGGAGCTGCACAATCTCTACTACGCCGCCGGCGCCGACATCTCCGAGACCAACACCTTTTCCTCCACCACCATCGCGCAGGACGATTACGGTCTCGACGCCGAGGCGATCCGCGACATCAACCTGTCCGCCGCCCGCATCGGCCGCCGCGTGGCCGACGAATGGACCGAAAAGGAGCCGGACAAGCCGCGCTTCCTCGCCGGCTCCATCGGCCCGCTCAACAAGATGCTGTCCATGTCCTCCGACGTGAACGATCCGGGCGCCCGCTCGGTCGATTTCGACGCCGTCTACGAAGCCTACAAACAACAGGTCCGTGCTCTCAACGAGGGCGGGGTGGACCTCTACCTGATCGAGACCATCACCGACACGCTCAACACCAAGGCCGCCATCAAGGCGATCATGGATCTCGAAGCCGAAGGCATGGACAAGCTGCCGATCTGGATCTCCGGCACCATCACCGACCGGTCCGGCCGCACGCTTTCGGGGCAGACGGCGGAAGCCTTCTGGAACTCGGTGAAACACGCCAAACCCTTCGCGGTCGGCTTCAACTGCGCGCTGGGCGCCGATCTCATGCGCCCCTTCATAGCCGAGATGGCGCGCGTGGCCGATACGCTGGTCGCCGCCTATCCCAATGCGGGCCTGCCCAATGAAATGGGCCAGTACGACGAACAGCCTCACCAGACCGCCCACGCGGTCGAGGAATGGGCCAGGCAGGGCCTGGTCAACATTCTCGGCGGCTGCTGCGGCACCACGCCTGACCACATCCGCTGCATCGCCGACGCCGTGAAAGACGTCACGCCGCGCGTCCCGCCCGAACGCCCGCAGGCCCTGCGTCTGGCCGGGCTCGAACCGTTTGAATTGGGATAGCGCCGATGACGAGCTTCCAGCAGAACTTCACCGATCAGGAGCGGGTCGATCGCTATACGCTCATCGGTCCGCCGGCGTTCATGCCGGGCCATGCCGGCGTCCTGCAAATGGCGGGCGTGCTGCTCGCCGAACGCACGCCCGACGACGGCGAGGTTCTGGTCGTCGGCGCGGGCGGCGGCCTGGACACGAAGGCGCTGGCCAAGGCCGGTCCGGGCTGGCGGTTTGTGGGCGTCGATCCGGCGCCCAAAATGCTGGAGCTCGCCCGCACCGTCATCGGTCAGGAAATCGGCGAAAGGGTGGAGTTGATCGAAGGCGTGGCGGCCGACGCGCCGGAAGGGCCGTTCGATGCGGCCACGCTCATTCTGGTGCTGGGCATGATCCCGGACGACGGCTCCAAGCTCGATATTCTGTCGGAGATCCATCGCCGCTTGCGTCCGGGCGCGCCGTTTATCCTGGTTGACCGCTGCGACGATCGGCACGGCGTCAACTTCAAGCGCAATGTCGACCGCTACGCCGCCTATGCGCGGGCTTCGGGCGTGGACGCCGCCACCGTCGCGGGCGCCTATGAAAGCCAGAAGGCGAACGCCGGGCTTGTAACGGCCGCTCGCGACGAAGCGCTGCTGGCGGAATCCGGGTTCAAGAACATAGAGGCCTTCTACGTCGCCATGAACTGGTGCGGCTGGGTCGCGACCGCTTAAGGGGAGAGTGATGGCCAAGTTTTACGACAAGCTCGACGACAAGCATGTCGCCTTCATCAAGGCCCAGAAGATTTTCTTCGTCGCCACCGCGCCGCTCTCGGATGCGGGCCGGGTGAACCTGTCGCCCAAGGGCTATGACAGCTTCCGCGTCGTCGGTCCCAATCGCGTCGCTTACGCCGATCTCGGCGGATCGGGCGTCGAAACGCTCGCCCACATCCGCGAAAACGGCCGCGTCACCTTCATGTTCTGCGCCTTCGACGGCGCGCCCAACATCATGCGTCTCTACGGACGCGGCGAACTCATGCAGTTCGATCATCCCGACTTCGAGACCGAGATCGCGAAATTCCCGCCCGGTCACGAACGCGCCCGCGACATCATCTTCGCCGACATCGATCAGGTGCAGGACAGCTGCGGCTGGGGCGTTCCCTTCTTCGACTTCAAGGGTGAGCGCGATCAGCTCCAGCGCTACATCGAACACCGCGATCTCGACGACTGGCGCGAGAGCCGGATGGAGAAGAACGCCGCCAGCATCGACGGCCTGCCGGGCATGGTGCGGCCGAAAGCTGCGGAATAGGCGGGAGGGACGCAATGGGCGCCTGGTCGCACCGCTCTTTCGACAATGACGACGCGCTCGATTTCATCGAGGAGGTCGAGGCCGACGGCGAACCGGCGGTCGCCAACGCCTTTGAAGTCGTCAACCATCTTGGCGCCGACGACTATCTCGAAGCGCCCGACGCATCTGTCGCCGTCGCCGCCGCCGAACTGGTCGCGGCCGCGCTCGGCAAGCCGCTCGCCGGCCTGCCGGACGAAGCCCGGGCCCTTGTGCCGAAGATCCGCACGCAGAAGACCCTGCGCGGACCGGCGCTGAAGGCGGTCACGCGCGTTCTGGAGGATTCCGAACTGCTCGGCCTCTGGAAGGAAAGCAAGGATTTCGAACCGTGGCGCGAAAGCGTCAGCGACCTGATAGGCCGACTTTCATGACCGACGCCCCGCGCGCCACCTTCGTCAATATCGGCGAACGCACCAACATCACCGGCTCCGCGGCCTTCAAGAAGCTCATTCTCGAGGGCGATTACGCAAAGGCGGTCGAGGTCGCGCGCCAGCAGGTCGAGAACGGCGCGCAGATCATCGACGTCAACATGGACGAAGGCCTGCTCGATTCGAAGCTCGCCATGCGCACCTTCCTGCGCCTGATCGCGGCCGAACCCGACATCGCCCGCGTGCCGATCATGATCGACAGCTCCAAATGGGAGGTGATCGAGGAAGGGCTCAAGAACGTCCAGGGCAAGTGCATCGTCAACTCGATCTCGATGAAGGAGGGCGAGGCGCCGTTTCTCGAACAGGCCCGCATCGCGCTGTCCTACGGCGCGGCCGTGGTGGTCATGGGCTTCGACGAAACAGGGCAGGCCGAAACCGCCCAGCGCAAGTTCGAGATCGCGAGGCGCGCCTACAATCTGCTGGTCGACAAGGTCGGCTTCGCGCCGACCGACATCATCTTCGATCCCAACATTTTCGCGGTCGCCACCGGCATCGAGGAGCACAACAACTACGCCGTCGACTTCTTCGAGGGCGTCCGCCTGATCAAGCAGAACCTGCCGGGCTGCCACACCTCCGGCGGCCTCTCGAACGTCTCGTTCTCGTTCCGGGGCAACGAGCCGGTGCGCCGCGCCATGCACTCGGTCTTCCTCTATCACGGCATCCGGGCCGGCCTCGACATGGCCATCGTCAACGCCGGCCAGCTCGACATCTACGACGACATCGAACCCGATCTGCGCGAGAAGGTCGAGGACGTGATCCTCAACCGCCGGCCCGACGCCACCGAACGTCTTCTGGAGATCGCCGAGCGCTATCGCGGCCAGAAAGGGCAGACCAAGGTCAAGGACCTCGCCTGGCGGGAAAGGCCCGTCAACGAACGCCTGGCGCACGCGCTGGTGCACGGCGTCACCGAATTCATCGTCGAGGACACGGAGGAGGCGCGGCTGGCGGCCGAACGCCCGCTGCACGTCATCGAAGGCCCCCTGATGGACGGCATGAACGTCGTCGGAGACCTGTTCGGCTCGGGCAAGATGTTCCTGCCCCAGGTGGTCAAGTCCGCGCGCGTCATGAAGGCCGCCGTCGCCCACCTCATGCCCTTCATGGAGCAGGAGAAGGAAGAGCTTGGCCTCGTCGGCAAGTCCAACGGCAAGGTGCTGATGGCGACCGTGAAGGGCGACGTTCACGACATCGGCAAGAACATCGTCGGCGTCGTCCTGCAGTGCAACGGCTATGATGTGGTCGATCTTGGCGTCATGGTTCCGGCCGAAACCATCCTCGACGCCGCCGTCCAGCAGAAATGCGACATCATCGGCCTGTCGGGGCTCATCACCCCCTCGCTCGACGAAATGGTCAACGTCGCAACCGAGATGCAGCGCCGGGGCATGAAGCAGCCGCTTCTGATCGGCGGCGCCACCACCTCGCCGGCGCACACCGCCATCAAGATCGAACCGGCGTTTTCGCTCGCCCCCACCGTCCACGTGCTCGACGCCAGCCGCGCCGTCGGCGTCGTCACCTCGCTGATCGGCGAGGACACGCGCGAGGCCTACTGGACCGACACCCGCGAAAAATACGCCCGCATGCGCGAGACCCGCGCGGGCGGATCGCCCAAGCCCCGCATCGACATCGCCGCCGCGCGCGCCACGCCCTTTGCGATCGACTGGTCCGGCTACGTCCCGCCCAAACCGTCCTTCATCGGCGAACGCGAGATCAGCTTCGAGCTCGCGACGCTGGCGCGCTATATCGACTGGACGCCCTATTTCGCCTCCTGGGATCTGCCGGGCCGCTACCCGATGATCCTCGACGACGACAAGTACGGCGAGGCGGCGCGCACGCTCTGGGCCGACACCCAGGCCATGCTTCAGCAGCTCATCGGCGAGGCGTGGCTCGCGCCCAGGGGCGTCGTCGGCTTCTGGCCCGCCAACGCTTCGGAGACGGGCGACGACATCATCGTCTGGACGGACGAGACCCGCACGACCGAGCGCACGCGGCTCCACACCCTGCGCCAGCAGATGGAGAAGACCAACGGTCAGGGCCAGATCGCCATGGCCGACTTCATCGCCCCGGCCAGCCTGCTCAAGTCCGGCCTGCCCAACTCCGGCCTGAAAAGATCAGGGCAGGGCGAGGACTATATCGGCGGCTTCGTCGTCACCGCCGGCCATGGCGAGCTTGAACGCGCCGAGGCGTTCAAGGCGCGCCAGGACGATTACGGCTCGATCATGGTCAAGGCGCTGGCCGACCGTTTCGCCGAGGCGTTCGCCGAAGCGGCCCACGAAAGGGTGCGGCGCGAACTGTGGGGCTACGCCCCCGGCGAGACCATGACCGGCGACGACCTCATCGCGGAAAAGTACGCAGGCATCCGCCCGGCGCCGGGCTATCCCTCCCAGCCCGACCACACCGAGAAGCAGACGCTCTTCGATCTGCTCGACGCCCCGAAGCACACCGGCGTGGAGCTCACCCAGTCCTTCGCGATGAACCCGCCGGCCTCGGTCTCGGGGCTCTATTTCTCGCATCCCGCGTCGATCTATTTCGCGGTCGGCCGCATCGATCGCGATCAGGTCGAGGACTACGCCGCCCGCAAGGGCTGGGATCTCGCCACCGCCGAAAAATGGCTGCGGCCCATCCTCAACTACTAGGCTTCCCCGGGGCGCTTAGGCCTTTCCCTTCTCGTCCTGCCACGACAGCTTGTAGAGATCGAACCGCCGGTCGCGCAGATTGCGCACCGTTCCCTCGGCGCGCGCCCACGACAGCGACGTCATGTCGAGATCGGCCATCGCCACCGTCTCCACATTCTCCGTCGTCTCCGCGGCGATGCCGTCGCGCGCGAACGGAAAATCGCACGGCGTGATGATGCAGCTCTGCGCGTAGTTGATGTCCATGTTCTCGACATTCGGCAGGTTGCCGACATTGCCCGACATCACGACATAGCACTGGTTCTCGATCGCCCGCGCTTGCGCGCAGTAGCGCACGCGCAGATAGCCCTGCCGGTTGTCGGTGCAGAACGGCACGAACAGGATGCGCGCGCCCTCGTCCACCAGGCGCCGCGCCAGCTCCGGGAATTCCGCGTCATAGCAGATCAGAACGCCGATCGGACCGCAGTCGGTCGGAATCGCCTTCAGCGTGTCGCCGCCCTGGATGCTCCACCACTGCCGTTCGCTTGGGGTGGGGTGCAGCTTCTCCTGCGCATGCACGCTGCCGTCGCGCAGGAAAACATAGGCGACGTTGTGAATGTCGCCGTCCTCCACCTGCGTGGGGTGCGATCCGCCGATGATGTTGATGTTGTAGCTGATCGCCATGTCGCGCAGCTTCTCGATGATGCGCGGCGTGTATTCCGTCAGCTGCGTGATCGCCTCGCTCGGCGACAGCTTCTCCTTCGACAGCGCCAGCAATTGCAGCGTGATCAGCTCGGGAAACACCACGAAGTCCGAACGATAGTCGGCGCACACGTCCACGAAATATTCGATATTGGCGATGAACTCGTCGAAGTCGCGGATCATGCGCTGCTGGTACTGCACCGTCGCGACGCGGATCGATTCTTTCAGCCCGTGCGGGATCGACTTGATGGTCAGCGCCTTGTCCGCATACGGGTTGCGCCAGACCATGTGGCTCGCATAGCCGAGCGAGTCGGAATCGTATTCCAGATAGTTCTTCAGAACGCCGACCGGCCGGAAGCCCAGCCTCAGGTGAAACGCGACGATCGGGTCGCTCACCTTCTTCTCCATCACCGCCTTCAGATAATCGTTGGGGTCGGGATAGTCCTTGCGCCGCCGCGCCCAGCCGGTCATCCGTCCGCCGAACACGATGCCTTTCAGCCCCTCATTCTCGGCCAGCCGCGCCCGCGTGTCGTACAGCCGCTGACCGATGCGCAGCCGGCGATAGTCCGGGTCCACCGCCACTTCCATTCCGTACAGCCAGTCGCCGTTGGGATCGTGGCGCGAGGCGTAGCCCCCGCCGGTGATTTCGCTCCACGTGTGCGGCGCCATCGCGGTGACTTCATCGATCCGGAAGCTTCCGGCGGTTCCCACGATCCTGCCTTCATACTCCACCACGAACTGGCCTTCCGGGAAGGTCGCGATCTGGCCCTGGATCATACCCGGCGTGGAGCACAGCACCGGCCCGAACGCCCGCTTCGACAGCGCGGCGATCTCGGCCACGTCGGCCATGGTGGCGGTGCGCACCTTCAGAATCGATCTCTTGGGCGCCGAAGCGGCGGTGTCGTCCATGGCGGGCATCCTGTCTCGAGCGGGCCCTCGTGGTCCTCTCGGGTGGTCTGGCCCAGAACTAGGAGCGATCGCACTGGTTTGAAAGCGGTGTCCGCGTCGGCGCCCGCAGACGCCGGCGCTCAAGCGGCGAGTTCCGGAACACGGGTTGAAATTGCGATGCATTCGCATTACTGGGGTGTTTCGTATGCGGGATGGGCTTGGGACGAGCGATGACAGATATCTCCAGCACGATCCTGGCGTTGGTCTTCATGTTGGCCGCCCTGGTCCTGTTGTATCGGGCCTGGGCGCGCCGCCGCAGTCCGCGCGGTCGTCACATCTTCATGGGCTGGGCGCTGCTCGCGGCGTCGATGCCTGTCTGGGCGCTGGCCGGAGGCGTCGACAAGGGGCCCGCGACCGGGATCGCCGTGCTGTCTCTGGCGGCGCTGGCGGTCGTGCTGGCGCCCGCATGGGCGCGGGGCGTCCGCCGTCGGCGAACATTGGCGGCGGGCGGCCCGTCGGACGACGATGGCGAACCGGATCCGCCGCGCTCGGGCCCGAGCGCTATTCCATGGCTGCGCCGGACCGGCGTCGTTCTGCTTGCGGGACCAGGCGCCTTCCTCGCCGCCGCGTGCCTGACCCTTGCGCTGTTCATGCTCTGGCCCGGCGTTGAAGCGGATCGGCTCGCCTTCGCGGCGTTCTTCGCGCCGCTTGCGTGGGGCGCGCTGGCGTGCTGGGCGGTCTGCGATCCGCTCATGCGCCGCAAGGCGCCGGGCATTTTCATCATCGCGATCATCGGCGCGGCTGGCGTGGCGGTCGGCCTCGTCGCGGCCCAGCCCGAGCCGAACACGGCGGCGGGGATTGTTCAGGGTGTGGAAGCAGGGGCAGGGTGATGTCGAAATCGATCTGGCCGAAAGCGCCGTCAGGGTTCGTCGCGGCGGCGTTGTCCGGTCACGCGGCGCTGGGCCTGGCGCTGGGCGCGCTGCTCTACATCGTCTGCCTCTCCGGCACGCTCGCCGTCTTCTACAACGAGATCGAGCGGTGGGAAGATCCTTCCGTTCCGGAGATGTCGGCGATGACGCCCGAGGCCGCCGGCCGCACGGCCGCGAACGCGCTCGCGATGCTGGAGGAGACGCCTCACCATTTCGGCGTGCGCCTGCCGACGCCCGACATGCCGCGGACGGTTGTGTTCGCCGAAGGCCGTGTCCTCGCCGCCGACGCCGAGGGCGTCATCGTCGCCGAACCGCGGCGCGCCTTCGAGACCTTCCTCCTCAACCTGCACATCTATCTTCACCTGCCGGGCGTCGTCGGGCTCACCTTTGTCGGGTTCCTCGGCGCCCATGCTGGTCGGCCTGATCATTTCCGGACTGCTGGCGCATCCGCGATTTTTCGCGACGCCTTCACCATGCGTTTTGGCGGCTCGAAACGTCTCGGCGAGGCCGATCTGCACAACCGCATGAGCGTCTGGGCCGCGCCCTTCCATCTTGTCATCGCCGTCACCGGCGCGTTGATCGGCTTGTCCAGCGTCCTCGCGCTGTTCGTCGCGGTGCTGGCCTATAACGGCGACGTCACCAAGGTGTTCGAGCCGATCTTCGGGCCCGATCAGGAGATGACCGACGAAACGCCCGCACCGATGGCCGACATTCCGGCGGCCTACACCAACCTGAAGTCCGCTCATCCGGAGGTGCACCCCTACTACGTGTCGATGCACGATCCGGCCACCAAGGCCCAGACGCTGTCGATCAACGCGCTTTATCCGCGCCGGCTCGCCTATTCCGAACTCTACGCCTTCGACGTCGACGGAACGCTTCGCGGTTCGCAGGGCATGGTCGACGGACCCGTCGGGCGTCAGGCCTTCGCGGCCAGCTATACGCTGCATTTCGGCTCGTTCGGCGGGCTGCCCATCCGTCTCGCCTACGGCGTTCTTGGCGTGGCGCTGTGCATGGTCGTCGCCACCGGTCTGAACATCTGGTTCATCAAGCGGCGCGAACGCGGACGTCCCGCGCCGAGGCTTCAGCGGTCGTGGACGGCGGTCGTCTGGGGCGCGCCGGCGTCGTTGTCGCTCAGCCTTCTGGCGGCGGGCTTAGGCGTTTCGGGCGCCGGGCTGATCGCGGTCTTCTGGGCGTCGCTCGCCCTCGCGATCGCATGGGCGGTCGTCGCCGCCTCCAACACGCTTGTCTCGCGCGCCTTGCGTCTGGCGACGGGCGCGCTGATCGCATTGGCGCTGACGCACTATGCCGTGCGCTACGGTGAGTTTCTGATGACCGACGCGAGCATCTGGACCAGCCTGGCGCTCCTGCTCGCGGCGATCGCCTTCCTGGTAGCGCCGGTTCGAAGCCTGTTCGTCCGCCGCGTCGCACCCAGTCCGGCGCCGGCCGAATAGGGCGCTCCCGACTTGGCCGGCGCGCGGAAACGTGTCTAGCGCGGCGCGCGCAGCACCTTGATGTCCACGCCCGTCGTGCGCTCATCGCCGCCCTGCGCGAACAGCGCCGCCGTCGTCGCGGCGCTCGCGACCACCGCGTCCATCTCGAGCCCGGCGTCGGACAGGGCGCTCGCCGTCGCCTGGGCCCGCGCCAGCGCCAGCTCGCTCAGCGACCGGCTGCGCGCGGTGTTGCGGCCGGCCAGCCCCTCCAGCCCGACATGCGTCACGCCCCAGCGCTCCAGCGCCCAGCGCGCGTCCTTCAGCGCCTCCAGCGTGTCGTAGTCCGGCGTCGCAAGGCCGGTGGGGAAGGGCACGAACAGCCGCTCGCGGAAGGGCGGAATGATCTGCACGGTCCAGCCCGACCAGACATTCGCCAGCCTCTGCTCCTCCAGGCGCAGATCCGCCAGCTTCATTCCGTCCAGCAGGCTCGCCGAAAGATGGATGGTCTTGGCGTCCTCGTCCGCCCACGCGGCCGTCACCGGAACGTCGGCCGATTTGCGCGCCGCCTCGATCGGAGGGGGCGGCGGCGGCGGGGCCGGCGCGGAGACCTGGCGTCCCTGCTGGGCCAGCGCGGCGTTGATCATCGCCTGCGTCTGCGCCTGCGTGTCGGCGGCCACGATCTGGTTGAGTTCGAGATCCGGCGTCGCCTTCAGGCGCGCGCCGATCACCTCGGTCAGCTGTTCGTCGGCGTCGGTGCGGTATTCCGGCGTCACCACCGTGGCGGCGATCTTCGGCGCGCTGAGATTGCTCCACGCCACCTGAAGCTGCGCGATCTGGTTGGCGTCGATTCCGAAATAGTGGGCGATCTCGGTGCGCGCGGTCGAACTGGCCAGCGCCTCCTGGGTCACCCGCCGAAGCGTCAGGCCAAGCGGCGTCGCCAGCACCAGGAAGGCGATCGCGCCCAGCACCATGTGAAACGGCTTGAACTCCACCCGCGCCAGCGGGCGCGCCACGCCGCGCAGCCGCGCCACGATGGCGAACGAAAACGCGATCGCCGCAAGGTTGGTCAGGAACAGAAGCCCCGCGCCCGCCGCGAAGTCGAACCGCAGCACCGCGAGGCTGTAGCCCAGCGTCGCCAGCGGCGGCATCAACGCGGTTGCGATGGCCACCCCGATCGCGGTTTCGCCGCGCCGGTGCACGGTGGCGTAGCCGCCCGCGAAGCCAGAAAGCACGGCCACCGCCAGGTCCAGCAGCGTCGGCGCCGTGCGCGCGATGATCTCCGGCGTCGCGTTTCGGATCGGGCTCGCCCAGGTCAGCATCATGCCGACGCCCACGCCCACCAGCGCGCCGATCAGCACCACGCGCGCCGCCGCCTGAATGCGCCGCGCGTCGAGCGATGCGAAGCCGAAGCCCAGCGCGGCGATCGGCGACATCAGCGGCGAGACCAGCATGGCGCCGATCACCACCGCCGCCGACGACTGCAGCAGGCCCAGCGTCGCGATCCCGGCCGACAGCCCGCTCATAAGAATGAATCGTTCGGTAAGCTGTCCTTCCGCCTCGACCGACCGGCGAACGTCGCGCGCCTCCTCCGGCGGCAGGCGCTGCAGCAGCAGCCGTCTCAGCCGTCTGAAAAAGGCGCGCGCGCGCGTCTCGATCGCCAGCGCGCGAGAGCGGGGCGCCTCCCGTTCGGGGCGCGTGTCTGTACCTGCGTCGTCCATGGAAGGCGGAGCGTCCGTGCGGGTGTTTCCGGACGGCATTCTTACGGGTCTTGCTTACTGTCCGGTTGATCCGGCTGGGCGAAGCGCGCCGCGCGCAGGGTTCTCAGGCTGTCGCGCACCTTCTGCAGGCTGGCTTTCGCGCCGTCGTGCACCCGTCTCGCCATCACCATCCAGATCGGACTCATTATCAGCGTGGCGGCGATCACCGCGATCGCCAGCCGGTAGCGTTCGCTGTCCAGCGCCGCCACCGATAGGCCCGCGCCGGCCAGAATGAAAGAGAACTCGCCTATCTGGGCGGTTGCAAGGCCGACCTGATAGGCGCTGGAGGACTCAACCCGCGCCAGCCGCAGGGATATGATGTTAAGCGCCGTCTTGAACACGATCGCGCCCAGCGCCGATCCCAGCACCAGCCACAGATTCTCGCGCACATAGGTCAGGTCGATCAGAAGCCCGACCGACAGGAAGAACATCACCACCAGCACGCTCTGGATCGGCGTCGCCACCCGCTTGATCTCGTCGCCGATCGAGGTGTTGCCGGCCACCAGCCCGATGGCGAACGCGCCATAGGCCGGCGACAGGTCGAGCAGACCCGAAAGAGAGGCGGCGGCGAAACACGCCATCAGCGAGAACAGCGCCACCAGGTCGTCGCGCCCGCGCAACTGCTGGAAGAAGGGCAGGTCGATCACGCGTCCCTTGCGGAACACCCAGATGATCGCCGCCAGCGCGCCCAGCGCCACCGCGATGCGCAGGACAATGCCCGCGATGTCCGGCCGCGCCGCGCCGAAACTCTCCACCACGATCAGCATCGGCACGACCGCGATGTCCTGCGCGATCATCAAGCCGATGGTCAGCTGTCCGACCCGCGTATTGGTTTCGCCAAGCTCCTCCAGCATGTTCAGCGCCACCGCCGTGCTCGACATGGCGAGGATGAACCCGAACAGCAGGCTGGCGCGCGTATCCCATCCGGTCGCCAGCGACATCAGAAAGCAGATGCCGATCGCGCCGGCCATCTGTATGCCGACCGCCAGCGACACCGGGCGCAGCACCTTGATGAAGCTCGCCACCGGCATCTTCATCCCGGCCAGGAACAGCAGCATCAGCACGCCGATCTCGGCCAGCACGTTCACCGCGCCGATATTGCTCACCAGTCCGAAGCCGGTCGGACCGAGGATCACGCCGGCTGCGATGAAGGCCACCATCGAGGGCAGGCGAAACTGGATCAGAACCAGGCCCATCGCGATGGCCGCGGCGATGATGATCGCCCAGCTCGTCAGGTCGATGCCGTGAACGTTCATGCCCGGACCGACTGTCTGCCCGGCTTCCCGGCCGGCTTCCTGGCCGCTTCGCCGTCTCGCTTGCAGCCTCGCATGGGCGGCGTTGTGATCTGTGCCTGCTCTCGTTTCGTCATGACCCGCCGTTAACCGTCAGCCCTTTTCTTTCGTGCGCCATTTCGGCACGCGCCATTAGCGCCCGCGCCATTATCGCCCGCGACTGCGCGCCACATACAGAGCTAACCGCGACTTGGCGCAGATCAAGCGCCCGCGCGCAAGATGGAGCGACAGACCTCTCATCAGAAGTAGAGGACGACCTCCGATGTTCACGAGCATCTTCCCCAAACGCACCCTCAAAGGCATTGCGCTGGCCGCCGCGGCGACCGCCGCGCTGGCGATGCCGGCCCTGGCGCAGGATGCGCCCAACCCGACCGGCAAGTTCCAGGTCCGCGTCGGCGTCTCCGGCATCCTGCCCGATGAAAGCGCCAACATCTCCGTCATCGGCGGCGACGTCGACATCTCCGACGAATACGTGCCGACGGTTCAGCTCGAATACTTCTTCACCGACAACGTATCCGCCGAACTGCTGTGCTGCATGGCCCGCCATGACGTGAAAGCCGTCGGCACCGCGCTCGGAACGGTCAATCTGGGCAAGGTCTCGCACTTCCCGCCGACCGTCACGCTCAAGTATCACTGGACCAATATGGGCAAGTTCCGTCCCTATGTCGGCGCCGGCGTCAACTACACCACCTTCTTCGACGTGGACGAAGGCGACGTCACCTCGATCAAGTACGACGACAGCTTCGGCGGCGCCCTGCAGGCCGGCATGGACTACCAGCTCAACGACACCTGGTCGGTGAACGTCGACGTTCGCAAGATCTGGATTCAGTCCGACGTCACCATCATGGCCGGCGCCACCCGTATCGACGCCGATGTCGACATCAATCCGCTCGTGGTCACCGCGGGCCTTGGCTATCGCTTCTAGCGCCTTCGCATCCGGCGGGGCCGCCCGACAGCGCCCGCCGGAAGCATGGCTCCCGAGTATGAAGCGGTCCGGGTCAGGTCCCTCTCCGTCCTCCCGACCCGGAAATCAGGGGGCGAGCCCTTAGGGCTCCGCCCCCTCCTTTTTTTCGGCGGTCCGGTCCGGGCTTTCTGTTTGGCCCGCCCTGTCTCGGCCTTTCGTCTCACCTTCTTGATTGACTTTTAACCCGTTAGGCTCCATGTGCGCCGCGTGGTCCCGATGTTGGGCCCGCTATTGGCGCTCCGGCTGCGTGGGGAAGACAAGAAGTCTTCCGGCCCGTTGAGCGCTCTGAAAAGCTCGAATGATCGCCCGCGCACGCCGGGCCTTCCCATCCAATTGCGCTTGAAGGCGGATCCCCAAAGGAACGGGATCTCCGCTCGCGCGCGCATATGAAAGAAACCTACGTTTGACCCAGTTTACCGATCTCGCCCTCAACCCGCGTCTGCTTGAGACGCTGGCGGCCAAGGGCTATGTCGAGCCCACGCCGATCCAGGCGCAGGCCATTCCCGGCGTGATGGCGGGCCGCGACCTTCTGGGCATCGCCCAGACCGGCACCGGCAAGACAGCGGCCTTCGCGCTGCCCATCCTCCATCGCCTCGCCGAAAACCGTCAGGCCGCCCCGCGTCGCGGCGCGCGCGCCCTGATCCTGTCGCCCACCCGCGAACTCGCCTCGCAGATCGCCGAACAGTTCCGCGCATACGGCGCCGAACTCGGCTTCTCCGTCGCGACGATTTTCGGCGGCGTCTCCTTTGGTCCGCAACAGCGCAACCTCGATCGCGGCGTCGACATTCTCGTCGCCACGCCGGGCCGTCTGCTCGATCACATCTCCGAACGCACCGCCGACCTGCGCGGTCTCGAGATCTTCGTCCTCGACGAAGCCGACCAGATGCTCGACATGGGCTTCATCCATCCCATCCGTCAGATCGTGAAGCGCCTGCCGCAATCGCGTCAGAACCTCTTCTTCTCCGCCACCATGCCGACCGACATCCGCACGCTGGCCGACGAGCTGCTCACCGATCCGCTGTCGGTCACGGTCACCCCGCCGTCGACCACGGTCGAGCGCATCAACCAGCAGGTGGTTCACGTCGAACGCGCCCGCAAGCGCGCGCTTCTGATCGACCTGTTCAACCAGAACGACTTCTCGCGCGTGCTGGTCTTCACCCGCACCAAGCGCGGCGCCGATCGCGTCGCCCGCATTCTGGAAGACGCCGACGTCGCCGCCTCCGCCATCCACGGCAACAAGTCCCAGGCCCAGCGCGAGCGCGCGCTGGCGGCCTTCCGCACCGGCGATGTCCGGGCGCTGGTGGCCACCGACATCGCGGCGCGCGGCATCGACATCTCCAGCGTCAGCCACGTCGTCCAGTTCGACCTGCCGGAAGTGCCCGAAACCTACGTCCACCGCATCGGCCGCACCGCGCGCGCCGGCGCCGACGGATCGGCGGTCGCTTTCTGCTGCGAGGACGATCGCGGCCTGCTGCGCGACATCGAGCGCAACACGCGCCAGAAAATCCCCTCGATCGACCGTCGCGGCGATACGGCGCTCGCCGCCATTGCCGCCGCTTCGCCCGAACCTCAGGCCGAGGCGCGCGGCGAACCGCAACCGCGCCGTCAGCAACAGCAGCGCCGCCGGCCGGAGCGCAACGCTCGTCCCGAACGCCAGCGCCCAGAACGCCAGCACGCGGAGCGCCCCCGGGCCGAGGGACAGGCCGAAGGCCACACGGCTGAAGACGTCCGGGCGGAAGGCAGGAACGCCGAACGCAAGCCGCGTCCACAGCGCGAGCGTCGCCCTGAAGAACGCCGTGGTGAAGAACGCCGTGGTGACGAACGCCGTGCCGACGGACACCGTGCCGACGGACGCCGCTCGAACGAGCGCGGCGAGGCGCGCTCGGAGCAGGGCGCCGAAACGCGCCGCGAGCGTCGTCCCGAGCGCTCGGGCGAACGCACGAACGAACGCCCGCACGAACGTAAGTATGAGCGTTCGGGTGAGAGATCCCGCGAACGCTTCGGCGACCGCAATCGCGACCGTTCAGGTGAACGCGCGGGCGAAGGCGCCGGCGAACGTTCGAAGGATCGCTTCCCCCGCGCCGCCAGGGGCGCGCCGAACGGCGCCAAGGATCGCGGCCCGCGCCGCAATCATGGCGAACGCAATGGCGACCGCGCCGAGTCGCGTTTCGGCGACACGCGCAACGGCCAGGGCCGCAACGGTCAAGGTCGCAATGGCCCGGATCGCAACGGCCAAAGCCGTAACGGCCAGGGCCGCTTTGGCGAAGCTCGCACCGGCGAAGCCCGCAATGGCGAAGGCCGCGAACGCCGCAATGGCGACCATCGCACCGGCGGTCAACGCACGGGCGGCCCGCGCAACGGCGAACATCGCAATGGCGAAGGCCGCAACGGCGAGCGCCGCGAACATCGCGCCGGAGACGACCGCCGCAATCATTCCGGCGACCGTCCGGTCCGCCGCTCGAACGGTCCGAACGCCGACGCCCGCACCGACGCCCGTCCCGATCGCAAGGGTCCCCCCGGCGCATCGGCGTCCTCGGGCAAACCGGTTCGCGCCCGCACCGGCAAGCCGGGCGAACGCCCGCACGGCAAGAAGCCGCACCGCAAGGGGCAGGGCGGAAAGCCGCGCAGCGACGTCTTCGGCGCCAAGCGCGACGGCGGGCCGGTCACCCCGGCCGGCGACCTGATGCGCAAGATCGGTTCGCGCAATCCCTGGTCCGAGAACTAGCTCGAAGACCCGGGTTGCTCCCCGGGTCGGACAGGCAGGGCCTCAAGGCCGAAGCCTGAAAATGCATGACGGGAAGGGCGGCCTCCGGGCCGCCCTTTTCTTGTTCCGGGTTCTTGTTCCGGGCCGTGAAGGTCGCGCGCCCGTAACAGGCCGCCTAGCCAAGACCGTGGAAGTCCGCGATCCGCGCCGCCAGCCAGTCCGGCTGCTCCAGCGGCAGCATGTGTCCCGCCGCGTGCGCCTGCTCCAGCCGGCTGTGGGGAAGGCGCGCATGCATCTCGGCGATGTGGTCCCAGCGCACCAGCCGGTCCTCGTCCGCGCCGATCAGCAGCGTCGGGCAGGTCAGCGCGCCAAGGCGCTCCGTCAGCGACGCCCGCCTCGTCGTCTCGCGCATCTGCGCCAGCAGAACCGGTTGGCCGAGATCGCGGTCCATCGCCCGGATCGTGTCGGTCACCTCCGTGTCCGCCTGCTTGCCCGGATGCACGAACAGGTTCAGCCGCGAGGTCGAGATGCCGCGATAGGCGTGCGTTTCGAGGAAAGCCACGACCTTCGCGCGTTCGGCTTTCTCCGCCTCCGACAATCCGTAGGACGAAGAGCAGACCACGATCAGCGAAGCCACCCGTTCGGGATGGTCCAGCGCGTATTCGAGCGAAAGATACCCGCCCATCGAAAAGCCGATCAGGTTCAGCGGGCCGCGTTCAGCCGCCTCGTCGAACGCCGCGCGGATCGCCTCGCGTGTAAGCCTAGTCTCCACCGCGATATAGCGCGGCGCCATCCGGCCGTCCGCGATCGGCGCGTCGAGCGCGCGCCACACCGGCGCCCACAGCCGCCGGTCGCACATCGTGCCCGGAACGAAGGTCAGCTCCAGGGGCATTCCGGCCCTGCGAAGGTCAGCCGTTTTCCCGGCGCGCCAGGAAGGCCAGCCGTTCGAACAGCTGGATGTCCTGCTCGTTCTTCAGCAGCGCGCCATGCAGCGGCGGAACCAGCTTGTTGGGGTTCTTCTCGCGCAGCGTGTCCGGATCGACGTCTTCGGACATCAGCAGTTTAAGCCAGTCCAGCAGCTCCGACGTCGAAGGCTTCTTCTTCATGCCCGGCACGTCGCGCATCTGGTAGAAGGTCTTCAGCGCCTCGCCGACCAGCTTCTTCTTGATGCCGGGGAAGTGCACTTCGATGATGTCGGCCATCGCCGCATCGTCGGGGAATTTGATGTAGTGGAAGAAGCAGCGGCGCAGGAAGGCGTCCGGCAGCTCTTTCTCGTTGTTCGAGGTGATGATCACCACCGGCCGCGTCTTGGCCTTGATGGTCTCGTCCAGCTCGTAGCAGTAGAACTCCATGCGATCGAGTTCCTGCAACAGGTCGTTCGGGAACTCGATGTCGGCCTTGTCGATCTCGTCGATCAGCAGCACCGGCCGTTGCGGCGCGGTGAACGCCTCCCACAGCTTGCCCTTGCGGATGTAGTTGCGGATGTCGCGGGCGCGCTCCTCGCCCAGCTGGCCGTCGCGCAGGCGCGCCACCGCGTCATACTCGTACAGGCCCTGATACGCCTTGGTGGTGGATTTGATGTGCCATTCGATGATCGGCATATCCAGCGCCTTGGCCACTTCCAGGGCCAGCATCGTCTTGCCGGTGCCGGGCTCGCCCTTCACCAGAAGCGGACGCTCCAGCGCGATCGCGGCGTTGACCGCGACCCGAAGGTCGTCGGACGCGACATAATTCTCCGTCCCCTCGAAGCGCTTGGTTTTCGCGCCGTTCTTCTCGCTCGTCATGCGTCCGCGTTCCTTCGGTCTCTGGCCGTCACGTCTCGGGTCTGGGTCAGTTAGAGCGGATTTGGCGCGCCATGTGAAGCCGTTGGGGGAGGCCCTAGGGGGAGGGCGCAAGCGCAGGATGGTGCGCGGCCGCCGGCCCCGGCCCCCGGAAATCGCCTTCCGAAACCGCCGCAACCGGACCGCAAGCGCCCGGTCCGCCGCCAATGCCCACGCCAATGCCCATGTGCAAACAAAGCTTAAGGAACGCCGCCTAGAAGCTGGACGGACGGATGCGGCGACGCCCACTATAGTCGTGAGGCGAGGCCCCACGACCGGGGCGGGGCGAACGCCGGGAGGACCTGATGCCGCTCAAACTTTCGCTGAAGCCGGGCGAACGCTTCGTCGTCAACGGCGCCGTTCTCCAGAACGGCGACCGTCGCGCCGTGCTGCTGCTTCAGAACAAGGCCTCGATTCTCCGCGAGAAGGACATCATCCAGCCGGCCGACGTCGATACCCCGGCCAAGCACATCTATTTCCCGATCATGCTGATGTATCTCGACCCGGATGCCGCCGGGTCCGCCTACGATCAGTTCGTCCTGCGCATGAACGAGTTCATGAATGCTGTCAGGTCGCCGGAAATCCTTAAGGAATGCGTGTCCATTTCACGCGATGTAATGGCTGCGGACTACTACAAGGCGCTCACCCGGTGCCGCAAACTCCTAACCTACGAGCAGGGGCTGCTATCGAATGTCGGTGAAGCTGTACCAGAAGACGGCGACGAGGACTGAGACGCCGCGCCAGATCGAAGCGCGCGCCTTCGCCACCGTCACCCGCGGCCTGATCGAGGCCGACAACCTGCCGACCACCGAGATCGGCCGCCGCGCCGAGGCGCTCTCCAACAATCGCCGCCTGTGGACGATCATGGCCTCCGACTGCGCCGTCGAGGGCAACCCGCTTCCCGCCGCCCTGCGCGCCCAGATCATCTCGCTGTCGCTCTTCGTCGACCGCCATTCCAGCGCCGTCCTGCGCCACAATGAGTCGATGGACATCCTGATCGACATCAACCGCTCGATCCTGGAAGGCCTCTCGTCCAACCCCGGCAATCCGGGCGAGCCCGCCCCGCAAGCTGCGGCCGGATAGCGCACCTCCAGAAAATCTGACCGGCACGTTCGGCGCGCGGCGATCGCTTTCGACCGTCGCGAACGCGGCCCCGCATCCGTTTTTCCGCAACGTCCGTCGCGGTCGGGGCGGCTTATCGCGCCCCGTCGCCTGTCGGGCTCCGCGCCCATGGCGGTCGCCCGCGCGATCGCCCCCGCACCCCCGTGCGACTCCCCGTGCAACTCGATGAAGATCAATCGAAATTTCTAGGTTCCGCCTACCGGATGTTAATTCCTGTCCGGCATCGTCCCCGCCATGGCTGCGCAAAAGGCGCGGTCGCCGATCAAAACGATCGGCATAACGAACCAGAATGGAGACGACTGTCATGCTTAGCGTGAACTCGAACTATGGCGCAGCCATTGCGCTCCAAAGCCTCAACTCCACCAACAAAGAGCTGACCGAAGTCCAGAACCGCATCAACACCGGCTACAAGGTGTCGAGCGCTCGGGACAACGGCGCGGTCTTCGCGATCGCCCAGGGCCAGCGCGCGCGCGTTTCCGCTCTCGCGGCGGTTCGCGACGGCATCGGCCGCGTCACCAACGTGATCGATTCCGCGCTCAACGCCGGCACCTCGGTGTCGGAACTGCTGGTGCAGCTGAAAGAGAAAGCCGTCGCCGCGCAATCCGAAGACCTGTCTGCGGAACAGCGCAACACCCTTCAGGCCGACTTCGCCGGTCTGCGCGCCACGATCAACACGGTCGTCGGCACGGCGGTGTTCAACGGCGCCAACCTTCTCGACAACACGACCTCCACGCTGCGCGTGCTGACGTCTGACCTCAACACCGGCACCGGTGCGGGCAACGTCGCCACGGTCACCGGCGCGGCCAAACCGGCCACCGCCGTCACGCCGTCGCGTTCGGATCTGGTCATCAACGCTTCGGAAGCCTGGGACGCCACCAACAACGACATGGTCGCCAACGACTACGTCGTGATTACTCAAGGCGCCAACACCTACTCCTTCCAGGTGACGGCGACGACCACGATGCAGGAATTCGTCGACGGCGTGAACGCCGCCACGAACGGTCGCATCACGGCCTCCTACGACGACGCGACGGGCGTTCTCAGCTATCAGGCGACGGCCGCGGAAGCGACCGCCGACTTCACGGTCGAGATCAACACCGCCGCGGACGGTTCGGGCACGGCTCGTCGTTCGGACTTCATCAACGGCGTCGCCGGCACCACCGCCGCTGACGCGACCGATGCGGCCGACGCTCGTCCGGCTTCGACGGTCACGGTCCTTGGCTACGACTTCCGGGTCGGCGGTACGGGCGCCCTCAACGGCCTCCTGTCGCTCGACATCGGCGGCGCCTCCACCACGGGCGCCACGGCTGCGGTCGCGGCGATCGACACGGCGCTGACGACGCTCAACACCAACCTCGCCACGCTCGGTTCGCAGGCCAAGGCCCTCGACGTTCAGAGCGCGTTCCTCGGCAAGCTCTCCGACACTGTCGAAGCCGGCCTGAGCAACCTGGTTGATGCTGACCTCGCCAAGGAAAGCGCCCGCCTCCAGTCGCTGCAGATCAAGCAGCAGCTGGGCGCCCAGGCCCTGTCGATTGCGAACCAATCGCCGTCGCTGGTCCTGTCCTTCTTCCAGTAACCGGTTAGACGTCCGGCGGCGCAAGCCGCCGGACACTAACGGCTTTTCGACTCCAGGTCCCTCGAGCCACGCATCCGCGTCGCTCCGGGGCGGGATGGTGGGAAAGAGAGCGGGCCTCCAGGGGTCCGCTCTTGCCGTCCGCCTCCAGGTTTTTTGACGGGCCGCCTGCGCGGGCGGGGCCCTCCCTATGCCGCGCCGGTATCCTCCCGGCGCCGGTTTTTGCAGCCCTGAACGGCCTCCAAGGTCATTGCCGCCGGGCAATTAATGCCGGGCGCGGCAGAATTTACCTGCGCGCCGAGCGCCGGCCGCGCGCTGCGTTAACCTGAAAACCCCCGAAAACACCGAACAAATTCGCTTCGCCGTTAAGTGTTTCAAACTGGCACGGCGCTTGAAACGCGACCTCCGACCAGCGTCCGGAATGGGCGCGCGTGTACCTGAACTGGCGGAGCGAATCCGATGCTGAGCGTCAACACCAACTACAGCGCGATGGTTGCGCTTCAGAACCTCAACGCCACCAACACCGAGTTGGAGGGGGTGCAGAACAAGATCAGCACCGGCCTCAAGGTGTCGAACGCCAAGGACAATGGCGCGGTCTTCGCGATCGCCCAGGGCCAGAGGGCGCGGGTCTCCTCGCTCGGAGCGGTTCGCGACGGCATCGACCGGGCGACCAACGTCGTTGACTCGGCGCTCAACGCCGGCAAGTCGGTTTCCGACCTTCTGGTTCAGCTCAAGGAGAAAGCGGTCGCCGCCCAGTCCGCCGACCTCTCGCTCGAGCAGCGCAACATGCTGCAGGCCGACTTCGCCGGTCTGCGCGCCACCATCAACACGGTCGTCGGCACGGCGGTGTTCAACGGCGCCAACCTGATCGACAACACCACGCCGACCCTTTCGGTCCTGACCTCCGACCTCGACACCGGCACCGGCGCGGGCAACGTCGCCACGGTCACCGGCGCGGCCAAGCCGGCCACCGCCGTCACGCCGTCGCGTTCGGATCTGGTCGTCAACGCTTCGGAAGCCTGGGACGCCACCAACAACGACATGGTCGCCAACGACTACGTCGTGATCACCCAGGGCTCGAACACCTACGCCTTCCAGGTCACCGCCACCACCACGGTGCAGGAATTCGTCGACGGCGTGAACGCCGCCACCGGCGGCCGCATCACGGCCTCCTACGACGACGCGACCGGCGTCATCAGCTACCAGGCGACAGCCGCCGAAGCGACCGCCGACTTCACGGTCGAGATCAACACCGCCGCGGACGGTTCGGGCACGGCCCGCCGCTCGAACTTCATCAACGGCGTCGCCGGCACGACGGCGGCCGACGCGACCGATGCAGCCGACACGCGCCCCAGCTCCACGCTCGTCATCGTCGGCATCGACCTGCGCGTCGGCGGCACCGGCCCGCTCAACGGCCTCCTGTCGCTCGACATCGGCGGCGCCTCCACCACGGGCGCCACGGCTGCGGTCGCCGCGCTCGACACGGCGATGACCTCGCTCAACTCCAGCCTCGCCACGCTCGGTTCGCAGGCCAAGGCCCTCGACGTTCAGGGCTCCTTCCTCGCCACCCTGTCGGACACGGTGGAGAAGGGCATCAGCAACCTGGTCGACGCCGACCTCGCCAAGGAAAGCGCCAAGCTCCAGTCGCTGCAGATCAAGCAGCAGCTCGGCGCCCAGGCCCTGTCGATCGCCAACCAGTCGCCGCAGGTCATCCTGTCGCTGTTCCAGTAACCGGAAGCCGGCGCCGGGCCGTCTCCGGCCTGACGCCCTTCCGCACCTGAAGATCCCGCGGCCCCGCCCTTAGGGCCCGGATCGCCCGGCCGACCCGGCCTCCGGACGCTGCTCCGGGGGAGTGAGGCGGCTTGGCCGCCGCCCGGTCCGGCAACACTTCGTTAACCAACTCTAACCAAATCTCGATCCGCGCGCCCCGGGTCGCCAGTAGGGCGATTCGCCGACGGCGTTGCGGAGGCGGAATGGTCGATCGGATCGTCAATACGAGCGGCGCGCTGGATGTGCTTCGCCAGCTCCAGAGCTCTTCGAGCCAGCTCGAGGAAAGCCAGACCCGCGTCTCCACCGGCCAGAAGATCCGCACCGCCAGCGACAACGCCCCGCTGTATCTCGCCGCCGCCTCGATGCGCGGCCAGGTCAGTTCGCTTCAGGCCGTCACGCTCAGCCTCGGCCGCGCCGAGTCGGTCTCCGACATGGCCATCTCCGCCGGCGAGACCGTGTCGAACCTGCTGATCGAGCTCAAGAACGTCGCCGTTCAGGCCCAGTCCGAAGACCTGTCGAGCCAGCAGCGCGACGCCTACAACCAGCAATATCACGACTATCTCAGCCGCATCGAAACCTTCGTCCGCAGCGCCTCCTTCGACGGCGCCAACCTGCTCGACGGAACCAAGCCGCAGGGCGCGCCCTTCATCGCCGACGCCGACGGCGGCCAGACGCTCACCCTGTCGGGCCGCAACATCCTGCCCGGCGCGGGGATCCTCACCATCGACGGTCAGGTCGACCTGTCCTCGGCCAGCACGGCCGCGACGGTGGCCGACCGCATCGACGAATCGATCGCCAATCTCAGTCGCGAACTCGGCACGATGTCGGGCGAGAACCAGCGTCTGAAAACCCAGATGACCTTCATCTCCCGCCTCGCGGACGTGCTGGGCGAGGGCGTCAGCAATCTGGTCGACGCCGACATGGGTCTGGAATCCGCGCGCGTGAAAGCGCTGCAGGTCAAGCAGTCCCTGTCCTCCGAAACCCTGTCGATCGCCAACCAGGCGCCGCAGGCGCTGCTTTCCCTGCTGCGCGGAAGCTGATCCCCCTCGCAACGCGCCGCGACTTGTGCTCTCAAGCGGTCGCGGGCGCCGCCGACCGGGGCCCGAGACAGTTTCCCGTGCGTAAGGGCGTCGAATGAGCGAAGTCCAGATCGAACAGGCCATTGCGGCCTTCGTCACCTTCTTCGTGGTGATCAACGCCGTCGGCGTCGCGCCCGTCTTCGCCGCGCTGACCGAGGGCGACGGCCCGGCCTTCGCCCGCAAGATGGCGGTGCGCTCGACCATCGTCGCGACGCTGGTGATCTTCCTGTTCGCCTTCGCCGGGCCCTGGCTGCTCGAGAATCTCGGCATCTCGCTCGACGCCTTCCGCATCGCGGGCGGGGCGCTGTTGTTCCTCATCGCCCTCGAAATGGTGTTCGAGAAACGTCAGGAGCGTCAGAAGAACCGCGCCGACGCGGTGCTCGCCGAGGGCGAAGCCTCCGGCGGCCTCGACGACATCTCGGTCTTCCCGATCGGCATTCCGATGATCGCCGGTCCCGGCGCCATCGCCACCGCCATGCTCTACATGCGCAACGCCGGCGGCGATCCGGTCAACATTCTCATCGTCGTCGCCGCGATCGGCGCGAACCTGCTGCTGGTGCTCGTCACCTTCCTGATCGCCGGTCCGCTGATGCGTCTGATGGGCGAGAGCATTGCGGGCGCCATCACCCGCATCTTCGGCGTCATCCTGGCCGCGCTCGCCATCCAGTTCATGGTCGACGGCCTCAAGGCGGTCTTCCTCACCCCGGCGGCTTAGGCCCCCCGCCTTATATCGCCGGCGATTCCTCGACCAGATACACCGCGCTGCGCCGCACCGGAGCGTTCCTGCGGAACGACCGCCACACCACGTTGAACGACAGCAGCAGCAGCAGGGCGAGGCAGGCGGCGAGGCCGGCCATCTGCATCCGCAGCGGGTTCGACCATTCGATCACCGTCCGCGCCGTGTCGAGGAAACGGCCGCTGCTGTCGTGCAGCGCCAGCGGCACCGCGCGGTCGCCGCCGGCCTGAACGATCAGCCGCGCGCGCGACAGGTCGGCGCTGCTTCTGACCTGGGAGAGGATCGCCACCGCCGAGTGGATCGAGGTGTCGCGCGAGGTGTAGGTGGCCAACTCCTCGATCACGTGCAGATCGGACGTCAGCCCCGCCAGCGCGACCGGATCGATGCTGTCCTCGAACGCCTTGCGCACCACGTCCTCGCCGTTCAGCACATAGCCGAGATCGTTGTTGAACCCGGCCTCAAGCTGCGCCTTCAGACGTTGCGGCGGCGCGGCCTGGTCCAGCCGCTTCTGCAGATAGGCGCGGAACTCCGGGGTCAGCGAATCCGAACGCAGCGCCGCCAG
Source organism: Hyphomonadaceae bacterium (assembly GCA_041398225.1). Classification (GTDB taxonomy): domain Bacteria; phylum Pseudomonadota; class Alphaproteobacteria; order Caulobacterales; family Hyphomonadaceae; genus JAWKVD01. The sequence goes on along the minus strand of JAWKVD010000026.1, from coordinate 16,216 downwards.
CACGATCGAGGCGCCTTCGCGCGCCTGCTTGTCGGCCCGCGTCAGACCGAGGCCCGACAGCACGAACGCGGTCATGTCGATGTCGTCATTGCGCACCCAGCGCGCGGCCTGCAGCGAAAGATCGCGCAGATCGCCCAGCATCGAGAACTCCGCCGGCTCTTCCTCGTAATAGGCGCCGTCCTGCGTCCCGGCCTCACCCGCCGCGTCTCCGGTGGCGGCGCCCGTTGAGGCGCCCGTCGAGGCGTCCGCGGCGGCCGCCTCGGCCTCGTCTCCGGCGTTGCGGAACATCGCCAGCACCGATGCGGTGCGGCGTTCGTATTCGGCCTGCACGTCTTCGGGCAGATAGGCGAGGGCGGCCTCGATCACGGCCTCGTCGCCCGAACCCTCCGACACGTTGATGCGTTCCTTCAGGGCGCGCGCGTCGTCGCCGTCCAGCATCGCCGGCGCCGCCAGCAAAAGGCCGCGCACCTCGGCTTCCTGGTCAGCCTCCAGCGCCTGGCGCACATAGCCGGCCCACACTTCGCGCGGCGTGCCTTCGCCATTGGCGGCCAGCTTGCGGAAGCGGGCGTCCATGGCCGACTGGGTGGCGCGCAGCGAGGCCTGCACGCTCTCGAAGCTCGGCTCGCGCTCGCCATAGGCGGTCAGCGCGGCGCGCGCGGCGATGAACGGGGTCAGAATGAGGGCCGCGTTGAAAATCAGAGCGGCGTAGGCGGCGAACGGGAATCGGCGCTTACGACGACGAAACATCGACCTGTTTCCGTTTTCTGGATCGCACCGCCCGGCCTTTCTGGCCGCGCTGCTCGAACTTCGCCCCTCGCAACTGTCTCTTTTCCGCGACACCTGAAGAATTTCAAGAGGGCGCGGCGCCTTTCGGGCCATAATTGTACAGCCTGACCGGACTTTTATGTTGGTTCGCCCGGTCAAAGGGCAAGCGCTAGTGCTTTGAGCGGATTCACCGTTTCGGACACAGTGTCCGATCAAGACTAGTATCCATTGATTTGTGCTAACAGCGGCAAGTCCATCCCAGTGGGCTCGCCTTGCACGTCGCGCGCGGCGCTTAGGCTTGTTTTCTGACTTACACGTTGGTTCGGGGAATATTGTAGGCGAACGGGTGAATCGAAATACTAGATTGGGGGGGGGAAATGTCGAAAAAGCCCAAGCGAGAGAAGAAGGACTCTGGCGTTCCTATCAGTTGGTGGATCGTTGGCATTCTGGGCATTGCCGTAGGAGGGTTCCTCCAAGGAGCAATGCAGGATGCACCGGTCCTCACAAACCAGATGGGCTACTTCATCGTCGGCATGCTTTTGGTCGCCGGCGTTTACTCACTAATCAAGGTAGTTGTCCGTCTTGTGAGAAACCTCACGCGCCGGCGCGATGTGGAGTGACGCAAGCACTTGCGGTGCCCAGTCAACTACGCCTACGCCTTGGCGTTAACGGTTACGCCCGCCATCGTGGTGCGCGCGGCCCCCTGCAGACCGCCGTCGGCGCCATAGCCGCGCGGGCCGCTGCGCGCCGCACCGACCTCGGTGGCGATCGTCTTCACCAGGCCTTCGGTCACTTCGCGCATCGCCTTCAGCGCGGCTTCATGGCTCACCAGTTCGCGCTCCAGCCCCTGCGAGGCGTCGCGCAGCGCGGCCTTGCGCCCGGCGTCGGCGCCGGAGATCAGCGACGGGTCGTGCTTGATCCGCTGCACCTCCAGCCGCCAGGTGTGGACCAGGCGTTCCTTCTCGTCCCAGTTCGCGCCTCCGCCGTCCAGGCGCCGCGCGCGCATCGCCTCGACCTCCTGCTGGATCAGCTCTCTGAGGCGCGTGGCCACCGCCAGAAGCTGGTCGGCGCGATCGTTTGGGTCGCGTGCTTCAAGCATCATTCAAGCCCCTGCAGTCTGAGGATCTCCGTCATCACCGCATCGGCGATGCCCACGCCGCCGGCCTGGCTGATCGCGTCGGCGTACTGGTCGATCATCATCGGCCGGAACATCGCCTCGGCGGTTCCGCCCCCGAACGGGCCGTCGGTCTTCAGGCCTTCGAACATCGGCTGCAGCATTTCGGCGAGGAACATGCGCTCGAATTCCTTGGCCACGCCGGCGGCCTGTTCGCGCGTCTCCAGTCCGGCGATCTTCTTCATCACCTCGTCGCCCTGCGCGGTACGCTGTCCGGCGCCCTGCGCGGCGCGTGGATCGATGGGCGGAAGCGCGGGCAGGGCGAGATCGGTCATCACATCAACTCGATTTCGGCCTGCAGCGCGCCGGAGGCTTTCAGCGCCTGCAGGATGGAGATCAGGTCGCGCGGCGACACGCCCAGCGCGTTGAGCCCGCGCACCAGCTCGCTCAGCGGCACGCCGCCGTCGATCACGGTCAGATCGCCCATGTCCTCGCTCGCCGACACGTCGGTCTGCGGCACCACCACGGTCTGGCCCTTGCCGAACGCGTTGGGCTGGCTCACCGCCGGCTGCTCGTCGACCTGGATGGTCAGATTGCCCTGCGCGATGGCGACCGTGGAGACGCGCACATTGTCGCCCATCACGATCACGCCCGTGGTCTCGTTGATGACGATCCGCGCCGGCTGGTCGGGTTCGATCTGCAGCAGCTCGATCTCCGACAGCATCGCCGCCATGTCGCGGAAGCCGGGCTGCCGCGTCAGATGCACGGTCGCGGGATCGGTGGCCACCGCCGCTTCGAGGCCGACAAAGCGGTTGATCGCGCCGGCGATCCGCTGCGCGGTGGTGAAGTCGGGATTGCGCAGCGCCAGGCGCACCTCGCCCTGGCTCGCCAGGTTGAAATTCAGCTCGCGTTCGATCAGCGCGCCGTTGGGGATGCGTCCGCCGGTCGGAATGTTGCGCGTCAGCGAGGTGCCGCTCTGGCCCCCGGCGGTGAACGCGCCGACCGCGACCGATCCCTGCGCCACCGCATAAACCTGTCCGTCCGCGCCCAGCAGCGGCGTCGCGATCAGCACGCCGCCTTCAAGGCTCTTGGAATCGCACATCGCGGAGATGGTCACGTCGATGCGGCTGCCATTGGTGGCGAAGGGCGGCAGGTTGGCGGTCACCATCACGGCGGCGGCGTTGGCGGTGTTGAGATTGGCGTTGCGCGTGTTGACGCCCAGCCGCTCCATCATCGCCTCGAGGCTCTGGCGGGTGAAGGCGCAGTTGCGCAGGCTGTCGCCAGTGCCGTTCACGCCCACCACCAGCCCGTAGCCGAGCAGCTGGTTCTCGCGCACGCCTTCAATGTCCACGATATCCTTCACCCGCGTGCCGGCGTCGGCGAGCGGGGCCGCGAACGCGACCAAAGCGGACATCAACAGGGGAAACAGCGTGTGCGCGCGCATGGGCCCTTCCGGGGGGAAGCGGAAAACGATGGAGTTCGACCGTTCTGGCCGCATGGCGTATGGGCCAGCATCGCCCGGCAAACTGAAACAAACGCTTAACCGAACGCTCCGCGCCAGACGCAGCGGCCGTCGATCATGGTTAAGCCGGCGTTAACCGGTTGCCGGAACGGTGGCCGGAAGGGTGAAGGAGCGCCCTCAGGCGACCGCGCGCCTGCGGGACCCCGCGGGACCCCGCGGGACAACGAAATTCACGACGACGGTTTGAGGGCGCCGGACAAACGCCCGCGCAACGGCCAGACATGAGGTTCCGGTCACCACGATGAAGGTCAGCGGCCCATCAGGCAGCACGGCGACCGGCGCTTCGGGGGCCGCGCGTTCGGACACCGGCGAAGGCTTTCGCCAGCTGCTCGACGTGTCGCCCGCCGCGCGTCCCGCGCCCGCCGCCGGGGTCGCGCCGACCTCCGCCACTTCCGCCGTCAGCGCACTTCTGGCCCTCCAGGGGCAGGGCGAGGGCGACCTCCGCCGGCAGGCGCTCAAGAAGGGCCGCCGCCTGCTCGACGCGCTCGACCGGCTCCAGGCCGACATTCTGGGCGCCGGGCCGACGCTCGCCAATCTGGGGCAGTTGCGGGCCGCCCTGGCCGAAACGCGCGATCCGACCGGTGATTCGGGTCTCGACGAGACGCTGGGCTGGGCCGAGGTCCGCGCCGCCGTCGAAGTCGCCAAGCTCGAGCGCGCGATCGTCTGATCGGGCCCGATCAGGCCTGGCCGCGCTCCGCCGGCTTGAAGCCCGAAGCCGCTGAATCTTCCGGGAAACTTGCCCGTCGCCGGGTTCGCTCCGCTCCCGGACCGCCTCGAAAACGAGCGCCCGAACTCCGTCCGCATGCTGCGGCAATTCGGCGCCCCATGCCGCGTCGCGGCAAAACCGCCTGTGGAGAACCCTCCTGTGAGCGCTCGCTCAGTTAGGGTGTAGAGGCCTGATACTTGCAGGAAAATTCGTCTGGCCCGGACTGGGGAGGGCGCTGGACGCAGCGGGTTCGCTCGGATATACAGCGCGCGCCTTAAGGGGGGTCCCGTGGTCGATGAGACCCTAGGCAGGGAGTGCATGATGAGTTCTTCCAAGGTAAAGGCCCGCAAGCCCGAACCCAAACCGGCGCCCCGGACAGCCGCGAGAACCACGGCCGCCAGGACGACGGCCAAGACGCCCGCCGCCAAGACGCCTGCCGCAAAGACGTCCGCCCGCAAGACCGCTTCAAGCAAGCCAGCCCCGACCAAGCCAGCCCCGACCAAGACCGCCCCGACAAAGACCAAGGCCGCCCAGACCAAGACCAAGACCAAACCGGCGGCGTCCAGAAGCGTCGCCAAGCCTGCAACCAAGACGGCGCCCAAGAGCCCGGCCGCGAAACCCGCCGCCCGGACTTCGGCGAAGCCCGCAGCACGAGGAACCGAGACCGCGGTGACCACGGACAAGTCTTACAGGCCGACCGAAAAAGAATCCTACATGAACCCGAAGCAGCTCCAGTACTTCAAGGACAAGCTTCTGGCGTGGAAGGAAGAGATCCTCATGTCCAACCGCGACACCATCATGGACATGCAGGAGAACGTCTCTCCGATTCCGGATCTGGTGGACCGCGCCTCCTCCGAGGCCGACCGCGCGCTCGAACTGCGCACCCGCGACCGCCAGCGCAAGCTGATCTCCAAGATCGACTCGGCGCTGCGCCGCATCGAGATGGGCGAGTACGGCTATTGCGAGGAGACCGGCGAGCCGATCGGCCTCAAACGCCTCGAAGCGCGCCCGACCGCCACCCTTTGCCTCGAGGCGCAGGAACGCCACGAGCGCAAGGAACGCACCGTCCGCGACGACTAGGCGTGCGGGCGTGAACCGGCGCCTCTTCGTCTACGGCTCCCTCAGGTCCGACGCCGCCGGCTATCCGGTCGCCGAACAGGGCGCGCCCTGGCGCGCGCGTCTGTCGGGCGCCGCGCGCCGGATCGGGTCGGGCGATGTCGCGGGCGAGCTTTACGCCGTCGACTGGTATCCCGCCCTCGTGCTCAATCGCGGAACCCGCGCCCGCGTGCGCGGCGAGCTGTGGGAGATGCGCGCGCCCGACCGCCTCCTCGCCGAACTCGACCCGTACGAAGGCGACGACTATGCTCGCAGCGAGCAGCTCGTGCGCCTCGATACGGGCCGCACCTTCAGCGCCTGGGTCTGGGCCTGGACCGTTCCGCTGGTGGGTGCGCCGCGTATCGACTCGGGCGATTATTGCGAGTGGGCCGCTTCGGTGGGCCCCGCCGCCTCGTCCACCTAGGGCGTCACGCCCTCAAGCCTCGCCCGTCTAATTGGTTCAGCCTGTCCAGCCCCGATCGATCGCAGATACATGACCCAACGCTCCGCCGGCCCGGAAATCCTCCGCCTGATCGACCTTCTGGCCAAGCTGCCGGGGCTGGGCCCGCGTTCGGCCCGCCGCGCCGCGCTGCATCTTCTGAAAAAGCCCGACCAGCTTCTCACCCCGCTCGCCGCCGCCCTGTCCGACGCCGCCGCGAAAGTGCGCGCCTGTCCGGTGTGCGGAAACTTCGACACCGTTTCCCCGTGCTCGCTCTGCACCGCGCCGGGCCGCGACGACAGCGTCATCTGCGCGGTGGAGGAGGTGGGCGACCTCTGGGCGATGGAGCGCTCCGGCGCCTTTCGCGGCCGCTACCATGTCGTCGGCGGCGCGCTCTCCGCCCTCGACGGCGTCACGCCCGACCAGCTCAACATCGACAGCCTCATCCGCCGCGCCTCGCAGCCGCAGGTGCGCGAGGTGATCCTCGCCCTCAACGCCACCGTCGAGGGCCAGACCACTGCGCACTACATCACCGACCGGCTGGCGCATCTCGACGTGAAGGTCTCGCGCCTCGCCCATGGCGTGCCGGTGGGCGGCGAACTCGACCATCTCGACGACGGCACCATCTCCGCCGCGCTCGCCTCAAGGCGTTGAGCGTCCGCCACGGAATCGCGTTACGGCTGAAGTCAACGCTTGATCGGAACAAAAATCGAACATAGGCCTTTGCGATGCTGATTGATCCGCTTCACATCGTTCTGCTCGTCCTGCTGCTGGCAGCGATCGCCGCGGCGGTTTGGATGCGCCAGGGCGCGGCCCCGCGCATCGCCGCGCTCGAGGCCGAACTCCAGCGCGAGCGCGAGGAGCGCGCCGCCGACGCAAGGGATTTCGAAGCCGGCCGCAACGCCCTCAGCCTCGAACGCGACGAACTTCGCGACCGCGCGCAGATCGCCGAGCGCCGCCTCGAAGCGCAGGACGCCATCCTCAAGGAGCGCGAGGCCGCCGTCGCGCGCGAGCGCGAGCGCATGGAGAAGATGCAGGCCGAGGCCGAGCAGCGCTTCAAGTCGCTGGCCCAGAACGCTCTGGTCGAATCCCAGAAGCGCTTCGTCGAACTCGCCGACGAGACCTTCAAGAAGCACCAGGAAGGCGCCAAGGGCGATCTCGGCGCCATGCTCAAGCCGATCCAGGAAACCTTCGGCCAGTTCCGCGAGAAGGTCGACGCCATCGAGAAGACCCGCGCCGAAGACCGCGCCAAGCTCGACGAACAGCTTCGCAATGTCGGCGAAACCGCGCGCATGACGCATGAAGTCACCGGCAAGCTCGCCAGCGCGCTGGCCGCGCCGCGCCATGGCGGCCGCTGGGGCGAGGAGACGCTGCGCAACGTGCTCGAAATGTCCGGCCTCAGCCCCTACGCCGATTTCGTCGAACAGGCCTCCTCCGACACCGAGAAGGGCCGCATCCGTCCGGACGTCATCGTGCGCATGCCCGGCGGGCGCGAACTGGTGATCGACTCGAAAGTCTCGCTCGACGACTATCTCGCCGCCTCGTCGGAAACCGACGCCCAGAAGCGCTCCGAACGCCTGCGCGCCCACGCCGCGCGCGTGCGCGCCCACGTCACCGCGCTCTCGCGCAAGGATTACTGGAAAGACCTGTCCGAACGCGTCGACTTCGTCGCCATGTTCATTCCGGGCGAGAATTTCTACGCCGCCGTGCTCGAGGAGGATCGCGAAATCTTCGACTTCGCGGCCAAGAACAACGTCATCATCGTCACCCCCTCCACGCTGATCGCGCTGGCCAAGGCCGTCGCCTATGGCTGGCGTCAGGAGCAGGCCAGCCGCAACGCCGAACAGGCCGTCGGTCTCGGGCGCGAGCTTTACGCGCGTCTGGTGAAGATGTGCGAGCACATGGGCAAGGTCGGCTCCAGTCTCGACAAGGCGGTCGGCTCCTACAACGACATGGTCGGCTCGTTCGAGCGCAAGGTGATGCCGCAGGTGCGCCGCTTCGAGGAGTTGCAGATACCCACCGACGGCCAGTCGGTCGATGCGCCCGGCGAGCTTACCAACCGCGCCCGCGCGCTCCAGATAACCGAAGGGCAGGCCGTTCAGGGCAAACCCGTGGAAGACAAGGCCGCCGATAAATCGCCGGGCCTGTTCGAAATGGCCGATGGCGGCAAACCCCGCCGCGGCAAGTAAAGCCGGTCAGCCCCGCTCGCCGCCACCCACGCTTGTCATCCCGGCCAAGCCGCGCAGCGGCGCGAGCCGGGACCGTGAGAAGCGGCGCCGCAGGCGGAAATCGCATTGCGATTTCAGCGACGAACGCCCGAAGGCCTGCGGCCGGAGGGCATCAACCGGGACGGTCTCTCGATGGGTCCCGGGTCTCGGCCGGACTTCGTCCGCGGCCTCGCCCGGGATGACAGCCGGTGTGCGGCTTCGCAACTGTCCAGCAACAACGACGGCGTCTTTCCTCCACCGCCTTTGGCGGGGGAGGTGGATCGCAAGCCCGAAGGGCGAAGCGAGACGGAGGGGGTGGTCGCAAACTTATCCGACCCACTTTTCCGTCGCCCATATTTCTCCTCGTGTCTGGCGCGGGGAGGGTTCGGGAGACGTCTCCGAGTCCATCGAATGTCAGGCGCCGGCCGGCGTGTTGAGACCAGGTCCGCGAAGCGGGCGCAGCGTGGACAAGACGCTTCGTCCGACCAACGCCCGGGGTGACCTCCCGGGAAGCTCGTGGAAACCGGCTCATGCAAACAGGCTCCGGGGTGTCGAAACCGGGGTTCCAGGTCTCGCGGAGAGATCTGCACGCGGGTCCGGGATGCGGAAATGGGTCCAAATGCTGGACGTGGGCCGTGCGATCTCTGACGATCGAGACGCAACCGGTGTTCCCCAGCCAAACCCGCCAGCCGCACCGGATCTCAAACCGGCCGCGGGGCGCGTGACGATCGCGTCTTACGCCAGCTCCACCTCCCGAAAGGAGAGGGTTGGCAACTTACCCGGCGCGGCCCCACGCGCCCCGGCCTCCCCATGCTTCTGCGGACTTGAACGCAGAAGCCAGCCAACAAGGCGGGGGACGCACACGGCATCCCGGATGGCCTACGGCCAGTCCGAACAACACCGCATGCGCAAACGCAGCCGCCGGAAAAACCCGCGCACGAAAAACGGAAGATGGAGCCTAAGTCGAAGCGCCGCCTAGCCCTTGCGGCTCGGCACCTTGCCTTCGATGCGTTCGGCCAGTTTGACCGCGACGCTCGGATTGCCCGCCGTGAAGCTTCCCGCCTCGGGCTTCGCCCCGTTGAGGCCGACGACCTTGCCGCCCGCTTCGCGCACCAGCACGAAACCGGCCGCCACGTCCCACAGCTTCAGATTGCGCTCCCAATACCCGTCGAACCGGCCGGCGGCGACCCAGGCGAGATCGAGCGCGGCCGAGCCCAGACGGCGGATCGCCGCGACTTCGGCCTGCAGGATCGTCGCCTCTTTCATGAAGGTGTCGAAGCCCGGCACGCCAAGCTGCGGAATGCCCGTGGTGACGATCGACTCGGACAGCTTGCGCCGCGCGGCGACCTTCAGGCGGCGGTTCTCCAGCCACGCGCCTTCGCCGGTCTCGGCCCAGAACAGCTCGTTGCGGATCGGGTCGAACACCACGCCCGCGCGCAGTTCGCCCTCGCGCTCAAGCCCGATCGAGATCGAGAAGTGCGGCATGCCGTGAAGGAAGTTCAGCGTGCCGTCGAGCGGGTCGACGATGAAACGGTGGGTCTTGTCGGTGCCCTCGACCGATCCGGACTCCTCCATCAGGAAGCCGTAGCCGGGGCGGGCCTTCTCCAGTCGTTCGCGGATAATCTCCTCGGCCTTGCGGTCGGCGGCGGAGACGAAGTCGGCCGGGCCCTTGCGCGAGACCTGGAGGTTCTCGACCTCGCCGAAATCGCGCAGCAGGCGGCGACCGGCCGCGCGGGCCGCGTCCATCATGACGGAGACAGTGGGAGAGGGTCGGGACATCGAAGGGCCGTTAGGCGCGGGGACTTCGGGCGTCAAGCTATTCGTAACCGAATCCGCCGCCGGATCGGTCATTGGCGGGTCCGGTCATGCCCGGTTCGCGCCGGGCTTGACGAATATGCCCCTGCGCGTTGTGGTCGCACGGGTTAACCATCCTGGAGGGCTGAGATGGAATTCGTGAATCGGTTTCTGAGTTTCGACAAGCTGATCGGCAGCGTGCTGGTCAAGGTGATCTACTGGATCGGCATCATCGGCATCGTTCTCGGCGTGCTGAGCTACTTCTTCATGGGCTTCAGCGCCATGCGGTACAGCTTCATGATGGGGCTCGGCATGATCGTGTTCGCGCCCATCGGCGGGCTCATCGGCCTGATCTTCTGGCGCTTCTACTGCGAGCTGTTCATCATTCTGTTCAAGATCGCCAACGATCTGTCGGAACTGAAGTCGATCACCAGGGACCGGTCGGCTCCGCCGCCCGCGACCTAGGACGCCAGCTCGTCGAACAGCGCGTTGAAGCGGGCCACCGCCTCGGCCGGCCCGCCTTCATGCGCCCACACGCCGGATGAAACGGCGAGGAAATCCGCGCCCGCCTCCACCAGGGGGCGGGCGTTGGCGGGGGTGACGCCGCCGATCGCCACGCACGGAACCTCGATCATCTCCTGCCACCAGGTCAGAAGGGCGGGGTCGGCGCGGGTCGCCGCGTCCTTGGTGTCGGTGGGGTAGAAGGCGCCGAACGCGACATAGTCCGCTCCGGCCTCGGCGGCTTCAAGGCCGAGATGCCGCGAGTCATGGCAGGTCACGCCGACAATGGCGTTGGGTCCCACCGCGCGGCGGGCCTCCGCATAGCCGGCGTCGCCCTGGCCGATATGCACCCCGTCCGCGCCGAGGGCCTTGGCCAGGTCTGGGCGGTCGTTGATCAGCACGGCGACGTCCTTCGCCTGCGCCGGTTTCAGCACCCGGCGGGTGACGGCCTCGATCTCGGCGTCGCTGGCGGCCACGCCCGCGCGCGACTTCAGGCGGATCTGCAGGCACGCCACGTCGCCCGCTTCGAGCGCGGCTTCCAGCTGGCCGGCGAAGGCCTCGATGTCGGCAATGACCGGCGGCGTGATGAGGTAGAGCCGGCAGCGTCGGGCGGGTGTCTCGGACATGGCTGCGCAGTGGCGCCGCCGCGCGCGCGCGTCAAGCGGCGCCAGACGTATCTAGTTGCCGCCGCCGAGGCCGCGGAACGAGAAACCCTGCCGCTGGCGCTCGGCCGGCGGGGCTTCGGCGGGCGCAGGCTCGCTGGGCCGCGAGGAGTGCCCGTTCATGGCCCCGGGCGGGGCCGGAACGTTGAGATTGGCGGGGCCCGTGGCGGCGCGCTGCGGCTTGCGCCGTTCATAGCGGAAATGGGTGGCGGCTTCGGCCCATACGGCGTCGAACTCGTTCATCATCACGCGGTGATAGGCGCTGCCCGCCTCGGCGCGGATGGTGGGGCTTTCGGCCGTCGCCTGGCTGTAGAGATAGGGCGTCGTCACCACGCCGTGTTCGGTGATGATGGCGCTGTTGAGAATGGCGGTCGCCTGCGCGCGACGAACCGTCAGCGAAAGGTCCAGCTCCTGGGATTCCATCAACCGCCGCCAGGCTTCGCCCGCCGCCTCGATCTCGGACTTCACCGCCGCGACCTGATCGACGTCCTTCACGCCGATCAGCGAGGACAGGATCGGGTTGCCGGGCGCGCACTGCAGCACGCGGATCTCGATCGGCTCGCCCGAACGCAGACGCATCACCTCCATCATGTCCGGGTGAAGCGCCAGCGCCATGTTGGCGATGCCCATGATGTCGATGCGCACGCGCGCATCGCGCAGCATCTGGATGCGCTGGTCGTAGGTGAACTGCCGCGAGCGTTCATAGACGCTCGCCCCGCCGAGCGCCGACGTGCGCTGGATCAGTCCGTTCGGCGCCGGCGTTTCGCCCGCCAGGAAACCCTGCAGCGCCGCCTGAAGCTTGCGGACATTGACCGCGCTGAACACCGAGTCCGGGTCGAGGCTGTAGGTCACGACCGGCGCGCCGGCCGGATCGAAGCCCAGCTCCTGGCCTTCTTCGACCAGGATCACGAGCGGGCGCGAGGCCGCCTGCGCCAGGGCGACGGCGTAATACACGTCCGGATCGCGGCCCGAGGCGATCGCGACCACGATGTCGGCGGCCAGCATGGCGCGAATGTCGACGCTTCCGCTGTTTTCCTCGGGCGTGCGCGCCAGCGCGTGGTCGGTGTCGAGCAGCGCCGGACGCAGCACATACTTCCACACAATGTCGGTATGACGTTGCCGGTCGGGACCGGCCGCCTTGCCCGCGCAGATGACGAAGCATGTGCGAGGCTTGCGTTCGGCGGCGTCGGGGTCGTCGATGACGCTCCGGAACAGGGGCCACGCGGTAAGGTCGTATGTGGACATGATCTCCCCGCAGCGTCCGTTGCTTCGCCGGCCATTTCCCCGCAGCCAGCCTGTCGCCGCACTAAACAGAACGCGACCGGCAAGCGCTATGCCATAAGCCAGCAACGCGAATCAGACCGCCCCAATCAGGGAGCTTTTTCTTGTGACGCGCGAATCGGCGCCGCTCGCTAGCCGCGGGGCCGAAATATCAGGCAATGTCGATCAAAACTCGCGCGCCGGGGCGTGCGCCGGTTCGGCTACTCGGCCGCCTGGGCGAGCTTGCCGGTCTTCGGCGTCAGTTCGCCGGAGACATAGCGTTTCGCCATCTGGGCAAGTGAGAGCGGCTTGATCTTCGCGGCCATGCCCTCGCAGCCGAATTCCAGGAAGCGCTGCTTGCAGACGGCGCGCATCGCTTCCTTGGCGGGCTTGAGATAGGCGCGCGGATCGAAGTCCGACGGCTTCTCGGCGAACACTTTCCGGATCGCGCCGGTGATCGCCATGCGGTTGTCGGTGTCGATGTTGATCTTGCGCACGCCATGCTTGATGCCGCGCTGGATCTCTTCGACCGGAACGCCCCAGGTTTGCGGCATCTGACCGCCATACTGGTTGATGATGTCCTGCAGCTCCTGCGGCACCGACGAAGAGCCGTGCATCACCAGGTGGGTGTCGGGCAGGCGGGCGTGAATCTCCTCGATCACGTTCATCGCCAGAACGTCGCCGTCCGGCTGGCGCGAGAATTTGTAGGCGCCGTGGCTGGTGCCCATCGCGATGGCCAGCGCGTCGACCTGCGTCGCCTTCACGAACTCGACCGCCTGATCCGGATCGGTGAGCAGTTGCGAATGGTCGAGCTTGCCTTCGGCGCCATGGCCGTCTTCGGCTTCGCCCATGCCCGTCTCCAGCGAGCCGAGCACGCCGAGTTCGCCCTCGACCGAAACGCCGCAGGCGTGCGCCATGTCGACCACGCGGCGCGTGACGTCGACGTTATAGTCGTAGTCGGCGGGCGTCTTGGCGTCTTCCTTCAGCGAACCGTCCATCATCACCGAGGTGAAGCCGTACTGGATGGCGGTGGCGCAGGTGGCCGGGCCGTTGCCGTGGTCCTGGTGCATGCACAGCGGGATGTGCGGGTACATCTCGGCCATCGCGTCGATCAGGTGCTTCAGCACGATGTCGTTGGCGTAGTTCCGCGCGCCGCGGCTGGCCTGCATGATCACGGGCGCGTTAACCTCGTCCGCGGCCTCCATGATGGCCAGGGCCTGTTCCATATTGTTGATGTTGAACGCCGGCAGGCCGTAATCGTTCTCCGCCGCGTGATCGAGAAGCTGCCTGAGCGTGATGCGCGCCATGAACTTTCCCCTTTGAATCCTGCCAAAAAAGCTGGCCGTGAACCCGGCCTGAAAAGCCGGTTCTGAAACCTGATCGTTTTGGCTTCAGGGCCCCGGATGGTCAACTGTGACCGGTCCGGATCGCTGCAGCAAAACCTGTTCCATCCGGTCCTGACGTTCGGTCGCCGCAGCGTTTTGACGCCGTGTTCTTTGGGCGCGTTCTTCCGGAGCGTTCGTCCGCAGCGGCGATCCGCGCATGAAAACATGTCTCCACGCGCGAATCGAACGCTCTGACCCGTCGTCCCGGCCCCGGTAGGGCCGGGGAAGGCGGCTATTCGCCGGACGGAAGTTTGACGCCAAGAGCCTCGGCGGCCGCGGCGACGAACTTGTTGGTCTGCGCGAAGGCGGCGTCGAGCGGCTGTTCGCCGGCCTTGTCGCTGATCCTGCTCCAGTTGGCCGCGACATCGTCGCACGTGGCGTTTTCCCCGCCCAGGAACACCGCCGGCGTCTCGTAGATGTGAACCACGGAGAAGCAGCCCGCGCCGGCGCCCAGCACCGTCTTGGTCGGGGCGTTGTCGCTGATCAGGTACAGCACCCCCGGCGACACCAGTTCAGGCGCCATCAGCTTGGCGACCTGTTCGGGGATCAGCCCTTCCAGCATCCGCGTCGCCGCGGTCGGCGCCAGCGTGTTGACCTTGATGTTGTTCTTCGCGCCTTCCTGGCTCAGCACGTTCATCAGGCCGATCATCGCGGCTTTCGCGGCGCCGTAGTTGGACTGTCCGAAATTGCCGTAGATGCCAGACGCGGAGGAGGTCAGCATGATGCGGCCATAGTTCTGCTCGCGCATCGTGTCCCAGACCGCCTTGGTGCAGTTGGCCGTGCCGAACAGGTGCACGTCCACGACCTTCTTGAAGTCGTCCATCGTCATCTTGGAGAAGGTCTTGTCGCGCAGGATGCCGGCGTTGTTGATCAGGATGTCGACGCGGCCCCACTTGGCCTTGGCTTCCTCGACCATCGCCTCGACCTGATCGAGCCTGGTGATGTCGGCGCCGTTGCCCATCGCCTCGCCGCCGCCGTCGCGGATTTCCTGCGCAACCGCCTCGGCCGCCGAGACCGAGCCGCCCGAACCGTCGACGGAGCCGCCGAGATCGTTGACCACCACCTTGGCGCCGCGCGCCGCCAGCTGCAGGCAGTGCTGCCGGCCAAGGCCGTTGCCGCCGCCGGTCACGATGGCGACCTTGCCGTCAAATCGAATGGTCATGTGCGTCCTCGTTCATCTAACCCTGAGTGAAGAAGGCGATGGCAAAGGGCGGCGGGGAAGGCAAGCGCCTGCGGCGATCGGCGCAGGTTTTTTCGTGGGGCCGGGCGGCCGTCTACGGCTCGTCCGTCTCGCTCAGATGGCTGGCCAGGATCGTTTTCTGTTCCGGCGTCAGAAACAGCGCGACAGCCGCCATGAAGCCGGTGTCGAGCGCTTCGAGGATTTCTTCCGGCGTGTTGGCTGCGATCTGGCGGCGCGAGGGCGCGCGGCCGGTTTCATGGCAGGTCGCGCACCGCGCCTGATAGAGCTGCTCTCCGGTCGTCCGGATTTCCTCCGGGCTGATCTCGCGTGCGGCCGCCTGCGCGATCTCGGGCGATCCCGCCAGCGCATCGGGCTGCGACGCGTCGGGCTCTGGCGCTTCGGCCACGGCCGGCGGCGGAGGATCGGTCTTCGGCGCGGGGGCGAGCGTGCACGCGGCCAGCGCGAAACAGATCGTCGAGGCCGACAGGACGCCGTCGATGCCCGCTCGAAGCCGTCGCGTCATGCCTCGCCGTCCATTCAATCGCTCCGGTTCGTTTGCCGCATCTAGATTTTAAGCGCTTCGACGCCGGGCAGGGGCTTGCCCTCCATCCATTCGAGGAAGGCGCCGCCCGCGGTCGAGACGAAGGTCATGTCGTGTGCGACGCCGGCATGATTGAGCGCCGAGACCGTGTCGCCGCCGCCGGCGACGGCGATCAGCTTGCCTTCCTTGACCAGTTCGGCCGCCGCCTGCGCGGCTTCGACCGTGCCCTTGTCGAAAGGCGGGATCTCGAACACGCCCAGCGGGCCGTTCCAGATCAGGGTCTTCGAGTTCGCCATGGCGCGCTTCAGGCGCGTCACCGTTTCGGGGCCGGCGTCGAGAATGCGCTCATGCTCGTCGACGGCGCCGAGATTGCGCACGCGCGTCGGCACGCCCTTGGCCATCTGCTCGGCGACCACGATGTCGAGCGGCAGGAACAGCTTGCAGTTGTTCTGTCCGGCCAGCTTGATGATTTCGCGCGCCGTGTCGGCGAGGTCTTTCTCACAATAGCTCGCGCCGACTTCATGCCCTTGCGCGTAGAGGAAGGTGTTGGCCATGCCGCCGCCGATGGCGAGCTTGTCCAGCTTGCTGACCAGGTTGCGCAGCAGGTCGAGCTTGGTCGAGACCTTCGAACCGCCGACAATGCCCATCACCGGGCGTTCGGGGTTGCCCAGCGCCGCATCCAGCGCGGACAGTTCGCGCTCCATCGACAGGCCCGGATAGGCCGGCAGCAGCTTCGCGACGCCCTCGGTGGAGGCGTGGGCGCGGTGCGCGGCCGAGAAAGCGTCGTTGACGTAGATGTCGCCCAGCTTGGCCAGCTCGGCGGCGAACTCCGGATCGTTCTTTTCTTCGCCGGCGTGGTAGCGGACGTTTTCGAGCAGCGCGACGTCGCCCGGCTTCATCGCGTCGATCGCGGCCTTCGCCGGTTCGCCGATGCAGTCGTCGGCCCACGCCACCGTTTTGCCCAGCAGGCGCGACAGGGGCTCGAGAACCGGCTTGAGGCTCATCTCCGGCACGCGCTTGCCCTTGGGGCGATCGAAGTGCGCCA
>JAWKVD010000025.1:0-45849 GCA_041398225.1 Hyphomonadaceae bacterium | reverse complement strand
CAGGTGCGTTCGGTGAGCGGCCAGCCGAAGCCGGGCGCCTGCGCCGGATCGTAGCCTTCCATGCCGATCACCGAATAATCGACATCGAGGTTGAAGCGCTTCACGAACCAGAAGCCGAGTTCGCCGAGCGTGAGGCCGTGGCGCATCGGGATGGGGCCGGCGCCGACGAAGCTTTCGTAGCCGGGACGAAGCGTGAGGCCCTCGACCGGGCGGCCCGCCGGATTGGGCCGGTCGAGCACGATCACCTGCTTGCCGTCCTTCGCGGCGGCTTCGAGCATGTAGAGTAGGGTGGTGATGAAGGTGTAGATGCGGCAGCCGAGATCCTGAAGGTCGATCAGGACGACATCGCAGGCGGACATCATCTGGCCGGTGGGGCGGCGGACTTCGCCGTAGAGCGAGAACACCGGAATCCCGTGCAGGGGATCGGTGTAGTCCGGACTCTCGATCATGTTGTCCTGCTTGTCGCCGCGCATGCCGTGCTGCGGACCGAAGGCGGCGGTGACATTGACGCCGGCGGCGATGAGCGCATCGAGGCTGTGGGTGAGATCGGCGGTGACGGAGGCGGGGTGCGCGACGAGGCCGACGCGCCGGCCTTCAAGCGGCTTGCGCAGGGCGGGGTCTGCGAGGAGGCGGTCGACGCCGAACCTGATCGTCATCTTGTTCTCCAGTCCGCTTCGCCTGCGGCGAGGCCGCTCTCGCGCGGAGCCGCGCGGGGACGCGCGCGACAGGCGACGAGACGAACCTGAATGCCGCGCGTCTCCCGGTCAGGCAAGGCGGAGAGGCAGGCAAGGCGGAGAGGCAGGGCGGGCGCTCAGGACTTGCGCAGGCGGTCGCGGATGTCGCGTTTGGCGTCGTCGACGCTGTCGGTGAGGTCCTTGCGGACGCCGGATCGGCCGGACGCCGCGCCTGCGGTGGCGCCGGCGTTCACGAAGCCGCAGGACGGACACATCCAGGTGTTGTCCGGGATCGGGGTTCCGCACTTGAAGCAGAAGCCCTGCCCAAGCGGGCCGCCGTCATCGTTCGAGCGATCGCCGGTCATTGCGCTGTCTCCCCACCATATCGCGCGGCAAGGCTAGGCACGGGGCGGGCCGGCTGACAAGCGGGCGATGCGCTAGCCGACGCTGCCTTCGAGGCTGACCTCGAGGAGTTTCTGCGCCTCGACGGCGAACTCCATCGGCAGTTTCTGGAGCACGTCGCGGACGAAGCCGTTGACCAGGAGCGCCACGGCCGCCTCTTCGGGGATGCCGCGCTGGCGGGCGTAGAAGAGCTGGTCTTCGGAGAGCTTGGTGGTGGTGGCCTCGTGTTCGAGCTGGGCGTCGGCGCGGCGGTTCTCGACATAGGGCACGGTGTGGGCGCCGCAGGTCTGGCCGATCAGCAGGCTGTCGCACTGGGTGAAGTTGCGCGACTTCGCGGCTTTCGGGTGGACCGAGACGAGGCCGCGATAGGTGTTGTTGGATTTGCCCGCCGAGATGCCCTTGGAGATGATGCGGGAGCGCGTGTTCTTTCCAAGGTGGATCATCTTGGTGCCGGTGTCGGCCTGCTGATGTCCGTTGGTGACGGCGATGGAGTAGAACTCGCCCACGCTGTCGTCGCCGCGCAGGATGCAGGAGGGGTATTTCCAGGTGATGGCCGATCCGGTCTCGACCTGCGTCCAGGAAATGCGCGAGCGGGGGCCGCGACAGTCGCCGCGCTTGGTGACGAAGTTGTAGATGCCGCCCTTGCCCTCGGCGTCGCCGGGCCACCAGTTCTGGACGGTGGAGTATTTGATCTCGGCGTCGCCCAGCGCGACCAGCTCGACCACGGCGGCGTGGAGCTGGTTCTCGTCGCGCATCGGGGCGGTGCAGCCTTCGAGATAGGACACGTAGGCGCCTTCGTCGGCGATGATCAGCGTGCGTTCGAACTGTCCGGTGCCGCGCGCGTTCATGCGGAAATAGGTCGACAGCTCCATCGGGCAGCGCACGCCCTTGGGCACGTAGACGAAAGTGCCGTCGGAGAAAACGGCCGAGTTCAGCGTGGCGAAGAAGTTGTCGGTGACCGGGACCACGGTGCCGAGATACTGCTTCACGAGATCCGGGTGTTCGCGGATGGCTTCGGAGATCGACATGAAGATGACGCCGGCCTTGGCCAGCTCGGCCTTGAAGGTGGTGGCGACGGACACGCTGTCGAACACCGCGTCGACGGCGACGCGGGCGGCGGGCTGGGGCGTTTCGCGGCTGTCGGCGGCGGTGTCGGCGGCGCCCGCGACGCCGAGCAGGACTTCCGCCTCTTTCAGCGGGATGCCGAGCTTTTCGTAGGTTTCGAGGATTTCCTTCGGAACGTCCTCGAGGCTCTCATACTTCGCGCCGGTCTTCGGGGCGGCGTAGTAGTGGGCGTCCTGATAGTCGATCTCGGGATAGTGGAGCATCGCCCATGTCGGTTCTTCCATCTGCTTCCAGCGCTCGAACGCTTCGAGGCGCCATTGCAGCATCCACTCGGGTTCTTCCTTCTTGGCGGAGATATAGCGGACGGTGTCCTCGTTGAGGCCCTTGGGCGCCAGCTCCTGCTCGATCTCGGTTTCGAAGCCTTCGGCGTAGCGGTCCGCTTCGAGCGCCTTCACGGCCTCGACGGTTTCCGCTTCGATGTGGGACTTCACTTTGGTTTCTTTCGCCTCGGACATGCTTGCCTTGGATGTAATCGCTTCAACATGGGGCTGCCGACATGCGGCCCTATTGATATAGGGCGGCATGTTTTGATTTCGTCAGTTACGCATGGGGGGCTTTGATCCGGCTGTCCAGCGGATCCCAGATGCAGCGGGCGGTAGCCGATTATCCCGGAAACAGGCGCGGGGAAGTCACCCTCACAAAAAGTTCTTGTTTTGTTCCGTCGGTTGCGGCACACTCCTCACATGAATGACCCTTGGGAGGATGAGGCCGGGCTGCGTTGGCTGTTTCTTGATTTGAACAGCTATTTCGCCAGCGCCGAACAACATATGCGTCCCGAGCTTCGCGGGCGTCCAATCATCGTTGCGCCCCTTCTGAGCGAACACACATGTGCGATCGCCGCATCAATCGAAGCCAAGAAATTCGGAATAAGGACCGGCACAGGCGTGCGTGAAGCCCGGAGGCTGTGTCCGGATCTGGAGATCGTTGAGGCGCGTCCTGACCGTTATGTGGAAATCCATGATCGGGTGATGGAGGTGCTGGAGGGATTTATCCCGATAGAGAAAGTGCACTCAATCGATGAAGCCGCCTGCCGCCTCAGCGGACCGCAGCGGCGGGAGAAGGAGGCGGTGCATCTGGCCCGGGAAATCCAGTACGCGATCCGCGCGCGGGTTGGCGCGTGTTTGCGGTCCTCGGTCGGGATCGCGCCATCCAAACTTCTGGCGAAGATCGCCAGCGGTATGCAGAAACCTGACGGTCTGACAGTTCTGCGGCAGGATCGCTTGCCGGGTCCCTTGCTCGATCTTCCGCTTATCAAGCTCACAGGTATCGGACGCAACATGGAGCGGCGGTTAGGGGGGCATGGCGTGGACTCGGTTGCGAAATTCTGGGCGCTGGATCCGGGCGCAGCGCGGCGCATCTGGGGCGGAGTCGGCGGGGAGCGCTTCTGGTATGCGCTGCATGGTTTTGATGTGCCGGACGTTGAAACGCAGCGTCGGTCGATCAGTCATGGACATGTTCTTGGAACATCACTGCGCCCGGTCGCGTCGGCGCGCGACGTTATGCGGAGGTTGACGGTGAAGTGCGGAACAAGACTGCGCCGCATGGGGTATCTGGCCAGCCGCCTTGGCGTGTCTATGGAGCCGGAGAACGACACGGCGAAGCCGGGGTGGCGGCGCGGAAAGATTTTCGGGGAAAGATGCTTTGCCCACACCGCCGACACCTTCACTTTGCTGAAAGCCGCGGACGATATCTGGGCTGCTGCGACTGTCGGCCTGCCGCGAGGGACGCGCCTGCGTTATGTCGGCGTGGTATGCAGCGGACTTAGCGCGACAGGCGCCGTTCAGCCCGATCTGTTTGGGTGGACGCCGGGTATGGAGGACGCCGCCCGTTCCATGCGTTTGTTTGCCGCCACGGACGCTCTCAACAAACGTTTCGGGAAAGACACTGTCACGATTGGACCGCAAACCGCGATGGCGAAATTTGTCGGAGCCAAAATCGCCTTCAATCGCATTCCCGAAAAAGCAGAATTTCAGGAGTAGCCCATTTTCAGGGCGTGACGATGGTCTGGGGCCGCGCCCGGCTCACCAATGCAATCCACGCATCGGCGAGCGCGTCGAACTCGGCGGGATCGCTGGCCCAGCCAAAGCTGGTCCGGATGGACGATTTCGCCATCGCTTCGCCGGCGCCCATGGCGGTCAACACGCGGCTGGCCTTGACCTTGCCGGAGGAACACGCCGCGCCCGCGCTGATCGCGAAGCCGGCGAGGTCCATGGCCATCACCTGTGTTTCCGAGGGCAGACCTTCAAGTCCGAAACAGGACACGCCCGCGACACGCCCGGCCCCGGCGCCGTGGACGACGACATCCGGGCAGCACGCCTTGAGGGTCGCCTCCATCCGGTCGCGGGCGGTTGCGAGGCTCTGATAGGCGCCGAGATCGCGGAGGCTGGCGTCGGTCGCGGCGGCGAAGGCGGCGACGCCGGCGACGTTCTCGGTTCCCGCGCGGCGTCCGAACTCCTGTCCGCCGCCGGGCTGAAGCGCGCGGAAGGGTGCGCCGGGTTTGACGTAGAAGGCGCCGACGCCTTGCGGTCCGCCGACCTTGTGGCCGGAGAGCGAGAGGTAGTCGACGTCGAGATCGATGATCGAGACCGGGATCCTGCCCAGCGCCTGAACGGCGTCGCAGTGGATGAGGCCGCCGGCCGCGTGAACGATTTCGGCCGCCTCGGCGACGGGCTGGATCACGCCGGTCTCGTTGTTGACGAGCATGATCGAGACGAGGGGGTGCTCGCCCGCGCTTGCGGCGGCGGAGACGCGTTCGCGGAGCGCGGCGAGATCGACGACCCCGTCGGCGCCGACTGGCAGCTCGGGCGGCAGTTCCGGCGGCTGTTCGGGCGCGTTGGCGTTGCTCTGCGGGGCTAAGCGCAGGGGGGCCGCCGCGTCGTGTTCGATGGCGGAGAGATGCAGGCGAAGGCCAGGGTCCGCGCGCAGCGCGCCGAGCAGGGGCGCCTGAACGGCTTCCGTGCCGCCCGAGCAGAAGGCGATGTCGTCCCGGCAGGCGCCGATCGCTTCGGCCACGCGGTCGCGCGCGCTCTCGACCAGCGCCCGGGCCCGGCGGCCGGCGGCGTGGACGGAGGACGGGTTCCCCGTGAGGTCGAGCGCGGCGAGCATGGCGTCGCGCGCTTCGGGCCGCAGGGGGGCCGTGGCGTTATAGTCGGCGTAGACCTTCATCGTCGCCGATATACGGTGAGGACGGTTCAATTGCACCCCGCCGCACACGGTTGCGGGCCGGAGCGGCGGGCTTGGGGTGCGAGCCGGGCGGTTTTGGAGCGATCGCCGCCGGGTCTGGCCGGCCGGCGGCCTCAGGACCCGGTGTGGTGGGGGAGCCTGCCGTCGGGAATCGGCATGTCCGGGGACGATCCGGGCTGCGTCTGGGGCATGGCGATGACATCGGCGATGGTGACGTTTGCGAGGAAGTCGCGAACGTGGGCGTCGAGGCGGGTCCAAAACGCGCCGCCGTCTCCGGGCTGTTCCTGTCCAGAGGCGTGATCCTCGACGGCCTCGACGATTTCGAGCACGGCGATCTCGCTCGCCGGACGGCTGAGCCGGTAGCCGCCGCCCGGTCCGCGCGCGCTGACGACCACGCCTTTTCGGCGCAAAAGCGCGAAAAGCTGCTCAAGATAGGAGAGGGAGACGCTTCTTCGCTTCGCCACATCCGAGAGGGGTACGGCCCGTTCCGAGCCGTTCATCGCGACGTCCACCACGGCGCTGAGCGCGTATCTGCTTTTCGAACCAACGAGCATTGGGTGAACCTTTTCTGCCCCAATTGCCCCCGACCACCATGGGTATTACGCGCGACCCCCCCGGGTGGGTTTCAACGAAATGCTTGAAAATTTGGTCCCGAAAGCGCTATGGCCGCCTTCCGAACCGTGTAGACGGCTATTTCCGGGCCGTTCACAATGACTTGAGGCGAGACACCCGCCGGGACGAAAGCCGGGACCTGGCGGCAAGCTGGGCCGGTTTTTCCGGCCGCACCGGCGCGGAAGCGCGAGACGACAGCGAGAACCACATGGCTGAACTGATCATTTCCGGCCCCGCCGGGCGCATCGAGGCCCGCTATACGCCCGCCACCGTGGAGAAAGCGCCGATCGCGCTGGTGCTGCACCCGCACCCCAAGATCGGCGGCACGATGCAGGATCCGATCACCATCACGCTGTTCGAGATGTTCGCGCGCAACGGCTTCGCCACGCTGCGCTTCAACTTCCGGGGCGTCGGTCGCTCGCAGGGGCAGTTTGATCAGGGCGTCGCGGAACTTTCGGACGCGGCCTATGTGCTCGACCACCTCGAATCGCTGAACGAGAGCCCGAGCCAGGTCTGGGTCGCCGGCGTGTCGTTCGGCGCCTATCTCGGCCTGCAGCTGCTGATGCGCCGCCCGGAGATCGACGGCTTCATCGCGGTGGCGCCGCCGGCCAATCACTATGACCTGTCGTTCCTCGCACCGTGCCCGGCCTCGGGCATCATCATCGGCGGCGAGAAGGACATCGTGGCGCCCGCGGCCGATATCGACCGCTCGCTGTCGAAGGTGCGCGTGCAGCGCGGCGAAGTGATCGAACGGGCGACCATTCTGGGCGCCAACCACTTCTTCCAGGACAAGCTGAAAGAGCTTGAGGACGTCGCGCTGGAATACCTGCTGCGCCGCATGAAGGAGTTCGAAGCGCGCAAGGAAGACGAGTAGGCTTCCGCCGCCGCAATGCGATAGGTTCGCCCTATGCGCAGCGTTCTGATCCCGCATCCCGATACGCCCGGACCCGATATACGCATCAGCGTCGAGGCGGACCGCAAGCCGAACGGCGTTCTGGCGCTGGCCTATATCGTCACCGGCGAGACCGCGCGGATCGTGCGGCCCGCGCATGTCATTCCGCCCGGGCGCGCGGACGAGCTGTGGACCACCACCTGTTTCGAGGCGTTCATAACCGTTCCGGGCGCGCAGGCGTATGTCGAGATCAACCTGTCGCCGTCGCTGAACTGGGCCGCCTACAGGTTTGACGGCTATCGGGCCGGCATGGCGCCGCTGGAGATCGCCGCGCCGCCCATCCTCGCTCCGAAGGAAGGCGAGACGATCTTTCTGGGCGCCGAGATCGCGCTGGGCGAGGTCGCCGATCTGTCGCCGGATGGCGCGTGGCGTTTGGGGCTGAGCGCGGTGATCGAGGAGACGTCGGGCCGCAAGTCGTACTGGGCGCTGGCGCACGCCGCGGGAAAGCCGGATTTTCACCATCCGGATGGGTTGGTGCTGGACCTGCCGCCGGCGTGAGCCGGACAGCCGGTCGCTAGGATAGCCGGGGTGACGGGCAAGCCGAGGTGACGGGCGGGACAAGATTGGCTAGGGGTGTCCGGGGCTTCGGGCGGAACCGCGCCGGACCCCGAAGTCTTGTGAACGAAACGGATGAGTGCGCATGGCTCAGGCATGGTTCAAGACGCGGCGCTCGGACACGGGCGGGACGATGTTTCCCAAGCCCCTGACCTGGCAGGGCTGGGCGGTGAATCTGGGCATGGTGTTCGTGGTCGCGATGCTGGCGCAGATGATCGGGCGCTGGGCACTGACCATGGACTTCAAGCCGCTGGGCGCGGGGATCTGGCTGATCGCCGGGCTGTTCCTGGTGCTGGGGCTGTATTTCCGGATCGTGCGGATCTTCTCCGAAACGCGGGAGTGAGGGCGGCGCGGGCCGATCACGCGCGCTGGTGAGACCTTGGAGAGCCCAATGAAGCGCCTGCTGTTCGCTTTCGCCGCCGCCGCCGCGCTGTCGGCATGTTCGCCCGCAGAGAAAGCGAGCGAGCCGGACGCCGCCGCCGAGGCCGTCGCGCCGGCAGCCGTGTCGGGTCCCAATCCGGGCGCCGTGGCCAAGCGGATGCCCTTGCCCGACTGCGCCGACACGCACACGACCGATGCGGGCCCGGACGGCTGGGATCATCCCGACTGCCGGATGATGCGCCACGACGACAGCGGCGTCGCGTTCGAGGTGCGCTGGACGAAGGAGGCGGAATCGCCGAGCGAGGAAATGTCGGAGGTGACGATCCAGGTGGTCGCGCGCGGCGACGCCACGCTGCAGACCGTCACCGAGGAAGTCGGCGGCACCTTCGAGGGGCCGTATCTGCAGGACATCGACGAGGACGACGTGGAGGAGCTGCTGGTTCCGCTGGAGACCGGCAATGTCAACACGAGCTGGGCGGTGTGGCGGGCGCCGAACGCCGAGGCGGACTATGCGCGCATCGGGGTGCTGTCCGGCGTCGACATCGGGCGCACGGCGGACGGGTATATTTTCACCTCGGCGCGGTCGAGCGCGGCGTCCTGGGTGGTGTCGTTCTACCGCCTGGAGGGCGAGGGGCTGAAGGCGGTGGTCGATGTCGAGGCGGCCGCCGCGGGCGTGGACGAGACCGGGCATGTCACCGAGCAGAACAGCTGCAAGGTGGTGGACGCCGGCGGGCTCGCGGAAACCGGGCTGACCGCCGCGCAGGCGGAGGCCAAGTTTTGCGGAGACCCGGCGGTGCGGGGCATTTTCGAGTAGAAATCGGCCCGGAAGGCCGTACTGACGGCAAGTCCTGTCCCGCGTCGCCGCCGTCATGGTTTCCGTGGGGCCGGATAGCTCCTCTCAGCCTATCGTGCACTGGACATTGGGCTCCAAGGGGCTGAAAGACGGGCCGCGATGGCCTATCTGTGGGCTGAACATCGATCGAGACCTGAATGCTGGACCTCAAAGACCTTCACGCCCGGATCAATCCCGAAGACGGCGAGCCGAGCGAGATCATCAAGGGCCTGAGCCTTTCTGTGCCCGCCGGCGAGGTGCACGCCATCATGGGGCCGAACGGGTCGGGCAAGTCGACGCTGAGCTATGTGCTGTCGGGCCGGCCAAACTATGAGGTGACGTCCGGAACGGCGACGCTGGACGGGGAGGACCTGACCGGGCTGGAGCCGGAGGAGCGCGCGGCGAAGGGCATGTTCCTGTCGTTCCAGTATCCGGTGGAGATTCCCGGCGTTCCGGTGATGACGTTCGTGCGCTCGGCGATGAACGCGCAGCGCAAGGCGCGCGGGGAGGCGGAGATCTCCGCGCCGGACTTCCTGAAGAAGGCGAAGCAGATCAGCGCGCTGCTGAAGATCAATCCCGACATGCTGAAGCGGCCGCTGAATGTCGGCTTCTCCGGCGGCGAGAAGAAGCGGATTGAGATATTCCAGATGATGATGCTGGAGCCGCGGCTGATGATTCTGGACGAGACGGATTCCGGGCTCGACATCGACGCGTTGCGGATTGTGGCCGAAGGCGTCAACGCGCTGCGCTCGCCGGAGCGGTCGATGCTGGTGATCACGCACTATCAGCGCCTGCTGGACTACATCAAACCGGACAAGGTTCACGTGCTGTCGGCCGGACGCATCATCGCGAGCGGCGGGCCGGAGCTGGCGCTGGAGCTGGAGAAGTCCGGCTATGACGGCGTGATCGCGGGAGCTAAATCCGGGAGCGCGGCTTGAGCGCTCTGGACCTGCTTCCCAACCGTCGCGTCGAAGGCTGGCGCTGGAGCGATCTGCGGGCTGCGGTCGGCTCGCAATTGCCGCCCATCGCATCACGCCCGGAGCGCGTTCCGCCTGAACACGATCTCTGGAGTCAGCTTGGCGCAGAGATCATTTTCGCCGACGGCAGGATCGCCTGCTGGCCGGAAGAAGAAGTCAGCGGCATCCGCGTTTTTTCCAAGACCGCCAGCGAAGCGGGGCCGCCCAGATCATCCCCCAATGTGGCGGTCGGCCAGTTTGCGGCTGACAGCATTGAGGATGACTGGTTTCCGATTGTCGGGTCGACCGCTCAACACGGTGTTGTGGTCGTTCGACATGTCGGCGGCTCGACACCGCAAATGCGCGCCGCGCGCTTGGGCGTCCAGGTCGGCGCAGGGGAGAGCCTGACGCTCATCGAAGTGTTCGAGAATGAACTAGCCGGCGTCACCAACACGCTGATGGAATGCTATGTCGAGCCGGGCGGAAGATTGAACCGGCTGGTGGTCCAGCCCCAGACCGAACCGGCGACGATCGTTTGCACTGGGCAGGCCTTCCTGGGCGAAAAATCGGAATTCAACCAGTTCGTCTTCTCGGCCGGCGGCAAGCTGAGTCGAATTCAGACGGATGTTATCGCGGGCGCCGGTGCGAAAGCCCGGCTCAACGGTGTCTGCCTTGCCGCGGCAGGGCTGCATGCCGATCAGACCAGCCATGTGACGCTCGAAGCGGAAGGCGGCGAAGTGCGCCAGTTGGTGCGGTCGGTTGCGCGCCGGAAGGGACGAGCCGTGTTTCAGGGCAAGTTCCTGGTGGAGCGTACGGCGCAGAAGACCGATGCGCAGATGGAGCACAATGCGTTGCTGCTGGAGGACGGCGCGGAAGTGTTCGCCAAGCCGGAACTGGAAATCTACGCCGACGACGTTCAATGCAGCCACGGCAATACCTGCGGCCAGCTGGACGAACAGGCGGTGTTCTACGCGCGCTCGCGCGGGCTGCCCGAGGCCGAGGCGCGGGCGATGCTGACGCGGGCGTTCCTGATCGAAGCTATCCCGGACTGGCTGGACGAGGCGCTGCACGCCGAAATCGAGGCGCGCGTTTCGGCCTGGCTGGAGGCGGGCTGATGGCGTTCGACGTTGCAGCGATCCGCGCGCAGTTTCCGATCCTCGCGCGCGAGGTGCACGGCAAGCCGCTGGTCTATTTCGACAACGCCGCCTCTGCGCAGAAGCCGGATGCGGTGATCGAGGCGATGGCGGGCGCGATGCGCCATTCCTACGCCAACGTGCATCGCGGCGTGCACACGCTGGCCAACGAAACGACGCAGGCCTACGAGGCGGCGCGGGAAGCCTCGCGCGGGCTGCTGAACGCGAAGCATGAAGACGAGATCGTGCTGACGCATGGCGGCACCGAGGCGATCAACGTGGTCGCGGCGGGGCTGGGCCAGCGCATCCAGCCGGGCGACGAAATCGTGCTGTCGGTGATGGAGCACCATTCGAACATCGTTCCATGGCACTTCCTGCGCGAACGCAGGGGCGCGGTTCTGAAATGGGTCGACGTGCTGGAGGACGGTTCGCTCGACATGGAGGGGCTGGCCAGGGCGCTGTCGCCGAAGACGAAGATGCTGGCGCTGACGCACATGTCGAACGTGCTGGGCACGGTTCCGGACGTGAAGCGCGCGATCGAGATGGCGCATGACGCCGGCGCGGAGACGCTGCTGGACGGTTGCCAGGCGGCGGCGAACATCGCGGTCGACGTGCAGGCGCTGGACACCGACTACTACGTGTTCTCGGCGCACAAGCTTTACGGGCCGACCGGCGTGGGCGTGCTGTACGGCAAGCGGGACAGGCTGGCCGCGCTGCCGCCGTTCCAGGGCGGCGGCGAGATGATCGCCACGGTGGAGCGCGAGCGCATCACCTATAACGATCCGCCGCACAGGTTCGAGGCGGGCACCCCGCCGATCGTCGAGGCGATCGGGCTGGGCGCGGCCATCGGCTGGTTCCGAAGCGTGGACCGGGAGGCGGCCGGCGCCCACAAGCAGGCGCTTCTGGCGCGCGCGGTGGAGGGCTTGCGGTCGGTTAACGGCCTCAGGCTGCATGGAACCGCGCCCGGCAAGGGGCCGGTGTTGTCCTTCTCCATCGAGGGGATTCATCCGCACGATCTGGCGCAGATTCTCGACCGCTACGGGGTGGCGATTCGCGCCGGGCACCATTGCGCCCAGCCGCTGATGACCCATCTTGGGGTGAGCGCCACGGCGCGGGCGAGTTTCGGCCTCTACAATACCGCCGACGAAGTGGACGTTTTCATCGAGGCGCTTGGACGTGCGCGCGCGATGCTGGCATAAGACACCTGTATGGCTGACGATCAAACCTCCCGAGACGTGATCGACACCTCGCCGCCGGCGGGCGAGGGCGCGGCTGCGCCGATTCCGCAAGAGGAGCTGGACCGGATCACGGACGCGCTGATCGAGGCGTTCAAGACGGTCTACGATCCCGAGATCCCGGTCGACATTTACGAGCTGGGGCTGATCTACAAGGTCGACATCAACGACGACCGGCATGTCGATATCGAGATGACGCTGACCGCGCCCGCGTGCCCGGTGGCCGGCGAGATGCCCGGCTGGGTCGAGGCGGCGGCGCGCAAGGTGGAGGGCGTGGAGTCGGCCAAGGCGACGCTGGTGTTCGACCCGCCGTGGGACGCCTCGCGGATGTCCGACGAAGCCCGCCTCCAGCTCAACATGTTGTAAGGCATTCGCGAGTCACCATCTAAAGCCCATGGCCAGACGCCCCAGACCCAAGGTTGTGACCCTGACCGACGCCGCAGCGGAGCGCGTGCGCGAGCTGATGGCCGCGAAGGATGTCGGCTTTCTGCGCGTGGGCGTGCGCAATGGCGGCTGCGCCGGCATGGAATACACCATGTCCTACGTGGAGGCGCCGGAAGCGCTGGACGAGCGCGTTTCGGACAACGGGGTCGAGATCGTCATCGACTCCAAGGCGGTGCTGTTTCTGCTCGGCACGACGGTCGACTACGAAGTGACGCCGATGCACTCGAAGTTCGTCTTCAACAATCCCAACCAGACCGACGCCTGCGGCTGCGGCGAGAGCGTCACCATCGTGCCGGTGAGCGCCGAGGAGTAGGCGCAAGTCCAGCGCGGGGGATCGGGGCATGGCGGCGTCGGCGGGTTATCTCGACTATGTGGAGGAACTGCTCGGCGGGCTCGGTGCGGTGCGGACGCGGCGGATGTTCGGCGCGGCGGGCGTGTTTCTGGACGGCGTGATGTTCGCGCTGGTCGACGACGACATTCTCTACATCAAGACCGACGATGCGTTCGTTTCCGACCTGAAGGCGATGGGCTCCGCGCCGTGGACCTATACGGCCAAGCGGGACGGGATCACGCGCGACATGGGATACTGGCGCCTGCCGGAAAGCGCGGCGGACGATCCCGACGAGGCGGTGGAGCTGGCGCGCCGGTCGTTGCGGATTGCGCGGTCGAAGAAGACGGCGGGCAAGGCCCCGGCGCGGAAGAAGTGAGCGCGGGCTAGGCCGCGCGCTCGGAGTCGCCTTGCGGCATGTCGGCTTCGGTGGTGACCCGGTTCCGGCCGTCATGCTTGGACTTGTAGAGGCATTCGTCGGCGCGCGAGATGAGCGAGCCGATGCTCTCGCCCGGCGCGTAGCGCGCGCAGCCGAAGGAGATGGTGACGGCGCCGATGGTTTCGTTGGTCGAGCGGCGGACCAGGCGCTTGGCCTCGATGGCGCTGCGGATCTGTTCCGCGAGGCGGGCGGCGGTGGCCATTTCGGTGCGCGGCATGATGACCGCGAATTCCTCGCCGCCATAGCGCGCGACCAGGTGGTCGGGCAGGGCGAAGCGCGAGAGCGTGGAGGCCACGAAGCGGATGACCTGGTCGCCGGTCTGGTGGCCCCAGGTGTCATTGAACGATTTGAAATGGTCGATGTCGCACAGCAGGAGCGCGAGTTCGGATTTCTCCTCGTCGGCTTCGTCCTTGCGGAGCTTCAGCGTCTCGTCGAACAGCTTGCGGTTGGCGACGCCGGTGAGGGCGTCGGTGAGGGCTTCGGCGCGGGCCTGGCGCAGCGAGACGCGCAGGTTCTCGATCTCCTGCGAGGAGCTGGAGAGCTTGTCCGACAGCGCCGAGTTCTGGCGCGACATTTCGTTTGTGGCCGTGGCGAGCGCGGTGACGAGGCGCTTGAGGGATTCGCCGTCGACCTTGCCCGAGCCCAGCGAGTCGCGGGCGACGTTCAGAGTGACGCCGTAGCGTTCGGTGGTGGCGCCGGCCAGTTTGAGGGCGTCCAGCGCGTCGGCGATCTCGTGCGCGATCCGCGAGCCGGTCTCCATCACCTGCGTCGAGAGCTGGGTGGTGGAGAAGTAGCGGTCGTAGATGTTTTCCATGTCGCCCGCGGTCAGCCCGGCGCCGGACTCGATCAGCTTGTCGAGGGTCGTGCGCAGGTCGGGGACCGAGTGGGTGAAGTAGGCGAGGAAGATTTCGTAGTTCTGGGGACTGACGGGGAGCACAAGCTTGCCGATCTCGTCGACGGTCTTGTGGCCTAAGGCGACGCCTTCCGGGCCCGCGAGCTGTGAAACGAGATTTGTCATTGTCGCCTGAAGTCCTTGCACGCCCGGTTTAACCCCACGCCTCCGGACGCAAGGACAGTGATCCCGAGCTGTTACGGATTGGCTAATGACCTTAATCGGGAAGCGAAAAATCTCCTGAATCCCCTACGGAAATAGAGGATATCGGAGGGGTCCGGGAGCGATTGTCCGGCGGTAATTTCAATTATCCTGAAGGTCGCCGATCGCGCGCAGCAGGAACTCCGGAACGTGGTCGCCCATTCCGGCCAGCTTGGGTTCGCGCGATTCGTCCTCGCGCGCGTTGCGGCGGGGCTCCTGACGGCGCGAACGGCCTTCGTTGCGGGCGCGGGCGCGACCGGGGCGCGCGGGCTCGTCCGGCTGGTTCGCCTGGGCCTGTTTGGCTGGGGCCTGTTTAGTGGAGGCCTGCTTGGCGGGCGCCGGGCTCTCCGGGGCGGATTGCTCCGCAGCGGTTTCGTCGGGCGTCGCGTCCTGCTCGGACTCGTTCGAGCGGCCACGGCGGCCCTTGCGGTTGCGGCCGGAAGACTTCTCGAAACGGTCGCGGCGCGGAGCGGGTCCGCGCGAGCGGGCTTCGCCGACGGCCTCGTCGAAGTCGGCCGGCGTGAAGGCCTCGATGTCCTTGCCGATGCGCTTGCGCACGGCTTCCCACAGGCGGTCGTCGCCGGGGCTGACGATGGTGAAGCTTTCGCCCTTGCGGCCGGCGCGGCCGGTGCGGCCGATGCGGTGGACATAGTCGTCCGAGTTCGGCGGCGGGGCGTAGTTGAAGACCTGGCTGACGTCAGGAATGTCGAGGCCGCGCGCGGCGACGTCGCTGGCGACGAGCAGTTTGAGATCGTTGGAGCGGAACCGGTCGAGCGTCTCCATGCGGACCGATTGCGGCAAGTCGCCGTGAATGGCGGCGGCGTCGAAGCCGTGGCTGCGCAGCGACTTGGCGACGACATCCACCTCGCGCTTGCGGTTGCAGAAGACGATGGCGCGATCGGTGAGGCGTTCGTGGATGATCGAGCGCAGCACGGCGCGCTTGATGGTGTCTTCGTTGGACGGGCAGTGGGTGATGTACTGGGTGATGGTCTCGGCGGTGGTGGCGGGGCGCGACACCTCGATCCGCGTCGGGTCTTTCTGGAACTGCTTGGCGAGGCGCGTGATCTCCGGCGGCATGGTGGCCGAGAACAGCAGCGTCTGGCGCGAGGGCGGCAGCAGACCGCAAATGCGTTCGATGTCGGGGATGAAGCCCATGTCGAGCATGCGGTCGGCTTCGTCGATGACCAGCATCTGCACGCCGGTGAGCAGCAGGCGGCCGCGCTCGAAATGGTCCATCAGGCGGCCGGGCGTGGCGATCAGCACGTCGACGCCGGCCATCAGCTTGCGGTCCTGATCGGCGAACGACACGCCGCCGATCAGCAGCGCCATGTTGAGCTTGTAGTTGACGCCGTACTTCTCGAAATTCTCGGCGACCTGCGCGGCGAGTTCGCGCGTCGGCTCGAGGATGAGCGAACGCGGCATCCGCGCCTTGGCCCGGCCCTGGCCGAGCTTGTGGATCATCGGAAGCACGAAGGCGGCGGTCTTGCCGGTGCCGGTCTGGGCGATGCCGGTGACGTCCTGTCCGCCGAGCACGGCCGGAATGGCCTGGCTCTGGATCGGAGTCGGGGTCTCGTAACCGGCGGCTTTCACCGCGGCGAGCACCTTCGGATCGAGGCTCAGCTCGTCAAAGGTCATTGAAATACGTCATACGTGCGTCTTGTCCGGACGTCCCGCAGCCCAACGGGAGCTCCCCGGACCAATCGCCCGAGGCTGGGGCGAGCAATAGGGGCTCAGCGTTCCAAGTCAATCCCGGCGGGGCCCCAAGCACTGTGGGATCGGCGTTTTGCACGCCCGCGTGACGGCGGTGCATCTGGGGCGGGGCGAAAGGGTTAGCGGCGGGGTTTAGGGCGAGCGGGCCGCCGGATGCTCCGAAATCCCAATCAAATCCGGGCTGGACCCGGCGTGCGGGCGGGCGCCGGCGTCTAGCGCGTTTCCTGTTCACCAAGGCAATGCCCCAGGAAGGCCTGCGCGGCGCGGGACTGGTAGCGGCCACGATGGCGCAGGGCGTGGAAGGTGCGTTGGGACATCGCAAAGCGCGCACGGGCTAGCGCGCCGGTTTCGAGTCCCGGCGCGGCGGCCAGGTCCGACAGGGCGCCCACGCCGGCGCCGCCTTCGACCGCCACGCGCACGGCTTCGTTGGAGGGAAGCTCCAGCACGACATTGAGGGCCTGCGGATCGACCCCGGCCGCTGTGAGCGCCGCCTCGAATTCCGAACGGGTGCCGGAGCCCGTTTCGCGCAGCACCCATTCGCCTGCTGCAAGGTCTTTCGCGGTCAGCCTGCTTTTCTTCGCCCATGGATGGCCGGGCGCGACGACGACGATGAGGCGGTCATGGTCGACTTCGGAAAGCTCGAGGTCGGGGTCGTCGATGCGGCCTTCGACGAAAGCGAGTTCGGCCGCGCCGGAGCTGACCGCCTGCGCGGCCTGCTGCGTGTTGCCGACGGAGACGGCGAGGTCGATCTGCGGGAAGGCGCGGCGGAAGCTGGCGAGGCGCGGCGGCAGCCAGTAGCTGGCGATGGTCTGGCTGGCGCGGATGCGCAGGCTGCCGCGCTTGAGGCCGCTCATGTCGATCAGCGCGCGTTCGGCCGCCTCGGCGCGTTCGAGCACGGCGCGGGCTTCGCCGAGAAAGGCGCGGCCTTCCTGGCTGAGTTCGATCGAGCGGCCGACGCGGTGGAACAGCGCGACGCCATAGCGGGTCTCCAGCGCGGCGACGGCTGCGCTGACGGCGGACTGCGTGAGATTCAGGGCCTCGGCGGCGCGGGTTACGTGTTCGCGCTCGGCGACTGCAATGAAGATGCGAAGCTGTTCGAGGGTCATTGATCAACCATGTGTCTCAACCATAGGCGGTGACCGAGATCAGCGCGAGGCTGAAAACGCTGATGAAGATCCACGCGATGGCGGCCAGCGCCAGCGGCTTCCAGCCTTCGGCTTTCAGCTTGCGGAAGTCGGTTTCGAGGCCCATCGCGGCCAGCGCCATGGAGAGCAGGAAGGCCGTGGCGGGTGTGGTGACGGACTTCACCGATGCGGGAATGTGCACGGCGCTGTTGAGGACCATCATGGCGATGAAGCCGAGCACGAACCACGGCATGGGCGGCGCCGCGCGTTTCGTTCCCCCGGGCGCGTGCGCGGCGCGGCGGCTGGCGACGACGCCGAGACCGATGACCAGCGGCGCGAGCATCATCACGCGGGTGAGCTTGGCGACGGTCGCGGTCTCGCCGGCGACGGGGCCGTCCTGGAAGGCGGCGCCGATGACCTGGGCGACTTCGTGGATCGAAGCGCCGGCCCACAGTCCGAAGGCGTGGGGGCCGAGATGCAGCAAACCCGGCAGAACGGGATAGAGGAATATGGAGAGGCTGCCGAACACCGTGACGCAGGCGACGGCGTAGGCGACATCCTCGTCCTTGCCTTCGGTGACGGTGTTGGTCGCGATGACCGCCGAGGCGCCGCAGATGGAGGTGCCCGCCGCGATCAGTTCGGCCATCTTGCGCTCGACGCCCATGCGCGCGCCCAGCCATTTGGTGAAGGCGAAGGTGGCCAGCAATGTCGCCGCAATCACGCCGACGCCGGTCCAGCCGACCTGCATGACCTGGCTCGCCATGATCTGGAGGCCGAGCAGGATGATGCCGATGCGCAGGATAGGCCTGAGGCTGATCTTCACGCCGGGCTTCGCCCAGGCGGGGGCGCCGACGAGGTTGTGCAGCGTCATCCCGATCAGGGTCGAGAGGATCATTGGCGAGAGAATGGCCATGCCGGGAAGGCCGCGCAGAACGAAGGCGAGCCCCGCGATCGCGGCGCACAGCGCAAGGCCAGGGAGGGCGGGGATCAGGGCGCCGGGAAAACCGGCGAGAGCGGGGTGCTTCCTCGCCGGGTCGGGGCGTGGGGCGTCAGCGATGGCGTGCTGCATGGGGCGGTCTCCAGTTGGCGGACGCCGGACTGGATCATGCAGACGAATAATTCGTCCAACTGATAATTATTGTCGAATTAATCGATCAAACCGATTAATTGTTCGGGGCGCCGAAGGCCGGAGCGGACGGAGTTAGACGTCCAGTTCCTCAATGAACTTCGCGTTTTCCTGGATGTATTTGAAGCGCAGCTCGGCGCGCTTGCCCATCAGGGTTTCGACCAGCTGCTGCGGCTTTTTCAGGCCGTCGGGCAGAGCGACGCGCGCCATCGTACGCGTCGCCGGGTTCATGGTGGTTTCCTTGAGCTGGGCGGGCATCATCTCGCCGAGACCCTTGAAGCGGCCGATCTCCGGCTTCTTGCCCTTGAACTCGGTCGCGAGAATCTCGTCCTTGTGGGCGTCGTCGCGGGCGTAGATCGTCTTGCCGCCCTGGCTGATGCGATAGAGCGGCGGCATGGCGAGGTAGAGCCGCCCGGCCTCGATCAGTTCGGGCGTCTGGCGATAGAAGAAGGTGATGAGCAGCGCAGCGATGTGCGCGCCGTCGACGTCGGCGTCGGTCATGATGACGACGCGCTCGTAGCGAAGATCGTCGAGACGGAAGCGATGGCCGAGACCGCAGCCGAGGGCGGTGGTCAGGTCCGAAAGCTCCTTGTTGTTCGAGAGCTTCTCGTCGCCCGCCGAGGCGACGTTGAGGATCTTGCCGCGTAACGGCAGCACCGCCTGGGTGGCGCGATCGCGCGCCTGCTTGGCCGAGCCGCCGGCCGAGTCGCCTTCGACGATGAAGATCTCGGTGCCTTGCGCGGAGTTGTCCGAACAGTCGGCGAGCTTGCCGGGCAGGCGCAGCTTGCGGGTGGCGGACTGGCGCGCGACTTCCTTGTCGCGGCGCTTGCGCATCCGATCCTCGGCCTGGCCGATCGCCCATTCGAGCAGTTTGGTGGCGTCTTTCGGGCTGGCGGTGAGCCAGTGATCGAAACGGTCGCGCATTGCGTTCTCGGTGACGCGGAAGGCGCTGTCGGTGGAGAGCTTCTCTTTTGTCTGGCCGACGAATTCCGGGTTGCGGATGAACACCGACAACAGCGCGCAGGCGGTTCCGAGCACGTCGTCGGCGGTGATCTGCGCGGCCTTCTTGATGTTGGTCATCTCGCCATAGGCGCGCAACGCCTTGGTGAGCGCCGAGCGCATGCCGGCTTCGTGCGTGCCGCCCTCGGGCGTTGGGATGGTGTTGCAGTAGGAGCGGGTGACGCCGTCGGCCTCGCCGAAACCGTTGGCGCTCCAGGTGACGGCCCATTCGACCGCGACGCCGTCATCGCCTTCGACCCGCCCGGAGAAGACGGACGGGATGACCTGATTGGCGCCCTCGGCCATCTCGTTGAGCATGTCGGCGAGGCCGTTCGGGTAGGACAGAATCGCTTCGGCCGGGGTCTTGTCGTCGCCCTTGAGAAGCTCAGGGTCGCACGACCAGCGGATTTCGGCGGCGCGGGACAGATAGGCCTTGGAGCGGGCCATGGCGTAGAGCCGCGCCGGCTTCCAGTGGAGGCGGTCGCCGAAGATCTGCGGGTCGGGCCGGAAGCGGATGGTGGTGCCGCGACGGTTGGGCGCCGCGCCGAGCACCTGCAGTTTCGATGTGGGAGCGCCGCGCGAATAGCTTTGTCCGTAGAGCTTGCGGTCGCGAGCGATCTCGACTTCGAGCTTTTCGGAGAGCGCGTTGACGACCGACACGCCGACGCCGTGGAGACCGCCGGCCGTCTGGTAGGCCTTGTTGCTGAACTTGCCGCCCGAGTGCAGCGTGGTGAGGATCACCTCGACCGCCGACTTCTTCGGAAATTTCGGGTGCGGATCGATCGGGATGCCGCGTCCGTCGTCGCGAACGCTGAGGAAGCCGTCGGCGGTCAGCTTGACGTCGATGTGCGAGGCGTGGCCGGCGACGGCCTCGTCGACGGCGTTATCGAGAACCTCGGCGAAGAGGTGGTGGAAGGCGCGCTCGTCGGTGCCGCCGATATACATGCCGGGGCGTTTGCGGACAGGCTCCAGCCCCTCAAGGACTTCGATGTCCTTGGCGGAGTAGTCGCCGCCCTTGGCCGACTTGTTGTCGAAGAGCTTCGCCTGGTTGTTCTTCGCCATGAAGGGTTCCTGCGTTGCCGACGGGCCGAATCACCGACTGGCCCGCGAGCGGCGAGCTAGCCCGAAGCCGGGGAGACAGACAATTCCGCCATTGGATTAAGACCTTCTAATCCGGTGGACGGCCGGGCTCAAAACGCTTCGCGCAGCAGACGATCCACAACCGTGAGGCGACCGGGCGGGGGCCTGACCCGAATGGTTCCTGTCGGCGGGGCGGTCCGCGCCGAACGCGGCCGGAACGCAGGATGGTTCACGCATTTCCGATCGCGGTGATCTGCACCGCTGCGTGGTAGCGCATGGTGGAGAAGCCGGCATAGCGGTAGGCGATGTTGTTGGCGGCGACGAATTCCTGCCAGGCGCGGTACTCGTGTTCGCGCCAGTTCGGGTAGTTGTAGTACTCGTCGAAGAGGATCACCGAGCCCGGGCGGAGGCGGTCGCGGAGCTGCTCGAGCACGTAGCGGGTCGACTCGTAGATGTCGCAGTCGATGTTGACGAAGGAGACCGGCCCCGGGTTGGCTTCCAGGAAGCTGGGCAGGGTGGCGTCGAACCAGCCCTTGTGAAGCGCGACGTTGGCGGGCACGCGCGCGGCAGCTTGCCGTTCTGGGTGTAGCGTCCGGTCTGTTCGTGAGTGCCGCTCCAGTCGGAGGGCAGACCTTCGAAGCTGTCGAAGCCGTGCACGGTGCGCGGCGCGGCGTTGCGCGCGATGATGCGCGTGGAGGTGCCGCCGGCGACGCCGAATTCGAGGATCAGTCCGTTGAGGCCGGCCTCGCGCTCGCGCTTCATGCAGAGCTCGATGAGCGGCTTGCGCCCCTGGCACAGCATGGCGCCGGCGAGGTTGGCCTCGATGTAGTCGACGGTGTCGGCCTTCGCGCGCATGCGCAGGTCGAGATACATGTCGTTGAGGAAGTATTTGTGGACGATGCGGCTGTAGATGCGGCCGAGGATCTTCTTGTCCATGCGTGTCGTCTTTTCGGCTTGCGTTCCCCCGCCGCAGCGGTCGCGGCATTACTAGGGGGATGAGGCGTGCGCGCCTAGTCCCGCGCGGCGGCCGGGGACTTTCCGGATGACGTGTGGAAGATGAGGTCTAGAAGATGCCGCCTTAGAAGATACCGAGGAATTTCGGCTTCAGGCCCTTGCAGGTCTTGATCTGTGATTCATAGCGCGTGGCGTCCGAGGCGACGCTGTCAGCGATCTGCACCAGCCAGCGCTTCTTCTTCCATGTGCCCTTGGAATAGCCGCCGGGACCTTCGTGGTAGGCGAGATAGTGGGCCTTGTAGTTGTACTGCCCGACGCCGGTCTGCTTGCCGGTGTTGGCGACATACCAGCCAATGAAGTCGGCGCTGTCGCGGAAAGAGTGGCGGTCGGCGCCGCGATTGCCGGTGTCGCGCTTGTAGGTCTCCCAGGTGGTCTCCAGCGCCTGCGCATAGCCATAGGCGGTGGACGGGCGCTTGCCGGGGAAGAAGAGGAAGCCGCCTTCACGGGCCGGGCGGGCCTTTCCGTCGAAGCCGCTCTCCTGCTTCATGATCGCGAGCTGGAGGCCCATCGGCGCGCCCCAATCCTTCGAAGAAGCGCGTAACGCCTTGTACCAGCTGCGGTTCTCCTTGAGCAGCAGGCAGGCGTCCGCAATCTCGGCGTTCGAGGGCTGTGGCGTCGATGCGCAGGCGGCCGCGAGGGCGAGCGCAGCGCCGAGACCGGCGATCAGTCGGGTCCGAAGCATGCGGCGGCTTATAGCGGATCATGGTAAAGGGAGCCTCAACCATATGCAGTTGCAGCGCAGCAGGGGGCGGGGCGGCGACATGCGACTGTCACGAAAAAGGGGGAGACATTCGACATGACCCAGATCGACCGCCGCAGACTGCTGTTATCCGCCGCCGCCACCATGGCCTTGCCGACCGCCATCGCGAAGGCGTGGGCGATCGACGCGGATGTGCGATCCGGCACGATCGAGGATGTCGAACACATCGTGATCCTGATGCAGGAGAACCGGAGTTTCGATCACTACTTCGGTACGATGAACGGCGTGCGCGGGTTCGGCGACCGGCATCCCATTCCGCTGCCGGGCGGGCTGACGGTGTGGACGCAGACGCACACGAAGGGCGAGCCGAAGCAGATCGCTCCGTTCGCGCTGAACACCACGCAGACGTTCGAGCACATGCGCGTGGAGGGCACGCCGCATAGCTGGGACAATGCGCAGTACGCCTGGGACAATGGGCGGATGACGAACTGGCCCGACTTCAAGCGCGCGCACGCGATGGGGCATTTCGAGAAGGCGGACATTCCGTTCCAGTGGGCGCTCGCGGACGCCTTCACGCTGTGCGAGGCGTATCACTGCTCGTTCCAGGGCGGCACCAACACCAACCGCCTGTTCCTGTGGACTGGAACCAATGACGGGGCAGGCGGACATGGCGGCCCGTCGATCTCGAACAGTCACGACACGCTGAAGGAGGCGGTGCAGGCGCCCTATACGTGGACGACCTATCCGGAGCGGCTGGAAGCGGCGGGCGTGAGCTGGAAGGTTTACGAGGACATGGCCGACAATTTCGGGGACAACCCGCTGGTCGGCTTCAAGACATTCCAGGACTCGGTCGCGGGCGCGCCCGGTTGCAATCCCGCGCTGGCGGCGAAGGGATTGTCGACGCAGCATCTGGACGTGTTGCGCGCCGACGTGATGGGCGCCCGGCTGCCTTCGGTTTCGTGGGTGATCTCGCCGGCGAAGGATTCGGAGCATCCCGGTCCGTCATCGCCGGCGCAGGGCGCGGACTATGTAGCGCGCGTTCTGGACTGCCTGACCAGCAATCCAGAGGTGTGGGCGAAGACGGTGTTCCTCGTCATGTATGACGAGAATGACGGGTATTTCGATCACGCTCCGCCGCCGGCTCCGCCGTCGCTCGACGCTGACGGCAAGGCGCTGGGCGCATGCTCGATCAGCACCACGGGCGAGTATCACCAGACGACCACGGCGAGCGAAAAGAACGCCGAACGCGCCGACCTGATGGGCCGCCCTTACGGGCTGGGTCCGCGCGTGCCGTTGTATGTGATCTCGCCGTGGAGCCGGGGCGGATGGGTGAACGCCGAAGTGTTCGACCACACTTCGGTCATCCGGTTCTGCGAAGCGCGCTTCGGCGTGAAGGAGCCGAACATCTCGCCCTGGCGTCGCGCGGTGTGCGGCGACCTGACAAGCTGTTTCGATTTCAAGACGCCGAACGACGGCGTGGTGAAGCTGCCGCCGACCGCAACCACCGCCGCTCGCGCGGCGGCCTTGCCGGGACGGACGACGCCGCCAATCCCCGGGCAGCCGGTCGCGCCTGTGCAGAGAGGGGGCGCGCGCCCGTCGCGTCCGCTGAGGTATGCGCTGGCGGTCGACGATGCGGGCGGGACAGGCGCGTTGCGGCTGGCGTTCCGCAACACCGGAGAGACTGCGGCAGTGCTGCACGCCTATGACCGCAAGCGTCTCGACCAGCCGCCGCGCCGCTACACGCTGGCGCCGGGCGAGACGGCGGAGGATAGCTGGCCAGCGGGCGCGTACGATGTGTGCGTCTACGGTCCGAACGGGTTCTTTCGCAGCTTCGAGGGACGCGGCGGCGGGCTGAGGCCGGGCGTGTCTGCGCTGCATGCCTTGTCCGAGACGAGCGATCCGCAATTGCGGGTGTCGACGAAGGATCTTTCGGCCAGCGAGTTGAAGCTCTCGACGCAGGGGCCTGCGAGCGGCGTTGAGTTCCCGACCGATGAGGACGGGGAGAAGGCGGCTAACCCGCAGGGGTTCCGGATGGACGTTTCCGACGGGAAGGGGTGGTACGACCTGACCCTTACGCGCGCCGGAGACCCGGGCTGGCGCGTGCGCCTGGCGGGGCGTGTGGACAGCGGCGTCGCCTCGACCAGCGATCCGCTGATGGGCGGGCAAGCCGTCATGCGCTGGGATTCCTGATCGCGGCGCGTCGCCTCAGACCGCAAACAAATCTCCCGCAAACGAAAAGCGCCGCCGGCTCATTCCGGCGGCGCTTCGCCCGACGCGCCATTCGCTGGGAATGGATGCGCCGGGGGTCAGTGCTGTGCGGCCCTGAGGCCGGTCGAGCGTGTGATCAGACCTAGACCTTGTAGTACATGTCGAACTCGACGGGGTGCGGGTGCGTTTCGAAGCGCATCACTTCCTCCATCTTGAGGTCGATGTAGGCGTCGATCTGATCGTCGTCGAACACGCCGCCCGCCTTGAGGAAGTCGCGGTCGGCGTCGAGGTTCATCAGGGCTTCGCGAAGCGAACCGCAAACCTGCGGGATGTTCTTCGCTTCTTCCGGCGGCAGGTCGTAGAGATCCTTGTCGGCGGCGTCGCCGGGGTGGATCTTGTTGAGGATGCCGTCGAGGCCGGCCATCAGCATGGCCGAGAAGCCGAGATACGGGTTCGCGGTGCAGTCCGGGAAGCGGACTTCAATGCGCTTGCCCTTCGGGTTGGGCGTCCACGGAATACGAACCGAGGCCGAACGGTTGCGGGCGGAGTAGGCCAGCATGACCGGGGCTTCGTAGCCGGGGACGAGACGCTTGTAGGAGTTGGTCGACGCGTTGGTGAACGCGTTGATCGCCTTGGCGTGCTTGATGATGCCGCCGATGTAGTAGAGGCAGTTTTCCGACAGGTCGGCGTACTGGTTGCCGGCGAAGGTCGGCTGGCCGTCTTTCCAGATCGACTGGTGAACGTGCATGCCCGAGCCGTTGTCCTTGAAGTAGGGCTTCGGCATGAAGGTCGCCGTCTTGCCGTAGGACGCGGCGACGTTGTGCACGACGTATTTGTAGAGCTGCAGGTTGTCGGCCATCGTCACGAGCGTGTTGAACTTCATGCCCAGCTCGTGCTGCGCCGGCGCCACTTCGTGGTGGTGCTTTTCGGGATCGAGACCCAGCTCCTTCATCACCGTCAGCATCTCGGAGCGCATGTCCTGGAGGCTGTCGACCGGCGGAACGGGGAAGTAGCCGCCCTTCGGACCGGGGCGGTGGCCCTTGTTGCCGCCTTCATAGATGCGGCCGGTGTTGTAGGGCAGTTCCGGGTCGTCGAACGAGTAGCCCGTGTTGTTCGGGTCGGTGGACCAGCGCACGTCGTCGAAGACGAAGAATTCGGCTTCCGGACCGAAGTAGGCGGTGTCGCCGACGCCGGCGGACTTCATGTAGATTTCCGCTTTCTTGGCCGTGGTGCGCGGGTCGCGGTTGTACGGCGTGGCGTCGTTCGGGTTGAGGATGTCGCAGGTGATCGCCAGCGTGGTCTGCTGGAAGAACGGGTCGATGCGCGCGGTGGAGACGTCGGGCATCAGAACCATGTCCGACTCGTTGATGGCCTTCCAGCCGGCGATCGAGGAGCCGTCGAACATCGTGCCGTCGACGAACAGCGACTCGTCGACCAGCGACAGGTCGAAGGTCACGTGTTGCATCTTGCCGCGCGGGTCCGTGAAACGCAGGTCGACGTACTGAACGTCTTTTTCTTTTATGGTCTTGAAGATCTCGTCCGACACGCGGTGTCTCCCTTGGTTCGTCCCCGTCCCCTGACGGGCAGTTGATTGATGGTGGGTGAAGGTCCGCTCACAATGCGTCAGATCGCCTGATCGCCCGTTTCACCCGTACGGATGCGAATGACTTCCGCAATGTCTGACACAAAGATCTTCCCGTCTCCGATTTTTCCGGTCTGAGCGGCCTTGGTGATCGCGGCGACGGCGGCGTCCACCTGGGTGTCGGAGATGACGATTTCGA
Source organism: Hyphomonadaceae bacterium (assembly GCA_041398225.1). Classification (GTDB taxonomy): domain Bacteria; phylum Pseudomonadota; class Alphaproteobacteria; order Caulobacterales; family Hyphomonadaceae; genus JAWKVD01. Next base: position 19,763 of record JAWKVD010000025.1, on the reverse strand, counting down.
TCTTCAGCTTGGGAAGGAAGTCCACCACATACTCGGCGCCGCGATAGAGCTCGGTGTGTCCGCGCTGACGTCCGAAGCCCTTGGCTTCAAGAACGGTCATTCCCTGGACCCCGACCCCATGCAGCGCCTCCTTCACCTCGTCGAGTTTGAAGGGCTTTATGATGGCCTCGATTTTTTTCATCGGTTTTCCTCACCCGGCGCGGCCTGCGATCACGCCGGGCCGATGGGGCCGGGGCGGACCTGAACCTGCGCAATTGGACGTCTTCCATTTCGTATGCGGGATCGCTCACATGGCGAGCTAGCGGGGGCGCTCAAAAGGTGGGCGGATCGAAAGGCTCTGATCAATATTTGATCATCGGCGCCAAAATGTCAGGCACCTAGTGTGCTGTTGGCTCCTCGCGACGCTCTGATATTCACAGGCGTTAGGGAATGCTCGCAGCGGAAAGGCGCTCGATGATCTACCTCGTCAGGCATGGAGAGCCCGAATCCGGCTGGGGAGACGCCCCCGATCCGGGGTTGTCGGGCCCTGGCAAGGCTCAGGCGGAGGCCGTGGCCCAGATGCTCGCCGAAGCGGGCGCGCGGACGGCCGTGACTTCGCCTCTCGCGCGATGCCGGCAGACCGCGGCGCCCTTCGAGCGGCTGCTGGAGACCCATGCGAGGCTGGAGCCTTCCGTGGGGGAAGTTCGGACGCCCGCCGGGCTGACGGACCGGCCGGCCTGGCTTCGGGACGTGATGGCGGGAAGCTGGGCCGAGGCCGGCGAGGCGCTGGAGGGCTGGCGGCGGCGCGTGCTGGCCGCTGTCGAGGCGGTTCCGGGCGATACGGCGGTGTTCACGCATTTCGTGGCGATCAACGCCGTGGTCAGTCTGCTGACCGGCGATGAGCGCGTGCTGGTGTTTCGTCCGGGGCATTGTTCGGTGACCCGGCTGGAGCGATCGGGCGGCAGACTGCATGTTGCCGAACTGGGCGCCGAAGCGGCGACAAAGGTGACCTGAGGCGCATGGCTGAACTCGCTCAACCTGTTCTGCAACCGGTGCTGACCTGCGATCAGGTTCGCGAGTGCGAGCAACGCGCGGCGCAGTCCGGCGTGTCGCTTCAGGGCATGATGGAGCGCGCGGGCGCTGCGTGCGCGGCGCTGGTGCAGGCCGAGCTTCCGGAGGGTCCGGTCGCGGTGTTGTGCGGGCCGGGGAACAATGGCGGCGACGGGTATGTCGCGGCGCGGTTGCTGGCCGAGGCGGGGCGCGAGGTACGCGTGTTCGAGCTGGCGCCGGGCGGGACGCTCCCCCCGGAGGCGGCGGTCGCCTCCAGCGCGTGGGGCGGCGTGCGCGAACCGCTTGGCGCATTCGTTCCGGAGCCGGGCGAGGTGGTGATCGATGCGCTGTTCGGGGCCGGACTTTCGAGGCCGCTCGAAGGGGACGCCGCCGAAGCGGTGAGGCGGCTCAACGGTTCGGGCGCGCCGGTCGTCGCGGTGGATGTTCCGAGCGGCGTGATGGGCGACCTGGGCGAGGTGGCGGGTCCGGCGGTGCGCGCGGCATGGACCGTGACGTTCGGGGCGCTGAAGCTGGCGCATGTGCTGGTTCCGGCCTCGCAGCGATGCGGCCGCGTTCGCGTCGAGCCGGTGGGGTTTGAGCCGTACATCCGGTGGGACGACAACTTCACCCTGCATCTCAATGCGCCGGCGCTTTGGCGGGCGCGATATCCGTGGCCTGGCGCGGCGGCGCACAAATGGCGTCGCGGACATCTGGGCGTGTTCGCCGGCGGTCCGTGGAGCACGGGCGCGGCGCGGCTGGCGGCGCGCGCGGGGCTGCGGGCGGGCGCCGGGCTGGTGACGGTGTTGTGCGAGGAAGCCTCCGCGCCGGTTATCGCGCCGACGCTGACCGCCGTGATGCTGAAACCCTATCGGGGCATGCAGGACATGCTCGGCCACGTCGTGAAGATGGATGTCGCCGTTATCGGTCCGGGCGCGGGCGTGACGGAAGAGACGCTGCGCATCGTCGGCATGCTGGCGTCGGCGGAGAAGACGCTGGTGCTCGACGCAGATGCGCTGAGCGTGTTCGCGGGCAAGGCGGGCGATCTCGCCCAGATCTGCGCGCAGGTTCCGGTGGTGATGACGCCGCATGTGGGCGAGTTCGAGCGCGTGTTTCCGGGACTTCTGGGGCGCAGCGCCAACCGCGTGGAAGCGGTGCGCGAGGCGGCGGCGGAAACCGGCGGCGTGGTGCTGCTGAAAGGCCCCGACACGGTGATCGCCACGCCGGACGGTCCGATGGCGGTGAACGTGCACGCTTCGCCCTTCCTTGCGACGGCGGGCAGCGGCGATGTGCTCGCCGGCCTGATCGGAGGATTGCTGGCGCAGGGCATGAAGCCGTTCGACGCGGCGTGCGCCGGCGTGTGGCTGCATGGCGACGCTTCCTTGCGGGCGGGGCCGGGAATGACGTCGGAGGATCTCGACGGCGCGCTGCGTGAGTCGATCTTCAGGCTCTACGCCGCGCGCGACTAGGCCACGCGCCGCGCCTCGCGCGGGCGTCATACGTTTGTGATGTGCGGGCTGCAGAAACGTTCCGCTGCCGGTCTGGGAGACCGGAGAGGAGGGCGTCATGCGCAAACTCGTTTCGACACTGTTGGCGGCTTCCGCGATGGGGCTGGCGATGTCCGGTCCGGCTTCGGCGCATGACGGCATCGAGCAAACGCGACGGATCGAGTTTCCCGATCTGCAGGACGGCCGCCATGCGCTGGCGGTGGACCTGCACACGCACAGCGTTTTCTCCGACGGTTATGTCTGGCCGGACATTCGCGTTCAGGAGGCCAAGCGCGACGGCCTGTTCGCGATGGCGGTGAGCGAGCACCTCGAATACCAGCCCAAGATCAAGGACATTCCGCATCCGGATCGCAACCGGTCGTATGAGCTGGCGAGCGCGGCGGCTGCGGTGAAGCCGGATGCGAGCGGCCTCGCCGCCGAACCGCTGGCGGTGATCAACGGATCGGAGATCACCAAGATCACGATGCCGGCCGGGCACATCAACGCCGTGTTCATCCAGGACGCCAACGCGCTGGTGAAGGGCGATGCGCTGACCCAGTTGAAAGAAGCCAGGAAGCAGGGCGCGTTCGTTTTCTGGAACCACCCCTACTGGCTGGCCCAGCAACGCGACGGCGTGGCGAAGATGACGCCCTTCCATGAGGACGCGATCCGGCAAGGGCTGATCCAGGGCATCGAAGTGGCCAATGGCGCGGACATGTCTGACGAGGCCATGGCGATGGCCCTGAAATACAATCTGACGATGCTCGGCACGTCCGACATTCACGGTCTCATCGACTGGGACTACGACCTTGAGCACGGTGCGCAGCGCACCGCGACGCTGGTGCTCGCCAAGGACAAATCGCTCGAGAGCGTGAAGTCCGCGCTGCAGGCGGGCGATACGGTCGCGGTCTACAATCACAACCTGATCGGGCGGCCGCAGAACGTCGAGGCGGTGGTGCGCGGATCGCTGAAGGTCGATATCGGGCAGCCGATGAAGAACACGACCGTGGTTCCGGTTCAGTTCACCAATGACAGCCCGATCAACTTCATGCTGCAAACCGCCGGCCCCGAGAGCTTCTATGACGAAGGCCATGTGTTCACGGTGAAGGCTCATTCGAGCTTCACGGTGCTGGTGAAGAATGTGCCGGACATCTCGAAGCTCAACCTGACGGTCGAGGCGCTCAACACCTATGTGGCGCCGCGCGAGCACCTGACGCTCACGCTGGTCGATCCGACGCCCGGCGAGTAACGCGCGGGCGCCGGACAGGCGCGCGAACAGCCTCGTCGTCAGGCCCGGTGAAGTCCGGGCTGGTCGGGCAGAACCGTGAAGCGCGCGAGCGTGCTGAGCGGGGCGCCCGGCGCGTGGACATGTTCGAGCACCTTGATGTGCGTGAGCCATTCGTCCGGCGTGATGTCGAAGGTCTGGTAGCCGCGCTGATCGTGCGCCAGCGCGAGGTTGGGGTTCTCCACATCGAGGAAGCGTCTGGCGAAAGCGGTTCGCGGACCGCCATCGCCGTTTGACGAAATGGAGGTGCCGAGGAACTCGGTGGCGACGGCGGGGCCGTCGCGTTCATCGTCGCGGGCGGGAACCGTTCCGGCGAGATGCAGGTGCGCATCGCCCGAGGCGATGACCACGTTCTTCAGGCCGCGATCGGTGATCGATTTGACAAGGCGTTTGCGGGCGGCGGGGCAGCCGTCCCACTTGTCCATGCTGCGGATGACGCCGTTTCCATCCCGACCGACGAGATCGAGGGGCATGACCCAGACCTGCTGGGCGATGAGGTTCCAGCGCGCGTCATTGTCGAGACTCTTCGACAGCCAGGCCTCCTGGTCGGGGCCGAGCATGGTTTCGTCCGGCGTGTTCCCGGTTCGGCACGCGGTCGGGTGGACCGGGTCGCAGATCTGGTTGGTGCGGTAGCTGCGCGTGTCGAGCACGTGCATGCGGAAGAGCTTGCCGTAGTCGAGGCGGCGATAGGCGATGATATCGGGGCGCGGGAATTGCGACTTGCGCACGGGCTGGTGCTCGTACCAGGCCTGCATGGCGGCGTATTTGCGGAGCGCGAAAATCTCGGGCGGGGTGCCGTCCTGATCCCATGCGGAGGCCCAGTCATTGTCGACTTCATGGTCGTCGAACGAGGTGATGAAGGCGGCGGCGGCGTGCGCGGCCTGCAGGTCGGGGTCGAGCTTGTAGAGGCCGTAGCGGCGGCGATAGTCGCCGATCGTGTAGATCTCGTCGCCGATGTGATCGCGTTCGACCGGTTTGCCGGCGATGTCGGTGATGCCGCCGCGGCCGGTATGCCCGCTCTCATAGATGTAGTCGCCATAGTGGAAGACCGCGTCGAGGTCGGGCTCGTTGCTGATATGGCGCCAGGCGTCGTACCAGCCGCTGGGATAGGACTGGCAGCCGGCGAGCGCGAGGCGCACGCGCGGGGGCAGGGCGCCGGCGGCCGGAGCGGTTCGCGCCATGCCGGTTCGGCTGGCGTCCGCGCCCTCGACATGAAAGCGGTACCAGTAGGGGCGGGACGGCTGGAGGCCGCCGACCTCGACGTGAACGCTGTGGGCCAGCTCCGGCCGGGCGACGGCCTCGCCGGACTGCACGATGGTGGAGAAGCGTTCGTCCGATGCGACTTCCCAGCGCACGGGGACATCGAGCTGGGGCATGCCGCCGTGTTCGTCGAGCGGGCTGGGAGCGAGGCGGGTCCAGATCACGAAGCCGTCGGGCCACGGGTCGCCAGCGGCGACGCCGAGCGAGAAGGGGTCCGCATTGAACGTCGGCGCACCCCAGGCCGGGCGCCAGCCCGCGAAGCCGGCGAACAGGCTCATGGAGCCGGCGGCGGCCAGCAGCCTGCGGCGGTCGAGTTTGATGCGGCTCATTGTGGTTTCCTCCCTGCGCCTTTCTTTGAGGCTTACCACCGCCGGAAGTCAGTTCCGTAACGGCGGCCGCCCCTCTCTTTGCGAGGGAGTATAGTGGTGCGGATGGAGGGACTCGAACCCCCACGGGTCGCCCCGCTGGAACCTAAATCCAGTGCGTCTACCAGTTCCGCCACATCCGCTTGGGCCTGGAAGCGGCTGATTTGGCGAGTATTCCGATCCCGGTCAATCCGTGTGTTGGCCGCGTATTGGCCGCCCGCTGGCCGTTTCCAACTGGGATGCGGGGCGGTCGGCGAGGGCGGGCGACCGCAGCGTCGCCGGCAGGTTGTGCGGCGAGGTTGGCCGCGAGGTTTGGGCCGGGTCTTGTGCCGGGCTCTGGCGGCGGCGCACTCGGGGGCGTTTTCCGGTGCGCTGAAAGCTCCAGATAATGCCTGATTTCCGGGCGCATCGCGCATTGCCAGCGCTTTTTCCGCGTGCCATAAGCGCCGCCTCGCCCTGCCGGAGCACGCTCCTGCGGGGTGTCGTCATTCATGTTATCCGGGGTTCCCTGATGAACGTCACCGAGACGAAATCGGAAGGTCTGTCGCGCGAATTCAAGGTCAGCGTGCCGAAGGGCGATCTGGCCGCGAAGCTGACGGCGAAGATCGAGGAAGTCCGTCCGCAGGTGCGCCTGAAAGGGTTCCGTCCCGGGAAAGTGCCGGCGTCTCACATCAAGAAGATGTTCGGCCGTTCGCTGATGGGCGAGATCGTGGACGATGTGCTCCGCGAAACGTCGTCGAAGGCTCTGGAGGACAACTCGCTGCGTCCGGCCTCGCAGCCGTCGATCAAGCTGGACAGCGACGCCGAGAGCGTGGTGACGGGCGAATCCGATCTCGAATACTCGATGGAAGTGGAAGTGATGCCGGAGTTCGAACCGGCGGACATCACCGTGATCGAGCTTGAGCGACTGACGGCCGAGCCGAGCGAAGACGAGATCAACGAGTCGCTCACGAAGATCGCCGAGTCCAACAAGGCGTATGACGCCAAGGAGGAAGGCGCCGCCGCCGAGAACGGCGATGCGGTCGTGATCGATTTCGTCGGCAAGATCGACGACGAAGCGTTCGAGGGCGGTTCCGCTGAAGGCCACACGCTGGTGCTGGGCGAAGGCCGGTTCATCGGCGGTTTCGAGGAGCAACTGGTCGGCGCGAAGGCGGGCGACAAGGTTGAGGTGAAGGTCACCTTCCCGGAAGATTACCCGGCCGAGCACCTCAAGGGGAAACCCGCAGTGTTCGACGTCACCGTTCATGAAGTGAAGGCGCCGCGTACGCCGGACGTCGACGACGAGTTCGCGAAGTCGCTGGGTCTGGAAGGGCTCGATGCGCTGAAGGACGCCGTGAAGCAGCAGCTTTCCGGCGATCTCGATTTCGCCGCGCGCCAGGTCGTGAAGCGCCGTCTGCTGGATGCGCTGGACGCTCTGCACACGTTCGACCTGCCGCCGAAAATGGTCGAAGCCGAGTTCAACCAGATCTGGGCGCAGCTCGAAGAAGAGAAGAAAGCCGATCGCATGTCCGACGAGGACAAGGCGAAGTCGGAAGACGAGCTTCGGGCCGAATACCGCAAGATCGCCGAGCGCCGGGTGCGCCTCGGTCTCGTGCTGGCCGAGATCGGCCGCGCGGCGGATGTCCAGATCTCCAACGACGAGCTGGCTCGCGCGCTGCGCCAGGAAGCCCAGCGCTTCCCGGGGCAGGAGCAGGCGGTCATCGACTTCTACTCCAAGCGTCCGGACGCGCTGGCTCAGCTGCGCGCGCCGATCTTCGAGGAGAAAGTGGTCGACCACATTCTCGAGCGCGCCAAGGTGACCGACAAGTCGGTGACCCGCGAAGAGCTGATGGCCGCCGCCGAAGCGGAATAGCTCGCGCGGCCGGCGCAGGCGGGTTCGGCTCGCCTGTGAACACCTTGTTGTGTGACATGCTTCAGTATTCGGGCTGCGATCCCGCCCGCCGTCGGCCTGGGAGGCTTGCACGGACGCGCAGGCGTGCGGATATAAGGCAGCCAGTGATTTGAAATGCGGCCGTCCGGTCGCGAAGGCCGTTAATGGAGAGATCCCATCCAGCGCCTGATGATCTCGATACCCTTGGTCTGGGAACAGTCCAGCCGTGGCGAGAAGCAGTGGGACATCTTCTCGCGGCTCCTGAAAGACCGGATCATCTTCGTGACGGGGGGAATCGACGACGTCATGGCGACGTTCGTGACCGCCCAGCTTCTCTATCTGGAGTCCGAGAACCCCAAGAAAGAGATCGCGATGTACATCAACTCGCCGGGCGGCCACGTCCATTCCGGCCTCGCGATCTACGACACCATGCAATATATCCGCAGCCCGGTTTCCACGGCCTGCATCGGCATGGCGGCGTCCATGGGTTCGCTCCTGCTTGCCGCCGGCGAGAAGGGGATGCGCTTCGCCACCCCGAATTCGCGGATCATGGTTCACCAGCCGTCCGGCGCTTTCCGTGGCGTCGCCACCGATATCGAGCGGCATGCGGAAGACATGCTGGAGGTCAAACGGCGGCTTAACGAGATCTATGTCCGGCACACCGGTCAGGACCTAGCGACGGTCGAAAAGACCCTCGATCGCGATTCGTTCATGACGGCGGATGAGGCCAAAACCTTCGGAATCCTTGATCAGGTTTACGAAAAGCGGGCATCGGCCCCGCAATAGCCTTGTTTTTTGCACAGCATTGCTGCTTGCGGCGCCACACTTGCTGTGTTCGAATTATTGAGCCTTGAACCTCTCGGAAACGATTGGAATATTAGGTTTGGGGTTCACGCTGGGCGTGCCCAGCCGCGCCGGGACGTGCCGGCGGGCGTATCGAGGACCAGATGAACAAGAACTCCACAGGCGGTGACAGCAAAAACACCCTGTACTGCTCGTTCTGCGGGAAGAGCCAGCACGAGGTCAAAAAACTCATCGCTGGGCCGACGGTCTTCATCTGCGATGAATGCGTCGAACTCTGCATGGACATTATCCGCGAGGAATCAAAGACCTCGCTGGCCAAGTCCCGGGATGGCGGGGTGCCCACCCCGCAAGAGATCTGCGACGTTCTCGACGACTATGTGATCGGCCAGCCCAAGGCGAAGCGGATCCTGGCCGTTGCGGTCCACAACCACTACAAACGCATCAACCACGCGGCCAAGAGCGCCGACGTTGAGCTGGCCAAGTCCAACATTCTGCTGATCGGCCCGACCGGCTGCGGCAAGACGCTGCTGGCGCAGACCCTGGCGCGCATCATCGACGTGCCGTTCACCATGGCGGATGCGACGACGCTGACCGAGGCCGGATATGTCGGCGAGGACGTCGAGAACATCATTCTGAAGCTGCTTCAGGCCTCGGACTACAATGTCGAGCGGGCGCAGCGCGGGATCGTCTATATCGACGAGATCGACAAGATTTCGCGCAAGTCGGACAACCCCTCGATCACCCGCGACGTGTCGGGCGAGGGCGTTCAGCAGGCGCTTCTGAAGATCATGGAAGGCACGGTCGCCAGCGTTCCCCCGCAGGGCGGACGCAAGCACCCGCAGCAGGAATTCCTGCAGGTCGACACCACGAACATGCTGTTCATCTGCGGCGGCGCGTTCGCCGGGCTTGAGAAAGTCATCTCGGACCGCGGTCGCGGCACGTCGATCGGTTTCGGCGCCAATGTGGTCGATCCGGACGAACGCCGCACCGGCAAGGTGCTGGAAGAGGTCGAGCCCGAGGATCTGGTGAAGTTCGGCCTGATCCCGGAATTCATCGGCCGTCTGCCGGTTATCGCCACGCTTGAGGATCTCGACGAAGCGGCCCTGGTCAGCATTCTGACCGAGCCGAAGAACGCGCTGCTGCGCCAGTATCAGCGCCTGTTCGAGATGGAGAATGTGCGGCTGACCTTTACGGACGATGCGCTTCTGGCGGTCGCCCGGCGCGCGATCCAGCGCAAGACCGGCGCGCGCGGCCTGCGCTCGATCATGGAGGGCATCCTGCTCGACACCATGTTCGAGCTGCCCAACCCTGCGAAGGGCATCGCCGAAGTGGCGATCAATGGCGAAGGTTGTGGAAGGCCGGGCCAAGCCGCTTTACGTCCATTCGACGGACAGCAAGCGCGAAGCGGCGGGCAGCGCCTGATCGGACCAACGATCGCCGGCGCTGATCGCGGCTGGCCGCCTTTCAAGCCGTATCCTGTCAACCCGACTTTGGTCGTTGGGGTCACGCCCGGCGGGCCGTCTCATATGGTTCCCAAAACGGGGGGCGGGACGCCGACGTCCGGCGTTTTCATGCCGTGCGCGGGGAAACCGCGAATCGATCAGCAGAATCGGCTAATACTCAAAAGCTGTTCGCATCCCGCCTTTGCTGTGGGCCCGCCTTGAAGCAGAGCCCGGGACGCGCCACTTTGGTCTTAACAACAAACAAGCCGGTCGCCAAAAAGGGGCCGGACCTGGTCTCCGCCTCCATGCCGAAAACAGGGTGGTCGCCGAGACGACAAGGAGACTGATATGGCGAACGTTCTTCCCGTCCTGCCGCTCCGCGACATTGTCGTGTTCCCGCGTATGGTCGCGCCCCTTTTTGTCGGGCGCGACAAGTCTGTGCGCGCGCTCGAAGAAGTGGAGAAGGGCGCAGGCGAAATCCTGCTGGTGGCCCAGCGTGAAGCCGGCGTCGACGACCCGGCTGAAGAGGACCTCTATTCCGTCGGCGTCGTCGCCACGATCCTGCAGCTTCTGAAGCTTCCCGACGGCACGGTGAAAGTGCTGGTCGAAGGCAAGAACCGGGCGCGCCTGGTGCGCCTGTTCGACAACGAAGACTACTACTCCGCCGAGTACGCTCCGATGGACGAAGCGGAAGGCGAAGAAGAGGAAGCCACGGCGCTGGTGCGCACCGTGGTCGAGCAGTTCGAGAACTATGTGAAGCTCAACCGTAAAGTGCCCTCCGAACAGGTGAGCACGGTGAGCGCGATCAGCGATCCGGGTCAGCTTTCGGACGCCGTCGCGGCGCAGTTGTCGATCAAGCTTGAAGACAAGCAGGCGCTGCTTGAGCTGATCAATGTGGTCGAGCGTCTGGAGAAGGTGTTCTCGCTGATGGAAGGCGAGATCGGCATGCTCCAGATGGAGCGGAAGATTCGCAATCGCGTGAAGCGTCAGATGGAGAAGACGCAGCGCGAGTACTACCTCAACGAACAGATGAAGGCGATCCAGCGCGAGCTGGGCGACCAGGACAACGAGCGTGACGAACTCGCGGAACTGGAAGAGAAGATCGCCAACACGCCGATGTCCGAGGAAGCTCGCGGCAAGGCGGAGCAGGAGCTGCGCAAGCTGCGGCAGATGTCGCCGATGTCGGCGGAGTCCACGGTCGTGCGCAACTATCTCGACTGGCTGGTGTCGCTGCCCTGGAGCAAGAAGAAGCCGGTTACGCGCGATCTGCAGCACGCCGAGGATGTGCTGAACGCGGACCACTACGGCCTTGAGAAGGTCAAGGAACGCATCCTCGAATACCTCGCGGTGCAAACCCGCGCGGAGAAGGTGCGCGGCCCGATCCTGTGCCTCGTCGGCCCTCCGGGCGTCGGCAAGACCTCGCTCGGCAAGTCGATCGCGAAAGCGACCGGACGCGACTTCGTGCGCGTGTCGCTGGGCGGCGTGCGGGACGAAGCCGAGATCCGCGGTCACCGCCGGACCTATATCGGGTCGATGCCGGGACGCGTGATCCAGTCGATGAAGAAGGCGAAGAGCGGCAATCCGCTGTTCCTGCTCGACGAGATCGACAAGCTGGGCATGGACTATCGCGGCGATCCGTCGTCGGCGCTTCTCGAAGTGCTCGACCCGGAGCAGAACGCGACCTTCAACGACCACTATCTGGAGGTCGACTACGACCTGTCGGACGTGATGTTCATCACCACGGCCAACTCGCTGAACATGCCGCAACCGTTGCTCGACCGGATGGAGATCATCCGTATCGAGGGCTACACGGAAGACGAGAAGGTCGAGATCGCCAAGCGGCACCTGCTGCCGAAGATCGCCGAGAACCACTCGCTGAAGGAAGGCGAGTGGACGGTGGAGGACAGCGCGATCCGTGACCTGGTTCGCTACTACACCCGCGAGAGCGGCGTGCGGAGCCTCGAACGCGAACTCGCCAAGCTGGCCCGCAAGGCCGTGCGTGAGATCGAAGTGAAGAAGGTTCCGTCGGTGACGATCAGCGCGGAAAACCTGTCGAACTATTCGGGCGTTCGGAAGTTCCGCTATGGCATGGCGGATCGCGAGGATCAGGTCGGCGTCGTCACCGGTCTGGCGTGGACGGAAGTGGGCGGCGATCTGCTGACCATCGAAGCCGTGCAGATGCCGGGTCGCGGCCGCATGACGGTCACCGGCAACCTTCGTGACGTGATGAAAGAGTCGATCTCTGCGGCGCAGAGCCTGGTGCGGTCGCGTTCGGTCGCGCTGGGCATCCGGCCGCCGATGTTCGACACGACGGACATCCACGTCCACGTGCCGGAAGGCGCGACGCCGAAGGACGGTCCGTCCGCCGGCATCGCGATGACCACGGCGATCGTGTCGCTGCTGACCGGCAATCCGGTCGCGAAGGATGTCGCCATGACCGGCGAGATCACCTTGCGCGGCCGTGTGCTGCCGATCGGCGGTCTCAAGGAGAAACTGCTCGCGGCTCTGCGGGGCGGCATCAAGACAGTGCTGATCCCCGAGGAAAACGAGAAGGACCTCGCGGACCTGCCGGACTCGGTGCGCTCGGGACTGAACATCGTTCCGGTGTCGACCATCGATCAGGTGCTCGCCCGCGCTCTGGTGCGGCCGCTTGCGCCGATCAGCTGGAGCGAAAGCGACGAGGCGGAGTATCGCGCCGAGCTTCATCGCAAGGTGGGCGGCGCGGAGAGCCAGCTGCCGCACTAGCGGTTCGACAATCGACTGAAACAGCGGAAGCCCGCCGGAGATCCGGCGGGCTTCTTGTTTCTGCGTTCAGGATGTTCGCGTCAGGCGGTCGCCGGTGTGAGGCGTTCGCGGGGCGCTCCAAGGCGGGCCCAACCGGGGCGAACGTAGAGCAGGTTGAGCGGCGTATTGCGGATGAGGGCGTGGAAGGCGAGGGGCGAAGCGGCCGACGCGACCAGTATCAGGAAGCAGGCCCAGCCGGCGTCCGGGACGATCTGCGTTTTCGCCAGCGCGCGCACCAGCACCATCATCGGGAAGAAGAAGGTGAGGTAGATGACGATGGAGTTGCGGCCGCAATAGCGGAGGAAGCGTCCTAGTTCGAGCTGGGCGAGTTGTCCGCCGACCGAAGCGACCGCCAGGGCGCCGGCGACGCCCAGGATCAGGCCGACGCCCGGAAGCGCTGCGATGTTGTTGCTGGTCAGGATCCATTCGAGCGCGGCCCACAAGGCCAGACCGCCGATCGTGGCGAGCCGGAACGCCTGCGAGCGTTCCACGAAGGCGAAGACGGCGCCGTGCGCCCAGTAACCGAGGAAGAAGAACACGTAGTAGTCCATGGCGCGGTTCAGCGCGTAGGACGGCGTGTCGATCCAGCCGCCCTGGTGCGCGATCTGAAGCGCGGCGGCGATAAGGAAGACCGCCCATTTCGGCGCGCGCCTCACGATACGTGTGGTGAGGTAGAAGACCGCGAGCATGTGCACGAACCACAGCGTGCCGACAGGTTGGAGAATGTTCCAGCCGATCATGCCGACCCAGCGCGCCGGGTCCGACAGCAGCACGTCGTAGTCGGTGATCGCGAAGGTGATCGCGAGCCAGAGCAGGTAGAAGTAGGCGAAGTGAACGACCTTGCGATCAATGTAGTCGCGCAGCGGCGCGTTGATCGTGCGCGCCAGGAAAAGACCCGAGATGAGGAAGAAGTCGGGCATGCGGAACGGCTTCGAGAAATCGATCACCGCCTGCATCCAGCCCGCGCTTCCTGTCGCCTCCGTGTAGTGGTTGACGGTATGGAACAGGACCACGAGGAGAATGCAGATACCCTTGGAGTAGTCGACCCACTCGACGCGCGAGGCGGTTCCTTTCGGCGCTGTGTGCGTGTTCATGGGCCTTCCTCGGTTCCGGGGCGGTCCGCTATTCCAGTTCGGGACAGGCCGGCGTAGTTAACGCCGGGTACGGGCTCGCTTGAGAGGGGAAACGCAAGGTGCGTGCCGCTCCGACCGGGCGAGGGCGAATGGAGCGGACGATGTCGCACGAATGGTGGCGGGGCGCGGTGCTCTACCAGATCTATCCGCGCTCGTTTCTCGATACGAACGGCGACGGGATCGGCGATCTGAAGGGCGTCGAGAGCAAGCTGGCCTATGTGCGGTCGCTTGGCGTCGACGGGATCTGGCTGTCGCCCTTCTTCACGTCGCCGATGCGGGACTTCGGCTATGACGTTTCAGACTATCGTGGCGTCGATCCGATGTTCGGGACGCTTCAGGACTTCGACGCTTTGGTGGCCGAGGCGCACCGGCGCGATCTCAAGGTCATTATCGATCAGGTCTATGCCCACTGTTCTTCGGATCACCCCTGGTTCCAGGAAAGCCGCCAGGATCGCACGAACGCCAAGGCGGACTGGTTTGTGTGGGCGGACGCAAAGCCGGACGGCTCGCCGCCCAACAACTGGCAGGCATGGTTCGGCGGTCCGGCATGGACGTGGGAGCCGCGGCGCCGACAGTACTTCCTGCACAATTTCCTGCCGACACAGCCGCAGTTCAACTTCCGCAATGCGGATGTCCGCGCGGCGATGCTGGACACGGCGAAGTTCTGGCTGGAGCGGGGCGTGGACGGGTTTCGGCTCGATGTCGCGAACTACTATGTTCACGACGCGGCGCTGCGGGACAATCCGCCTTCGGGCCGCGTCGATCCGGCGTTGCCGCGCGACATGCAGGTTCATCAGTACAACTCGAACCAGCATGAGACGCTGGCGTTTCTTTCCGAACTGCGGGCGCTGACCGACAGCTATGGCGACCGCATGATGGTGGCCGAACTGGCGCCGGGCTCGCAGCCGTTGATGGCCGAGTACACGGCCGGTCCGACGCGGCTGCACACGGCCTATGCTTTCGACTTTCTCGGGGAGTGGCCGGGCGTCGAGCGGTTCGCGGAGATCATCGCGGCCTGGGGAGAAGGGCCGGACGAGGGATGGCCGAGCTGGGCCTTCTGCAATCACGATGTGGCGCGTGTCGCGACACGGTGGGGCGAGGCGATCGGGGCTCCGCTGGACCGGGCCGCGCCGTTGTTCATGGCGTTGCTGATGAGTTTGCGCGGCACGATCTTCATCTATCAGGGCGAAGAGCTTGGGTTGCCGGAAGGCGAGGTTCCATTCGATCGGCTTCAGGACCCGTGGGGGATCGCCGGTTGGCCCGCGTTCAAGGGGCGCGACGGATGCCGGACGCCGATGCCGTGGGATGCGGACGCACCAAACGCGGGATTTTCGTCGGCCGAGCCCTGGTTGCCAACCGATGCGCGCCAGCAGGCGCTCGCCGTTTCGGTTCAGGAGGGCGAAAAGGGTTCGATGCTGCGGCGGACGCGATCGATGATCGAGCTGCGCAAGGACGGTCCGGCTTTGTCGGCGGGCTCGATGAAGGTCGTTCATGCGGGGGACAAGCTGCTGGTGATCGAGCGCAGATCGAAAGGCCAGCGCGTGCAGATGGCGTTCAACTTCGGCGATCAGCCGCTGGAAGTGGACCGCCCGATGTGGGGGTATATGACTCTCACCGATGGCGGAAATGCCGGAAATTCCGTTCCCGGAAGCCCGCGTATTACGGTCGCGCCGTTCGGTTGGGCCTATTTCCGGGGCAAGTTTCCGTAACCGGTCGAACCGCCGGGTCGACGACCGGTTTCGACAGACGGGCTTTCTCTGCTATTTGGCGCGAAAACGCAGGAACAAACCATGCCGCAGTATCGCTCCCGCACCACCACTCACGGCCGCAACATGGCGGGCGCGCGCGGCCTCTGGCGCGCGACCGGCATGAAGGACAGCGATTTTGGAAAGCCGATCATCGCGATCGCCAACTCGTTCACGCAATTCGTTCCGGGCCATGTCCATTTGAAGGATCTCGGACAGCTTGTGGCGCGCGAGATCGAGGATGCGGGCGGCGTCGCGAAAGAGTTCAACACCATCGCGGTCGATGACGGCATCGCGATGGGGCATGACGGCATGCTGTACTCGCTGCCGTCTCGCGAGCTGATCGCGGACAGCGTCGAATACATGGTCAATGCGCATTGCGCCGATGCGCTGGTCTGTATCTCGAATTGCGACAAGATCACGCCCGGCATGTTGATGGCGGCGCTGCGTCTCAACATTCCGACAGTGTTTGTGTCGGGCGGCCCGATGGAGGCCGGCAAGGTCGTTCTTCAGGGCAAGGAAGTCGCGCTCGATCTGATCGACGCCATGGTCGCCGCCGCCGACAGCAAGGTGAGCGACGAGGATGTGAAGGTGATCGAGCGCTCCGCCTGTCCGACATGCGGATCCTGCTCGGGCATGTTCACGGCGAACATCGATGAAGCTGCCTGACGGAGGCGTTGGGTTTGTCCTTGCCGGGCAATGGTTCGACGCTGGCGACGCACGGCGACCGCAAGCGCCTGTTCCTGAAGCCGGCCGTCTGGCCGTGTCGCTGGCGAAGCGCTTCTACGAGGAGGATGACGCCAGCGTGCTGCCGCGGTCGGTCGCCTCGTTTGCGGCGTTCGAGAACGCGATGACGCTGGACATCGCCATGGGCGGCTCGACCAATACGGTGCTGCACCTTTTGGCGGCTGCGCAGGAGGCGGGCGTCGATTTCACAATGGCCGACATCGACCGGCTTTCCCGCAAGGCGCCGTGCATCTGCAAGGTCGCTCCGGCCAAGGCGGACGTTCACATGGAGGACGTGCACCGGGCGGGCGGCGTGATGGCTATCCTCGGCGAGTTGGATCGTGGCGGGTTGCTGAACACCGATGTGCCGACGGTTCACAGCGCGACGCTGAAGGATGCGCTGGACAAATGGGATGTCTGTCGCACCCGCGATGAGGCGGTGGAGACTTTCTTCCGCGCAGCGCCCGGCGGCGTGCCGACGCAGGTGGCCTTCAGTCAGGACAACCGATGGAAGGCGCTCGATCTGGATCGCGAGGGCGGGGTGATCCGCGATGTCGAGCACGCCTTCTCCAAGGATGGCGGACTTGCGGTTCTGTTCGGCAATCTGGCCGAGCACGGATGCATCGTGAAAACGGCCGGAGTCGACGACAGCATTCTGAAGTTCACGGGGCCGGCGCGGGTTTATGAGAGCCAGGATGCGGCGGTGGCGGGCATTCTTGGAGGGCTGGTGAAAGCCGGAGATGTGGTGGTCATCCGCTATGAGGGTCCCAAGGGCGGACCGGGCATGCAGGAGATGCTGTATCCGACCAGCTATCTGAAATCGAAGGGCTTGGGCAAAGCGTGCGCGTTGATCACCGACGGCCGGTTCTCCGGCGGCACTTCTGGGCTTTCGATTGGTCACGCATCGCCCGAGGCGGCTGAAGGCGGCGCCATTGCGCTGGTTCAGGAAGGCGATCCGATCGAGATCGATATCCCGGCGCGCACGATCCGTCTGGCGATTTCCGATGAGGAGATGGCGCGGCGGCGCGCTGAGATGGAGGCGAAGGGGCCTGCGGCGTGGCAACCGCCCAAGCGTCCGCGCAAGGTGTCGCCGGCATTGCAGGCCTATGCGGCGCTGACCACCAGCGCCGCCCGCGGAGCCGTGCGGGACGTCAGCCAGGTGCAGCGCGGCGGCGTCTCCAAACCCGTGGTGAAGTCGGCCGAGTAGATGGCGGTCGTGACGTTCAAGGGATGTGCGGTCCCCGAAACCTGTTTGGGTGGCGGACGGCCAAAATTTGGTCGCCAGCGCAGGCTCTCGTGTCCGTCGCCAAGATTTGAAGCCTTGTCGGGAGAGGCGTCCATTGAGTGGATTGGCGCCGCTCGCGGGCGCCCCTAGAAGCTGTGCGCATGATACGTGTTCAGGAAGAAGCTTTCGATCCGTTCGACGAGTCGGCGGACTTCGCGGCTGGCCGCAGCGACGCCGGTGCGCTGGCGACGTTTGTGGGATCGGTGCGTGACCTGGCTTCCGGAGCCGGTGTGAGCGCGCTCGAGCTGGAACACTATCCGGGGTTCACCGAAGTGCAGATCGAGCGCATCGAGGAAGATGCGCGCAGCCGGTTCGATGTGCTCGATACGCTGGTGATTCATCGTTATGGACGGATGGACCCCGGCGAGCCGATCGTGCTGGTGGCGGCGCTGTCGCGCCATCGCCGCGAAGCCCTGCAGTGCGTCGATTATCTGATGGACCGCCTGAAGACCGAAGCGCCCTTCTGGAAAAAAGAGCATCGCGCGAGCGGGGCCGCAGAGTGGATCGAGCCGCGCGAAGAGGATCGCGCGGCCCGAAAGCGCTGGGAGCAGAGCTAGACGGCCTCGGTCGCACGCGCCGGCGCGATGCGTGTAACGGTCAGGCTCTGGGTACGACCGTCGGGCGTGCGCCATTCCATGTTGTCGCCGACGGCCAGCCCGATCAGCGCGACGCCAATCGGCGTCAGCACCGAAATCCTGCCCTGCGCGATATCTTCGTCTCCCGGAAAGACGAGCGTGGCGGTTCGCACTTCGCCGGATGCGGTGCGGTAGTCGAGCGTCGAGCCCATGCGGACGACATCGCGGGTCGCGCCGGCGGGCAGAATCTCGGCGCGCTCAAGTTCGGTGAAGAGCTGGTCCGCGAGATCCGCATTGCGGCGGGCAAGCACGTCCGCGAGCGCGGCGAGGCGCTCGTGGTCGGATTCGGGGATGGCGATGGACGGTTTCTGAAAGTCCTGGGACATTGTCGTAACTCGATTGAATACCGCGCGCAGTTGCTGCGGCGGGCTTTGGGGAAGGGGATTGTTCGCGCTGGGCTCCGCTTTAGCGGGCTAAGAGCTTCGCCGGCCCTCGGCCGGCGCGCGATGCTCCTGGCCGAGGGCTATGCTCCCGCGATGGGGCACACCTGAAAATGGTCGCGCGTGAGGGCCTGTTGCATCATGCTTCGAATGTTGGATCGCGAACGGGAAAGTCAAGAAGCCCCAAGCCAAGCTTGCGCTTGGAGCGGGTTTCGGCTCTGAACGTTCAAGGCCCCGATGGAGGATTTCATGTCCGCACCCGTTACGCCGCCTCTGCCCGCGCCCGGCGGCAGGATGGCCGAGGACGTTGCGTTCACGCCCGTGCGCATTTGCGTGATGACGGTTTCAGACACCCGAACGGAAGAAACCGACACGTCGGGGCATCTTCTGGCGGAACGGGTGAAGGAAGCCGGCCACGAAGTGGCGGGGAAGGTGATCGTTCCAGACGAGGTGAGCGCCATTCGGTCTGTTATGCGCGGATGGATCGCCGATCCGGCGGTCGACGCTGTGGTAACGACCGGCGGTACGGGGATCACGGGTCGCGACGTGACGCCGGAAGCGTTGCGGCCGTTGTTCGACAAGGAGATCGACGGTTTCAACGTGGTTTGGCACATGGTCAGCTATCAGTCGGTCGGCCTTTCGACCCTGCAGAGCCGGGCCTGCGCCGGGGTGGCCAATGGCACGTTCGTGTTCTGCCTGCCGGGCTCCAACGGGGCGGTGAAGGACGGCTGGGACAAAATCATCCGCTGGCAGCTGGATAGCCGCCACAAGCCCTGCAACATGGTCGAGCTGATGCCGAGATTGCTGGAGCGGTAGGTTCGGCAGGGCGCCAGGCGCGCTCGACATCATCGAATATAGCGCTATCTATCAGACATGGCCTACACGCTGATCAACACGAGACCGGCAGGAGCGCCGGGGGCTCCGTCGGGGCGGCCCGAAGCGTTCAATCCGGCTCATGGTCTGGTCGACGGGTTCGACCGCCGCGTGACCTATCTGCGTTTGTCGATCACCGACCGGTGCGATTTGCGGTGCACCTACTGCATGCCGGAGCGGATGACGTTCCTGCCCCGCAAGGACGTGTTGTCATTCGAGGAGCTGGACGAGCTGGTGACGCAGTTCGCCGCGTTCGGCGTCGACAAGCTGCGGGTGACGGGCGGGGAGCCGCTGGTGCGCAAGGACGCCATGGAACTGATGGCGCGCTTCGCCCGGCATCTGGGCAACGGGCTGAACGAGCTCACTCTGACGACCAATGGCACGCTGTTGTCGAAGTATGCCGGCGATCTCTCGGCGATCGGGGTGAAGCGGATCAACGTGTCGCTGGATACGTTGAAGCGGGACGTGTTCGAAACGCTGTCGCGGCGCGATATGCTGGAGCAGGTTCTCGAAGGGATCGATGCGGCGTTGCGCGTTGGGCTCAAGGTGAAGCTCAACACGGTCGCGCTGAAGGGCGTGAACGAAGGCGAGATCGCGGATCTGATCCGGTTTGCGCACGGGCGCGCCATGGACCTGACGCTGATCGAGACCATGCCGATGGGC
>JAWKVD010000024.1:0-51940 GCA_041398225.1 Hyphomonadaceae bacterium | reverse complement strand
GGACATTCCCGAACTCGTGAGCTATTTCGTGCGGCGCGTGGCCGACGCCAGCGGCCTTCAGGCGCGCGCCTTCAGCGACGACGCCATGGCGGTGCTGCAGGCCAGCGAATGGCCCGGCAACGTCCGGCAGCTGCGCAACGTGGTCGAGCGTCTGCTGATCCTCACCAATGGCGAACCGCCCGGTCCGATCACCGCGCAGCACCTTCCGAGCGACGCCAGCTCCAACGGCTCGGGCGGCGGCGTCATGCAGATGATCTCGATGTCGTTGCGCGACGCGCGCGAGCATTTCGAGCGTGAATATCTGTCCATGCAGATCACGCGGTTCGACGGCAACGTGTCGCGGACCGCAGCCTTCATCGGCATGGAGCGCTCGGCGCTTCACCGCAAGCTGAAGGCCCTAGGCGTGGAGACCACGGGCGGCGGCCGCGAAGCCAGCTCCTGACGGCGGTTCCTGACAACCGAAACGCCCCGGTTTTACGCCCATCCGGGCGCCGGCGCGCAGTTTTGAGGCGCGTCGCCTGTTCGCAGGCGCACCCCATTGCTTGCGCGCGGCTCATGGGGCTAAACCGGACGCAAGGCCCAACTCAGCAAAGAAGGCTGTTGCAGACTCATGTCCTCAGATAAGAAACAGAATCTACAAGACATTTTCCTGAACGCCGTCCGCAAGGGACGGACGCCGCTGACCATGTTTCTGGTCAATGGCGTCAAACTTCAGGGCGTTGTGACGTGGTTCGACAACTTTTGTGTGTTGCTTAAAGGCGAGGGCCGTCCGCCCCAGCTGGTTTACAAGCACGCTATCTCCACCATCGCGCCGAACGCGCCGGTGAACCTGTTCGAGAATGAAGAAAACGAGGACTGATTGGCGAAACCTCTGATCGACCGCACGCCTGCCGAAGACGTGGCCGCGGTCGTGCTTCCGGTTATCGCCGGCAGCCGCCTTTCATCCAGCCGTCTCGAAGAAAGCCGAGGTCTCGCGGAAGCCTTGGGCGTGACCCTGGCGTTCGCCGAGGTCATGAACATTCGCGACCCGCATCCGGCGCGCCTGTTCGGCGGCGGTCAGCTTGACGCCCTGTCGACGCGGCTCAAGGCCGAAGGCGTGAACCTGCTGATCGTCGACGGCGCGCTGACCCCGATCCAGCAGCGCAACCTCGAACAGACGCTTCAGTTGAAGGTCGTCGACCGGACGGGTCTGATCCTCGAGATCTTCGGCTTGCGCGCGCGGTCGGCCGAAGGCCGTTTGCAGGTGGAGCTTGCACGGCTTCTCTACGAACGTTCCCGCCTGGTGCGGACGTGGACCCACCTTGAACGCCAGCGCGGCGGCTTTGGCTTCCTTGGCGGCCCCGGCGAGACGCAGCTGGAAGCCGACCGCCGTATGCTGGACCGCAAGATCTCGGCGCTGCGCGACGACCTTGAGGATGTGCGCCGCACGCGCCGCCTGCAGCGCGCCGGACGCGCCCGGCGCGGCGCGCCGGTCGTTGCGCTGGTCGGCTACACCAACGCGGGCAAATCCACTCTGTTCAACCGCCTGACGCGAGCCGACGTGCTCGCGGCCGACATGCCGTTCGCGACGCTCGATCCGACCGCCCGCGAAATCGAAGCCGCCTCCGGCCGGCGCATCGTGCTGATCGACACGGTGGGATTCATCACCGATCTGCCGACGCACCTCGTCGCCGCGTTCCGCGCAACGCTGGAAGAAGCGATGGAGGCGGATCTGCTGCTGCACGTACGGGACATCTCGCATCCCGACACCGAGGATCAGGCGCGAGACGTCGACGACATTCTCGATCAGATCAGCGCCGAATCTGAAATCGCTCTGCCGCCTGTCCTCGAAGTCTGGAACAAGGCGGACGCGCTGGCGCCGGCGAGCCGCGCCCTTATGGAGACGCGCGCCAGCCAGGTCACGCCGCCCGCAAAGATCCTGTCGGCCGCGACGGGCGAGGGTGTCGATGCGCTGCTCGACGCCATCGACCATGCGCTGTTCAGTTCCCGCACGGCCCGCACCATTACGCTTCCAGCGACCGACGGCCGCGCGCGCGCCTGGCTGCACGCCAATTGCGAAGTCGTCGCCGAACGCATGGTCGACGACGCCAATGTTGAAATTCAGGTTTTGATGAGCGATCGGGACGCCAACCGGTTTACAGCGGTGCGCACGCCGCCTCAGGAAGCGTCCAGCTGACGCTGGGCGGTCAGCTTCAGGATCACGACCCGGAAGCGCCTGCGCGCTCGGCGCGCTTGACCGCCGTCCACAGCTCTTCCTGTTGAGCCAGATCGAGCGATCCGAACTCCACGCCACGCGCGCGGGCCAGAGCCTCCATACCCGAAAATCGTTTCTGGAACTTTGCGTTGGCCTTGCGAAGCGCCTGTTCCGGATCGGCGCCCGCCTTTCGACAAAGGTTGGCGCAAACGAACAGTATGTCGCCCAACTCCTCCTCGATATGCGCCTCGCCCCGCTCCGGCGCGTCCAGCGCCTCACGCAACTCGCCCACTTCCTCGTCGAGCTTGTCGAGGACCTCGTTCGGACCCGGCCAGTCGAACCCGACCCGAGCCGCCCGCTTTGTCAGCTTCTCGGCGCGCAACAAAGCCGGCAGAGCCAGGGCCACACCGTCCAGCGCGCTCGCCGGACCGTCTCCAGCCTTCTTTTCCCGCTCACGCGCCTTCATGACCTCCCACGCCTCGGTTTGCGCCTCCGCGTCGGCGACACGGCGCCCGCCAAACACATGCGGATGCCGGTCGACCATCTTGGTCACCAGACCGCGCACGACATCCTCGATGTCGAACGCCCCGAGCTCCTCGGCCATCCGCGCGTGAAACACCGACTGGAACAGCAGATCGCCAAGCTCCTCCTTGAGCAGCACCATATCCTTCCGCTCGATCGCGTCTGCGACCTCGTAGGCTTCCTCGATCGTGTATGGCGCAATCGTCTCGAAGGTCTGCTCGATGTCCCACGGACAGCCGGAGCCCGGCGACCGCAGCCGCGCCATCAGCTCCACCAACTGCTCGAAGGGGCTCAAGCCGGGGGGGAGGGCGCCGCCTTCGGTCGAGGAAGGCGTGTCTTCGGCCTCGTTGTCCTGGCCGCTGGCGGTCTTGCCGGTCGGGTCAGCCATCGTCTCTCCTCAATACGCAAGTCGCATAATCAACATTATGGGAAACAAGACTTACGTTGAAATCAGGCCGTTAGGCCCGCAATCCGAATAATCGCCGGCGAGGCGGCGCCAAACCGGCCCAGAACGCCTAGACCGGCACGTCGAACTCCATGCCATCAAACGCCGGCTCGACATTGGCCGGCAGCCTGCCCCTGAGCGCCTCATAGTCCAGATCGGTGTGCAGATTGGTCAGCACGGCCCGCCGCGGCTTGAGAGCCTCGATCCAGGCCAGCGCCTGATCGACATTGGCGTGCGTCGGGTGCGGCCGGTCACGCAGCGCATCGACGACCAGCATGTCGAGGCCGTGGAGCTTGCCGAGGGTTTCCTCGGGTATACGAACGACGTCGTTGCAGTAACCAAATGCGCCGAGCCGGAGGCCCAGCGAACTGATCGTGCCGTGGTCCAGCAGAAGCGGCGTCAGCTTCACGGCGCCGCCGGGTCCGCCTTCGCCGAGCACAATCTCCCTGCCCGGCGCCAGTTCCCGCCTCAACTCGAGGATCGGCGGATAGGCGCTGGCGCCGGTGAAGCAGTAGCCAAAGCGCGCCCTGAGATCGTCGGCGGTCGAGTCGTCCATATAGACCGGCATCAGCGAGCGCTGGACCAGGACCAGCGCGCGAAGGTCGTCCATGCCGTGGGTCTGGTCGGCGTGGCGGTGGGTCATGAACACGGCGTCGAGCCGCTTCACGCCCGCATCGAGAAGCTGGTGGCGAATGTCCGGCGAGGTGTCGACGAGGATCTGCGTCGGCTCGTCAGAGCCCTCGCTCCATTGCCGGATAAGAATCGAACACCGCGACCTGCGGTTCAGCGGATTGGCCGGATCGCAAGCGCCCCAGTCGCCGCCGATGCGCGGCACGCCGCCTGACGAGCCGCAACCGAGAATTCGTATCTGCCGTCTGACAATGCTCATGTCACTCGCCGGAACAGTTCAAGCGCGTTCGCCGTGGTCTGGCGCGCGACGTCCTCGACCGGAGCATCCCACAGTTTCGCCAGCGCCGCACACACGTCCGGCAGGTAGGCTGGCTCATTGCGGCGACCGCGATGCGGGATCGGCGCGAGATACGGACAATCAGTTTCGAGAATGACGCGGTCGCGCGGCAAGATCGAAATCACGTCGCGAACCTCTTGCGCGCTCTTGAAGGACAGGATGCCCGAAACCGAGAACCAGGCGCCCAGATCGCGCGCACGTTGCGCAAGACGTTCGCCGCCGGTGTAGCAGTGCATGAGGATCGGGAACGCTCCGGCGGCGCTTTCACGCTCCAGCAGATCGCCCGTGAGGTCGTCGGCTTCGCGTGTGTGAATGATGATCGGCAGACCGGTCTCCCGCGCGGCCGCGACGTGCGTGAGGAAGCTGCGGACCTGATCGTCGATCGGGCTGTAGCCATAGTGCTGGTCGAGACCGGTTTCGCCGACGCCGCAAACCTTCGGCCAGCGCGCTTCATCGACCAGCGTCCGCACCGCCAGATCCGGAAAGTCCTTCGCGTAGTGCGGATGGACGCCGACGCTGCACCAGATGTCTGGATTGGCCTCCGCGATCGCGCGCACCGCATCATAACGATCGAGGCGGTCGCAGATCGAAACGAAACGCGTCACGCCGGCCGCGCGCGCACGCTGCAGCACGGCTTCGAGGTCTTCCGCGAACTGCTCGGCGTGCAGGTTCACATGCGTGTCGAACAACATCGCTACGCGCTCCCGGCGGCGGCGAGGTGCGCTGTCCGCTCGCGCAGGCGACCCAGAGCTTCAGCGAGCGCCTGTGCTCGATCCTGATTGAGCGCGGCGGCTTCCGTTGCGCAGCGAACGACCTCCAGCGCCGCTTCCGCCAAGGCGCCGGCGAGCACCGGATCGCGCTCACGTCTGGCGCGATCCTCCAATCCGGCGCGCAGAGTCTCAAAGGCGGCCGCGAACGCCGCATCGGACTTGCTCGCCGCCATCAGCGCCGAATGAAAGGAGCGCGCATCCGCAGCGCCAAGCGACGGCAACAACCGTTCGATCGCAGCCCGCGCTGCCGATGCGTCTGCGCCTTCCAGAGCCAATCCGGCGCCGGGCCTGCCGGGCGCCAGATCCACGACATGACGCGCGCGATCCTCCGGTACGCCGGCGGACTTGAGCGCATCAATCGACTCGCTTCGCGACAGCGGATCGAACTTCAGCATCCGGCAACGGCTGCGGATGGTCGGCAGAACAGCCTGTTCGCCATGCGAGACGAGCAGAAGCACGCTGCGCGCCGGCGGCTCCTCAAGGGTTTTGAGAATTGCGTTGGCGCCGTTGCGGTTGAGTTCGTCGACCGCATCCACAATCGCGACGCGCCAACCGCCAAGCGCCGGCCGAAGCGAGAAGAACGACTCCAGCGAGCGAACGCTGTCGACCGGGATCTCCGATTTCATCTTGCCCTTGTCGTCGACGGGTCGACGGATAATCCGGAAGTCAGGATGGCTTCCCGCCGCGATCATGCGCCCGACCGGGCCTTCGGACGTCTCCGCCAGACTGGAGTCCGCGCCCGCGCCGGACAACAGGTGCGCCGCGATCTGCAGCGCCATCCGGCTCTTGCCGACGCCGCGCGGTCCGCGCAGCAACCAGGCATGATGGATGCGCCCGGATGCGACGGCGGCGAGCCATTCGCCGCGGGCATGCACCTGACCGACAACCGGGCCCAGCTCCTCTGGCGCGATCTGGCTCATGCGGCTTCGCTCAACCGCTCGGCGATCGCGCCCAGGCTTTGCTTCAGGAGCGCTTCGGGAGACCCGGCCGCGTCCAGCACGATACAGCGTTCCGGTTCGTTGCGCGCGATCTCCAGAAACGCCTCGCGAACGCGGGCGTGAAACTCTGGCCCGCGCAACTCGATCGCGTCGGCGGCGCGGCCGCGAGCCGCCATGCGATCGCGCGAGACTTCCGGCGAGACGTCCAGGACGATTGTCAGCTCTGGGCGCGTGGGCGGCACGCACAGCTTTTCAAGCGCGGTGATGAACGGACCGATCTTTGGATCGGACGCCGTTTGATAGGCCATGGTCGAATCCGAAAAGCGGTCGCAGATAACCCAGTCGCCTACCGCGAGACGCGGCCGGATCAACCGCTCAAGATGGTCGACACGCGCGGCGTAGAACAACAGCACTTCCGCCATGGGCGTCCACGCATCGCCGTTCGGCGGATTGAGCAGCAGCTCACGCACCTGTTCGGCCGAGGGCGTGCCGCCGGGTTCGCGCGTCAACAGGACTGTCTTGCCGTCAGCCTCCAGCGCGCCGGCCAGCGCGGCCGCAAGGGTGGACTTGCCGGCGCCTTCCCCTCCTTCAAGCGATATGAAGCGGCCAGGCGCCACGCTTACTCCCCTCGCAGCCCAACCATGGCGCGCCCGACAAGACCGAGCTTGCTGACGTCCGCCCCGGCCGTGACCGGAACCGTCACCGGCTCGGCGCCCGCGATGGTCACGACCAACTCGCCGACGACATCGCCTTTCTTCACCGGCGCGTAGAGCGGCCCCTTGTAGTGGACGATTGAACGTGCGGACTTCAGCGCATCGATATGCGCGCCGATCGTCACGCCATCGGCGACGACCAGCGGCACCGACTTCTCTTCGCCAAGCCAGACATCGGCGGTGGCCACCTGGGCGCCGGGAGCGACAACTTCCTCGGACCGGAAGTCGTTGAACGCGGCGCGCATCACGCGCGGTCCTTCCTTGCGGCGCTCGCTTTCGCTGCCCAGTCCTTGAAGCACGATGATGCGACGTTTGCCGTCACGGACCGCCGAACCGACCAGCCCGAATCCGGAGACGGACAGGTGGCCGGTCTTGATCCCGTCGGCGCCGTCCATCTCCCGCAGCAACGGGTTGCGGTTGGGCTGACGGATGCCGTTCCAGGTGAACTCGCGCTCGGAGAACATCGGATAGAATTCCGGGAAGTCCTTGATCAGGTGGTAGCCGATGCGCCCGATGTCCGCGACGCTCATGCGTTGGCCCGGATCGTCGAGACCCGTGACGTTGGCGAAGTGCGAGTTCTTCATGCCGAGCGCCGCGGCCCGCGCGGTCATCTCGCGCGCGAACGCTTCCTCGCTGCCGGCGATGCCTTCGGCCAGCACGATACAGGCGTCGTTGCCCGACTGGATGATCGCGCCGCGAAGCAGGTTCTCGACGCTGACTTTCGAGCCCAGCTCGAGGAACATCGTCGAACCCTCGGTTCCGGCGCCCCCGGTCCGCCAGGCGTGCTCGCTGACCTTGAATTCGTCGCTAAGCTTGAGGCGGCCTTCCTTTATCCGCTCGAAGACAAGGTAATACACCATCAGCTTCGACATCGAGGCGGGGACGACCGGCGTCTCGCAGGACTTGCAGTAAAGTGTCTGACCGCTATCGCCATCCATTATGAAGGCGTAGGGCGCGCTGGTGTTCAGCGGATCGGCCGCCAACTGCTCGGCGGCGCTGCCGCCGGTGTCCGGCGCCGGCGTCTGGGCATGCGCCGACAGGGCCAAAGCGCCCGCCAACGCGACTGTGGATAACATTTTCAAGACACGCATGGGCCAAGGCTCCCTCACGAACCTGACCACATGAAGGCGGTTCGCATGGGGCCGTCAACCGCGATAACCGCGACTTGTGCACCCCATCAGGGGCGGTCGGCGGCCTGCTAGCGCGAAGTGACCAGAAGCGCGTCGGCGCCGGAGGCCGCAAGACGCGCCTTGGCCTGTTCGGCGGCCGCACGATCGTTCCACGGCCCGAGCATGACACGATAGAGTTGCACGCCGTTGACTTCGGCCGCCACGACGCTCGCGGCGCCGACGGAGCCGACTTCGGAGGCCCGTTTGCGGGCGTTGCGAAGATCCGAGAACGCGCCGACCTGGAGCCGGTAGGCGCCGTCAACCGCAGGCTGCGCGACCGGTGAAACGCGGGCGGACTGGCCCGAAGGCGGGATCACCTGAGGGGCATAGCCGGAGGCCGGGCTTTCGGACGCGTAGACGGGCTTGAACGCCGAATCCGCCGAGACGGGCGCGAGCGGCGCGGACTCGACCTGCATCGACACGCGCACCGGCTGCGGCGCGACCGGATCGATCGGACCCAGCTCAACGCCGCCGGAACGCACGCCATTGGCCGAAGCCAGCATCTGTTCGGTCGGCACGGTGTTGGCCTGCGCAGGGGCGGGACCGGCATATTCGACGCGCACGCGCGCCGTACCTTTGGCGACCATGTCCAGCGCCTCGGCGGCGCCGCGCGACAGATCGATGAGGCGATCGTCGACATAAGGTCCGCGATCGTTCACGCGCACCAGCACCGAACGTCCGTTCTCGAGATTGGTGACGCGCACAGTCGAGGGAATGGGCAATGTCGGGTGGGCGGCCGTCAGCGCATGCTGATCGTAGACTTCGCCCACGGCGGTCTTCTTGCCGTGGAAATTCGGCCCGTACCACGAGGCGATCCCGACTTCGTTATATTCAGGCTCGTAAGCCGGAACGAACCACTTGCCCTGGATCTGGTAGGGAGCGCCGGCGACGGGCGTCGCCCAGCCAGGCCCCACCGGCGCGACGGACGGAAGGTTCGCGCCGCGCGTCGGCAGCGGCGTACGTGACGGCAGAAAGGTCCCGTAGCTGGAGCCGATGCCAGAAGCGTAGACGATGGGCGCGCCGCCCCCTGCCCCGCCTTGGGCGGTCTGCGCCTGGGCGCCGAAGGCCGCCGTGGCCGCCAGCACCGAGAGGGCGACAAACTGGAGAGACCTGCGCGTCGACGCGGCCGTGCGCGTCCAGCGTGCAAACTGCATCACCATCATCCTTCTGGTATTCCGCAGCCGGTCTGGAGAGGAAGACGGCGGCGGTCCGCTCTTCTGGCGGAGACAGGCTGACCATAGACAGCCTCTCTTTGGGGTTCGGTAAAACGGGTTCGGATGATTTTTAGCGAATTCCGCACGATCTCCATCTTGGTTAGCGCGCGCTCGCAAATGCCGGCCGGTCACCTTTCGCTAACCATAGCGACGCCCGGTTGCGCGATGATCCGGCGCGAGCTTTCGCCAAGCTCGTCGAAAATCGCACCGATCGCCGTTTACGAAAAACACGCCGGCGCGCCTGCATGGCGGCGCGTTCCCTCCCGCGTGAGCGCATTTGGCGGCAAGAAAACTTGCCCGGCGCACGTTTCCCCGGGGCCGGACGTGGTTTAAGGAGGCGCTCCGGGCCGACCCCGGGCGATTCCGGCTGGATGGGTGGCCGAGTGGTTTAAGGCAGCGGTCTTGAAAACCGCCGTGGGTTTGCGCTCACCGGGGGTTCGAATCCCTCCCCATCCGCCACATGTCCTCCACACACCGGAATGTCCCGCAAAGGTCGGGCGTACGGTCGCCCGCTGGCCATTTGGTCTCCTTGCCAGCCGTCCCGCACCGTATAGCTTGCCGCCGCTGCCGGAGATCGGGACATGTGGCTGGACAACCTTCTTGAATTCATACGGCTGGGTTTCCAGCACATTATTCCGTGGGGGCTGGACCATATCCTGTTCATTATCGCGCTCTTCCTCACCGCCCGGCGGTGGCAGGGGCTGCTGATCCAGGTGACCTTCTTCACCCTCGCCCACACGCTGACGCTGGGCCTCGCATCCGCCGGTCTGGTCAGCGTACCGGGCTGGATCGTGGAACCGGCGATCGCCTTGTCGATCTCGGCTATGGCGCTCGATGCGATTTTCGATCGCGGCAAGGGCCGCTGGCGCCTGCTGCTGATCTTCCTGTTCGGACTGCTGCACGGACTGGGCTTCGCCTCGCAGATGGTCGGCTATCTAGAAGGCGCGGACTTCGCCATTGCGCTCGGCGGCTTCAATGTCGGCGTCGAACTCGGTCAGCTGACGGTTCTTGCGATCACGGGCCTCGTGGCCTTCGGCGTGAAGCGCATCCTCGGCGCCTTCAAACTGGCGAACCTCTACCGGATGGCGGTGGTTATCCCGGTCGCGGTCGCGATCGCATGCGTCGGGGCCTACTGGGCGGTGGAACGCTCGGGCGTGCTCAATCTCGCCAGTCTCTGAAGCGGCGCCGGAAGCGAGGCCGCGAACAAGCTGCTTTTCGGGAGATAACTCGAGGCAGGGAAATGGTGCCCAGGGACGGAATTGAACCGCCGACACGCGGATTTTCAATCCGCTGCTCTACCAACTGAGCTACCTGGGCATCCCCGCCAATCGGCGAGGGGCGTTGTATATTCGCCCAAACCGGCCGTGTCCATCCGCCAATTGACGAGCAAATTCAGTCTTCTTGATCGCCGTCCCCGCGCCAGGGCGCGCCATCCCCGGCATTTTCCGCCGGCTCTCCGGGGATCGCATAGCTTCCCTTGAGCCAGCGCGAGAGATCGACGTCCGCGCACCGCTTGGAGCAGAACGGCTTGTATTTGGCGTCCGCCGGTTTTCCGCAGATCGGACAGGTCTCGGTGCTCATCTTTCGCTCCAGACTTCAGGGCGGGCGCATTCCGCATCCGCTGGCTCCAGAGACCAGCGATGCCCGATGCGCGCCGCCAGGGCCGCGCCCCAATCAAACGGCGTTGCGTTCAACCACTCAAGCGCCGCGACAGGCGCGCGCGCACGCAGCCGCGCGCCACGATTGGCGACACCTTCGCTCTCGATCATTCGTATCCAGATCCAGCGCCTGACGCTCGCCCTGACCGGCGCCTCCGAGCGCCTCGGAGAGCGGCGCACGCCCACGCGGGATCGACAGCTCGCACAGGCCGAAACGCGATATGCCGAGGACGTCGGCGCGCACTTCCAGAAAGCGGTCGAGCGCTTTCCGGAAATGTTCTAGGACGCCTTTCCGGGCGTCCGCCGCCGGCATGGCCAGGAAATCCACGACCGCGAGACCGCCCAACGCGCGCAGCGAAATCTGGCGGGCGGCCGCCGCCGCGCCGGCCCGGTTCAACTCTTCCGCAAAGCGGCTTCCATGCGCGCCGGTCCGGCTCCCCGCGTCGATGTCGATCGCCGTCAGCGCCCTGCTCCGCTCGATCGCGATGTCGCCGCCGCCGGGCAAGGGCGTCACCCGCTGGAGCGCTTCCTCGATGGCCGCGTCGATCTGCTGCCGCGCCGAAACGCCGGTCTCGGTTTCAACGACGCTTATGCCCTTCAAGAAGGGATCAGTTTCAGAGACTCGAATACGCCCGAGATCGCCGGTCGCGGCGCTGGCAGGCACGGATGCAAGCGTCAGCAGAGGCCCCTTGCCGGCCCATGCTTCGGCGCGAATGGCCACCGTCACCCGCTCACCCTCATGGAATGACGCGCCCTTGCGGACCGACAGCACACCGGCCGGTCCCGAACCCAGTTCAACGAACCAGCCTGCCTTGCCCGGCAGAGACGACGCGACGCGTCCCGCCCAAACGTCCCCCAGGCGCGGCGAGGCGTCGAGCTGCGGAACACGTCTGACGTCCAGACGAAATGGCGCGCCCGTCTCGTCGACAAGCAGCCGCCGTGTTTCGCCGACCGCCTCATCGATCAGCAGAACCGCTTTCATGCTTGCTTCGTCCAGCGTGCGGCTGGCGGAAAGCCCAGGCCTTCAAGCAACGCGACGGTCTCATACAAGGGCAGACCGACCACCGACGAGTAAGACCCCGTCAGCTCGGTGACGAAAGCCGCCGCTATGCCCTGGATCGCATAGCCGCCCGCCTTCCCGCTCCAATCGCCAGATGCGCAATACGTGTCGAGTTCAAAGGCGGACAGGCGTTTGAGCGTAACGCGTGAATGATTGACGCGACTGGCGGTTCGTCCGTCCGGCGCATGAACGCATACGCCGGTGAAAACGTCGTGCGCGCGGCCGGACAACCGCTCCATGCAGGCGCGCGCTTCCTCCACGGTCTCGGCCTTGGGAAGAATGCGTCGGCCGGTCGCGACGACGGTATCCGCTGCAAGCACGTATGCGCCCGGAAATCGCGCGGCGGCGGCCGCAGCTTTCGTGGCCGCCAACCGACGCGCCAGCCATCGCGGCGCTTCCTTGGGAAGAGGCGTTTCGTCGACGTCCGCCGGCCAGACCTCGCGGGGAACGACGCCCACCTGCTGCAAGAGCGCCAACCGGCGCGGACTGGCGCTCGCGAGCACCAGCCAGGGACGCCCCGAGGAAGGACTGCCCGAAGACGGTTCGGTCACTTGAAGCGGTAGGTGATGCGCCCTTTGGTCAGGTCATACGGGGTCATTTCGACAAGCACCTTGTCGCCCGTCAGCACGCGGATCCGGTTCTTGCGCATCTTGCCGGCCGTATGCGCGATGATCTCGATGTCGTTCGCCAGCTTCACGCGAAAAGTCGCGTTCGGCAGCAGTTCGACAATCGTACCCTCGAATTCTAAGAGTTCTTCCTTCGCCATTCATGTCCTCTGGGCGGCTTGGTCCGGCCCGAGCGTATACAACCATTCCAGCCGGCCCGTCGACCGTGGAATCCCGTGGCATGCGCAAGGTCGGGTTTACTCACAGATGGGTGCTCAGCCCCGCGCGTGCAACGCGCAAACCAGCGTGAAAAGCCGCCGCGCGGTGTCGAAGTCGAACACGGCCTTTTCGGCCATTCGCGTCTGCAGAAGCTCCGAGCCTTCATTGTGCAGGCCCCGGCGGCCCATATCGATGGCCTCGATCTGGGACGGGGAAGCGCTGCGGATCGCGTCATAATAGCTGTCGCAGATCAGGAAATAGTCCTTGATCACCCTACGGAACGGGGTCAGCGACAGCATGAACCGTTTGACATGTTCGCCGTTCATCTCCGCCACGTCGAAGACGAGGCGATGCTCCGCCAGCGAGAGCCGGACCGAATATGGCCCGCCGTCATGTCCGGCGACCGTGAACGTGTTCCCTTCGAGAAGATCGAAGATGGCGATCTTGCGTTCGTGCTCCGCGTCAGGCCCCGCTGGCGCCAGCGACGCCTCGTCGATCGTCAGCTCCGCGATGCGGTTGCGCTCGTCCGACATCAGCTTCTCCGGCGGACGCTCAGCGACAGCCCGTGCGCGGGCAACCGTTCCGCGCGCGCGAGCGTCTCCGCCGCATCCGCGAGCACGCCAAACGCCGCCTCCGGCACGCGCTGCACCGATGTGCGCTTCATGAAGTCGAGCAAGGACAGACCGGATGCGAACCGCGCCGCACCCGAGGTCGGCAGAACGTGGTTGGAGCCGGTGACGAAATCGCCCAGCGGCTCCGGCGCCCAGCGACCGAGGAAGATCGCTCCGGCGTGGCGGATGCGCGCTGCGACCGCATCCGGATCGCTGGTGGCGATCTCGACGTGTTCGGGCGCAATGCTGTTGACGATCTCGGCCGCCTCGTCGAGCGGCGCGATGACGACGGCGCCGAACGTCCGCCAGGACTGGGTCGCCACTTCACGGGTCGCCAGCGTGTGCAGTTGCGCATCGACCGCCGCCAGTACGCGGTCGGCGAAGGCTTCATCGTCGGTGATCAGGATCGACTGCGCCAGCGGATCATGCTCGGCCTGAGACAAGAGATCAGCGGCGATCCAGTCCGGATCGTTCGCACCGTCAGCCACCACCGTGACCTCGGAGGGACCCGCAACGGTGTCGATCCCGACATCGCCGAACACGATCCGCTTGGCCGCCGCGACATAGGCGTTGCCCGGCCCGACAATCTTGTCGACCGGATGCAGCGGCCCCGCTCCATAAGCGAGCGCGGCCACCGCCTGCGCCCCGCCGATCGGGTAGAATTCCGAAACGCCCGACTGCAACGCCGCATAGGCGACCGCCGGATTAAGAACGCCATCGGGCGCGGGCGCCGTCATCACGATCCGCGGCACGCCGGCCACCTTGGCCGGAAGCGCGTTCATCAGGACCGAGCTGGGATAGCTCGCCCTGCCCCCGGGCACATAAAGCCCCACCGAGTCGAGCGCCGACCAGCGCCAGCCCAGCTCCACGCCCAGCGGATCGCGATGCATGTGATCCTGCGGCGTCTGGCGAATGTGATAGTCGCGGATGCGCTCCGCCGAAAAATCGATGGCCTGCCGAACATCGTCAGGACAGGCGTGCGCGAGCGCTTCAAGGTCCACCGCCGGCGAGGACAGCGTGTCGGCGGCCAGCTCCAGACGATCGAACTGCTGGGTGTAGTCGACGACGGCGGCGCCGCCCCGCTGGCGCACATCCGTGACAATCGCCGCGACCGCCGCATGGACATCAACCCCGGTATTCATCCGGCGCGTCTGCAGGAACGCCCCGAACGCTTCCGAAAAGCCGGCTTGCGAAGTGTAAAATCGGCGGATTGCCATTCCAGGGTCCCGGTCGTTCTCGTCACGCCCGCGTCCGCCGCCGCGGGTCCGCGATCCGGTGCTCAGAGGGGTTTCCGTAGTGCAATTCAGCCTGAGACGCCAGCCGGTATGTCGCCACACACCCCGAGGCCAGCCGCCGGACGATCGGACCGGTCAGACTGAGTTCCCCAGCCGCCGCACATCCGCTCCGCAGGCGCCCAGCTTCTCTTCCAGGCGCTCGAAGCCACGATCGAGGTGATAGACACGGTTAACCACCGTCTCCCCTTCCGCCACCAGTCCCGCGATGACCAGGCTGACGGACGCCCGAAGGTCGGTCGCCATCACCTGCG
This sequence comes from Hyphomonadaceae bacterium, assembly GCA_041398225.1. Lineage (GTDB taxonomy): Bacteria > Pseudomonadota > Alphaproteobacteria > Caulobacterales > Hyphomonadaceae > JAWKVD01. Next base: position 37,309 of record JAWKVD010000024.1, on the reverse strand, counting down.
CCCCGTGGAGCACAGGCGTGCCATGAACCACGGCTTCATGCCCCCGGACCACGATGTCGGCTCCGAGGCGGTTGAGTTCCGGGGCGTGCATGAAGCGGTTTTCGAAGATGTTCTCGCGGATCGTGCTCGTGCCGTCAGCGATTGTCATCAGCGCCATGAACTGGGCCTGAAGGTCGGTCGGAAAGCCCGGATGCGGCTGCGTATCGATGTCAACCGGCCGGACCCGGCCGCCATCGCGCATGACGCGAACGCCGCCGGCCTCCGCCTCCACCACGGCCCCGGAGCGACGCAGGGCGTCGATCAGCGCCTCCATGTCCTGAGCCCGCGCCCCCTGAAGGAAGACATTGCCGCCCGTCGCGGCCGCCGCGATGGCGTAGGTGCCGGCCTCGATCCGGTCCGCGATGACCGCGTGCTCGACGCCCGACAGGCGGGAGACGCCCTGAATACGTATCTCCGGCGTGCCGGCGCCTTCGATCCGCGCGCCCATGGCGTTGAGGCAGTCCGCCAGATCCCCGATCTCGGGCTCGCAGGCGGCGTTTCGGAGAACCGTCTCTCCACGAGCCAGAACGGCCGCGAGCATGGCGTGTTCAGTCGCGCCGACGGAAACGAACGGAAACTCGATCTCGGCGCCCTTGAGGCCGCGCAGCGCCGCGGCCTTCACATAGCCCTCTTCGATGACGATATCGGCGCCCATCGCCTCGAACGCCTTGAGGTGGAGATCGACCGGACGCGCCCCGATCGCACACCCTCCGGGCAGCGACACCGTCGCGTGGCCGACACGGGCCAGAAGCGGACCCAGGACGTTGAACGTCGCCCGCATCTTCCGGACCAGATCGTAAGGCGCGATCGTCGAGGTGATCGACGCCGCCTTCATGCGGCAAACCGATGATCCCTCGGGCCAGTCCAGCTCGACCCCGAGCGACGCCAGCAAGCGGGCCATGAACCGCGTGTCCGCCAGATTCGGCATCGAGGACAGCACCAGCGGCTCCTCGCACAGCAACGCCGCCGCCATCAATTTGAGGGCGGAGTTCTTGGCGCCTGAGATGGGGATGGTCCCGTTGAGCGGGCCGCTGCTTCGAATCGCAAGTCTGTCCATGGACGACCTTATGCGGCCAATTCTGGCCGCCGCAAGGCGCGGATCAGCCTATTCCCCGGCGTCTTCATCGCCGCCGGGCGCACCGCGAACGGGTGAGGAAGCCGCCTTCCGCCGCCGCAAATTCTCCCGCAAAGCCTTGGCCAGACGCTTTTCGCGCTCATCCTTGTCGGTCCCTGCGTCGGCGCCTGCCCCGGCGTTTTCGCGCTTTGGAGGTTTTGTCGCTGACATGACGGCCCGATGGCCCCTTTCCACTTCCAGTGGTTTCGTTTATGCGGTCCGCTTCGCGTCAGCGGAAGAGCCGCCGTAGCTCAGTGGTAGAGCGCATCCTTGGTAAGGCTGAGGTCGTGAGTTCAATTCTCACCGGCGGCACCAGCACCTGAATATCCTGTAAATTCAAATCATTCGCTCGATCGCTCATCGGGAAGCCGGGCGTGCGCGCTTTTCAGCGCCTCGGGTGTGTCGATATCCGCCAGATCGTCCGCCGCCCAGTCGAGCGCACGAACCGACGATCCCGCCCCCTCCAGCACGCTTCGCGCGCCATTCTCGCCCGACAAGGCGGCAAGCGCGGCGAAGCATCCCGGCCCGAAAGCGGTCGGCGGACGCACCCGCCCAGCTGGCCCGGCATGCGCCGCATCATGGCCGTCACCCACCACCGCCGCGATCAGCGCCTCGAGCAAAGCCTGCGGTACGAACGGCATGTCCGCGAGCGTGATGACGACCGAGGCCGGTTCAAGCGCGATGGCCGCTTGAACGCCGAGCCGGATCGAGCGGCCCATCCCGGCCTCCGGAGCGGGATTGTGAACGAGCAGAACATCGCCGCCGAGGTCATCCGCAAGCCACGCTTGCCCATCTCCATGTACGAGGACCACCGGATACCCGGTCGAGCGAACCACGGCGGCGGCATGTTGCGCCAGCGGACGTCCGCCGAGATCCGAGGACAGCTTGTCCTCCGGACCGAAGCGCCGCGACAGCCCGGCAGCCAAAAGAACGATGACCGCACGCGGCGACATCTCAGGCCCCTCGGCCCCGCGCGCGATGGCGCATCGTGATGTCCGCCAGACTTGAAACGGCGATCGCCATCGGGTCATGCGCGGCGAAGACGCCGATCGGCCCGATCAGCGCGCGCAACTCATCTTCGCTCGCACCCATCGCTCGCAGAGTATCCAGCCGGGTCGCATGCGTCGTGCGCGATCCGAGCGCGCCGACGTAGAAGGCGGGACTGCGCAGCGCCGCCAAAAGGATCGGCGCTTCCCACTCATGTTCGTGGAAGAGGCATGCCAGCGCCGTGTCTGCGTCGTAGGCGAAGGCCGGCGGGTCTCTCGGCGACTGCAAAGGTGCCAGCTCGGTCGCGTACGGCGCGCAGAACTCCAACGTCGCCTGCTCGTGGCTCGCGACGACGACCGGGGCGCCGGCGTCGTGCGCGAGGCGCGTCAGTGCCACGATCTCCCATCCTCGACCGGCGAGCACGAGCTGCATTGCCGGAGAGAACCGGCGCACAAATGCGTTCGGATGATCGCCTGGCGCACCCTCGACCAGCTTGGCCGCAGCGTCCGCCGCCTGCAGATCGTAGACAAGCGCAAAGGGCTTTCGATCCCGTCCCAACTCAATCGCCCGACGAAGCGTCGCCGGATCGAGGTGAACGTCGACGTGCAGATCGATGCCCCCGCCGCAGGGCAACCGAACGTCGATATAGGGCGAGCCGGCGCCGTACCGCAGCATGCGGTTCACGCCGTCCGCCATCGCGATTTTGGCTTCCTCGGCCAGCGCGGCCTCGAGGCAGCCGCCCGAAATGCTCCCCGCGAACGCGCCGCTTCCCGACACGGCGAGCTGGGCGCCCAACGGACGTGAGAACGGACCGTCGAGACCGACGATGGTCACCAGCGCGGCGCCCTCCCCCGCCTCAAGCGCCTTCTGGGCGAACGCAAGCACGCCCAATTCGCCCGCAAGCCCGGGCGGAGTGATCGGGATGGAAGACGGGGGATTCATCGTGATCCTGTGACTTGCCGCCGGGCGGATTGGCCCGCCCGCGCACTTGCGCAAGCCGGCCTGATCGGCATACCGCTGGGTCCGTTGCGAGCCGGAACCCTCCGCTTGCGATCAATATGGGCTATTGCAGACGACCGCGCCAGTCGAGGCGCAGGGGACGCGGAATGACCGACGAACAAGACATGCTGGAGTTCGAAGACGGACGCCTCATCGTTCGCTTTGAACCCCCGTTTGGCTGGCTGGTGTTCAACCGCCCGAAAATGATGAACGCGGTCAATCGCGGAATGTGGAACGCCATCCCGCAGGCGATGGCTGCGCTGAATGCCCGCAAGGATGTCCGCATCGTTATCGCTCGCGGGGCCGGCGACGCCGCCTTCGTTTCCGGGGCGGACATTTCCGAGTTCGAGACCGAGCGCGCCAATTCCGATCTAAACCGTGGCTTCACAGCGGCGGTCACCGCCGCGACGGCTTCGCTGCTGGAATCGCCAAAGCCGGTGATCGCGATGATCCGCGGTTACTGCATTGGCGGCGGCGTCGTGATCGCATCGGCCTGCGACATCAGGATTTGCGCCGACGACGCCCAGTTCGGCGTGCCGCCCGCCAATCTCGGACTGGGATATGAACTCGACAACTACACCCGCCTCACCCAGCTGGTTGGCCCGGCCGCCGCCAAATACATGGCGCTGTCCGCCCGCAGAATTGACGCCGAAGACGCGCGGCGCATCGGGCTGGTGTCTCTGGTGACCGCGCCCGACGCCCTGGAAGATGAAACGCTCAAGCTCGCGCGCGAAATCGCCGGTAAGGCGCCGCTGACGCTGGCCGCCGTCAAGGCGAGCCACCTTCACGCGTCCGGACTTCTGCCGCGCGAGACCGCGCAGGCGGCCATCGACACATGTTTCGACAGCAAGGATTTCGCGGCCGGCCGCGAGTCCTTCATGACCAAACAAAAGCCGGTCTTCACTGGCGAATAGGGTGATCCGTACATGAGCCTATCGTCCGAGAAACTTCTCAGCTCCCCGTTCGCGACCATGTCCGACCTGGTGCGCGCGCATGCCGCCGAACGGCCCGGACACATCGCCGTCGTCGAGGGCGATCGGCAGGTTAGCTACGCCGAACTCGACGTGCTGGTCGATCGCGCAGCTTCCTCGATGCAACGCGACGGCGTCGGCCAGGGCGGCGCGGCCGCGATCTGCGCGCCTTCCTCTATCGAATATGTCGTCGTGTTCCTGGCGGCGCTTCGCGTCGGTGCGGCCGCCTGCCCGCTGTCGCCTTCGTCGACCCCGCAAGCGCTCGCCGCGATGATCCGCGACTGCGCCGCCGGTCTGTTGTTCTGCGATGACGCCGTGGCGGCCGCTCTGGACGGGCTGGAGGACGCCCCCAAACCGAAGCGCGTCGCCATTGAGGGAACGCACGCGGTTTCCTTCAGCGAATGGTTGGCGCCGGAAGGCTCGAAGCCGACGCCGGTAGATATCGACCCGGCTTCGCCCTTCAACATCATCTACTCGTCCGGAACCACCGGTACGCCGAAGGGCATCGTACAGCCGCACGCTATGCGCTGGGGACATGTGCGCCGGTCGGAGTCGCAAGGGTATGGCCCCGAATGCGTCACGGTCGCCTCCACCCCGCTTTATTCCAACACCACGCTCGTGAGCGTCATTCCGACTCTGGTGCGCGGCGGGACCCTGATCCTGATGCGCAAGTTCGACGCCCGGAAATTCCTCGAGCTGGCGCAGGAACACCACGCGACCCACGCCATGCTGGTGCCCGTTCAATATCGCAGGATCATGGATCTTCTCGACTTCGACAGCTTCGATCTGTCGTCTTTCCATATGAAGACCTGCACGAGCGCACCCTTCCCGGCCGACCTGAAGGCGGATGTGCTGAAGCGCTGGCCGGGCGGCTTGGTGGAATTCTACGGCATGACCGAAGGCGGCGGCACATGCGTACTCAAGGCGCATGAAAACCCCGACAAGCTGCACACGGTCGGTCAGCCCGCCGAAGGCCACGACATCCGCGTCATCGACGAGAACGGCAAGGAGCTGCCCGCCGGAGAACTTGGCGAGGTCGTGGGGCGCTCCATGGCGATGATGAGCGGCTATCACAATCTGCCGGAGAAGACCGCCGAGGCGGAATGGTACAGCCCGGACGGCCTGCGCTTTATTCGCACAGGCGATGTCGGTCGCTTCGACCAGGACGGCTTCATGATCCTGGGCGATCGCAAGAAGGACATGATCATCTCGGGCGGCTTCAACATTTATCCCGCCGATCTCGAAGCGGTCCTGTCGCGACACGAGGCCGTCGCCGAATGCGCCGTTGTCGCCGCGCCGTCCCGCGACTGGGGCGAAACGCCAGCCGCGTTCGTGGTGTTGAAACCCGGAACGACCGCAGATCCGGACGCGCTGCGCGCCTGGGCCAACGATCAACTGGGCAGAATGCAGCGGATCGCGATCCTGAAGATCGTCGACACGCTGCCCCGCTCGCCGATCGGCAAAGTGCTCAAACGGGAGCTGCGCGACACGCTGCCGCCGGCCTGACGCAGCCGCCAAGCGCGCGCCCGACGGCGCTTGTCGGGCCTGATCTCCTCCGACTAGAGTGCGGACTGTAATCCGAGTTCCGGAAACAACCGGAACCGGTACAGGGAAACGACCCATGCAACAGGCGACGGCGAACCAACTGCCCGACGAGGAGCTTATCGCGCGCGGCATGCCGATCGCGGTCCATGCCCGCCACCGCCCGGACCAGTCCGCCCTGATCATGGCCGATGGTTCGACCCGAACCTGGCGCGAACTGAACGCCCGGGCCAACCAGCTGGCGCGCGCTTTCCGGTCGGCGGGGCTCAAGACCGGCGATTCCGTTGCGCTTCTGGCCCACAACTCGGCTGAGTTCGTGGAAACCTGGGCCGCCACCCAACGCGCGGGCCTCAGGCTGACCCCGGTGAACTGGCACCAGTCGCCCGACACGGTGGCCTACATTGTCGACAACTGCGACGCGCGCGCCATGGTCGCCAGCGCCCGTTTCGCCGAGGCCGCCATTGAAGCCGCGCGGCGCTCGGACAAGCTCGTGCTGAAGCTCGCCTTCGGCGGCGATATCGAAGGCTTCAGCGCCTATGACGACGCCGTGGCGGCGGAGGATGCATCCGACATCACCGACGGGGAGCCGGGCGCCTACATGCTCTATACGTCCGGCACGACTGGTCGCCCCAAAGGCGTGTTCCGCCCGGTCCGCCCGACGGTCTCGCAGCTCACCAACAAGATCAACGAAACGGCCGGGTTCCGCGCTGGCGAGGACGTCGCAATCATCACCGGGCCTCTTTATCACGCCGCCCCGCTGGCTCTGAACCTGGTGACGCCCCTGATCGCCGGGGTGACCTGCGTGCTCATGGACAAGTGGGACGCCGAACAAACGCTGCGCATGATCGAAACACATCGGGCCACGCACACGCATGTGGTGCCCACCATGATGCACCGAATGCTGCAGCTGCCTGACGAGGCCAAGAGGCGCTACGATCTCTCCACCATGCGGTGGGTGCTGCATGGCGCCGCGCCCTGCCCCGCGCATGTCAAACAGTCGATGATGGATTGGTGGGGGCCGGTGATCTACGAATACTATTCCTCCACCGAAGGCGGCGGCGTCTTCGTGGAGCCGCACGACTGGCTGAGGAAGCCCGGCACGGTAGGTCAGCCCGTGGACGGCGTCGAGCTCAAGATCCTCGACGCGGAAGGCGCTGAAGCGCCCCAGGGAACCAGCGGAACCATCTACATCAAGGCGCCCGACACCGGCCGCTTCGAATACTATAAAGACCCGGAGAAAACCCGCTCCAGCTATCGCGGCGATTACTACACGCTCGGCGACATGGGGTACTTCGATGATGAAGGATACCTGTTCCTGACCGGACGGTCCGCCGAACTGATCATCTCCGGCGGCGTCAACATCTACCCCGTCGCGATCGACGAGGTGATCATCCGCCATCCCGCGATCGCAGACGCCGCAGTCGTCGGCGTTCCCAACGAGGATTGGGGCGAGGAGATCAAGGCCGTGGTGGAGCTAAAACCCGGCTACGAGCCCGGCGACGAACTCGTTCAATCGATCCTCGATTTCGCGAAAGAGTCGCTTCCCGGCTTCCAGCGTCCGCGCACGATCGACTTCGTCGAGGCCCTGCCCCGGTCGGCCGCCGGAAAGGTTCTGCGTCAACAGGTCCGAGATCCGTACTGGAAAGACCGCAAGCGCGCTATCTGATCCGGTTGGCGAAGCCTAACCACGAGCGGTAACCCACGCCTGACGAATGCAACGCTGGGAGGCCCCGCCGCGCGCCATCCCGCGACCGCTACGCCTTTTCGGCCCGATTTTACCGCCTGAATCGAAAAGGGGCCGCGCAATGCGCGGCCCCTTCCGATTTTCGTTCTGCCCGGAGGACTAGAACTCGTAGCCGACCCGCAGGAAGCCCGTACGGCCGCGCAGATCGTACTGCGTACCGAAGTTCGGGATCATGCCGAGGCGCGTGCCGCCGCCCGTCGCGAGGATCGGGGGCTTGGCGTCAAACGCGTTCGCGATACCGCCGGTGATCGTGAACTTGTCGCCGCGCCAGCGCACGGAGAAGTCGTGCGTCAGGTACTCGTCGGTGTGCGCGATACGATAGACATCGGACAGGCCCTGATACGTGATGTTCTCAGAGTAGCCGAGCACCGTGTTCGATGTCGCCGCGATGTAGTCGACGAACCACGAGTAGGTGAAGTCGCCGCGCCGCAGGGAGACCTGCGCATCGCCAACCCATTCCGGATCGCCGATCGAACCGTTGAAGTCGTTCGTGTCGAAGCCCGACGCAATGGCGGGATCGAACAGCAGGTTGACGTCTTCATTGGTCTGCGTGGCGTTCAGATCGACCGTCAGGCGGCCGAAGTTGAACTCATGGTTGTAGCGGATCGAGTAGTCGATGCCGTGCGTCGCCTGCTTGTTGGCGTTCAGATAGCTGTCGTTGACCGTCAGGATCTGATAGGCGCGCGTCGGGTGGCTGGCGGGAGCCCGCGTGAACAGGTTACAGAACGCGTTCGGATAGTTCGGCGAACCGTAGCAACCGCCCAGGATCGTGCCGGCGCCCAGCTGCGTCACCGCATCCTCGATCTCGTAGTCGAAGTAATCGACCGCGATCGACAGATCGATGAAGCTCGGCGTGAAGATCACGCCCAGCGTCTTCGCCGTCGACGTTTCCGCCGTCAGCACGCCTTTGCCGCCACCAGTGGTGATCAGGGCCGAGGAACCGACGCCGTTGTAGTCGTCCGGCACGCCAGCAGCCGCACAGTTGGCGCGGATGTTGTCGTTCGTGCTGGTGCCCCAGTCGATGCAGGGGTCGATCGACGTCTGACCGAGGAAGCCCGTCTGGTTGCCGAGGAACAGTTCGTAGAGAGCCGGAGCGCGGTAGGACGTACCTTGCGTGCCGCGGAAACGAACGCTCGGGATCACCTGCCAGTTGAAGCCGGCTTTCCAGACGCTGTCGCGACCGTAGCTGTCATAGTCGAACCAACGGGTCGAGCCGCTGATCGTGAACTCTTCAAAGCCAGGAACGCCGCGCACGATCGGGACCTCGACCTCGGCGAAGAGTTCGCCGACATGGTCCGTGCCCTTGGTGATGCCGGCCGAGGTTTGACCCCACAGCATGTCGTTCTGCGAGTTCTCGCTGGGAACGTCGTTGATGCTGAACTTGCGATATTCAGCGCCGAACGCCGCGCCCACCGGACCGGCCGGGAGCTCGAACAGATCACCCGAGATCACGCCCGTGATCGTGGTCTGGTCGTAGGTCGTGGAACCCACTTCATGACCCGACAGCAGGTCATAGACTTCCTGCGAGTAGTTGCCCGAAAGGAAATCCGGGTCGAACGGGTCGTAGTTCGGGCCGTGGTAGAGGCCATCCGCGCTGGCGTAGTTCCAGTCGCCGGCGGTCTCCGCCAGGATCGAGTTGTTCTCGTAGGTGCCTTCAGAACGCGTGTAGTTCGCGTCGAGCGACCATGCCCAGTTCGTGAACAGGTTGCCCACGTCGAAGGAACCGTCGAAGCCGGTGGTGATGTAGTAGTAGTCGAGATCCACATCCGTGTTGGACGGCCAGATCGTAACCGGCTGGGCGAGCGACGAACTGAACACGCTATCGCCGGCATCGCCGAACGTGCCCGGCACGTCGTAAGCGAAGTTCGGCGCAATCACCGGGAAGAACTGGCGAACACGGCGCGATTCGTACTGACGGTTCGTGTAGAGAGCTTCCGTGGTCCAGTCGATACCGCCGAAGGCCGACAGGTTAACGTCGGTACGACCGTACAGGCTCACGCGCTCAACGCCCGCGACCGCATAGGTCTCCCCGAAACGCGGGTCATTGAGAACGTCTTCATAGTAGGCATAGCCGGTCGGCGACGTCGTGTAGCTGGAGTTCGTCCGCGGGCGATAGCCCGGGATCGGTCCGGTCGTCACGCCGTCCGGAGACGGGATATAGCGGCTCGAGCCGTTGATGACCGTGTTGAAGTAGATGTTGTTGCAGTTCGCGAGGCTGGTGCCTTCGAGGACTGAGTTGTCCAGACGGTCGACACGGTTGCCGGCGCTGTCGAACACATAATCCTGAGCGCACGACAGGTAGTCGCGATCCTTGAACTTGATCGGTTCCTGTTTTTCCCACTCGGCGGCGAGAACGAGGCTGCCGTTACCCCAGTCGGTACCCCAAGCGCCGTTGATCTGGTAGGTTTCGCCACCTTCCTCGAACGGTTGGTTGTACTGGAAGGTCAGTTCCGGCTTGTCCACGCTGGTGCGCGTGATGATGTTCGCCACACCCGCGACGGCGTCAGAACCGTAAACCGAGGACGCGCCGTCCTTCAGGATGTCGATACGGCTGATGATCGAATCGGGGATGACGCCAAGGTCGAACGCGCCGACCTGGCCGCGAACGCCGGCCGGACCCGGACGCTGACCGTTGAGCAGAACCAGCGAGCGCTGAGCGCCGAGGCCGCGCAGCGAGACCGAGTTGATGCCCGGGCCGCCCTCGACGACGAAGCCGCCGAACGCGTTGTTCAGCTGAACGGAGCCCGCGGAGATCGACGCGCCCTGAAGGATCTCGGCCGTGTCGACCAGACCTTCGAGCTGGGCCGATTCGGCCGTGATCACCGTGATCGGCGACGGCGAGGTGAAGGTGTCGCGCGCGATACGCGAACCCGTGACGACCACCTTCTCGCGCTTGGCGCCGTCTTCCTGACCCTGCGGCGCAGAAACCGTGTCAGCCGGAGTTTGGGGCTCGGGCGTTTGCGCCGAAGCCGCTCCGATTGCGAGGGTGAGTGCTCCAAGTGCCGCTCCGCCAAAGAACAGGCGACGCAGGGATGCGTTCGATTTCTGCATGAGTGTGAGACCCCAGAATGCCGATGAATGAATGACCCGTCCTGACTCGGGCGCTGCGATACTTGGCACGCTGTTCAACTCGGCATCAATAATTTAGACACGCTAGCATCAAGAAACTGACGCATTTCGGTCACCCGTGTTGCATTTCGGATACAAACCACCCGTGCGAATGAGGCAAATTTTTCCAATTTCCGGATCACAGCCTTCTGGGACTTGCGAGGATCAGCCTGCCGCAGCAACATCGGGCCCGCTCATCACAAAACTGGACTGGCAAAAGGGGTCAACTTTGCTCGGAAAATTACTCCTCACCCTTGCGGTGACGGGCTCCATAGGCGCTGGATCGGCCAGCGCTCAGGCGCTTATGCCCGAAGACATGGCGCGAGCGGCTGCCGTTTCAGGCGTTTCCATGTCGCGCGAGGGCGATTTCCTCGTTGGATTGGTTGCGGATCCTCGTGACGAAGACCTGGCGGCCCTCGCCGTCTGGGACCTCACGAATCTCGACCCGAACAAACCCCTGCAGATTTCGTCAATCACCCCGACCAGCGGAAAAATGATGTTTCGCGGCGCGGGCGCGCTGAAGGCGGGCGCCGTCTTCGTTCAGGCGAATCAGCCGTGGACCGGCAACCTCAACGGATGCGGCGAAGGCCGTTCGACCGGCGCCACCAAAACGTGGGTCCGCAAGCTCTATCTCACGGACAAGACGATCAAGAAATTCGAGCAGCCCTTCGCTCAAAGCCGCAAGCCGGACATGACGGAGATCATGCGCAAGTGCCTTGAGATCGCCGGCACATCCAGCGTGGTCGAGACCCTGCCCCTCGACGACAGCTCGATCATCATCAGCCGTCTGGACACCGCCAGCCTCGAGAACCGGTTCTACAAGGTCGATCTGAAGACCCAGAAGAGCGAGCTTCTCTTCCGCGATATCGGCAATTTGCAGGTCGGCCTGCTCGATCGCCGGACCGGCGATGTGCTCACCAGGGGTAAGATCGAACCCAAGGGCGACGGCGTCTACGACATCGAGACCTACATCCTCAATCGCGACACGGGAAACTTCGACCTTGAAGCGCCCCTGACGACGACCTCCAAGGGCCGTCACGACGTCTCGGTGCTCGGCTTCGACGAAAAGACCGGCAAGTACTTTGTCGCGACGGACAAGTTCTCCGACAAGACGGCGATCTATCTGTACGACGCCAAAACCGACAAGTTCGACGACGAGGTGGTGTTCGCCCATCCCGACTATGACGCTTCCGGCGTCATCCTCGGCGACGAGGCCTCGAATTTCGGCAAAATCCTCGGCTTCCGGTATGCTGGGCCGTACGGCAATGAAGTCTACTGGGTCGACGCGGAACGGCAGTCGATTCAGGCCGGCCTCGAGAAAGCCTTCCCTGGCCAGGAAGTCTCGATCCAACGCGTGGTTTCGGCTGAGCGAGCCGGCGACGGACACTCGCGTATCCTCTTCAGCACCAACAGCCCGCGCAATCCGGACGCCTACTACCTGCTGATCGACGGGACGAAAGTGCAGCCGATCGGCGGCGAACGCCCGTGGATCGACCCCAATAAAATGGGCGAGCGTCAGCTGGTCTACTACACGGCCCGCGACGGCATGAAAATTCCCGCGTTCCTCACCCTGCCCCCGGGCTGGAAGAAAGGCGACCCGGCGCCGCCGGCGGTCGTTCACCCCCACGGCGGACCGTGGGCGCGTGACAATATCGGCTGGGACTTCTCCGGCTGGACTCAATATCTGGCGACACGCGGCTACGCGGTCCTCCAGCCGCAATACCGCGGCAGCCAGGGTTGGGGTCATGAACTTTGGGTCGCTGGCGACAACCAGTGGGGCCTGAAGATGCAGGACGACAAGGATGACGGCGCCAAGTGGTTGGTCGAGGAAGGCTACGCCAACCCCGACAAGATCGCGATCTTCGGCTATTCCTACGGCGGCTTCGCGGCGTTCGCCGCGGCTGTGCGCCCGAACGGCCCGTTCCGCTGCGCGATCGCCGGAGCCGGCGTCGCCAACCTCGGCCAGATCAGCAACAACTGGAGCGAAAACCGCGTTCAGCGCGCCCTGCAGGGACGCACTGTCGACGGCATGGACCCCCAGAAGAACACCTCCAAGCTGTCCATGCCGATCCTGATCTTCCACGGCGACCGCGACGTTCGCGTGCCGCTGTCGCACTCCACCGATTTCTACAACTCCGTGAAGAGCACCGGGAAAGCCAAGCTCATGGTGGTCAAGGATATGGGTCACCAGGGTGACCTGTGGACCCCGAAAAACACGCGGGACACCCTTAAGGCCATCGGCGACTTCCTGAAGTCCGACTGCGGCTTCTAAGCCAGCCTCCAGAGGCAGAAATAGATGGCGCCCCCGCTCTGCGGCGGGCGCCATTTTCTTTTCAAGCTTTGAGAGTTCCGGAACACGCGCGGGTCGCTAGAACGAAAGCTCAGTCTTCGTCCACCTCGATCGGCTCCGCCGCCAGCGGCGGAACGGCCCCGGACAAAGCCGCGTTGAGCTTGTCGCGATCCAGCGCCCCCTCCCACCGGCTGACGACGATGGTCGCCACCGCATTGCCGATGAAGTTGGTGAGCGCGCGGCATTCCGACAGGAAACGGTCGACGCCAAGAATGATCGCCATGCCGGCGACCGGGATCGTCGGCACCACCTGAAGCGTCGCGACAAGCGTGATGAACCCCGCGCCGGTGACGCCGGCGGCCCCTTTGGAGCTGATCATCGCGACACCGAGGAGCGCCAGCTGCTCCGCGAGCGACAGATCGATGTTCGTCGCCTGCGCTATGAACAGCGCGGCCATGGTCATGTAGATGTTGGTTCCGTCGAGATTGAACGAATAGCCCGCCGGGACCACGACGCCGACCACCGGCTTGGCGCATCCGGCCCGTTCCAGCTTCTCCATCAACGCCGGCAAGGCGGATTCAGACGACGAAGTGCCCAGAACAAGCACGAGTTCCGGCCAGATGTAGCGAAGCAGCTTGAAGATCGAAAATCCGGCAACGGCGGACACGACGCCAAGCACCACGATGATGAACAGGGCCGATGTCGCGTAGACAGTCAGGATCAGCTTGCCCAACTGAACGATCGCCCCAAGGCCCTGACTTGAAATAATGAAAGCGAACGCCCCGAACGCGCCGACAGGCGCCGCCCGCATGAGAATGCCGACCATGCGAAACACGGCGGCGCTGGCGGAATCGAGAATCGAAAGAACCGGACGCGCACGGTCGCCGATCGCAGCCAGCGACACGCCGAACAGGATCGCGACGAACAACACCTGCAGGATGTTGCCGCCCGTCAGGGCGCTGAAGAACGTGTCGGGAATGACCGAGAGCAAGAAACCCTGGATCGTCGTTTCGTGGGCGCGCGCCTCATAACCCTGAACCCGGGAGAGGTCGCCGTCGCTGATCGAGGAAAGGTCGAAGTTCATCCCCGCGCCGGGCTGCACGACATTGCCGATCACAAGGCCGACAATCAGCGCGAAAGTCGAAAAGACGATGAAGTATCCGAACGCCTTGCCGGCGACACGGCCCAGCGCGCCCATATCGCGCATGCTCGCAATGCCGATGCTGATGGTCAGGAAGATCACCGGCGCGATGATCATCTTGACCAGCTTCACGAAGCCCTGACCGAGCGGATACAGATAGTCCTGTATCCACGGCTCTCCGCGATAGAGGTGGCCAATGACGCCGCCGAGGACGATCGCCATCAGGACCTGAAAATAGAGCTGATGGTAAAAGGGCTTCCGGACGGAAGACGCACCTGCGCTGTCGATCGCGGCCAACTTCCCGCCCTCCCCTCATCGGGCGGCGCCGTTTTCGGCGTCCATGCCCGGAAAACTCGTCGCCGCGCCGTCAGGTCGCCGGAACGGCCTCGTCCCGCTGCGCGCCCGAACGCGTGCCCGGCAACCGGCCCGGCAGGTACATCAGCAGAGGCGCCGCGACGAAGATGCTCGAATAGGTCCCGACCAGAATCCCGAAGGAAATCGCGGCCGCGAATCCGAACAACACCGGGCCGCCCAGCAGCATCATGGCGACGGCGGCGAGCAAGGTCGTGCCGGACGTCATGATCGTGCGCGACAGCGTGGCGGTGATCGAGGTGTCGATGATCTCGGCGACGGAAAGCTGCTTGTACTTCTTCAGCGTCTCGCGGACGCGGTCGAAGACCACCACCGTGTCGTTGATGGAGTAGCCGGCGACCGTCAGCACCGCCGCCACGGTCGTCAGGTCGAAGGTCATTCGCGTGATCGAGAACAGGCCGACCACCGCCAGCACGTCGTGGAAGGTCGTTATCAGCGCCGCCCAACCAAATTTCGACTCGAAGCGGAACCACACATAGATCGCGATAACGACGACCGCGAGCAAACCGGCCATGATCCCGGAGGTCAGCAGCTCGCCGCTGACTTTGGGGCCGACCGCCTCGTTCCGGCGGATCTGCACGCCCTCGCCTAACGCCTCGGTCACCTTCTGGGCGACGCTGGCGACATCTTCGCCTGTCGAGGAGACCTGCAGGCGAATAATCGCCGTCTTGCCGCCATCGGCCGGCGTCACGCCCGGATTCTCAAACCCCGCCGCGGTTACCTTTTGCCGCACCTCGCCCATGTCGAATGGTTCGGACTGAGCGGCCTCGACCAGAACCCCGCCGGTGAAATCGAGACCGAAATTCAGTTGCTGCACCGCAATAGAAACGATCGCCGCCAACGAGATCGCGATGGTGACCACGAGGCCGATCCACCGCAATTTCATGAATTGAAACGGCGGTTTTTCTTTTGCGGCCGCTGCCTGGCTAGATGAGCTGTTCCACCACATTTCGGGTCCGGAAAATCCTGTGTTGTGCTTGGGCCAGTTCGGCACGCCCCCAGCTATCAGCTGCCTGCGGCCAGCCCAAGCAAAATAATCCGTGGCTGTGTCTGGACTTCCTCCCCCCGCCGCCCGATTTTTGTCAACCGGACATGCGCAACGTCGCCACCGGGGGAAAACTGGGTGACAGGCGTAATAACTCAATATGTCCGAGACTGCGGTAATCGCTGACGTGCCGAACGAGACCCCACGCCGGGTGTCCCACATGCTGCTGGACTCTGTCCGCGGCGATGGCGAGCGCGTGAGCGTCGGCGAAATCATCGATGCGCTCGACGCCCGGGCGTTCGGTCTGGCCACCCTGATCTTCTCGCTTCCTTCGCTGGTTCCAATGCCCCCGGGCGTCCCCACCCTGGTCGGCGTCGCGCTCTTCGTGGTGTCCCTCCAGATGGTTCTGGGACGTCGGGAACTGTGGTTGCCGGGATTTCTCTCCAAACGCAGCTTCCCGCGCCAGGCGCTGGTGAACGCCCTGCAACGCTCCACCCCGACCCTCAAGAAGGTGGAGAAAGTCGCTAAACCCCGGATTCTGGTGCTGACCGGGCGCGCCGGCACGATCCTGATCGGAGCGGTCGTTCTGATCATGGCGTTCGTTCTGATTCTTCCCCTGCCGCCGGGAGGGAATTTCCCGCCCGCGCTCGCCTGCGCGATTCTGGGGATGGGCCTCGCCGAGCGCGACGGCTTCATCGTGCTTCTGGGCTACGCCGTGTCCATCGCCTCGACGATCTTCGTCACCGTCGTGACTGTGGGATTCATCAAGTTCGTCCCCAAGATCGCCGACTGGCTGGGCGGTTTCTGGCCCGGTTGAGCGCGTCCGCTCGCCAACTTTTGCGACAATATTCCCCTCGGCTGGGAAACCCTCGACACATCCGCCCTTCAATCTGCGTGAATGGAGCCTCGAAAAGGCGACGCAGAAAAAGGACAAACACATGAAACGCCTCACCCTCATTCTGCCGATTGCGCTTGTTGCAGCGGCGGCCAATGCGCAGACCCCGCCCCCCGGCGGCGACCAGCATCGTGGCCCGGGCGCCGGGCGCGGCGCCCTCGGACTGATCATGTTCGACGCCAACCAGGATGGCCGGATCACCAAAGGCGAGGTCGACAAGGCCGAACGCGCCCGCTTCGCCGAACTCGACGCCAATGGCGACGGAACGGCGACGCCGGAAGAAATGAAGGCCGCGATGGAAAAACGCCGCGACGCCATGAAGCAACAACGCTTCGCCAGGCTCGACAAAGACAATAGCGGGCAACTCTCCGAAGAAGAGTTGAACGCGGCGCGAGACCTGCGGGGCGACGGCGACCACAAGCGCGGTCAATGGAGGGCCAGCATGCGCGAGAAGGCCGGAAAACACGCCGCCAAGGACGGTGAACCCCGCAAAGCGCGTGAGCCCCTCACCTACGAGAAGTTCTCGGCACGAATTGACGGCGTGTTCGCAGCGGCTGACGCCAACAAGGACAACGTCGTGACGATCGCGGAGATGCAAGCGGCGGGCAAACCCGCACGCTAACCGCTCCCGCGTGATCTTCTGGCGGCCTGTTGCGTCCTCCCTCCGGACGCAGCAGGCTGCCTTGATGTTCAGATGGCGCCCTGATGACCAACAGCTTGCTAATCGTTGAAGATGAAGCCTCGATCCGCGAGCCGCTCGTCCAGTATTTCGAGTCCAACGGCTTTCGCGTGAAAGCCGCGAAAGACGCGGCCGAAGCCCGAACCTTTCTCGCCGCACACACATTCGATCTCGTCGTCGCCGACATCATGATGCCGGGCGAAGACGGCCTCTCCCTCTGCGCCCACGTGCGCGCCACCGCCAATACGCCAGTCGTTCTCCTCACCGCGCGCTCCGAGGAGGTGGACCGCATACTGGGCCTCGAAATCGGCGCCGACGATTATGTCGTGAAGCCCTTCAGTCCACGCGAACTTCTCGCCCGCGTCAAAGCGGTGCTGAGGCGCGCCAACAGCCTGCCGCCGAAACAGTCTCCGCCGGAGAGCGCCCGGTACGCTTTCGGCGAATGGGTGCTCAAGGTCGGCGAACGCGAACTGACGAGTCAGGACGGCGTATCGGTTCCCTTGTCCAGCGGCGAATTCGCCTTGCTTCTCGCTCTCGTCGAACGGCCCCGCGTCGTCCTGTCGAGAGAACAGCTTCTCGATCTCACGCAGGGCCGCGACGCCGCCCCCTTCGATCGCTCGATCGACAACCAGATCAGCCGCCTGCGCCGCAAGATCGAACCGGACCCCAAGGCCCCCAAATTCATCAAAACGGTCTGGGGCGGCGGATATACGTTCTCATCCGAGGTCCGGAAGCTGTGAAACTTCCCTGGCCACGTAGTCTTTCGACGCAGATCGCCTTGGTCATGACCGCCGCCCTTATCGTGGCGAGCGCGATCAACCTGGCCGTGCTGGTTTCGGAACGATTCCGCGCCGGACAGATCGAAAACAGCACGCCCTACTTTACCCGCTTCGCGGACATCGTCGCCGATCTCAACGAAGATCCTCATCGTGAGGTTCGCCGCTTCGGCGCGTTGGGGCGGCCCGGCTCTCGCGTTACCGTCGACAACATCAACGCCGTCGACGCATTGAAGCTGCATCGCAACAATCGACTGGAGCGCCGTCTGCAAAAGGCGTTCAGCCTGCTGGACGTCACGCCGCCTGACGTTCGTGTCGCAAGCCGTATCCTCGGCGAAGCGGAATCCGCCGAATCCAACGAGTTCTTCCGCCGGACGCCGGGCGCGCCGCCCAGCTTCGATCAAAGGGAACTGCGTCGCACCCGGACATTTCGAGATCAGGCGAATGAACCGCCCCGTCCGCCAAACAACACCTCGCCGCCCCCGTCCGAATGGCGACGCGCGCGCGAATTCGTCATGTCAGCGCAACTCGCCGACGGCGCATGGCTGAACGGGCGCTTTCTCGTCCCCCGCGCACCGTCTGGCGACTACTTCCGATTGGCCGGAGGGACGCTCGTAACGCTGCTCTTCGTGCTCGCGGCCGCCGTATGGACCGCCAACAGAATATCGCGGCCGTTGAAAAATCTGGCGCAGGCGTCCGCGACCGTCGGCTCCAAATCGACGCCCCAGGAACTCCCCGTCGAAGGTCCCGAAGACGTCCGCCGGACCCTGGCCGCGTTCAACGCCATGAACAGCCGCGTCAGCCAGCTTCTCGGCGAGAAAGACCTGATGCTGGGCGCGTTGGGTCACGACCTCAGAACGCCGCTAACGTCTCTTCGTATCCGTCTCGAAACCATGGAGCCGGAAGCAGAACGCCTGAAGGCGATCCGGACGATCGAGGAAACGACCCAGCAGCTCGAGACCATGCTTGATCTCGCGCGTCACGGTCGCAACAGTGAGCCCATGCAGCTCATAGATCTCGCTGTCCTCGTCGAGGACATCTGCGAGGACTATCAGGACACCGGCGCGCAGGTCAGCTTCACGAAGGGGCAGCGTGTGCCGGTCTCGTGCCGTCCGCTTCAAATGAAGCGCATGCTTCGCAATCTTGTCGACAACGCGCTCACCTATGCCGGATCGGCGACCGTATCCGTCGGACGCGAAGCCGGCATCGCGCTCAACCCGGTGGAGGATGAAGGCCCCGGCATGAGCGCAGACGCGCTTGAAACGGCCAAGGAGCCCTTCCGCAGAATCGAGACCTCACGAAACCGCCAGACCGGCGGCGCGGGGCTCGGCCTCGCCATCGCCGACATGATCGCGCGCGGCCATGACGGCGAGCTGCGTCTCGAGAACCGCACGCCCAAGGGACTGGCCGCTATCGTCCGCCTTCCGCTGGCTCAACCGCGCGCCCCGAAGAACGCCGCCCCCTAATCGTCCAGCGCCCTGCCGCGCGTCTCCGGAAACAGGAAAAGGCAGCAGACGAAGCTGACCGAGGCGAAGAACACCGGATACCAGAGCCCCGCGAAAATATCGCCGGTCGCGGCGGTGATCGCGACCGCTGACATCGGCATCAATCCGCCAACCCACCCGACGCCGACATGGTAGGGCACCGACAAGGCCGTGTATCTGATGTGCGTGGGAAACAGCTCCACCATCGTCGCGGCGAGCGGGCCGTAGAGCGCGGTGGCCGCGACGATCAACAGAAAGAGCGCCAGACACAAGATCGGCCAATGAACCTGCGACGCGTCGGCGGCGTCCGGATAGCCCGCCTCCTTCAGCACCCCGCGGATGTCAGCCGCGGTCTGCTCGCTCAGCGTCTTGAGACCCGCGCCGGAAAGACCTGACCCGTCGAGCGCTTCCACCTCAAGCGTTCCGACACGCAGGAGAGTCGGCGACCCCGCTTCCGAAGCCTCGAAGCTGAACGCCACGCCTGATCGCGTGAGGAAGTTGCGCGTGATGTCGCAACCGGTGGTGTACTGCGCCCGCCCAAGCAGGTCGAACTGCACCGAACAGTTCGCCGGATCGGCGTAGAGCGTGACGGGAGCGCGGTCGCGCGCCGCGAACATCGCCGGATTGGCCGAATGCGCGATGCCCTGAAACGCCGGCATCATCGCGACGGCGGCGAGCCCGATGCCGAACAGGATGACGGGCTTCCTGCCGACCCGATCCGACAGCCAGCCGAAAAACACGTAAAGCGGAATGCTGACGAGCGTCGCTCCGATCAGGATGAAATTCACCCAGTTCGGGTCGAGCTTCATGTAGTTTCGAAGAAACACCTCGGTATAGAAGAACACGCACCACCAGATGGCGCCCTGAGCGCCCATCAGGGCGACAAACGCGATCAGCACGTATTTGAGGTTGGACCATTTCAGGAAGACCTCGGCGAACGGCGCCTGACTCAGCTTGCCTTCATCGCGCGCACGCTCGAACTCGGGGCTCTCCTTCAGCCGCATGCGCATCCAGATCGAGATCGCGACAAGGATCGCGGAGCTCATGAATGGAATGCGCCAGCCCCAAGCCGAGAACGCCTCGGGCCCCAACCATGTCCGCGTCGCGAGGATGACCATGAAGGCGCCGAGCAACCCGAACGACGCCGACGACTGGATCCAGCTCGTGGCTTCGCCGCGACGGTCGGGCGTCGCGTGTTCCGCGACATAGATCGCGGCGCCGCCATACTCGCCGCCCACGGCCATGCCCTGCAGAATGCGAAGGAAGATCAGCAGATAGGCGCCGATTGCCCCGGCTTGCGCGCTCGTCGGCAGGAGGCCGATTGCGAACGTCGCGCCGCCCATGATGATGACGGTCGCGAGAAACGCCCCCTTGCGGCCGAACCGGTCGCCCAGCCGGCCGAACACCAGAGCGCCCACCGGGCGGAACAGAAACCCGGCGGCGAAAATCGCCAGCGAGACGATCAACCCCGCCGTTGGGTCAAGGCCGGCGAAGAAGTTGCGCGCGATCTCCGTCGACAGCGCACCGTAGACGAAGAAGTCGTACCATTCGAACGCCGTTCCCGTTGACGACGCCGCGACAACGGTTCGAAGCGATCCCGGAGACGTCTCTGCGCCGGTGTAATTGCCCATCTACGCTTTACCTCCCCATGAGCATCCGCTCATCGACGTTTGCGCGGTCTCCGCCGCGCTGTTCGCCCGTTCTGTCGCATCCCCCCACACTGGATGAACTGCAACATTTCGGCGAGTATTGCCATATACCGGATTGCCGGCACGATGCCGCCCGATTCAGCATTCGCCCGCGGAGAGTTCATGAAACGGTCGCTCATTCTTGGTCTTTCGCTCGCGCTCGCCTTTACGGCGCCGGCAATGGCCCAGACCAACTCGGCGCCGCAGCCCGCGCCCTATCCGCCGCCGGTCGCCGCGCCGGCCGACACGCCCTTCCCCGGCGTCGTGAAACTGGAAGTCGACGCGACGGACCTGTCGCGCCGAATTTTCTGGCTGAAGCAAACGATCCCGGCCCCGAAGGCCGGTCCCATGACGCTGACCTACGCCAAGTGGATTCCCGGCAACCACGCCCCGCGCGGCCCGGTGTACAACTATGCCGGCCTCAAGATCACCGCGAACGGAAAACCCGTTCCGTGGACGCGGGATCCGGTCGACGTGTTCTCCTATCATGTCGACGTTCCTGAGGGCGCAACCGCCCTGAACGTCGAAGCCCAATTCCTGACGCCGCTGTCGAGCGCGCAGGGGCCGACCATGGTCACGAACGAAATGCTGCGCCTCAACTGGTATGTCGCCGCGCTCTACCCCGCCGGCTACTTCGCGCGCCAAATTCCCTTCGACGTCACGCTGAAGCTTCCGGCAGGCTGGGACTACGCAACCGCGCTCGAAACGGAATCGCGAACGGCGGACGAGATCCGCTTCAAGACCGAGTCCTGGGAGACCGTCATCGACTCCCCGCTGATCGCCGGCAAACACTTCAAATCGTGGAACCTGTCCGAAGACGGTCAATCGCGCGTATCGCTCAACGTCGTCGGCGACACCGCCGACATGATCGACGCCAGCGCCAGCATGATCCAGACGCACCGGAACCTCATTTCGCAGGCCGACAAGCTGTTCGGCGCGCGTCACTTCAACCACTACGATTTTCTACTGACGGTAAGCGATCGGATCGCCACCGCCGGCATCGAACACGCCCGCTCAAGCGACAACGGCGTGCGCGGCGGCTACTTCAAGGCATGGGACAAGGCGACGGTCAGTCGCGACCTGCTGGCGCACGAATACACGCACTCGTGGAACGGAAAGTTCCGCCGTCCGGCCGATCTCTGGACGCCGTCCTTCGACACCCCGATGCGCAACAGCCTGCTCTGGGTCTACGAGGGACAGACCCAGTACTGGGGCATCATCCTGGCGGCCCGCTCCGGCTTCCTCACCAAGGAACAGGCGCTTCAGCGGCTGGCGGACGTCGCCGCCGCCTACTCAACACGCACCGGGCGCGACTGGCGCGCGCTGGCCGACACCACGATGGACCCCATCATCGCGGCGCGCCGTTCGCTGCCATGGCGCGACTGGCAGCGCAGCGAGGACTATTATTCCGAGGGCCTCATGATCTGGCTCGACGCCGACACCCTCATTCGGGAAAAGTCGCGCGAGAAGAAGTCGCTCGACGATTTCGCCAAGAACTTCTTCGGCGTGCGCGATGGCGACTGGGGACAGCTGACCTACACAGTCGACGACGTCGTCAAGACGTTGAACAAGGTGCAACCCTACGACTGGGAATCCTTCATTCAGGAACGCGTCAACGACGTCGCGCCCAACGCTCCCATGAACGGCTTTGAGCGCGGCGGCTATCGCCTTGTCTACCGCGACGCCCCGACCGCTTACGGACGCGAGTTCGTCTCGCCGGGCAATCTCACCTACTCGATCGGCCTGAACGCCGGCAAGGATGGCGACATTGCATCGGTCCAATGGAACAGCCCCGCCTTCGAAGCAGGCCTGGCGCCCGGCATGACCATTGTCGCGGTCGGCGACAAAATCTTCGACACCGACACCCTCAAGGACGCCGTCGCCGCGACCGCCAATGGCGCCACAATCGTGACGCTGACGATCAAGGACCAGGATCAGGTGCGGACGGTCGATCTCGCCTACACCGGAGGCCTTCGCTATCCGGTGCTCGAACGGATCGAGGGAACGCGCGACCGGCTCGGAGAAATCCTGAAGCCGCGCTGATCGCGCCGGCGTCGCCGATCAGTCATTTCCAGCCGGGCCGGAGGGGATGAACACGCCCACCGGTCCGGCGAACTGAACCGGACTGGCGAAACCATCCGCGGAGAGAGCGCTGACGCCGAAGAACCAGTCGTCGATCACGGTGTTCTTCAACAGCGTTTGCGTCTCGCTTCCATCGACCTCTCGCGTATGCGTCCAGGTCGGGCTCGTCGTGTCACGCCACCACACGCGATAAGCCGCCGCGCCCGGCGACGGCTTCCAGGTCACCAGCGTGTCGGCGCTGACCGCCCCCTTGAGTTCGACCATCGGCGGCGGAGGCGGCGCCTTCGCGAGACTGGCTAGGGTCATCACGTTAAGACGGACGACGCCCGCGAGATAGGGGAAGTCGACGCCGTCGATCGTGTCGCCATATTTCACGCCGTCTTCTTCTCTCAGATCCTGATGCTGACGCGTGTAATTCTCGGCGGCCTCAGACACACGAACGGCGGGGAACCCCGCCTGTTGCATCGGCGTCTGGTCGCCGCCCCGACCGAAGCGATCGCGCCGGTAGATCATGTCGACGCCGGGCTTGTCGCCCACCCTTTCCGACAGCGCAGCCATATACCGCGCCAGATTGCGCGACGGCGCATCCAGTTCTCCGCCGGTCGAAACCCGCGCCCGGCCCATCGCATCCGTCTCCAGCGCCCGAACGCCCTCGGAGAACACCCGCACACGATCATCAACGTGTTGCCCGCCAATCCCGTGCGTGTTGCCGACGATGTCGTTGTTCAGAACCGCCTCGACCTCCCAGCCCTGCGCCTTCGCGTAGTCCGCCAGAATCTGCCCTCCAAGCAGCCCCTGTTCCTCGCCGGACAGCGCGGCGTAGACGATCGTGGCCCCAAAGGTCTCACCCGAGAGAACCCGCGCGGCCTCCATGACCGCGGCGACGCCGGACGCGTCGTCATTGGCGCCGGGCGCATCCGACACCGCGTCCATCACATCGGTGACGCGGCTGTCGAGATGCCCGGAAATGATGACGACCCGGTTGGGGTCGGTCTGGCCACGCTGAATGGCGAGAACATCCATCACCTCGGTGGGCTCCGGCACGCGACTGCCCGTGACGATGTCGCTGGGCGTGACGATTGTCAGACATCCCCCGCACGCCGAGGACATGCCGTTGAACTCGGAGGCGACCCAGCGGCGCGCGGCGCCGATGCCGCGTGTATCCGACTTCGTGTCCGAAAGCGTATGACGGGTTCCGAAATCGACCATGGTCTGAATGAGCGCCCGAAGACTGTCCTCCTGAACGCCGCCAGCGACGGACGCCAGCCAGGCGTCGGATTTGGAAAGAGCCGAAGCGCCGCTCTCAGTCGAGCCCGTTTGGGGTGATCCTGCCGGCGTTGCGCACGATGCAACCGCAAGCGCAAACGCCGCCACCGCGCTCGATCCCCAAAGCCGCGAACGGAAGAAAAAAGCGGACATGCGCCCCTCCATTTGATCGGATGGAGTGGAGGCCACGCTGACCGACCGCGTCAAGGCGTCGGACCGGAAAGGTCGCGGGTTCTGGCTGTAAGGGTGCTTGGTGAGCCCGGTAGGAATCGAACCTACGACCCGCTGATTAAAAGTCAGCTGCTCTACCAACTGAGCTACGGGCTCGCTTCAAGAGCGGCGGAACCTAGTTGGCGAAAGCTCCACCGTCAACGCAGGAAATTGCCCGCCGGTGACTTTGCCTCGGGCGGTCCTTGCCGGACGATATTTTGCCAGACTACCCTTGGACCGGACGAACGCACCGGGGGAACGAACATGAAAAAAATCGCGCGCTTACTGACAGTTATCGCAACCACCTCCATTGCACTGGCCGCGTGCAGCACAAGCGCGGCAAATCGCACGGCCAACCGGACCTCCGAAGGCATAGACGACGCGGTGCTGAGCCCGTTCGAGGACCTCAACCTCACCCGCGCGCCGATTCCGCCCCGGCTGGAGGCGATCGTGTCGCCCTATGAACCCGTCCCGATTCTCACCTGCGAGGCCATCGGCGCCGAGGTCGGCGAACTGACCGCGATCCTCGGCCCCGACTCCGACGCGCATCTGGCGAAAACCGGGATCAGCGAAAAGGCGGCGGATGGCGCGGCCGACCTGACGCTCAACACCGTCTCCTCGACGCTCAGCGGATTTCTCCCCTACCGCTCGGTTCTGCGCTTCGCCTCCGGCGCCAGCGAGCACGAACGCAAGCTGAAAGCGGCGTATGATCGCGGCGTCGAACGGCGCGCCTATCTCAAGGGTATCGGCGCCGCGATGGGCTGCGCGCCGCCTGCCGCTCCCCACCCCGACGCAGGCCTGAAACCCGCCCCGGATATCGAGCTGCGCTAACCGCCGGACTTCCCGTCGTCCCAACGCGCGACCATCTCCCGCCGCCAGGCCTCGAACCGCCCTTCGGTGATCGCCTGACGGATGGCGCGCATGAGGTCCTGGAAGAAATACAGGTTGTGCCACGACAACAGCATCGGACCGAGATATTCGCCGGCCCGGAACAGGTGATGGATATAGGCGCGCGAATAGTCCCGGCTCGCCAGGCAGTCGGAGGCCGCATCCAGCGGCGCTTCATCTTCGGCATGGCGGGCGTTGCGCAGGTTCACCGGCCCGTCCCACGTCCACGCCTGCCCGTGCCGCCCGGAGCGGGTCGGCAGAACGCAGTCGAACATGTCCATGCCGCGATAGACCGCCTCGACGATATCGATGGGTTTGCCCACGCCCATCAGGTAGCGCGGACGCTGAACCGGCAGCATCGGCGCGGTGAGATCGATTGTGTCGCACATGGCCGACCGACCCTCGCCGACCGCCAGCCCGCCGATGGCGTAACCGTCAAACCCGGTCTCCATAACCCGTTCGGCGCTTTCGCGGCGAAGGTCCGGATAGACCGAACCCTGCACGATGCCGAACAGCGCCTGCGTGTCGCGCGTTCCGAACGCCGCCTTTGAGCGATCGCCCCAACGCGCCGACAGGCGCAACGACGCGGCGGCCTGATCCTTCTCGCACGGGAACGGCGTGCACTCGTCGAACTGCATCGAGATGTCGGCCCCGAGCAGGTCGGCCTGGATCTCGATCGACCGTTCCGGTCCAAGGAAATGCAGCGAGCCGTCCCAGTGCGAACGGAACTCGGCCCCGTCTTCATTGATCTTGCGAAGACCCGCCAGCGAGAAGACCTGAAAGCCGCCCGAGTCCGTCAGGATCGGATGCGGCCAGCGAATGAATTTGTGCAACCCGCCCAGACGCGCCACGCGCTCGGCCGTCGGCCGCAACATGAGGTGATAGGTGTTGCCGAGAATGATGTCGGCGCCCGTGCCCCGCACCTGATCGAGATAGACCGCCTTGACCGTTCCGGTGGTGCCCACCGGCATGAAGGCCGGAGTGGCGATGTCGCCGCGCGGCGTTGAGAGCGTACCGCAGCGCGCCGCGCCGTCGGTCGCATGGAGGGTGAAGGGAAACTCAGCCATTGGGCAACAACAGACAGGCGTCGCCATACGAATAGAAACGATAGCGCTTCTCGACGGCGTGGGCGTAGGCGCGCTGCATCGTCTCCAGCCCCATGAGCGCGGAGACCAGGACGAACAGCGACGATCTGGGAAGGTGGAAGTTGGTCATGAGCCCGTCTATGGCCCGAAATTGATAGCCGGGCGAGATGAAGATGTCGGTGTCGCCCGCGAACGGCGCCAGCGCCCCTCCGCGAGCGGCGCTTTCGAGCGTGCGCAGGGCGGTCGTTCCGACAGCGATGCAGCGTCCGCCCTGTGCGCCCGCCGCGTTGATCGCGTCGCAGGTTTCCGGATCGAGCACGGCGGTTTCCGAATGCATCCGGTGATGATCGATCGTCGCCGTCGAGATCGGCAGAAAGGTGCCCGCGTTGACATGCAGGGTCACGAAATGCATCGGCACGCCGCTTTCGGCCAACCGCTGGCGCAGATCGTCGGTGATGTGAAGACCTGCCGTGGGCGCGGCGACCGACCCCGCATCGCGCGCGAACGTCGTCTGGTAGTCGGCGACGTCCTCGGCGTCCGGCGCGCGCTTCGAGGCGATATAGGGCGGGATCGGCATATCCCCCAGCGCATCGATAGCGGCGTCGAGATCGCCGCCCGACCGGTTGAAGCCAAGCAGCGCGTCGCCGCCCTCCCCGCGTTCCAGAACCCGCGCTTCAAGCCCGTTTCCGAACACGACCAGATCGTCCGCGCGCACCCGCTTGGCCGGTCGCAGGAAAACCCGCCAGCGATCAGCTCCGGCGCGCTGGTTGAGGTTGATATGAAGCTGGACCTCCGGCCCGCCCGGCTCGCGCGCGGCGCGGGTGGCCTTCAGCGCCGCCCGCAGAACGCGGGAATTATTGGCGACCAGCACGTCGCCCGCAGCGAGGATCTCTGGAAGGTCGGCGACCGAGCGGTCCTCGAGGGCGCCCTCCCTCCCCCGCACGACCAGCAGGCGCGCGCTGTCGCGCGGTCGCGCCGGACGCAGGGCGATCAGCTCCTCGGGCAGGTGAAAATCGAACAATTCGGTCCGCATGGCGCCCCGACTAGCGGTTTGCGGGCTGCTCCGCCAGTTCCCCGCTGACACATGCGCCACAGGTCCGCCCTCGGACTGGCCGTGGGCCATCCGGTTTCGCGTGTGCGTCCCCCGCCTTGTTGGCTGGCTTCTGTGTTCAAGTCCGCAGAAGCATGGGAGGCCGGGGCGCGTGGGGCCGCGCCGGTAAGTTGCCAGCCCTCTCCTTTGGGAGGTGAGCTGGCGATAGACGCGACGCCCACGCGCCCCGCGGCCGGTTTGAGATCCGGTGCGGCTGGCGGGTTTGGCTGGGAACACCGTCCGTCTCGATCGTCTGAGATCACACGGCCCACGTCCAGCATTTGGACCCATTTCCGCATCCCGGACCCGCGTGCAGATCTCTCCGCGAGATCTGGAGCCCCGGTTTCGACACCCCGGAGCCTGTTTGCAGGCTGAAGCCGCGTCCTTCCGGGGCGAACCCGGATGCTGTCGGTTCCTCGTTCGATCTCTCGTCGGACAAACCGGAGCGGACTGCGGCGACCTCCACACGCCGGCCGGCCTGACATTCGATGGACTCGGAACGTCTTCCGAACCCTCCCCGCGCCAGACGCGAGAGGAAATATGGGCGATGGAAAAGCGGGTCGGATAAGTTTGCGGTCACCCCTCCGTCTCGCTTCGCCCTTCGGGCTTGCGATCCACCTCCCCCGCCAAAGGCGGTGGAGGAAAGGCGCCGGCGTCATCCTGGCTTTAGTGACTGGACCCCAGCCTGCGCTGGGGACGCGTCTCTTCGAGACGCTTTCCATCGCGGTCACCCACAACTGTCATCCCGGCCAAGCCGCGCAGCGGCGCGAGCCGGGACCCATTCATCAACCTCGACGGCCTCTCAATGGGTCCCGGGTCTCGGCCGGACTTCGTCCGCGGCCTCGCCCGGGATGACAGTGGTGAGTGAGGCGCAACGTCTTGAAGACTGCCTCCCAGTGCCTGCGGGACCGACCTCCCCCTTGCCGACGGAGGAGTTGGATCGCGCCGCTGGGCCCTACAGTCCCAGCTTCTTGAGCAGGATTTCGTTGACGGCCTGCGGGTTCGCCTTGCCGCCCGACGCCTTCATGATCTGACCGACGAACCAGCCAAGCGCCTTGGGCTTGTCGTGGCCGGCGGCCTTCTGCGCCTTCACCTGTTCGACCTGACCGGCATTGTTGGCGATGATCTCGTCGACGATCTTCTCGATCGCGCCGGTGTCCGTGACCTGCTTGAGCCCTTCACGGTCCACGATGGCGGCCGCGTCGTCGCCGGTCGCGATCATCTTGGCGAAGACGTCCTTCGCGATCTTGCCGGAGATGGTGTTGTCGGCGATCAGATCGATGAGGCCGCCGAGCTGCTGGGCGCTGACCGGAGACTCCGCAAGGTTGAGACCTTCCTTGTTGAGATAGCCGAGGAGGTCCTGCGTCACCCAGTTGCAGGCGAGACGGGCGTCGCGGCCCTTGGCGACATCTTCGAAGTAGGCCGCCTTGTCGGCGTCCGCCGACAGCACGCCCGCATCATAGGGTTTGAGCCCGTACTGTTCGATGAAGCGCGCGCGCTTCTGGTCCGGCAGTTCCGGCAGGTCGGCCTTGATCGCATCGACGAAATCCTGCGTCAGGGTCAACGGCAGCAGATCGGGGTCCGGGAAGTAGCGGTAATCGTGCGCATCCTCCTTGGAGCGCATCGAGCGCGTCTCGCCGGTGTTGGCGTTGAACAGGCGCGTCTCCTGATCGATCGAGCCGCCGCCTTCGAGGATTTCGATCTGGCGCTTGGCTTCGTACTCCGCCGCCTGCTGGATGAAGCGGAAGGAGTTGACGTTCTTGATCTCGCAGCGCGTGCCGAGATGTTTGAAGTCGCCGGATTCCTTGTAGCGCTCATACGCGCCGGGCTTGCACACCGAGACGTTGACGTCGGCGCGCATATTGCCCTTCTCCATGTCGCCGTCGCAGGTGCCGAGCGCGACCACGATGGAGCGCAGCTTGCGCAGATAGGCCGCCGCCTCGGCGGGCGAGCGAATGTCCGGCCGCGAGACGATCTCCATCAGGGCGACGCCCGAACGGTTGAGATCGACGAAGGTGGCGTTGGGGTCGAGATCGTGAACCGACTTCCCGGCGTCCTGTTCGAGGTGCAGGCGCTCAATGCCGACCGTGAAGCTGTAATCGCCGTCGTCGGATTCGACCTCGATTTCGCCCTCGCCCACGATCGGGTGCTTGAACTGCGAAATCTGGTAGCCCTGCGGCAGGTCGGGATAGAAGTAGTTCTTGCGGTCGAAGCGCGACCAGAGATTGATCTCGGCGCCGAGACCCAGGCCGGTCCGCACCGCCTGCTCGACGCAATAGGCGTTGATCACCGGCAGCATGCCCGGCATCGCCGCATCGACCAGCGAGACGTTGGTGTTGGGTTCGGAGCCGAACGCCGTGGAGGCGCCCGAGAAGAGCTTGGAGTTCGAGGACACCTGCGCGTGGACCTCAAGGCCGATCACGACCTCCCAGTCACCCGTATCGCCAGCAATCAGATAAGGCGTGCGCATTCCCGAATACGTCTCCTTGAGGGGCCCCGTTGGAGGGCCGGACAGGTCCGGCTCTACTATCCCGGTTCCGCCCCTGCGTCACCACCGGCGACCGGCCGGCCTGTTCAGAATATGGGGTCGATGGCCTCTTCCCGCAGGGGGTGATCGAAGGCGAAGCCCTGAACGTGGTCGCAGCCGAGATCCGCGACAATCCGCGCCAGATCGGGGTCCTCCACGCCTTCGGCGGTGACCGTCATCCCGAGATCGTGGATGACCTGCACGATCCCCTCGATAATCCGGGCTCCGCGCGGCCCGCTGGCGAGCCGCACCAGCGCCTGATCGAGCTTCACCCCGTTCGCGGGCATCTGGGCCAGCCAGACCAGCGAGGAGTGCCCGGCGCCGAAATCGTCCAGGACAAGCCCCGCCCCGGCGGCCTTGAGCGCGCCGAGCACCCCCAGAGCGCCGTCGAGGTCGCGCAGGGCCGCCTGCTCGGTCAGTTCGATTCGCAGAACCCCGTCCGGCAGGCCGGCCGAGGCGATCAGATCGTCGGCCACCTCCACCAGGTCGGGATGGGCCAGATCCGCCGCGGTGAAATTCACCTGCATGAAGACCTCGCGCCCCTGATCCCGAAGCGCCTTGAGGACCCGGATGGCGTGGCCGAGCATGACCGGCGCAACCGAGCGCCAGTCGACGTTCGCGGGCTGCGCCTCGAGCAGCTCGTCGCCGGGGCGGCTGAGATCACGAAAGCGCACGAGCGCTTCGAAGCCCGCGATCGACAGATCGCTGAGCCGCCGGATCGGCTGGAACACCGGCACGATGGCGGCGCTGAAGGCGGGAAGCTCCGGCGCATGCTCGCGCGGGATCAGGAGACCCCGCCCGACCCCTTCGAGGTCGGCGGCGCCGATCAGGTGGACCGAGCGCCCGTCCATCAGGCTGGCGCGAACGTCGAGGCGGCGGTCGCGCGACAGCCCCTCAAACGCCGAAGCGACGAGGTCGCGCGACAGGCCTTCCATGAGCGCCAGAAACGCCGGCAGGCTCCACGCGCCGTCGAGATGGGCCAGGTGGCCGCCCGGCGCGGCGTGCACGACCAGCCGGCGCTCGCCCGACGACCACGTCCAGTGCGCGGCGCCGATGGCGTTCATGGCCTCGTCTGTCGATTGCCCGCCCATGCCAAGCCTCGTTTCGCGAGAGGCGCGTGGCGCCTGTTGAACGTGAGTGGAGCCTTCCGGCTTCAGAACCCCTTCAGGCGACCTTCAGCCGCGCGCGCGCCGGCCGCCGGACCGACATAGGCTATCACGGGGCCAGCCGAGCGCGACAGTTCGCCGAACGCCATCAGATCGCGGGCCGTAACGGCGCGGATTTGCTCGATTATTTCTCCGGGGTCGCGCAGGCGGCCGAAGGTGAACAGGTCGTGCGCGGCCATGCCCGCCCGCGCGACCGGCGAATCCGCCGCCATGGCGAGATGCGCCTCCAGAACCGTCCGCGCCCGGTCGAGTTCCGCCGGCGTCGGCCCGTTGGCCGCCAGCTCGCCCCAGATGCCGAGGGTGAGATCGAGCACTTCGCCGACATTCTTCGCCGCGCATCCGCAATAGACCTGCATACGCCCGGCGTCGGTATAGGCGTCGGAGCTGGCGTCGATGGAATAGACGAGGCCGCGCGCCTCGCGCACGTCCTGAAACAGGCGGGACGCCATGCCGCCGCCAAGCACCTCGGTGAACAGGCTCACCGCGATCCGCTGGGGCGATCCGATCGGCGCCGACAGGCCGCCGATCACGAGATGGCACTGCTCTGTCTTGCGCGTCACCGAGCGCACCGCCGCCTTGGGCGGGGTCGGTTGCGAGGTGACCGACAGCGCCGACTGCGCCAGCGGCGCCAGCCGGCTTTCGATCGCCGCGAGCATCGCGCCTTCATCGAACGAGCCAGACACCGACACCACGATGCGACGCGGATCGTATTCGCCGCTCAGGAAGGCGCGCAGGTCGTCGCGAGTGATCGAACGAACCGACGCGTCGATCCCCAGAATGGGACGCCCTAGCGGATGATCGCCGAAATTCGCGGCCTGCGCGGTTTCGAACACCAGGTCTTCGGGATCGTCCGCCGCCTCGCTCATCTCCTGGAGAACGACGTCGATCTCCTTCGCCAGTTCATCGCCCGGAAGATCGGCGCCCAGCGGCAGCGAGAGCAACACCGACATCAGGGCGGGCGCATCCTGCGGCAGACAGCGCATGGTGTAGCTGGTGCGCTCATACTCCGTGGCCGCGTTGATCGAGGCGCCGCGCGCCTCCACGAGTTCAGCGATCTCACGCGCGGTGCGGCCGTCGGCGCCCTTGAAGGTCATGTGTTCGAGAAGATGGGCGAGACCGCCCTTGCCCGCCGGATCGTGCCGCGCGCCGGCCGCGAACCAGACGCCGAACGACGCCGTGCGCGCGTGGGACGACGTATCCAGCGCGATGCGCACGCCATTTTCCAGAGTCAGAATGCGGGGCGACGCCGCGGGTCCGCTCATGCCTGCTCACGAACGATGCGGTCGATACGATCGCGCACATAGTCGGCGGACATCGGTCCCGTCTCGTAGACTTCCTCGCGGGAGAGAATGTCGCCGGCGCGGGACGGCAGACCGATGGTGACGCCAAGCGCCTCCTCCACCGTCTCGGGGAATTTCGCGGCGTGGGCGGTGGCGAGCGTGACGATCGCATCGCAGTCCTCGGCCTCGCGCCGCGCGACCGACAGGCCGACAGCGGTGTGCGGGCAGACCAGCCAGCCCGTTTCAGACAGCGTGCGGCGCATCTCCTCGGTCGTCTCGGCGTCGGACACCGCGCAGGCGCGAAGCCCCGCCTGCTTCATGGCTTCCGGAGCGCCCTGCGGCAGACGCGCTTCTCCGGTTTCCGCAAAGCCCGCATAGACCGACGCGACCGCGGCGGCGTCACGGCCCGTCGCCTCGAACAGGAAGCGTTCGAAATTGCTCGGCGCCTGAATGTCCATCGCCGGGCTGAGCGTCGGATGGGTCTCGCCTTTCGAGAGCACGCCCTTGTCCAGAAGCCGCACCATCGCATCGTTGGCGTTGACGGCCGCGACGCAATCGAACGCCGACAGCAGCCCGCAGCGGTAGGCGACATAACCCGCCAGCGCATCGCCAAAATTTCCGGTGGGAACGACGAAGCGGATATGGCGGCCAGCGCCAAGCTGCGCCTGCACCTGCGCGAAGTAGACCGACTGCGCCGCAACGCGAACCCAGTTGATCGAATTGACGGCCGCGAGACCGGACCGCTTCTTGAGATCGGCGTCGGTCATCAGCGTTTTGAGAATGGCCTGCGTGCCGTCGAAATCGCCCTGCAGCGCGAGATTGTGGATATTCGAGGCGCCGGTCGAGGTCATGAAGATGCGCTGCGTCGGCGAGACCCGGCCCTCCGGGTGGAGGATGACCACATCGATATTGCTGGCGCCCGCGAACGCCGATGCTGCGGCGCCGCCCGTGTCGCCCGATGTGGCGCACAGGATGGTCATGCGTTCGTCGCGCTGACCGAGAACGTAGTCGTAGAGCTGCGCGATCATGCGCATCGCCACGTCCTTGAAGGCGAGCGTGGGACCGTGATGGAGTTCGAGCATCCAGCGCCCGGCCCCGACCTGAACCAGCGGCGCGACGGACTGATGGGCGAACGGCGCATAGGCGCGCTCGGCGAACCCGCGCACGATCTCGGGCGAAAGCGTGTCGCCCGCGAAAGCCTGCATCACGCGGGCGGCGAGAACGACATAGCCCTCGAACGGCGACGGCGGAGCGATCGCGGGATAGGTTTCCGGACAGTACAGGCCGCCATCGGGCGCAAGGCCCGCGAGACTGGCGGCGAGAAAGTCCACTTTCTCCGATCCGCCGCGCGTCGACACATACATCATGACTCGGGCCGCGCCCTTCTTCCTATCCGCAGACGTCCCGCACGGACGTGAACCACCGCATATATGGCCAGAAGCGCGATGGCCATTCCATACCAGGTGATCGAATAGCCGATATGGCGCGAGGGCGGCACCTGCAGCAGGTAGACCGGCACGCCGTCGAAGGCTTCGAGATAATAGGCGTCAGCCAGATCCGGAGCGCTCAGCGCTTCAGCGAGCGCGGCGTGGTCGAACCAGTGCCAGTCGTCGTCGGCCGGATCGTTCGGCGGGGCGAACGTCGACTTGGCCGGCCACGGCGCCAGCGCCAGCAGGCGCAGGGGCTTGGACGGCATGCCTTGCGGATCGAGCGGATCGAATCCGGCCTCGGCCAGCACCACCGCATCGCCCTGCGGGCAGGTTTCGCGCACCGTCTTGAGGACGCGCCAGCCGGAAACGCCATCGACGCTGCGCCCGAACATGCGGACTTCCGGCGCATCGGCGACGCGCGCCTGCACATCCTCGATGCGGATCAGGGCGCCGACGCCCGCCTGCCCCGCGCAAACCGCGTCGTGCAGCGACTGAGGCTCAGCCTCGGCGTGGCGCCTGGCCTCCTCGATCAGACCGGATTTCCACGTGGCGCGCGACCATTGCCAGGCGCCGAGCGCGCACAATGCTGCGACGCAGGCGGCGACGAGGATGGTCAGGAACGGGAGCGGGCGAAAATACATTGTCAGCCTTCAAAGGCCGTCGCCGGCCGCGCGCTTACTCTTTGACCCGGCCCTCGCCCGCCTTGTGCCGCCACTGCAACGCCAGGAACGTGGCCTTGAACGGGCGCAGAAGCGCCACCGACAGAATGATGGTCAGCGGCAGCCAGAGAATGACATGAACCCAGGTCGGCGGCCTCGCCGCCAGTTCGAAGATCATCGCCGCCGGGACGATCAGGATCAGCGCAATGAACATGACGAAGAAGGCGGGGCCGTCGCCGGCGTCCTGCACCGGCAGGTCCTCGCCGCAGACTTCGCACTTCGTCTTCATTTTCAGGAAGCCGTCGAACACCTCGCCTTCGCCGCAGTTGGGACAACGGCACCGAAGACCCGCCGACAGAACGGACGGATGTTGCATGATCGACTCCTTCGCGAGCGGGCCGCGAACCGGACCGCACGCCGCGAACGGCGCATCGGTCCGGGGCTAGCTGAAATCAGCCTGCGCCGAGGAACAGGTAGGGCGCGACGTAGACGAAGGCGAAGAGGAACAGCCAAACGACGTCGACGAAGTGCCAGTACCAGGCGGCGAATTCGAACCCGAGATGCTTCTCCGACTTCATGCCGCCGGTCATCAGGCGGATCAGGCAGACAAGCAGGAACAGCGTTCCGATGACGACGTGCGCACCGTGGAAGCCGGTCGCCATGAAGAAGGCCGAACCGTACAGCGACTTGTCGTAGCCGAAGCCCGCTTCCATGTACTCGACCACCTGAAGACCGGTGAACGACATGCCCAGCAGGATGGTGAGCAAGAGGCCGACCTGCGCGCCCTTGCGGTCGCCGCTTTGCAGCGCGTGGTGCGCCCACGTGACGGTGGTGCCCGACAGCAGCAGGATCAGCGTGTTGATCAGCGGCAGATGGAAGGGGTCGAACGGATGAACGCGCGTGCCGTCGGTCTGCATGACCGGCCACTGCGACCACCCCTTGAGCGTTTCACCAAAGGTGAAGTTGGCGGTGTCGAAATGGCTGCCCACGGCCCGCAGGTCGTAGAAGATCGCCATTTCGAAGAAGCTCCAGAACCAGGCGACGAAGAACATCACTTCCGAAGCGATGAACAGCACCATGCCGTAGCGCAGCGAGATCTGAACCACTTCGGTGTGGTCGCCCGCGCGGCTCTCCTTGATGACGTCGCCCCACCAGCCGATGAGAACCCAGACGATCCAGACGACGCCGATCGCCGGAGCCCACAGGGCGCCCTTCGGGATGAAGAACAGGCCCTTCATGTAGCCGGCCATACCCGCCGTGAGCAGGAACAGCCCCATGGACGCCAGAACGGGCCACGGGCTGGGCTTCACAAGGTGGTAGTCGTGCTTGACGGAGGCGTCGGACATGCCGGCAGATCCCTGTATGCGGTGGCGGACAGTCCGCCAGATCCCGAAGTGCTAAAGTGGTCTAGTTAAGAGTCGTTGTAGCCTCAAGCTGCGCCGTGGGCTGATCGCCGGCGCGGTAGTAGGTATATGACAGGGTGATCGTATCCACGCTGCGCGTGTGGCGATCTTCCTGAAGCTTCGGATCGACGAAGAACACGACCGGCAGGCGCTCGCTGCGCCCCGGCGGCAGGGTTCGTTCGGTGAAGCAGAAGCACTGAATCTTCGAGAAATAGACGCCGACATTGTGCGGGGCGACGTTGTACCCGGCGACCACGCGCACCGGCGTGTCGGAGGTGTTGGTGACCTCGTAGAAGGCCATCAGCGTCTGCCCGAGCGTGCCGTCGACATAGGGCTGTTCGGCCCGGAATTTCAGCGGCAGACCGGAAGCGACGTTGGCGTCGAAGCGGACGCGGATCGGGCGGTCGGTTGCGGCGGTAGGCGCGGTCGTGGCGACCTGCGTCGTGCCTCCGAAGCCGGTGACGCGGCAGAAGGTCGAGTAAAGCGGTTCGGCGGCGAAGCTCAGCGCCACCATGCCGATGGCGGCCCCGAACAGCGTGATGGCGAGCATGCGGGCTTTGGGCGTCATAGGTCCCTCACCAGAACGTTCGCGCCGAGTTTCGTCATGGTGATGACGAAGATCAGGATCACGAAGGCGAACAGGCCGATGGCGATCCAGGCGCTGCGACGCTTGCGGGCGCGATCCTGCTCCGGCGTCAGTTTGACCACCGGATCGCCGGGCTTCCAGACGCCATGCATCTGGGGCTCGTCGCCGGTGGGGCGTTCGTCTTCTGTCGTGGCCATCATGCGCCCCCCGCGAGCGGGAAGTAGAGCGGCGTGGTCTTCTCGACCAGGATCGCGGCGAACAAGATGAAGAGGTAGAGGATCGACACGCCGAACAGACGATGCGCATGGCGCATATCTTCGCGGGCGCCCTCGTCGCCGGCGCGGCTGAAATAAACGCGAACCGCGGCGGCCAGGAACAGCGCGCCCATGATCGACGCCACGGCGAGATAGAGCGCCCCGCCCAGCCCCGTCGCACACGGCAACAGCGAGAACGCCGTCACCACCAGCGTGTAGATCAGGATCTGGCGGCGGGTTTCGGCCGGACCGCGCGTCACCGGAAGCATCGGAACCTTCACCCGCGCATATTCCGGCGCGGTCCACAGCGACAGCGCCCAGAAGTGCGGCGGCGTCCAGAGGAAGATGATGCCGAACAGCAGCCACGCATCGACCGGCGTCGCGCCCGTCGCGGCCGCCCAGCCGATCACCGGCGGAAAGGCGCCCGCCGCGCCGCCGATGACGATGTTCTGCGCGGTCGAGCGCTTCAGCCACATCGTGTAGACGACGGCGTAGAAGAAGATCGAGAACGCCAGCAGCGCGGCCGCCAGCGGCGTCGCCGCAAGCGTCATCAGCGTCACCGACATCAC
>JAWKVD010000023.1:0-55468 GCA_041398225.1 Hyphomonadaceae bacterium | reverse complement strand
AGCTCACCAGTTCGGGAATGTCCTCGCGGCGCTTGTCCAGCGCCGGAACTTCAACAGGCACCACGTTCAGGCGGTAGTAGAGATCCTCGCGGAAACGTCCGGCGGCGATCTCGGCCTTTAGGTCGCGGGCCGTGGTGGAGATCACGCGAACGTCCACCGCGACATTGTCGGCGCCGTTCCTGCGCCGGAAGCGCTGATCGACCAGCACGCGCAGGATCTTGCTCTGCGCCGCCAGCGGCATGTCGGCGATCTCGTCGAGCAGCAGCGTGCCCATGTGCGCCTGTTCGAACAGGCCGATCTTCGGCGCGCGGCCGTCCGGCATCTCCTCGCCGAACAGCTCCACTTCGGCGGTGTCGGGATTCATATTCGCGGCGCTGACGACCACGAACGGCCCGGTGGCGCGTTGCGAATGGTCGTGGATCATGCGCGCCGCCAGCTCCTTGCCGGAGCCGGGCGGGCCGAAGATCATCACGCGGCTGTTGGTCGGGGCGACCTTGTCCACGGCGCCCGCCAGTTGCGCCATCACCGGAGAGCGTCCGACCAGATCGGCCGAAGCGGTGGAGCGCGCTTTCAGGGCGTTGTTCTCACGTTTCAGCGCGGCGTTCTCCAGCGCGCGCTGCACGGTGAGGATCAGCTTTTCGGACTGGAACGGCTTCTCGAGGAAGTCGTAGGCGCCCATGCGGATCGCCGCGACGGCGGTCTCGACGGTGCCGTGTCCTGAGATCACGACCACCGGCAGAAACGGGTCCATCTCCTTCAGGATGGCCAGGATCTCCAGCCCGTCCAGCTCGCTGCCTTTCAGCCAGATATCGAGGACGACCAGTTTCGGCGCCCTCGCCCGTACCGCTGCGAGCGCGTCGGTCGAGTTGGCGGCGACCTTCACGGCGTAGCCTTCATCCTCAAGAATGCCGCCGACAAGCTCGCGAATGTCGGCCTCGTCGTCGACTACGAGAATTTCCGTCGCCATCAGTTAGCTCCCTCGTCTGCGTACTCGATAAATTCGTCGGAGATGTTGGGCTGCACGGGCAGCCTTATGGTCACCAGCGCGCCGGTCGGCGCCTGCGGATTGTCGCTCAGCCAGATGCGGCCGCCATGATCCTCGATGATGCGCACCACGATCGCGAGGCCGAGCCCGACGCCGTTCTTGCGGGTCGTGACATAGGGTTCGAGAACGCGGTCGCGGTCGCCGGGCGGAAAGCCCGGGCCGTTGTCGCGTATGTTGATCTCAACCTCGTCGCCTTCGCGATGAAGGTCGACGGCGATCATGCCGGACTTGACCGTCCCTTCCTCGACATTGCGCTCAATCGCTTCGGCCGCGTTCTTCAGAATGTTGGTCATCGCCTGAGCCAGCATGCGTTCATCGCCGAGGACTTTCAGGCCGTCGACGGCGGAGTTGACGGTGATCGACACGTCCGGCGTCGCCATGCGCTGCGAGAACGCCGCGGATTGCACCATGTCGGTCAGACCGAACTCGGCGAAGGTCGGCTTGGGCATGCGCGCGAAGCCGGAGAACTCTTCGACCATGCGCCCGATGTCCGCCACCTGCCGGGTGATGGTCTCGGTGCAGCGATCGAAGGTTTCGCGATCGGTCTCGATCTGGTTCGAAAAGCGGCGGCGCAGGCGTTCGGCCGAGAGCTGTATCGGCGTCAGCGGATTGCGGATTTCGTGCGCGATGCGGCGCGCAACGTCGCGCCATGCCGCCTGGCGCTGACCCATCACCAGACGCGTCGTGTCGTTGAAGGTTATGACGGCGCCGGTGTGTTCGGCTTCCGGCGCGATCCGCACCTGGTAGTGAACGGTTCCGGATTCGGTGGCGCGGCGAACGGCCAGATCGACCGGCACGCCGGTCTCCAGCGCCTTCGCGGCGGCGGATGCGAATTCGGGCGCGATGTCCTCCAGCGCAAGGGCTTCGCCATAGCGCACTTCGAACGCCAGCATGGTCTCGGCGTAGGTGTTGGCCAGCGTGACGTGGAGATCGCTGTCGACGCGGATAACGCCGGCCTCGACGCCGGACAGCACCGCCTCGATGAACGCCGAGCGCGTCTCGGCGTCGATCCGTCCGCGGTCCAGAGCGCGGGTCTGGCGCGCGACACGGTCTGTCATCTGGTTGAACGCTTCGGCGAGATCGTCGATTTCGTCACGCGCCTTGGGGCGCGCCATATCCGTTCGCACCGTCAGGTCGCCGTCGCGTACGGCGCGCGCTGCGGCGGCGAGCTGGCCGATTGGCCCGGCGATACGCGCCGCCGCGGTCATCCCCAGCCAGGCGGTTCCCAGCAGCATGAGCAAGGCGGCTTCGATATAGGACAACATCAAGACGAGGCTGAGCTGTTCGCGGCGCGCTTCGGCCTCGCGGAAACTGTTGAGGTCCTTCTGCGCCTGGGTCAGTCGCGCGCTGACCACCGGCGGAATGGGCCGCGACACGTACAGGAACGCGTCGGGATAGGCGCCAAGGCGCATCAGCGCGGTCGTCTGCGTGGCGTCGACGGTCATCGCCATGCCGCCTTCGCGCGCCTTCTGCCAGTTGGCGGCGGAGGGCTTGGGCATCTGCGGCGCGTTCTGGGCCGAGACCTCCACGGTGACGCTGCCGTTGGAGTCGACGATCGCCGCGCGCGAGTAGTCGCGCAACGCGATCTGGCTCTCCATCAGGCTCTGGAAGATCTCGCGATCCTCATTGTAGGCCTGCACATAGTTTTCGAGGTTGAGGTCGTCGGCCATCACCTCGGCCTGGCTGCGCACTTCCTCGACTTCTTCGTCGACCGAGGCCTGCGCGGCGGCGCTGCCGTTGCGGACAAGATTGTAGACCGGCTCGCCGAACCAGCTTTCCACGCTGCGGTTGATCGCCAGCGCCAGGAAGCCGGCGACGATCACCGTGGGGATCGCGGCGGCGAGCGAGAACAGAAACAGGATGCGCAGGCGCAGGCGTGCGCCGCCATTGGTCTCGCGGTTCTCGCGGATCAGCTCCAGCACCCGCACGAGCAGCACGCCGCCGACCCCGGCGATCAGCACCAGGTTCGCGACCAGCAGCCACATCAGGCTGGACTGGGCGCCGGAGACGAGACCCTTGTCGGTGATGGCGAGATAGGTGCCGCCGGCGGCGATCACAGTCGCCAGCGCAAAGAAGGCCCGGAACGTATTGGACGTGGCGCGGCTCAGGCGCGAGCCGGTGGCGTCCTCAGGTTTTGGGGCGGTCTGTTGCTGCATCCAGCACTACCCACTCTACAAACTGGCCGGCCAAGGCGTCTGGCCGAGTGGGCGCGCCAACCTGAGAGAAGGTGGGCTCGAACCCGGAGTGTGGCGAGTGAAGCACACTGCGCGGCATAAAGGCAACACCCGGCGTCAGGGGCTGACACCGGGTGCTTTGACTTGAAAGCAGACGACTTTCGGCGTGCTAGTCGGGCGAGCCGAGGCCCAGGCTGTTAATCTTGGAGCGCAGCGTGTTGCGGTTAAGACCCAGTAACGCTGCCGCCCGAACCTTGTTGCCGCTGGTCGCGGCGAGCGCGAGGCGGATCAGCGGGCGCTCCACCTGATGGATCACCTGGTCGTAGATGTCGCTCGATGCGCCCTCCTCCACCGGCGCGGCGTTGAGCGCCGAGGTGAAGTAGCGCGAAAGCAGCGCTTCGACCTCGGTCTCGAAATCGCGCGTCTCGGCGCCGCGCGGCGAGACGGTCTGCAACTCCCGTTCGACTTCGCGGGCCGAGATGATCGGTTCGGGCGACAGCGCCGAGAGGCGCCGGATCACATTCTCCAGTTCGCGCACATTGCCGGGCCAGTCATAGGCGACCAGAAGATCGAAGGCGCTCTTGTCGAGCTGCTTTTCCGGCAGGCCCTCTTTCTTGGCGCGCACGAGGAAGGCCGAAGCGAGATCGGGAATGTCGTCCTTGCGCTCGCGCAGCGGCGGCAGCGAAAGAGACACGACATTGAGACGGTAATAGAGGTCCTCGCGGAACAGTCCCTGATCGACCAGCGCACGCAGGTCATGTTTGGTCGAGGCGATGATGCGGATGTCGAGTTCTTCGCCGGTCGGCGCGAACCGTCCGTCCTGCAGGAAGCGCACGAGGCGCGTCTGCGCCTCCATCGGCAGGTCGCCAACTTCGTCGAGGAAGAGCGTGCCGCCGTCGGCCTCACGCACTTTCCCGCTTCCTTCCTTGTTCGATCCGAACAGTTCGATCTCAACCTGGTCGCGTTCGAGCGCGGCCAGCGTGACCGGCACGAACGGGCCGTTCTTGCGTCGGCCAAGCTGGTGAATGGCGCGCGCGGCGAGGTTCTTTCCGGCGCCGGACTCGCCGTCGATCAGAACCGTGAGGTCGTTGTTCATCACGCGGGAGATGATGCGGTAGACCGACTGCATCGGCTTGGAGCGGCCGATCAGCGGCAGGGATTCATCCTTTTCGCCGCGCCGGCTGGCGGCCTCCATGGCGCGCGCCGGTTTCTTCTGCAGCGCACGGCGTACCGTCTCGGCGAGCTTGTCGATGTCGAACGGTTTGGGGAGGTAGTCGTAGGCGCCATGCTCGGACGCCATCGCCGCGGTCAGAACGGTGCTCTGCGCGCTGATGACGATGATGGGCAGGTCCGGGCGCACCCGGCGGATCTGCGGAAGCAGATCGAAGATCGACTCGTCCGGCATGTAGACGTCGGTGATCAGAAGATCGCCCTCGCCCGCCTGAATCCAGCGCCAGAGCGCCGACATCGTGTTGGTGGCGCGGACATGATAGCCCTCCTGCGCCAGCGTCTGGCTTACGATCAGCCGAACACTCGCATCGTCGTCAGCAACCAGAATTGTCGGACCGCTCATGCGCGGGAGGCTCCTTTCTTGCGGTGAATGGGAAACAGCAACCGTGCGATCGCCCCGCCGCCTGGATTGTTCGAGATCGATGCGTGTCCGCCGTGCGCCGATGCGATCTCGGCCACGACCGCAAGTCCGACGCCCGCGCCGCCGGACTTGGTGGTGAAGAAGGGTTCGAAGACGCGCGTGGCGACGCCGTCCGGCAGTCCCGTTCCATTGTCCTGCACGCTGATCTCGAGCGCGCCGCGGGCGCGCGGCGTGTCGCGGCCGGCGAAGCGGAAGTCCGAACGATAGCGTGTCGT
Source organism: Hyphomonadaceae bacterium (assembly GCA_041398225.1). Classification (GTDB taxonomy): domain Bacteria; phylum Pseudomonadota; class Alphaproteobacteria; order Caulobacterales; family Hyphomonadaceae; genus JAWKVD01. The sequence goes on along the minus strand of JAWKVD010000023.1, from coordinate 50,383 downwards.
CACGGTGATGCGCGGGTTGGGCGTGTTCTGCGCCGCCGCTTCGGCCGCGTTCTTCACCAGGTTCAAGCAAGCCTCGTGCAGGTGATCGGGATCGACCTCGATCTCGGGCAGAGACGGATCGTATTGCTGCTCGATGCGGGTGCGCGACGCGAAACTCGCGGCGGCGAGGCCCAGAACGCTGTCCAGCACTTCGTGCACGTTCGTGGGTCGCGTGCGCGGGCTGAAGAACGTCTCGAACGCCGTGAAGCGGTCGACGATGCGCTGGATGCGCGCGCCCTCCTCCCGGATCAGCGACAACAGCGGCTGTTGCGAGTCGTCGGCCTTGCGGGCGAGCAGTTGCGCCGCGCCCACGATGCCGGCGAGCGGGTTCTTCACTTCGTGGCCGAGCATGCGCGCGACATGGGCGAACGCGGTCACCTCGGCGGGGCCGTCTTCCTGTTCCGCGCGCACGACACTGAGGCTCAGCACCAGCATGTCGTCCACCGGATCGCGGGAGGACGTCACGTCGACATCCACCGAGCCGATGCTCGATCCGGAGAGGCGCACGCGCCGCGCCGAAACGGTTCCGCCCTGCCGGCGCGCCATCGACAGGAAGTCGAGGAACGGACAGTCGGGCGCGATCACATCCGTCAGCGGCCGTCCGCACAGCAGCGGCGCGCTGCGTCCGAACAGGGTTTCGGCCGCCGGGTTGGCCAGCGTGACGATGTCCCTTTGCGACAGGCAGATGATCGCGGTCGGGATCGCGTCCAGAACCCGTGCGGTCAGGGCTGAGTCTTCTCGTGAAGCCAGCGTAATCATGCGGCTATCCTCTCACTCACAAACGTGTCGCCGAGCGCGTTGATCAGCGCATCGGCCCCCTCTATTCGGCAAAGGTCGCCGCGCCGGGCCCCAACCTCCGGCGCGCCATAGTCCTCCGCCCACGCATCAACGAACGCCGCGACATGCTTGCGCACGACGCGGACGCCCAGTTTCTCCCCGTATAATTCCGTGCTCGCGCGGACCTGCGCGACAAGACTGTCGATCTTGTCTTCCCGCGCGGGCTCCTCGCAGGTCGCGCCGCCCCGCGCCGCCGCGATCTGGGCCAGCCGCCACGGACGCCCGACAGCGCCGCGTCCGATCATCACGCCCGCCGCTCCGGACGCGGCCATCGCGGCGCGTGCGTCCTCCGGGGTGGCGATGTCGCCATTGGCGATGACCGGCAGTCCGGTGGCCTCCACCGCGACGGCGATCCGCGACCAGTCCGCCGTCCCGTCGTAGAACTGAACCCGCGTGCGGCCGTGCACGGTGATCATCTGCGCGCCTTCGCCCTCGGCGATGCGTGCGATCTCGGCGGCGTTCAACGAGCGATCGTCCCAGCCCAGCCGCATCTTCACCGTCACCGGACGATCGGTGGCGGAGACGGCCGCCGCGATCAGCGCGCGGGCCAGCTCCGGCTCGCGCATCAGCGCGCAGCCCGCCTGTCCGCCCGTCACGCGCTTGGCCGGACAGCCCATGTTGATGTCGATGATCTCGGCCCCGGCGGCGGTCGCCAGACGGGCCCCTTCGGCCATCCATTCCGGCTCGCGGCAGGCGAGCTGGACGATGTAGGGTCCGGCCCCGTCATGGGGCGCGGCGCGGCGCACGAATTCGGGCGTCTTGCGGGCGAGCTCGGCTCCGGCGACCATTTCCGTCACCACGGCGGGCGCGCCGAACCTTGCGGCCTGGGTGCGAAACGGCGCATCCGTCACCCCGGACATTGGCGCCAGGAAGACAGGAGCCGTCAGATTGACGTCACCGAGCCGAACCACGCATCACCCTCTTCGCCCGTTCAACCACTTGCGCCCCCGAGGGCCGGGTTGTTTCGGACAGAAAGCCCCTCGGGTCCCAACCCGCGAGGCTCTACCGCCATGCCCAATTATTGGGCAAATCTAGACTAGCACGGTCCATTGAAGTCCGGGAAGATGTCATTTTTGCACAAAGATAGGGCGTCACATTTGAGCAACAGATGCGCTGCGGTGATCGCGGCGGGCGGGTCCGGCAGCCGGTTCGGCGGAGCTAACGCCAAGCAATTTCAGATGTTTTTGGGGCGTCCGATGCTCATTTGGAGCGTCGAAACGCTGCTCGCTCATGAGGCAATCGGCCGGGTCGTGGTGGCCGCGCCGCCTGATCGGCAGGCCGAGACCGCCGCAATCCTGCCAAACGACCCCCGTTTGCTGATCGTCGCGGGGGGCGCATCGCGCACCGCCTCGGTCCTCGCGGGCCTTGAGGCGCTTGCCGATTTTGCGCCCGACAAGGTGCTGATCCATGACGCCGCCCGCCCCGGTCTCAGCGCCGGCGTGATCGACGAGCTTGTCGCCGCGCTCGATCAGGCCGACGCGGCCTGCCCCGCCCTGCCGATGACCGACGCCCTGAAGGAGACGCTTCCCGGCGGCGCCCTGCGCACCGTGGACCGCACCCGGCATGTCCGGATGCAGACGCCCCAGGCGTTCCGCTTCCCGATCATCCTGGAGGCCTGCCGCAATGTAGGCCGCAAGGCGGGCGACGCGCCGGTGGACGACCTCGCCCTGCTCGAAGGCGCAGGCACGCCGGTCGCGCTCACGCCGGGCCGGCCGGAGCTGATGAAGATTACCCATGCCGAGGACCTTGCCCTCGCGGAACGACTGATTGGGGGAAGCGCCATGCGCATCGGATCGGGATTTGACGTGCACGCATTCGAGCCCGGCGACGGCGTCATGCTGTGCGGGGTGAAGATCCCGCACACGGCCAAGCTGAAGGGGCATTCCGACGCCGACGTCGCCTGGCACGCCCTCACCGACGCCATTCTCGGCGCGCTCGCGGCCGGGGATATCGGGGATCATTTCCCACCGTCCGATCCGCAGTGGAAGGGCGCGGCCTCCATCGTCTTCCTGAAGCACGCCGCCGACCTCGCCACCTCGCGCGGATGGCGGATCGTCAACGCCGACGTCACCGTGATCTGCGAGCGTCCGAAAGTCTCGCCCCACCGCGACGCGATGCGCGCGTCCACCGCCGAAGTGTTGGGGCTTTCCCCGGATTGCATCAGCGTCAAGGCGACCACCACCGAGAAGCTCGGCTTCACCGGGCGCGGCGAAGGCATCGCGGCGCAGGCCGTGGTGTCGCTGGCGCGCTAGGCCGCCGTCCAGGCGTATCTCAGGCGCGCATCTGGCCCATAGGCTGGCGCGCGCCGGACTGCTAGGCTCGCTCCATGGTGATGTTCAGCGACCATCTGCTCAACCTTGCGCGCCTGACGCTCGACGACGCCCGTCAGCGACGTCTCAAGATCGCGACGGCGGAAAGTTGCACCGGCGGTCTCATCGCCGGTCTGCTCACGGAGATCCCCGGTTCCTCGGACGTCGTTGAGCGCGGTTTCATCGTTTACACCAACAAGGCCAAGCAGGAGATGCTCGGCGTTCCCGGCGACTTGATCGCGGATGTCGGCGAAGTCTCGGAGCCGGTCGCGCGGCTGATGGCCGAAGGCGCCCTCGAGGAATCGCGCGCCAATCTTGCGGTGGCGGTCACCGGCATCGCCGGCCCCGGCGGCGGCACCGCGCGCAAGCCGGTCGGGCTGGTGCATATCGCCGTCGCGCGCGAGAACCGCCCGATCATGCATCAGGCGCTTCGGCTCGGGGATATCGGCCGCAGTCAGGTGCGCACGCAAACGATCATCGAGGCGCTGAACATGCTCCGCAGGATGATGATGTGATGCGCATAAGGGTTTCTGTCCTGTCATTGACGCTTGTCGGCGCCGCGTGCCTTTCGGCGTGCGCGGGCGGCCCGCCGCAAGTGTCCGAACCGATCCGTCATGTCGGTCTCGACGAAGCGCCGGCGCCCCCGGCGATCGGCCTGCACGACAATGACTGCGCGGTCATCGCGGCGGTGGCGAAGCAGCACTACCAGTTCGGGCCAGACACCCCGCCGCCGCCCCTGCGCGGCGAGAACGGCTACGCTCCGGCCTGCGACTGGAAGACCTTCGATCTCGCCTTTACGCCATGGACCGACGGCCTGCGCTATGTCGCCTTCGCCATGCCGGTCTACGACGCCGAAGGCGCCACGGTCGAAACCTCGATCATGCACGGGCCGCTGGCGGGAACGGGCTATTCGTGCCGGCTTGCACTGTCGGTCGACGGCTGGCGGGTGTCGGCCTGTACGCAGGCCTGGGTGAATTAGCCCGGCCGAACGGGATTGCGCCTCCGCGCGGAAAAGTTCGCTTCGGCCTCATCCAAATCCGGGTTTGCGATCCTCTAACTGGCGTCGGTCCGCGCGCGGGCCGGCGACATAAGGAGGAAAAATCCCCATGTTACGATCCCTCGCCGCCATGCTGGCGTTGTTCGCATGTGTCGCAACAACTGCGGACGCGCAGGAAACCGCCGCGAAGCACGTCGAAGAAACGGCTGCGGCGCTCGCCGTCATTCGCGATCAGGGTTTCGACCCCGATGCGTCCGAAACGGCGATCTATCGTGCGACCGCGGACAAGGTCACCCGTCTCGGCGAGACGCCGATGAAAAAGAAGGACTATGTCCGGGCGTTCAACGCCGCGTGGCGCGAGGGACCGTTCTCCCATGTTCGTATGCAGACGTCCGACAAGTCGGCGGATGCGCTCGCCGCGGAACTCGACCAGATCCGGGTCGGTGAAGGCGCCGTTCTGAGCTGGGAAGGCGATGTCGCCATCCTGACCGTTCACACCATGATGGGCGTCGATACGATCGAGCAGATCGAAGCGGCGTTCGAAGCGCTTGGCGCGCGACCGGGCAAAGCGCTCATCATCGACCTCCGGCACAATGACGGCGGCGCCTTCGCCGTTGTTCCGCTGGTGGAGCACATCATCGAGACGCCGCTCGACGCCGGCGTTTTCCTGTCGCGCAAATGGAATGAGGGCCAGACGCGCGAGCCCGTCTTCGCGGATGTTCGCGATCTCCAGCCATGGACCGGCTGGTCCGTGCAGACCTTCTGGCGCGATGTCGCCGCGACGCCGCTTACGCGCATCCGCTTCACGCCGCGCGCCGCGCCCTACCCTCACCCGGTCTACGTGCTGATCAGCGGCGAAACCTACAGCGCCGCCGAAATGGCGGCCGACGCGCTGAAGGCGTCCGGGCGGGCCACGCTGATCGGCGAGACCACCGGCGGACAGATGCTCTCGCAGAAGCTGTTTGATCTTCCCGGCGGACTCCTCATTGGGGCGCCGATCGCGGATTACGTCTCGTTCGCCTTCGGTCGCATCGAAGGCGTCGGCGTGTCTCCGCATCTGAGGGTTCCGGCAAACGAGGCTCAGGCGGCGGCGCTCAACCTGATCGCCCGTCAGACTTGAACGTCTCCGGTAACTGACTTCTCTTGCGGCTGGCGTCGCCTTCATCGGCGGCGCCTTGTTGCATTCGCAGCGGCGTTTGTACGCAGGCGGCCGGTTCGGCTTGGCCGAATCCGGTTTTGTTGCGTTAGGGTCAATGTCTCAACGCTCATCGTCAGAATGCAAGGGAGAGGTCCGATCCCGGAGCGCAAACACAAACCCGTCCGTATCAACTGGCTGCGCAGGTTCCGCACACCCGCCGTCATCGCCGTGCTCGGCGCGGCCTGCGTCCTGGCGGTGCAGTTCGCGCCGGGCGAGTGGCTCAACCCGCACGATGCGTGGGTGCTCAGCATCGCGGCCAACGTGTTCTTCGTGTTCGCCGGCGGCTGGCTGATCTCGACCTTCGTCGACGGCATCCTGAAAAGCCGTCTGGGTCAGCTTCAGCTCGATCAGCCGGACAATCTCTCGGCGCGAAAGGTCGCGACGCGGCTGGATGTCGTCCGCCGGGTCTGGGTCGTGATCGCCGGAACCATCACCCTCGCCGCCGCGCTCACCGTGATACCGGGCGTGAAGCAGATCGGGGTTTCGTTGTTCGCCTCCGCCGGCATCGCCGGCATCGCGATCGGCTTCGCGGCGCGGCCGATGCTCGGCAACCTGATCGCCGGACTCCAGATCGCCTTCACCCAGCCGATCCGCATCGAGGATGCCGTTGTGGTCGAGGGCGAATGGGGCTGGATCGAGGAGATCGGTCTGTTCAAGGTGGTCATCCGCCTGTGGGACTGGCGCCGTCTGGTCGTGCCGCCCTCCTACTTCATCGAGCAGCCCTTCCAGAACTGGACGCGCCAGTCGGCCTCGATCATCGGCACGGTGCTGTGGTCGCTGGACTATCGCGCGCCCATCGCCGAGATGCGCGACAAGCTCACCGAGATCTGCAAGGGCACGCCGTTGTGGGACGGCAATGTGGTGAACCTCCAGGTGACCGAAGCGCAGGGAAGCTCCATCACCGTCCGGGCGCTCGCCAGCGCGCGCAACTCGCCGCAGGCGTGGGATCTGCGCTGCCATATCCGCGAACAGATGATCCTCTGGCTTCAGGAGACCTACCCGGACGCGCTGCCGGTCATTCGCTCGCTGGCCGCGACCAATGGCGGGGTCCTGTCCGAAGCCAGCGAGGGCGACGGCGGCGACATCGGCTAGCCGTTTCAGGCCTCGGCGCGCACCTTCTGGTAGCGCCGCTCCGCCTCCTTCACGAAGGAGTCCATGATCCGCCCGACCGCGAGGTTCAGGTTCGCCTCGGCCAGCGCCTGCAGCAGGAAGTTGCGGAACGTGAAGTCAACGCGGAACTCGACACGCGATCCGCTCGCCGACGGCGTGATGATCCAGCTGTTGTCGAGCTTCTTCAGCGGCCCGCGAACCAGCTTCACTTCAACCGTTCCGGGCAGCGCTTCATCGCCCGGCCGGCGCGCGCGAATGGCGGTGGTGAAGCGTTCGGTGAAGCCCTTGAAGCCCACCAACGCCTCCGCCTCGGCGTTCCACACCTCGCCCTCGCGGCTCTCGCGCTTCAGCGCCAGCGACTTCACCCAGCGCACAAACTGCGGATAGCGCCGCACGTCGGAGACCAGTTCGAACAGGTCCTCGGCCCGGAACGGCAGGTCGACGGTACGGCGGACTTCGGTCATTGCGCGGGATCGGCCGCCAGTTGCGCCATGCGGGCCGCGCGCATCTGCGCGAAGTCCTCGCCGGCGTGATAGCTTGAGCGCGTCATTGGCGAGGCCGACACCATCAGGAAGCCCTTGGCCCGCGCCACCGTCTCCAGCAGCTCGAACTCTTCCGGCGGCACATAGCGGTCGACCGCCGCGTGCTTGCGGCTCGGCTGCAGGTATTGCCCGATTGTGAGGAAGTCGACGCCCGCGACGCGCATGTCGTCCATCACCTGCTTCACTTCATCGAGGCTTTCGCCCAGACCGACCATCAGGCCCGACTTGGTGAACTGGCCGGGATCGCGTTCCTTCACCCGCTCCAGAAGACGCAGGCTCTGATAATAGCGCGAGCCCGGACGGATGCTGGTGTAGAGGCGGGGCACGGTTTCGAGATTGTGGTTGAACACGTCCGGGCGCGCGTCGATCAGCACATCGGCCGCCCTGCCCTTGCGCAGGAAGTCCGGCGTCAGGATTTCGATGGTCGAGTTGGGCGATGCGGCGCGGATCGCCAGAACCGTTTCGGCGAAATGGCCGGCGCCGCCATCCTCCAGGTCGTCGCGGTCCACCGAGGTGATGACGACGTGTTCGAGCCCCATCGCGGCGACCGCCTCGCCGACGCGGCGCGGTTCGTCCGGGTCGAGCGGCAGGGGCTGGCCGGTGCGCACATTGCAGAACGAGCATGCGCGCGTGCAGGTGTCGCCCATGATCATCATGGTGGCGTGCTTCTTGGTCCAGCACTCGCCGATATTGGGGCAGCCGGCTTCCTCGCAGACCGTGTGCAGGCGGGAGCCTTTGACGATCTCGCGCGTTTCCAGATAACCCTGCGATGTCGGCGCCTTGACCCGAATCCAGGACGGCTTGCGCTGGATCGGGGTGTCGGGTCGGTTGACCTTTTCAGGGTGGCGTGGACCCCGCTCGCCCTTGTCGGAGCGGCCGCCGGTGCTGTCGATCAGAGTGGCCATGCGATGCTCGTATCCCCTAAAGGGCGCGGCGGAAACGGCCAAAACGTCACGATTCCGGCGCGTCATCAAAGGTGGCGCCTGAGAATTGCGCTTCAAGACGTGACGGATATGTTACATTTCAGAGAAAACAGAGCCGGGTTCCCGTGTGGCCGGCCGGCAGGGAGATGAGTCCAATGGGGTCGCTCAGGTCCGATTTCAGCCTGTCCAACACAAGACGAACCGTGTTCCGCGCACTTCTCGACGCGCGGAAGGAATATGGCGGTTCCAAGATCGCCATTCACGACGCCGACGACCGCAAGCTGACCTATGACGAGATCGTCCGGGCGGCGTTCGCGCTCGGGTCGGCGCTTCGCAAGGGCACGCGCCGCAAGGAAGCGGTCGGCGTCATGCTGCCCACGGGCGCGGGGGCCGCCATCGCCATTTTCGCCCTGCACGCCTATGACCGCGTTCCGGCGATGATCAACTTCACCGCCGGCCCCCGCAACATCAAGCGCGCCTTCGACGCGGCGCAGATCAAGCGGGTCGTGACCGCGCACGCCTTCATCGAAAAGGGCGAACTCCAGCCGCTGATCGACCAGATCAAGGATCGCGTCGAGATCGTCTATCTCGAAGACGTGCGCGAAAGTCTCGGCGTCGGCGACAAGGCCGCCGGCGCGCTCGGTCCGTTGGTTCCGTCCCTGGTGGGCATCGACGCGTCGCCGGACGATCCTGGCGTCATCCTCTTCACCTCGGGCACCGAGGGCGATCCGAAGGGCGTCGTGCTCTCGCACCGCAATCTCGTCGCCAACGTCCACCAGATCCTGGCGCACGTTCCCGAGGCGCTGTTCACCTCCGATGTGGTGTTCAATCCGCTGCCGACCTTCCATTGTTTCGGGCTCACGGGCGGCGTGCTGTTGCCTCTGCTTGGCGGCATGACGGCGGCGCTGCATCCCACTCCGCTGCAGGCGAAGATCATTCCCCAGCGCGTCGCGGCGACCGGCGCGACGCTGCTGTTCTCCACCGACACCTTCCTCAACCAGTATCTGCGCGCCAGTCCCGGCGACGAGATGAACAAGCTGCGGTTCATTGTGCTCGGCGCGGAGCGCGTGCGCGACGAGACGCATCAGCTCGTCCATCGCCGTTTCAAGGCCGAACTTCTGGAGGGCTATGGCGCGACCGAGGCTTCGCCGGTGATCGCGGTCAACCAGCCCGGCGCGAACCGCCACGGAACGGTCGGCCGTCCCCTGCCCGGCGTCGAAGTGAAGTTCGAGGAGCAGCCCGGCATTTCCGACGGCGGGCGCCTGTTCGTGAAAGGGCCGAACATCATGTCCGGCTATCTCCGGCCCGATGAACCCGGCGTGCTCAAGCCGTTGGCCGATGGCTGGCACGACACGGGCGATGTGGTTTCGCCGGACACCGAGGGCTATCTCACCATTCGCGGGCGTCTCAAGCGCTTCGCCAAGATCGGCGGCGAAATGGTTTCGCTCGCCGTCGTCGAGAATGTCGCCTCCACCTTGTGGCGCGAGCACGATCACGCCGCCGCGGTTCTGCCGGATACCCGCAAGGGCGAGCAGATCGTTCTTCTCACCACCAATCCGGAAGCGGATCGCGGCGATCTGGTGCGCTGGGCGAAGGACCATGGCGTCAACGATCTCGCGCACCCGCGCAAGCTCTACATCGTGGAGTCGATCCCGGTTCTGGGAACGGGCAAGATGGACATTGGCGGCGTGCAGCGACTCGCCGCCGAGTTGCAGGCCGGCGATGCGGGCATGCGCGCGGCGGAGTAACGGCCCGCCGCCGTCATCCGCTTTCTCCCACGATTGTCATCCCGGGCGAGGCCGCAGACGAAGTCCGGCCGAGACCCGGGACCCATTCATCAACCGGGACGGCCTCTCGATAGGCTCCATTTCTGGAAAGCGTGGCGTCAGCCACGCGTCCCCGGCGCCGGACGGCGTAGCCGTCCGGGAATCCAGCCGGGGTCCAGATCAAGAAAGACGTTCGCCGCCTTCGGCGCGGTCTTGTCATTCGCCTCTGGACGCCAGGGGCCGCGTCTCTGCGAGACGCTTTCCATCGCGGTCACCCACACTTGTCATCCCGGCCAAGCCGCGCAGCGGCGCGCGCCGGGACCCATTCCTCAACCCCGACGGCCTCTCAATGGGTCCCGGGTCTCGGCCGGACTTCGTCTGCGGCCTCACCCGGGATGACAGTCCGTGGGCGGCTTCGTAACGGTCCAGCAACGACGACGGCGCCTTTCCTCCACCGCCTCTGGCGGGGGAGGTGGATCGCAAGCCCGAAGGGCGAAGCGAGACGGAGGGGGTGGCCGAAACTTATCCGACCCGCTCGGTTTCACCCGCATAGTCCTTCTCGCGTCTGGCGCGGGGAGGGTTCGGGAGACGTCTCCGAGTCCATCGAATGTCAGGCGCCGGCCGGCGTGTGATGCGGGCGGGGTGAAATCCGTCTTGCGTCTGCAAACAGGCTCCGGGGTGTCGAAACCGGAGTTCCAGGTCTCGCGGAGAGATCTGCACGCGGGTCCGGGATGCGGAAATGGGTCCAAATGCTGGACGTGGGCCGTGTGATCTCTGACGATCGAGACGCAACCGGTGTTCCCCAGCCAAACCCGCCAGCCGCACCGGATCTCAAACCGGCCGCGGGGCGCGTGGGCGTCACGTCTTACTCGCTGGTCCTCGCGACCAGCACATCGGCGCGGCCCCACGCGCCCCGGCCTCCCTGTTTCGAAACAGAAGGAGGCGACGCACGCAGCATCCCGGATGGCCCACGGCCAGTCCGAGCGCGGACCCGTGCGCGGTCGACGGTCAGATGTGAAGCGGGCGTCCATAGGCGGCGAGCACCGCCTCGTGCATCATTTCCGAAAGCGTGGGGTGCGGGAACACCGTCTCCATCAGCTCCGCCTCGGTCAGCTCGCCCTGCCGCGCGATGCAGTAACCCTGAATGAGTTCGGTGACGCCCTCGCCCGCCATGTGCGCGCCGAGCAGTTCGCCGGTCTCGGCGTCGAAGATGGTTTTCACCAGGCCTTCCGGTTCGCCCAGCGCGATCGCCTTGCCGTTTCCGATGAAGGGGAACTTGCCGATCTTGAGCTTGCGTCCGGTCTTGCGGGCCGCTTCTTCGGTCAGACCGACGCTGGCCACTTGCGGGTGGCTGTAGGTGCAGCCGGGCACGTTCCACGGATCGAATTTGTGTTTGGAGGTTCCGGCGACGCCTTCGACGACCACCACGCCCTCGTGCATCGCCTTGTGCGCCAGCCAGGGCGGACCGCACACGTCGCCGATGGCGTAGAGGCCGGGAACGCCCGTCTTGCCGGCGCCGTCGACGACGACATGGGTCTTCTCGATCTTCACGCCGAGCGCCTCAAGTCCGAGGTTCTCGACATTGCCGACAATGCCGACCGCGAGGATCACCTTGTCGGCTTCCAGGGTCTCCTTCTTGCCGCCGGCCTCGATCTCGGCGGTCGCCTTGCCCTTGGCGGTCTTGAGCGATTTCACCTGCGCGCCGGTGATCAGCTTGACGCCCTGTTTCGTGAACTGCTTCGCGGCGAACGCCGAAATTTCGGCGTCCTCGACGGGGAGGATGCGGTCCAGCGCCTCGACCACCGTCACCTCGGCGCCGAGGGTGCGGTAGAAGCTGGCGAACTCGATGCCGATCGCGCCCGAGCCGATCACCAGCAGGCGTTTGGGCATTTCCTTGGGCACCATCGCGTCGCGATAGGTCCAGACGGTGTCTCCATCCGCCTTCAGGCCCGCCTGCGGGATCTCGCGTGCGCGCGCGCCGGTTGCAAGGATAACGTGCCTGGCCTGATAGGCGCCCTGCCCCTTGCCGTTCTCGATCACCACTTTCGGCGCGGGCGACCCTTTTTCGAGGCGGGCGGTTCCCTCCAGCACGTCGATCTTGTGCTTCTTCATCAGGAAGGCGACGCCATTGGAAAGTTGCTTGGCCACGCCACGCGAACGCTCGACAATCTTGTCCAACAGCACCTTGGGGTTCTCTATACTGAGCCCGTAGTCCTTTGCGTGGGTGATGAGGTGGTAGACCTCGCTCGTCCGCAGCAGCGCCTTGGTGGGTATGCATCCCCAGTTGAGGCAGATGCCGCCCAGCGCTTCGCGCTCGACGATCGCGGTTTTCATTCCGAGCTGGCTGGCGCGGATCGCAGCGACATAGCCGCCGGGCCCGGAGCCGATCACGATGAGGTCGTAGGATGCCGCCATTGTCTCTGTGCCTTCAGTTCGTTCCATGTCGTCAACGCCTCCGCCGCGGCGGCTTCTGTCGAACCGTACAGTTCCGGCGTGCACACGTATTCATTTGGCGTATGGCGATCCTTCGCCCAAATGCCGTTCACCTCGGTCCGAACCTGTTCGCGTACGTCGTTGGCGACGCCGGCGAGCTTCAGGTCCTGGTCGAACCAATGCTTTGTCCGGGCCTGCGCCGGATCGCATTTCACCAGCAGAAGGTTGCGGTAGGTCAGCGGCGACACAAGGGGTCCGACATCCGTCCAGGTGATCGTCTTGCTCGCGCTGCTCTCTTGCGTCGTCGCCGCCGGCGTGGCGCAGCAGGCGGCAAGCAGAACGCCGCAGACGGTCACCGCGCCTCTCATGCTTCGGGCGCCGCGCGTGCTCACAGCAGCATGCTTTCAGGCGTTTCGACGAACTGCCTGAAGGTTTGCAGCCAGCGCGCGCCGGTGGCGCCGTCCACCACGCGATGGTCGCAAGTGAGCGTCACGGTCATCGTCGTCGCCGCCTCGACCTTGCCCTTGCGGACGACAGCGCGCTGCTCGCCGGCGCCGACGGACAGGATCATGCCCTCCGGCGGATTGAGAATGGACGCGAAGGCCTTGATGCCGAACATGCCGAGGTTCGAGATCGAAAACGTGCCGCCCATGTATTCCTGCGGCTTGAGCTTCCGCTCCCGCGCGCGCCTGGCCAGATCCTTCATCTCCGTCGCGATCTGGGCGAGGCCCTTGTTCTGCGCGTCGCGGACCACGGGCGTGATCAGCCCACCTTCGATGGCCACCGCTACGGAGACATGAGCCGACTTGTGCTGCGCGATGCCGTTGTCCGTGTAGCTGGCGTTTGCGTCGGGATGCTTGATCAGCGCGAGCGCGGCCGCCTTGATCAGCATGTCGTTGATGGAGATCTTGCCGTCGTCGCCGGTCTTTTCGTTGATCGCCTTGCGAGCCGCCAGCAGGTGATCGATCTCGAGGTCGATCGTCAGCGGGAAGTGCGGCACTTGCATGAAGCTCTGCGTCAGGCGTTTCGCCGACACGCGCCGCACCGCATCGAGCGGGATCAGGTCGTAGCTGTCGGGCGCATAAACGCGATCGTCGAGCGTCGCCGGTTCGATCAGGCTGGCGACACCGCCTGCGCCCTGTGGCGCCGCCGCGTCTTTCGGGGCGGCTTCAATGTCCGCCTTGACGATCCTCCCATGTGGGCCGGTGCCCTTGATGACCTTGAGGTCGACGCCTTTCTGGCTCGCCAGACGGCGCGCCAGCGGGCTGGCCTTGATCCGGTCTCCGCCGCTGGCAGTTGGGGCCGGCCGCGCAGCTGGCGCGGCATTAGCGGGCGCCGCCTGTTTCGCGACTGGCGGGGGCAGTTCTGGCGGTTTGTCAGTCTTGGCCGCGGCTTTGGCGGGGGCCTTGGCTGGCGGAGGCGCGCCCTCGCCTTCCAGTTCGGCGATAACGGCGTTCACTTTGACGCCCTCGGCGCCTTCCTCGACCAGCAGTCTGGAGACGACCCCATCGTCGACCGCCTCGACCTCCATGGTGGCCTTGTCGGTTTCGATCTCCGCGATCACGTCGCCCGGCTGGACGGTGTCGCCGGGCTTCACATGCCATTTGGCGAGCTTGCCCTCCTCCATGGTGGGCGAAAGCGCTGGCATCGTGATCGGGATGGACATGGATCAGGCGTCTTTCACTTAGGCGGATGCTTGAGCGGGGATCTTGCGCCAGCCGGTCCACAGCGTCAGCAGGCTGAGGCCGACATAGAAAGCGATGGCGGATGCCAGCACCGCAAACCGTATGAGATCGTCGACGCCGGACCGGGCGTTGGCGATGATCGATCGACCGGCGGCGCTCACCGAAACGTTCGGATCGCGTTCGAGATCCGTCAGGGCCTCCACCAATCCGCTCTGCACGAAGCTGGACCCAAAGAAGAAGGCGATCAGGAAGGCGACCGTCATTGTGAGGAAGACGAAGGCGAAGAAGCGGGCGAGGAACGCCGCGTTGGCCAGAAATGTGTAGAGCGAGACCATGTAGGCCGACACGATGGTGATGAACAGCGACACGCCCAGAAGCAGGATGTTCTGAAACTCCACCAGCTGTTCGATGATCTCGCCTTCGGTCATGGCAGAAGCCCCCTTGCGGCGGCGGCGAGGCTCTTGCGCAGCCGAATCTTGTATGTCTTCTCGATGCTCTTGCGCAGCTTGTCCGGAGGGCCAAGCGACGGGTCGGCGGCGATCATGTCCCGAATGGCGTGTTCGGCGATGTCGGCGAGGATCAACCCCCAAACCTGCGGTTCCTGCTCGGTCGCGAAGCGCCCGGTGTTCAGCGCGACATGGCTCTTGCCTGCTCCGATCCACAGGCGGACCATTTCGGTCGCGTCGGCGTCGGTTGACGCGCCCGCCGGCGGAGGAAGTTCGCGCCCCTCAGTCGACATAACAAACCTTCCTGGCGGCTTCGACGATATCCGCCGTTCCGGGAAGCGAGAGTTTTTCGAGATTGGCCGCATACGGCAGCGGCACATCCTTTTGCGAAACGCGCAGCGGCGGGGCGTCGAGATAGTCGAACGCAAACTCGGTGACGGCCGCCGCGATCTCCGAACCGACGCCGAAGAAGCGCCAGCCTTCCTCGCAGCAGACGATGCGATTGGTTTTCTTGACGCTCTCGATGACAGTGTCGAGGTCGAGCGGGCGCAACGTCCGCAAGTCGATCACTTCCGCCTCGATGCCCTGTCCGGCGAGTTCTTCCGCCGCCTCCATGGCGAACTTCACCATGCGCGAATGCGCGACCAGCGTGACGTTCGATCCCTCGCGCCGGATGCGCGCCTTGCCGATGGGCAGAACATAATCCTCGACATCGGGGACATCGAAGCTCTCGCCATAGACCAGCTCATGCTCGAGGAAGACCACCGGGTTGGGATCGCGGATCGCGGCCTTCAAAAGGCCCTTGGCGTCGTCGGCGCTGTAAGGCGCGACAACCTTGAGACCGGGAATGTGGCCGTACCAGCTCGAATAGTCCTGGCTGTGTTGCGCGGCGACGCGGCTGGCGGCGCCGTTCGGGCCGCGGAACACGATCGGGCAGCCCATCTGTCCGCCCGACATGTACAGAGTCTTGGCGGCGGAGTTCACGATGTGATCGATGGCCTGCATCGCGAAGTTGAAGGTCATGAACTCTACAATCGGCTTCAACCCGCCGAACGCGGCGCCGACGCCAAGACCTGCGAAGCCATATTCGGTAATCGGGGTGTCGACGACGCGGCGGTCGCCGAACTCCTCCAACAGGTTGCGCGAGACCTTGTAGGCGCCCTGGTACTGCGCGACCTCCTCGCCCATCAGGAAGACCGTCTCGTCGCGGCGCATCTCCTCGGCCATGGCGTCGCGCAGCGCGTCGCGGACGGTGGTGCTCGTGTATGTCGTGCCTTCCGGAAGCTCGGGATCGCGCAGGGAGGCGATCTCCCGCTCTGGCGCTTTGGGCGCTTCCTCGCGGCTGAGCTTGTGTCCGTCATTCTTGGCGGATGGCGGCTCCGCGGCTTGCGTGGTCTCGGCCTTCGCCGCGCCATTGCCTTTCGGCGCGGGCGCATCCTCGCCGGAAAGTTGCGCGATGACCGCGTTGACCTTCACGCCTTCCGTTCCAGCCGGAACGAGCAGCTTTTCGATGACGCCCTCGTCGACGGCCTCGACTTCCATGGTCGCCTTGTCGGTTTCGATCTCGGCGATGACGTCGCCGGGTTTCACGGCGTCGCCTTCCTTCACCATCCACTTGGACAGCGTGCCCTCCTCCATGGTGGGCGACAGCGCGGGCATCAGGATGTCGGTCATTCGCCCGTAGCTCCGAGAGCGGAAGAGGTTGAACACCTCGACAAGAGTTTCATCCTCAGGTCTCCACCAGAACGTCGGTCCAGAGTTCGGAAGGATCGGGTTCCGGGCTTTCCTGTGCGAACTGGGCCGCATCGTTCACCACGGCGCGCACCTCCTGCTCGATCTCCTTCAGTTTCGCCTCGTCGACGAGACCTTTCTCCAGCAGGAGTTTCTTGTGGTGATCGATCGGGTCTTTTTGCTCGCGGACGTTCGTGACTTCCTCGCGGGTGCGATACTTGGCCGGGTCCGACATCGAGTGGCCGCGGTAGCGGTAGGTCTCCATGTCGAGAATTGTCGGCCCTTCGCCGGCGCGTGCGCGGGCGATCGCCTTCGATGCGGCGGCACGGACGGCCAGGACGTCCATGCCGTCCACTTCTTCGCCGGGGATTTCGAACGAGATCCCGCGCTTGAAGAGTTCGACTTCCGCCGAGGCGCGCTTGATCGACGTGCCCATGGCGTACTGGTTGTTTTCGATGACGAAGACGACCGGCAGCTTCCAGAGGCTGGCCATGTTGAACGCCTCGTAGACCTGGCCCTGGTTCGACGCGCCGTCGCCGAAATAGGCGACGCAGACGGCGTCGGTTCCCTTGTAGCGGTTCGAAAAGGCGATGCCGGCGCCGATCGGAACCTGCGCGCCGACGATGCCGTGACCGCCGAAGAAGTTCTTCTCGCGGCTGAACATGTGCATCGAGCCGCCCTTGCCACGGCTGTAGCCGCCGGCCCGGCCCGTAAGCTCCGCCATCACGCCGCGGGCCTCCATGCCTGCGGCAAGCATATGCCCGTGATCGCGGTAGCCGGTTATGACCTGGTCATCGGCGTCGAGCACCGACTGGACGCCGATGACCACGGCTTCCTGGCCGATGTAGAGGTGGCAGAAACCGGCGATGAGGCCCATGCCATACAGCTGGCCGGCCTTTTCCTCGAAGCGGCGGATCAGCAGCATCTCGCGGTACATCGCGAGCAGGTCGTCGGGTTTTGGATCGGCTATCTTGCGACGGGAGCTGGCCGGAGCGGCCTTCTTCGCAGCCATGAGAAATTCCTTCCTCGCTCGCGGGTTACGGCGAGCAACAGGAACCTTTTCTCACGCCAAAAGGGAAAGGATCAACGCGCGGCGACAAGAATTTCGTCGGGGCGCGCATAAGACATGCGGGTGCGAACGAGTTCCTCGATGTAGTCGAGGTCCATCGTGTCGTCGCGCAGGCGCACAAGATTTGTCTCAACGGAGGCCTGTTCGGCCTTGATTGACGCAAGTTCCTTCTGAAGCGTCTTCTCTTCACCCTGCAAATGCGTCCACGCGGCCAGCCCCTGCTCTCCCGCCAGCGCATGGTAGGAGAAATACAAGATCAGCCCGCACAGCGCGCCGGGGAGCAGGATCGACTTCAGGGTCTGCATCTTCTCTCCAGATTCTTCGTTCCAGAGCCCGGGTCCGAGCTCCAGCCGGAATCCAGTATGCCCGGATTCCCGAAGGTCCCATGAGACAGAAGTCCCGACGCGGTTAAGGCCGGGTAAAGCATGGCGCACAGGAGGGCGCGCCGTGAACAAGAAGCTGTGTGTCGTTTGGCGGGCGGGCGGCCCGGCGGACCGCCCGGCTGCAAATCAGGCGCGAATCGACAGGCGGCCCAGATAGCGGGCCTGATCGCCAAGTTCGTCTTCAATGCGCAGCAGCTGGTTGTATTTCGCCAAGCGGTCGGACCGCGCCAGCGACCCGGTTTTGATCTGGCCGCAATTGGTCGCCACGGCGAGATCGGCGATGGTCGAATCCTCGGTCTCGCCCGACCGGTGAGACATGACGGCGCCGTAGCGGTTGGAGAGCGCAAGGCTCACCGACTCGAGCGTCTCGGTGAGCGTGCCGATCTGGTTGACCTTGACCAGAATGGCGTTGGCCGCGCCGCGGGCGATGCCCTCGGCGAGCCGTTCGGTGTTGGTCACGAAGAGATCGTCGCCGACCAGCTGGCAGCGGTCGCCGACCGCGCGGGTGAGCGAGATCCAGCCGTCCCAATCGTCCTCGGCCATGCCGTCTTCGATGGAGACGATCGGAAAGCGTGCAACGAGATCCGCCAGATAGTTGGCGAAATCGTCGGACCCGAGCGATTTGCCCTCGCCCTCAAGCTCATATTTGCCGTTCCGGTAGAATTCGGTGGAGGCGGCGTCGAGTGCGAGCACGACATCCTCGCCCGGCTGATATCCTGCAGCTTCGATGGACTTCATGATGAAGCTCAGCGCTTCGTCAGTCGATTTCAGGTTCGGGGCGAAGCCGCCTTCATCGCCGACGCCGGTGTTGTGGCCGGCGGCCGACAGGCCCTTCTTGAGGGCATGGAAGATTTCCGCGCCGCACCGAAGAGCGTCCGCGAAAGTGTCCGCCCCGACCGGCATGATCATGAATTCCTGGATGTCGATCGGGTTATCGGCGTGGGCGCCGCCATTGATGATGTTCATCATCGGCGTGGGCAGCACATGGGCGTTGGCGCCGCCGATGTAGCGGTAGAGCGGCAGGGCGGCGGCTTCGGCTGCGGCCTTGGCGGTTGCGAGCGAAACGCCGAGGATCGCGTTGGCTCCGAGGCGCGATTTGTTCTCGGTGCCGTCGAGCTCGATCATCACCGAGTCGATCAGGCGCTGGTCTTCGGCGTCGAGGCCGACGAGCGCATCGCCGATTTCGCCATTTACGCTTTCGACGGCGTTGAGAACGCCCTTGCCGCCGTAACGGGCGGTGTCGCCGTCGCGCAGCTCAACCGCTTCGTGCGCGCCTGTGGAGGCGCCCGACGGGACCGCGGCTCGGCCGGTGGAGCCATCCTCCAGCGTGACTTCGGCCTCGATCGTGGGATTGCCACGGCTATCCAGGATTTCCCGGGCGTAAACGTCCACAATCTCGGTCACTGTGATCCCCTAGCTGCTGAGCATATGACGTGCGCAGCCGGCTAAAGCATCACGGCCCAATTCGCAATTGGACCATCTGACCGTAAGGCCGAATTTCGGGATTTGAAGGCAGCGGCCCTGCGTCGCATGCCGCTTCCGTAAGGCTCTAATCTTCTTTGGGTTCAAGGATTTGCTTGCCACGGTACATCCCGGTCTTGGGATCGACGTGGTGCGGACGGCGAAGCTCGCCGGTTTCCTTGTCCTCGATGTAGGTGGAGCCTTTCAGCGCGTCGTGAGACCGGCGCATGCCCCGCTTGGACGGGGTGGTTTTTCGCTTGGGGACGGCCATTTCTGCCTCGAAATTCGGATGCGGCGGCCCTCGCCGCCCAGTGCAAGGGGCGGTACATACGCGTTGAGCCGCCGGGCCGCAAGGGCGAATGCCCGCTATCCGTCAGGCTCCGCCGAGGGGCGTCAGCAGGCCTTTTCAGCGCCGAGTTCGCACGCGCGCTCTTTGAAGTACGCGAAGGGCCGGTCTTCAGGCGCCGTCGCGCGCTTCTTTCCGATCATGTAGGCGGCGTTGTAGCAGGCCGTGGCCTGTTCCAGGTCGCAAGCGCGCTGGTAGCGGGCGAACGCGTCCGGGTCGTCGACCTCCCCGCCCTGACCGGTTAGCGCCATGTTCCCGGCATTGAGGCAGGCCGATGGCTGATCGAGGTCGCATCCCTTGCCGTAGAAGGTTCTGGCAGCGGCGAGATCAGGATCGCCGAGCATGCCTTGCTCAAGCATGATGCCGTAATTGTAGCAGGCGTCCGCGCTGGCGTACTTGCCGTCTCGACCGAGGCAGCCTTTGCGAAACAGGGTTGCGGCTTGCTGTTTGTCGGCCGGCGCCCCTCGACCTTTCAGGTTCAACAGGCCGAGATTGAAACACGCAGCGCCCACGTCGTACTGGCAGGCATGATCGAACGCCGTGCGGGCGACGGAGAAGCTGTCCGTTTCGAGCGCGGCCATGCCGCGGTCGAATTCCGCGAGTGCGCCTTTGCCGTCGATCGTCTGTTGTGCTGCGGTCGGCCCGGCCAGGGCGAGTCCGAGAATGCTGCAGATCAGGAACAAGACTTTCAATGCGCCCTCCCCTTCAGGCGATTGTGTTGAGAGCCTTCGTCAGACCAGCCGGCTCTTCTCTAAGGCTGCGGCGATAAAGGACTTGAAGAGCGGGTGCGGATCGAACGGCCGCGATTTGAGTTCCGGGTGGAACTGAACGCCGATGAACCAGGGATGATCCGCCAGTTCAACGATCTCCGGCAGGCGTCCGTCCGGAGACAGGCCCGAGAAGATCACCCCATGAGGTTCCAACAGTGGAATGATCTCCGCGTTCACTTCGTAGCGGTGGCGGTGCCGTTCGGAGATATGCTCGGTTCCGTAGATCGAAGCGACGAGGCTGCCCTTTCTGAGCGTGGCGGGATAAGCGCCAAGGCGCATCGTGCCGCCGAGATCGCCGCCCTGCTCACGAATCTCGCGGGTGTTGCCGCGCACCCATTCGCTCATCAGGCCGACGACCGGCGTTCCGGGATCGCCGAATTCCGTGGTGCCCGCATCGGTTATGCCGCCGACATTGCGGGCCAGTTCGATGACGGCGAGCTGCATGCCGTAGCAGATGCCGAAGCAAGGGAGTTTGTGGCGGCGGGCGTATCCGGCCGCCCGCATCTTGCCGAGCGCGCCGCGTTCGCCGAAGCCGCCAGGCAACAGCACGCCATCGACTTCGTCTAGTTCGGTCAGGTCGCTGTCAGGATCGTCGAATTTGTCGCTGGGAATCCACTTCACCTTGACGCGCACGTGGTTCGAGAGGCCGCCATGGGTGAGCGCCTCGGTGACTGATTTGTAGGCGTCATGGAGCGCGACATACTTGCCGACGATTGCGATGGTGACCGAGCCATCCGGATTGCGGAGCGATTCAGAAACGTCTCGCCAGTGGCTGAGGTCGGGCGTGGTTTCCTTGTCCATGCCGAAGTGGCGCAGAACTTCGGAATCGAAGCCGTGCGCATGGTATTCCAGCGGGACATCGTAGATGTGTTCGACGTCGAGCGCGTCGATGACGGCTTCGGGGCGCACATTACAGAAGAGTGCGATCTTGCGGCGTTCCTCCGGCGGGATCGGGTATGGCGCACGGCACAGCAGGATGTCGGGCTGGATGCCGATCGAGCGCAACTCTTTCACGGAGTGCTGGGTCGGCTTGGTCTTCATCTCTCCTGCGGATGCGATGTACGGCAGCAGCGTCAGGTGGATGAATATGCAGCGTTCGCGGCCAAGCTCCTGGGCGAGCTGGCGAATGGCTTCGAAAAACGGAAGCCCTTCAATGTCGCCGACCGTGCCGCCGATCTCACAAAGAACGAAATCGACATCATCGCAATCGGCCTTGATGAACGATTTGATCGCGTCGGTGACGTGGGGGATCACCTGAAGAGTGGCGCCCAGATAGTCGCCCCGTCGTTCCTTCTCGAGAATGGACTGGTAGATGCGGCCGGTGGTCGTGTTGTCGGATTTCTTGGCCGATACGCCTGTGAATCGCTCATAGTGGCCGAGATCCAGATCGGTCTCGGCTCCGTCGTCGGTGACGAAAACCTCGCCGTGCTGGGTCGGCGACATCGTGCCAGGATCGACGTTGAGGTAGGGATCGAGTTTACGGAGGCGAACCTTGTAGCCGCGTGCCTGCAGCAACGCGCCAAGGGCTGCCGAGGCAATGCCCTTCCCGAGGGAGGACACGACGCCTCCCGTAATGAAGACAAAACGCTGCATCACGGATTCTCAGGTTAACGAGTTGCGGCCCGATTCGGGAGAGGAAAAACGCGGTTGTCCCCCGATTAGTTCTGTTCCGGCGCGAGAGGATCGGCCGGCGCAGCCGGTTGGTCGCCCGAGGATGCGGGGGGAGAAAGCGGATCGGCGGACGGCGGCGACAGCGGATCCGCCGCAGGCGTCTCCGGAGCTGGTGTTTCGGGGGCGGCGTCGCCGGAAGCGTCGCTGGAGCCCTGCGAGAAGACATCCTGACCGCTGCGTTCGATCTCCCGTTCCACTTCGGACGGTTTGGCGACCGTTGAGGCGGTCTGACGGGTCAAAAACAGGCTGGTAATGAAGAAAACGGCCGCAAGCGCCATCGTGGTGCGGACGAGCGCATTGGCGACGCCGCGGCCGGACATAAGGCCGCCTCCCGCTCCGCCGCCGATTCCCAGCGCTCCGCCCTCGGACCGTTGCAGAAGCACGGTCACAATGAGCGCAACGCATACGATGGAGTGAATGACGAGGAGAACTGCGGCCATGTTGTCGAGCCAGATCCGGAGTGCGAACGGTTTGAAGCCCGCCTCAAAGCACGAGTTGAGGGCGCAGGCCAGTCCTGAGTGTGGAAATCGTCCGGTTACGGTTCAAGGCGGCGGCGCCTTCAATCGCCGGTTGCGGCCCTCGCGATCGCCAGAAAATCCGTGGCTTTGAGGCTTGCGCCCCCCACCAGCGCCCCGCCGACTTCTTCAATATGCATGAGTTCGGCGGCGTTATCGGGCTTCACGGAGCCTCCGTAGAGGATCAGGGGCGCTTTCCCGGCTGGTCCAAGCGCGTTGGTCAGGCAGGCGCGAATAGCCGCATGGACCTCCCCAACCTGCTCCACGGTGGGGGTCAGGCCGGTTCCGATGGCCCAGATGGGCTCATAAGCGATGACGAAGGGTGAACCTGCGGCGCTTTGAGGCAGGGAGGCGCGGACCTGACTGGTGACGACCTGCACGGTCTTCCCGGCCTTGCGCTGCTCGAGGCTCTCGCCCACGCATATAATGGGTGTGAGGCCGGCCCGATGGGCCGCAGTCGCCTTTGAGGCGACGATCTCGTCGGTTTCGCCGTGGTCCTGGCGGCGCTCGGAATGGCCCACAATTACGTAGCGGGCGCCGAGATCCGCCCACATTTCCGCGGAAATGTCCCCCGTGTGGGCGCCAGACGCCTTGGCGTGGCAGTCTTGGCCGCCCACGGCGAGGCGGGTGTCGGCGGCGAGGTCGGCGATCGGCGCGGCGAGCGTCGCCGGGGGGCAGACGGCCATTTCCACGTCGTTGTCGATGGATGGAAGGTCGGCGATTACGGCGCGGACCTGGTCCAGAGCCGCGCGAAGGCCGTTCATCTTCCAGTTTCCGGCGATGAGCTTTTTGGGGTTCGCCATTCAGTGTCCGCCTTGCCTTGATTTACGGCGTCGCCTAGCAAGCCGTGTACCCGTGGACAAGGCAAGAACACGGACCAATCTGGAGACTTCGGCACATGCTGACCGGCATGCGATCATTCGCAAGATCCAAGTGGGCGGTTGTGCTCCTGGTGTTGTTGGCCGCCGCACTGGTGTTCACCATGGGCAACGACCCGTTCTCGGGCGTTACCGGCGGCGGGTTCGTGCGTGCGGGCGACCGCAGCTACGCCGTGCGTGACGCGAACAGAATTCTGGATGACTACGTCAATCGCACCAATCAGGAGAATGGCGGGAAGCTGACCCGTCAGGAGGCCGCCGCCCAAGGGGTCGCCAACCAGGTGGTGATGTTGCTGCAGCAACAGGCTGCAGCGCTGGCCTATGCGGACAAGATCGGAGTGCGGGCCAGCCCGTCGGCGATCGCCGACATGTTGGCGAACGCGCCTCGATTCAAGGATGCGCTCGGGCGGGCCGACTCTCGCGCGCTGGCGGCGTTTGCTCAGGAACAGGGGTACAACGATATCGAGGAGTTTCAGGCCGGTTTCCAGGACGACCTGACAAACAACTACCTCATCATGGCGGTTCAGGCCGGCCTCAAGGTTCCCAGCATACTTACGGACCCGTTTGTCGCGTTTCAGAGCGAGCAAAGGACCGTCGCCGTCGCGCGTCTCACGGAGCAGACGCTTCCGGCGGACCCGAAGCCTACCGAAGAGGAACTGAAGGCGTTCTATGACGAAAAGACGAGCCTCTTCGAGCGGCCCGAACGGCGTCGGATTTCGGTTCTGTCGTACTCGCAGGATGACTATCTCGATCGCGCCGACATCACCGACGAGAAGGTTCGCGAGGAATATGAGCGGCGCATTCGCGAGTTTTCATCTCCCGAAACGCGAGTCGTTGAACAGTTTGTGGCGGCCGAACGCAAACCCGTTCAGGACGTCGTCGACCTTGTGAAGCAGGGCAAGTCGCTGGTGGATGCGGTTGCTGCGACCGAGGGCGTTCAGTTGACCGAGCTGACGGTTGAGCCGTCCGACGTCGCCGACGAGGGCCTGTCGAACATTATGTTCGGTATTCCGCCCGGCGAAACCTATGGACCGGTTCAGGTGAAGGACAGCTGGCACGGCGTCAGCGTTAAGTCAGTGAAACCTGGCGTCCCTACCCCATTTGAGCAGGTCGCCGACAAGATCCGCAACGAACTGCAGAGGTCCGGCGCCCAACAATTGTTCCGTCAAAGCGAGAACGATTTCTACGACATGGCGGGCGGGCTGTCGCTTGAGGAGATTGCGGAACAGATTGGCGTGCCCGTGATTCAGACCGCGCCGATCGACGCGACGGGTCGCGCTCAAGACGGCATGCGCACAACGATCCTGCCGCGGGACCGCGACGCCCTGACGATCCTCTTCACCGGCAAGGCTGGCGATGTGACCGATGTTGTCGAAGCGGAGAAGGATGGGTTTGTCGACGGCGAGCAGGTGAAGATACCGACACGGTCGGTCTATCGTCTCGATGAAGTCGTGGCGGCTTATACGCCAGCCTTCGAGGATGTTCAGGACGAGGTTCGCGAACGCTACCTGGTGGATTGGCGGCAGAAGGAAGCTGCTCGCATCGCCAATGAAGTCGCCGACGCGGTTCGTGCGGGTGGCGACCTGGATGCTGCGGCCAAGAGCGCGAAGATGGTTGTTCTTCGCCCTCCGCGCGCTCTTACCCGGGCCGAATCCTCGGGTCTCGATCCGTCGCTGGCGGCCGGCATATTCAGTGGAGCCGCCGGCGACATTTCCGTCGTGAACGATTCCAATGGCGTACCGGCGGTGCTCCAGATCATCGCGGTTGAACCGGGCGATCCGGCGTTCCAGAGTCAGGTGCGCCCCCAGATGGAGCGGCAACTGCGGCAACTGCTGGGCGAAAGCGCTCTGGAGGCCTTCCAGCAAGGCATCCAGAAAGACATCAAGGTTCGCACCAATGAAGCTGCGGTTTCGCGATATCTGGAGAGCCTGACGGCGACCGATCAATGAATTCGGCCGATACGCCCCTTCTTGTTCGCAGGCGGGTAGACGACACGGAAACGCCGGTTTCGGCGATGTTGAAGCTTGGCCCATCTCAGGCCGGGATCATTCTGTTTGAGAGCGTTGTGGGCGGGGAGTCGCGCGGGCGCTATTCGTTTATCGGATTGGCCCCGGACTTGTGGTGGCGTGTTCGGGACGGATGCGCCGAAACTTCGACCAGCGCGGATTTCTCGACCGTGGTTTCGACGTCGGACGATCCGATGGCGTCGCTGCGAACCTTCATCGAGTCCTGCAATGTTTCGGGGATGGGCGGTTTGCCGCCGATGGCCGCCGGCGCGTTTGGCTATGTCGGCTACGACATGGTTCGGTATGTCGAGAGGCTGCCGGAAATCGCGGCGGACCCCGCCGGCGTTCCTGAAGGTCTGCTGATGCGGCCGGGCGTTGTCCTGATTTTCGACGGCGTAAAGCAGGAGATCATACTGGCTGCGCCGGAGCGGTCGGGTCGAGATGCAGCCGAGGCTTTGCTGGATCGGGTTGAGGCCGTGCTTGACGGGCCATTGCCGCCGTCGCGACCGACGGAGGCGCAACCTGAGACAATCCAGTTTACGTCGAACGTTCCCACGCCCCGCTATCTGGAGATGGTCGAGAAGGCGAAGGCGTATGTGCGCGCCGGCGACATCTTTCAGGTCGTGCCAAGCCAGCGGTTCAGTGCGCCCTTCCCGCGTTCCGCGTTCGCTTTTTATCGCGCTCTGCGGCGACTGAATCCATCGCCGTTCATGTTCTACGCGGATTTCGGCGGGTTCCAGATCAGCGGCGCCAGCCCGGAAATTCTCGTGCGTCTTCGGCAGGGCAAGGTCACTGTCCGTCCGATCGCCGGAACGCTGCCGCGTGGGGCCACCGCGGAGAAGGATCTGGAGAACGAGCGGCGCCTGCTCGCCGATCCGAAGGAGCGCGCCGAACACATGATGCTCCTCGATTTGGGACGCAACGATGTTGGCCGTGTCGCGGCGCGTGGAACGGTTCGGGTGACGGAGTCCTTCACCGTCGAGCGGTACAGCCATGTCATGCACATCGTCTCGAATGTGGAGGGCATGCTTAAGGATGGGGAGGATATGGTCTCCGCCCTCGCCGCAGGCTTTCCGGCAGGAACGGTATCCGGCGCTCCCAAGATTCGCGCGATGGAAATCATCTCCGAACTCGAGCCGCATCGCCGTGGCGTCTATGCCGGGGGTGTCGGCTATTTCGGCGCGGGCGGCGACATGGACACCTGCATCGCGTTGCGGACGGCGGTGTTCAAGGACGGCAAGATTCATGTGCAGGCCGGCGGCGGCGTGGTTCACGACAGCAACCCGCAGCTTGAGTACGAAGAGACCGTTCACAAGGCGAGCGCCGTGTTCCGCGCCGCCGAGGAAGCCGCGCGCTATGAGCGGGGGAACCGGTAGTCGCCATGATCCTGCTCATCGATAATTATGACAGCTTCACCTACAACCTCGTGCACTACCTTCAGGATCTCGGGGCCGACGTCGTGGTGCTCCGAAATGACGCCGTCACGGCGGACGAAGCTCTGGAAATGGGAGCTGAAGCGATCGTCCTTTCGCCTGGGCCGTGTACGCCCACCGAGGCCGGCATTTGTCTCGATCTGGTGAAGAAGGCTCCGGACGATCTTCCGATCCTTGGCGTTTGCCTCGGGCACCAGGCCATAGGTCAGGCGTTCGGGGGCGTGGTCGAAAGCGCCAAGGAGATCATTCACGGCAAGTCGTGGGATGTTCGTCATTTTGGCGGCGAGCTTTTTGACGGGGTTCCGGAGACGTTCAAGGCCGCGCGTTATCATTCGCTTGCCGTGCGTCGGGCCGGGCTTCCGAATTGTCTGCATGTCGACGCCGAAACGTCGGACGGCGAGATCATGGCGATTTCGCATTCGGAGCGGCCAATCTTTGGCGTGCAGTTTCACCCGGAGTCGATCGGGTCCGAGGACGGCAAGACGATCCTCAGGAACTTTCTGAAGCGGGTGAAGGCGTCGTGAGCGAAGCTGTCCGGAGCGTGATCGGCAAGTTGGCGGCGGGCGACAGTCCGACGAATGGCGAGGTCACGTCTGCGTTTGAGGCGATCCTGCAGGGAGAGGCTGAACCGGCGTTGATCGCGGCCTTTCTTATGGGATTGCGGATGCGCGGTGAAACGGTCGAGGAGATTGTTTCGGGCGTGCGGGTTCTACGTTCCCATGCCCGAACGGTGACGGCGCCGGCTGGCGCTGTCGACACCTGCGGTACGGGCGGTCTTGGCTGGACCTCGCTCAATACGTCGACAGCATCGGCGCTGGTGGCGGCGGGAGCGGGCGCGATCGTGGCCAAACATGGAAACCGATCCGTTCCGCCGAAAACCGGCTCCGCGGATGTGCTTGAGGCTTTGGGGGTCAACCTCGCTATGAGCGACGAGCAGATAGCGGCCTGTTTTGATAAGGCGGGCGTGGCGTTCCTGTTTGCTCCAGCGCATCACTCCGCGATGCGGCACGTCGCGCCGGTGCGAAAGGCGCTGGGAATCCGCACGATCTTCAATTTTCTTGGACCGCTCTCGAACCCCGCAGGGGCCACGCGGCAGGTTCTTGGGGTCTTCGGGCGTGAATGGGTTGAACCATATGCGGAGGCGTTGCTTCGACTGGGCGCCAGCCGCGCGTGGGTCGTGCATGGACTGGATGGACTGGACGAGTTGTCGACCAGCGGTACGAGCCTGGTTGCGGAAGTGAAGGACGGCGCGATCCGGACGTTTGAACTTGAGCCGGAGGGCGTTGGTTTGCCGCGGACGCCCCTGGATGCGCTGCGCGGCGGAACGCCGGAAGAGAACGCCGCGGCCATCCGGAAACTGCTGGACGGCGATGACGGGCCGTTTGCAGATCTCGTCGCCTTCAATGCGGCGGCGACCCTGGTTGTCGCGGAGATCGCCAGCGATATTGGCGACGGCGTCGCCCGCGCGCGCGACAGCATCGCCAGCGGCGCTGCGCGCACTGCTCTCGAGAACATCGTGGCGACCTCCAATGGTTGAAGGTGTTCCCGACAAACTTGCGCGGATCATCGACTACAAGCGCGGCGAGGTTGCGGCGTTGAAGTCGACGCTGACGGTCGCGCTGGCTCGGGAACGGGCGCGGAGCGCGCCGCCGCCTCGCGATTTCACCGGTCGAATCTTGAAGATCGCCGGCGATGACGGAAACGCCCTTATCGGCGAAGTGAAACGGAGAAGCCCATCGGCGGGCGTGATCAACCTTGCTCGCGATCCGATAGAGGCGGCCAAGGCCTATGAAGAAGGCGGCGCGGCCTGCATTTCCGTTCTGACCGACGGCCCAAGCTTCGGCGGCTCGCTGGAGGATCTGGTAGCCGTTCGCAACGCCGTCGAGCTGCCGGTTTTGCGCAAGGATTTCACGATCGATCCGGTGCAGATCTATGAGGCTCGGGCCGCGGGCGCCGACGCGATCCTGCTCATCATGGCTGTCCTCGACGACGTGCTGGCTCGAGAACTTCATGATGTGGCTGATGAGGTTGGTCTTTCGGTGCTGCTGGAGGCGCACAACGAGGCCGAGTTGGCGCGCGCGCTTGCCCTGCCCTCGCCGCTGATCGGGGTGAACAATCGGGATTTGCGCAAGATGGCCACGGATCTGGCGGTGACCGAACGGCTTGCGCCGATGGTTCCGACCGGAAAGGTGCTGATCTCGGAAAGCGGTGTTCGGGATCCGGCGGATATCGCCCGATTGAGGATTTGTGGCGCGCGGGGCTTCCTGATTGGCGAGTCGCTGATGCGTTCGGAGGAGCCGTCGAGCGCTGTCCGCGCCCTGGTGGAAACGCGCTAATCGCCCTCAAGAATTGACCCATACCGTGAACACATGTAGAACTCTCCGCGACTCAACAGCAATTGTGCGGAAAATCCATGCTCACAAAAAAGCAGCGAGAGCTTCTGCTCTTCATTCACGGACGGATCAAAGAGACGGGCGTTTCGCCTTCCTTTGACGAGATGAAAGAAGCGCTGGATCTGGCCTCGAAGTCGGGGATTCACCGGCTTATCACGGCGCTGGAAGAGCGCGGGTTTCTGCGGCGGCTGGCTCATCGGGCTCGAGCGCTCGAAGTCATTAAGCTGCCGGAAAGCGCGACGCCGTCTGCGCCTGCCTCTGGTCGAACGCCGTTCCGTCCAAGCTTGGTGAACGATACGACCCGCGCCGCGCCGGTAAATGCTCGCGGGGGCGGAGCGATGATCCCGGTGCTGGGTCGCATCGCGGCCGGGGTGCCCATCGAGGCGATCCAGAACGAAACTCACCAGGTGGCCAGTCCCGATGAGAGCCTTTCGCCCGATGTGCATTTCGCGCTTGAGGTGAAGGGTGATTCAATGATCAACGCCGGCATTCTGGATGGCGACACCGTTATTCTCCGGCGAACCGATACCGCGCAATCTGGCGATATCGTCGTAGCTTTGGTCGATGAGGCCGAGGCGACTCTGAAGCGCTTCCGGAAACGTGGCGGTTCGATCGCGCTGGAAGCAGCGAACCCGGCCTTTGGAACCCGGATTTTCGGGCCGGACCGGGTGCGCGTGCAAGGTAAGCTCGTCGCATTGGTGCGGCGGTACAACTGACCGCGCTAGAACTAGCGGTCCCATGGCCGTTGCGAGGTCGGTGGGGCCGTCCGTATCCGGAGCGCGCCCGCGCGCCATTCCAGGATGGCTCCTCCACTCGCGGCAAGTTCACGCGGCTTGATGCTGTACGCTGGTTCGCTATCGCGCCACAGGATGAGATCGCCTTCCGCTTCTCCGGCTTTGGCCACTGGTTCGAAGATGTACTGACCGAACCGGGTTTCTATTACGCAGGTTGTGGCGGTCTTGGCGCAGGGCGTTTTCTGGATTGGACCGCGGATCGACATGGGGTTTAACCCGTTGTCGGAGCGCCATGCCGTGATCTCGATCCAGGGATCTGTTGGCCCGGCGGTCCGCACGAAGACTGAGGCATCCGCGGCTATATAGGCGATTGGCCGGCCGGACCCGGTCCAGAGGGCGATGGCGCAGCCAAGCGGCGCCAGCGCCGCCGCCCTGCCCCAGCCTCGTTGGATGCAAGCTACGGCCAAGGCCAAGGTCACAAGAATCAGGATTGGCGGCGTTACGGTCGGGAGATCGAGATCGGGTGACGCAGTGGCGGCCCAATCCGCGATGCGCTGAACGAGCGCCAAGCTTTGCCCCAGGAGATTGAGAAAAGGCGCCTGAAGGCCGAAGGGAGCGGCGATCGCCGCTGCCGCCGCTGCTGGGGCGGACCAGAAGCTGATAATCGGCGATGTTGCGATGTTTGCGACGACACTGAGCGGGGCTGAACGGGCGAAGTGGAATAGCGAGTACGGCGCGGTGGCGGTCGACGCCACGATCGAGGCGCCGAGCGTTGCCGCCGCCCACGCCAGCGTACGCGAGAGCCAGCCGGTAGGCCCGCTGGATTGATTTCGCGGCCAGGCCTCAAACATTGCGATTAAGGCGCCGGTGGCTGCGTAGGACATCTGAAATCCCGGCGAGAGCACCGTCTGAGGCTGTATCAGGACGGCGACGAACATCGCCGTCGCCAGCGAGCGGATCGATAGCGCCGGTCGGTCGAAGAGTTTCGCGCCGAATGCGATAATGGCCATGATGTAGGCCCGCAGCGTCGCAACCTCAGCTCCTGACAGGAAGAGATAGTAGGTGCAGGCGATGATGGCGCCGATGGCCGCGACTTTTACGGCCGGAGCTCGTTGCGCCAAGGGTTCCGCCAGGGGCCAAACCGTACGGAGTGAGACAAAGAATATCCCACCAGCCAGCGCCATGTGCAGGCCCGAGATAGACAGCAGGTGAGCGAGGCCCGATGCACGGAGGGCTTCGGCGTCATCCGGCGAGATGAAGCTGCGGTCCCCGGAAATGACCGCCGCCGCGACGCCGCCGCCATCCCCGGCTACACTGGCGATGTAGACCGCCATTTCGCGCCGGTACTCGGTCAGGGCGGTCTGGAATTTGGCGGCGATGGATTGTGGGGGCTGCGCCGCTATCGGCTGACAAGCGCCCAACGCGAACCCGACGCCGCCGAGTTGCTGGAAGTAAGCTTCGCGATGAAAAGCGTAGTCGCCGGGGACCACGGGCCGTGGCGGCGGAGCGAGAATGACGCGGCAGGAGATGGTTTCGCCGACGCCCCAGCGATCAGCGTCCTTGACGCTGAATCGGACAAACTTGGGCGTCTGACTTCGCCCCAGCCCCTCGATGGCGTGAACACGAACGCGCAATCGGCGGCTGCGGTCGGACGCATCAATTTCTGCTATGCGGCCTTCGACGCGAACCGGGCCGACCTCGCGGGTCAAAACCGGCGCTTCAGCGACAATGGACCGAACTTTGCCGGCCAGCGTCCCCAGGCTGCACATGGCCAGAAGCCCTAACGCGAAAGCGGCCAGGCCCGATCCGCGCGGGCGGGCCAGTACTGATGCGCTGCCGGCAATCGCCGTAGCTGCGAGAACCGCCCAAAGGGGCGGTTCCCAAGGTACGCTGAGATAAGCGGCCGCGCCCAGCGCCATTGCAACGGGGTTCCAGAGCGGCCATCTCAGGCTTTGCTCGCGCCAGATGCCACGCAGAGCGGCGCGCCATGGCGGTCGTGCGGGCCGTCGGGGCAGTTTCGAGGCGTCAGCCCTTGCTTTGGCGCCGTCCACTGTGGTCTTCAAGGCGCGCAGAATTTCCTGCTGCGGCCGCGCTGCGGCGTTGGCCGCATCCGCTTTCGGCCCGGAGCACCTGAATTGGTCGTCACCCGCTTCGCCCCCTCCCCCACCGGCTTCCTCCATATCGGAGGAGCGCGGACCGCATTGTTCTCATGGCTCTATGCCCGCGCCAATGGCGGAAAGTACCTTCTTCGCGTTGAAGACACGGATTTGGAGCGTTCGACCCAAGCGGCGGTCGACGCCATCCTGGATGGGCTCAACTGGCTGGGGCTTACGCCGGACGAACCGCCGGTGTTTCAGAGCATACAAGCGGACCGACATCGTCAAGTCGCCGAGGAGCTGGTCACGCGGGGGGCGGCCTACCATTGCCCCGTTACGCCGGCCGAGCTTCAGGCCCGCCGGGATGAAGCGGAAGCTCTGAGAACGAAGAAGGCGGCCGACGGCGGCTTGTCCGACGAGGATGCGCAACGCCTGGACGAGCTGCTCAAGCCCTACCGGTCGCCATGGCGCGATGGACGGCCACTGCCGGACGGCGCCGCCACGGTGGTAAGGCTGCGGATGCCTGACGAGGGTTCGCTGACGGTGAACGATCGCGTGCAGGGGCCTGTAACGCTGAGATACGCCGAACTGGACGACCTGATCCTGTTACGGTCGGACGGCACCCCCACATATATGCTGGCGGTGGTGGTTGACGACCACGACATGGGCGTCACCCATGTCATCCGGGGCGACGATCACCTGACAAATACCTTCCGCCAGACGCCGATTTTTCAGGCGATGGGCTGGGATGCACCTGTCTACGCCCATGTGCCGATGATCCATGGCCCGGACGGGAAGAAGCTCTCGAAGCGGCATGGGGCGCTCGGCGTCGACGCCTATCGCGACATGGGCTATCTGCCCGAAGCGCTCTGCAACTACCTGCTACGGCTTGGCTGGTCGCATGGCGATGACGAGATCATCAGCCAGGAGCAGGCGATTGAGTGGTTCAATCTGGAGGCTCTGAACAAGGCACCCGCGCGGTTGGACTTCGACAAGCTGAACGCAGTCAATGCGCACTACATGGCCCAGGCCGACAGCGACCGCCTGAGTGATCTCTACTTTGCGCGAGAGGAGGCTCAGGGTCTTTCCGAAACCGAACGCTCGCGGATCCGGGCGGCGATGGACGTGCTGAAGACACGAGCAGGCACGGTGGCGGCGTTACATGATGCAAGCCGGTTCCTGCATGAGATTCGACCAATCCGCCTTGAGGGCAAGGCAGCCAAACTGCTGAGCGAGGAAGGCAAACAGCGGGTTCGGGATCTTGTTTCAAGATTTGGCGAGGTGACTGACTGGTCCGACGCCATCCTCAAGCAAGTCTTGACCCGATATTGCGAAGAAATGGGCATCGGCATAGGAAAAGTCGGCCCGTTGCTTCGCGCAGCATTGACTGGAGGGGCGCCCGCTCCCGACATATCAATCGTGCTGGAGTTGCTCGGGCGAGAAGAGAGCCTCTCCCGGCTTTCAGACCAATTGAATTAGCGCGCACCTCCCGTGCGCAAAGCGGACTTAGGAGACAAAACTCCATGGAAAACAAGGTAAAGCCGAACGGCGAGGCAACTCTCACCCTCGACGGGAAGTCCGCAACGTTGCCGATCTACAGCGGCACGCACGGACCAAACGTCGTGGATATCGGCACGCTCTACAAACAACTCGGGGTCTTCACCCTCGATCCGGGTTTCACTTCGACCGCCAGCTGCGAGAGCCAGATCACCTTCATCGACGGAGACGAGGGCATTCTGCTCCATCGCGGTTACCCGATCGAACAACTGGCGGAGCAATCGAGCTTTCTTGAAGTCTGCTACCTGCTGCTTCACGGCGAACTGCCGACGCAGGAACAATCGGACGAATTCAACGCCACGATCACGCGACACACGATGTTGCACGCGCAGTTCGACCGCTTCTTCGAGGGCTATCGGCGCGACGCGCACCCGATGGCGATCATGGTCGGCACGGTCGGCGCCCTTTCCGCTTTCTATCACGACTCCACCGACATCGATGATCCGGCGCAGCGCAAGATCGCGCAGCACCGCATGATCGCGAAGATGCCGACGATCGCGGCTCGTGCGTTCAAGTATTCCGCAGGACAGCCATTCGTCAGCCCGCGCAACGAGCTGGACTACGCCTCGAACTTCCTTCGGATGTGCTTCGCGGTTCCGGCGGAGGATTACGAGATCAATCCCGTGCTCGCGCGCGCGATGGACCGGATCTTCATTCTGCACGCCGATCACGAGCAGAACGCCTCGACGTCTACGGTTCGCCTTGCCGGTTCGTCTGGCGCCAACCCGTTCGCGTGCATCGCGGCCGGCATCGCCTGCCTGTGGGGGCCGGCGCATGGGGGCGCCAACGAAGCAGCGCTTCACATGTTGGAGCAGATCGGGCGGCCGGAAAACGTCAAGGGGTTTGTCGACGGCGTGAAGGACGGGACCGCAGGCACGCGCCTGATGGGCTTCGGACACCGCGTCTACAAGAACTATGATCCGCGCGCGAAGGTGATGCAGAGCACCTGCCGTGAGGTTCTCAACGAGGTCGGCGTCAATGATCCGCTTCTTGAGGTCGCGATGGAACTCGAGAAGGTCGCGCTCAGCGATGAGTACTTCATCAAGCGGAAACTGTACCCGAACGTGGACTTCTATTCGGGCATTACGCTGAAGGCGATGGGATTCCCGACATCGATGTTCACGGTGTTGTTCGCTCTGGCCCGGACCGTTGGCTGGATCGCCCAGTGGGAAGAGATGACTACGGACCCGACACAACGGATCGGACGCCCACGTCAGATCTATACCGGCGCGGCTCGCCGCGATTTCGTTCCGATGGCCAAGCGCGGCTGATAATCGGACGTTAGCTGGCTGGTCTTCCAGCTTTGCCGGTTTCGGAAAGAATGGCCCGCGCCGCGACAAGCGGCGCGGGTTCTTTCTCTGCGGCCATGCTTTCCAGCCCCTTGAACTGGGCGCTTATCTGCAAAGCGCGCTTGTCGGGATCGTTCAGCAGCGTCTCCACCGTCGCCGCAATGCGGGCGACGGAAAGGCGGGTTTGGACGAACTCGGGAATGACTTCTGCGTTCGCCGCGATGTTGACGAGGGAGATGAACTTCGTTCGCATCAGAAACGCCCTTGCCAATGTCCAGGTCACCCAACCGAGCTTGTAGCCGGTAACGACTGCGGCGCCCTGTTCGGCCAGTTCAGTCGTCACGGTGCCGGAGCAAGCGATCGCTACGGTCATCGCCGCCATTGCGTCGGCCTTGTCGGTTTCGTCCTCTACGAGCGTATGCGGGAACGTCCATGTCTTCGCCATGGCGCGGATTTCATCGCGAACGGATGGTGCAACCGGGCAAACGACATGGAGATTGCTGTGCGCCTCGCAGAGCCGGTTGCAGGCTGCGGCCAGCGTTGGGGCGACTCGCTTCAGCTCAGATCTGCGGCTGCCTGGCAGCAGTCCGATGGCTTGCGTGGCGTCAGGCAGGCCGAACTTGCGTCGAGCACGTTCGCCATCGCCCTTCTCCATCCGTCCAATCGCCGGGTTGCCCATGACGGTGGTCGGCAACCCCCACGGTTCGTAGAAAGGCGGCTCGAACGGGTGAATACAGATCAGATGATCGGTCCACTTCGCCAGCACGCGGGCGCGGCCAGGGCGTGTGGCCCACACCTGAGGGCCGACGAGCTTTATCAGTCTGGCGGAGCTTCCCCGCAACTTTAGCTCGCGCGCCAAACGCCACATGAAACCCCATGAGTCGATCAGCACCACCGCATCTGGATTTGCTGTCATGATGACATCAGCGGTCGCTACAACCGCTTTCTTGACCCGACCATAGGCCTTGAGACCATCGATCAAGCCCAGCACAGCTAATCCGGACATGTCGATGTCGGACTGAACGCCGCGTCGCGCCATGGCGGCCCCGCCAACGCCCTGTAGGCGGATATCGGGCGCGATACGAACAAGCTCGTCGATAACGTCAGCGCCAATCGCGTCGCCGGACGCTTCTGCGGCGACGAGGAAAATGCCGGTCAATCAAGTTCTCCGGCGGTGAACCCATAGAGGAATAGACCAAGTGTGTTCGCGCGCTGCACGACTGTTGGCATGTCGAGGATCAACGTCTGGTCCGCGGCCAAGGCGACGCCGGACAAGCCGGCCGTGGCGGCGTTTTCGATTGTGCGCGCACCGATCGTTGGCAGGTCAATGCGGTTGTCCTGAATGGGCTTGGGCCGCTTGACGAGGACACCCTTACGGTTCCCGGGCGTTCCGCGAATGTCTTCAGGCATGGCTGCGCATCGCAGCAGCATCTGGTCGGTTCCCTCCTGCGCTTCAAGCGCGAGGATGACGCCGTCGCAGCTAACGGCCCCCTGCCCGATGTCGAGTTCGCCAATGGCTGCGGCGGCACGAGCGGCGACGCGCATATCGATCATGTCCGCTTCGGAGGGAGACCGGGCGCCGAGCAGGCCGGCAGGGGTCAAGTTCGACGGCGCGACCGATTCTGCGCCGACAATGTTGAATCCTTCGGCTTCGAAGATCGCGAGGACCGCCCTCAACAGAGCATCGTCGCCCTTTGAAGCCGCACTGACCAGACGCGGCAGTTCGCGCGCGCCACGCCAGTCGAGTCGGAGTTTCGAGAAGTCGGGCCGGCTTACGATTCCGGCGAATACAACATCGGTGCAACCGGATTCCCTGAGGAGTTCGATCAGCCGCCCTATCTCTCCGATGGAAACATCCGCGCCATCGTAGGACCGATAGTCTTCAGCGTCGGCAAAGCCAGCAAGGCGGATGACGAATATCCGTTTACCGAGATCAACGGCGTTTCTTGCGACCGAGACCGGCAAATCGCCGCCTCCCGCAATGATTCCAAGCGCACGATCGTTCGTCTCGCGCGGCCGCCTTCAGGCAAGCAAAGCGCGCGTTTCTGTCCGGCTTCAATGAAGTCGAGCACAAGTTGCGTTTCCTCGCGCCCACCATAGGTTTGCGTCGCCGCAGCGACGCGATCCTCAAAGTGGCCATCGCCAAAGAACAGTCCGCGATAAAGGGCGCGGAGACGATTTATGGCGTCGCGCGAGAACCCACGACGCTTGAGTCCGATGAGATTCAAGCCGTGGAGATGTCCGTGGTTGTCGACCATCCCGAAGGGGATTACGTCACCCGTGACTGGAGCGCCGCCGCCAACGAAGGCGTATTTACCTACACGGCAGTTCTGGTGAACGGCGGAGAGACCGCCGAAGTTCACGAAGTCGCCGACAATGACATGTCCGCCGAGCGTGGCGTTGTTGGCGAAGACGACACTGTCTCCGACGATACAGTCGTGCCCGACATGCGATCCAACCATGAAGTAGCACTTGTCGCCGATGCGTGTCTCGCCGCGTCCGCGTGCGGTTCCGAGATTGAGCGTGACTTGCTCGCGGATGGTGCACCCATCGCCCACGAGCAATGTGGTCGGCTCATCCTTGTAGGAAAAGTCCTGGGGCGGCCCACCCAGCGCGGCGAATGAGAAGATCCGCGTGTGAGCGCCGACCGTGGTGTGTCCGCTGATTGCGACATGCGAGGCAAGCCGGACCCCGTCATGAAGCTGGACGTCTCCGCCGATCACGCAATAGGGGCCGATCAACACATCGACGCCGATCCTGGCGCGCGCGTCGACAATGGCGGTCGGATGCACGTCAACGGTCATGGGATTTACTGCGCAGCCTATTTTGGGCGTTTTTGCGCTGCTTGGGAGAGCCATGCAAGCTCTCGCATCCAGGTGCGGGCGAGCTTGGCGGGATAGCCTCCATGGGTCTCGCCTGCCGGAACGTCGCGCATCACAGCGGACCCGGCGGCAAGGCGGGCTTCGTCGCCGATCTCTATGTGGTCGGCCACTCCAGTGCGGCCGCCGAACTGAGCGCCCGATCCGATCTTGCAGGATCCAGAAATGCCAGCGAAAGCGGCCATCACGGTGTTGGAGCCTATCACCGTGTTATGGCCAACGTGACTTAGGTTATCGATGTGGGTGTTGGTCCCGATAACAGTGTCGTCGAACAGTCCGCGATCCACTGTTGAGTTGGCCCCCAACGAACAGCCATCCTGGAGTATGACGCGCCCGAGATGCGGGGTAAGGACCGCTCCGCCAGATCCGATCGTCAGTCCAAATCCCGTTTCGCCGACCACCGCGCCGGCGAGAATGGTTACGTTGTCGCCGACTAGCGCAAACTGCACGACCGCACCGGGACCGATCCGCGTATTGCGCCCGATTTGAACACCGGGCCCGATGACGGCGTTTGCCCCGATGCTTGTCCCCTGTCCGATTGATACGCCTTCAGCGATTACGCAGCCCGGTTGAAGGAGCACGTCGTCCGCCAAGGTTGCTGTGGGGTGGACCAGCTTGTCATGACCAGCAATGGCTTTGGGCCGCACCAGAACCTGCGCGATCTTTGCGAAAGCGCTACGAGGGTTTGCCGCCAGAAGAATGCAGGTTTCGCCGTCGCCGGGAACAACGGTTTCCGGCCTCACAATGCAGGCTCCAGCCAGCAATCCGGTCGGGAACTCCGATTGCGTCGTTTCCTGAAAGGTCAGCTCGTCGGGCGTCGCCGCAGATAAGGAGGCGACAGCGGAGATCAGTTTGTTTGGATCTCCGTGCGCCAATTGAGCCCCCGCCACGGCCGCCAGATCTCCGACGCGCGCGGGGCCAAGCAGGTCATAGAACCGCGGATCTATCACTCGCCTCTCTCAACGGGGTTAGTTCGACGGCTTCTGCGCCGCCTGCAGAGCATCCAGGCTGGGTGCGGTTGCATCCAGCTTGGCGATCACTTTCTTGCTGATGTCGGTCGCGTCAGCCACGTACCAGGTCGAGCTATATGACAGAACGAGATCGGCTCCGACTTCCTTCGCGACCGCGTCGACTGCCGGACCGAGCGCGGACAGGAAGGCCACCGACGCAGCGGTGTTCTGCTTGTCGAGGTTGTTGTTCAGGGCGTTGGCTTTTTGAGCCAACTCAACCTGCTTCTTGCCCAAGGCTTCGACCTGCGCCTTGAGCGTCGGGTTCTTGTCGAGCGCTTCCTTGGTCAGCGACTGAACCTGCGGTTGCAGCCGAGCTTCCTCAGCTTTGATGTCGCTTTCGAGTTTCTCAAGGCCGAGCGTTTCGACGCCTTTATCCTTGATAGCTCCAAGCTTGGACTCGATGTCCTGGCCGATTTTGCTTTCCCTGCGGATCTTCTGTTCGTCGATAACGAACACTTTGGTTTGCGCGAAGGCCGCGCTTGCAGAACCGGATACGATCGCGGCGATCACAACCGCCTGGATGAACTTACTCAGTCTCATTTTGTAGCCTCGTGTGCTCAGAATCTTGTGCTTGTGCTGAACCTGAACGTTTCGGTCCTATCATAGTCTTCGTGCGCCAGGATCTTCGAGAAGTCGAACTGGATCGGTCCAAAGGGCGAGTCCCAGAAAATACTGACGCCGGCGCTTGCTCTGAGGCTCGCGGAGTCGTCGACCAGCCTGACCGTGAAAGGATCGACCTGCTCCCGCCGGTCGCGATCAACCTCATCCAGAACACCCAGCGTGCCAAATTCAGTGAACAGGGCGCCGCCAATCCCAAGTTCCTCAGGAGCATAGGGGACCGGGAAGGACAATTCCAAGGTGCCAATCGCATAGGCCTTGCCGCCCAAGGCGTTGTATCTGCGCAGTTTTGGCGGCAACAGATTGCCCGCATCATCAGTCAGCGCTGTTCTGTAGGCGAGCTGACCGGCGTCATCGGGATTGCGAACCTGCACGTTGGTCGTGGTGTCGATCAGCGGAATTGAGTTGGGCGGAGGCGGCAGCCCTTCGTCAACATAGAGGGTTTCCGTCTGGTACTCGTACTGAATTTGGCGCGGGCCGAGCCCGGCGACGTCAAAGCCGCGGAACGAGTTTCCGCCCTTGAAGAAGCGGTTGTTGATGCGGACGCGATCGTCGCCAAAGCTCTCGATATAGCCGGCGCTGAGTTTTGCGCTCGCGACCACTTCGGGGAACAGACCGCGATACCAAGACCCCTGGAACTCGTTCCGCAGGTAGTTCACGTCGCCGCCCAAGCCGGCGACTTCCTGGCTGAAATTGAACCGATAGCCGCGTGTAGGTTCGATGAAGTCGTTGGTGTGGTCGGAACTCAGCGAGTAGCGGATTGAGGACGTCAGGCGCTTGCCGAGCTGGTCGCAGAACGAGCTGACGAGCGATGCGCTCTCACAATCCGCGTATGCGCTGTCAATTTGGAGATCGTCGCTGCGCAGGTTGTACTGGAGGCCGAAGGATTCGCGATCAGACAGCGGGAACAACATGCGCGCGCCGCCGCCGACCACTGAGTTTCGGAAGCCCGCCTCCTTGATGAAGTCGGACTCCGTGAGCAAGAGATCCAAGCCAACCGAGAGATTCCGGTCCTGGAACTTCGGTTCAGTGAAGCGAAACTCAATATCTTGCTGACGCGAGGTCGTTGTTACGCGTGCGCTGACATATTGGCCCCTGCCCCGGAAGTTCGGCTGCGAGTAGCTGGCGCTGAACATGTAGGCGTCGGCGGATGAGAAACCCGCGGCGAAGGCCAACTCGCCTGTGGGACGTTCTTCGACTTTGACGTTCACCACGGTGCGGTCATCGGCCGAGCCCGGTTCCTCCGTGATCTCGACTTTGTCCGGATCGAAGAAGCCAAGCGCCCGGATGCGATTGCGGGCGTTGTCCAGCAGCACGCGGTTGAAGGCGTCGCCTTCGGCTACTCGGATCTCGCGCCGTATGACCCGGTCCAGGGTCTGCGTGTTCCCGACAATATCGATCCGTTCGACGTAGACCCGCGGGCCCTCATCGACCTCGAACTTGATGTCGATGGTGTGCGTGTCGGGGTTGCGCGTTTCAATAGGATTGACCTCGACGTTCGCGTAGCCTGCGGTCCCGGCTGCAAACGTGATGGTGTCGACGGCGTCTTCGATTGATTTGGCGCGATAGAGATCGCCCTGCTTCATCGGGAGGACAAGGCTTAGGCGTTCGCCTGAGAGCTTCTCGAGTTCCGTCTCCACGGAGACTTTCCCGAAGTCGTACTGTTCGCCTTCATC
The DNA here is from genome assembly GCA_041398225.1 of Hyphomonadaceae bacterium. Lineage (GTDB taxonomy): Bacteria > Pseudomonadota > Alphaproteobacteria > Caulobacterales > Hyphomonadaceae > JAWKVD01. Next base: position 9,583 of record JAWKVD010000023.1, on the reverse strand, counting down.
GACGGTGAAGGTCAGGTAGAAGTCGCGGCGATCCGGCGTCAGTTCCGCGACGGCCGCGATCGTTCTGAAATCGGCATAGCCTTCGTTGGTGTAGAATTCGCGGAGTTGTTCGCGGTCATATTCCACCTGACCGGGGTTGTAGTTGTCCCTTTTCTCGAAGAAGCGCCACCACTTCGATTGGCGCGTGGCGATCTCGCGCCGCAAGCGCGAATCCGAGAAGTGTTCGTTGCCCAGAAAGTTGATGGAGCGGATGCCTGTTTTGGGCCCCTCTTCGATAACGAAAATCAAGTCGGCGCGGTTCTGCGGCAGAGGCTTGTACTGCGGCGTAACGGTGGCCGCGAAGCGTCCGGCGCGGCGGTAGACTTCGAGAATTTTCTGGACGTCTTGTTCCACACGCGACCGCGTGAATGTGGCGCGGGGTTCGGCTTCGGTTTCTTCTTCCAGGCGTTCGGTTGTGACCGCGTTGTTCCCCTCGAAGATGACGCGGTTGATGATCGGGTTCTCGATGACGCGTACAACGAGGTCATTGCCGCGACGTTCGAACAGAACGTCGGCGAACAGGCCGGTTGCGATGAGCGCTTTCAGCGACAGGTCAAGCCGGTTGGCGTCGTAAGGATCGCCCGGCTTGACCAACATGTAAGACAGGACCGTACGGGCTTCGATCCGTTGGTTGTTTTCGACCAAGATACGGGAAATGACGTCGCTGGATTCCTGAGCCGCCGCCCCCGCGATTCCAAGCATCTCCTGGCTTGCGAGGATGGCGCTCGCGGAAGCGGTCAATGCTAACGCGCCAGCGAACCAGGACCGCATGGACTACCCCTATCACTCTTGAACGCTGGCGCGTCCGGTTATCTTTTCGACTGCGCCTTAAGACCAGATGCCTGCAATAGTCTCAAGGGGTCTAAAGCGGATCAGGTCGTTCCATGTGATCAAGACGGCAAATCCGATAAGGCATGCAAGCCCAATTGACAGCCCGACGCGCTGGATCGACTCCGGAACAGGGCGTCGCATAACCCCCTCCGCCAGGCAAATTAACATGGCGCCGCCGTCGAGGACCGGAATGGGCAGGAGATTGAAGAAGCCGACGCCAATTGAAATCAGCGCAGCGAAATTGATGAGATCAAGACCGACTCCCCAGATCTTCTCGCCGATGGGGACATCGGCCTGCTTCATGTGGAGGTCAGTGATCTTGTCGGTGACGTTGAGGATGCCGAGCGGACCGCTGAGCTTGTCGAGGCTCTCCTTGCCGGTGACTAGGCGGCGGATGACGTTCGCAGTGGTGCCCAACATCGTCTGAAGGCGCTCGGTCCCGTATGCGACCGCGTCTATCGGGTTCAGGCGGGCAAACTTTACGGGCGCGCTGGTGGGCACCAAGCCGATCTTTCCGATGGTCTCTTCAAGCTGGAGAGCCTCGTTCCGCTCAACTTGCGGTTCCGGGATGGCTGACAGATTGATCGTCTGATCGCCGCGCCTGATCGTGTAGCGAACCGTTTCTCCGGCGCTGTAAGCGGACGCCATATAGACGTCCTGCGTGGTTTTCACGGCCCGACCGCCGGCCATGACGAAGATATCGCCCGGTTCAAATCCGGCCTGATCGGCTGGGGTTCCAATGTGGACTTGAGCGACCCGTACCTCGGTCGCTTGAGGCACGCCCATCGTCATAGCGAAGCCCGCGAAGATCACGACCGCAAATACGAAATTTGCCAGCGGCCCGCCAAACGCGACGAACAGGCGTTGCCAAGGCGTCAGTTCAGGAAAGGGCTTACCGACCAATGGCGGGCGCTCGGCCATGGAATCTGCCGGCGTCTGCATCTCGCCGACAAACTTCACGAAGCCCCCAAGGGGCAGCCAATTGAGACGCCAGCGGGTTCCGCGTTTGTCGGTTACTTCAACGAGTGACTTACCGAACCCCAGCGAGAATGATTCAGCTGCCGCACCAAAAAGCCGGCCAGCCAGGTAGTGGCCTAACTCATGGATCGTGATGACCACGGAGATCAGGATCAGATAAGGGATTGGCGAAGCCAATACGGAGATCAACTTTTCCACTACGCCTGATCTCCACGGTAGGTCGGCTGAAGTTTTTTCATGCGGCTAGCCGCAGCAGTTCCAACGTCCGTGTGCGCGCCATGCGGTCAAGTTCGAGAATCTCGCCGATGTCGTGCGGTGTTGGCTGCCGCTCCCTCTCCAAGGTCTCCATCAGGACTTCGCGCGATGCGTGCGCTATGTCCAGAAAGCCAATCTTGCGCTGCAAGAAAGCCGCCACTGCCGCCTCGTTCGCACCATTAAGCACAACTGGAGCGGCGCCGCCGGCTGCTGCAGCCGTGCGCGCCGCTTCCAGAGCCGGGAATCTCTGTGAATCCGGAGCCTCGAAATCCAAACGCCCGATCTTGGCCAGATCAAGGCGCTCGAGCCCCGGTAGAGACATTCGCTCCGGCCAAGCGAGGGCATAAGAAATGGGAGTGCGCATGTCTGGCATCCCCAGCTGAGCGAGCACCGAACCATCGTCGTATTGGACGAGGCTGTGGATGATGGACTGCGGGTGGACCAGGATATCGATCTTTTCTGGAGGGATATCGAACAGGTAAGCGGCTTCGATGAGTTCGAGACCCTTGTTCATCATGGTTGCGCAGTCGACCGAGATCTTGGCTCCCATATTCCAGTTGGGATGAGCGCACGCGAGTTCCGGCGTCGCAGCCCTCATCTCTTCCCGGCTGCGAGTTCGAAACGGGCCGCCAGAGGCTGTCAGAATTAGCTTCTCCACGCGTTCTGGATGGTGGAGTACCTGAAAGATTGCGTTGTGTTCCGAGTCCACAGGCAGGAAGCGCGCGCCAGACGCGTGGGCTGCTTCGCGCAGCAGGGCGCCCGCGCAAACCATGCTCTCCTTGTTGGCGAGTGCGATGCGCGCGCCGGTTTTGGTGGCGGCGAGCGTCGCCGGCAGGCCCGCAATGCCCACGATGGCCGCCATCACGCAGTCTGCTTGCCGTTCGGCCGCGTCGATCAACCCCTGTGGTCCAGCCGCAGCAGTAACGCCTGAGCCGGCAAGCGCGGATTTTAGGTCGGCGTATAGCGCTGGATCTCCGATAGCAGCCATTTCGGCGCGCGTGCGCCTAGCGGCTTCGGCCAGCTCCGCGACGTTGGTGTTGGCCGTGAGGGCGACAACCTGGAATTTGGGGGCGCCGTTCTGCGGGGCTGTCACAACGTCGAGCGTCGATGCGCCGACGGAGCCGGTCGCTCCAAGAATGGATACACGCACCGGGTCCATCTTCATCCCCCAACCGCGACGGCCGCCGGGGCAAGCCAGGCATAAAACGCAAGAAGAGCGCGGCGACCAGCGTGCCCGCCATTAGGGCGTCGAGACGATCAAGAACGCCGCCATGCCCGGGTATCACTCCAGACGTGTCCTTGACGCCGTACATGCGCTTGAAGCGGGATTCGAGCAGATCACCAGCTTGGGCGACAATCGAGAGAACAAAGCTCGCGATCATCCACGATGAAAGCTCTCCCCCCACGACACGGCCAATGGCTACCCCGGCCAGCATGGCGCAGACCACGGCGCCGATAGCGCCGGTCCAGGTCTTGTTGGGGCTGTCCTGCGGCGAAAGGAGCGGGCCTCCGAATCCCCTACCCGCAAAATAGGCGGCGATATCGGTCGCCCAAACTACGCCCAGGATCGCCAACAGATGCTGCCGGCCAGCTGGATCAAGCTCGCGGATCCAGACGAAGGCGCCGAACGGCAGCGAGACATAGAGCGCGCCGAACATCATTGAGACCGTTGCGCCCTGCAACAGGTACGTAAGCCAGCCAACCAGCGCCGACATGGCCAGTGCAACCAGCGCGACACTGGCGAGGTCACGAGCGCCCGCCAGCGTAGCCAAAACCGCACCTGTGGTCATGACCAGATAGAGAGCGATGCTTGGCCACTTGGCGGTGACCCGCGACGCCATACGAGTCCACTCAATGGCGGCGACCGCCGCACAGAGTGAGGTCGCAATGAGGAGCGGAAGCCCACCTGCATATACGACCCACAAGCCCAATGGCGCGAGAACAGCCGCTGCGGCTACGCGCAGGACGACCTCTTTGCCGCCGGCGGTGCGTTTTGTGTCGGATACGCTCACGAGTGATTTAGCTTCCAACGCCGCCATATCGCCTCACCCGCCGTTGAAAGGATTTTATCGCGTCAGCGAGGTGCTCGCGGGTGAAATCCGGCCAGCGAATGTCCAGAAAGATCATCTCGGAATACGCGGCGCTCCACAGCAGAAAATTGCTGATACGGAACTCACCGCCGGTTCGGATCAGGAGTTCGGGATCGGGCATGTCGGCAGTCCACAGGGATCTGGCGAAGGTTGTCTCGTCGATATCCTCGGGTTGAATTTCACCCGCCGCCGCTTTCGAGGCCAGGCGCCGTGCTGCCTCTACGATTTCTGCTCGGCCGCCGTAGTTAAACGCGACGTTCAAGACCATGGCCTTGTTGTTTTTGGTGCGGTTCATGCACTCATCAATGAGACCGAGAAGCTCATCAGAGAGCCCTGCCCGCGAACCAAGGATGTTTACCCGAACGCCCGCCCGATGCAGTCGATCAAGGTCTCGACGAACGAATATTCGGAGAAGATCGAAAAGCGCGTCGATTTCGGCCTGCGGGCGGCGCCAGTTCTCTGTCGAAAAGGAGAAGACAGTGAGATGCTGGATGCCGAACTCCTGCGCAGCATCGACGGCGCGGCGTAGAGCTTCGACGCCCTCTTTGTGTCCCGCCGCTCGTGGAAGTCCACGAGCGCGCGCCCAGCGGCCGTTTCCGTCCATGATGATGGCGACATGCATCGGTGCGCCGGATGGACCGCCGGTCGCTTCTGGAATCCCGACTGGTTCGGGTTCGCTCAAACCTGCATGATCTCTTCTTCTTTGCCCTTCAGTGCATCGTCGATCTGCTTGACCATGCGATCCGTGAGCTTCTGCACATCTTCGGAGCGGGACTTTTGAGCATCTTCGTTGATGTCTCCGTCCTTCTCCAGCTTCTTGAGGAGGTCCATGCCGTCACGGCGAACGTTCCGGACCGCAACACGAGCGCTTTCCGCGAATTTTCCTGCGAGCTTCGCCAGCTCTTTACGGCGCTCCTCGCTGAGGGGGGGGATCGGGATACGCAGGGTTTGGCCGTCCATGATTGGATTAAGGCCAAGCGGAGCTTCGCGGATCGCCTTGTCGACAGCATTGGTCATCGAGCGGTCCCAAACGCTTACGGCGAGCATCCGCGCCTCTGGAGCGCTGACCGACGCGACCTGGTTGAGCGGCATCATCGAGCCGTATGCCGAAACCTGCACGGTATCGAGAAGGTGAACCGACGCCCTCCCCGTACGGAGTCCGGTGAATTCGTTCTTGAGCGCGATGATCGCGCCTTCCATGCGTTTCTCAAGCGCCTTGAGATCGAAGGTATCGGTCATGGCGGTGCGCTCTTCTCCCGTTAGTTTCTGCGGCCGTCGATGAGCGTGCTGACACCCTTGCCGGCCAGCACATTCGACAGCGCTCCCTTCTCATGGATAGAGAACACCACGATCGGGATTTTGTTTTCCTTCATGAGGCTGATCGCCGTGGCGTCCATGACGCCCAGTTCTTGCGAAAGAACATCCATATAGCCGAGATGATCCAGGCGCGTCGCGGTCGCGTCTTTCTTCGGGTCCGCTGTATAGACGCCGTCGACCTGAGTGCCTTTCAGCATGGCGTCGCAGTTCATTTCGGCCGCCCGAAGCGCGGCGCCCGTATCGGTGGTGAAAAACGGATTCCCGGTTCCCGCCGCGAAAATGACGACTCTGCCCTTCTCCCTATGACGGATCGCCCGGCGCCGAATAAACGGCTCGCATATCGCCTGCATGGCGATCGCGGATTGGACGCGCGTCGGTACGCCGACTTGCTCCAGCGCGGCTTGCATCGCCAGAGCGTTCATCACGGTCGCCAACATCCCGAGATTGTCGGCCTGGGCCCGCTCCATGCCCTGAGCCGATCCTGTCATGCCGCGGAAGATGTTGCCGCCGCCAATGACGAGGCAAACCTCCGCGCCCATGTCGATCCGGCTTTCACCTCAAGTGCGAGCCGATTGCAGGCCTGCAGATCAATGCCGAAGCTCTTGTCGCCCATCAGGGCTTCGCCCGATATCTTCAGCAGAACACGCCTGTAACGAAGCGGTTGGTCTGTCGCGGGCTGGTCGGCAGTCATCCGGTCACCGGTCAAACAATCGGCCCGCCGCTGGGCGCGGCAGGCCGAATTACTCTATCTGCGAATCTGCGCGATCCGCAAAGGCATTCTCAGGACTTGGCGAACGCCGCCACTTCGGCGGCAAAGTCGCTTTCGACCTTTTCGATGCCCTCGCCGACCTCGTAACGCAAGAAGCCGGCGAGCTTGACGTCCGTTCCCAATTCCTTGGCCACAGTTTCGATGAACTTCCCGACAGTTACGTCCGGATCCATCACAAAGGCCTGCTCGACCAGAACGGACTCCTGGTAGAATTTACGGAGACGTCCCTCGACCATTTTTTCAACAACGTTCGCGGGTTTGCCGGATTCGTTGGCGATTTCGGTCTGGATCTGACGTTCTTTTTCCACGACTGCGGGATCGAGGTCGGCCGTCGTCGCGGCAAGCGGGCGGGCGCTCGCCACGTGCATAGCGATCTTGCGACCCAGGTCAGTCAACCGACCGGCGTCACCCGTCGATTCAAGTGCGACGAGAACGCCGATCTTGCCGAGACCGTCAGAAACGGAATTGTGGACATAGCTGGCGACCACGCCGTTCTGAACGGAGATGGCGGCGGAGCGGCGTAGCGACATGTTCTCGCCGATCGTCGCGACAAGATTGAGCAGCATTTCGCCAACCGTGCCGGCACCGTCCGGTGTGGCGGCATGAAGCGTCTTTTCGGGGTCGCCGTTGTTGGCGAGGGCGATAGCGGCGATGGTTTGAACCGCTTTCTGGAAGTGTTCGTTGCGCGCAACGAAGTCGGTCTCTGAGTTCACCTCAACCAAGGCAGCCTTGGCGCCGTCGACAGCCAGGCCGACGAGACCTTCTGCGGCCACGCGATCCGCTTTCTTGCCGGCCTTGAGGATCCCCTTTGTGCGCAGCACATCGACGGCGGCGTCGATGTCACCATTCGTTTCGAGAAGCGCCTTCTTGCAGTCCATCAGGCCTGCGTCGGTTTTTTCGCGGAGTTCTTTTACAAGGGCGGCGGTGATCTCAGCCATGACGTCCTCCTGGCTTCAAGACGAAGCCGTCTTCGCGAAGGAAGACGGTGTCGCCTGTATTGCGTTATTCTAGCTAGGCGCGACGCCAGCTAAGCCGGAGTCGCCCTCGCTAATGTGACACTAGTTCGCTGGCGCGGACTCGGTGGTCTCGGCTTCGAGCGCAGGCTCCTCGACAACTTCGCTGTCGCCGATATCGACGCCGGCGGCCACCGAAGACTCGGCTAGGCCATCAAGAACGGCGTCGGCGATCAGACCGCAGTAGAGCTGGATCGCGCGCGAGGCATCGTCGTTGCCCGGAATTGGAAAATCAACTTCATCCGGGTCGCAATTGGTGTCGACGATCGCCACAACAGGGATGCCGAGCTTGCGGGCTTCCTTGACGGCAATAGCTTCCTTGTTGGTGTCGATCACGAACATCAGGTTAGGCAGACCGCCCATGTTGCGGATACCACCCAAGACACGTTGCAGCTTGCCCTGCTCGCGAGAGAGCTGAAGCAGTTCTTTCTTGGTGAGACCGGTGGATTCGCCGCGCTCGATCGTCTCATCAAGCTCGCGCAGGCGCCGGATCGACTTCGAGACCGTTTCCCAGTTGGTCAGCGTGCCGCCGAGCCAGCGATCATTCATGAAGTACTGCGCGCAGCGCCCAGCCGCTTCGGCGACAGAATCCGCAGCTTGGCGCTTGGTGCCGACAAACAGAACGCGACCGCCTTTGGAAGCGACTTCCCGCCTTCAGCAGCGCCTGGTGCAGCAGCGAACAGTTTGCGAAAGGTCGAGAATGTGGATTCGGATCGCTCCCCGAAGATGTACGCCTTCATCTTGGGATTCAGCGGTGGGCGCGGTGTCGAGTGCGCCCGCTTCCAGGAGCTGGCGCACGTAAATTCTGGCAAAGCCATCAGTTTTCCTTTTCCGGTTGGCCGCCGCAGGTAGGCTGATCATTGATCAGCACCGGATTTAACCCGCGTGTCGGAGTTTCGCGGGCTTATACCCGCTTTTGAGGTCAACGCAACTCCCGTGCGGTCGCCCCGGCCCCAAACATTACCACGCGTTAAGCTGCGGACGCCGGTCGAACCTGATCGACCCCCGGAATGGCCTTCAGGGCTGCCATAGCGCCAAAATCGACCGGAAAGCGCCCGTCGAGCTGGATTGTCACGACCCGCTCATCCTCGAGGGGAATTTCGACGTATAGCGCGCCCAACCGATCAGCTTTGGCCGCCTTTAGTCCGGTGGCGACCTCGGCGATCTGCTCCAGCGGCGCTTTCGGGTTCAGCCGGATGCACAGAGCCTCGTGTGCTCCGACATTCGTCCGGTTGAGCGGGCGAATGCCCTCCATCATGTAGCGAATGTCTTCGTCCTGACGGCGCACCTTCACGCGGCAGAGTACCCGCGTCCCCTTCTCCATCGTGTCGCGGTGTTCGGCGAGCACTTCGGGAGGCGCCATGAGCTCATATTCTCCAGATGGGTCGGAGAGACGAACGTAGGCGAACTTGCCGCCATTGCGCGCTGGTTTCTCCACGCGATCGCGAACCACGCCGACCATGTCGAAGAACAAGCGTGTGATGGCGTAGTCCTGTCGTTCGTCGGCAAGCACGATACGGCTACGAAGTTCCCCCTCCATGAGGTCGTCGAGAGGATGGCCGCTAAGATAGAACCCGATGCTCTCCAGTTCGTGGTCCAGTCGTTCGGATTCCGGCCAGGGCTGCGCTTCGGGGAGAACCGCTTTCTGAAGCGCCCCATCACCGAAAAGGCTGTCTTGCTGGCTGATGCGTTGTTCTTCGGCGGACGCGGCGATGGCGGAAAGCACGCTGGCCGACGCATGCGCCTTGGCGCGATTGGCTTCAAGCGCGTCAAAGGCTCCCGCTCGCGAAAGCGCCTCGAAGCAGCGGCGGTTCACGAGCCTCGGGTCGACACGTTCGGCGAAGTCCTGAAGATCTGAAAACGGTTTCTCCTGCCGTATGTGCTCGACATTGAGCATGGCCGGTTTGCCTACGCCTTTAATTGCGCCCAGCGCATAGATGATCGTCTGATTGCGTACATCGAAGTCGGCGTTGGCCGACGTGATGTCCGGAGGAACGACTTTGATCGACAGGCGCCGAGCTTCCTGAAAGAACGCGGCCAGCTTGTCGGTGTTGTGAATGTCGAGGCTCATAGAGGCTGCGAGGAACTCGACAGGGTGATGGGCCTTGAGGAAGGCGGTTTGGTAGGCGATGGCGGCATAAGCGGCGGCGTGAGACTTGTTGAAGCCGTAGCCCGCGAACTTCTCCATGGTATCGAAGATGTCATTGGCTAGCGGAGCCTTCATACCTTTCGTTTTGGCCGCGCCTTCGAGGAAGCGTTGCCGTTGCGCGATCATTTCCTCGATTTTTTTC
>JAWKVD010000022.1:2500-57245 GCA_041398225.1 Hyphomonadaceae bacterium | reverse complement strand
CACGCCGACATCGGCGTGCATATGTCCCCGGAGCTCTGAGAGCGTCTCCGGCGATGTCGGTGGCGGAACCGTCGCGGTGCACGGACCCGGCGCCGCCTGCGTCGCGTCTTTCAGGCGTTGCGCCGCGCGCGATGCGAACACGACGGCTTCCAGCAGCGAGTTCGAGGCAAGGCGGTTCGCGCCATGCGCGCCGGTCGATGTGTTTTCCCCGCAGGCCGACAGCCCTTCCAGCGACGTGCGCGCCCACAGGTCGGTGACGATGCCGCCCATATGATAGTGCATCGCCGGAGCGACCGGGATGGGTTGTTCGCGCGGGTCGATATTGGCCGAACGGCACGCCTGAAACACCGACGGGAAGTGGTCGGGAAACTCGTTGCCGACCGATACGCGGCAGTCCAGGAAGGCGCCGCGCCCGGCGCGCCGTTCCTGATGAATGGCGCGCGCCACTACATCGCGCGGCGCAAGTTCAAGGTCGGGATGGTAATCGCCCATGAAGCGTCGACCGTCCGCGTTCACGAGAAGCGCCCCTTCGCCCCGCAGCGCCTCGGTGGCGAGCGGGGCGGGATCGCGCCCGATGTCGATGGCGGTGGGATGAAACTGCACGAACTCGGCGTCGGCGATCAGACCGCCCGCGGCGTACGTCATCGATATGGCGTCGCCTTGCGAGGTGCGTGGGTTGGTGGTGATGGCGTAGAGACCTCCCGATCCTCCCGCGCACAGAACGGTCTCGTTCGCCGTAAGGGGCGCCGCTTCGCCGCTTCCGTCGTCGGCCATCACGCCGCCGATCCGGCCATTGGCGTCCTGCAGCAGCGAAACGGCCTTGAGGCCGGCGATGACTTCGATGTGAGGCGCAATCGCGACGGCGTAGGTCAGCGCCTCCATGATCGCCTTGCCCGCGAGGTCCCCGGACACGCGGGCGACGCGGGCTCGCGAATGCGCCGCCTCAAGCGACAGCGCCAGCTCGCCGTCGGCGGTGCGGTCGAAGGGGACGCCCAACGCCAGCAGGTCGCGGACACGATCCGGGCCTTCCTCGGCGATCAGCCGGGCGATCACCGGATCGACGATTCCGGCGCCGGCCGCGATGGTGTCGGCCGCGTGCAGGGCGGGGCGATCTTCGGACGACATCGCAGCAGCGAGCCCGCCTTGCGCCCAGGCGGATGCTGCGGCCTGGCCCAGCGGGGCGAGCGAGATCACGGTGCAGCGTCTCGGCGCCAGCTTCAACGCCAGAAACAGGCCGGCCAAGCCCGCGCCTACGATCAGGATATCCCTCCGCCCCGTCATGCGTGGTCAGGAGGTCAGGTCGGCCGCACGCCGGAATTTCACCAGCGCTTGGGTCAGGGAATGGAAGGTTCCGGTCATCTCCGTCCCGGCCTTGTTCAGCTCCACTTTGAAGTTGTCGGGAGCGTAGCCGAGCCGCACCGCCTCCTTCAGATCCGGGGGAGAAACGTCGAGCGCCTTGTCTATGGCGCTTGTGATCTCGATCGATTGCCCCTTCACCTTGGCCACGCAGGTCTGCGCCATCTCGATCCGCAGGGGCGGCTCGGTCTTGCACTCCTGGACGGAGGTGAAGCGGCACTTGTAGGGGCCGTCCTTGCTTTCCTGCCAGATCTTCATGTCGCCGGAGAGATCGCAGGTGTCGTTGATCGTGCCGGTCTGAAAGGTCCAGCGCCCGGTCGGAGATTGTGCGTATGCGGCGCCCGCCGCCGGCATACACGCGCACAGGGCGCCGGCGATCACAGCGAGGGATGCGGTCAGCCGACTCACGATGTGAGATCCTCGACGCGCCAGAACCGCGCCTTCAGTTTGCGAACCTCGTCATAGTGCCCGCCGATCATCTCCTGAAAATTCTTGGAGGCGACGACAAAGAAATTGTCGGCGAGGTAGTAGGCCTCCGCCGGAATGCCGGGCGGCACAGGCGGTTGATGCTCGATCACCTTGTCGACATGGCTGCGGATCGAGACTTGGCTGCCGAGTATGCTGGCCGTGCACGACTGCTTGACCTTGATGTAGAGATTGTCTCGCAGCGGGCCGCACTGCTGGATCGATATGAAGGAGCAGTCGAACACATTGTCGGAATCGGTCGGCGTCACGGTCATCTCGCCGTCGATCTTGCAATCGCCGTCGAACTCCGAGGTTTCGAGCCGCCACTTGCCGACCAGAGACTGCTGGGCGTTCGCAGCGCCGGCGCCGACGGCTGCAGCGCAAACCGCGATCGCCAATAGTCTACGCAGAACCTTCCCCGCCATGGCGGCCCTTTCCCCGATGCTGCGCCCGCTGCCGGGCGCAGTCATCAGATCACCTCGACCGCCAGTGCGTCGAGACCCACCTTGAAGCCGGGCGGCGTCTTTTTCTTCGGAAGCGCCAACATTGCGTCGATCGCAGCCTTGGCGCGCACGCGGATATCCTCCGGAACCTCCACGACGTGCCGCAGGTCGCGCAGGCAGTCGTATATGTTCTCCAGCGAGATACGCTTCATGTGCGGGCACAGATTGCACGGTTTGATGAACTCCACGCCGGGATTCTCCGCAGCGACATTGTCGCTCATCGAGCACTCGGTCAGGAGAACGACCTTGTTGGGCGAAACATCCTTCACATAGTGCGCGAGCGCTGAAGTGGAGCCTGCAAAATCGGCTTCTTCAAGGACATCCGGTGGACATTCCGGGTGCGCCAGCACGATCACGCCGGGGTGAGCCTCCCGAATCTGGCGCACATCCTCGGCCGAAAACTTCTCGTGCACCTCGCACCGGCCGTGCCAGGCGATGATCTTGATCGAGGTGTTCGCCGCCACATTCTTGGCCAGGAACTCGTCGGGAACCAGGACTACCGTGTCTGTTCCGAACTTTTTCGCGATGTGCTCGACGACCTGGACCGCATTGGACGACGTGCAGGTGATGTCGCACTCGGCTTTCACATCCGCCGTGGTGTTCACATAGGTGACGACCGGCAGGCCGGGGTATTTCTGCTTGATCAGCCGCACATCTTCGCCGGTGATCGATGCGGCCAGCGAGCATCCCGCCCGCAGGTCAGGAATGAGAACCGTTTTTTCCGGCGAAAGTATCTTCGAGGTCTCGGCCATGAAGTGCACGCCGGCCTGCACGATCATCTCGGCGTCGGTTTGAGCCGCTTCGCGGGCCAGCTGCAGGCTGTCGCCCCGAAAGTCTCCGACAAGCCGAAACACGTCGGGCGTCATGTAGTTGTGCGCCAGGATTACCGCGTTGCGCTGTTTCTTGAGCTGGTTGATGCCGTGCACCAACGGCGCAATGGCGGGCCATTCCATCGGCGTGATGAACTCGCTCACCTCGTCATACAGATGGTCGACGGCAGCCTTCACTTCGTCGGTGTAGGCGAGACCGCGCTCCTCGGCGGCGGTCTTCAGCCGTTGACCGGCCGGAATTTCGCACGCCTGCCCAAAATCAATCACACGGGCCATTGCAGCCTCCCAAGTCCGCCTGAGCGCCCGAAGTCTTGTGTGGCGCTCTTTTGCTCAAACTGAGCATAAGATGGTCCCAATAAAGCCGCCCTGCAAGGGGGCGGTACTTCACACAGGGGTTAGGGGAACTCTACCCCGTCACCATTAAGCTCAAATTGAGCATAACTATACTGTCACAACACGAGGTAAACGTCGAGAGAAAATGTCGCCGGTCAGGCCTTGGGCGTTGCGACGCCGAGCGCGGCGCGCTCCCTCTGAACATCGCGCCGGAAACGATAAAGTTCCGCCGGACGACCGCCCGTGTAGGTTTCAAAGGTCCCCGTTCCTTCGACCAGTCCGGACTTGTCGAGGGCGCGCCGGAAATTCTGCTTGTGCAGCGCCTGCCCCAGCACCGCCTCAACCACTTTCTGCAGCTGGGAGAGGGTGAACGTCTCGGGCATGAGTTCGAAGATCACCGGCCTGTACTTGATTTTGCCTCGCAGTCGGCCGACCGCTGTCGCGAGAATGCGCCGGTGGTCCGAGATCATCGGTTCGCCCGAACCGGCAAAGGCGCCGTCCGTCGACGAACTGTCCGCTCCGATGTCGCGCATGGCCTCGAAGGCCAGCCCCGCTTCATAGAGCAGCTCATATCGTTCCAGCGCGCGCTCCTCGATCCATGGCCGATCATCGAGTCCGAACGCCATGCGCGCGCGGTCCAGCCGCGCCGCAGACGCAGGTCCGTGCTCGGACCATTTGTAGAGCGCCGGCGCGATGTGCGCGTCGATCATCGGCGGACGCCCATCGCGGTGATCTTCCCATGGAAAGAACTGGTACCAGCTCCGCCACACCGCATCGAAGGCGGAATCTTCCGTGCGTTCCGAGGTGAGACCGAGATAGCCGACGGATATCAGCCGGGCGTCGGGCGCCGCTTCGTCGGGATCGGCTTGCGGGTGTTCGCGCCCCCGATCGCCGAACGTGTAGAGTTGTTCGACATAGCCAGGCTCGAATCCGGTTTGCGCGCGAACCCAGTTGCGCAGACCCAGTTCGAACGTCCGGTCTCCATCCGGATCGAAGCGGCCGTGGGGCAGGCCGACCGCGCCCGAGTGTCGCGTCGCGAGCACATAGGGCGCCGACGCGTCGGCGGCGACAATCACGGCGCTAAGGCCGACGGCGATGGAGGTCATGTATGCGAGGCCCCCGAAACGAAGCGTCCGGGCAGGCTGAACGGGGTCGCCTCCATCGCATAGCCGCCCCGGCCGATGGCCGCGACCGCCGCGCTCATGCGGCCCTCGCGACCGAGAATGTCGTCTGCGTGCGCGACCAGGCGGGGGTTGGGGGAGGCGGTCGGCGATGCCTCCCGAATGGCCGCGGCGATGTCTCGCTCGTCCGTGTCTGGATTGTGGATGCACGCGGCGATGAACGCCGTAGCGGTCGAGCGGCTGATGCCCGCCCAACAATGAATGAGAAGCGGCGCCGACATATCCCATTGTTCAACGAAGCGAACGACCTGTTCAGCGTCGGATTGGCCGGGCGCCTGCCAGTCGCCTGTGTCGGCGACGATATCGTGGACGGCGACGCAAAGATGCCTGTCGGCCGAGATCCCGGGAAAACGCGGGAAATCGTCGTAGGGGCTAAGAAGGCTGACGATCCGCGCTGGCTTGTGCTTTCGCGCGAGTTCCGGAGCGCGTGCGAGCGATGAAATCCAGATCGCCATGTCGCTAGCCCCCTCTGCCCGAGTCCATCTCGCGAATAAGGGATTCAAACCGCGTCAGAAACATGGCCTGCGCCTCTGACGGCGATTTCGGCTCCATTTCCGGTTCCGGCATCGCCGGCGGCGTTCCGAAGAAGCGCAACGCTTCGTCCGTTTCGAATCCGGCGAGGCGCGTCGCTTCGAAGAACGCGGAAACCGAGTCTGCGGCTTTCACCCGCCGCTTCAGATCGGCGGACATGCGGGCCGGAAGCCCGAACCTGACGCGGATGACGCCGTCCAGCCTCGTTTCGAACGTGCGATAGTCGACGCCAAGCGCGGCTTTGAAAGGCGAGATCATGTCGCCGATCACATATTCGGCCGCATCGTGCAGCAGCGCGCCCAGCCGCTCGGCCGGGTCAGGTTTCGGTCCCACATGCACAAGCACGGCCTCGACCAGAAGCGAATGCTGCGCGACGGAAAAAGCATGTTCGCCGCGGGTCTGTCCGTTCCAGCGAGCGACACGCGCAAGTCCATGCGCGATGTCTTCGATCTCGATATCGAGAGGGGAGGGATCGAGCAGATCCAGCCGTCGGCCCGAGAGCATACGCTGCCAGGCGCGTGCGGGCGCGCGTGACGCCGTCGTTGTGCGGTCGGCGGGTTGCGAAGTGCGCGGCGACGCTGCGGGCGTGCGGGCCAAGTTCATGTCTCCTCGTACAGATCCAGCACGTGCCACGGACCGCAGGTCGGGCGCAACACGCTTGCTTCGCCCTCCAGAAAAGTTGCGCTGGTTACTTCGTCTCAAGCTTTGGGTCAGGGTTTCTTAAAAACATCCGGGTACGGTCCTTCCCAGTTCGCAGGAGTACATAATGATGTGGGAATGGGTGGAAACGGCCGCGCACTCGAGCGTGGTGCACTGGGTGGTTCTGATCGCCGCCGCTGCTGGTTTCGCTCTCCGCATCTTTTTCACCGAGCAGGGACTTCTGATGTCCGACATGTACTCGGATGACCTCGACACCTGATCCGGCAGTTTCCCGAAAAGACGCCAGCAAAGGCGCAGGGTGATGGGAAGGGCGGCCGCCAGGGCCGCCCTTCTGTCGTTCTGGGCGGCGAATCGCCCATATGGCCCCGGCGTTTGGAGAATCGAGCCCAGCGGGTGCATAACGCGCGCTTTCAGCAGCTGGATTGAAGCCAATGAGCGGCGCGATCGAACTCCTCATCAAGGGCGGGCAGGTGATGACGCCCGGCGGTCTCGTCGAGGCCGATGTCGCGGTCGCCGGAGGCCGCATCGTCGGAATCGGCGCTTTCGACGCGTCCGCCGCCGACCGCGTCTTCGAGGCCGCCGGGTTGCATGTGCTGCCGGGGGTCATCGACACTCAGGTTCACTTCCGCGAACCGGGGCTTGAGTGGAAGGAAGATCTCGAATCCGGCACACGCGCGGCGGCGCTTGGCGGGGTCACCGCGATTTTCGAGATGCCGAATACCGATCCGCCGACCACCTCGCCCGACATGCTTCGCGACAAGCTGGCCCGCGCCGACGGACGCACCCATGTCGACCACGCCTTTTACGCGGGCGCCACGCACGAAAATACCGACGTGCTGGGCGAAATGGAAATGATGCCCGGCTGCTGCGGCGTGAAGGTGTTCATGGGCGCCTCCACGGGCTCGCTTCTGGTCGAAGACGACGAGGGCGTGGAGAATGTGTTGCGTTCGATCCGCCGCCGCGCCGCGTTCCACTCCGAAGACGAAGTGCGGCTGCAGGAGCGCAAGAAGCTGGCGCGCCAGGGCGACTGGACCTCGCATCCTGAGGTGCGGGACGAAGAGGCCGCGATCCAGTGCACGACCCGCTTGCTGCGCCTCGCCCGCAAAACCGGCCGCCGCATCCACGTGCTGCACGTGACCACCGGCGAGGAAATGGAGCTGCTCGCGGCGGCCAAGGATGTCGCCACCGTCGAGGTGACGCCCCAGCATCTGACGCTTTCCGGCCCTGAAGCCTACGAGCGCCTGAAGGGCTACGCCCAAATGAACCCGCCGATCCGTTCCGAGGCGCAGCGACTCGCGCTCTGGACGGCGGTTGGGCAGGGAATTCCAGACCTGATCGGCTCGGACCACGCACCGCATACCAAGGAAGAAAAGGCGCGCCCCTATCCCGCCTCGCCGTCCGGCATGCCCGGCGTGCAGACCGTCGTTCCGGTGATGCTCACCCACGTGGCGGAAGGACGGATGACGCTGCAGCGCTTCGTCGAGCTCACCGCCTACGGTCCGCAGCGCGTGTTCGGCATCGCCTGCAAGGGTCGTGTCGCGCGCGGGTACGACGCGGACTTCACGGTCGTCGACCTCAAGGCGCGGCGCGTCATTGACCACGCCTGGTCGGCTTCCCGTTGCGGCTGGACCCCGTTCGACGGGATGGAGGCGAAAGGCTGGCCGGTCGCCACCTTTGTCCGCGGCGAGATGGTCATGTGCGACGGAGCCCTGGTCGCGCCGGGTCTTGGCAAGCCGGTCCGCTTCATCGAGACGCTGCAGCCTGCGACAGCCTGACGCTGAGCGGGCATGACCTAACGGCGACGGACCGTCCCCGGTCCGCCGTTGGAGGCATGTCAGGGAGCGCCGCCGTCATGTGCGGCGCTGGACTCCGGCCGGCGCCTCCCCAATGGAACCGGTCCGCCACACTTGTCCGCAATGGGTGGAGCTATCCTCCCCGACCGCCCGACGGCAATTGGCCGGCCCTTTGAGGGCCGGCTTTCTTTTTGCGCGTTTCCTGTGGCCACCGCGCCTGGCCCGGTTGCGCAAGGTGTCGCGACGGATAGGGTTCCTCCCGTTCAGCAGGGGCGTGGGCGATGGGGCAGGATCAACCGGTTAGCGGCGCCGAGGCGGTGATCGCCTCGCTTGCGGAGTGCGGGGTCACCGCATGCTTCGCCAATCCCGGCACCAGCGAAATGCATCTTGTGGGAGCGTTGGACCGCGAGCCGCGTATCCGCTCCGTGCTCTGCCTGTTCGAGGGCGTCGCCACCGGCGCGGCCGACGGGTTCGCTCGCATGGAAGGCTCGCCCGCGCTGACGCTGCTGCATCTCGGGCCGGGTTATCTCAACGGCGGCGCCAACATCCACAATGCGCGCCGCGCCCACACGCCGATGATCAATCTCATCGGCGACCATGCGGTGTCTCACCGCTCGCTCGATGCACCGCTCGCCTCGGACATCGCCGGTCTCGCCGGTCCGAATTCGCGCTGGATGAAATCGGCGGATCGCGTTCAGGATGCGGGGCGCCTCGCTGCGGAAGCCTATGTCGCCAGCTTTGGGCCGCCGCCCGGTCCGGTGTCGTTGATCATGCCGGCGGACACCGCATGGTCGCGCGGATCGAGCGTTTTTCGTCCCAGCCATCGGCCGCGGCCGGCGCAGACGCCCGATGGCGCCATCGAGGACGCGGCCCGTCGCATAAGAAACGGCGCGCGCGCCGCGATCCTCGTCAACGGCTCCGCGCTCAAGGAGGAGGGGCTGCGCGCCTGCGCGCGGCTTCAGGCTGCAGGCGTTCGCGTCATCACGGACACGTTCGTCCCGCGACAGGCGCGCGGCGCTGGTCGGTTTGCGCCCGAGCGTCTGCCGTATTTTGCGGAAGCGGCGATCAAGTCGCTCGAAGGTCTCGATCTGCTCTTGCTGGCGGGTACGCGTGCTCCGGTGGCATTCTTCGCCTACCCCGATACGCCGGGTCGCCTGATCCCCGAGGGCGTCTCCGCGGCAAGCCTTGGCGGTCCGGAGACCGACAGCGCCGCGACCGTCGCGCGACTTGCCGAAGCGCTGGGGGCGCCTCCGCCAGTCGCTCCCCCGGCGTCCGGAGCGCCCGAATTCGACGCCTCGAAGCTAAACCCGCATTCGGTGGGCGCCCTGCTGGCGCGCCGCATTCCCGAAGGAACCGTGGTCTGCGATGACGGCGTGACCGCCAGCCTGCCGGTGTTCATGGCGATGGAATCGGCGGCGCAGCACGACTGGCTGGCGTTGACCGGCGGCGCCATTGGCATGGGCCTCCCGCTGGCTGTCGGCGCCTCGGTCGCGCGTCCGGCGAGCAAGGTCGTCTGCCTCTCGGGCGACGGCGCCGGCATGTACACCAATCAGGCGCTCTGGACGATGGCGCGCGAAGGGCTCGATGTGATCAGCATCGTGTTCGTCAACAACGCCTACCGCATCCTCAACATCGAATGGGCGCGCACCGGCGCGGGCGAGGCGGGACAAACCGCGCACGACATGCTCTCGCTCGGCGCGCCGGAAATCGACTGGCCCCAGATGGCGAAGGGTATGGGCGTGCCCGGCGTTTCGGTCGAGACGACGGAACAGTTTGACACGGCGCTCGCCCACGCGCTCGAGGAACCCGGACCGCACCTGATCGCGGTCCGCATCCCCTGATGTCCGTCGGCGCCTTGGGCGCGCTCTATTGCAGATAGGCCGCGGCGGCTTCGTCGGCGAGCTGGCGCCCGCGCGCTGCGATGGCGGCCTCAACGGAAACCAGATCTGCGGTGCAGCGTCCATTGGACCGGCTTTGAATGCGATAGCCCCGGTTAAAAGCGCTGGTCAGCGCGGACCGTCGTGGTCCCCGTGGGCCTTCCAGGTTCAGAAGTTCGAACATGTAGTTGCGCCAGGTCTGGTCGGAATCGCCGTTGCAGACCGACCGAATGGCGTGGGCCTGCCCCAGCATCGAGGCCAGGTCCTCAAGCAGAGCCAGCGAGGGGCCGTCGGGTCCGGCGCTCTCCTGTGCATGGGCGGCTGGCGCGGCCGCGACCGGGACGAGTCCGCATCCGAGAAATGCTAGAAAGAGCAGGGCGTGGCGCATGGGTTCTAGCTACCGAAGTCTGGGCTTCTAGGCAAAGGCCCGCTGCATCCCGCCGCGCTTTCCCTCATTCTCTTGGTGCGGGCGCTTGCAATCCCCCACGGCTGGGCGAGCATGCGGGCGACAGAATCGTCGCGTTGCGTGCGTGGGAGGCCCGACATGGCGGGACCGCTATCCGGAATTCGGATCATCGAGTTTGCGGGCATCGGACCCGGCCCGTTCTGCGGCATGATGCTCGCAGACCATGGCGCGGAGGTCATCCGGATCGACCGACCGGGCCAACCCGCCGCCCGCCACGACATCCTGCTTCGCTCGCGACGCTCCATAACCATCAACACCAAACTGCCCGAAGGACGGGAGCTGGCGCGGGATCTCTGCCGCAGCGCCGACGGCCTGATCGAAGGGTTCCGTCCCGGCGTCATGGAACGCCTGGGCCTGGGACCGGATGTCCTGCTGGCCGACAATCCTACGCTGGTTTATGGGCGCATGACGGGCTGGGGACAGACCGGGCCGCTCGCTCATGCCGCCGGGCATGACATCAACTACATCGCCATTTCAGGCGGTCTGCACACGATCGGCGAGCGTGGCGGACGCCCGATCGCTCCGGTGAACTATCTCGGCGATTTTGCCGGAGGCGGGATGATGCTGGCGTTCGGCATGGTCAGCGCGCTTCTCGCTGTTCGCAACGGCGCTGCGGGGCAGGTGATCGATTGCGCGATGACCGACGGCTCCGCCGTGATCGCGGCTATGACCTGGTCGTTCTTCAACGCCGGAGTCTGGAAGGACGAGCCCGGCGTCAACATGCTCGATGGCGGGGCGCACTTCTACGACACCTATGAATGCGCGGACGGCAAGTTCATCGGGCTCGGCGCGATCGAACCGCAGTTCTACGCGGAATTTCGCAAACTGGCCGGTCTCGAGGGCGATGCGGCGTTTGACGCACAGATGGACCGCGAACAATGGCCGGTTCTGCAGGCGAAACTTCGCGCGGTTTTCCGCACCCGCACACGAGACGAGTGGACGAAGATTTTCGAGGGGACTGACGCCTGCGCTGCGCCGGTCCTGTCGATGTCCGAAGCGCCCGCGCATCCGCACAACGCCGAGCGAGGAACCTTCATTCCCGCCGAGCGCGGCGTGCAGCCGGCTCCGGCTCCCCGCTACTCCGGCACGCCCGCGGCCGAACCGCGCGCGCCGGCCAGTCCGGGCGCTGACGCAGCGGCCATCCTTGAGGAACTGGGTTACGACGAGGGTCGGATCGCAGGGTTGCGATCTGCGGGCGTGCTCGGCCAGTAGGCGTCGGCCCGGCTTGCCAAGTGCGGCGAGGTCGTGGAAACCCGCCATCGGTTAGCTGCGGGCGTGGCGAAACTGGTAGACGCACGCGACTTAAAATCGCGAGGAGCAATCCGTGCCGGTTCGATTCCGGCCGCCCGCACCAGACACGGTCGATAGTGCGCGGCGCCTGAACCGTTCGCCTGCTAGTCCATCCGTACGATTTCGACCAGCGTGTCCGCGTTCGCTGGCGTCGATCGTGGCGATCTTCGGATCAGGGCGTTGGCGGTCAGGAAGGGCGACAACAAGGATGAGTCCTGATTGTCCGCCGTGCGCACGCGCGCGACGCCATCCGCGCCCACGCCGACCACGGCGCGCAGAAACTCTTCGCGTCCGCCGGTCGCCGGAAGCGGGTGCAGCGTGCGTGCGCCTTCAAGCGACAGGCCGGGCGCGGACGCTCCGGTCATTGCGTCGATCAGCGTTCTTAGAAACAGGTTCGCCGTCACCATCGCTGCGGCGGGATTGCCCGGCAGGCCCAGAGCCAGGCGTCGATCGTTTCGGGAAAACCAGGTGGGCTTTCCGGGTTTCATCGCGACCTTGGCGAAGACCGGCTCGAAGCCGGCGCGGGCAAACGCCGGACGCACCACGTCGAAGTCGCCGACCGACGCGCCGCCGATCGAGACGATCACATCGAGATCGTCGGCCAGTCTCCTCATCACATCCTCGGCGTCGTCCCGGGCCGTGCCCAGATCGACGGCCTCGGCGCCCCAGCTATGCGCCAGGGACAGGATGGCGGGCGCCACCGAGTTCACGATCTGGCCGGGCGCCAGCGACGACCCGGCCGGTTTGAGTTCGTCGCCGGTCGCCAGAACGCCGATCCGCGGCGGTCTGCGGACCGAGACGTCCGCGATATTGCCCGCGCCGATCAGCGCCAGAGCGCCGGGCGTGATGATCTGCCCGCACGGCGCCAACAGGTCGCCGGCTTCGAAGTCCAGGCCTTTGCGGCGGATGGACGAGGGCGCCGGTTGCGCCGTCGCGACCATCACCTTGTCGCCGTCGCGTTTGGCGTCTTCCTGGATCAGGATGTGGTCCGCCCCGGTCGGAACGACGGCGCCGGTGTAAATGCGCACGGCCTCGCCGGGGCCGACAGCGCCTTCAAATATCTCTCCCGCGCGAGAGACCCCCTTGAGTTTCAAGTGATTTCCTTCCGCCATGTCGACGAAGCGCACGGCATAACCGTCCATCGCAGACACCGCCGTCGGCGGCTGGGAGACAATCGCGTGCACGTCGGCCGCCAGCCGAAGCCCCGTCGCGGCGCTCGGCGGCCGCAGCTCTTCTCCGGTTTGCAGCTCCATCCCGTGGCGGACGATCAGGGCGAGGGCGTCCTCGACGCGTATCAGGCCGGTCGCCGGCGGCTCGGTGGACATGGGAGAAGAAGAGGCGGACATGGGGTTCCTCGACATGCGCACTTCGGGTGGCCGTTGCGATCCGGCCCTGACAGTATGTGCATTCGTCTCGTACCGGGGATTGGTGATGGCCGACAAGCTCACGCACATAGACGCCGATGGACGCGCCCGCATGGTCGACGTTTCGGACAAGGCCGCCACGCGGCGCACGGCGACCGCGGAAGGGCGTGTGCTGATGAGCGCGGCCGCACTGGATCTCGCGCGGGAGAAAGGCGGCAAGGGCGACGTGCGCGCCTGCGCCGAGATCGCCGGCGTTATGGCCGCCAAGCGCACGTCGGATCTCATCCCCATGTGCCACCCTCTGTCGCTGTCGAGCGTCAAGGTGCGTGTGAACGAACTCACCGACGGATCGGGCATGCGCGTTGTGGCGGAGGTCGCGACGACCGGTCCGACGGGGGTGGAGATGGAGGCGCTGACGGCGGTCTCGGTCGCCTGCCTCACCGTCTACGACATGCTCAAGGCGGTCGATCGCGGGATGCGCATCGAAGGCGTGCGGCTTCTGGCCAAGGCCGGCGGCGCGAGCGGGGATTTCCGGGCGGACTGATCGCCTGCGGACATGGCGAAAGCAAAAAGGGCGTCCATGACGGACGCCCCTTTCGGACTCTACGGTACTCTACTCAAATTGAAGGAGCGCGTGTGCGCCGGAGCCAGCCCGGGGAGGAGGGCGCTCCGGCGTTACGCGAAGAGACGTCGCAGCTTACGCGGCGGCTTTCTTGGCGGCGGCCTTCGTGGCCGACTTGGTGCGCTCGGCGGCTTCTTCGACAACCTTCGGCGTCACGGCGACGACGGTGTCGAAAAGCTCGGTCTGGGCTTTCTTGGCGACTTCGGCGTAGGCGAACATGCGCGCCGGAAGGTCGTGCATGGCGGCCTGGGCGACTTCGCCGGCTTTTTTCATGTAGGCGTTCGGCTGGGCTTCCGTGGTCATGAGCGACGCGGCGTCCTTCGCGGCGTCTTTCATCCAGGCGGTCGTCAGCTCGACGTTCTTGTTCATGGCGTCAACCGCGACTTCGCGGCACTTCGCGGCGAAATCGGTGGCGGTCTTGAACGGCGCGCCGTTGGCGAAGTCCGGGTAGAATTTGGCGAATTGCTCCATGTTCTTGTTGAAATCGAACATGTCAGCGACGTTCATGGAGGGGGTCATGCGAGGGTCTCCTTCACTCTGTGAAAGACACTAATGCCGCGCCGCGGCAAACGCAAGGTTAATTTTGCCGCGACCGCGAAAAAAATTCGCGATCGCGAAACAGGGGCTGAGTTCCGTAGGGAAAACGTCAGTCGGTGACGTAGTGCCCGGGGGCCTGCTCAAGGCCGCCGTCTTCTTCCTCGACGGCTACCTCGATTTTCTTGCCCGAACGTTTCGCCAGCCACGCCGCCCAGTCCGGCCACCACGACCCTTCGTGCGCCTCGGATCCTTCGCGCCATTTGTCGAGGTCGGTCGGAATCTCCTCGGACATCCAGTAACCGTACTTGTTCTTGGCGGGATGATTGATCACGCCGGCGATGTGCCCGCTCTGCGCAAGAATGAAGCGCCCGTCGCCGCCCGCCTTCGAAAGACCTTTGAACGAGGCGCGCCACGGCGCGATGTGATCCTTCTCGCACGCCACGACATAGTGCGGCACGTTGATGTCCGAGATCGCGACGTTCGTCCCCTGCACATCGAACTTGCCGGCCGCGAACTGGTTCTCGCCGTACAGGTGGACAAGATACTCGCGCGCCATGCGTTCGGGCAGGCGCGTGGAATCCTCGTTCCAGAACAGCAGGTCGAATTTCGGCCGCGGCTCCCCGAGCAGGTAGGCCTTCACGGCCGGTCCGTAGACCAGATCGTTGGGGCGCAGATAGGAGAAGGTCTTCGCCATGATGCGGTTGTCGAGATAGCCGTGCTTCTGGGCCTCCATCATGATCCCGGACACGAAGCTCTCGTCGATGAACGCTTTCAGCGGTCCTGGGTCCTCGAAGTCCGTCAGCGCGGTGAAGAAGGTCGCGGACTGAACCGGCGACTTGCCCTTCTGTTTCGACAGCCACGCCAGCGCGATCGCCAGCGCCGTACCGCCGATGCAGTAGCCCGTGACATTAAGGTCCGAGGTCCCCGCGAGCCGGTTGGTCTCCCGGATCGCGTCGAGAACGCCGTCGAACACATAGGTGTCGAAGCCCCAGTCGCGATGCTCCTCGACAGGATTGCGCCAGCTCACGACGTGCACCGAGAAGCCCTGCTCGGTCATCCACTTGATCAACGAACTCTTGGGTTGAAGATCGAGGATGTAGAACTTGTTGATCCACGGCGGAACAAGGAGGAGGGGACGCGTATAGACCTGCTCGCCCACCGGGTCGTAGCGGATCAACTGGTACATCTGGGTTTCGTGAACCACCTTGCCCGGCGTGACCGCGAGGCTCTCGCCGACCTTGAACGCTTCCGGATCGGAGAGCGTCACTAGAAGGTCTCCGCCCGCGCGCTCCAGATCCTTCACGAGGTTCTCCAGCCCCTCGACCAGCGACCGTCCGTTGGTTTCGACCGCCCTGCGGATCGCCACCGGATTGGAGGCGAGAAAATTGGAGGGCGAAAACAGGTCCACCAGCTGGCGGGTGAAGAAGTGGATCTGGTCGGAGTGTTTCTTGTCGTCGCCGAGATCGGCCGTGTCGGCCAGGCTCTCAAGGTAGGCGCTCATGATCTGATACTGGCGCTTGAGATAGTAGAAGAACGGATGACTGCTCCACTCCTCGTCCTTGAAGCGCGCGTCCGGTTCGATCTTGGGCAGCGCGTGCCGGCCGGTCAGCATGGCCTGCGTCAGCTCCGCGTAGAGAGCGGTCGTGTTCTGCCAGAATTGCAGGTGCGCGGTGAAAGACCGCATCGGGTTCGACATGATGCCCGCGGCATGGCCCAGCGCCGCACGCAGAAAGAAAGGCTGCCCCGGTCCCTCGACCCCCGGATTGCGAATCTCGCGCTTGGACAGGGCGAGAAACAGCCGTTGCAACAGGAAGTTGATGCGCTGGAAGTTCTGACTCAGCTCGAAGGCGCCTGACGCGCCCATCTGCTCTTGTCCACTCATGGAGTGTTTCGCTGCCCCTGTTTTGTCCCTAGCGTAGCACCGGCGGCACTCCGTTCAATGTGCTATAATTAATCTGGAAATGCCCGGTTAAGGGTTAGGAGGGCTCCGAAACCCGCAGATCGTGGGGTCAAGGCTTTTTCTGCCGGCCCGATGCGGCGTATCCCATTGTGCGAAGCACCATTCGGCGCCGTTCCCTGCGCGCGCCAGACTCGGAGAACGGCAACCGGATGCAGATCGGCGCGATCGCCCGATGGCTGAGGCGCGACGTGCGCCCTTGGCAGGGAGACCTGTCGTGGGCGACCGCAAGCGGCCGCGGCCATGACGTTGTCATGCTGCATGGCCTCGCCGCCTCGCATGAATGCTGGGACGGGGCACGTTTGCGCCTCGGCCCCAACATGCGGCTTCATCTCGTCCAGATGCGCGGGTTTGCCGGCAGCGAACCCAGTCCTGAGCGGGCGCGCGGAAATTTTCTGAAGCCCATGGCCGATGAACTGGCCGACTACGTTCGCGCGGAGGCGCAAGGGCCTGTCTCGCTGGTCGGCCATTCCATGGGCGGACTGGTCTCGCTGATTCTGGCGCGCGACCATCCCGACGTCCTCGCGCGCCTGATGGTCGTCGACGTGCCGTCCTTTTTCTCCGTTCTGATCAACCCGTTCGCCACGGCGCCGATGTTCGTCGGGCTCGCGGAGGCGGCGCGCCGGCGCTATCTCAGCCGGGACGCGGTAGACCTTGAAGACGATCTTCGTCGCACGGTCGCTCGTCTCGTCACCGATCCGGTCGAGGTCGAGAAAATCGTGAGGTGGGGGGTTCTGTCCGACCAGGCCACCACCGCCGACATCATGGCGGAGGTCATGACGTCCGATTTGCGCCCGGATTTGCCGAAAATCGGGGTTCCAACCGACATTATCTATGCTTGGGACCGGGCCGCCGCGATCGGCCAGCGAGGGCTGGACCAGACCTATGCTTCAGCCTATGCGGGCCTTCCCGAGCACCGCCTCCTTCGTGTTGACGCGGCGCGGCATTATATCATGCTGGATCAGCCGGACGCCTTCTACCGGGCCATGCGGGCCTGGCTGCAGCGATAGGCGCGGTTGGGCCCCTTGTTCGATTTGAGAAAGGGCGGTTTCAGAAGGTAGTCAGATGAGCGACGCAGACCCCGCCCCAACCATCGAACTTCGGCGCTATCCCAGCCGCAAGCTCTACAACAAGTCGACCTCCTCCTATGTCCGCCTGCCGGAGATCGCGGAGCTGGTTCGCCAGGGCGCCAACATCCGGGTCGAGGACACCGAGACCGGGGAAGACGTCACCCGCGCCGTCCTGCTCCAGATCATCATGGAGCAGGAGGCTCAGCCGGGCGGGGCGATGCTTTCGGCCGACGTCATGATGGACATGATCCGTCTACACCAGTCCAAGGCGTCCGAACTGATGACGTCGCTGATCGAGCAGTCGGTGGCGTTCATGCGCGCCCAGCAGCAGCAGATCGCAAACCAGGTCTCGTCTTCGCTCGCCCAGCCATGGTCGATGTGGGACCCGGCGAACCTGCAGGACATGCAGCGCGATCTCCAGGCGCGCATGACCGGCTTCTGGGCCGATGCGTTGAACGCCGCTGCGCCCTCGCGCAAAGCCGAGGCGCCGGCCGAGCCTGCTCGCGAACGGGCCGATGCGGAGGAGTTGAAAGCCCTGCGCGAACGTCTCGAAGAACTCGAAAAGCGCGTGAAGGGCTGACCTGACGTAGGGCCTGCGGCCGCCTTCGTTCTTGGTTTGCCGAATATTAGACTTTCTTGTGCATACTTCTGACGTCGTGAAATGGTTGCGGCGCCGCTGGGTGCGCAGATGTCAGTGAAATCGCTCCGCGCGTTGCGCTTGTGGCCGGTCGCCTGTGTCGTGCTTGGAACGCTCTTGCTCATGGTGGCGGGGCTGTTCAGCCTTGCCTTCCAGTTCGACGTCGAGGCCCGTAAGCGCGAAGAAACGCTCGCCGACAACGGCATGAACGCCCGCATCGCCGAAATCGCCCGGGTGGTTATGCCCTATGCCTTGTCCAACGAGGCGGTCGAACACCTTGATGAGAATTTCGACGCTGACTGGGCCAAGACGGCCATCGGCGTCGCTCTGGAGTACAGCGGCGTTCCCACGAACTTCGTGCTCGACGCAAAATCCCGGCCGGTGTTCGCCTACGAGGCCGGCGATGTCGCCGACGTTTCCAGCTATGATCGCTACGCGGCCGACGCCGCTTCCCTTGTTGAGGGCGTTCGAGCGTCCGAGCGACGCTTCGCCAAGCAGGCGCATTCCGCGGGGCAGTTTCTGACGGAGGCGAACCAGGCCACCACCATGGCTCGCATCAACGGTCGCTATTACCTGCTGATCGCATCCCTTGTGCAGCGAGATCGCTACGAAGCCCCGGCGCAGGACGCTTTCGCCCCGATCCTGATTTCCGTTGTCCCGATCGACGGCGCCTTCGTCCGCGACTACGCCAACAGGTACCTGTTGCAGGATCTGCGCATCGAGACCGACCGTTCGGCCGAAGACCATGGTCGCGCCGTCTTGCAGCTGACCAACACCCGCGAAGGCGCGATCGGCCGCATGACCTGGAAGCCGCATACGCCCGGCGCCAGCCTGTTGGCGGCGATCGGTGTTCCGTTCTCGGCGGTGTTGCTGATCGTCAGCGTGCTCGCGCTCTATCTCTATCATCGCAACATGCTGATGGCGAACGGGCTGATCGAAAAGCAGAAGGAGCTGACGCGTTCATTGGAGGAGCTGACGATCGCGCGCGATCAGGCTGAAGCCGCGAACGTCGCGAAGAGCCGCTTCCTCGCCTCCGTCAGCCACGAGATCCGCACGCCGCTGAACGGCATCCTCGGTATGGCTCAATCCCTCGCCGGGGCCGAGCTTGAGCCGGCCGAAGCCGACAAGATCGGGGTGATCATGTCGTCGGGGCGTATCCTTACGTCGATCCTCAACGACGTGCTCGACCTTTCCAAGATCGAGGCGGGCAAGCTGGAGATCGACCCGCTCGACGGCGATCTGCGCGACTGCATTCGCAAGATGGAGCGCCTGTTCCGCCCGCAGGCGGAAGGCAAGGGCCTCAAATTCAGCGTCCAGTATGTCGACCCGTTTGAATCGCGTCTCTGCTTCGATCCGGTTCGCATTCACCAGTGCGTCGGCAACCTCCTGTCCAACGCCGTCAAGTTCACCCAGGCCGGCGAAGTCGCGATGACGATCGAGACCCGCGCGGGCGCCGGCGAAGACCGGATCATTGTCGTGACCGTCCGCGACACCGGCATCGGAATGTCCGGCGAAACCCTGTCGCGCCTGTTCTCGGCCTTCACGCAGGCGGACAGCTCGACCACCCGCCGTTTCGGCGGCACCGGGCTGGGCCTCGCCATCACCCGGCGTCTGGCGCGCCTGATGGGCGGCGACGTCGAGGCCTCCAGCGTCGAGGGCGAGGGCACGACGTTCGTGCTGACGATCCATGCCCGGCCGGCTGCGGCCGCGTCCGAGAAGCCCGTCCTGGATATCGTTCCCGTGGAGGCGCCCCAGGTTCGTCTTGTCGGCAAACGAGTGCTGGTCGTCGACGACAACTCGGTCAATCGCCAGATCGTTCGCCTGTTGCTGGCGGCGACCGGCGCTGAGTTTGTGGACGCCGCGAACGGGCAGGAAGCGCTCGACGCGCTCGAGCACAAGGGCGAGTTCGACCTCATGCTCCTCGATGCGCACATGCCCGTTATGGATGGCCGTCAGTGCATCGCCCGCATCCGTGCGAGCGAAACCTGGTCGCACCTGCCGGTCATAGCCCTGACCGCTGAGGCCATGTCAGGCGATCGCGAGGCGTTCCTCGCGATCGGCATGGACGACTATGTGTCCAAGCCCGTGAACAAGGCCGATCTCATGAACGCGGTCGCGCGGGTGCTGAATCCGGACTATCGCCGTCGCGCCGTCGCCTAGAGCTTCGCCTTCACGCGTTCAAGCAGGTCGACGGCGAATTCGGACAGCGTATCGTCGCGCGCGCCCATCACTATGATGATGTCCCCGGGCTGGGCGAGGTCGACCAGACGATCTCCGCACGCGGCGCGATCCGCGCCGACCTCGGCGTTTCGGCCCAGCGCACGCACCCCCTCGGCGACGACGTCGGAGCCCACCGAGCGATCCGTGGTTCCGCCATGATAGACCGGAGGCGGCATCAGCAGAACGTCTCTCTCCTTCAGTTCACGGCCGTACATGGCGATCAGCTCGTCCTTCATCAGGCGTATCGGGCCATAGCCGTGAGGCTGCCACATCACCAGAAGGCGTCCCGGGAACTGGTGCAGCGTCGACAAGGTCGCTGCGATCTTGTCCGGGTTGTGCCCGAAATCGTCGATCACCACGACGTCCTTCGCCGATCCGACGACGTCGAGCCTGCGCCGTATCCCGGTGAAGTTCATCAGCGCCTGCGTCACTTCCTTCAGAGAATGACCGCCCAGCGCGCGGCAGGCCGCAATCGCGGCCAGGCCGTTCGAGAGATTGTGCCGGCCGGGCGTCTGCAGGCATACGCGCGCCGTATCTCCGGAGCGGGTTTCGGTGACGATGCAGGACATGCCGTCCGGCGCCGAGACAATGTCCGACGCCACATAGTCGGCCGATGTGTCGGACAACGAGAAGGTGAGGGCGTGGGCCGGCTTCAAGCGCTCGTACAAGGCGCGCGTTTCGGCGTTGTCGAGATTGACCACCGCCGATTTGGCGCGCGAAACGAATGCGCCGAACAGCGCGCGAAGCTCGTCCATCGACTTGTGGTCCAGCGCGATGTTGTTGAGCACCGCGATCGTCGGATCGTACAGCGCGATCGTTCCGTCGCTTTCGTCGACCTCTGAAACGAACGTGTCGCCCTCTCCGACAAGCGCGGAGGCGAACAGGGCGTCGGCCGAGGCGAAGTTCTTCATCACGGCGCCGTTCATCACCGTGGGGTCCCGCCGCAGGGCGTACAGGATCCAGCCGATCATGCCGGTCACCGTGGACTTGCCCGAGGTGCCGCCGACGGCGATGGAGTTCGGCGAACCGTTGACCAGTTTCGCAAGCAGCTCGGCGCGCCCGAGGCGTTCGCATCCCAGTCGGTTGGCCGCGACGACATCCGGCACCGTGTCCTCGACAGCGGCTGACGCGACCAGAATCTGGGACGCGTCCGAAAGGCCCGAACCGTCCTGCGGGAACAGCGCAATTCCCTGGCGCCGCAAAAAGTCGAACTTGGCCGATGTGCGGCCGGCGTCGAGCGAACGATCGGAGCCGGAAACCTCGTATCCGCGTCCGCGCAGGATCAGCGCGAGCGGCAGCATGCCGCTACCGCCTACACCGCAGAAGAAATAGGGTCGCCGGGCGAGGCCGGTAGAATCGGGAACAGGATCTGACATCCCGGCCAATCTGGGAGACGACATGCCGGGGTCAAGTGGAAAGGTCTTCAGGATCGGTTGTCCGGCCCCGGGAAGGGCGCTGGCGCGGTGCACTGCGGACGCCGCCGTCGCGCTGGCCGACAGGCTTTATGGCGGTCGCGTCGAACTGGTTTTCCCGGAACAGTGCTTCGCCAGCTGCGGGCACTTCGCGGGCGACGACCGGACCCGAGCGAATGCGGTGGTCGACCTCGCGAATGATCCGGCGATCGACGCCATCTGGTTTGCTCGCGGGGGATACGGCGCCTGCCGGATCGCGGAGGACGTCATCGCCCGCCTGTCGCCGTCGGCGCTCGCCAAACCGTGGCTGGGATATTCCGACGCCGGCTTCATTCTGGCGGCTCTCCAACGCGCCGGGGCCCGCAAGGCGGCCCATGGGCCGATGCCGGTCGATCTTGTCCGCGAGGATGGCGACCGGGCTGCCGCGCGTGGGCTCGCCTGGCTGCTCGACGGCGATCCCGGCGCCCTCGAAGGCGGACTGGACGAGGGGCGGCCCGCGCTCGCTTTCAACCTGACGGTTCTGTCGCAACTTCTGGGCACGCCCATTGAGCCAGACTTCGCTGGGCGCGTTCTGCTCGTCGAGGACGTGGGCGAATACATGTACCGGATCGACCGCTACTTCTTCCATGTCACCGCGAACGCAAACGTGAGGCGTTGCGCCGGATTGCGGCTGGGGCGTTGTTCCGCCGTCCCGAAGAACGATCCCGACTTTGGACAAACGGAAGAGCAGGTCGCGCGCTATTGGTGTCAGCGTTCGGGGGTTCCCTTTTTGGGATGTGCTGACATCGGACACGACGTCGACAATCGGGTTGTTCCTTTCGGCTAGGCGTTCGCCGCGGACTTTGCGCGTACCTCCCGGAAGTAGACGGAATTTCTCCGAAATTTCCGATTGAATGCGCCTTGTGTGTTCACGAGAGCGACGCGTGCTCAAGGAACGGCCGCTGGGTCGCGCGTCCGCGGAGTAGGCGCCCCTGCTTCAGTCTTAATCGACGGCTTCCGGGCGGCTGTGTCCGCGCAGGTCCGCATTGGGTTTGCGCCGGGGCGGCGTTAACGTTCGGCTCGGTCGAGATCCGGGGACGGGCGGACTCGCCTGTTGCGTGAGACGGCGAGCGTCTGACGCGTGGTGGGGGAAGAGCGCTTTCCGGCTCGCCTGACAGGGCATATGGACTGAAATCTGGGCCCCGGAACTCGTTTTACGGGACGGAAAGATCTGGCGCACGGCTTGCACTTCTGGCGAGCGGGAGCGGCAGGCAGATCCGAGGGTGGGACATATGACGAAGACAGTCGACGGCGAGAGTCCGAATTCCTACGTCCTCATGGATGGCATGAGGGGCGTTGGGGCGTTCGTTGTTCTCATCGGCCATACGATGGCCTTCTGGGCGAACATACCGGTCGGCGCGGCCTATGTGGTGGTCGACTTCTTCTTCATCCTCAGCGGCTTCATCATCGCCTATTCCTACGAGCCGCGTCTGGCCAAAGGGCTGGGCATCGGCGATTTCATGCATCAGCGTGTGGTTCGCCTGTTCCCGATATACGTGCTCGGCGTAATCACGACATTCGTGGTGCTGGCCGCACTGGCGGTTCAGAGCGCCACGCCTGAATCGCGCCTCTCGCAACTGGTCGCCGAACTTGCTCCCGAACTCTTCATGTTGCCGGCGCCGGTCACACATGACGGACTTCTCTATCCGCTGAACATGCCGGCCTGGACGCTTCTGTTCGAGATGATCGTGAACCTCGTGTTCGTGCTCATCTGGCGTTGGCTGTCGACGCCGGTTCTGATCGCCCTTCTGCTCGCGCTCGCTCTGGCGCTGGGCTATCATGTCTTTCTCACCGACGGGGTGGACAAGGGGCAGAACTGGGACGAGTTGCTGGGCGGCTTGCTGAGAGCAGGCTTCGGCTTCTTCGGCGGCGTTCTCATCTACCGTCTTTCGGGGCGTCCCAAGGGGCCGACAACGCGCCGCAGCTGGTTGTCCTTCGTCTTCCTCGCAATCATCCCGCTGATGTACTTTGTCGAGGTGCCGCCCAAATACCTTCCGATCTCCGACATCGCGCTTGTGATGGTCTTCGGTCTGGCCTTTGTGGCGCTGTCGCAGCGCTATCACCCCTCGAAACGCTGGTGGGCGTTGTTCGCCTGGGGCGGGCGCGTGTCCTATCCGATCTATGCGCTGCACTTCACGGCGGTGGAGCTTGCAACACGCATGGCGTGGAAGTGGCCGGAGCTGACATCGACTTACCGGCCGCTTGGCGGCGTCGCGATCCTCATCGCGGTCACCCTCTGGGCTCATCTGGCCGAGAAATACTACGATCGTCCTCTCCGCCGCTGGTGGATGTCGAAGCTGAAGAAGAAAGCGCCGTCACGCGGCTCCCCGACGGCGCCTGCCGCCGTTGCGCCCGAGATCACCGCCCGGCGCCCGGCCGAGTAGGCGCAGGCCCCGTCGATCCGGCAGGCTGGCGGCTTGGAGGTCCGGGGCGGGCGATCTGCCCGCCCGGCGCGCCTCCCGATCCGGTGCGCAGGCATTCCGTCGTTTTTTCCGGGGCAGGGGCGGCAAGTCGCTTGCTGGCGGCTTGACGAAACCGGGAGTCGCTTCAAACTAAACCTCAATCTCGCCAGTATCCCATTTCCTGATCGCCGGAGGCGTCCCGACGTATGCCCCATGACGCCCCGCTCATTTCGCTGCTTGGTGTGGGGTTCGGGCTGGCGTTCATCTTTGGTTGGGCCGCCTCGCGGCTCAAACTGTCGCCCATTGTCGGTTATCTGGCCGCCGGCGTCATTGTCGGACCGTTCACGCCGGGCTTCGTCGCTGACGCAAGCCTCGCTTCGGAAGTGGCGGAAGTTGGCGTCATCCTGTTGATGTTCGGCGTCGGCCTGCATTTTTCGCCTAAGGAATTGATGTCGGTTCGCGCCGTGGCGGCGCCGGCCGCGCTCATCCAGATCGTGGTGATGACCGCTCTCGGCGTCGCGCTTGGTCTGCTGATGGGCTGGTCAGTCGGCGGGGCGGTGGTCTTCGGTCTGGCGATCTCCGTGGCCAGTACGGTCGTCGCGCTGCGCGTCCTGCAGGACCGCCGGCAGGTCCAGAGCGACAAGGGCAGGCTCACGGTCGGATGGCTGGTCATGGAGGACATCGCGATGATCGTCGTGATGGTACTCCTGCCGACATGGGCCCAGCTGAACACAGAGCTCGACGGCGGTGAGATGATCACCGTCCTCCAGCTCCAGGATGTCGGCGTTGCGCTCGCCATAACCATCGCGAAGGTCATCGCCTTCGCCGCGATCATGATGGTTGTCGGCAGGCGTCTTGTGCCATGGGTGCTGCACAAGGTGGTGCAGTCGGGATCTCGCGAACTCTTCCGGCTGGCGGTTCTGGCCGTGGCGCTGGGCGTCGCTTTCCTGGCGGCGGGCCTGTTCGGCATGTCTCTCGCGCTGGGCGCCCTGTTCGCGGGTCTGGTCATGGCCGAAAGCGAACTGTCCCAGGAGGCGGCGCAGGAGACATTGCCGCTCAGCGACGCTTTCGCCGTGCTCTTCTTCGTGTCGGTCGGCATGTTGTTCGATCCCATGATCCTGATCGAGCACCCCGTCCCGCTGCTCGCCACCGTGGGACTCATCGTGATCCTGCGGACAGTGCTGGGCTATGGACTGCTGCGCATGCTGGGACAGCCCAAGCGCGCCTCGCTGGTGATAACGGCCAGCCGTTCGCAGATCGGCGAGTTTTCATTCATCATCGCCGGTCTTGGCGTCAGCCTTGGCCTGATGCCGGCCGAGGGCCGCGACTACCTTCTCGCCAGCTCTATCCTGTCCATCTGTTGCACGCCGCTTGTGTCATGGGTCGCCGACTGGCTGGCCGAGCGCGACAAGCCCGTCGAGCCGGTGCTCCCGAAAATTCCCCCGGCCACGCCCGCGCACGTCGTTCTGGTCGGCTATGGCCGGGTCGGCTCTCTTATCGGCGGCGCGATGGAGCGGGCCGGCGTCGGCTTGGCGGTCATCGAGACCAGCGAAGAACTGGCGCAGAAGCTCAATGATCGCGGCATCGAGGCCTTCGTCGGCAACGCCGCCTCGATCGAGCGTCTCCGGGAGGCCGG
Organism: Hyphomonadaceae bacterium; assembly: GCA_041398225.1. Classification (GTDB taxonomy): domain Bacteria; phylum Pseudomonadota; class Alphaproteobacteria; order Caulobacterales; family Hyphomonadaceae; genus JAWKVD01. The sequence goes on along the minus strand of JAWKVD010000022.1, from coordinate 32,064 downwards.
CATCGAGAAGGCCGATCTTCTGGTCGTCACCGTGCCGAACGGCTTCGAGTCCGGCCGGATCGTCGAGGCCGCGCGCGAGTTGAACCCCGACATTATCGTCTATGCCCGCGCCCATTCCGACGCGGAGGTCGAGTACCTTCAGAAATACGGGGCGAACCTGATCATCTCGGGCGAGCAGCAGATCGCCGACGCGATGATCTCCGCCGGGATGGAGCAACTGGCCGGACGCGCGCTTTCGCCCGGATAGCGCGTCACCAGCCGCCGCCTCCGCCGCCGCCGCCGCCTCCGCCCGAGAAGCCGCCGCCGCCGGACCCCGAAGACCCCGAACTCTGCGGCATTGCGCCCGAAACGCCCGAGGAGATGCTGCCCATGATCGACTCGTTCAGGCCGTGCAGCGACCGGCTGGAGCCGCTGAAGCGCGCCCAACCCGGACTGTAGTCCTTCGCCACCTCAGGCAGCAGGCGCTCGAAATGGTTGGTCCATGGCTTCTCCACGCCGAGTGCGATGGCGAAGGGTAGGAAGGTCTCGTAGCGCTCCTTGGTCATCGGAGGCGGTTTTTCGCCGCCGACCTCCGCCGCATTGAGCTGAAGCTTTTCGGCGGTCTCCATATAGAGCCGGAAGCCTTCGATTTCGGCGCGGATCTTCTGTCCCTTCGCCGTCGGCGCCGGCATGAGATACATGAAGAGCAGATTGATCCCGGCCAGCGCCAGAACCAGCGCCGTGTGCCAGATCGTCCAGTTGAGCGCCTGCTTGATCGCGAAGGCCACGCCGACAATGGTGATCAGCACGCCGAGAACGGTGTAGAGCGCGTTCCACTTGAAATAGGGCGACCCGAAGCGGCGCGACAGCGATTGCCGGAACGTGCTGTAGGTCGAGACGAAGCCGGTATCCACTCGGTCGCCAAGCGTTTTCACGGCCCCGCCCGAGAACAGGCCCTTCTCAAGCAGCTCTTCTTCCGGCGCCAAGCCAGCGGCCGCCGCATGCGCGCGCGTCAGCGTGGTCGTCTTCTTCTCGGTCGCATCGATCTCTAGCTGACCCTTGATGGCTAGGTTCATCAGCGTTGCGATCAGCGCCTGATGTCCGCGCGTACCCCGATAGTAGATCTGGTGAACGGCGCCCGGCGTGTAGCCCTCTGGCGGCGCGTAGCGCGGAAACACCGGCTGGCGGGGCGGGTCGCGGCCGACGCGATCGAAGCTCCGGAACAGGAACCAGAAGATACCCAGGAGCGAGGTGATCAGGATCGCCATCGAGCCGTTTCGTTGCCACCACAGCCACCCCTTGTCGGCGCCGGAGGGCGGATCGATCAGTCCCTTCGCGAAGCCGATGGAAACGGTGAGACCTTCGCCGGCCTCCAGCCGGCGCGTCGCTTCGAATATCTGTGCGTCGCCGGACGTGGTGTGGGTGAAGTCCTGGCCGGTCGCGCCCAGCGCGCCCGTATAGGCCGCCGTCTGCACGACCTGTCCTCCGGGCGGCAGCACGATCTCGGCGCGTGCGGCGAGGATCGGAAACGCCCAGTATGTGCCGGTCGCGTTCCAGTAGATTTCGTCATACGAGTCGAAATAGCGGACCTGGTTCTTCACCCGATAGCGAATTTGATAGGCGTGCTCCCCGGGCGTCAGATAGACGTCCGGATCGCCGATCTGTATGCGCCAGGCATTGCCCTCGGTTGACGTTTCATAGGGTTCCGGCCGGTCGTCGCGCTTTACGTCCAGAACATCGTACCGGAAGGGCAGGGTGTCGCCGTTCTGCGTGTAGGTGCGCGGCAGGTCACGGAAGATGCCGCGCCTTATCCGGGCGCCCTCGGCGTTCACGTCGATGTTCTCGGTGACGATGATGTCGCCGTTCTTCTGCACCTCGATGTGTACGTCGAAGCGGTTGATCGTTTCCTCGGCCTGCGCCGCCACGGCGAACAAAGCCGCAAGCAGCACAAGCAGGGCGGCGCGAACCGCGGCTATCCTCTTCACCCGATCAGCTCCCGAACGAAACCGACGGCAGACCCCGGTCGGCCGTCTCGATCTCGAAATACGGTTGTTGGCGAAACCCGAACAGGCCGGCGACCAGATTGCCGGGAAAGGTCTCGACCGCCGTGTTCAGCTCGCGCGCGGCGCCGTTGTAGAAGCGTCGCGCCATTTCGATCTTGTTCTCGGTCTCGGAAAGCTCGTTCTGAAGGTCGAGGAAATTCTGGCTCGCCTTCAGTTCCGGATATCCTTCTGCGACGGCCAGAAGACGAGAGACCGGTTGAGACAGCTCGCTTTCCGCCGCGCCGCGCCGGGCGGGGTCGTCTCCGGCCGTCAGCGCCGCGCTGCGTTTGGCTGCGATCTCCTCGAACAGCGCGCGCTCGTGCGCCGCATAGCCCTTCACCGCCTCGATCATGCGCGGGATGAGATCCGAACGCCGCTTGAGCTGCACGTCGATATCCGACCAGCCATTGCGCACCATCTGGCGGCGCCCGACCAGGTTGTTGAAAATCAGCACGATCGCGATCACCGCCAGCGCGGCGACCGCAATCGCGGCATACAGTCCGACATTCTCCGGCATCGTGCGGCGTGCTCCCCTGGTCGCCATCTGGCGTCGCGCGCAGGCTGACCCGTTCGCGCGAGAAATGGAAGCCGCCGAACGCCTGTGGCGTCAGATTAGGCGGGCTACTTTCGCTCTCGGAGGCGGCCGTTTGCCTACTGGGCCACCCAGCCGCCGTCGATCTGCAGCGCGGCGCCGTTGATCTGGTTGGCCGCTTCGGTGGTCAGAAACACGGCCAGGGCCGCGATATCCTCGACTTTCACGAACTGCTTGGTCGGCTGCGCGGCCAGGATCACGTCATTGATGACCTGCTCCCGCGTCATGCCGCGCGCCTTGGCGGTGTCGCCGATCTGGCCGTCGACCAGAGGCGTGTGGACATATCCCGGACAGATCGCGTTGGCCCGAATGCCGTGTTGCGCGCCTTCAAGCGCGATCGTCTTGGTGAACCCCAGAAGCCCGTGCTTGGCCGAGACGTAGGCGCTCTTGAAAGGCGAGGCGACAAGCGCGTGGGCGGAAGCGATGTTGATGATCCGGCCCCACCCCTTTTTCTTCATTTCGGGAAAGGCGAGCCGCGTCGTGTGGAACGCCGCCGAAAGGTTGAGGTTGATGATCAGGTTCCACTTGTCGACCGGAAAGTCCTCCACCGGAGAGACATGCTGAACGCCGGCGTTGTTGACGATGATGTCGGGCGCCCCCAGCATTTCGCTGGTCTGCGCGAACAATTGCTCGATCTGGTCGACCTTGGTGAGGTCCGCGCCGCTATAGCCGACCTTGACCTTGTTGGCCGTCTCGATCTCCGAGCGAAGCGCCTCGATCTTCTCGGCGTCGCCGAAGCCGTTGAGCATGACATTGCAGCCGGCGGCGGCCATGGCGCGGGCGACGCCCTCGCCAATGCCTGAGGTGGAGCCGGTGACGATAACGGTGCGGGGTGAGGTGGTCATGATGCGCTCCTGGGGAGAAGAGACGGCGGAAACCGGCGGACGCGGCGGCAAGACTGGAACGCTGCGGGGCGCCGGGGTCAAGTGCGGCTAACGCCTGAAATGTGGTGAGGGCAAGGCGATGCGAGCGCTGCGGGATTTTTCGTTTTTCGATGTCCGGCATCTTGTAAGGCGGCGGGTTTGAAAGCACCTATCGAACAGGCGGACAAAGCAGCGGATCGACGATCCGAGGCGCAATGGGAGTTGGATGGATGGCGAAAGCCCCGGTTGAAACCGAAGCGGCGACCAAGACGGCGGTCGCGAAAGCAAGCCCCACGGCGCTGCAATATCTCGACAAGGCGATGGGCAGCCTGCGCCAGCTCGGCTTGCTGCCGGAAAAGCCGCACGATCCGGCGCCGATCGTCGCTCTGCTCAACCAGATTTCCGATCTCGAGCCCGACCGGGTCGCCGCGATCGCGCGCACGCTCGACCAGATGAGCCAGTTCAACGATGTCGTGCGCGAGCAGGTCTCCGCCATCACCGTCGGCGAACGCTATGAGGACATCACCAAGGCGTTCAACTCGATCCGCGACGACGCCAAGTCGCTCGTCGATCAGTATGCGGACGGCAAAATCTCCACCATGGAGCGCGTCTCCAACGTCTGGATGAAGATGACGCGCGGCGACATCGCCAGCCGGTTCGGCAAGATCAAGGACACCTATCTCGACGTGCAGAAGGAGACCAAGCTGCAGATCGAGAAGGAGCACATGATTCTGGAGGCCTACGCCGACTTCCGCGGGGCTCTCAAACAGTCCGAAATCCTGGCGCTCGAAGTGCTCAAGACGGCCGAGACGAGCCTCGACGCGAAGAAGGCGGAGCTGACGGCGGCCTCGGAGGCCGTCGCGGCTTACGCAGGCGAAGACGCCGCCGAACGCGCCGACCTCGAATTGAAGCGGGACGAGCGCCTGCGCGAGCTGCAGGCCGAAGACAAGCGCTATCAGATCGCCAAGGATCTCTCGGACAACATCACGATCGGCTACAATACCTCCGAGGTGATTATGGCGCGGCTGGTTCAGACCACCAACGCCAAGGAGCGCATCTACGCGCAGTCGGTCTCGTTCTTCGGAACCAACGAAGTGGTTCTGACGGCGCTCACCGCCACCTTCACCGGCATGCACGGCCTGCACGAAAGCACGCAGACCCTCGAGGCGATGAAGAAGGGCGTGAACCAGTCCCTGGAAGTGCTGGCCGAGATCGGCGACAAGGTGCAGGAAGCGGCGACCAAGGCCGGATACGGCCCCACCATCTCCGCCGCCAGCGTCAAGATGCTGGTCGACGCGGTGGTCAACTACCAGCAGCGTTCGATCGAGATCATCGGCGAGATGCGCAAGCTGGCGACCGAGAACTCCGAACAGATCCGCGATGCGGTCGAGGACGGGAAAAAACGCCTCGCCCGCCTTGTTGAACAGGGAGCGGCCTCCGCGCTGACCGTCGCCAGTTGAGCAAACCTGCCGTCCCCTCGGCGACGGCGGGCGTCGCGGTAATAGGGACTCCATCAGATCCGCCGGACGAGGAGCCGCGAAAGCTCGACGACGTGCTCCTCGCGATGGACGTGGTCGATACGCTGCGCCATCGCGCGCAGATGGTCAGCCGCGAACTCGACGAAGAGGGTCGCGAGAAGGAACTGGTCCAGCGCCTGCGGGAGATTTATGCGGCGCAGGGCATCGAGGTCCCGGAACGCATCCTCCGCGATGGCGTCAAGGCGCTGGCCGAACAGCGCTTCGTCTACAAGCCGCCTCGCGACGGCTTCGGCGTCAGGCTCGCCAAGGCCTATGTCTCGCGAAGCCGGTGGCTGCCCGCCGCATGGATGGGGCTCGGCGCGATCCTCGCCGCTGTCCTGGTCTGGCAGTTCGCCTGGGCGGGGCCGCGCGCCGCTGAATGGAAACGGCTGCCGGGGGAGATCGCGCAACTCTCGGCGCAGGCCGAACAGCTCGCGATCGATCCCGACGTCGACCAGCGGATCGCGGACATCGCATCCATGGGCAGCCGGGCCGTCGTCGAAGGCGATCGCCGTTCCGCGCGGTCGCAGTTGAAGGCGTTGCGCGAGATCAACGAGACGCTCTCGGCGGTGTACGATTTGCGGATCGTCTCGCGCCAGGGCGAGGATACCGGCTTCTATCGCGTGCCGAACGACAACCCGTCCGGCCGCAACTACTATCTGGTCGTGGAGGCCATCGCGCCCGATGGCGACGTGCTCAGGCTGCCCGTCTTCAACGAGGAGACGCAGAAGACCGACGAGGTCACGAAATGGGCGCAGCGCGTCAGCAAGACTACCTTCGATCGCGTCGCTGAGGACAAGGCGCCGGATCAGATCATCCAGAACGACATTCTGGGCCACAAGCCGCGCGGCGTGCTGCAGCCGGACTTTGTCGACCCGGTTCCCGGCGGAGCGATCACCAAGTGGTAGACGCCAATCTCCTTTCCGGGCGCGACGCGCTGCATCGGCTGGACCGGTTGATCGCGACCGCGCGAGAGGAATTCGATCTCGCCGTTCAGGCCGCCGAGGCGCATAAGTCGCGCCGGTCCGAAATCGCGCGTCTCAAGGCCGACGGCTTTCGCCAGCTCGCCGCGATGCGCATCGCCGTATTGCGGGAAGGCGAGCTGGAGAAGCTGGGCGAGGCGGAAACCCGCGCGCTCCGGCTTCTCGAAGGACACGCAGAGTTTCTCGACGCGCTTGAAGACGAAGCCCACGCCGCGGAGGAAAAGCTCTCCGACGTCGAGGCGCGCCGCCGTCTCGCCGAGGCCGAAGCCGACGCCGCGCACGAAGCCTATGAAACGCAGGTCGCCGCAACGGAGAACAGGCTGACGACCGACGAGGCGTACCAGAAGCTGAAAGCCGCGCTCGAACATGCTCAGGCGGTGGCCGTCCGGGCCGAGGACAAGCTGCTGCTCGCCCGCACCGACCGGGACGAAAAAGGCGAGCCCTATCGCAACGATCCGCTGTTCTCATATCTGTGGAAGCGCAAGTTCCGCACGCCCGAATATCGCGCCGGCGGATTGATACGAATGCTCGACAACTGGGTCGCCAAGACCTGCGGATACGACGCGGCGTGGTTGAACTATGCGCGTCTGACCGAGCTTCCCGACCGCTTGGCCGAACATCTCGAGCAGATGAAAGTCGAAGCCGCCGAAGCCGAAGCGGCGATCGAGGCCTATGAAGACAAGGCGCTCGAATCCGACGGCGCGGGGCGGTTGTCGGAAGCCTTGAAAGCGGCGCGGGCGCGCCTTAACGATCTCGACGGCGAGCTTGCGGCGGCCGAAAACGCGCGGTCCGAAGTGCGCGCGCGTCAGGAGGCCGCCTCCAGCGGCGATGCGGGGCCGGAACACGAAGCGCGTGCTGTGATCGAAGCGGCTTTGGAGAAGGCGAGCTTCCCGGACCTGCGCGTTCTGGCGGCCGAAACCGCGACGCTCGACGACGATCGCATCGTCGACATCCTGGTGAAGCTCCGCACGGAGGAACTTCAGATGGAGGTCGGCTGGCGCAATGTCGAAGCCTTGCCCGCGCGCCGCCGAACCGCCGTCGAAGTTCTTGAGCGAGCCCGCAGGAAGTTCAAGGAAGCCGGATTCGACAATCCCTATGTCACCATCGCGGCGGGATCGTTCGAGGCTGCGGTCGAAACCTACGGGCGCGGCGCCGGCGCGGACGCCGAGCGACTCTGGCGCGAGATCGCATCCTCGGTTCGACAGGCGCCGCGACACGACGACCGCTATTTCGGCGGCGCACGGCGACGCGATTCGATCGGTCTGCCGCGCGGCGCGGAGGACGCTATCGGCGTTGTGCTTGGCGAAGTCATCCGTCAGTCGGGGCGTTCGTCGCGCAAAGGCGGCTGGGGCGGCGGCGGTCCGTGGAGCGGCGGATCGAGCGGCAAAACCCGTCCGACATCATTGCCGAGTTCGGGAAAAACCACGCGCAAACGCGGCGGTTTCAAGACGCGCGGCCGTTTCTAGAGATCGCTTGCGAACGCCGTATTGCGGTTCTGTCGTGAAGAATCCTTCATGCACGGAACTGGAGTCTCCAGTTGACCGTCGGCTCTGTCCCGGAGGATGGGGAGGACAGAGGGTCGATGGAGAAACATAGATGAATACGACTATCCGAATGCTGGGAGTGGGCGTCTTCGCTCTGGCTTCCATGGGGCTGGCGGCTGGTTGCCAAGGCATCCCGGACGATCAAACCGTGATGCAGTATTGCTCGATCGACAGCAACGCCAAGAAAGACATCTGCAAGGTCAACATTGAGGTCGATGGCGTCAAAACCGCGCTCGCCGACACCAACATGAAACTGTCCGAAGCGCGTGTCATCGCAGACAACGCCGCCGGCGCCGCCGCGCGCGCGCAACAGACCGCCGACGCGGCGCTTGCGCGCGAAGACGATGTCTACTGCGAAACCCGCACGCTCAACCGCACCAATGTCGGCAACTGCTCGCCGGGCTACAAGGTGATGTCGTGCACGCAGACGCGTTACACGACGCGCGCCGGCGGCCCGTCGATCATGCGCGAGATCGACGATTCGCATTGCCGCTTCAACGACAAGGTCCTCGAGATCCAGGTTCGTTGTTGCATGGCCGGATCGCAAGCGCGTCCGCTGGAAGCCGTGGTTCAACCCGAGCCGGTTGCGCCCACGCCTTCGCCGAACACCTGAACACTGCGAGACTGATCCTCTGAACGCGGAACGGCCCGGACAGATGTCCGGGCCGTTTTCGTTTGTCCGGATTTGCGTGCGGCGGTCGCGGCTCAGCCCTTCTTGCGCATATAGGGCTCGGGCGCCTTCTGGAGAATTTCGGGATCGATCGTCTGCTGGCGCGGCAGAGGCCGCATCATCAACACTCGCGCTTCGATCTCCTTCAGGCGTTCGTCATAGGCGCGCCAGTTCGCGAGCTGTTCGTCCACTGTCCCTTCCTCCGAAGGGCGAGGCGGAAGCGCGATGTCGGTCAGCCGCTCGCCGAGCAGGTCGATCTCGTCCTCGATTCTTCGCGCCCGGGTTTCGGCGGTGAGCTTCAGCTGGGCCAGCTCCGCAACCAGAGCCGGGTCCGGAGCGCCCGCATTCGAATTGCCCGGCGCGTTTGGCGTCATGTCGGTCGTGTCGTCTTCGGGGGATGCGGTTCCGTTCGACGGGCTCAGCGGCGGAGGCGATGTGCTCGGCCCTTCAGACATGTTCGGTTCGTCTTCGGAAGCCGCCGGCTCCTGCGCTTCGGCCACCGCCGCTTCCAGTTCGGCGATATAGGCGTCGCGCTTTTCGATCGCGGCCTCGGCGAAGTTTCTCTGGTCTCGTGCGACATACCAGAAATACCCTGCGGCGATGCACGCCACGCCGGCCAGTCCGCCCGCTCCGGTCGCAAGCGCAAGCGCCCTGCGTGATCGCGACAGTGCGTTCTTCAGCGTTTGCGCCTGGCTGCGTTCATCGCTCAGCCGCGCCGCTTCGGCCTGTTCGGACGCAGCGATATAGTCGCGGTGAAGCTCCAGCGGCGGCGGCGCGTCGGGTGGTCGTTGCTCCAGCCAGGCTTTTGCCGCCGCGATGTCGGGTCCGTAGAGCAGGCGGTTTTCGCTGCGGCCCGCCGTGTCCCATTCCTGCGCCCGCGTCAGCAGCCGCGTGTGCTCGCGAATCCAGTGCAGGTCTGCGCGCAGCGCGCGGCGCAGGCTGGCCAGCCCCGCCATGAAGGAATGCCCTTCGTCGAAACGCACATACTGCAGCGCGTTGAGCGATGCGGGCGCGGCGTCGGCGGAAACCGGTTCGATCAGCGCCGGCACAATCCGTTTCGACAGGCTTTGCGCGTGCGACACTTCCCATTGGCACAGTTCGGAAGCGGCCGAGGCTCGGGAAACCAGAAAGACCACAATGTCCGCGGCGGCGATCAGTCCGCCCAGGCGTTCGCGCCAGGCTTCGCCCTCGTGGATCGAATGCCGGTCGAGAAACACCTCGAAGCCGCCGTCATACTCAAGTCCGGCCACGACCTCGTCGGCGAACGCCGTGTCGGTGCGCGAATAGGATACGAACACCTTGAGTTTCGGCGGTTTGTCCGGATCGGCGTCGGTCGCGCCGACCGTCAGGCCAAGCGTGTCGGCTGCCGGCATGTCGAGCGCCTTCCCACTTCTGAAACCCACCGTCCAGAAAGGGAGTGAGCCTCAATCGCGCGAGGCGATCAAGAGAGGATCGATCAACTCTGCGGACGCGCGCGTAAGCGCTGCGCTAGCCGCCAGGACGCAGGAAGTCGCGTTTGCCCAGCGGAACGCCGTTATGGCGCAGGATGTCATAGGCCGTGGCGGCGTGGAAAAACACGTTCGGCAGAACATAGTTCAGCAAGAAGGCCTGCGCCGGCATCGTCATTTCGTTTCCGCCGCCGATCGGAAAGGTGATCTCGGCGTCCGCGCGCGCATCGATGGCTTCCGACGATACGCCCTGCACATAAGCCAGAGCCTTCTGCGTGCGCTCGATCAGTTGCGCGAACGTCGTCTCGGTGTCGGGGAAGGAGGGAAGCTGCACGCCGGCCAGCCGGGCCGCGCCGCGCGCCGCGTTGTCGGCGCAGATCTGCACCTGGCGGGAGAGGGGGAACATGTCAGGGTACAGCCGGAAATTGAGGAACACTTCCTCGGGCGCCTTCAGCGCCGTCGCGTGTTCGCCGCCCTTTTTCAGAACATATCCGAGCGAGGCGAGCATCTGCGCGGATGTGCTCTTCAGGATTACGGAGTGAGATGCGGACATGACGGCCTCCCGGGCGGTGTGACCGGCAGGACATAGCGCCGCGCAGCGCGCTTGGAAATGGGCCCCCGAAGCGGCGGTCCTATTTCTGGGCGGCCTATTTTGGGGCGGGACGAACGGGAACCGTGATGTTGCACAGGCCGATCCGCCCGGCTGGGCGTTTGTAGAACGTATCCTTCCGCCAGCGGCGGGCGTTCACCAGCGCAGCGAAGGTCTCGCTGTCCGTCCGCAGCACTTCCAGGGGCGTTTGATCGGCGACGGGAACATCGGCGGCGAGCTTTATGTCGGTGTAGTGCGCATATTCCGCGGGCGTCTCGTAAAAGCCGATCTCGCCCGTGCCGCGCGGAAGCGAGGAGAGAATATCCATTCCCTGGACCACGCGTCCGAGCACGGTCAGGTTCTTGTCGAGATGGCGCGGCGATTGCCCGATGATCGCATAAAGCTCGATCCCGCCGCCGGTGTCGTCGCCTTCCTCGCGCCCGACGCCGACCGTGCCATAGCAATGCGCGACCCAGATATCGCTGTCGTCGCGCGCGACCGGGAAGCCGCCGGAGAACCCGACCCGGTCCTCGAACGTGTCGGGGTCCGGCAGCCGCGTGAACTCGATCGAGGAATCGTAAGGGTGTTTGAACTCCGCCGGCAGGGTCTCCTTGCCGACCTTGGGCGGGCGCGGCGGGTCCGCGGCCTGCGCCCACTGCGCGACGAAATTGTCCTGCACGCGCGTCACGGCGCCGTTGACGAAATAGCCCTCGCGCGAAAGCGCGCGCACATTGGCGACGTGGTTCGGCGAGAACTGCGCCGCCATCTCGATGATCACGCGTCCCTTTCCGGGGAAGTCCATGTAGAGCGTGTTTTCCGGATCGAGCGGACGCCAGTCCGCGTCCGGCGACGCGTCCAGAATTTCGCTCGGCGTCGGCGTGAACTCGCCGGGCGGCGGGGCGGGAATCTCCGGTCCGCTCTGAGCGGCTTGAGGCGGTTCGTCGACCGACGAACAGGCTGCGGCGAGCGCTGCAAGCGCAAGGGCGATAGCGAGTCTCATGGCAGGTCCCTCCCTCGATCCCGGCGTCCTGCATACAGCTTCAGGCCGCGTTGGAAAGGCGTTCGGCCGCGAACCCGCGCCCCCATGCGGCTGACGCCTCGGGCGAGGGCGCCGACGGGCGGCCGTACCGAAGACGGTGCTGCGCGTCCGTTCGCCGCTCAACGTGTGCGCGAGCCGGCATACCCCCACACCTCGTCAGGGCGAAATTTCTCGCCGGACGGAACCCTCAACGAAGTGTGACCTCGCTCCTGACGATCCGTGAACTTGACGTAACAAAATCGACCTGATTGCGTGTCATATGGATGGGCTGGGCGAGCAAAGTGATCGCCCGGGATGACTGGTGGCAAAGATGCAGAAAGCTGACCATGACTGGTCGTCGCTCGTAGAAGGCGACGAAATCGGCGAAGGCGGAATGACCCGCCTGGTGTTCGCGTGCGGAATGGTGGTGTTGCTTCTGGTTCTTCCCTACCTCGCGGGACTGTTCATCGCGTAGGGCAGGAGCCGAACCATCGCGAGTTCGCCGCGCTCAGCCGCGATACTCGCCATTCTGCCAATAGGTGCGGCCCGTCGAACGGTCGACGTAATAATAGCGCCCGGCGCCTCGGTCGTAGACAAGATCGTTGCGCGAAGCGACGCGATCTCCGCCGACATAGCATCCGCCCTGTTGCCGGCAGCCGGTGTAATAGCCGACGGCCGCGCCCAGAGCGCCGCCGATAAGCGCGCCCTCAAGATCGTCGTCGGAAACCGCCGCGCCCGCGGCTGCGCCGATTGCGCCGCCGATCGCGGCGTTGCGTTGGGAAGGTGAGTAGCCGCCGCTCGCGCAGGCTGTAGCGAGCGACATCGCCGCCAGGCCGGCGGCTGCGTAAAGGCGAAGCATCGCGCATCTCCATCGGGTTCATTCGGTCAATGAACCCAACGAAGCGCGGCCGGTCTTGTTCCACGCGCAAAGCCGTTGAAGGGCGCCTGGCGGAATGTCAGGCGACGGTCAAACCGCCGCCCGCATTCACGTCAGTCTCCAGGCGTGTCTGTTCAGGCGCCTAAAGAACGTCGAGCATCTTCGCCACCAACGGGTGACGAACCACGTCCGATTGCGACAGCCGCACCACCGAAACGTCCGGCAGCGCGTCGAGCTTGTCGGCGATCTCCGCCAGCCCCGACAGTTCCGGCAGCAGGTCCGACTGCGCGGGGTCGCCGGTCACGATCATGGTGGAGTTCCAGCCCAGTCGCGTCAGGATCATCTTGAGCTGCACATAGGTGCAGTTCTGGGCCTCGTCGATCACCACGAACGCGTTGTTCAGCGTCCGGCCGCGCATGAAGCCGACCGAGGCGATCTCGATCTGTCCGTCGGCGATCATCTGCCGAATCTGCTTCGGCGCCAGGCGGTCCTGCAGCGCGTCGTAGAGCGGACGAAGGAAGGGCGCGAGCTTCTCCTCCATGTCGCCGGGCAGGAAGCCGATATTCTCGCCGGCGTCCACCGCGGGGCGGCACAGCACGATGCGGCCGATCTTGCCCGCCCGCAGCGCCTCAACCGCCTTCGCGATGGCGAGATAGGTCTTGCCGGTGCCCGCCGGTCCGAGCGCGCAGACCAGGTTGGAGCCGTCGATCGCCTCCATCAATTGCGCCTGTCCTTCGGACTTCGGCATGACGTTCTTGACGTAGGACTGGTCGCGCGGAGGCTCGCGCGTGGCTTCGCCCTGCGTCTCCTGCTGCGGGCGCTTCTTTCGCTTGGGATAGGTCTGTTCGCTGTCGGGGTCCCAACCGCCCTGGATCACGTTGAACTTGTGGCCATGCGCATCGCCGCGGAACTCACGGGAATCGAACTCCGCGCGGACACGGCGGACATTGGAGCGCTTGGCCATATTCGTTCTCCTCAGGTTGCAGACACAGAAACGCCGCAGGGCCAGAGGCGCTGCGGCGTTCACAAAGCCGGTTGATTGAGTTCGCCAGTCGTGGCGGAGAAACGTCAGGGAAAAGCGGGGGAGGTCGCCTTTCGGCGAAACCCGGTCGGAAAGCTCGGACGGTGTCCGGTATCCGCAAACCAATCCCCTTATGCACCGAAGCTGCGAATCTGCGTTCACCGCTTCGAATCACCTGACAATGAGTAGACTAGTCCGCCCTTAACGTAACTATAATGACGGACATTCTCTCAGGCGGGTCGGATATGGCGCTTTTCGAACTTGATGGTGAAACTCCGGGCGGGCCTGACGGCCAACCGGGCGAATTCTGGGTGGCGGAGAACGCCGTCGTCCTCGGCCGCGTGATTCTGCATCGCAACGCCAGCGTCTGGTTCGGCGCGACGCTTCGCGGCGACAACGATCCGATCACCATCGGAGAGAACTCCAACATTCAGGACGGCAGCGTGTTGCACACCGATACGGGCGTGCCCCTCACCGTCGGGAAGAATTGCACCATCGGGCACATGGTGATGCTGCATGGCTGCACGATCGGCGAGAATTCGCTGATCGGCATCGGATCGGTGATCCTCAACGGCGCCCGGATCGGCCGCAACTGCATCATCGGCGCGAACTCCCTGATCCCGGAAGGCAAGGAGATCCCGGATAATTCGCTGGTCATGGGCTCGCCCGGCAAGGTTGTCCGCGAAGTGTCGGACGCGCAGGCGCAGGGCATCACCATGTCCGCGCTCCACTATGTCGAGAACTGGAAGCGCTACGCGAAAGGGCTGAAGCGTATCGATTAGGCGGCCTCCACAACCGCTTGAGCGCCAGGCCATGACGACAGGCCATGACGACAGGCGGCCCGCACCCTATATCTGCGCCATGACACGGCTCTCGATCCTCGATCTCGCATCCATCGTCGAAGGTTCAACCGCCGGCGAGGCGTTGGCGAATTCGGCCGACCTAGCCCGTCGCGCCGACGCGCTCGGCTATCACCGCTATTGGCTGGCCGAGCACCACAACATGCCGGGCATCGCCTCGGCCGCCACCTCGGTCGTGATCGGCCATGTCGCGGCCGCGACCACGCGCATGCGCGTCGGCGCCGGCGGCGTCATGCTGCCGAACCACGCGCCGCTGATGATCGCCGAACAGTTCGGAACGCTGGATGCGCTGTTTCCGGGCCGCATCGACCTTGGTCTCGGCCGCGCGCCGGGAACCGACATGGCCACGGCGCGCGCCCTGCGCCGCATGATGCATGGCAGCGGCGACACCTTCCCGCAGGATGTCGTCGAGCTGTTGTCCTACTTCGAACCGGCGCAACAGGGGCAGGCCGTTCGCGCCGTTCCCGGCGCCGGCGCGCAGGTGGACGTATGGATATTGGGCTCCAGCCTGTTCGGCGCCCAACTCGCCGCGCATTTGGGATTGCCCTACGCGTTCGCGTCGCACTTCGCGCCGGGCGATCTGGAAGGTGCGATCTCGATCTATCGCGAACGCTTCCGGCCGTCGAAATACCTGTCAGAGCCCTATGTCATGCTGGGCCTGAATCTCGTCGCCGCCGAAACCGACGAGGAAGCGAAGTTCCTGTTCACGTCGATCCAGCAGGCTTTCGCCAATCTCCGCACCGGCATGCCCGGCAAAATGCCGAAACCCAAGCAAGGCGCCTTCGAAGATTTCCCGCCCCAGATTCAGGCCGGCCTCACCCAGGCGCTGTCCTGCTCGGTCGTCGGCGGACCCGATACGGTTCGCGCCGGCCTGCTTGGGTTCGCGCAGAGGTGGAAGGCCGACGAACTGATCGCCGCCGGCCCGATCTGGGATCACGCGCTGCGCAAGCGTTCGTTCGAGATTGCCGCGGATGTCGTTGGAGAGATGATGGCCTGAGCCGATAGCCTCACGGGCGAACGGTCCGGCTCGCCGCTACTGGACTTCGTCGGAATCCCAAACGTCGCGCAGGGCGACGTCGTTCTCCACACCGATATTGTGCCAGGCCAGCCGGTCGCGCGTCGCGTTGACCACCACGAACGCTTCATGCGTCCGCGAAACCGCAGACAGCTTGTTGCGCACCTGCTGTACGGTCATCGGCGAACGCAGAACCCACATGTCGCCGGAGATCCGCGCCATGCGTCCGCATTCGCTGAGCGCTTTCTCAAACGCCGCGAGCGACGACACCACCTTGCCGGCGATGAAATAGTTGCAGATCGGGTGCTCGCCTTCGCCCGGGTCCAGGCGCGGTTCGCCGAACCGGCGCTTGCGCGGCGCGCTGAAGTCCCAGCGCAGCTGCGGATGCTTGTCGGCGCGGTGAAAATCCTTGTCCTGCCCGCACGCCAGCAGGGTGTGGGCGGCGACGCGGCCTTCCTTCAGGAAGTCCAGCAGTCTGGACCGGGGATAGGGGCCGTAAACCTGTTCGCCGACCTTCACGCGCCATTTGACGCTCTCGAAAGGCGGCGGCGTCGCCGGCTCCTCGTCGAGGTCGGGCGAGATCGGCTCGGAAAGATCCAGCAGATCGTTCATCGGAAAGGCATGTTCCCGTCTGGCGCAGTTTGGGTTTAGGGATATCTCCAGCCATATTTTCGAATGGTAAACGGGAGACGCCCATGAGCGCATACGAATATATCAAGACCGAGACCGACGGTCGGGTCTTCATCGTCACCATCAACCGTCCCGAGGTGATGAACTGCCTGCATCCCATGGCCAACACCGAGCTGGCGGACGCTTTCGACAAGTTCGCGGCTGACCGCGATCTCTGGGTCGCCATCATCACCGGCGCCGGCGAGCGCGCGTTTTCGGCCGGCAACGACCTAAAATTCGCGGCTTCCGGGCAAAAATCGCCCATGCCCAAGTCGGGTTTCGGCGGACTTACGTCGCGCTATGACCTGCACAAGCCCGTCATCGCCGCGGTCAACGGCGTCGCCATGGGCGGCGGTTTCGAGATCGCGCTGGCCAGCGACATCATCGTCGCCTCCGAAAACGCCCGTTTCGCCCTGCCGGAGCCGCGCGTCGGCTTCGCGGCCCTGGCTGGCGGGATGCACCGCCTTCCGCGCCAGATTCCGCTGAAGAAAGCCATGGGCATGATGCTCACCGGCCGCCACGTCTTCGCGAAGGAAGGCTACGAAATGGGCTTCGTCACCGAAGTCGTTCCGGAAGGGCAGGCGCTCGAAGCCGCGAAGAAATGGGCCGCGCAGATTCTGGAATGCTCGCCCATGGCCATCCGCGCCACCAAGGAGACGGTGATGAAGGGTCTCGATATCGCCAACTTCCAGGAGGCGTTCGAAACCAAATTCGAGGGCATCGGAAAGCTGCTCACCTCGAACGATCACAAGGAAGGCCCCAAGGCGTTCGCCGAGAAGCGCAAGCCGGACTGGAAACTCGAAGACTGACCTCAACCACTGACGGCGGCGCGTTAGCCGCGGGAAAATGGAGCCGCCCCGGATGTTCGTCCGGGGCGGCCAGTCATGCGCACGTCTAGAAGGTTTTGCGGAAGCCGACCTCGATCGTGCGGCCCAGCGCATTCCCGATGAACGGGTCATAGCTGTACTGCTGCACGGTGAAGGGCGGATCCTCGTCCGTCAGGTTCTCGATCGACAGGCGAACCGTCATGTCTTCGTCCCACGGCAGAGTGTACTGATAGTACAGGTTGTGGGTGGTGAAGTCGCCGATCTGCTCGTTGGCCGTTCCAATGTAGCGGTCGTCGGTCACGCCCTGAATGTAGCGCACCGCATACCGCAGATTGTGGTTGCCGTTCGAGTAGTTCAGCGAGGCGTTGGCCCGCCACTTCGACACGATGTCGCCCTCACGCGAGTAGTTGGCGTAACCCAGACCGTCGATCTCGGGCGTGAGCTGCGTTCCGTTGAGCTGGAAGGCGTCGATCTTGTACTCCAGCACATTGGTGGCGGTGAGCATGGCGGTCATGTCGCCGCCAAGCGCCGAGAAGTCGTAGGTCACGTCATAGTCGACGCCCGCCGTCTTCGCGCCCGGTCCGTTGCCGCGCACCGACCGGATCGACGTCACGTCGTCGCCGACCGTCACGCCTTGCATACACCCGGAAGCGCCCTGTCCGTTGATGAAGGTGATCCGGTCGATCAACGCCGCGGAGCAGTTGATCAGGCTAGTGGCCCTCGCGGGCGCGCCGTCCACGAACACCGTTCCGAGGATCGAGTTGTGGCTGACCGTCTTGATCTCGTCGATGATCTTGAAGTTGAAGTAGTCGGCGCTGAACCGGAGCGATCCGTCGAGCGGCAGATTGTCGAAGTTGAAGATCAGGCCGAAATTGCTGACCTCCGCGGTCTCCGGAACCACGCCCGACAGAGTCTCCGTCTCAACCCGCAGATACTTGTTGCCGGCGCCGGCGATCAGCGACAGCGCGTTGGTGATCTCTCCGGGAATGAACGAAGCCGGCGGGGTCGAGTAGTTGGTGCCGAACGAACCGCGCACTGCCAGCCAGTCGACCGGGTCCCACTTTCCGGCGATCTTGTAGACCGTCGATCCGAGGCCGGATTGCGGGAACTCCTCGCGCCGGGCCGCCAGCTGGAAGCTCAGCGTATCCAGAACCGGCGCCTGCAGCTCGCCGAAGTAGGAATACTGCTGCTGGTCCGAGCGGCTGGGGTTGTCCTGCCCGAAGAAGAAGTAGGGCGATTGACCGGTCGGCGCACAGCCCACCTGTCCGGGTTGTTGTCCAGGCCATGCGCAAGGCGTGACGTCGGAATTCATGTACGGGCTGGAGATATTGTCCCGGAACTCGGATTGCCGCCATTGCGCGCCGGCCGCCCAGGCGAGCATGCCGCCGGGAAGCTCGACCGGCGTGCCGCCCGACACCAGAGCGTCGAAGGTGAGGTTGGTGGAGACGTCCTCCGTGTAGCGGTCGTCGTACAGCCACCTCGAAAGCTCCGGCGAGATTTCGTTGCCGGGAATGTAGCGCGGGTTCGGCGTGCCGAATGTGCCGTTCGCCGGATAGCTCGACGAGAACGGGTTCAGATACATGCATCCGTTCTGGCCCGCTTCCGCCGGGTTCTGCGTCCCGATGACGGCGTTCCATTCCACGCTTGTGACCTGGCCGTCGCCGTTGGCGTCGAGCGCGTCCATGTTGAAGTTGTCCGGAACCAGGTCCGCCGCGTTGCAGTTGGGTCCGCCGAAGCCGTTCAGCGCCTGTTGCACCCGGAAGCCGATCGTGTCGGGCAGGGTGGCCGTGGTGGTGGCGTAGTTGAACGTGCCCGATGCGCTCCAGCGGTCGAGCCAGACGCCGCCCCAGTCGCCAAACTCCCCTTCGAATGCGCCGACGGCGTTCCAGTTCTCAAGTTCGGTGGTCGGCATCGTGCCCTCGCCGGCCGGCAAGTGCGGCGCGCCGGACGGGCCGAAGAAGATCGACAGGAACTGGTCCGCACCGGCCAGATAGGAGGCCGGGACCGGAATCTGCGAGGCGTTCTGCGCCAGGAAGTCCGAGAAATACGGGTTGCTGGATGGAACGAAGTACTGGAAGGCCGTCCCCGATCCCGGGCCGGGCCCCACATTGGCCTGATAGGAAGCCACCGTGCCGATGCGGTCGGCGTTCGACTTGCCGTAGGCGAGCTGACCGGTGAACCGCAGACGGTCCGACAGATCGTTCTTCACCTGCAGATAGGCGCGGTGCTGGTTGGTTTCCTCAACCAGATTGTAGGTGTGGATCATATAGTTCCACCAGCACACCGGCAGTCCGCTCAGCGACAGCGGTTGACCTTCGACAGGCCCCGAACTCGCGCGACACTCATCTTCGGTGAAGTCGGCGACGACGCCAAAGGTGCGTCCGATGCCCGGAATGTTGGGGGCGAACGCCTCGGTCGCAGCGGTGGGCCGAAGGAGATAGGTGGCGTAGTTGTGATACGGCGCCCAGGGCGTGTTGTTTTCCGCGAACGAATGAACCGCCCAGTCGCGTTCGAGCACGTCCAGCTCGCTGCGGTGCGAGTATTCGTAAGACGCCAGGATGTTGCCGTTCTCGAAATTCCGTCCCCACAGGAACGAAGCGTTGTAGTCGCCGTCCGACCCCCGTCGATGAACTTGTATTCGGCGTCGGCGACGAAGCCCTCGAACTCGTCGCGGGTGATGAAGTTGACGACGCCGCCGGTGGCGTCCGCGCCGTAGATCACGGCGCCGCCGTCTTTCAGGATCTCCGTCCGCGCCAGCGCGATCGACGGGATCATGTTGATGTTTTCGCTGAAGCGCCGGCCGTTGAAGATGGTCAGCGTGCGTCCGCCGCCCAGACCGCGCAGGTTCAGCGTCGCGGAGCCGATCGAGGCGTAGCCGGCCTGGAACTGGTTGGTCTCGCCCACCGTCGAACCGACCACTGAAAGCGTCTTGGTGAATTCAAGCGCCGTCTGGCCGCCCTGCTTGAGCGATTCATCGGCCGTGTAGACCTCGACCGGCAGCGCGGCGGATTCAGCGGCCCCGGCGATGTTGGAGCCGGTGATGACGATGACTTCGCGCTCCGGAGGCGCCGTCTCCGAATCCTGCGACGCGCTCTGCTGGGCGTAGGCGACCCCCGTGCCCCCGCCGGCAAGACATGCGGCTATAACGAGTGCGGACGCACTCCTCCTGTATTGCGGATACATGTTCCTCTCCCTCCGACCGCTTTTGTTTTGGCTACGCGGTCCCCCCCTGGAGGCCGCGTGCGTTGCGATCGAGGTGAGGTTGGTTCGCGTTGGCGGGCGGAGGCAATGCAGCGCGGGTCCGTCTATCCCTACGTCAGGAAAGCCCTGATCCAACAAGTCCCTACGACACCTCACGAAGACGTGAAAAGCTCATACGGCGCGCGCCGGCGCCGCCGCCACGGCGCGCCGCCGGCCGTCGATATTGCCCTTAAGAGACCCCCTACCTAGGGGCAATTCAGGCCGATTCGCCCGTGTCCGGCGCGCGGAAATCGATCGCGAAACCGCCCTCGATATAGCGCACGCAAGCGCCGGTGCGGTCGCCGACCCTGACCTGATCGCCGATCATCGGACGCGGCCCGTTGGTCCTGAAGGCGATGCCGAACACAGACATGTCGACCACCGCGCAAGCGATCGTCACGCCTTCGCCGTACTGCACCACCACCTGTCCGCCGGAGGTTCGCCGTTCCGCGACGCGGTCCTCAAGAAGCTGCAGGCGGTCCTTGTTGATCAGCCAGGTCAGCTGGTCCGCGATCTTGTCGCGCTTGCGCGGCGGGACCGCGAACTCGATCGCATACCCGAAGTCGGGCAATACGCGCGTGATCGGCCCTTCGACGCGTCCGAGGTCATCCAGATAGAGCACCAGCACGTCGCCGACGGAGTAGGGCCGGGCGAGATTGATGCGCAGCCCGCCCGCGCCCACGTCCACCGTGTTGGCCTGAAACTCTTCGCCGTCGGGGCCGATGCCGCGCACGCGGGTCACCCATGGAACGCGGCGGTGACGCCGACGGTCGGCGGCCTGAACAGGCCGTCGCAGAGACGACTCTTTGCGCTCGTGTCCGGTCAAGTGCATCCTCAGCCTCGAACAGGTTCCCCCAATGGTGCGTGCGCACGCAAAGTCGGGTGCAGTCTTTCCGAAACTGATTAGCAACTCGCTAACCTATTGGGCGGGCCAGCGAGAGAGGAGGCGGCGCGGGGCCGCTAGGCCGGTTCGACCAGCCGCACCATGGGGTGGGCGTGCGGCCTCGCCGGCGGAATAACTGCAAGCGCCTGAAGGCGTCGAACCGGGCGGCCGCCGAGCGCCTCGACCGGCGTCAGCGGCTGGCAGATCCCGAGATAGCGGCGGATTTTCCGCGGTCCCGCCGCCAGCGGCGCCAGCGCGAACTCAAGCTCCACGACCTTGCCGTCCAGCGTTTCGCCGCGCGCATGGATCAGCACCGGACCGTCGCCCTCGCGGGCGGCGATCATGCCGGCGGCGCACAGCGCGCGGTCGGTCTCCGTCCACAGCGTCAGAAAATTATGATCGAGCAGGTCGCGGCCGAACAGCGCCTCGACCGCCGAACCGGCGCGATGGAACGGATAGTCGCTGTCGTCGGCCTCGGTGAGAACGAAAAGCTGCCGGGTCAGTTCGGACACCGCGTTGACCGACGGGCCGGTCTCCGTGTCGCCGTCCGCGAGACGGGACCAGGCGTCCAGGATCACCCGCGTGTTTGCATGTGCTTGTTGCATCGTCGTACTTGCCTGCCGGTCGGAAGATCAGTCCCCATCCCCGGCACACACGGCAAGGCGCGCGCCACGCGCCCGAAAGCGTTAATGGGCGCGGTTTGCCGCCGCTTTCGCGTTTGGCGGGAGAAAACGGTCCGCCAATTGCAGCGCAACACGCGAAGCATGGAGGACTGGACATATGCGCGTTTCATGGCGGCACATGGCCGTGGCGATCTGCGGTCTTCCGTTCCTGACGGGTGCGCCGGCGCTTGCCCAGGCTGCGTCTTCATGCTGCGCGGTGGCTCCGGCGAGACCGACGCCCACGCCCTCCGGCTGCTGCGTGCAGCCCACCAGCACGCTTGTGAATGTTCCGCGCCAGTCGACCGCCGATGTGACGATCAGCGTTCCCGGCGTCTCCGTCGCCTATCCGACGATCGCGATCGGCGCCGCCTCCGTGAACGTGTCGGCGAATGCGACCGCGTCGGCGGGCGTCGGCGTCTACGCCTCCGGCGGCGCGCGGGCAGGCGGCTCGGCGGGCGGCTATGGCTTTTCCGGCGGTTACGCCGTCGCCGAAACCGGCGCAGCCTTTGAAGAAGAAAGCGCGGACGTCGCCGGCGAAAGCGCCGATGCAGATCTGGCGGCCGGATTGGCGCAAGCGGCGTTCACCGAACAGGCGCGCGAGGAAACGGTCCTGCGTCCGATCGAAGGCGTGTGCCTCGCCGAAGGCGGCGCATCCTTGCCCGCGATCTCCGTCTACAAGCCGGCCGATGTCGATCCCGCCTATGCCGGCGAACTCTTTCGCTGCGACGCCGGCGAGCGTCTGGAAGCGCATGTCGGCGTCATGGATGGTCGGCGCGTCGACTTCAGCCAGGCTGAAACCATCCAGTGCGCGCCGGGCGAGGCCTTGTGGCACGCGCCCGGCGGCCGGCTTCAATGCCGTCCGTCCCTGCTTCAAGCGAGCGTTTCTGAAACCGACGATCTTCTCGACGCTTCGGTCGTCAAATTCGTCCTGACGACGATCACCCGCGCGGTTCGTGCGCCCGCTGCCTCAAGCCAGGTTCGTCCCGCGCGCACCGTCGTCAGCGGACGTCTCGATCTTGATGGAGGCGTCGGCCAGAGCGTCTGGTGACGATCGCGACCGTTCGCGGATCGCGCGCCCAACTCCAGAACGTCAGGCGCTGTGTCCGCCGGTCAGCCCTGCGGCTCGGCCAGCGCCGCCAGCTCCTCAAGGCTCATCTGGCCGTCCTTGTTCGTGTCGATATAGGTGTTGAACACGAAGGCGTGGTAGCCAAGGAACTCGCGCTGATCGAGGCCCTTGCTCTTGTCGCGGTCGAAGGCGCGGAAGCTGCGTTCGTAGGTTTGCCGGGCCTTGCCGTTCAGGCTTTCCTTGAACTCGTCGCGCGACAGCTTGCCGTTGCCGTTCATGTCGAACCGGGCGATCCGCGACGTCTGGAAGAACAGATACTCGTTGAGGCTGACTTGGCCGTCGCGATCCTTGTCCAGCCAGACCATGCCTGCTTCGGGGCTCGCTTCAGGGCCTGCTTCCTGGGCGATGGCGGGCGCGCAAGCGGCGATGGCCGCCGCGATTAGTGCCGACATCATCAATGCGTGATGCATGGGTTCCCTCCCGTTTCCTGCGCCTGCTTGCGAGGCGCTCGGATCGCGATCTTACTCCAGAAGAGCAGGCGGGGCGTCATGTAAACGACACGGCCGAGCGCCGGATGACGCCGATTTGCGAACGGCCTTGACCTGAGCGGCATTCCCTAGAGGATGCGCGCCAACACGCGGTGCGCGCGGTACGCTCCAGCGGTCAGGGAGAGAAACATGCAGAAGATCTTCAAGTCACTCATGCTGGGCGCGGCCCTGACGGCGATGACCGCCGCCACCGCCTGCGCGCAGACCTCGGGCGCCCGCGCCGAGACGACCGCGGTTCGCGGCGCGCGGCCGGAGAAGGTCGCCGAAGGCGCCAAGGAAGTGCTCGCCGAAATGCGCGACGGCGTGAAACTCGCCGGCAACCTCTACCTGCCCAAGGGCAAGGGGCCGTTTCCCTGCGTGGTGACTCGCACGCCTTATGGCAAGGACGAGATGTACAAGGATCCGCGCGGAGCGGAGGGTTACACCGCCAACGGCTACGCGTTCCTGGTTCAGGATGTGCGCGGAAAAGGCCGCTCCGAGGGCTTCTATCAGGCCTTCGTCAACGATCGTGACGACGGCTACGACACGGTCGAGTGGATGGCGCAGCAACCCTGGTGCAACGGCAAGGTGGGCATCACCGGCCCGTCCGCCATGGGCATCACCGGCAATCTCGCGGCGATCTCGAACCCGCCGCACCTCGCGGCCGCCTTCGTGATCGTGGCGCCGACCTCGCTCACCAACGCCAGCTTCATCGGCGGCGCGTTCAAGCAGAAGGACAGCGGCGACTGGAGCCGCGATCAGGGCATCGCGGAAGACGTCATCCAGAAGCGCGCGGCCAGCTATCCCGACAGCGCCGAATGGGCGGCGCTCGACATTCGCCGCAACGCCGACTTCATCGACATCCCGATCTACAACCTTGGCGGCTGGTACGACATCTTCAACGAAGGCAATGTCCGCAACTTCATGTACCTGCAGGACCACGGGTCCAAAGGCGCGCGCGGCAATCAGAAGCTCGAGATGGGGCCGTTCGGCCACGGCGAGCTGTCGGGAGACATGGAATACCCCGATGGCGGCGGCCTGCGCGGCAACCCCACCGAGATCCGCTGGTTCGACTACTGGCTGAAGGGCGTCGACAACGGCATCATGGATGAGCCGCCGGTGAAGGCGTACATGATGGCCTCGGCGCGCAAGGGCGCCGTGTCGTCCAAGAACCGCTGGATGGAGTTCGGCGCATGGCCGCCGGCGCCCGAGACGGCTCAATACTTCCTGCACGCGGACGGCACGCTTTCGATGAAGGCCCCGTCGGAAATGTCGGCGTCGAAAACCTACACCTTCGATCCGGCCAACCCGGTGCCCAGCATCGGCGGCGCCAATCTGACGTTTGAGCGCGGTCCGATGGACCAGCGCCCGATCGGCGAGCGTTCGGACTATCTGCGCTTCCAGACGCCCGTGCTCGACAAGGATGTCGCGATCGCAGGACCGGTGACGATGAACCTCTGGGCCGCGACCGACGGCCCGGACACCGACTTCATGGTCAAGCTCGTCGACGTCTATCCTGACGGCTACGAGGCGATCGTTCTCGATAGCGCGCTGCGCACGCGCTACCGCGACGGCCGCGAGATCGACGAGATCAAGATGATGACCCCGGGCAAGCCCGAACAGCTCTCCATCGATCTCTGGGACACCGCGATCACCTTCGAGAAAGGGCACCGCATCGCGGTTCACATCACCTCGTCGAACTATCCGCGCTTCGATCTCAACCCCAATACGGGCGAGAATCCGGGGCCGAACGCCAAACCTCGCGCGGCGAAGAACACCGTCTATTTCGATGCGACGAAGCCGTCCTCGCTCGATCTTCCGGTGATCTATCTGAACGACCAATAGCCGCGTCTCTAGCGAAACAAGGCCGGGCGCCGGGCTTCCAGTGAAGCCCGGCGTTCGCATTTTCGGGATCGCGCCGGGTTGCGTCGTCCGACGCCCTCGGTCATAAGCGAGACCTCACCCGAGCGGAGGCGAACATGAAGCAGACGACGAAACGCGCATTCCCCGTTTCCCGTCCGCAGGTGTTCCATGTCCTCTCTTCTCACGCTCGATCAGATTTCCGCCGCGACGCCTGACGGCCGCGCGCTCTTCTCCAACCTCACCCTGTCCATCGGCGCCGAACGCGTCGGTCTGGTCGGCCGCAACGGCGCCGGCAAGTCCACGCTGTTGTCGATCGTCGCCGGCGAACGCGATCCGGCGTCGGGAACCGTCGTGCGATCCGGACGCATCGGCCGTCTGCGCCAGCTCCCGGACGTCGATGGGTCCGTCGCGGACGCCATCGGACTGGCGCCGGCGCTGGCGGTGCTCGCGCGGCTTGAGCGCGGCGAGGGCGACGCCGAAGACGCCGCCGCCGCCGACTGGGGCCTGCCGGAACGTCTTTCAAAAGCGCTGGCCGATGTCGGCCTCCCGCAGCTCGATCCGCGGCGCCCGGCCGCCTCGCTCAGCGGCGGCGAACGCACGCGGCTGGCGCTGGCGGCGGTGTTGCTCGAAGAGCCCGACCTGCTCGTCCTCGACGAGCCCACCAACAATATGGACGCCGCGGGCAGGGAGGCGGTCGCGCGGTTGATCGCGCACTGGCGCGGCGGCGTTCTCGTCGCCAGTCACGACCGGTCGTTGCTCGAAGCGGTCGACCGTATCGTCGAGCTGACCGCCACGGGCGTGACGGTCTTCTCCGGCGGCTGGAGCGCCTTCGAGGCCGCCCGCGACGCCGCGCGCGAACAGGCCGCCTCCGATCTTGATCGCGCCCGCCGCGATCTCGCGCGCCAGTCTCGCGGGGTTCAGGAAACCGCAGAACGCAAGGCGCGGCGCGACCGTATGGGGCGGCGCAAACGCGCGCGCGGCGATGAACCGAAGATCCTGCTCGACGCCCGGGCCGACCGCGCCGAACGGACCGACGCGCGCAACAGCCAGCTCGGCGAAAAACTCGTCGGCGCCGCGCAGGATGCGGTCGAACGCGCCCGCGAACGTGTCGAGATCCTCGCCCCGCTCGCCATCGATCTGCCGGACGTCCGCGTCCCCGCCGGCCGAACCCTGGTCGCGTTCCACGAGGTGGAGCTTCGTCGCGCCGACCGAAAGCTCTTCGGTCCGCTTAGCTTCACGATCGAAGGCCCGCAGCGCTGCGCGATCGCCGGACCGAACGGCGCCGGCAAGACCAGCCTCATCCGCCTCATCACCGGGGAGCTCGAACCCGACAGCGGAACCGTCGAGCGTTCCCCGCACCCGGCGGCCTTTCTCGACCAGTCGCTGACCATCCTCGACGGCGCCGATACGCTGCTGGACCTGATGATGGCGCGCCACCCAGAGATGACCGCCAACGACGCCTACGCCGCGCTCGCTCGCTACGCGTTCCGAAACGCCGATGCGCGTCGTTCGCCCGCGACGCTCAGCGGCGGCGAACGCATCCGCGCGGGTCTCGCCATCGCCATGAGCGCGCCGGAGCCGCCGCAATTGCTGATCCTCGACGAGCCCACCAACCACCTCGACATCGCATCGACCGAGATCCTGGAAGATGCGCTGGCCGGCTTCAGCGGCGCGCTGCTCATCGTCAGTCACGACGCGGCGTTTCTTCAGGCCGTCGGCGTCGCCCATGTCGTGGATCTGGCCGCCGAAGGCGATCAGCCGCGCGTTCGGCGCATGTGACGCCCGAAGTCCGGACGGTCGCAGCCCAAAAGAGAAACGGCGGCCCCGGGCGAGGGCCGCCGTTCTTACTCTACGCGTACTCTACGCGCCCCCCGCCGGGCATACTCTACAAGCGGGCCGGGACGACCGGGCGGACGTTCCGGGATTGTCAGGGGCGGCCTACTGGCTGTTCGCCCGGTTCGTGATGAACGTCGCCGTGTTGCCGATCGCGGTGGCGTTCCCGATAATGCTGTGCGCGTTTCCTGCGGAAATCGTGCCAATCGACTGCACGCTTCCGGTGTTCACCTGCGTCACATTCCCGGTGAGCACGGCGTCGCCGCACTGCGAGCACACCGAGCCGGTGTAGGCGTTGCCGATCGCCGTCGACGACAGCGCGACATCGCCGCCCGTCCCGCCGTTGAACTGGGCATAGCCGATAACGCCGCCATTGTTGGTCTGCGTGCTGGCGGTCGTCATGTCCGAGCCGACATTGGTCGCCAGGATCGCGTTGCCGACGCCATAGGCCGAGGTCGTCGCCACGCCGCTCCACTCGTTCACCGTGGTCCGGGCCTCCGAGCCGACGAAGGAGTCGTTGGTCTGGTCCGCGGTGACGTTCGCATAGCCCCACTTGTTGGCCATCGACGCGGAGTTGCCCGCCGCGTTGCTGGCCGTGGTCACGTCGTATCCGGTCGGCTGCCAACTATCCGCCGAAGCGTGAACGATGTCGCCGGAAGAGGTTTGCGAGATCGTCGTCGTCGCCGTCGAGGTTTCCGACGTCGAAGCATAGCTGTTGGCCGCCGCCGTCGCGAAGGTCTGCGTCAGGCCGGTGCAGCAGGCGTCGCTGTCGGCGAAGGCGCGCACCGAAACCTTGTTGTCCTGCGAGAGATCGGTCTCCAGGTCGCCATTCTCGGCCCACGCCAGAGCGTTGTTGGCGCTCGCCGCGGCCGCGGTGGTCAGGACGCCGGCATTGCCGATGTTCGCGCTCGCCGTCGCGCGCACGTCGCCGTCTTCGGCGCGTTGCTGTCCGCGAAGCTGAAGTCGTCCGCCTGAAGCGCCGGCTTCGGCGGCGTTCGCCTGCGCCTGCGCGGAGACGATCGCCTCATGGCGCACGTCGCCGCCGGTCAGCGTTGCGTCGGCTTCGATCGCGCCGCGATTTATCTGGGCGCCGGTCAGCGTTTGCGCGCCGGTTCCGTTGACGGCGGTGACCGCATTGCCGACGGCCGCCGCGTTGGAGATCGCGAAGCGCGCCCGGTCCTGCGTCACCACATCCATGGTGGCGAACACATCGCCCCAGTTGAGCTGGGTGTCGATCGCTCCGGAAGCGGGCGGTTCCTGCGCCAGCGCCGGCGCGGCCAGAACGGCGGCCAGAACCGAGGCGCTCGCAAGCCGCACCACTCCGGCGCGCTGTTTCATCTTGGGCGAGGATGTCATCATCGTGTTCCTCAGTCTGTCTTCGAGCGGCCGCGCAGAGCCGAACGCATCGAGGGATCGCGCACCGAGCTCCACGCCGTCACATCGGCGCGGCGGTCGCCGTCGATGGAGGAGACGCCCGCAACGGGTTGGTAATCGCCGACAACCGACTGCGTGCCGCGCGCCGCGCCGGCCTGGTTCAGTTGCTCGCAGCTTTCAGAGCCGGGCACGCCGTAGAGATTGGCGACCATCTCCAGAACCGCGCGTTCGATGACCGAGCGCACGGCGAGCTGCATCGGCTCGAGGGCGCGTTCGCCGACGCCGATGTCGAACACGTTGTTGTTGGCGAAGTCGAAAATGCCGGCGGAGATTTCGCGGCCGATGATCTGCTTCTGATAGGAGATCACGTCCACGACTTCGAGCGTCTTGGTGTCCACCAGGCGCAGGTCCAGCCCGACATTGACCACGAACAGTTTCGCGCCCGCGCGGCCCTTGGCGTCGTCCGCGTCGAGATCGCCGACATAGGCTTCCGCGCCCAGCGAACGGATGTTGGAGTTGAGCTCGGTGATGCCGCCGACGAGGTAGTAGTCCGAACCGGGGATCGAGCCGGCGTAGATCTGGCGGAACTCGCCGCCCGTGGGCGCATCGGCGCCGATCAGCTTGTTGTTGGCGTATTTCAGTTCAAGTTCGGAAACCGACGTGTCGAAACGCTCCACCAGCCGGGCGCCGGCCTTGGCGAACGCCGAGATCGCCATGAGGGAAGCGCCCTGCGTCACCTGGCGGCCGCCTTCATAATCGGCCTTGCCGGTGTAATCGAGCACGCGGCCGACGGCGATGCGCGGCGCCTGAATGCCGGTGTAGCGGGCGTAGTCGGCCATGCAGACAAGGCCGGCCGAGTAGGGCGTCGGGTTCGCGGTGACCGGCGCGCCGCCGATCGGTTTCGCATAGAGGCCGTCGGACCCCGAATACGGCGTCACGCATCCGGCCAGCGTTGCGGCGGTCGCCGCGGTCGCGAGAAGTTTGATGAGGTTAGTCATTGAGGTTCAGTCCTCCGTTCAGGACCGTGTTCTGGTCGCCCGAGTTGATCTGCGTCGCGTTGACGACCACCGTGTTGTAATTGCCCTGGGTGATCACATTGATCTGGTTGCCGATGGCCGTGCCCTGTCCGAAGCCGGCGCCGGCGCGCGCCTGCGCCCAGGCCGAAGCGCTCGCGGTGCTCGAGGACAGCGTCGAGAGGTCGTCGCCCGTCATGATGCGGCCGTCGATGATCACGCGGTTGCCGTTGGCGTCGCGCGTGTTGGCGTCGAAGGCCTGCGTTTCCGCGCCATAGGCGAAGCCGTAAGGGTGTTCGAACTCGCCGAAGCCGGATGAGGCGGGGTTGGTCTGCGCGTCGGCGGGCAGGGCGAGCAGCGCGACGGCGCCGATCACGACGGCGAGCCCGGCGAGCGCGCCAAGCACGCTGGAGACCACAAGGGCCATCGGGTGGGATGTCGAACGGCGGCGCATCGGCTGCACTCCGGTAGGTTGAATTGCTGTCCAGGGCTGCAACCACCGTGCCAGATGGGCGAGTGAGGTTCGCGCCTGAGGGGCGCGCCTGAGGGGCGCGGCGGGGGGCGCGGCGGGGGGCGCCCGCGCGCCCGT
>JAWKVD010000021.1:0-61289 GCA_041398225.1 Hyphomonadaceae bacterium | reverse complement strand
CATATGCACGCCGATGTCGGCGTGGTTCGCGACGCGGCGGGACTGAACCGCACGCTGGACTGGATCGTCGGCGCCACGGCACGCGACGGCGCAAGCCATGCGCTGACCGCTTCGCGCCTGATCGTTTCAGCGGCGCTTGCGCGCAGGGAGAGTCGCGGCGGGCATTATCGCAGCGATTTCCCGGAAACCCTTGCACCAACCCGCACCTTCATCCGACAAGGCGCGGAGGGCTCGCCCCTCATCACGCATCAACCTCCAGATTCGACCGCCGAGTCCGCCGCATGACCGACGCCCTGCCTCCTCCTCCGCTGCCCGATCTGGTGATCGAACCGATTGTGCGCCTGGCCCTGATCGAAGATCTTGGGCGCGCAGGCGACATCACCACTGACGCCGTAATTCCGGCGGATACGCAGATGACCGCCGTGGTCCGCGCCCGGGAGTCTGGCGTTGCGGCGGGGTACGACCCGGCTCGGCTGGCGTTGCACCTTGTCGACGCTTCGGCGCGCTGGGAGGTGCTGACGGCTGAAGGCGCCTCCTTCGACAAGGGCGCGGAGTTGGTGCGCATTCACGGCGCCGCACGCACAATCCTGACGGCGGAGCGCGTGATGTTGAACTTCATCGGGCCGCTTTCCGGCGTCGCGACGCTGACACGCGCGTTCGTAGCGGCCGTGGACGGAACCTCGGCTCGGATTGTCTGCACTCGCAAGACAACGCCAGGACACCGCGCTCTGGAGAAACGCGCCGTGCGTCTGGGCGGCGGGGTCAATCATCGTTTCGGGCTCGACGACGCCATCCTGATCAAGGACAACCACATCGCGGCCGCGGGCGGCGTGGGACCGGCCCTTGAACGCGCCAAGGCGGCGGCGGGCCATTTGCGCGCGATCGAGATCGAGACCGACACCCTCGCGCAAGTGGAAGAAGCGCTTCGGAACGCCCCGCACGCCATTCTGCTCGACAATATGGATACGGATACGCTGCGGGCCGCCGTGAAACTGATCGGCGGACGTTGCGCGAGCGAGGCCTCCGGCGGCGTAACGCTTGAGACGGTTCGCGCGATCGCCGAGACCGGGGTCGACTATATTTCGTCGGGAGCGCTCACGCACTCGGCGCGCAATCTCGATGTCGGGCTGGACTACGTCTAGCCGGAACGCCGAAGGACGACGCTAGAGAGCGATCGATTCGTCCGTCGGAATGCCGATCGTCGGCGCCGTCGCCACATCGATGAGCGTGGGTTCGGACGTTTGCGCGGCCAGCGCGCGTTCGGCTTCGCGATGCTGCTCGTAAGCGGCAAGCGCGAGGCGCGCATTCGTCCATTCACGCTTGGATTGCGGGAAGCGGTAGAAGATGTGCGTGCCGATACGCTTGGTCTCGACGAGGCCCGGCGCCCAGTACGGATCGACATAATCGGTGTGATAGTGCGTGGCGTGGTTCGTCACCGGTTTGGCGAAGCCCAAGCGAACATGCAGCGCGACGGCGCGCGCCCGGTCCCAGGCGAGACCGCGAGGCTTGAAACGAAGCGAACCGTCGCAGGTGAAGGTGAACTGGCAACCGGTTACGCGGTAGTGCCCCTGATAAACCACCTTGCAGATCGAGTCGGGGAAGTTGGGATCGCCGACGCGGTTCATCACCACTTCGGCGACGGCCATCTGTCCGCGCGTGCTCTCGGAGCGCGCCTCGTAGTAGACAGCTTCGGCCAGACACTGGAACTCGGACTTCTCGTCGACCGCGCGATCCAGAAGCTTGTCGGTGAAGGACGTCAGCTTCACGTCGAGCTTGAACTTCTCAGGCTGGAAGCGGGCCGGCTGATAAAGCGCGTTCGTCGGCGTCAGGTCGAACATGTATGTCGCGCCCGGCCGCGTGTCGTGCGAGACGGACTGGATGAAGGACTGGCGCTGACGAAGACCAGACGCGCCAACCGGAGCGGCTTCGGCCTTGGCGAGCCTCGCCGAGTGCGACTGCCCGTTGAGCGACTTCGCCAGAATGAAGGCGTCGGACTTGTAGGCTTCGTCGGCGTTGCGAAGCTCGGCGCGGTAGGCGACCAGAGGGCCGCCGACGGCGAACACGGCTGCACATGCTGCGGCGCCGAGCGCGCGCTGCTGAGCCTGACGCTTTTCGACGTCGGACATGCTGAACCACCATCCCGCGACGGCTGTCATCGCCGCCCAGACATGGCTCAAGGTAAGCTGCAAGTATTTCTGCAGAGCTAACACCCAGCCTTCCCCTTAGGACCTCGTTAAGGTCTGGACGCCCGCGCGCGTCCCAAGACACCCTTTTGAAAACCATCAACCGCGCGCCCGCCCTCGTTCCGGGGGGTGCAGCGCGAACCTCATGTCGCCGCCGTAACGGTCCGGATGGAGCTAGGCAAGCACCCCTCCTCAGGCAAGAACCCGGCCCAAATCGCTCAAAAAGGGGGGCAAACTGGCGCCAACGACATCCCGTTGGGGAAAGGTTGCAAATCGTACAGGTAAATTACTGTGACGATTCAGAGCGCTAATTGCTCGCTCGGGAACGCTAAAACTGTTTGATGCAAGCGGGTCACAGTTTTGAGCATTGAACAATTTAATGTTCACAGTTTCGTCCCTGATCCAATCTGGGACGATACCGGGAGTTATCTGTGAGTAAAAACTGGCGGAATCAGAGACCCCGCCAGATACGTCTACCCGGCGCGCCGCAGTGCGGCATGCGCCGCCGCCAGCCGGGCCACCGGAACGCGGAACGGAGAACAGGAGACATAGTCCAGGCCGGTCGCCTCGAAGAAGGTGATCGAGGCCGGATCCCCGCCATGTTCGCCGCAGACGCCCAGCTTCAGGGACGGGCGGGTCTTGCGGCCACGTTCGCAACCCATGCGGACCAGTTCCCCCACGCCTTCCTGGTCGATGGAGACGAAGGGATCCTTTTCGTAGATCCCCTTCTCTTCATAGACGCGCAGGAAGCGCGCGGCGTCGTCGCGGCTTATGCCCAGCGTGGTCTGTGTGAGATCGTTGGTGCCGAACGAGAAGAAATCCGCCTCCTCGGCGATCTCGGCGGCTCGCAACGCGGCCCGCGGAAGTTCGATCATGGTGCCGACCATGTAGTCGACCTGCGCCTTGCGTTCCCGGAAGACGCGCTCGGCGGTCTCGACGACGCGGTCGCGCATGAGCTGCAGCTCGCGGCGCGTGGCCACCAGCGGAATCATCACCTCCGGCGTCGGCGCCTTGCCGGTCTCCTTCGCAACATCAAGCGCCGCCTCGAAGATGGCGCGCGCCTGCATCTCGTAGATCTCGGGATAGGTCACGCCGAGCCGGCAGCCCCGGTGACCGAGCATCGGATTGCTTTCGTGAAGCTCCTGCGCCCGCTCGGCCAGCTTGGCGATCGGCAGACCGGACCTTTTCGCGACTTCCTCGATGTCCTTGGGATCGTGCGGAAGGAATTCATGCAGCGGCGGATCAAGCAGGCGGATCGTCACCGGAAGCCCGGCCATGATGCGGAAGAGATCCGCGAAGTCTCCGCGCTGCATCGGCAGCAGTTTGTCGAGCGCGTTGCGGCGCTCCTTCTCGCTGTCCGCGAGGATCATTTCGCGCACGACCGGAATGCGCTCGGCGTCGAAGAACATGTGCTCCGTACGGCAGAGCCCGACGCCCTCAGCGCCAAACTTGCGCGCGGTCTCGGCGTCCAGCGGCGTTTCCGCATTGGCGCGCACCTTCATGCGGCGCGCGCGGTCGGCCCATTCCATCAGCTTGCCGAAATCGCCTGAGAGATTCGGTTCGACCATCTTCACGGAACCGACCAGAACCTGCCCCTGGGCGCCGTCGACGGTGATGGTGTCGCCTTTCTTGAGTTCGCGACCGCCCGCACGGACAACGCCTTTCGCCACGTCGAGCTGCAGGGCGCCCGCGCCGCAGACACACGGACGACCCATGCCGCGCGCCACGACCGCAGCGTGCGAAGTCATGCCGCCCCGCGCCGTCACGATGGCCTTGGCCGCATGCATCCCCTGAATGTCTTCCGGGCTCGTCTCGATGCGAACGAGGATTACCGGCTTGCCCGCCTGCGAGAGCGCCACGGCCTCGGCCGGATCGAACACGATTTGTCCAACCGCCGCGCCAGGGCTGGCGGGCAGTCCCGAAACGAAGAGATCGCGCACGGCGTCGGGCGCGATGGTCGGGTGCAGAAGCTGATCGAGCTGACTCGGCTCAAGGCGCAGAATCGCCTCGTCTTCCGAGATCAGGCCTTCCTGCTGCATCTCGACCGCGAGCTTCAGCGCCGCCGGCGCCGTACGCTTGCCATTGCGGGTCTGCAGCATGAACAGGGTGCCCTGCTCGACCGTGAACTCAATGTCCTGCATGTCGCGGTAGTGGCTCTCGAGTTGTGCGGCCACATCCGAAAGCTGCTTGAAGACTTCCGGCATGGCTTCTTCGAGCGATGCGTCTTCAGACTTCAGTTCGATCCGACGTTCCCTGGAGATCGGCGCCGGCGTGCGGATGCCGGCCACGACATCCTCGCCCTGGGCGTTCGCGAGGTATTCGCCATAGAAGCGCTTTTCGCCGGTCGACGGGTCGCGGGTGAACACCACGCCCGTGGCGGAGGTCTCGCCCATATTGCCGAACACCATGGACTGCACGTTGACCGCCGTGCCCCAGGTTTCCGGAATGTCGTGCATACGGCGGTAGGCGATCGCGCGATCGTTCATCCAGCTTCCGAATACGGCCCCGATGGCGCCCCATAGCTGATCTTTCGGGCTTTCGGGGAACGGCGCGCCGCGCAGTTTCTGAACGGCCTTCTTGTAGAGCGCGATCACCTCGATCCAGTTCTCGGCGCCAAGCTCGGTGTCGAGGATCAGGTCGCGGCTTTCCTTGTAGTCGTCGAGGATATGCTCGAACTCGTCGTGCTTCAGCCCCAGAACGACGTTGGAGAACATCTGAATGAATCGGCGATAGCTGTCATAGGCGAACCGGCGATCGCCCGAGAGCACGGCGAGGCCTTCGGTGGTCTCCTCGTTGAGACCAAGGTTCAGAACCGTGTCCATCATGCCGGGCATTGAGGCGCGGGAGCCAGAGCGCACAGAGACCAGCAGCGGGTTGCGGGTGTCGCCGAAGACCTTGCCGGTCTTCTCTTCCAGCATCTTCAGGGACGCTTCGACCTGCTCGACCAGGCCCGGGGGATATTGCCGCGTCAGCTCATAGTAGAGCGTGCAAACCTCGGTGGTGATGGTGAACCCCGGCGGCACGGGCAGACCCAGCTTCGCCATTTCGGCAAGGTTCGCGCCCTTGCCGCCCAGAAGGTTCTTCATGCTGGCGTCGCCGTCGGAGGCTCCGCCACCAAAGTCATAGACCCATTTCGAAGCGTTCTTGGTCATCTAGACGTCCCGGAATTTCGAATGATTCCATCATGCAGGTTCAAGGCCCGCATTGGCGCTTACGCGCCCCGGAGACGAAAAACAATTGCCCATGCGGCGCCCAGGGCAGCATTCGTTCCCGTACTGCCACTTCCGGCGCGCATCTACGAAACGAGCGTTCCCGATGGGCGGTCAGAACCAGACGCATCTTGCGCGTTTCAAGCGGTTCCGGGCGAGATCGGACCCGTTTCAGATCGTCTCGGACCGCGACACTTTGGCCCCAAACGGGACAGGCCGGCTCAGCCCTCGATTTTCGAGAAATCGGCTACGCCATGCAGGGCGTCGCGCATGCGGGCAAGCAGTTTCAGACGGTTCTCGCGAACCTCCGGCTCGTCCGCATTGACCGTCACCTTATCGAAGAAAGCGTCCACTGGACCGCGCAGACCGGCGAGCGCGCGCATGGCGGCCTCGAAGTCCTCGGTCTTCACTGCGGCGGCCGCGGCGGGGGCCGTCTTTTCAAGAGCGGCATGAAGCGCCTTCTCTTCGGCCTGGGTCAGCAACTTCGGATCGACGTCGCCCGTATAGGTCGTGCCGTCCTTCTTCTCCTCGGCCTTGAGAATGTTGGCCGCGCGCTTGTAGCCGGCCAGCAGGTTCTTGCCGTCTTCGGTATCGAGAAACGCGCCCAGCGCCTCGACGCGCTTCACGATGAGAACCAGATCGTCCTCACCGAGCGCGAACACCGCGTCGATCAGATCGTGCCGCACGCCCTGCTCGCGCAGGTGGACCTTCAGGCGATCCGCGAAGAAGGCGAGAAGGTCTTCCTTTACCGGCGCAACATACTGCGCACGCCATTGATCATCGGCCCCGTACACCTCGAGCTCGCGGCCGCGTTTTGCGACCAAATCCGTAAGTTCGTCCAATTCACCAGATAGACTGTCAGGATTTTTCGGCTGAGCGCTGACCGCAGCTTCGTATTTTTTCAGCAGCCCATCGTTGAAGACCACTACATGCGTCCCCCCGACAATGAACTTTAGGACTTCTGTTCCCCAACGTTTTTCGTCAT
Organism: Hyphomonadaceae bacterium; assembly: GCA_041398225.1. Lineage (GTDB taxonomy): Bacteria > Pseudomonadota > Alphaproteobacteria > Caulobacterales > Hyphomonadaceae > JAWKVD01. Next base: position 54,912 of record JAWKVD010000021.1, on the reverse strand, counting down.
CCAGTTCGCCAACTAGATAACGAACCGTCTCGCGAAAATCTAAGCCTCCACGATCACCAGCCAGCTCGCGCGCGAACCAAGACTCAAAGTTCTCCTTCAACGACTGGCGCGAGCCGGTATCCAACACAATCCTAATCACGCCCAACGCTGCACGCCTCAGCGCAAACGGATCTTTCGAGCCGGTCGGCTTTTCGTCGATCGCCCAGAAGCCCACGAGCGTGTCGAGCTTGTCGGCCAGCGCCACGGCGACGCTTACCGGGTCTGAGGGGACCTCATCGCTCGGGCCTTTCGGCTTGTAGTGGTCGCGGATGGCGTCGGCGACGGCCTGCGGTTCGCCCTGAAGCGTCGCATAGCGGCCCATCACGCCTTCGAGTTCCGGGAGCTCACCCACCATCTCGGAGACGAGATCGCACTTCGCCAGTTTCGCCGCGCGCTCAGCGAGATCAGGATCGGCCCCGACAGTCGGCGCCAGCTCGCGCGCCAGCGCCATCACCCGCTCGGCCTTATCTTTCACCGAACCCAGCTTTTCGTGGAACACGATGCTGCCGAGCTTCTCGAAGCTGTCCTCCAGCTTCGTCGCGCGGTCCTTGTCCCAGAAGAAGCGCGCATCGTTGAGCCGCGCCGACAGCACGCGCGAATTGCCCTGAGCGATCTTCTCGCCGCCGTCGCTGGCTTCAAGGTTGGCGACCACAATGAATTTCGGAGCGAGACCGCCGTCATGCTTCGCCGGATCGCGCACCGCGAAATATTTCTGGTGCGTGCGCATGGAGAGGCGGATCACCTCCGGCGGCAGATCGAGAAAGGCCGGGTCCATATCGCCGATCAGCACGACAGGCCACTCGGCGAGCCCCGCGACTTCCTCCAGCAACCCCTGATCCTCGACCAGTTCGAGCCCCTGCGCCTGACACAGCGTGCGCGCATCCTGGAGGATGGTCTCCTTGCGCTCTTCGCGATCAAGGACGACGCGGCCCTTGTTCTTGAGGGTGTCGGAATAATCGTCCCAGCGGCGCACGGTGAAGGGGCCGCGCCCCATCACCCGGTGACCTTCGGTGACATTGCCGCTCTGGATGCCGTCGACATCGAACGGCACGACTTCACCGTCGAATGTGCACAGGATGCGCTGGATCGGCCGCACCCATCTGAGGTCCCCATTCCCCCAGCGCATCGACTTCGGCCAGTGGAACTCGCGAATGATGGCCGGAACCATTTCAGCCACCAGCGCCGCCGTCTCCTGTCCCGGCTTGCGGACATGGGCGACGTAGAACTGGCCCTTCTTGTCTTCGTGGACATGCGCGTCCTCGATCCGGGCCAGACCGGCTTTCTTCATGAAGCCCTCGACGGCCTTCTCCGGCGCGCCGACCTTCGGGCCCTTGATGTCCTCCACCACGTCCTTCGACTTGACGGGCAGGCCCTCGACCACGGCGACCAGACGGCGCGGGCCGGAGAATCCCTTGACGCCCTCGGGCACAAGACCGGCCGCGGTCAGGCGGTCCATCAGAGCGCGCTCAAGATCCGCCTGGGCCTTCGCCTGCATGCGGGCCGGGATCTCTTCCGAAAAGATTTCAAGCAGCAGTTGGGGCATGGTCGGCCTTCGATCTGGTTGCGAGAGGCAGTGCATGGGAACGGAGGGGATTTCAAGGTCCCCCGCTCAACCCGCCGCGCCGGATCGCGGCGCAATCCGGCTCGCGGGGCTGTATTGCGGGCTTTTCAGGGGGCGGCCGCGCCCGGATACTGGATCGATCGCCATTTGAGCCGCTCGGAGCGCGCCATGCGCAATTGCGCCGCCCTCGCCTTCTCCCTCTTTTCGCTGGCTGCGCCGGGCGCATTCGCGCAGGAGGCCGGCGAATGGCTATTTGTGCGCTCCGGCGAGGCGGTCGCGGGATGGGCGCCGTCCACGCTGACGCGGGCGCCTGACGGCGGCGCCGTCTCCATAGAGCGCTTCATCGCCTATCCTAGCCGCCAGGCCACGGGCGACGTCTCGTACTCGGTCGTCGTCGAGACGGTGGATTTCCGGTGCGCGGACCACCTGATGAAGATCCGGGACAGCGTTTTCTACTCGGATACGCTGGAGCCCAACGGCAATGGCTATGCGGAGGATTGGACAGCGACGCCGCAAAGCGGGCCGGACGCGGTTCTGAACGCCGTGGCCTGCGCAGGCGCGAGGATGGACGGAGCCCGCTCCGCCGCCGACCTCATGCCCGCCCTGCGCAACGCGCTGGCCATGGCGCGCGGAGGCTGACGCCTACTCCTCGCGTTCGTCTGGCGACCCCTGCGGCGATGGCTGGAAGCGGATCTCCACAGGCTCGAACTCGGAGAAGATTTTCCCGGCCTCGGCCAACTGGCCGATCGGCACATAATCGCAGCACTCGGCGAAGCGCGCCCACATCTTCTGAACGCCTTCATGCGTGTGACGCCTGCTCGATGGCGGCGCTGGAGGCCCATTCGAACACTTCGATCATGCGCCGTCGGCCGAACGCATGATGACGGGCTCCATCTCCGTCGCGAGCCCTTCCGAGTAGAGGTAGGGGTGATGATCGCGGATCAGGGCCAGAAGCATGTCTTGCTTTCCGGGCTTGGGCCGGTAGGCCACGATGACGACGCGGGGAATGGTCATGGAGTCCTCGTACCGTAACAATTGCTTGCCTGACGCCACCTTTCCAGCTTGGCTCGCGGCAGGCAACCGCAGGCACGAATGACGGTTTCAGCAAGATGACGCTCGCGTTCGATTTCTATTTCTCCTTTCGAAGCCCTTATTCCTATCTGGCGACGCCGCAAATCGCAGCGCTTCTGGATAAGTACGACCTGCACGCCGAGATGAAGGTCGTGCGTCCGATCGCTGTGCGCATCCCCGGCTTCTTCCAGAAGGTGAATCCGCTCTGGCCGCCCTATCTCGCGCGAGACTGCAAGCGCGTCGCCGAGATGAACGGCGTTCCCTATCGATGGCCTCGCCCGGACCCGATTGTGCAGGACCGCGAGACGCGCGAGGTCGCGGCCGACCAGCCCTATATCTATCGCGTCAGCCGGATGGGCGTCGCAGCTAGCCGCGCAGGCAAGGGGCCTCGAATTCGTGCGCCGGGCGTCCCCATGATGTGGTCGGGCGAGACCGACAATTGGCACCAGGGCGATCACCTCGCCAACTGTCTGCGCGAGGTCGGACTGAACCCCGAGACGGTCGAGGCGGACATCGGCGCGAACCCCGACCCATTCGACGCGCACCTGGCGGCGAACGAGCAGGCTCAGACCGACGCCGGCCATTGGGGCGTGCCGCTGTTCGTGTTCAACGGAGAGCCCTTTTTCGGTCAGGACCGGATCGACGCGCTACTCTGGCGGATGAAGCAAAGCGGGCTGACCGAACGCGGCCCTACCGGCGCATAGCTATCAGGACTGCGCCGTCATCGCATGAACCATATGACCGCCGCGTTCGGGAATATTGTTCAGGATCGCCGGGTTGGCCGGCGCGGCGTGCGGCGCCACCAGACGTCCGATGATCTCGCGCGGCCCCAGATCGTCAATGCCGGCAAGGCCGACGGCTTCGAGATCGGCGTGCAGATCCTCCGCTTCAAAGAAGGACAGAAACGGTTCGCCCATCGCCGCCACGCGAGCCTGACGCGCCTCGACCGCCGCAAGCGCTTCCGGAGACAGGCTGCGACTGTCAACGGGGTTGGAATAGTCGAACGCCACTTCCGCCCCGCCCGGCAAAGCGCCGATCACCGAAAGCGTCGCCAGGATCGCCTCGCGCGTCAGGTACGGCACGACGCCCAGCCACAGGAAGAAGCTCCGCTGTTGCGGATCGAAGCCCGCCTCGACGAGCCGGTCGAGCAGCCTGTCCTTCTCGAAATCGACCGGCGCGTAGATCAGATTGTCCGGCGCGGCGATGCCTGCTTCCTCAAGCCGGCGCTTCTTCCAGGCCTGCGTGGCCGGAAAATCCACCTCGAAGATCCTCAATTGAGCGGCCAACGGACTGCGATAGGCGAACGTGTCGAGCCCCGCCCCGAGCACGACGAGCTGCGTGACGCCGCGCCGCTCAATACCCTCGGCAAGCTTCTCCTCCGCAAACCGGGCGCGCGCGGCGATGAACAGGCGCATTGGGCGCCGGCTGGCCTCCGGCGGATGAGCGCGAACGTCCGCTTCGGTCATGTCGAGAATACGCAGCGCCATGGGATCGGAGAATATCTTCCCCTTCTCCAGCACCTGATGCACCGCCCGGTGCGCAGCCGCGGCGAACGCCGTTCGCGAAGGTTGTTGCTCGATCATCGCCCGTCTCCTTGCGACGGAATGAGCGGCCCGAAGCGACCAGCTAGGCCCAGAACGCCTTGACCCTCTCGGCTTCGCGACGCCCCTGCTCCAGACCAGCCTTCAACGCAGGCTCCCTTCGCGATCCGTCCATCAGGTTGGGGCCAAAAGCCTCCATAGCCGCAGCGTCGGGGCTCACCAGCTCATAGCGGCCGCCAGCTTCCGTCACCGCCTCGCCCTCATGCTCAACACGACCGCGCATGATCGGCTCGGCCATGGCGACCGGAATCACCGCCAGCGCCAACACGCGCTTGCAACCCGCCGCCTTGTCGAGATTGACGGACGCGCGCATGCCCCCGTCCATCCACTTTCGGTCATTGATGGAAATCGCGGGGTAGATTCCAGGCACCGAACAGCTCGACGCCACGGCGCGCGGCAGCGCCACGCCATCCTGCTTGCGCCAGACGTGGAACTCCCCCGACGCCGTGTCGACGGCCGTACACGCGAAGCCATCGGGCCAGCTTTCCGGAAGCCCCATGGACGTCAAGACATCTATGAACGCGTCCTCAGCGATCGTCTGGGACCCCAGCGAATAGGCGCCCAGCTCGCGGCGCAGGCCAAGATCCGGTTCGCCGGTAGGCGGGAAGCGCATCATGAAGGCCAGAAGCGGCGTCAGGTCGGGCGGGGACGCCGGCGCGGCGGCCGCAGAATGACGGGCATAGCCGAGCTCTGCGTCGGCCATTGCCTGCGGGCTCTTGCCGGCGGCGATCTGCGATCCGACGACCGAACCCGCCGAGGTCCCCAGCACGAGATCCAGATCGGCAAAACTCACGCCGCCCTCGGCTAACCCGGCCAGCACGCCTGTCTCCCAGGCGATCCCCAGCGGTCCTCCGCCGCCGAGCACCAGAGCGCGAACCGTCATCTCTTGTTCTCCCTTGCGCTCCGCGCTTGTTCGGCGGTGCTCCCCCTATTCTGGGACGGAAGACGCCGCAAAGGCAATGCGTGGCGGTTGGTCAGACGTCCTGGGCCAGAGCCCACGCCTCGGCGCTGCCTTTCGCCAGGTCGCGCACGCGCGCGATGAAGCTCTGGCGCTCGGTCGGCGAGATCACGCCGCGCGCGTCCAGCAGGTTGAAGATGTGGCTGGCCTTCAGCGCCTGCTCATAGGCCGGCAGCGGAAGCGGCGGTTCAAGCGTCAGGAGCTTCTTGCAGACCTTCTCGCAGTCAGCGAACCAGCGCTGCAATATCTCGGTATCGGCGTGTTCGAAGTTGTAGGCGGACTGCTGTTGCTCATTGGCGAGAAAGACATCGCCATAGCTGAGCGGATACTCGCTCTGTGGATTGTTGAACGGAAGGTCGTAGACGTTGTCGACGCCGAACACGTACATGGCCAGCCGTTCGAGGCCATAGGTCAACTCGCCTGAAACCGGCCGTACATCCAGACCGCCGACTTGCTGGAAATAGGTGAACTGCGAGACCTCCATGCCGTCGCACCAGACCTCCCAGCCAAGGCCCCATGCGCCGACGGTCGGGTTCTCCCAATCGTCCTCGACAAACCGGATGTCGTGCACGGCGGGATCGATGCCGATCCGGTAGAGGCTCTCCAGATAGAGATCCTGAATATCGATCGGATTCGGCTTCAGGATGACCTGATACTGGTAATAGTGCTGCAGCCGGTTCGGGTTCTCGCCATAGCGCCCGTCCTTGGGCCGCCGCGAAGGCTGGGGGTAGGCCGCGTACCAGGGCTTTGGGCCCAACGCGCGCAACGTGGTCGCCGGGTGCAACGTCCCGGCGCCGACCTCCAGATCGTAGGGTTGCAGGATCGCACACCCTTTCGACCCCCAGTATTCCGACAGGGTCAGGATGATATCCTGAAAGGACTTCGGCTTCGCCCGCGCCTGCGGCGCAAGATCGGTTTTGAGCTTGCTGGCCCCGCGCGCCATGTGAACTCCCATCGGTCTGCGATGCTGGCTCATATATCCGAATGTCGGCGCTGACCACTGCTGGCGAAAACGCCGGCGCAGGGCGGCAGGAGCCTTACTCTTAACTCACCGTAAACCCAAGCGCGGCCATTTAGCACGAGCATCAGGAGGATTTCATGCTGGCCTCGTTGAACGTCCTGCACAGGCGCTCGCCCACGACGGGCGGTGAGGCGGCTGGTATGATCCAAGCCATCGACAAGGTCATGGCGACGATCGCCTTCACTCCGAGCGGCGAGATCTTGACCGCCAACCAGAATTTCCTGGCCGCCATGGGATACTCGCTCGACGAGATCGTGGGCCGCCACCACCGCCAGTTCTGCGACCCGGCCTACGTGAATTCCCCGGCTTATCGGGAATTCTGGAACAGCCTCGCCGCCGGGAAATTCGTGTCCGGCGAATTCAAGCGCCTCGCGAAGAACGGACGCGAAGTGTGGTTGCAGGCTTCCTACAATCCAATCATCGACGCGACCGGCCGCGTTGTTCGCGTGGTCAAATTCGCCACCGATATCACTGAGACAAAACACAAGGCGATGGACGCCCAAGGGCAACTCGAGGCGATCAACCGCTCGCAGGCGGTCATCGAATTCGGCCTCGACGGCACCATACTGAACGCCAACGACAACTTCTGCCGAACGATGGGTTATGCGCTCGGAGAAATCCGCGGCAAGCATCATCGGATGTTCGTTGAGCGCGCTTACGCAGACAGTCGCGAATACACGGAATTCTGGAACAAGCTGCGCAGCGGCGAATTCCAGACCGCCGAATACAAGCGCATCGGCAAGGGCGGACGCGAGATCTGGATCCAGGCCAGCTATAACCCCATCAAGGATCCCGATGGAAACCCGATCAAGGTGGTGAAGTACGCGACCGACATCACTGAGATGACAAAGCGCCGGCTGGAAAACGAACGCCTGTCGGTCGAGATCGAGGGCGATCTTTCCGAGATCGCCGGCAATGTGGCCTCCGTATCGAGTCAGGCGACCGAAGTGGCGTCCTCCGCCACTGAAGCGGCGAGCACGCTGCAGAGCGTCGCCGCCGCGGCGGAGGAACTGAACGCCTCCATTCGCGAAATCTCGAGCAACGTCTCCAACTCGCGCAGATCGGCCGACAAGGCTCTGACTCTCACGCAAGACGCCGACACGGCGACAAAAGCTCTTTCGACAACAAGCCAGCAGATGACAGGGATTGTGGAGCTGATCGACGATATCGCCTCGCAGATCAACCTCCTCGCCTTGAACGCCACGATCGAATCCGCTCGTGCAGGTGAAGCCGGTCGCGGGTTCGCGGTCGTTGCTTCCGAAATCAAACAGCTCGCGGCGCAAGTCTCGAACGCCACCAAGACAATCTCCACGGAGATCGCCGGGGTTCAGACGGTTTCGGGGAATGTGGTCAGCGCGCTGAAGTCCATCGAAAGTTCAGTCGAGGAGATTTCGGAGAGCGTTTCCAGCGTTGTGGCGGCGGTCGAACAGCAGTCGTCCGCCACCGGAGAAATTTCCCACACGATGCAGACGGCCTCGGATGCAGTCGGAACCATCGATCGGAACGTAAACCTGATGGCGACCGCAATGTCGAACACGGCTGAATCGACCACCCGGGTCCGTGAGAACATGCGATCGCTGGTGCGATAGCCCGCGTGTAACGCCGGACCACCGCTTTTTGCTGCGGTCATGCCGCCCCCAGGCTAACGATCGCGGTCGTCTGTACCGCCATCGCCCGTCTTGCCAGGCTCCTTGGCGTCCGAATCGAGCGGACGCAACGCCTTCCGGCGCTCGAGGCGCCGCATCACCGCATCATGCGCAGCTTTCTCGATTTCCCGCCGACGTCGTTCACCGCGCGTCCGCATCGCCGGGGTGATCAGAATCACGACCGCAAGGGCGATCAGTCCCAACAGGATAACGCCGCCCAATTCCCCTACCTCCTGTTTCCGCCCGGTCCGCCTGACCTGGCCTAGCGCCAATCAAGACAGCCGCCTGCCAGAACTTCGGCGGCGCGCGGGCTCGACGCGCCGCCCGGCTCGACATGCAGATCGAGCCCGGCGTGAAGCGTCACCGGTCCTCGACGCAGACCTTTCCTGCCCCGTACAAGGATGCGGCGCGCCGGCAATCCAGGCGCCGGCCGCACGGGCAAGACTTCGATCTCTCCGCATCTTGGCGACAGCAGCTCCAGCACGTCCGCCAGCGCCGCCGCGCGATGTACAAGCGTGATATAGCCGCCTCTGCGCGTGACATGCGCCAGAAACCGCACCCAGCTTTTCAACGGGGTGTCGAGCACATAAGCCGCCTGTTTGCCCTCGCCCGGCGCACGCGCCGTTCCCGGTTCGAAGAATGGCGGATTGCACATCGACAGGTCGAACCGGTTCTCAAGGTCCGCCGGACGGTCCTCGATATTGTGCCTCCGCAATTCGACCCGCGCTTCAAACCCGTTCAGACCGACGCTTCGCCGAGCCAGAGACGCCATCGCCTCGTCGCGCTCAAAACCGCACGCCTTAATCCCGTCAAGCCTGTGGGCGGCGCAAAGGAGAGCGGCCCCGGCGCCGCTTCCGGCTTCGGCCAGAGATTGACCCGGTTCGGCCGAAACCGAGGCGGCCAACAACACCGCGTCGAGGCCCGCGCGGTAGCCAACGGCCGGCTGCAAGACCCGAACAGCTCCGTTGAGGAATCCGTCCTCGGTCGCCTGCGGCTCGGATTGCTCGGGCTCAGCGGCCATATCGTCCCCTGGGAGCGTCGTCATACCGCGTCCCCGTCTGCATCCGGCGGCGCATCGGGATCGATCGCCTCATCGGCGATGGCGAATGCGCCAGCTTCCGCACCCGCCTCGACGTCGCGGATCACCCGCTTTGCGACGACCTCGTCTTCGTCGGGCACCAGAATCCTCTGCTGGAACGCGGAAATGCCGCCTTCCGCCATGGCCATGAAGCGATCCGCCAGAAAAGGCGCGCATCCAGCCTCCTGCAGACGGGCCATGACAAAACTCAGCTTAACCGGGTCGTTGGTCCTCAGGACCTCAATCATTTCGGGAAACCTCGCTTCGACCTTATCGCAACGACGCCGAATCGCGACAACTTGACGCGACGTTCCCTTACTGGCGACCCTCTATTTCTTGACCATGGTCTCACGCAACGAATATCGTGGAAACGGTCCCCGGGGTGAAGCGCCCTCCGCACAACTTTCGGCGACACGCATCCTTCGAGAAGCGGACCACCCAGATATGAAGGCACAGGGGTAAGACTTGGCCGTACACGCTGAAGCAAAGCCGGCCGTATCCACGCCCGTGTCGCCAATGAACCGGCTTGCAGAACGCCTGCGCCCGGAACTTGAGGCGGTCGAACGGCTTCTGGTCGAGCGTGCGGCAAGTCCGGTTGCAACGATCCCCGACCTGTCCGGCTATCTGATCGAAGCCGGCGGCAAGCGTTTGCGACCGATGCTAACCCTCGCGGCCGCGCGTGCGGTGGGCGGCAAGGGAAGCGAAGAAGCGCAAAATCTCGCGGCCGCCGTCGAGTACATCCATTCCGCGACGCTCCTGCACGACGACGTCGTCGACGACAGCGATTTGCGGCGCGGCAAGGCGGCGGCCAAGAACGTTTGGGGCGCTTCCGCATCCGTTCTGGTCGGCGACTTCCTGTTTGCGCGCGCGTTTACGCTGATGGTCGAAACCCGCAGCCTGCGGATCCTCGAAATTCTCTCAAACGCCTCGTGCGTGATCGCGGAAGGCGAGGTTCGCCAGCTTGCCGCCATCGGGCGCGTCGATCTTCCGATCGACGACTACATGGCCATCGTGGAGGCCAAGACGGCGGCGCTGTTCGAGGCCGCCGCTCGCGCGGGCGCTTTGACCGCGACGGGCGACGAATTGCTCGCGGCCTCAATGGGCGAATACGGCCGCAGGCTGGGCCGCGCCTTCCAGCTGATCGACGACCTGCTCGACTATGGCGGTCTTACGTCGGTCATCGGCAAGTCCGTTGGAGACGATTTCCGGGAAGGCAAGCTGACGCTTCCCGTGCTGCTCGCCTATCAACGCGGCAACGACGCAGACCGTGAATTCTGGGATCGCGTGATGGGCGAACGCCATCAGACCGACAGCGACCTTGCGCACGCCATTCATCTAATCCGCTCCGGCGGAGCAGCCGACGGTACGCTGGAAGCGGCGCGCGCCGAGGCTGTCGCGGCGCGAGCGGCGCTCGAGACGGTCGGAAGCAACCCGTTCACGCAGAATCTGGGCGATCTCGCCGACTACTGCGTCGACCGCGCGTTCTAGTCCCGCACTCCGTGCGTTCGGGCGATTGCGGCCCGCCTGCGCCGCGCGTGCGTCAAGCGATCTCGCGGCCAACAAGCCCCGCCCGCACGCCCGAAATGCGGACACGGATATGAACCCAAGCGCTAACCAGGTAGACGGCGACGAAGGCCAGGACCGGCACATAGCTCGAGGTGATCGCCGCCACCGTTCCGATCGCTGCGGCGTTGAGCGCCCACACCGCGTGGATCCCCGCCACCTGGACGTGACTCAGACGCGCCTTGATCGCGATCTGATAGGTATGGTCGCGATGCGGCTGATGGAACGGCTTGCCCATCCGAATGCGCCAGACCAGCGTCAGCAAAACGTCGGTGAGAAATGGCGCCAGGATCAGCGGCGGGATGAACAGCCAGTCCGGACGCTCCTTCACCAATAGCAGCGAAACGCCGGCCAGAAGCGCTCCGCAGAACAAGGCGCCGGCGTCGCCCGCAAACAGCTTTCCCGGCACATTCCATACGAGAAACCCGGCCAGCGCTCCGCACAACGCCAGCGCGATCAGCGCGAGATCCCAACGCCCGGCGAACGCCGCGCACGCGCCCAGCGCCAGAGACGCGATCGCGCCCATGCCCATGGCCAGGCCATTGGCGCCGTCCATGAAATTTACGGCGTTGAGGACAAGCAGAAACCACATCACGGCGCCGAGCGAGCCGGCGACCGGCAGCAGCGCCCAGGACTCCCCTGGCCACAACGTGACGTGATCGGTGCGCACGCCGAACGTGGCCATCGCCGCCGCCGCCGCGAGCATCAGCAGAAACTTCGCTTTCGGCGCCAGGTCCGCAACATCGTCAAGCAGCCCCACCAACAACACCGCCATCGCGCCGCCGGCGGCGATATAGGCAGGCGTTTCGACCGCAATGTCGAACATGGATGCGCACAGCAGGAAAGCGCCGAGGGCCGCCAGTCCAAATCCGGTGCCGCCGCTGGTCGGCACAGTATGGGTCTGGACCTTCCTTGGCTCCGAGGGCGCGTCGACAACGCCCGCGCTCATCATCAGCCGGCAGAGCGCGACAGACAGACCGCCGGCGAGCGCGAACGCCGCCAGCACGCCGAGCAGTTCAAAGGTCTGATTTTCAGGCATGATGTCCGTTGCAGCGCATGCTTACACGACCCCGGGTCCGGCGCCGCGGAACGTCGTCGCCTTGACCCAGTATTTGCGCTTCCGCGCGGCGATGGCGCTGGCCGCGGCGTCCGCCGCCTCAGCGCTCTCGAAGATGCCGAAACAGGTCGGCCCGCTGCCGGACATCCGCGCCATCAGGCATCCTTTCTGACCGCGCAACGCTTCCAGGACTTTCTCGATCTCCGAACACAGGCTTATCGCCGCCGGCTGAAGGTCGTTCCGATAGTCGCGCGCGAGCGAGGCGACGAACTCGCCAGCGTCGGTCGACGCCGGAGGCGACGTCTCGGCGAAGGGCTGCCGCCCGCCCAGCTTGTCGAAGCGCTCGAATACGCGTCGCGTCTCCAGCTTGACGCCAGGATTGACGAGGACGGCCTCAAGGGACGGGCAAACCGCATCCTCCAGCAATTCCCCGGCGCCGCGCATGACGACCGGGCGCGACCGGACGCACGCAGGCACGTCCGCTCCCAACTGGCGTGCGATGTTCTCGAGCGCCGCCTCACCGAAATTGATCGACCACAGCGAATTCAGGACGTGCATGGTCGCGGCCGCGTCGGCCGATCCGCCGCCTATCCCCGCCGCAACCGGCAGCTCCTTATACAAGGTCAGCTCGGCGCCCAGGCCGTGCAAACCGCAGGCTTCACGCAATGTCGAGGCGGCGGCGACGGACAGGTTATTGGGTTCGCGCCTGAGGGCCTTCGCCTGCGTTCCCTCAAGGCGCAGCGCCACCTGCGGGAAACGGCGCGCCGTTATGCGATCGGCCGCGCGCCAATCCGCAAACACCACCAGACTGTCGACGGGATGCAGACCGCCAGCGCCGGGCGGGCCGACATGAAGATAGAGGTTCACCTTCGCCGACGCCCAGGCCGTGCCAAGCGTATGCGCGGCGTCTCCATTCATGGTTGCCCCATTCATGGCTGGAACGGTTCCCGATCATTCAAGACGTGTTTCTGGGAACTTATCGGGGATGGAGCGCGCGCGGGCAATCCGTTCGCGATCTTGTCCTGCAAATTCGCCTCAAGAGGCGCAGGCGGATTTAGCGTCAGGGCGTGTCGCCACTCGAACACCGCTTCGTCCCGCCGCCCCGCCATCCAGTAAGCGTCGCCCAGATGGTCGGTGATCTCCGGATCAACGGGCTCCATCTCGATGGCGTTCTGAAGTTGATCGATTGCATCGTCATAGCGCCCGAGGCGGAAATAGGCCCAGCCGAGACTGTCGACGATGTGTCCCGCACGGGGCTTTCGGGCCACCGCCTTGCGGATCAGCTCCAGCCCCTGTTCGACGTTCTCGCCGCGATCGACCCAGCCATACCCCAGAAAATTCAGAACCTCGGGTTCGTCCGGCGAGATCTCCAGAGCCTTCACCAGATCGGTCTCGGCTTCCGGCCAGCGGTCTTCTTGCTGGCGCACCATGGCGCGCGCCATCAGCGGGCGCCAATCCGCGTCGCCGTCGGCGGCCACGCTGTCGACCACTTGGGTCAGCAGCCGTTCGGCGTCCGCCAACGCTCCGGTGACGCGATATATGTCGCCGAGTTGCAGCATTTGCTCGCGCGAGTTCAGACTGGTCTCGACCGCGTGCGCGACATCAAGCGCCTCTGCGTCCCGGTCCTGCGTCAGCAGCACGCCTATCCGCATCAGTTGGGCCTCGGGCCAATAGGGCGACGCCGCATTCACCGCCGCCGCCGTGTCGCCTGCGAGATCGAGCAATCCCTGCGCGCGCAACGCGTCGGCCAGTTGCAGGCGAACGAATTCAAGCTCCGGATCCATGCGCAGCGCCAGAGTCGCGAACACCGCACGCAGCTCCGGCGTCCGCATGCCGCCGACATCCTCGCCAATCAGATAGATCGTCCAGGCGGCCCCTTCGCTCCGGCTCATGCGCCGGAGAGCTGGCGTCGTCGCCATGCCGCCGTTCGTCTGCAAGACGTCGATGGTCGGATCTCCGCCCTGCCCGCGCCAGTTGGCCACATAGGTTTCGAGCGAGCGCGTGGCGCGGTCGATATCTTCCCGCTCAGCGGCGGTCGCCACATCAGCGAGCGTGCACACCGGCGCCCGGATGGTCGCCATGGCGCCCTCGGGCGGTTCGGCGATCGCCTCGGCTGCAACGCCAGACGCGATTTGCGCCAGCATGGCCACGCAGCGCATGCGGTGGGTCGGCGGCGCGCCCTCCGGCGGCATCCGCTCGATCGCCGCACCAATCTTGCGAGAGTCCGTAAGCCAGACCTGAAGTCCGCGCGCGACTTCCTCGACCCCGGGGCCGAGATCGCTGGACGCCAGAAGCTTCGATGCCGCGCGGCGACGGTTGTTCGATATCTCGTCAGCCGCTTGCGTCAGAACGGCGAAAGAGGCTTCGTCGCGAACCGATACGGCGGCGCTTCGCGCCATCGCGACCGCATTGTCGACCTTCTGCGCGAGTAAGGCCGCGATCACCGCCCGCTCCAGGAGTTCCGGGTTCGAGGGTTCGCGCCGCCAACCATTCTCGTAGTGCTCCGCCGCCTGGGCGGTCTTGTCCGTCAGGCTTGCGTAGCGCGCCTGTACGAAATCGGACATCGCGGCCACGTCGTCGGACTGCCCCATACGCCAGAGATCCCGCGGGGCCGACGGCTGCACGCCCATCGCACAAGCGGAAACCGCGCTACATAGCGCTACAATGCGGGCGACTCGCCACTTTGACCCCATGCGGACAGTCTTAGAACGAGGGCGCCGCGCCCGACAACACTTCCTAACCGCCACGCCCGATGACAAACGCACCTAGATGTCGCTGCTGCCCCTGCGGCGATGATTGAGCGGCACTTCCGGCGTGTCCCTACGGGCCGGCGGAGGCGTCAGCATGCCGTCCCGCAGCTTGGCCTCGATCTCGGAGCGCTCGTGCGCCGGCGGGCGAGCGATCAGCGCGTCTTTCCACTGCTCGCGTGCGGCGTCCTTTTCGTCCAGCCGCCACAGAACGTCGCCCATGTGCTCGCTGAGCTCCCAGTTTCGGAACGGCTTGTAGGCTTCCAGCGCCAGCTCGACATATTTGCGCGCCGCCTCGAAATCTCCGTACTGGTAGTAAGCCCACCCCATACTATCGAGCAGGTTGGGCTCATTCGGCGCGATCCGGATCGCCTGCTTGAGAAGACGGAAGCCTTCGTCGAGTTCGCTTGGGTTCTCTGTCTGGTTCACGAGGGCGTAGCCCAGATTGTTCATCTGACCTGAATCGCCGGGCGACTTGCGCAAGTCTTCGCGCATGATGTCCAGCCCCTCCTCCCGCGCGGAGGTGTGAATCAACATCGAGGCGAGGAAGTCACGCGCGCCGGACTCCGGGTCCAACGCCTGGGCTTCGCGAGCCAACGACACGGCGCCGTCCGGATCGCCGGCCTGGTAGTGCGCCTGCGCCTTGGTCAACAGCGCGCCGATTCTCTGCCGATCGCCCAGATTCCCCTTCAGGGCCTGATCGACCAGCTTGATGGCCTTTTCGGTGGAGCCGGCATTGGTCAACGCGCCCGCCGCCGCCAGCTTGGCCTCCGGCGAGTTGTCGATCTTCAGCCCCTTCTCGATCAGCTCGGCGGCGGCGTCCGGTGCGCCCAGCTCCAAAGCCGCAAGCGATGCGCTCGAATACAGCGCCGCGCGCTGCTGCGATGGCGGATCGCCCAACTGCGCGAGCTTCAGGGCGCCGGCGAATCCACCGTTGTCGTAGAGCGCGCCAACCTCCTGAAGGCGAACATCGCCATTGTCGGGATCCAGCAGCAACGCGCTCTGACGCAATGACGACAGGAGCGGATTGTAGGGCGGGTCGACGCCAGGCCCGGCCATCATGCCGACAATCGTCTGGCGTTCGTCCACCAGGTCGGCTTCGTCCGCCAGGGCCTGCGCCATCGCCTGCTTGAGCGTGCGGACGCGCTCGGCGTCCTGCTTCTTCTGCGCCTTCTCAAGTCGATCGGCGGCGAAGGCGTCGTCCGGCGACTTGGCGATGAGATCCTCATAGAGCACGATCGCTTCATCATTGCGCCCCACCGCACGAAGCAATTCCGCACGCCGGATCAACAGGCGACGCTGGCCGTTGAACGCCAGCGCGCGGGACAGATAGACCGGCGTGCCGGCATCCGCGGGATCCGGCGGCGACATGTTCTCGGTCGCCTTGGCGTACACTTCGAGCGCGCCGTCCGTGTCGCCCACACCCTCGGCGAGCAAGGCGCGATGACCGGACAAGGTTAAAGAAGGAAGCGCCGTGGACAGTTCATCCATTTCCGCGGCGGCGCTTTCCACATCGCCCTCGAACGCCGTGACCCACGGGTTGAGATGCGCGACGCTCATGAATTGCGGCTTGGGCTTGCCTTCCATCGCCGTGGCGACGGTTCTCGCCAGCGCGACATCGTCGGCGACGAGCGCGTCAACGATCACGAAACCCCACGCGCCCTCGTTTGTATCCGCCGCGAAGTCGGCGCGGGTGCGCGCCATGAAGGCCGACATGTCGCCCGCCTGCAGCATTTCCTGCGGGCTTGAATACGCCACCTTCATCGGCGAGGCTGTCTGACGCGCGGCGGCCGACACGCTGGCCTCCGCCGTTTTCAGCGCCGGATCGCTCTCGCCTTCGCCAGCTTCGTCGTGGGCGGCCAGCAGCGTCGTTCCGGCGAGTTCGTCGCGCGGAAGTCCGCCGCACGTCGACAGCGGCTGTACACGCCCGCCATCGGCGCCGGGAATGTAGACGAAGATCGACTGGCAACGCGCCTGCCCCGCTCCGCCCAACTGCGCGCAACCCGCCAGCAACGCCGCAGCGCCCACGGCGCCGAGCAGGATCAGCTTGTTCTTCATTGGACGCTCTTCCCGGTGTTCACGGGCCGGACAAGCCCGCCCTTACATGTTGGGGTAGTTCGGGCCGCCGCCTCCCTCGGGCGTGGTCCAGTTGATGTTCTGGTTCGGGTCCTTGATGTCGCACGTTTTGCAGTGGACGCAGTTCTGGGCGTTGATCTGGAAACGCAGCTCGCCGCCTTCCTCGACCCACTCGTACACGCCGGCCGGGCAGTAGCGGTTGGACGGACCGGCGTAGACGTCGTGCTCTGAGCGCTTCTGCAGTTCAAGGTCGTTCACCTTAAGGTGCGGCGGCTGGTTCTCCTCGTGATTGGTGAAGGAGAAAGCGACGCTTGTAAGGCGATCGAAGGAAATCACGCCGTCGGGCTTGGGGTAGTCGATCTTCTTGTGTTTCCGGGCCGGTTCAAGAGATTTCGCGTCGGTCTTGGCGTGCTTCATGGTGCCGAACAGCGGCCCGCCGAAGATGGTGGCGAACCACAGGTCGAGCGCCGTCAGCGGAATGCCGACCGCGGTGCCGAATTTGGTCCAGAGCGGCTTCGCGTTGCGAACCTTTTTCAGTTCCTTGGCCGTCCAGCTCTTGTTGAAGCTGTCCACGTAGCTCACCAGTTCGTCGCCCTGGCGGCCGGACGTCACGGCCTCGAAAGCGGCCTCGCCGGCCAGCATCCCCGACTTCATCGCGTTGTGGCTGCCCTTGATGCGCGGAAGGTTCACGAAGCCGGCGGAGCAGCCGATCAGCGCGCCGCCCGGGAACACGAGTTTCGGAATCGACTGCCAGCCGCCCTCGGTGATGGCGCGGGCGCCGTAGGATACCCGCGTGCCGCCTTCCAGGTACTTCTTGACCTCAGGGTGGTGCTTGAAGCGCTGGAACTCCTCGAACGGAGAAAGGTAGGGGTTCTTGTAGTTGAGGTGCACGACCATGCCGATCGAGACGTAGTTGTCTCCGAAATGGTACATGAAGGTGCCGCCGCCGGTGTCGTTGCTGAGCGGCCAGCCGAATGTGTGCTGCACGAGTCCAGACTGGAAGTTCTCCGGCTTGATCTGCCACAGCTCCTTTACGCCGATGCCGAACTTCTGCGGCTGGCGACCGCTATCGAGCTTGAACTCGCTGATGAGACGCTTGGCCAGCGAACCGCGCACGCCCTCGCCGACCAGCACATACTTGCCGTTCAGCTCGATGCCGGGCTGGTAGTCCGGGCCGGGCTCGCCGTCCTTGCCGACGCCCATGACGCCGGCGATGACGCCCTTCACCGATCCGTCGTCACGATAGGTGAGATCGGACGCGGCGAAGCCGGGATAGATCTCCACGCCCAGCTCCTCTGCCTGCTGCGCGAGCCAGCGACAGACATTGCCCAGCGAGGCGATGTACATGCCATGGTTCTTGAGCATCGGCGGCATGGGCCAGATCGGGAGGCTCACCGCGCCCTCCGCGCCCAGCACCAGGAACTTGTCCTTGGCCACGGGGGTCTCGAGCGGAGCGCCCTTCTCTTTCCAGTCAGGGAACAGCTCGTTCATCGCGCGGGGGTCGATGACCGCGCCCGACAGGATGTGCGCGCCGACTTCCGAGCCCTTTTCCAGCACGACGACCGATACGTCCTCGCCCTTTTCAGCGGCGAGCTGCTTGATGCGGATCGCGGCGGACAGACCGGCGGGGCCAGCTCCGACGATCACCACGTCGAATTCCATGGCTTCCCGTTCAACCGCTTCCGACATTATGGTCTCCTAATCCGCCTCCGGGGCGGCCATGCTGGTTGGCCGCCTCCCCGGACGGCCATAAGTCCCAAGTGTTCCGTGTTCCTTAGCGCAGGGACGGCAAGTGCAACAAGTTTCGGAGCTTACGCCAGTACGGCTTTCATGACGCAGGCCCCTTCCTCCCCCCCAAGCCGCGCGGACGCCCTTGCGTCGCTGCTGGGCTTCTGGGCCGACGCCGGGGTTCTGGACCCGGCCGACGCCGCCGCGATCCTGCGCCGGAACGCTCGCGCATCCCGCGAACCAAGGACCGATTCCGCCGCCGGAAGCGACCCGCGCGCCCCCCAAAGCCCGAATCATCCACTCGGGCGGGAGGGTCAGAAGCCTCCGCGGCCTCCGCCGCGCAAGCTCAGCCGCAACCCTGTGGAGGAGGCCCGGAAAGCCGCAGCCGCCGCCGCTACGATCGAAGCCTTGCGCGAAACGATCGACCGCTTCGAGGGGTGTCCCCTCAAACCGGGCGCGCGCCGAACCGTGGTGTCGGACGGCGCGCTCGACGCCCCGGTCATGCTCGTGGGCGAAGCGCCGGGCGCCGAAGAGGACGCCAAGGGGCTGCCGTTTGTGGGCCGGGCCGGCCAGCTGCTCGATCGGATGCTGGCCTCGATCGGACTCTCGCGATCGGTCAACGTCTACATCACCAACACAGTCTACTGGCGCCCGCCCGGCAATCGCGACCCGACGCCGGAAGAGATCGCCATCTGCTCGCCCTTCCTCCAAAGGCAGATCGAACTCAAGAAGCCGAAACTGCTTTTGACCGCGGGAAAGCCGGCGACCCAATCGCTCCTGCGCACCGAGGAAGGGATCATGCGGCTGGCGGGGCGGCGCACGCGGTACATTCAGGCGGGGATGGCGGATTCCATTCCCTGCATTCCGTTGCTTCACCCCAGCTATCTGCTGCGCCGCTCCGCCGATAAGGCGAAAGCCTGGAGGCATCTTATGGCCGTCGCCGCGCTTTGCGACGAGTTGGGCGTCAAACGCGACGGCGCCCTATAGCGCTTGTGCCGGCCATGGCTGGCACAGCGCGTTCGTTCGGCGCGTCACGATTCGGCGAGTTCGATCAGTTCTGAGAAGTTCTCGATCGTAAGCTGGGCCGCGCGCTTGCGGATCACGCCGCGCTTCTGCATCGCCGCCATGACCCTGCTGACATGCACCTGCGTCATCCCCAGAAGATTCGCAACATCTCGTTGGCGCAGCGGAAAGGGCATGTCGGTTTCGGTGGCGTACTTCACCTTCCGCAGTCGCTCGTGAAGCATGAGGATCAGGCTGGCGACGCGCGCCTCCGCCTTCTGACGCCCAACCGCTCCGAGCAACATGCGTAGACGGCTGTAGTTGTCGCCAAGTATCGGGCCGTATCGGCGAATATCCGTCGGCGTGTCCTTACAGATATCGAGAATCTCTTCGCGCTCGAACTGGCAGATCTCTGCATCGGTCAGCGTGAACAGGGTCGAGGGCGCCTGAGACTGAAACAGCTCCTCGTACGATGAGCTGTCTCCGGGAAGAAGGATATCGATGATCTGCCGGCCGCCATTGGGCAACAGATCGAACTTCAGGACCCACCCTTCGCGCACGACAAACATGTATGGCGACGGCGCGCCCTCGCGAACCAGCACCCGTTGCGCCGCCACGGCGAATGTTCGCTTGGAGAATGGGCGCCCGCAGGACGCAAGGCCCATGCAGTTCGCAAAACATCTCTCCGACAGGTCGCAGGACCCGCAAGAAACATTTTTTTCCGAGCGATGCTGGTCCACTAATAGAGCGAGTCCGTAACTGTATAAGCGAAAGTTATATTCCCCTAGCACCAAAACACATCTGGGAACAGGCGCGTCTAGCAAGTAGTTATTTACTGTTTCATCAAGATTTTCTTTGACACATATGTATAATCCTATGTGCGTTTACTTGGGTGCGGCGAGTCAGCACTGTGACGAAATATCCTCAAAGACCTCATGGTCAAAGAGGCGTCCGACGCAACCGCGCCGGATACATCTCGGGACGGGGGAGCCGCTGAGGCTGCGCAATAGAACATGTCGATACAGGAATCCCAATTCCAGGCTGGGCGGCTAGATCGAGCCGTCACGCTGATCGTCGACGATCATTTCTTCATGCGCTCGATCATGAAGACAATTCTCGTCAGCCTCGGCGCGCCGCAATGCATCGAGGCCTCCGACGCGGTGCAGGCGTTCGAGATACTCTCGAACAATCCATGCGACCTCGTGATCACCGACTATCACCTGGGCGGTCTCAACGGCGCTGAGCTGACCAAGCTTCTGCGATGCGCCGGCGACACCGCGCACGCGCACGTACCGATCATCGGCTGCACCGCCGATTCACGCCGCAGGATCGTGAAGGAGTTCGTCGACGCCGGCGTCGACGAACTGCTCGTCAAACCGATCTCTCCTGTTCAGGTGTGGAGCCGGCTGCACAACATCATCACCGCGCGCAGGCCGTTCGTTCAGGCGCCGACCTATTTCGGTCCCGAACGTCGACGGAAGGCGAACCCCACCTATTCGGGGCCCGAACGCCGTCGCCAGCCGGCCGCCATGGCGCAGTAAATTCGCGATCCAGCCGACCCGACCACAGGTCGGACGAAAGTGCGGCTAACGTGCGCGCAGGGGAACGCCCGGCCAGACATGCGGCAGGGAGGTCATGATCCATTCGCTCAGCGCGGCGTTGACCTCATGAGGGCGCTCCTGGGCCATCCAGTGCCCGCTTTCGACGATCCCTTCGGTGAGCGCATCAACATGGGCGCGCATGGGGTCGGCCAGCTTCGTGTCCACGGTCGCGCACACGAAATCATACGCTCCATGGAGGAAGAGCACCGGCATCTTCAACCGCCAGGTCTCTTTGGCCTTTAGCGCGAACGCGAGATTCGCGCTCGCATTCATGTACCAGGAGTTGGGCCCGAAGAAGCCGTTGCGCGTCAGCGCCTCGACATAGAGGGCCTCTTCCTCGGCAGAGAGCACGCGATCGTCGCGCGGGACTGGCGGCGCCTCGCCAATGCCGCCGAACCAACCGCCGGCCCTGCGGATCGCGGAGGTCACCGCCGGCTTCCCGACGCCCGCCTTCCCGCCGGCCCGAAACAGCGCACGAACCGTGTTGACGACGTTGGCCTCCATCGAGGCCTGCGCGGCCGGAAAGTTCTCGCGGTAGAACAGCTGATAGTCCCACTGCCCGGCAGGATAGTCCTCCTCCGGATACACGCGCCGGTCGACGAGTGGGATGCAGGTCTCGGCCGCAAAGCCTTCGGGCTGATAGGGGACGCAGAGATTGGCGATACCGATGCACCGTTCGGGATGATGCTGGGCGATCGACCAGACCGCCGGCGCGCCCCAGTCGTGCCCCACCCAGATCGCGCGTTCGGCGCCGAGATGATCCAGCAGCTCGATCATGTCCGCGACGGCGTGCTCAAGCGCGTAGTCTTCATGCCGAGTGTAGACGCTCGAGCCGCCATATCCGCGCATGTCCGGCGCGATGACGCGAAAGCCGAGTCCCGCGAACACGGGCAGCTGATGCCGCCAGGAATGGGACAGTTCGGGCCAGCCGTGAACGAAGATCATCACGGTTCGGGAAGGATCGCCGGCGGCGAGGTAGGCCGTCCTGTGCCGCTTCGTCTCCAGCACCTCCCGCTCAACGCCGTCGCTCATCGGTCAGCCGCCCCCGGATCTTTCATCCCGGCCAGCCTAGCACCGCTTCCCGCCCCCGCATCAGCGAATCACTTGGCGGCTTTTGGGGGCGATTCGCCGCCATTGGGCGCGCAAATCCGCATCACGTACTTGCTATGTTCTCTTTTTGTTTTTACGTTCTCCGGGTGTGGATGGAGGTTGACATGCCGCTTCAGCCCGACTGGAAGACCCGCTCTCAAGACGCTGACTGGAGCCGCGAGCGGACGCGCGCGCGTGGGCGCGGCGCTCTGTCCAACGCCTCCGGTCGTTTCGAGGCGCATTCGGTCACGCCGTTCGAGGATGGATGGGAAGTCGAGATCGAGGATCTGCCGCCCTTCCGGACGGAGACGATCCCGGAACGCCCCAAAACCGTCATCACCCGCAACTCATCGCCCGACATCCATTTCGATCGAACGATCAATCCCTACAAGGGCTGCGAACATGGCTGCATCTATTGCTACGCGCGCCCCAATCATGCCTGGCGCGGACTGTCTGCGGGCATCGACTTCGAGCGCAAGATTTTCGTCAAACCCGGCGCCGCGGACGTGTTGCGGCGCGAGCTCTCGCGCAAGACCTACAAGGTGCAGCCGGTCATGCTGGCCGGCGACACCGACATCTACCAACCGATCGAACGCGAGCTGAAGATAACGCGATCCCTGTTTGAAGTGCTCAGCGAGTTCAATCACCCGGCGATGCTGATCACCAAGTCTGCGACGATCCTGCGCGATCTGGATCTCATCGCTTCGATGGCCGAACGCAACCTGATTTCAGTTGCGATCTCGCTGACGACGCTCGACTCTGAACTCGCGCGCCATATGGAGCCGCGCGCCTCGACGCCACGCCGCCGTCTGCAGGCGATCCAGCAACTCGCGACGCTCGGCGTTCCGGTCAGCGTGATGACGGCGCCGCTGATCCCCGCTCTCAACGAACCCGAACTCGAAAACCTGCTGGAAGCGGCCGCCGAGGCCGGCGCGCAGAGGGCGGGCTATGTGTTGTTGCGTCTGCCGCTTGAAATCGCGCAACTGTTCCAGGAGTGGCTGGAAGCGCATTATCCCGATCGCGCCAGACGGGTGATGAGCCTGATGCGTTCCATGCATGGCGGCAAGGACTATCGGTCCGACTTCGGCCTTCGTCAGCGCGGCGACGGCCCCTACGCCCAGATGATCCAGGACCGCTTTTCCGCAGCCTGCCGGAGGCTGGACCTTTCGCGCCGGCGCGGCGGCGGCCTGCGCTGCGATCTGTTCCGCCCGCCCTCCACGTCGGCCGACGCCCACCAGCTGTCGCTGTTCGACGACACGGGCGCCGCCGGCGCGGCTATTTCGTAAACAACCCGGTAACACCTTGCTTAACCTCGCCTTTAGGCGATGCGGCGAGTCTTCACGAGTCCCGATTCGGGACGCCGTCCGCGTGCGCCCCATGCGCCCGCCCGACAGTAGAGTGAGCCGCCGACCATGCCGATCAAAACGATCGATCGAGTTCAGAAGAACGCCCGCAAGACGTCTTCCGCCCGCTCCGCTTCGGACGCCTCAAAAAGCGGCCGGTCGAAATCGGGTTTGCCCCTCGACCAGGTACTGGTGGGCGACTGCATTGAACAGATGAACGCCCTGCCCGAAAAATCGGTCGACCTCGTTTTCGCGGACCCGCCCTACAACCTCCAGCTCGGCGGCGACCTCACCCGCCCCGACAATTCGCACGTCGATGCAGTCACCCAGGCCTGGGACAAGTTCGGCTCGTTCGAGGAGTACGACGCCTTCACGCGCGCCTGGCTCTCCGCGGCCCGGCGCGTCCTCAAGGACGACGGCGCGATCTGGGTGATCGGCAGCTATCACAATATCTTCCGCGTCGGCGCGGCCGTGCAGGACCTCGGCTTCTGGATTCTCAACGACGTGGTTTGGAACAAGTCGAACCCGATGCCCAACTTCAAGGGAACGCGGCTCGCCAATGCGCACGAAACGCTGATCTGGGCGGCCAAGTCCAAGAGCCAGAAGCGCTACACCTTCAACTACGACGCGCTGAAGACCGGCAATGAAGATCTTCAGATGCGCTCCGACTGGTGGACGTTTCCGATCTGCTCGGGCCATGAGCGCCTGAAGGATGACGATGGCCGCAAGGTGCATCCGACGCAAAAGCCCGAAGCCCTGCTCCACCGCATTCTGGTCGCCACCACTCAGCCGGGCGACGTTGTGCTCGATCCCTTCTTCGGAACCGGAACAACGGGCGCCGTGGCGCGTCTGCTTGGACGCAACTTCATCGGTCTCGAACGCGATCGCGACTATGCGAAGTTCGCCGAGTCGCGCATTGAGCGCATGCGTACGGCCGACGCCGAAGACCTCGACATGATGTCCGGCAAGAAGTCCGAACCGCGCATTCCCTTCGCCGCCCTGGTCGAACATGGCCTGCTGCGTCCCGGCGACCGGCTGTACTGTCCGCAGAACCGCCACGTCGCACGCGTGCGCGCTGACGGCTCGCTCGCCAACGGAGACGCGCAGGGCTCGATCCACCGCCTTGGCGCGCACGTTCAGAACGCGCCGTCCTGCAACGGGTGGACGTTCTGGCACTACAAGTCGGATACGGGTCTCGCGCCAATCGACCTGTTGCGCCGCAAGTTCCGGGCGCAGATGGGGAGCTAGACGCTCCGCAGCATCGCCTCGCGTTTCAGCTTGTAGCCGACATGGGCGATCGCCTCGATCGCCGGCACCAGCTCCATGCCAAGTTCGGTGAGTTCGTACTCGACCGCAGGCGGCGAAGCGTCCAGCACATGGCGCTTCACAACCCCCTTGGCCTCAAGCTCCTTCAGTCGCGTCGACAGCACCTTCGCCGAGATCGGCGTCATGTCGATTTCAAGCTCGGAAAACCGTCGCGGCCCTCTGGAAAGATACCAGATGACATTCGGGGTCCACGCGCCGCCGAGAAGCTGCATACAGCTTCCTATCGGACACGTCTCGTCGTGCTGCGGAACACGACCTTTTCGTATTTTCAGCACCAAACCATCGTCTCCGTTGGTCATTGCGCAGAAACGCCGCGATGGGCGTAACACAAACGTAGCAAGTTTAGAATTGTGCTTTGAAACCCCAGACCGGCCGCAGCCGCAAACCCACCATGAAGGGCGCGCTCATCCATGAAGCTCTACTACTCCACCGGGTCCTGCTCGCTGGCGCCTCATATCATTCTCAACGAGATCGGCGCCGCCTTCGAGATCGAACGGGTCAGAGATAGAAAGACCATGGACGGCGTGGACTTCCTGACGATCAACCAGAAAGGCTACGTCCCCGCATTGCAGCTCGACACCGGCGAAATTCTCACCGAAGGCGTCGTGATCCAGCAATACCTGGCCGATCTGCGGCCGGAGACAAATCTGCTTCCGCCGCAGGGCGCGATCGAGCGCGTCCGCGTTCAGGAGATGCTGGTCTATATCTCCACCGAGTTGCACAAATCGCATGCGCCGCTGTTCAACCCGCATATGCCGGGCGAAGCGCGCCACATCTTCGAGGCGGCAGTCCGCAAGCACTACGCCTTTCTGGAGACACAGCTCGAAGACGGGCGTCCGTATCTCATGGGCGAACATCCCACGATCGCGGATATCTACCTGTTCGTGATATCGCGGTGGGGCAAGTCCGCCGGCTACGACATCAACGCGTTTCCGAACGTCGCCGCCCTCGCCGGTCGGATCGCCGCGCGTCCCGCGACGCAAACGGCGCTCAACACCGAAGCGCTCGCCAAGGCGACGTCCTGACGCCAACCAGAACTGACCCCGCCCCCCTAGCGGCGACCCGGTTATTCCTCGTCGGCGTTGATCGGAACGAGCCTACCCTCCGACTCGAGTTTGCGGGCGCCAGCAAGAATGCCCGGCATGGCGTAATTGCCCTCGTGACAGGCGTATTCGTAGAGCGGTTCGGCCGACAGGTTCCACGCGATTTCGCCGCCCCACGGCTCTGAATAGAGGCTCGGGTCCGTCACCTCGAACTCGTAGACGACCTGCTTGTCGTTCCAGCGATAAAGCCTTTCACGCAGAACGCCCTGTTGAGACAGGTATCCGCGCTGCTGCGGGTTCACCTTGCGGGTTTCAATAACCAGCGCGTCGCCTTCATACCAACCGACGCTCTTGCCCAGCCACGGGCGGATCGGGTCCGGTCCCCAATCGGCCGCCTCGGGCCCGGATACGATCGGGATGACGCGCGCATCGTGCACCATCTCGACCAGGATCATCACCGTGTCCGGCGACTGCACCAGCTGATAGTGATTGTTGTAGAGAACATTATTCATCACCGGACCGCCGGTGTTGCCGAAACCGACGAGACAGCGCTCACCGAGCGGTCGCGTCTCCGGTCCGTTGTAGCTGCCATAACCGCCGCCGGCGTTGGGATCGACCGAACCCGGCCCCTGCACCGTACCTGATTTCGCGGCCGCTCCGGTGGGTTGCGCCGACTGCGCGGACGTCCGGCGCCTGGGCCCCTTGCCTGGAAGGTAGGGGATGCGGCCGTCCGCAGGATGCGTGATCCAGGAGGAGCGCAGCTCGCCCTTCACGGTTGCGACCCGGGTGCCCTGATCGACCCAGAACGCATTATAGCCGCCGCCGGACAACAGGTCGGTGCCGTCCAGCAGTTTGAGGTTCTTGACGTCGGCGGGCTTGGAGTCCTCGCGCGTGCGGTTGTTGTAGTAGTCGCTTCCCTCGATCTCGTTCGCCTGTTCGCGAGACAGCACGAGACCCGGATATTTCGGATTGCGCTGCAGATCGGTGATCGAGGCGTTCGACCAGGTTCCCTGAAGGTCCGGGACGCCCCAGCTCGTTTTTGGGGCGACATAGCCGGGCGCTCCAAGCGCGGCCGCCTCCGCTCCGCCGCCGCTCTGCGCAAGCGCGGCCCCGCCGATCATGAAGCTCAGGGCCGCCGCCGCGACACCGCACCGAACGCCCACGCGCCCGAACCGCGCCAGATTGACCATCTCATTCCTCCCGACTTGTCGCGATCTAGCGCCGCGTCACGAGCGTAAAGCTTGCACTCGCTCTTCGCTGAGGCAAGCGGGGGCGTCTCAAACCGTCGCGATCCGGGGTCGGGCGCCGCAACCGCCACACTTGCCGCAACGCACAAAGGCGGTAACAGGAACACCTTGAACACCAGAAAGCGGACAAGAACGGAATGAGCGCGGGCGATACGACGGTTGTGGTGAACGGTCTTTCCGGCCTGATGAAACAGGCTGCGGCGGACGCCGAGGCCTATTTTCAGGCCGTACGCAAGGCCGTTGCGGAAAAAGTCGCCCCGGCGGGCAAGGTCGACCGGAAACTCATCGATGTCGAGCAACGGGCCACCCACGGCCTGGCTTGGGTGTTGACCTATGTGGAAACGCTGAAGGAAACCGCTCACTGGGCCGAGCGCATCGAAGCCGAAGGCAAATTCGGCGAGATCGAACAGCTTCTCTCGCAGATCCTGTTCGGCGAATACCTGTCCCAGCTGATCGGCGGGCTGCCGATGACCCAGGTCGAGGTGGTGCGCCCGATCGACATGACCCACGACCAGGGGATCATGCAGAAGCTGTTCACCCCGGCGATCACCGCTCTGGTGATGTCGGGCAACACGCCGGCCGCGCGCCTGCGCGCCGCCCAGATCATTCGCGACTATCAGGGCCGGGCCACGATGGAGCACACGGGCCTCGACGAAACGTTCGAGATGATCCGCGACCAGTTCCGCAAGTTCGGCGACGAGAAGGTCGTGCCCTACGCCCACGAATGGCACATGAAGGACGAGCTGATCCCCGATCCGGTCGTCAAGGAAATGGGCGAGCTTGGCGTTTTCGGTCTGACCATCCCTGAAGAATTCGGCGGCCTCGGCATGGGCAAGACCGCGATGTGCGTGGTCTCCGAGGAACTCTCGCGCGCCTATATCGGCGTCGGCTCGCTTGGAACGCGTTCCGAAATCGCCGCGGAGCTGCTGCTCAACGGCGGCACGACCGCGCAGCAGGAAAAGTACCTGCCCGGCATCGCATCCGGCGAGACCCTGCCGACGGCCGTCTTCACCGAACCCAACACGGGCTCCGACCTCGGCAGTCTACGGACGCGCGCCGTGCGCGACGGCGAGGTCTGGAAGATCACCGGCAACAAGACCTGGATCACTCACGCCGCCCGCGCCGACCTGATGACCGTTCTGGTCCGCACCATTCCCGACACCAAAGACCATTCCGGCCTGTCGATGATGCTGGTCGAAAAGCCGCGCGGCTCCGATACGGAGCCCTTCCCGCTGGCCGGCATGACCGGCGGCGAGATCGAGGTGCTCGGCTATCGCGGCATGAAGGAGTACGAGATCGGCTTCGACGGCGTCGAGGTTCCCGCCTCCAACCTGCTGGGCGAGGTCGAAGGCCAGGGCTTCAAACACCTGATGACGACGTTCGAAGGCGCCCGCATCCAGACCGCCGCGCGCGCCATCGGCGTCGCCCAGTGCGCATTCGAGCTGGGCCTGAAATACGCGCTCGAACGCACCCAGTTCGGACGGCAGATCTTCGACTTCCCGCGCACCTCGGACAAGCTGGTGATGATGGCCGCCGAACTCGTCGGCGTACGCCAGCTCACCTACTTCTCGGCGCGCCAGAAGGACGAAGGCAAACGCTGCGACCTTGAGGCCGGTCTTGCAAAAATGCTCGCGGCTCGGATCGCCTGGGGCGCCGCCGACAATGCGCTGCAGATCCATGGCGGCAACGGCTTCGCACTGGAATACCCGATCAGCCGTGTGCTTTGCGACGCGCGCATCCTCAATATTTTCGAGGGCGCGGGCGAGGTTCAGGCCATGGTCATCGCCCGACGCACCCTCGACGACCTGTTGCGCGGGGCGAACTGAGCGGCCATCGCCACAGTCAGACGCCGACGAGACGCTCGAGATTGCGCACCGCCGCCGGTCGCGCCGCGGCGATGCGTTCGCGAATGCGTACGGCTTCGGGACCGTCCGCTGGCAGGTCCGGGAACCCGGCGCCCGCGAGCCGGTGGCCGACGATCCACTCCCTCAGCACCGGATGCGCATTCCAGCGCTCCGCAGCCTCCAGACCGCGCAGCAGCAAAAGCGGAAAATCCTCCATGCTGCGCGGCATCGGCAACGGACGACACAGCATGTTCTTTTGCTCTTCGTCGATGTTCATGCGCTCCACGCGCGCGATCAGCGCGGCGCTCAGACAGACGAAGCGCGAGCGCAAGGTCTGAATGGTGATGCGCGCGCCCTGAAACACAGGGATGACCGGCCCCGGATTGATCGCGCTGGCGGTGCAATCGACATAAAGGTCGCCCGCCTCCGCGGGCGTCTCGCCCTGCTCCATCACGATCCGGGTCTTCTCGATCCGCTTCACGCGCCCCTTGCGCACGACATCGCCGATGCCAGCCAGCAGTTTCGCTTCGCCGCGCGAAAGGATGGCGTTGCGCAGCCGCACCGGACGCGCCTCGGGATGGATGCGATGCATCTCACCGACGGCCTCCAGCCTGTCGAACAGGTCCTCCGACGACGACGCGCCGGCCGCGGCCTCCAGAACCGCAGCTTCGCTCGCCGCCAGAACGCCGCCGCCCGGTTGAACCGTCTCCCGGTTCAGACACCACGAGGCGCGCGGAACGACCCACCGGATCGCCTCCGGCGGCGCGCCGCCCTCAAGCAGAAACATGCAGGCGTCCATACCCGTCTTGCCGCCGCCAAGAACGCAAAAACGACGACGACCCGGAGCGGCGTTCGGCAGGGCGTTGGGCGTCACCACCGTAACGCCATCGTCGGCCTCGAAGCCGCGCGTGTGCGTGGCCGGAATGGATGTATGAAAGTAGGTCGCATCCACCAGCTTGCGGTGGCGCACCTGGGTGGTTGCGCCCGTCAACAGATTGCGCACCTGCCCCTCGCCCGCGTGCTCGCTCATGCCGAGGAAGATCACGCGGCCGGAAGGCAGAAACCGATCGCGCATCACCGCATCGAAATGCGCGCAGACCTCCGCCCCGGACGCCATCTCGTAACAACCGGCGTTCGGTCCGCTTTTATGCCTTCTCCCGGAGCCGAGCGGGCGTGACCCAACGCCATAGAACGCGGAGGGCTGGTGCAATCTCACGAACGGATAGGCGTCCAGCCAATGCCCGCCAGCGGCGTGACGGCGGTCAACCATGACGATGCGCGCTTCGGGATCGTTCAGCAGCTCGTCGACGAAGACCATTCCGAGCGCACCAGCGCCAACAACCAGATAGTCGGCTTCGAGCATATCCCGATCCTCCACCCCGCGGGGGGAGCCTAGCCTCGAAGCCCCAACGACGGAATGGCCTCGCAAGACGGCCCCTCAACATAGACGGCGCGCGCCGTGCGGACCTATGCTGCCACGTCACGTCAACATCACGTCGCGCGCGCGGAGAGCGAACCCATGTCCACCGCCCACATTCACGTCCATGCCCGCGTAATGTCAGAAGACGTTCGCGCGCTTGGGCCGGGCAAGGCCGATCTGCTTGAGCGGATCGACGAGGCTGGCTCCATTTCGGGCGGCGCGCGGGCGATGGGCATGAGCTATCGTCGCGCCTGGCTGTTGGTGGAGGAGATGAACGCCGCGTTCGTTACGCCTCTGGTCGAGGCGACGACCGGCGGAAGCGGCGGCGGCGGGGCCACGCTCACGCCTCTCGGACGCGACATGCTCGCGCGCTTCCGCAAACTTCAGGCGGGGTTGAGCGCCGAAGCGGCGCGCCATCTCGCGGGCTTCCGCAAACACCTGAAAGACTGACCCGCCCCCTCCGGCGCCCAATCGCGGGCAGACCGCTTGCTCGCGTTTGCGAGTCGTTATATTCGACTGAATATATCGAATATCCAGAAACGATGCGGGGAGCGAACATGAACAAGCGCACACGATGGCTGACGACCGCCGGCGGAGTGATCGGTCTCGGGCTGTCGCCTCAGGCCGTGTTCGCGCAAACGGCGGCGACGGAAGCGCCGGCCGAAACCGTGTTCGTGCTCGGACGGCTCGAAGCGACCGCGCATGACAGCGCTGGCGAGGCGCTTGGCGGCGACACCATCGGCGCCAGCGCCATGCGCACGTTCGACAAGACGAGCGTCGATCAGGCCGTCGACCTCATCCCCGGCGCCAGCGCAACCAATACGGGCGGTTCGCGCAATGAACGCGTGATCTTCATTCGCGGCTTCGATCGCTTCCAGACCACGCTTTCGATCGACGGCGTGCGCGTCTTTCTTCCGGCGGACAACCGCATCGACTTCGGACGCTTCCTGACGGCCGACATCTCGGAGGTTCAGGTTTCCAAGGGGTATGTGTCCGTTCTTGACGGTCCGGGCGGCCTTGGCGGCGCGGTCAACCTTGTGACGCGCAAACCGAGTAAGGCGCTTGACGCCGAACTCACTCTACGGGCCAGCGCCGACAGCGATCTGTCGGTCAACAGCACAACCGTTTCCGGTCTTCTCGGAACGCGCCAGGACAAGTTCTACCTTCAGGCCTCCGGCGCCAGCACCGATACTGACGACTTCACCTTGTCTGATAATTTCGATCCCAGCTCGCCGTCTCTTGAAGACGGCGGAACGCGCGATCATTCGGGGTCTGAAGACTGGCGCGTCAATCTCAAGGCCGGCTACACGCCGAACGCGACGGACGAATACGCGCTCAGCTACATCAAGCAATCCGGCGAGAAGAACGCGCCCTATCATGTCTACGACACGCAGAGCCGGCGCTTCTGGACATGGCCCTACTGGGACATTGAGAGCCTCTACTTTCTGTCGCGCACCCAGATAAGCGACGGGATAACGCTGCGCTCACGCCTTTATCGGAACAAGTTCGACAACCTGCTCTCGGCATACGACGATGCTTCCCAGACGACGCAATCCATCCCGCGCGCGTTTAATTCCTACTATGCCGACGAATCCAGCGGCGGAAACCTCACGCTCGACGCGCGTCTGGCGTCCTCCAACACGCTGAAGGCCGCGCTGCACTATCGCCTCGACGAACACAAAGAGCGGCAGGATGGATTTTCGTCGCCCAACGTTCCGGAGAGCGAGCCGTGGCAGACAACCAAGGAAGCAACCTGGTCGATCGCGCTGGAAGACAGCCAGCGGCTCGCCGACAATCTCGATCTCGTCGTCGGCGCCTCCTATGACTGGACCGATCTCCAGCAGGCGCAGGACTATGACGAGGGCTACATCGCCTATCCCCTGCGCGACATGGAGGCGCTCAACGCCCAGGCGGCGCTTTCCTGGCGCCTGACGGACGAGAGCCGGCTCTACGCCAGCGTCTCCTCACGCGCCCGCTTTCCGACCCTGTTCGAACGCTTCTCGTCGCGCTTCGGACTGGCGGTCCCCAACCCCGACATCGATGCCGAGCGTTCCTTGAACTTGGAGATCGGCGGCGAGACGACCGTTCACGGGCTGGAGATCGAGGGCGCCGTGTTTCACGCCGACGTTGAAGACGCGCTGGTGCAGATCCCGGTCGAACTTGGCGCGCCCTTCGGAACCGTCAACCAGACCCGCAACGCCGCAAGCGGGACCAATTACGGCGTGGAGCTTTCGCTCGCCAAGACGTTCGGCGACAAGCTCCGCATCGGAGGGAACTACACCTGGCTGAAGCGGGACTTCGATATGCCCGGCGATCCGGACTTCCGCCCGCAAGGTGCGCCGGAACACAAGGTGTTTCTCTATGGCGAATGGCGCGCGCTGGATGCGCTCACCGTCACGCCAAGCCTTGAGTACGCCTCTGAACGCTGGACGGTGACGTCGTCGTCGCTGATCTCACCCGCGCGCTATTACGAGACGGGCGCATACGCCCTTCTCAACCTGGCCGCCGACTGGCGCGTGTCCGATCAGGTCTCCCTGCTCGTGGGAGGACGCAACCTGACGGACAGCGACTACCAGCTGGTCGACGGCTTTCCCGAACAGGGCCGCACCTTCTATCTCGAATTGCGGCTGCGAAACTGAGCCTCAGGAGCTGCGCATGGCGTTCGCCATGCGTGTGAAGGCGGCGTCCAGCATCGACTTCAACTCCGCGTCGTCGATCGTCTCGTCCATCGCCTGACGCATGCAGGCCAGCCATTGGTCCCGTTCGGCGGGACCGATCGGCAACGCCTTGTGGAGACCCATGATGCACGGGCGGTCTTCGCGCATGAACCAGTCGCGCGGGCCGCCCATCCATCCCATCAGAAACTCGGACAGGCTGTCCGCGATCGGACCGAGATCGCTCTTGTGCATCGCCCGGATCGGCGCGGCGTCCGCGCGGTCCGCCATGATCTCGTAGAACCGATGCGCCAGGCGACGCACAGGCTCGCGCCCGCCGATGCGGTCATAGGGCGAGACATCGAGGCCGGTGTCGCTCGTCGACAAGCGCGAATCTCCTCATGCAGCTGCGGCGCGCTTCTGCCTGTACCCGGCCGGCGGTCGGGCGTTTGATCCTGATCAGAGCGAACCGATCAGACCGCAACCTCGCTGGCGGCGTAAACCTGCATCTCTGTCGCACCCACACACAGCGCGCGCACCTCGCTCACGAAGGCGCGCGATTCAGAGACTGCAAAGTGCGCCTTCAACGCGTCCGCGCCCGTCCACCGTTCGAAGAAGACCAGCCGCAGCGGATCGTCGGCGGAAACGCAGACTTCATGGCTGATGCATCCGGGTTCCCTGCGCGAGCGGGCGACATGCTCGCGCGACAGGCTCATGATCCGCTCGAAGGTTTCAGGCCGCGCAACGACCGCGCCCGTTACAATGATCATCGCGATCGCTCTCCGCGTCTCCGGCGCGCCGGACTGGACGCCGGGGACCTGCATAGCGGTTGCGCGTCAGTTCGTCATCCGGCGCTCACCCGGTACGGGACGCGCTCAGCCCAGCTTGGCGCGCAGATTCTTGAGCGTCTCGCGCGCGTTATAGTGAGACGCCCCTCCGGCCAGCGTGTCGCCTTCGCCGATGCGGATCTCCATCGTGTGCTCGAACAGCGTCGTGGTTTCGCGCGTGGCCGTTTCGGTCTTGGCGAGGACAGGCGTCGCACGCGCGGTGCACCCGAGGAGCCCGCAGGACCGCGTCACCGTGTAGTCCGGCCCAAAATCGGTATCGATCGAGGTGCGGGTCTTCTTGTCGGCTTCGGTGTTGCGCGAGACGACTTCGAACCATTCACCGCCTTCCTGAAGCGTCAGCTCGGCCGCGCGCATCAGCGCATAGTCCTGAACAGTCTTCACCGACATGTTCGGCTTGCCGCGATAAGTGACGCGGAACCGGTCATTCTCGATCTTCGTTTCGGCGTAGCCAGATGACGCGTCCGTCGCCGCCGGGCGATAGCTTGGGCTCGATGCGCACGCCGCAAGTCCTATCATTGCGACGCCCAGAACCAGTTTCCGGAATCCCTTTGTCATCGTTGCGCTCCCTGTCGACGGCTGGCGCCAGCATACCGGCGCAAAACGCACAGGCCCGGCAGGGGTTCCGGGCGCCGCGGAGC
Organism: Hyphomonadaceae bacterium; assembly: GCA_041398225.1. Lineage (GTDB taxonomy): Bacteria > Pseudomonadota > Alphaproteobacteria > Caulobacterales > Hyphomonadaceae > JAWKVD01. Next base: position 20,711 of record JAWKVD010000021.1, on the reverse strand, counting down.
GCGTCTCAGTTGACGTCGGGGACGAAAGTCGGGGTCACGCGGGCCTTGGTGCGCTGCTCATAGGCGTAGGCGAAGCCGATAAGCTTGGGTTCGCTCCATGCTTCGGCGAAGAAGGACAACCCAACCGGCATTCCGTCCGCCAGGCCCATCGGCACGGTGATGTGCGGATAGCCCGCCACCGCCGGCAACGCCGTCGCCGAGCCCAGGAAATGATCGCCGTTCTGGTGATCCGTCAGCCATGCCGGTCCGCCGGAGGGAGCCACAATCGCAGCGACATCGTACTGTTTCAGCATCGCGTCGATACCTTCAGGTCCGGCAAGACGACGGGCGTCATCGCGCGCCTTTATGTAGACGGGATCGGTCAATGCCGGCGCCTTCGCCGACTCGACGAAGATCTCCTGACCGAAAATCGAAAGCTCGGTCGCGTCGGCCTCGTTGAACGCGATCAGATCGTCCAGCGTCCGTGTCTTCACGCTGTCCGGCGTCGTCGCGAGATAAGCGTTGAGCCCGGCGAGAAACTCCGATTTCAGAACGATCCATTCGGCATCGGATATCGCCCCGCGATTTTCGAACGTGTCGATGTCGACAAGCTCGGCGCCCGCCGCCTTCAGCTCCGTCAGCGCCGCTTCGAAGGCCTGGTCCGTACCTTCGTGATAGCCCGCCAGGAAGCGCGCCACGCCGATGCGCTGGCCCTGCAGGGCGTCGGCCTTCAAAGCGCTGGTGTAGTCCTGCTTGCGCGCGTCCGCCTCGGCCGTCGCGGGGTCTTCCGGGTCCGAGCCCGCCATCACGCCCAGCAACAACGCGGCGTCGGCGACGGTCAGGGTCATCGGTCCGGCCGTGTCCTGGCTGGCGCTGATCGGGATGATGCCGGTTCGCGACACCAGCCCCACGGTGGGTTTGATCCCGACAATTCCATTCTGCGCCGCCGGGCAAATGATCGAGCCGTCGGTCTCGGTGCCGATCGCCGCCGCCGACAGGCCCGCCGCCGCCGCCGCGCCTGAACCGGCCGACGATCCGCAAGGGTTGCGCAACAAGGCATGCGGGTTGGCGGTCTGGCCGCCCACCGCGCTCCAGCCCGAGGAACTCTTGTCGGAGCGGAAGTTCGCCCACTCCGACAGGTTCGTCTTGCCGAGGATGACCGCCCCCGCCGAGCGCAGACGCGCGATCACCGGCGCATCCTTCGACGCGAAATTCTCCGCCAGCGCCAGCGAACCGGCGGTGGTCGCGACGGGGTCCCGCGTTTCGATATTATCCTTCACCAGGATCGGCACGCCGAACAGCGGTCCGTCCGGGGCTCCCTCCGCTCGCGCTTCGTCCAGCGCAACGGCGTCTTCCAGCGCATTGGGATTAACGGCGATCACCGCGTTCAGCATCGGCCCCGCATCGTCGACGGCCGCGATCCGGTCCAGATAGCGCCGCGCCACCTCGCGCGCCGTGCCTTCGCCCGGCGCCATGGCCGCTTTCGCTTCAGCGACTCCCCACGGCTCCTCGACAAGCGCCGAATAGTCCCCCGGCCCGACCGCCTCGGCGCCGGCCGTCCCGTTCGGCTCGGGCGGTTCACACGCCGCCAACGCCAGCCCCGCGACCGCCAACCAGATTCGCCTGCGCATGTCCGATCCCTTCCTGCTTCACGGACTCCGACACGACGCACATCAGCACCGCTCCGGCCGGCCGCGCAACGCCGGTATGCGTTTCAACGCCCGATGACGGTCGGCGGCCCGCTATTGAGGCAAACGGGCCAGCTAGCGCCCGGTAAAGCGGGGCTTTCGCTTTTCGACGAAGTGGGCGACGCCCTCCTTGAAGTCTTCCGACAGAAAGCTGGGCGGCATGTCGCCGTTGGCCGCCTCGATCGCCTCGCCAAGCGTCTGAAACTGCGCGTTCCACAGCTCGCGCTTCATCTCGCGCAATGAACGTGGCGAAACCTCGTTCGCCAGCATGTGCGCGTAAGCGGTCACCTCCTCGGCGAAATGCGCCGCTGGCGTCACCCGATCCACCAGGCGCAACGACTTCGCTTCATCGGCGCCGAAGGTGCGCGACGAAAACAACAGGTCCGCCGCCGCGCCGAAGCCCACAAGACGCGGCAACAGCCACGAAATCCCATGCTCGGCCACCAATCCCCGCCGCGAGAAAGCGGTGGTGAACTTGGCCGTGTCGGCGGCGATGCGGATATCGCAATAGAGCGCCAGGATCAGCCCAAGCCCGGCGGCGGGTCCGTTGATCGCCGCGATGACCGGTTTGGGAACCGCCGGAAACCAGGAGTATTCCTTCTGGAAGTCCTCGCGCGCATTGGGATCGAAGGGTTCGCGCGCGCTGGAGGTGCGCGCGGTGCGCGTTCCCGACGCTTCCGCTTCGCCCTGAATGGATTGCAGCATGCCCATGTCGGCGCCGGCGCAGAAGCCGCGCCCGGCGCCGGTCAGCACGATCACGCGCACGCTGTCGTCGCCGCTGGCCTCGCGCATCGCCGCGCGCACGTCGCGGTCCATTTCCTGACGCCATGCGTTGAGCTTGTCCGGACGGTTCAGCATCACCGTCGCGACGCCGCTCTCAACCGAATACACGATGTCCTCGTAGGCCATCACGTCCTCCCTTCGATATGTATCTTTATCGAGCGGACCCTACGCCCCTCTCCGACAAAGTGCACGCACGGAAGACGCGCGGGGCGTCAGTCTTTCTTGTCGCGACCGAAATTCGGGTCGGCGGTGTCCTGCCCGGCCTCGATGATCGCCTTGCGAATGCCGCGCGCATGGCTGAACGTTTCGAACAGGGTTTCGGCCTCGCCCCAGCGGATGGCGCGCTGCAACGCGATCAGGTCCTCGGTGAACCGCCCCAGAACCTCGATCACCGCATCCTTGTTGTTGAGGAAAACGTCGCGCCACATGGTGGGATCGGAGGACGCCAGACGCGTGAAGTCGCGGAAGCCCGAGGCGGAGAATTTCACCACCTCGCCCTCGGTCACCGTCTCCATGTCGTGGGCGGTCGCGACGATGTTGTAGGCGATCAGGTGCGGCACGTGACTGGTGATCGCCAGCACGAGATCATGACGCTGCGCGTCCATCAGCTCGACACGCGATCCCAGCCGCGTCCAGAACGCCGACAGGCTTTCGACGCCCGCACGATATCCGACGTCGTCGGTTTCGAGCGGCGTCAGGATGCACCAGCGCCCCTGGAACAAAGAGGCGAAGCCCGCGTCCGGGCCGGACTTCTCCGTGCCCGCGATCGGGTGACCCGGAACGATGTGAACGCCTTCACGCGCGATCGCTCCAAGGTCGCGCGCGACGCTCGCCTTCACCGATCCGACATCGGTGAGAACGGCGCCCGGCTTCATCGCGGCGAGCGCGGCCGCGCCTGCCTCGCCCATCGCCCCCACAGGCACGCACAGGAACACGCAATCCGCGTCCTTCACGGCCGCTTCAGGCGTATCGAAGACCTCGCCCAGACCAAGTTCGGCGGCGCGCGCGCGCGTCGCTTCATCCCGGTCGAAGATCGAAACGGCTCCCGCCGCGCCGCTCTCGCGGGCGGCTTGCGCGATCGACGACCCGATCAGCCCGATGCCGATAACGGCGATACGCTGAAACACCGGTTCGCTCATTTCGCCAGGAACTCACGCAGCCCCGCCAGCACGGCGTCGTTGCCTTCGGCCGTACCGACCGAGATGCGCAGGTGATCGGGCATGCGATAGCCTTTCAACCCCCGCACCGTCACGCCGCGCGCCTTCAGGAAGTCCAGCGCATCCGCCGCCGTGCGCCCCGGTTCGGTCGGGAACTTCGCGACGGCGAAGTTGCACACGCTTTCGAGCGTTTCGAGGCCGAGTTCGCGCAAGCCCGCGATGAGGCGCGCCAGTTCCTGTTCGTTGTGCTCCAGCGAGCGCTTCAGGAAGTCCTGATCGTCGAGCGCGGCGATGGCCGCCGACTGCGCCACGATGTTGACGTTGAACGGCATGCGCACGCCTTCAATCGCCTCGATGACATGGGCGGGCGCGAAGCCCCAACCAACCCGCAGGCCGGCGAGGCCATAGATTTTCGAGAAGGTGCGCGTGACCACGACGTTCTCGCTCTCGGCCGCCAGCTCCAGGCCGACGGCGTAATCGTTCTTCTTCACATACTCCGCATAGGCGCCGTCCAGCACGAGCAGGCAGGATTTCGGCAGGCCGGCGTGGAGCCGTTTGACCTCGTCGAACGGGATATAGGTTCCGGTCGGGTTGTTGGGGTTGGCCAGCCAGACGATCTTGGTTTTCGGGGTGACCGCCGCAAGGATCGCGTCGACGTCGGCGACGAAGTCCTTCTCGTCGACCTCGATCACCTCGGCGCCCTGCTGTTGACCGATCACGGCGTAGATCGCGAAGGCGTGCTTGGTCGCGACGATCTGGTCGCCCGGCGCCAGATAGGCCCGCCCAAGCAGCAGGAAGATCTCGTCGGAGCCCGCGCCCACGGCGATACGTTCGGCCGGGAGTCCGTGGCGGCGCGCGATGGCCTCCTTCAGGGCGACAGCCCCGCCGTCCGGGTAGACGTCGATCCGGTCCGCCGCTTTCACATAGACGTCCTTCGCCATCGGAGGCGCGCCGAGCGGATTTTCGTTGGACGCCAGCTTGAAGGTCTTGCCCGCGCCGGGTTTCGGCGCCTCGCCCGGCACATACCGGTTCACCTTCGCCAGCTGCGGAAGCGGTTGAGGTCTCTCGGTCATGGCGGCCCGCACTCCTGGAGGTCAGTAGCGGGGCAGCACCCCGACAATGCGGAACCCCTCTAGACCCGCACGGCGCCCGGCATCAAGGCGCGGATCGTCCGGAGCGACGAAGCCGCGGAGCCGCATCAAGGTCAGCGAGCGCGCGCGGGCGACCACCTTGCCCTCGAACCCGGCCTCCTGAAGTTCGCGTTCGGCGGTGTGCGAGTCGTCGTGGGCGGTCGCCAGCATGTCGTCGTTTCCGGACGGCTCCACCGGCATGCGGGCGATCACCGCCATCCGGCAGGCCGCATCGTCGCCCGCCGGTTCGCACGGCCATCCGCCGACGATCGACAGCGCCTTGAAGCGGTTCTCGTTGAGCATCGGCCACCACTGGCCGGGCCCGGGAATTTCCGGCCAGGGAAGACATCCGAGTGCGCCCGGCGTCTCCTCGGCGTGCTCCAGCGCGTCGCGAACCTCGGACACCGGCACGATCGCCGGCCCAAACCCGAAAAATCCGCGCGCGCCTTCCAGCGCCTGATCGGGCGCGCCGCCGCCGACATAGACCGCCTTCACTCCGGCGCGCACGGCGGCATCGCCGCACAGGCTGCGCCAGACGCGCGCGAGAACGTCCGGCGGCGTCTCGTCGGGCCCTAGGGAAGCCAGCAGGTTCCGAAGGTCAGCGGCGTCCTGCGCGGGCCGATAGCGGTCCCGCGCCGCCAGCCGCCGCCACATATCCTGCAGCTGGGTCATCCCATCGGCGCCCGCTTGCTCGCCTGCGGGCGGAAAACTCTCAACGCTCATATGCTCTCATTTTCACGGGACTCCCGTGCATTTCGCCCCCCAGAGGCGCCCCGACACTAAACCGCGACAGGGGGATATGCAAAAGTCCGGCCCAGCGCCTAGCCGGACCGGACTTTCGGGATTGCGGCTGGGGCGAACCCTATTTCTTGGCTTTCGCTTCCTGGGTTTCCCACTCCTTGAGGCGCTCGCCGAGCAGCATGCCGGGCATGGCGTAATTGCCCTCGTGGCAGGCGTATTCGAACTGGCGGCCCTGCGCCGGGTAGAAGCTCAGCTCGGCTTTCCAGGGCTGGGAGTAGAGCACCGGGTCCTCGACCGTGAAGGTGTAGAAGATTTCGTCGGGCGAGTAGCGGGTGAGGCGCTCGGTGACGACCGTCTTGTCGGTCATCGGGAAGGCCCCGGCGGCCTGCTGCTGCGGGTTGACATTGCGGGTTTCGATGACCAGCGCGTTGTCCTCATACCAGCCGACGCTGTCGCCCAGCCACGGCTTGATGGCCGACGGCTTGTGATTGGCGCGCGCCTCCTCGGCGGTGTCGAAGATCGGCACGATGCGGGCGTCGTGAGCCATCTCGACGACGATGGTCACATAGCCCGGCGACTGAACGATCTGGTGGGTGTTGTTGTAGAGCACGCTCAACATGCCCGGACCGCCGGTCTGGCCGAAGCCGATCAGGCAGCGTTCGGAAATGTTGGTGTCTTCCGGACCGGCGTTGCCGCCGATGCCGGTGACGTAACGCACGCCGCCCTTGGCGCGCTCGGCCAGCACCGGCTTCGCGGCGGCCGTGAAGGGGATCTGCCCGTTCGGCGGATCGACGATGTAGGAGGTGCGGTACTCGCCCTTGACCTTGGCGAGGTTGTCGCCGGGCGTAACCCAGAATTTGTCATAGCCCTTGAGGCCGAAGTCCGATCCGCCCTTTTCCGGCGCGCCCTTGTTGGGGTCGGAATAGCCCGTGTCGTTGAAGTCCGGGTCCTCGGAGGAGATGCCCGCGACCGCCGTGCTCGCCGCGATCTTCTTGGCGGTTTCTTCGTCGACCACCAGATCGCTCACCCCCCGGGCGCGCGACAACGGCGTCAGCGACGCGTTCGTCCAGAAGCCGGTCAGGTCCGGGCGCTTGGCCTTGGCCGGCGCCTCGCCCGCTACGTCGGCGACAGCCGGCGCGACGGAGACCGCAAGCCCGAACGACAGCGCAGCGACCGCCGCGCCCGCAAACGACATGATGCGAAGTTTCTGATTCATCGACGCCTCCCTAGCGTAATGCCTGCTGCAACCCGGCACGCTCGCCGCGTGACCGAGGGTCTCGCTGACGGCGCACCTGTAATTTTGCGTGAGCCTACCGGATGCGCCCCGGGTATCAAGGCTCGTTCTTCCCCGCGCCCTTCAAACATTGGCGACCTTCGCCGGTCGGCGCCGGCCGACGCGGGCGGGGTCGCGGGCGGGGTGATGGACTTTCCAAGTCTCCTCGCGCGTGCGATGACCCGCACAGAGCGCACGAGACTTCAAATGGATGCGCTGGGAGGGTGGGTAATGATTCGCGGTTCAAAGGCGTTCAAGACGGCGTACGGATTGCTGGCGCTGGCGCTCGCCGCCTGCGCGACAGCCAATCCGGCCCGGGACAACCGGCCGGCGCCGCTGGTTGCGGCCGACTACGCCGCCATTCTCGCCGACCCCGCCCGCAGCGACGAAGACCGCAAGGACGACGAGGCCCGCAAGCCTGCGCAAGTGCTGGCCTTCGCCGGCATCCGTCCCGGCGACACGGTTCTCGAAATGGAGGCCGGACGCGGCTGGTATTCTGAAATCCTGTCGGCGGCGCTTGGCCCCGAGGGCAAGCTGATCGTGCAATACCCGCCCGAGTTCGCCTATGGCGATGCGCCCTTCGCGGCGCGCGGCGAGGCCGGGCGCCTTCCCAACGCGGTGATCACCAAGACCCATTTCGACAAGCTGGAGGCGCCCGACGCGTCGGTCGACACCGTGCTGTGGATCCTCGGCCCGCACGAGCTCTACTACACGCCGAAGGACTCGACCGGGCTTGGCGGCGTCGAGGCGACCTATGCCGAGATCGCACGCGTGCTGAAGCCGGGCGGGCAGTTCATCGCGATGGACCACGCCGCCGAAGCCGGCGCGCCGACAACCACGGGCGGCACGATCCACCGCATCGATCCGGCGGTCGTGAAGACCCTGGCCGCACAGGCGGGGCTGACCTTCTCCGGAGCGAGCGACGTGCTCGCCAATCCGGACGACGATCGCACCAAGATGGTGTTCGCGCCCGACGTTCGCCGTCACACCGATCAATTCCTGTTCCGTTTCGTCAAACCGGACTGACAGGTGCGCCAAGCGCCTGTCGAACAAGAGCCAGGGAGCCCCAGCATGCACCTTCGCAAAGCCGGCCTGAAAGCCTCCGCGGGCGCGCTTGTCGCGCTGCTCGCTCTCGCCGCCTGTTCCGAAACCACCGACACCGCCGCGCCGACCGAAAGCGCTGAAACGGCTGCGCCCGCGCCAGCCCCGGATTACGCCGCCCTGCTGACCGCGCCCGGCCGGCCGGCCGACGACGCCGCGGACGATGAAGCGCGCAAGACCGCCGAAACGCTGGCCTTCATCGGCCTGTTGCCCGGCGACGCGGTGCTCGAACTGGAAGCGGGCTCGGGCTACTACACCGAGCTGTTCGCCGGCGCCGTCGGTCCGGACGGCAAGGTGTTGATGCAGAACCCGCCGGAGTTCGACAGCTTCGCGGGTGAAGCCGTCGAGGCGCGCCTCGCCGACAACCGCCTGCCGAACGTGACGCTGGTGAAGACACATTTCGACCAGCTCGACGCGCCCGACAATTCCGTCGACGTCGTGACCTGGGTGCTCGGCCCGCACGAACTCTTCTACAAGACCGACGCTTTCCCGGACGGCCTCGGCGACGTTCAAACCTCCTACGCCGAAGTGTTCCGGGTTCTGAAACCGGGCGGGCGTTTCATCGTGCTCGACCATGCGGCGGCGGCCGGGGCCGGCTCTGAAACCGGCGGGACGCTGCATCGCATCGATCCGGCGATCGTGAAGGCCGACGCAGCGGCGGCGGGCTTCGCCGTCGGCGCGGAAAGCGATCTGCTGGCCAACCCGGAAGACGATCACACCAAGATGGTGTTCGATCCCTCGGTCCGACGGCATACGGACCAGTTCCTGGTCCGCTTCGTCAAACCCGCCAGCTAGGGACCGGCGAGCGAGAAGACGGCGAGATGGCCCCGCTATCTCGCCATTTCCGCTGACCGGACATAAGCTGCCGCGATGTCGAATCGAGACAGATCGCCGCTTTTTCCGATGCTCGCGCTGGTCGCCGTCAGCGTGGTGACGGCCTGTTCGGGCGGCGAGCAGGGCGTCATACAGGCTCAACCTGACGATCCTGTCATCGTGCTGTCGGAGGGGGCGTGCCCGACCACCTGCCCGGTCTACGACATGACGCTGCATGGCGATGGCTCCTACGTTCTCAACGGCGTGCGTTTCGTGAAGACGACCGGCGTGACGACCGGACAACTCGGACCGGAGGCGTGGAGCGGCGCCCAGAGCGCGCTCGAAGACGCCGGTTTCTGGGCGATGAAGCCCAAACAGACCCCCGAAACGCTTGGCATCTGCCACCCTGACGCGCCGACCGTGCAGGTCACTTGGCGCACCGAAACGGGCAAGGAGAAGACGGTCGTCTACGACGCGGGCTGCGGCGTCGACAAAACCCAGAAAATGATCGTGGCTCTGCGCGCGGCCCTGAATTTCGAGAGGCTGGTGTGGTCCGATCAGAGGTTCGATTACTCCAACTGAGCCGGTCCCAGGGACCTGGCGACGCCCGTCCCGGCAGTCTGTTCCGACAGTCCGTCAAAGTGACGCCCTTGGCGGACGCCCCGGACCGGCCTAGAGAGACCTGATGCAAGTCTGGCTCGCCTACGCTTTCTACGCCGCCCTCGCCGCGGTGCTCATCGTGCTCGCCATCGGCGTGGCCAATCTGGTGCGGACCGACGCGAACGCGCGGTCGCGCTCCAACCACCTGATGCGGATGCGGGTGCTGTTCCAGTTCATCGCGGTGATGATCCTGGTCGCGATCGGGTATTTCGCCGGCGCCTTCAAATAGACCCCGCCTGTATGTAGCGGCCTGTATGTAGCGGCCCGTATGTAGCGGCCTGCGGGGCGCGGCGCTTGACCCGCGAGTCGGCGGCGGCGACAGTCGGACCATGGTCAAACTCAACAAGATCTACACCCGCACCGGAGACGACGGCACGACGGGGCTCGCCACCGGCGAACGCGTCGCCAAGCACGACCTGCGGGTGGACAGCTACGGCGCCGTGGACGAGGCCAACTCCGCCCTCGGCGTCGCGCGCCTGCACGCGGGCGCGGACCCCGACCTCGACACCATGCTGGCGCGCATCCAGAATGACCTGTTCGACCTCGGCGCCGATCTCGCCACGCCCGAACGCGACAAGCCGCTGGGCTTTGAAGCCCTGCGCATTCTCGACACCCAGGTGAGACGCCTGGAAACCGAGATCGACGCCATGAACGCCGCCATCCCGCCGCTCGACAGCTTCGTGCTGCCGGGCGGAAGCCCGCTCGCGGCGCACCTGCATGTCGCCCGCGCCATCTCGCGCCGCGCCGAACGCACGATGGCGATGCTGGCGGCCAGCGAGGGCGAAAAAGTCTCCGCCGCCGCGCTGGCCTATATCAACCGGCTGTCGGACTTCCTGTTCGTCGCCGCGCGCCGGGCCAATGGCGACGGGGCGGACGACGTGAAGTGGACGCCGGGCGCAAACCGGTAGAGTCTGTCTTTTCGTCCGGCTGCTTTCGAACTGCACCGGGCGTGTCCGTCTCCAAGATTTCGCCCTGAATCCGAGGAATCTTGCGGCCATGCGCCAGATGCTCGTCTTCCTTTTTCTCACCCTCGCCTGCACGGCGGGCGCAGTCGCGCCGGCCAGCGCGCAACTCACCCGCCACGCCCAGGACCTCGCCAGTTTCGAGGCGACGCTCGACGAAGCGTTCGAGAAATCGCCCGATTTCGTCGGCCTCGGCGTCGCGGTGGTCCGGGACGGGCGCGCCGAGTTCATGAAAACCTGGGGCGTGCGCGAAGCGGGTGGGCGCGAACCGGTGACCCCCGACACGGTGTTCCGCCTCGCCTCGGTCTCGAAAGGCTTCGCGGCCACGCTGGCGGCCATGGAGATCGCCGACGGGCGGTTCTCGCTGACCGACAAGGTCTCGGCGTCGGTGCCGCAATTCCGTCTGCCCTCGCGCAAGGAAACCGACGCGGTGACGGTGGAGCATATTCTCTCGCACCGGGTGGGGCTGCCGCCCTTCGCCTACGACAATCTGCTGGAGGCCGGCACGGCCCCGCTGGAAATCCTCAACCGCTACAAGTCGGTCCGGCTCGTGTGCCCGGTGGGCTCCTGCTACACCTACCAGAACGCCTCGTTCGACATGATCGGCACGGTGATCGAGAAGGCGACGGGCGAGAGTTTCGCGCAGCGCCTGAAGGAGCGCATCTTCGATCCGCTCGGCATGAAGTCGGCCTCGGTCGGCCTGTCGGGACTGCGCGCGACGGGCAATTGGGCCCGCCCCCACATCCTGAAAGACGGCGCGTGGGTCCCGACCCCGGTCAAGGACGCCTACTATCACGTTCCGGCGGCGGCGGGCGTCAACGCCAGCCTGTCGGATCTGGCCGTGTGGCTCGGCGCGCAGACCGGCGAGCGCCCCGACGTGGTGCCCGAGCCGGTGCTGGAGACGCTGCGCGCGCCGCGCATCAAGACGCCGGCGGAAACGCGCCGCCAGGCGGCGCTGCACATGCCGGTGTCGGACACGGGCTACGGTCTCGGCTGGCGGGTGATGACCTATGGCGGCACGCGGGTGATCGCCCATTCCGGCAGCGTCGAAGGCTATCTGATCCAGATCGCCTATATCCCCGAGCGCAAGTCGGGCATCGCCATCCTGTCGAACACGCGCGGCGCGCGGGCGGCGAAGATCCTGCCGACCTGGCTGGACATGGAGCTGGGCCAGCCGCAGCAGGACTGGCTGAGACTGGCCGACCTTGAGGCGGCGCCGTCAAACAATCTGTCGACGCCGCTGATCTTCACCAACCAGTCGGCGGGCCAGTAGGCGGCTCCGGTCGTTGGGGCCGTGGTCGGCGCGCGCGGCTTGCATTTTGGCTTGTGCGTTCAAGTCCACGACTTGTTTTGTGGTTTGCGTGTTCAAGTCCACGCAAACGGGCGCGTTCGGACTGGCCGTAGGCCATCCGGGATGCTGCGGTCGCCTCCCCGCCTGAAGGGCTGGCTTCGCGTTCAAGTCCGCAGAAGCATGGGGAGGCCGGGGCGCGTGGGGCCGCGCCGGGTAAGTTGCCAGCCGCTCCTTGCGGGGAGTTGGGCTGGCGATAGACGTGACGCCCACGCGCCCCGCGGCCGGTTTGAGATCCGGTGCGGCTGGCGGGTTTGGCTGGGGAACACCGGTTGCGTCTCGATGGTCTGAGATCGCACGGCCCACGTCCAGCATTTGACCCATTTCCGCATCCTGGACCCGCGCAGATCTCTCCGCGACCTGGAACCCCGGTTTCGACACCCCGGAGCCTGCCTTGCAGGCTGAAGCCGCGTCCTTCCGGGCGAACCCGGATGCTGTCGGTTCCTCGTTCGATCTCTCGTCGGACAAACCGGAGCGGACTATGGCGACCTCCACACGTCGGCCGGCTTACTTCGACATTCGATGGACTCGGAGACGTCTCCGAACCTCCCCCGCGCCAGGCGCGAGGAGAAATATGCGGGCGAAACAAAGTGGGTCGGATAGCTCTTTGGCGTCTGTCCGCTATTGGCCTATGGCAGCCGTTCTCTCGCAAATTCGGTGTCCATCCATTTACCGACGCATGATAAGACTAGCGGTAATCGCCATCGGCGGTATTGCGTGGGACAAAATACCCAGACAGGCACGTTCGAGAATGGCGAACGATCCAGCGGATGCACCCGCGGCCCGGCCGTACATTGAAAGGGTATGCCTGTTCAAGTCTCCTGCTGACGCGCGTTGAAGAGCTTCATCTTCCTCAACCGAAATTCCGCTTTTCCCTCAACTTCGGGGCGCCTCATCGTCGACGGGGCACCGTGGAGAATCTGATTGGACAGTACGGATGGAGCGTGGATCGTCGGGCCTACAGGAAACACTCCAGACTGCAGAAGCTTGGCGAACGCATTACGATCGCGAGATTCACGCCAATTGGCGCATCTGTTCCTTCGTCTGCCAATGCACCTCATCGCAAATTCGACCGTTGATCTGCGTTCAATCGAACCTGCGCTCGACTCGGACATCAATCAGCGCGGCATCAATGCCAGACTGGGATACGCGGATCCAAGCCAGCGGACTGCTGATCGCCGAACGCGTACTTGAAGCCTCAAAGTCAAGGGAACTCGGCTCTGCATGGCAAAGGCTTGTCACAACTGATGGCCGCGCTGCAATCGGGACGCTCGCCGAGGAACTCGAATGCAGTCGACGTGTGCTGATCGAAAAATTTCGCATGCAGATCGGGATTGTTCCTGACCGCTGCACGGATATTCCGGATTCAATCACGCGATACGTCTGATCGACGGACTTACTCGAAACGAACCAGGCGAGCCCGCGAATCGTCCCTTCATTGTATCGAGTGATGATTGCGCCCAAAACATCCGCAAAGTGAATCCGGCGGACCTGGCGGCGATCTGCGGTTATGCTGATCAGGCCCACATCCGTGAGTTTCGCGCATTTGCAGGTACAACGCCGACGGCGTTTCTCCGGAATGCCGCTCCGAATGCCTGACAGCCCTGTGGGGTAAAACCTTCAATACCACAATTGGCGGACCGGCTATGCATTCGGCGTCATCGCGCCAGACAGGAGACATCAATCTTGCAAGCCCCGCCAATCGACCTGTATAAACTGAAGCGCGACTTGACGGCTACGTCGATGAATTGGTTGAGCTGGTGGATCAACATGCTTGCGCTCGTTCCGGACTTGAAATTGATTGCATCGGTCGTACTGTTCCCAACGGACGCGCCGATCCGTGTGCTCGACTTGTAGCAGGTCCCTGGCGATGTCGGTTTGTATGATTGCAATGCAGTTTCCGAACGCGCAGATCGATTGCACAGACCGAGATCCTGTTTCTGGCGTCCATGTGCAGGATCGAAAACGCACGCAAAGGATCCAGGAAACGTCGTCATACGCGATCTCAATGACGAGGCGCTTTCGACCGGATTGTCTTCCGTATCGCGTGGTGGCAACGTTAACGCGCTGCATCAGTGCCTGTAGGAAAGCCGCAGGCGCTAAGCGTATTGCGCGACGTATCCGCATTGCTGCACGATGATGGGGTCTTCCTGATGGCGGAGCCGGTAGTGGCCAGCCCAGACATCTGCGGATGGGTTCGAGCACTGGAAGCGAACGCTGCCGAGATACACACGCGAAAAAACTGGGAGCGTTTCTGGACACGGGCAAACGAGATTCTTGGCTATGACCATATTGAGCTTCTGGGTGAAAGGGACCCCGGCGGATCGACGCAGATTTTACGGTCGACGGATGGTCGGCGCTGTTGTCAGACGCCAGGTTCACAAAGTCGTTGATCTGCTCTTAAGAGACGCCGATCAGGTGATATTGGCGGCGGCGCAGCCTAGTCCGTGACGTTGAGCGTCTGGTAGCGCCTCCAATGTCCGTTACCGGCGAAAAGCCGCCCTTTTGTCTTCATTGAAAGTCGATCCTGTCCGCTGCGCTCTGCCCGGGATGACAGCCGTGGACGACAGCGGTGACAGGGGTCCATGGCGCCAGAATTCATAACTTGAGGGTTATGTCTTGCGGTTTCATAGCTGGCGAGTTATGTATTTGGCATGACGCACCTGCCGGACACGATCTTCAGGGCTCTCGGCGATCCGACGCGACGGTCGCTGTTCGAGCAGCTGTGCGCCAATGGCGAGCTGACGGTGCGCGCGCTGACCGACGGCGCAGGGATCTCGCAGCCGGCCGTCTCGAAACATTTGCGGGTGCTGAAGGAGGCCGGGCTGGTGACCGACCGGCCGGCGGGCCGCGAAACCCACTACTCCGCCGACCTCAAAGGGCTGGCGCCGCTGGTGGGGTGGATCGGCCGCTACGCCGCGTTCTGGGAAGAACGCATCGACGCCCTCGAAGACCTTCTCAAGAGGATGGACCAATGACCTCTCCCGACGCGCATGAAACCCGCTCCGTCGTTATCGAACGCGAGATGGCGCACCCGCCCGAGAAGATCTGGCGCGCGCTGACGCAGCCGCACCTGATCGAGGAATGGCTGATGACGTCCGACTTCAACCCGGCGGTGGGCCATCGCTTCCGCTTCACGGCGGACTGGGGCGCGGTCGACGGCAAGGTGCTGGAGATCGAGGCGCACCGGAAAGTCTCCTATACGTGGGAGGCGATGGGCGTCGAGACGGTCGTGACGTGGACGCTGACGCCGAAGGACGGCGGTACGCTGCTGCGCATGGAGCAGACGGGATTCAAGCCGGACCAGCCGCAGGCCTACAACGGCGCCCAGTACGGCTGGCGGAATTTCCTCGGCAAGCTGGAGCAGCTGTTGAGCCGGATCGAATAGGGAGGTTCGCGCATGGCCAGGAAAGACGCGCCGACTGCGGCCCCGGCTCCGGAGCAGATCGATGCGCGGATCAGGGAGTTGGGCGACTGGCGCGGGGAAACGCTGGCCCGTGTCCGCGAGCTGATCCACGAGGCCGTGCCCGGCGTGACGGAGACATGGAAGTGGCGCGGCGTGCCGGTGTGGGAGCATGGCGGCATTCTCTGCACCGGCGAGACCTACAAGGCGGCGGTGAAGCTGACCTTCATGAAGGGCGCGTCGCTGGAGGACCCGAAAGGGCTGTTCAACGCCAGCCTGGAGGGCAATGCGCGCCGCGCCATCGACATCCGCGAAGGCGAGACGATCGACGCGCGGGCGCTGAAGGCGCTGGTGCGCGCCGCCGCCGCGCTGAACGCGAAGGGCGGCTGAGCCGTCTGGTCTGCAGACGATGGGGGGGCGGGGTCGGGTGCGGGTTCGGTCAGGTCTGGCGCGGATCAGGCGTCCTGAACGCGTTGGCGGGCCTCGGCGGATTCGCGCGGCGACAGGCCCAGCCTTTCGGTGAGCTGGCGCATCAGCGTGTCCTCCATGGCGTCGCGGCCGGCGTCCTCCAGCACCACCTTCCACAGCGCCTCGATGATCGAGAGGCGCTCCTCGAGGGGGATGGCGTCGCGGATGGCGCGGGTGAACTGGTAGTGGTCGACCGCCTCCTCCTCGGCGGCCTCGCCCTCGGCGCGCAGGGCGCGGGCGGCCTCGGCCGAGAGGCCGTAGCGCTCCATCAGCAGGCGGTCGATGAGGGATCGTTCGGAGTCGGCGTAATGATTGTCGGCCCGCGCCGCCATCACCAGAAGGGCGGCGATCGCGCGCCGGGCGTCGTCGGGGTGAAGCGGTTCGCCCGAAGGCGCGCCGAGCAGACGTTTGAAGAGTTCCAGAGGCACAAAAGCGTTCTAGCGCCAAAATTCCGGAACAAAAACCCGCGACGCACCGTATAGCTGCACCCGGCCGGGAAAAATTCACCCGGATTCAGACCAGATGCGACCGGGCGGACGCTTGATTTTGCGCCCCAACACCCATAAGCGAACCCGGACCCGTCCGGAGGGCGTCGGCCAGCGCGAACGTGCGCCTGCCGCCTCCCCAGGACATTGCTTGTTCCTTGAGCCGAAAAAAGAGGCGAACCCATGAAGGTGCTGGTGCCCGTCAAGCGGGTGATCGACTACAACGTGCGACCCCGCGTGAAACCCGACCAGACAGGCGTCGACCTCGCCAACGTAAAGATGGCGATGAACCCGTTCGACGAAATCTCCGTCGAAGAAGCGGTGCGCATGAAGGAAAAGGGCATCGCCAGCGAGATCGTGATCGTCTCGATCGGCCCGGCCCAGGCCCAGGAAACCATCCGCGTCGGCCTCGCCATGGGCGGCGACCGCGGCATCCTGGTGCAGACCGACGACGCGGTTGAGCCGCTCGCCGTCGCCAAGATCCTCAAGGCCATCGTGGACGCCGAACAGCCCGGCCTGGTGATCGCCGGCAAGCAGGCGATCGACGACGACAGCAACCAGACCGGCCAGATGCTGGCCGCGCTGCTGGACTGGCCGCAAGGCACGTTCGCCTCGGCGGTCGAAAAGGACGGCGACGCCCTGAAAGTGACCCGCGAAGTCGACGGCGGCCTGCAGACCGTGAAGCTGGAGACGCCGGCGGTGGTGACCACCGACCTGCGCCTCAACGAGCCGCGCTTCGCCTCGCTGCCGAACATCATGAAGGCGCGCAAGAAGCCGATCGACACCAAGTCGCCCGCCGACTACGGCGTCGACACCACGCCGCGCCTGAGCGTCGTGAAGGTCACCGAGCCCAAGAAGCGTGAAGCCGGCGAGAAAGTCGCCGACGTCGACACGCTGATCGCCAAGCTCAAAGCCGCAGGAGCCATCTGATCATGGCCGTTCTCGTTCTCGCAGAGCACAACAACGCCTCTCTCAACGACGCCACCGCCAAAACGGTGGCCGCCGCGCAGAAATTCGGCGGCGACATCGACGTTCTGGTCGCCGGGCACAACGCCGGCGCCGCCGCGGCCGAAGCGGCCAAGCTGGCGGGCGTCCGCAAGGTGCTGCACGCCGACGCCGAAGTGTTCGGCCACCTGCTGGCCGAGTCGGTCGAAGCGCTCGTGGTTCCGCTGATGTCCGGCTATGACGCGTTCTTCGCGCCGGCCACGACCAACGGCAAGAACATCGCGCCGCGCGTCGCCGCCAAGCTCGACGTGATGCAGCTCTCCGACATCACCGACGTGATCGACGCCTCGACCTTCGAGCGCCCGATCTACGCCGGCAACGCGATCATGACGGTGAAATCCGCCGACGCGAAGAAAGTCGTCACGGTTCGCGGCACCGCGTTCACGGCGGCGGGCGACGGCGGTTCGGCCGCTGTCGAGACCGTCGCGGCGCCGGCCGGCCCGTTCAAATCGGCCTTCGTCGGCGAGGAAGTCGCCGCTTCGGATCGCCCGGAGCTGGCCTCGGCCAAGCGCGTCGTCTCCGGCGGCCGCGCCCTCGCCTCCGAAGAGCAGTTCAAGCAGTACATCCTGCCGCTGGCCGACAAGCTCGGCGCCGCGGTCGGCGCCTCGCGCGCCGCGGTGGACGCCGGCTATGCGCCGAACGACTACCAGGTCGGCCAGACCGGCAAGGTCGTCGCTCCGGAGCTCTATGTCGCGGTCGGCATTTCGGGCGCCATCCAGCACCTCGCCGGCATGAAAGACTCCAAGATCATCGTCGCCATCAACAAGGACGAAGAAGCCCCGATCTTCCAGATCGCGGATTTCGGCCTTGTCGGCGACCTGTTCCAGGTCGTGCCGGAGCTGACCTCCAAGCTCTAGGCGAACATTCCTGAGTAAAAGGGCCCGGACACGCGCACGCGGTTCGGGCCTTTTTCGTATCCGGGGCCGAATTGCGCGCGCCATCCTTGGCGCACGCGGCGAGGCGTGATTTCCTTCCCCGTCAACGAAGGGAAATCCGATGCGCCTCAAGACCGTTCTCGCCGCAAGTCTCTCCGTCTTCGCTCTCGCGGCCTGCGCGACCGCCGGCGACGCCCCGGCAAGCCAGAGCGCATCGGCGCCCGCCGCCGCGCCCGAGGCCGCCGCCAAATCGCCCGCCAAGACGCCCGCGAAGGCGAGCTATCCCGAGGTGCAGGACGAGGCGGCGTTTCGCGGCCTCTACAAAGAGCTGATCGAGATCAACACCACCGCCTCGGAAGGCTCGTGCACCAACGCCGCCAAGGCGATGCAGGCGCGCCTGCTCGCCGCCGGCTATCCCGAAAGCGACACGCTGGTGATCGCCAAACCCGGCTGGCCGCAGGACGGCAATCTGATCGCGACGCTGCCGGGCAGCGATCCCTCGCTGAAGCCGATCATGCTTCTGGCTCATATCGACGTGGTGGAGGCCAAGCGCGAGGACTGGGAGCGCGACCCGTTCGTGCTGAGCGAGGAGGATGGATATTTCTACGCGCGCGGCGCATCCGACGACAAGGCGATGGCGGCGATCTGGACTGACGCGATGGTCCGCTACAAGCAGGAAGGGTTCAAACCGCAGCGCTCGATCAAGCTGGCGCTGACCTGCGGCGAGGAAGGCATCGGCGAACGGGTCGGCGTGAAGTGGCTGGTCGACACCCATCCCGACCTTGTCGACGCCGCGTTCGCGCTTAACGAGGGCGCCGGCGGGGTGATCGACGAAAAGACCGACGCCTATCTCTTCAACGGCGTGCAGGCCGGCGAGAAGCTGTACCAGGACTTCAAGCTTGAAGTGACCAATCCGGGCGGGCACTCCTCGCGGCCCAAGAAGGACAATGCGATCTACCATCTCTCGAAGGCGCTTCTGAGCGTCGGCGAGATGGATTTCCCGATCGAGTTCAACGATGCGACGCGCACCTTCTTCACGCGCATGGCCGATCTCGAGAAAGGTCCGATCGCCGAGGCGATGCGCAAGGCGCCCTCGATGGACGCCGAGGCCATCGCGGCGCTGAAGGAAGACCCGACCTACAACGCGCTGCTGCACACGACCTGCGTCGGCACGATGGTGGACGCGGGCCATGCGCCCAACGCGCTGCCGCAGCGCGCGACCGCCAACGTCAACTGCCGCATCTTCCCCGGACATTCGCCGGAAGAGATCCGCCAGGCGCTCATCAAGGGCATCGCGGACGACCAGGTGTCGGTGACCTTCGCCGACGAACCCGAGACCAGCGCGCCCGCGCCCAAGCTGGATTCGGCGTTCATGAACCCGGTCGAGAGCCTGACGGCGGAGATGTTCCCCGGCGTTCCGGTGGTGCCGGCGATGGCGACGGGCGCCACAGACGGCCGCTTCCTGAACGCCGCGGGCGTTCCGACCTATGGCGTCTCTGGCATTTTCGCGGCGCCGGGCGAATCCAACGCGCACGGGCTCAACGAGAAGATGCGCGTGAAATCGCTGATGGAAGGACGCGAGTTTCTCTACCGGCTGGTGAAGAAGTACACCGTGGGCGAGTAGACGCGCGAACCGCACGACCGCGACGCGCTCCCTTCCCTGGGGCCGAAACCCCGGCTAAACGCGCGCGCATGTCCCTGCCTGACGCAGCCCGCTACGCCATGGACGCCGCCCACGCCATCGGCGCGGCGTTCGAGGACCTCGACAATGGCGGCGGATACCTGTTCCGGATCGCGCGCGGCGAGCGCTCGGTGCTGTCGGGGGCGTATGGCGTGTGCACCTATCCGGTGAACGGGGCGACGCCCTACACCATCGCCCGCGACAAATCCCACGCCAAATCGGTTCTGCGCGCGGCCGGCCTGCCGGTGATCCATGGCGGGCTGTTCTTCGCGCACAAGCGGCGCGTGCAGATGCGCGGGCCGGGCCGCGAGGTGGAGGACGCCGCCGCCTTCGCCGCGCAGCTTGGCTATCCGGTGTTCTGCAAGCCCAATGCGGGCGGACGCGGCAATCTCGCCGAACTGGTTCCCGACGAAGCGGCGCTGTTCGACTATGCCGAGCGCGCGGCGCGCGACTTCGAGTCCTTCCTGGTGGAGGAGGTGGTGACGGGCGACGAGCACCGCGTGGTCGTGCAGGACGGCGAGGGCGTGTTCTGGTCGGCCAAGCTGCCGGCCATACTGGAGGGCGACGGCGCATCGACGCTGGAGCAGTTGCTGGGCCGGCACAACGCCGCGCTGGACGGCAGCGGGGTGTCGCCGGTTGCGCTGAACGTGCTGGACGCGGCCGGCCTGGACCGGGGCGCGACGCCGGCGCGCGGCGAGCGCATCGCCCTGCCCGGCCGCCGCAATCTTTCGGCCGCAGGCGGCGTCGAGACGATCAGCGAAACCGTGCCGCCGCCGCTGCTGGCGCTGGCGCGCGCGGCGACGCAGGCGATCGGTCTGCGCGTTTCGGCGGTCGACATTTTCGACCGTTCGCCGGAGCGCGACCTGTCGGACCTCGTGATCATCGAGGTGAACGGAAATCCCGGATTGCGCACGCTGGAGACGGCGGGCCGCATGGACATCATCCGCGCGCTGTGGACGCGGATGCTGACCGAATTGCTGGAGGCGTAGATGTTCGGCCTCGAAAAATTCGGCGACGGCATCGGCCTTCACCGCATTCAGCGCTTCTACGACGCGCACGGCATCGACACGGCGGCGCTGGCGCGGCGCTCGATCGTGGTCACGGGATCGAACGGCAAGGGATCGACGGCGCGTTTCACGCAGGCGCTGCTGGGCGCGCG
>JAWKVD010000020.1:0-63475 GCA_041398225.1 Hyphomonadaceae bacterium | reverse complement strand
GAAATCGAAGCCGAGTTGGCGACAGACATCAAGGATCTCGTTCGCTTCGAACCCGGCGTTTCGGTCCGCACCTCGCCTGCGCGTTTCGGCGCCGCGCTCGGTTCGACGGGCCGCGACGGAAATTCCGGCTTCAACATTCGCGGACTGGAAGGCAACCGGGTTCTGATTCAGACAGACGGGGTGCGCCTGCCCGACGCTTACGGTTTCGGCCCTCAGGTCAACGGCCGCGGCGACTATGTCGACCTGGATCTCCTGAAATCTGTCGAGATCATCCGCGGACCGGCGTCAGCGCTCTACGGCAGCGACGGCGTCGCGGGCGCGGTGAGCTTCATCACCCGTGACCCCGATGATCTGATCAAGGACGGTCATGCGTTCGGTCTGCGTGCGCGCAGCGCATACGCGTCGGCCGACGACAGCTGGGCGAACAGCTTGATCGGCGCGGCGCAAACGGGCGACTGGTCGACAATGCTGGCCTACACCCGCCGCGACGGCCACGAACTCGACAATCAGGGCGAGGTCGGCGGCGAGGGAGCGACGCGTACGGAGCCCAACCCGACAGACAATTCCTCCAACTCCTATCTCGGAAAGGTGGTCTTTTCGCCGGGAGAACATCACCGCTTCAGACTGATCGTCGACGCGATGGACAGCGAAACCGACGTGAACGTCTTGACCGGCCGGCAGCCCGCGGCTCCTCCGTATGTGACATCAGCCACAGTTGATCTCAGAGCGCATGATACGACGGCTCGCACGCGTATCGCGTTCGATCACACCGTGGATTTCGGCGAAAGCTTCTTCAAGCAAGCCAAATGGAGCCTCTACAACCAGAAGAGCGAGACGGTTCAGTTCACGGCCGAGGATCGCGACCCGCTCGCCGATCGCACACGCTCCAACACGTTCGACAACGATGTCTGGGGCGTAAACACTCAGGTCGAAGGCGGCTTCGAAGCCGGGGCGTCCGCCCACCAACTGATTTTCGGCGCCGACTGGTCGGAGACCACGCAAGACAGCATTCGGGACGGCACCGTTCCGCCGTATGGCGAAACCTTCCCCACACGCTCGTTTCCGCTCACTGACTACATGCTCGCGGGCGTCTTTGTTCAGGATGAGATCAGCTTTCTGGACGGCACGCTGCGCTTCTATCCCGGACTACGCTACGACTCCTACGAGCTGACCCCGAAACCCGACGCGCTGTATCCGGATGGCCTCCCGGCCGCCGGGTCCGAGGATGACCGGTTCTCTCCCAAGCTGGGCGTCGCAGTCGACCCCACCGAATGGTTCGGCGCCTTTCTCAACTATGCCTCCGGGTACAAGGCGCCCTCGCCCAGCCAGGTGAACGCCGGGTTCTCCAATCTTGCGTTCGGCTACACCTCGATCGCCAATCCCGACCTGAAACCCGAATCCAGCACATCGATCGAAGGCGGCGTGCGGCTGCGCGATGTCAACTGGATGGGCGGGTCATGGTCCGCCGGCGTCACCGTGTTCGCAGCCGACTACGAGGATTTCATCTCTCAGGAAGTGGTCGGGGGAAGCTTCACGCCCACCGACCCCGCCATCTATCAATATGTGAACCTGACCGACGTGAGCGTGACCGGCGCCGAGGCGCGCCTCGACGCGCTGTGGGACTCCGGATGGGGCGTGCGCGTGGCTGCGTCGAAATCTGACGGCGAGGTGCGCGCTTCCACATCTTCCGCCCTCGAGAGCATTGATCCTGCCAAGCTTGTCACCGGTCTCACCTTCGACGATCCGCAAGGGCGCTTCGGCGGCCAACTGATCGCCACGTTCGTTGATGGAAAAGACCTGCGTGACGTTTCCTCCCCCGCCTTGTTCCGCCCACCTTCCTTCGCCCTGCTCGATCTCACCGCCTACTGGAACGTCACGGACATGCTTGCGCTGCGCGTGGGCGCCTTCAACCTGACGGACGAGACCTATTGGTGGTGGGGCGATGTGAGGGGCGTAACAGACACCAGCGTGGTCAATGCC
Organism: Hyphomonadaceae bacterium; assembly: GCA_041398225.1. Lineage (GTDB taxonomy): Bacteria > Pseudomonadota > Alphaproteobacteria > Caulobacterales > Hyphomonadaceae > JAWKVD01. The sequence goes on along the minus strand of JAWKVD010000020.1, from coordinate 61,495 downwards.
TATAGTCAGCCGGGGCGCAACTTCAGCGCATCGCTGACCTTCCGTTATTGATCATTCGCCGGGGCCGGGCGCGGGAGCCAGCAGCGCTGACAGCTCCCCGCCCGGATCGCCGACCGTCACCCGCCGGAGCTGCGAAGCAAGGCGGGCAAGTGACGCTAGAGGCGCCCAAGAGCCCCTCTATGCCGATGTCCAGCCTTTCCCGGCGCCATTCGAAAGTACGGAACTCAACCGAGGGGCCGAGAAATCGATAAAGGCGCGGAGCTTCTGGGGAACGAGACCACCGCCATAGAGAATGCTGACGGGCCAAGCCTCGGGCTCCTCGGCTTCGAGAATGATCGCAAGACGCCCAGCGGCCACCGCATCGGCGATCTGATAGAATAGGACCCGCGTTACGCCCAGCCCGGCTTCGGCCGCACGGATGGCTGCTTCAGCCGTATTGACGATCATCCGTGACCGAACCCGTATCTGCCTACTGTCCCGTCCCTCGCCAAACCGCCACCGGTCCGCGGACATCAGGTTTTCAAAGGTGATGCAGTCATGATGCGCCAGGTCTTCGGCGTACTCCGGTCGGCCGCGCGCCGACAGGTATGCCGGGCTGGCGCAAACGACCTGCCTCACCTCCCCGATCCGGCGGGCCCTGAAACTGCTATCCGGCAAGCGACCGATGCGGATCGCTGCATCGATCTGCTCCTCCTGCAAACTGACCAGGCGATCGCTCTGCTCAAGTCGGACATCGACCTCTGGATAGGCCTTCAGAAAGTCCGCGATCACGGGCAACAGATGAAGCCGCCCGAAGACGATCGGCGATGTCAGATTTAGCAGCCCTTTGGGTGCGCTGAATTTTCCGGCGGCGGTGCGCTCAGCTTCGTCCACCTGCTCCAGTATGCGCCGGCAAGCCGCGACATAGGCCGTTCCCGCGTCGGTCAGAACCAACCCGCGTGCAGACCGCACCAAGAGCTGAGTGCGGAGCCTTTCCTCGAGGTCCGCCACTCTGCGGCTGACCGTAGCGAGGGGTATCCCCAGTTCCCGCGCGCCAGCCGAGAGGCTGCCCGCGTCCACGGCCGCGAGGAGGATGGACATGGAGTCGAGACGGTCAGTCATGTTCTCATTTTTCGAGAGGGCGCTTCCTAGAATGCGGCCTGCCCACGAAAATTGGAACCCCTATCTTGGGCGCATCGAAGCCAACCACAAGGAAACCGCGATGTCCCGCATTGATATCCCCGCCACGATCGACGCCGCCCCCGAGGCGTCCCGACCGCTTCTGGAACAGGTCAACAAGCAGCTCGGCAGCACCCCGAACCTGTTCCGTCTGGCGGCCCAAAGCCCCGCCGCCCTGGAAGGCTATCTCGGCCTCTTCGGCGCACTCGGAAAGGGCCGCCTGCCGGCCGCCACACGGGAACGGATCGCGCTTGCGATCGCGGAGTTCAATGGCTGCGGCTATTGCCTCTCGGCCCACACCTATCTCGGCGCCAACCTGGCTAAGCTGTCCCCCGAAGAAATGGCCGCCAACCGCAAGGGCCGCTCGGGAGACGCCATGGCCAACGCAGCAGTGGTGTTCGCGGTGAAGGTCGCCGAAAGCCGCGGCCATGTCTCCGACGCCGATCTCAGCCACGTCCGCGTCGCCGGCTATGACGATGCGCAGATCATCGAGATCGTGCAGCACGTCGCGCTGAACATCTGGACCAACTATCTCAACGAGGTGGCCCGGACCGAAATCGACTTCCCCGTGGCTGAAGGCCTCGCCGCCTGAGCCTCGCCTTTAGGCGGCGGGCCCCGCGCCCGCCGCCGCTTCGCATCAAAAGGAGTCGAAGATGAACCGCCCCCCTCTTCCACCGTTCACTGAAGAGAGCGCCGCTCAAAAAGTCCGCCTGGCCGAGGACGCCTGGAACAGCCGCGACCCCGAAGCCGTCTCGCGCGCCTACACGCCTGACAGTCGCTGGCGCAATCGCAACGTCTTCCTCAGCGGCCGCGCTGAAATCGTCGCCTTCCTTGCCGAGAAGTGGCGGAACGAACAGGAGTATCGCCTGATCAAGGAACTCTGGGCCTTTGACGGCAACCGGATTGCCGTGCGTTTCGCCTATGAATGGCGAGACGATACCGGCCAGTGGTTTCGCGCATATGGCAACGAGAATTGGGAATTTGATGAAGACGGGCTCATGACCGCGCGCCACGCCAGCATCAACGATGTTCCCATCGCGGAGTCGGAGCGCTTCTTTCATTGGCCGCAGGGACGCCGCCCCGACGATCATGCCTCCTTGAGCGCATTGGGACTGTGAGCTTGGCGCAGGGTCCGAAAACACCCAGCGACGTGGCCTTCTCGCCGGCGGTTAAGAAGATACAGTCAGCGAAGGGCTCACGCGAAGCTTACGCCCGCATGGAAACCGGACGCCCGTGGCTGGAACGGATCACTCCAGATCTCGCGCAATTCATCGGTCGACAAACCAGCTTCTTCCTTGGGACGTCGAACGCGGCAGGCCAGCCCTACATCCAGCACAGGGGCGGGCCGGCGGGCTTTCTGAAAGTGCTCGGGAACCGCCAGCTCGGCTTCGCTGATTTCGCCGGCAACAGGCAATACATAACGCTCGGCAACCTCTCGGAAAATTCGCAAGCGTTCTTGTTCCTGATCGACTACGAAAATGCGCGGCGGGTTAAACTGTGGGGCGCCGCCGAGGTGACGGAGGATGACCCGGACCTCATTGCCCGTCTGCGTGTCGAGGGTGGCTCCGGGCGGCCTGAGCGCGCGATTGTGTTCTCGATCGCTGCTTGGGACGTGAACTGCCCGCAGCACATCCCCCGACGGATCGACGCCGCACACGTGGCCTCCATGCTGGCCGAGCGCGATGCACGGATCACCCGGTTGGAAGCCGAGCTGGAGCTGCACCGGGCGCACGACGCCTATCGGCTTCGCGAATAGAGCGCCGTCGATGTTCCGCCGGTGCAGGTTGGCTATCGGGTCCGGATCGAGCTAAGCGCCTGATTTCATGGTGGGCGGTGACGGGATCGAACCGCCGACCTACTGGGTGTAAACCAGCCGCTCTGCCAGCTGAGCTAACCGCCCCTCGCCCCTCCCCGAACAGCCAGACAGCGCCGTTTCAGACAGGCGGAGATCACACCGGCGCCAAAACGCCCTGTGGTGAGCGCCCGTCTCTAACACAAGCCGCCTTCAAGTCGATAGCTCCTGAAGGCTCCGCCGACCGCCGGACGACCACACAGGCGGCGCCCTGCCGAAAGCAGCACGACCCCGGCGGTGCTGACGGCATTCTTTTCAGCCTGCTATTTGTCTCATCGGACAGACGACCTTATCTAAACAGTCGAAGGGACGGCTTGGGCGGGTGACCGCCTATTCCAAACTGGATGTGCACCGCCTGCTGGGCGGAGTTTTTTGCCGTCGGTTGCGGTGACGACGAACATGTGCGCCCGCCAGTGCGGGTTAGCCCACGTGAATGGGAGAATGGAAAAAACTGTTTCCTGACATTGCGCTGCGACGCAGAGCGACCAAAGCAGCCGGGGACCCGAGATGCGGTTCCGTGGCGGGGCGACCGGGGGGGCGCCAGTTGCGAGTTCCGACCTGAGGCATGCCATGTACCGCTACGAAAAATGGGAAACAGTCACGAACCGAGCGCTTAGACGACGCGTTCTCAAGCGCGTTTCGGAGACCTATCCACGTCTTCCGGAACCCGGTCGAACCACCCGGACCCAATTCAAGACCTTCTCATTCTATCCAGGGGGCCAACTGGTCAGGGCCACCGATCGGCGCTGGCCCGACGGTCTGACGCTCTACTACCTTTGCTTCGGCGATCAGGCGCTGACGCTGGAAGGGCGCTCGCCGCCGATCCATGAGGCGAACAGCGAAGTCCCAATCGCGCTGACGTCGGACAATGTCGCGGAGTATGTCGGCTTCTTCGGCTTTTTCGTCCGTGGCGAGGAAGGCGCTTTCCACGTTCTGACTGGCCGCTCCGATCCGTTCTGGCCAAAGACCCTGCCGGACGAGACCCAGCAGAAAATGGAGGACATGATCAAGTCCTACGAGCAGCATCCGGCTCCGGGCGAAGACGGCCGGTGGCCGCTGAAAGCCATGATCCAGTACGGTCTCAACTGCTTCGTCGCCGACTTCGCCGTCGATGCGTCCGGTTCGGTCGAGATGATCGACGATCACCCCCTGCCTTGGTCCTGTCACACCGCCATCGACGCGCCGCTAAAGCCGAGCGGACGATTCTCCCGGGGACGCGCGGAGAAATCGCGGAAAACAGCCGGCGTGCAGGCGACCGAGCCGCCTGCCGATGAGGACGATGACGGTCCCTTCCGCCTCCCGACGGCGGAAGAGATCGATGTGTTGGTCGAGAACGGCCTGCTTGAGGACGATCCGAACGCCGCCACGACAGAGTCCGCCGACAACGATGGCTCAGGCAAGTCGGCGCCGCCCCCAACGCCGCCCCCTGACGAGGAAAGCGTGCGCAAGGCCAGTCTTGAAGGCATGCAACAGGCCCGAGACCAGTTCTCCGGCAAGCATGAGGCCCGCCACGTCCGGGACTTCGCCTATCACTGGTCGGTTGTGCGGGAGCCGCGCGAAGACAAGGATCCCTTGCCCGAGCAACTGGCCCGGCAGGTCGACCACGTCATGGGCGCGCTGATCGAGGATGCAACCAGCGATCCTTCATATACCGGCGCCAAGGTACGCGTGCTGAAGCAGCTCAACGCGCTCGACGGCTCCAAATCCGAAGAGCGCGACCGCTACAAACCGCTGATGGAAGCCAAAGCGCTGCGCACCTGCGCGCATCCGGAGGAGTTCGCCCGGCAGATGCTGGACGGCGCCCCTCACATGGCCGCGGCGATCCGGCAGATCACGTCGCTGCTGCGCGTCGGTCTTCGCATTCAGGGGGACGGACGTGTGCGCCTGCCGCCGATTCTGTTTGTCGGCCCGCCCGGCGGCGGAAAGAGCTGGGCGGCGCAAACCATCTGCCAGAAGCTTGACCTGCCCTTCCTCACCCTAAATGCCGGCGGCGCCAGCGACGCCCGCTTCCTGACCGGCACCTCGCGGGGATGGTCGTCGGCGGCGCCGTCCGCGATGGTCGACCTTCTGCTGCGATCCGAAGTGGCCAACCCGGCCCTGATTATCGAGGAGATCGAGAAGAGCGGCGGGTCGGATCACAATGGCCGGTTGCACCACGCGCTGCTGACCCTGCTGGAGCCCGCTACCGCGCGCACCTGGGTCGACGAGTGCATTGGAGAGCCAGTCGACGTCTCGCACATCAACTGGTTCGCCACGGCGAACGACATCGGCGCCATTCCTCGCGCTCTGGTCAATCGGATGATGGTCATCCGGATCGAGCGGCCATCGGTCACCGACGTGGTGAAACTCATCGACGTGGTGGCGGATGAGATCGCCGAAAGCTATGGCGCGAGCCGGCCCGGCCGCGAAAGCCTGACGGAAGCGGACCGCGAAGCCATCACCCGCACCGTTGAGACGGAGGCGCTGGGCATCCGCGACCTGCGTCGGGTGGTGCTGGAGGTGCTTGGCAGCGCACCACCTCATCTCCGCATCGTCGACTAAAAAGACTCATAAAATGAAGCGTTACAGCCCGATCCAGCCCGGCTTCGGGCTGTAACGCCCGCTGTAACTGACGAGGTTACGGTAAATCACCTGCCCTTCCCCGACCGAATGGGCGAGCACGACCGTCAGAACAAGGCGGCCACACGGCTCGCCCATAACCGACATAGCGGGGAAACATGCGCCTTCCGACAATTTCACACTCCATCCTTCGACCGACAAACCGAGCGCTTTGCCTTGCCGGGGTCAGCGCCTGCACCCTGGCGCTTGGCCTGTCGGCTCACGCCCAGGCCGCGCCCACAACGGACGACGAAACCGGTCGCGAACGTGTCGTCATTGTGGGGGTCACGATCGAAGAGACGTTGCCGCAAGAGCTGGCGGCCTACGGTTCCGACCTCGAAACCGTCTCGTCGGAAGAAATCCGCAACCAGGGATTCGTGGACGCCGCACAAACCCTGCAAATGAAGGTTCCGGGCCTCTTTCTGGCCCCGCGCGGCGGACCGTTCAGCTATCTCGATATCTCACTGCAGGGATCGCGCACGTCCGACATGCTGTTCACCGTCGACGGCGTCAGGATCAACAACCGTCTGTACTCGGGCACGATCTCAGACACCCTTCCGGCCAGCATGATCGAGCGTATCGAAGTGCTGAAGGGCGGCCAAAGCCTGTTCTACGGGACGCAAGCGGCCGCCGGCGTGATCAACGTTGTGACACGCGGCTATACGGATGACTTCAACGGACAGGTGACCGTTGGAGGCGACACCAATGACTCGCTCCATTTCGACGCCTATGTCCGGGGCAAGGCCGGGCCGGGCAACTATGTTCTGTTCGGAAGCCAGGACAAATCGGACGGCTTTCAGGCCTATGACGTGGTTCAACCGAGCGCGACCGACCGCAACCGCAGCTATGACGTCAACTCGTTCGGCGGAAAGTACCGTTTGACGCCGACCGATCAGCTGAGCTTCGACGCTCGCTATCAGCACACCGACGCTCGCCTGGACTACCCGGGCGCGCGACGCACGGCCTACGCCAAGAACGAGCGTGACGAGGATATCGCCAGCCTCGGGGTGAACTACGACGCCAGCGAAACCGTGCAAATCCAGATCAAGGGATACTGGCACGACTGGGATTCCAACTACACGACAATCAACAATCTGGTTCCCGCCGGAAGCGGACAGGAGCTCGTCGATGACGGTCTCTACTGGGGATATGAGGACAAGGGCGTAAACGCCCTCGCCAAAATCGACGGCGGTCCGCTCGAATACGTGCTTGGCTACGACTTCCAGCAATATTCCGGGCGCGACGACGTTCTGCTCATCCGTGAGCAGACCGAAGAGGTCAACGCGGTCTTCGCCCAAGTGCGAACGACCAGCGACATGATCGAGAACGGAGCGTTCGCGGCAGGCGTGCGCTATAACGATACCGGCGGCGCTACGGCGACCGTGTGGAACGCGTCCGGCCGCTATGACTTCACGCCGAACGTGTACGTTCAGGGCAATGTCGGCACCTCATTCCTGTTGCCGACCGCCGAGCAGCTCTACGCAGTCGATCCCTATGACCCGCTTGGAAACCCGGACCTTGAGCCGGAAGAATCCGAGAGCGCCAACCTGTCCGTCGGCGGAGCATTCGGCGACGGCGACCGCTTTGGCTGGCAGGTCACCTGGTTCGGACGCAACATCAACAACCTGATCTCGGACGTCACCTTCGCCGACGCCGGACTGGATCCCTCGATCCTATATCCGGACTATTCGGACCTCTGGTCCAATGGGCTTTTCTACAACGTGCCCGGCGAGGTGCAGGTGCGCGGCTTCGAGTTGGTCGGAACCGCAGACTTCGGCAACGGCTTCACGGGTCTGGCCAGCTTCACCAGCACCGACTCGAAGATGGACGGTTCCGCGAACCAGATCGCCCGAATTCCCAAGACCTACGCTAAGGCGTCGGCCAGCTACGCGACGCCCTCCGGTCGCTGGGGAACGGACCTGAACCTGCTATGGACGGGCGAGCAGTCCTCGAGCGTCTCCGGCTTCGGCGCGGTCAACTATGGCGACTATGTCGTCGTCGACATCGCCGGGCATGTCTACATTGACGCCGAGCAGCACCACAAACTGACCGCGCGCCTCTCCAACGCCTTTGACGAGGACTACGCCACGCGCGTCAGCTCGACGTTTATCGACGGCTCCACCACGGAGCGCTTCATGTACGCCAATCGCGGGCAACCGCAGACGCTTCACCTAACCTACAGCTACGCTTTCTGATACGGGCGCGTGGCCGGCTCCGGGGACAACCTCCCATACTGCTGCACCTCCCCGGAGCCGCACTTTTTTGGAAGCGTCGATGCTGAAAACTGTCATCGTGGTTCACCGCTATCTTGGCGTGTTGCTGGGCGCCCTCATGACGGTGTGGTGCCTGTCTGGCTTCGTCATGATGTATCAGGGCTTTCCGTCGGCGACGCCGGACGAGCGCCTCGCGGGCCTGTCCCGACTGAACCTGTCCGCCTGCTGCGATGCACCGCTCCCTATCGACGATGAGGCCGAAGTTCGCTCATTTCGCGTTGAGGCGGTCGCGGAACGGCCTGTCATACGGATCAATTCAAATCAGGCGAACGGCGCCTTTTGGCTCGATACCGGAGAGCCCCTCGCGCCGCTCGACCGACAGACCATACAGACAACCGTCGAGCGCTTCGCCGTCTCGAACGAGCGCAAGGGCGCGCTTCGTGATCTGGAAGTCATCAGGGTCGACCAGTGGACGACAGCGATCTGGAAGCGGCAAGCGCCGCTATGGCGCGCGCGGTTTGAAGATCCGCAATCGAGCTATATCTATGTCTCCGGCTCCACCGGCGAGGTTGTCCAGGACGCGACGGGACGCGAACGCGCAATCTCGTGGTTCGGTGCGATACCGCACTGGCTCTACCCGACTCTTTCAACGCTCCGGTCTGCCAGATCTGGCCGCCTAAGGCGTCTTCCTGACGGTCACCGGGCTCGTGGTCGGCGTGGCGCGTCTGCGCGGTCGGTCGGGCCGGTGGTTTCCGTATCGGCGTCCAATGTGGCTTTGGCACCATGTTTTGGGCACTTTCGCCGGCGTTCTCGTGCTGACCTGGACGTTCTCCGGTTTGCTCACCATGCAACCTTGGGGGCTGTTCGAGAGCAAGCCTCCCATCACGCGCGCCGACCTGTCCGGCGCCATGACCGGACGCGACGTTCGCGCCATGCTTTCTGTTGCGCGCGATCTCTCGGCGATGGGGGATCTCGTTCAGGTTCGATCGGCCCCCCTGCTGGGCGATCCCCGCGCAGTTCTTCGCTGGCGCGACGGAAGCGAGGTCCGGATCGGCGTATCCGACACAGCGCCACTCGATCTCCCCACCCTGCGCGAACGGTTGGAGACCGCTCCCGAACCTCTGTCGACTGCTAAGCTCGACCTGCTTCAAACCGAAGACGCCTACTATTACGGCCACAAGCGCGACGCGCGCCTACCCGTCATCCGCCTGCGCCTTCCAGACGACACGCGCGTCTATCTGGACGCCGATACGGGCGAGGTCCGTCGTATCGCGGATGCGACCGCCAAGCGCTATCGCTGGCTTGAAAGCGCATTTCATTCCTTCGACTGGCCCGGGATCTGTGCGCGACCGATCTGGGACCTGATCGTACTGCCGCTGCTTCTCGCCGGCTTGCGCGACTGGGGCATGGCTTTCCATCACCCGCGTCGGTCAGGACGTTTCCGGTCTCAGGCGGCGGCTACGAATGTCCCGGAACCGCCGCCCGGACTAGACTTCACTCGGCCGGAGACGTTGTAGCTGCTCTGGGCTGCGCCACATCCTCAGGATCGACCTTGGCGGGCAGCGGCGCATTCGGATCCTTCATCACGACGTAGATCGCCGGGATCACCAGAACGGTCAGCAATGTCGACGACATCAGACCGAACAGCAACGAGATCGCCAGGCTGGGGGCACCGGATCGAACAGAATGACCGCCGCGCCGATCATAGCCGCAACCGCGGTGAGCAGGATTGGCTTGAAGCGGATGGCGCCCGCCTCCAGCAACACCTCGCGCAACGGCATGTCGCTGCCCCTGGCGTGACGAATGAAGTCCACCAGCAGGATCGAGTTTCGAACGATGATCCCCGCCAGCGCAATGAAGCCGATCATCGAAGTTGCAGTAAACGGGGCGTGGAACAGGATATGTCCGACCACGATGCCGATCAGCGTCAACGGGATAGGCGTCAGGATCACCAGCGGCAGGCGGAAGCTCTTGAACTGCGCGACCACCAGAATGTAGATGCCGAGGATCGCCACCGCGAATGCGGCGCCCATGTCTCGGAAGGTCACATAGGTGATCTCCCATTCGCCGTCCCAAAGGATCGTCGGAACGCTGTCGTCATCGGGCTGACCATAGAGGCTGATCTTCGGCTTGGGCAGATCACCCCAGTCGTGCTCGTCGACCGCTTTGGCGACATCGAGCATACCGTAGATCGGCGCTTCATACTGACCGGCCAGCTCGCCCATCACCATCTCGGCGTAGCGGCCGTTGCGACGGTAGATCGGATAGCTTCCGGCTTCCTCGGTCGCGGTCACCAACTCCCCCATCTCGACAAGGCGTGACCCATCCGCCGCGACCGCCACCGGCATCGCTGCTAGGCTTTCCGACCATGTGCGAGCGGATTGCGGCAGGCGAACCGCGATCTCGATCGGATTGCGTCCCTCGCCGCGGTGCGAGTAGCCCACGACTTCGCCGCCCAGCGTCAACGCAACCGAGTTGACGACATCACTTTCATTGACGCCGAAGAAATCGATCGCCGGACGATCCGCATTGAGGCGCAGGCGCGGTCTCGGAACGCCGAAACTGTCGTCAACGTCGACGATGTACGGAATGCTTCTGTAGATATCGCGAAGCTCGGTCGCGACCGCGCGGCGCGTCTTCGAATCCGGACCGTAGACCTCGGCCAGCAAGGTGGCGATAACGGGCGGCCCCGGCGGAACCTCCACTACTCTCACAATCGCGCCTTCCGGCAAGGAGAGCTTGGACAGGCGCTCGCGCAGATCCAGCGCGATGGCGTGACTTGCACGCTTGCGATCCTGTTTAGGCGCGAGCGTGACCTGAAGATCGCCCAGTTCGGGACGCTGACGCAGATAGTAGTGGCGAACCAGTCCATTGAAGTTGAATGGCGAAGCCGTACCGGCATAGGCGTCGACAGCGGTAACTTCCGGAACGTTTCCGGCGATGCCGGCCGTATCGATGATTACGCGCTCGGTCTCCGAGACTCGCCCCCTCCGGCAGGTCGACCATCACCTGAAGCTCCGACTTGTTGTCGAAGGGAAGCAGCTTCACGGTCACGGTCTTGGTGTAGAACATCGCGCAGGCGAGCAACGTGGCGACGCCCACAGCGGCCAGGAATATCCCCGCCGACCGCTTGGACGCGATCACCGGCGCAGCGACACGACGATAGATGCGACCGAGCGGTCCCTCGTCGTGGTGGTGGTCCTTGTACTCGTGCGCAATGGCCTTGCGCGCAAACCGCACCATCAACCAGGGCGCCAGAACGACCGCAACGAAGAACGAGAACAACATCGCCGCCGACGCGTTCGCCGGAATCGGCGCCATATAGGGGCCCATCAGCCCCGACACGAACATCATGGGCAGCAGAGCGGCGACCACCGTCAGCGTCGCAACAATAGTCGGGTTGCCCACCTCAGCGACGGCCTCGATCGCCGCGCGATAGCGCGAACGGCCGTCTTTCATCGCCCAGTGGCGTGCGATGTTCTCGATCATCACGATCGCGTCGTCCACCAGAATGCCGATCGAGAAGATCAACGCAAAGAGACTGACGCGGTTAATCGTGTAGCCCATCAGATTCGATGCGAAGAGCGTCAGCAGGATCGTCGTCGGGATGACGAACGCCGTCACAAGCGCCTCGCGCACGCCAATCGCAAATGCGATCAGGATGACGATGGAGATCGTGGCCAGCCCGAGGTGGAAGAGAAGTTCGTTCGCCTTCTCATTGGCCGTTTCGCCACTTCGGGAGATCGACGGCGGTCACGCCGTGAGGGATCAGTTCGCCCTCGCTGCCGTTCGGGATCGCTTCGGAGACTACGACGGCGTTGGCGCTGCTCTTGGCGATCGATGTCGACCGCCGGCTGCCCATGCGCAGCCCGTCATCGGTGCGCGTGAAACGCCAGGCGCGCGCCTGATCTTCGCGTGGCCCCAAGGTGACGTCCGCGACGTCGCGAAGATAGACCTCCCCGCCATCAATCGTCTTGACGCTAAGCAGGCCGATCTCATCGGTGTCGCCCAAGGTCTTGCCCATGGCGACCGAGAGCGTCTCCCCCCGTTCGCGCAGCGCGCCGGCCGGGAAGGACTTGTTCGCCGAACCCACAGCGTCCAGCAACGCGCTCAACGGCGCGCCGTAGAGCGCCATCCGCCCCGGATCAGGGGAAATCCGAATTTCCTGCGGTCGACCGCCCACGATGAAGGTGAGGCCTACGTCCTTCACCTTCATCAGTTCTGTCTGCAGCTCGTCGGCGATCAGATACAATGACTGATCGTTCCAGCGATCCGCCGCACCGGCATCCGGCGACAGTGTGATCACAACGATGGGAACATCGCCGATGCCGCGCGCGACGATATAGGGCTCCGGGATGCCAACCGGAATTCTGTCGTAGTTGGCGCGAATCTCCTCGTGCACACGGACGATGGCGTCGTCCGCGTCGGTGCCGACATTGAAGCGCGCCGTCACCAGAACGCTGTCGTCTTCCGTCTGGCTGTAGACATGTTCGACATCGTCAATGCCCTTGACGATGGTCTCGAGGGGCTTGGTGATCAGCTCAACCGCGTCAGCCGCCTTCAAGCCGTCGGCGCGAACGTGGATGTCCACCATCGGCACGCTGATCTGCGGCTCTTCCTCGCGCGGGATGGTCATGAGCGCAAGAACGCCGAGCGCAATGGCCGTCAACAGGAACAGCGGCGTCAGCGGCGAACGGATCGTCGCCTGCGTCAGCCGCCCCGAGATGCCTAGATTCATGATTCGGCTCCCGCCGGGATGATCTGGTCGCCGGCGCGCAGGCCGGAGAGAATTTCGACACCGTCAGGCATCGCATCGGTCGGGGTTTCCGCCCCGCGCTGCACGGGCGCTTCGATCACGGCGCCGCCGGCCCGCAACAGGCGGACATAGTCGGCTCCGAAGCGGGTTACGATATAGCTCTCGGGAATGACGATTGCCGGGCGTTGTCCAAGCGGCACCGCGACGCGCACGCGAGCGCCGATAAGGCTCTCGTCCAGACCCGGCGCATCAAGGTCCGCCATAACCCGTCCGCGCGTCACAGCCGGGTAGACCTGGCGCACCGTCGCAAACTGGGATTCCTCGCCATCCTCTTCGAGAACAAGGCGAAGCTTCTCACCCTGCTGGAGGTTGCGGCCATCCGATTCAGGAAGCTCGATCCGCAAGACGTGCGCGCCCGTGGAGATGTTCACCACCACCTCTCCGGCCATGACCACGGCGCCTTGGGGCGTGGCCGCACGCGTAACGCGACCATCCGCCGGAGCGGTGACGCGCCCCTGATCCTTCACCGCCTGCGCAGCCGCAGCCTGGGCCTGGGCGGCCTTCAGGTTGGCGGTGGCGCTGGATGCGTCAGCGCGCGCAGAGTCGATCGCGGACCGCGAGATCGCCTGCGCGGTGAAGAGCTTCTCGGCGCGCTCCAGATCCTGCGCGGCGCGATCGGCGTTGGCCTGCGCCGCCGCAACGGCGGCCTGAGCCGCCCGAAGCTCCGCCTCAATGCGCTCGTCGGTTATCACCGCGACGACTTCACCCCGCTTGACCTGATCGCCGTCCCGGACGAGCAGACGCGATAGTTTGCCGCCTATGCGGGCGCGGGCGTCGCCCACGTCGCGATTTGTGGTGACCGCCGCAACGATGCGGAAGTCCGGCGCGAGGACCTCCTCGACCGTCAGCACTTCGCCGTTGGCCACATCCGCCGTCGTCGCGTCATGTACGGACGCCTCGCCGCAGGATGTTACGCCAAGGGCTGCCAGGAATACGGCGGCGGCGATGCCGGACTTACGCAGGTTCATCTAATCCCCCTACCGGTTTTCCCGGACCTGACCCGTCGCAGGGTCGACCGAGATCGTGGGCAAGCGCGCGTTCATCCATGCGCCGATGCCGCCGCGCATATGCGAGCGAACTGAAACGCCCGCCTGCTGGCACAACTCGAAGGCCGTGCCGGAACGTTTGCCAGAACCGCAGTGAAAGACAATCGGACGACCGCCCTGGGGCAATGCGGCCGGGTCGAAGGTCGAAAGCGGGTAAAGAAGCGCGCCGTGGATTCGTTCCGTGGCGTATTCTCGCGGTTCGCGCACATCGATGAGAACGATCTCACCCCGCGTCAACGCCGCGTGAATCTCTTCCGGGCTCTCGGTAGGAATTTTTGGTCCGCCAAACATCTGATTTCTCCCTCACAGCACAGTGTCCGCCATGGACCGTGATGTGTTGATCCGGCTCAATCCCGCCCGCCAGCAAGGGGTCAAAGTCGCTTTTTGAAAGCTCCAGCGTGCGCGTACTTGCGTATATGCGACTGTTCTAATATATTGTCAACAACGGAACGAACGCGCGGCGCGTTCGTCAGGCCCGCCAAGGCCGGCACGATCCGACAGGCGCGACCAGATAACAGGAGGAAACTATGGCGGACATCGTGGTGTTGGGAGCCGGGCTGGGAGGCGTTATCGCCGCCTATGAGATTCGTGAACAACTGCGCAGCGGCGACACGCTTACGGTCATCAACAAGGGCGACACTTATCATTTCGTGCCCTCCAACCCCTGGGTCGCCGTCAGCTGGCGGAAACGCAAAGCGATCGAGGTCGACCTGCGCAACATCATGAAGCGCAAGAAAATCGAATTCAATTCTGTCGGCGCCGCGAAGGTTCACCCCAAGGATAACCGTGTCGAGCTGCTCGACGGCTCTTCCGTCCCATATGACTATCTCGTTATCGCCACCGGCCCCGAACTCGCATTCGACGAAATCGAAGGACTGGGCCCGGAAGGCGAAACCCAGTCCGTCTGCCACGTCGATCACGCAGAGCAGGCGTCCCATGCGTTTGAAGCGTTCTGCAAGAATCCGGGCCCGATCGTGGTCGGCGCGGTTCAGGGGGCGTCTTGCTTCGGCCCCGCCTATGAATTTGCAATGATCCTCGACACTGAGCTGCGCCGCCGCAAAATTCGCGACCGGACGCCCATGACCTTCGTCACCTCCGAGCCCTATGTCGGCCATCTGGGCCTTGACGGCGTCGGCGACACCAAAGGTCTGCTCGAGAGCGAGATGCGCAACCGCCACATCAAATGGATCACCAATGCACGCGTGAAGAAGGTTGAAGACGGCACGATGCATGTCGAGGAAGTCGCCGAGGATGGCTCGGTGAAGACCGAGCATGCGCTTCCCTTCTCGTATTCGATGATGCTGCCGGCGTTCCGCGGCGTCGACGCCGTGAGAGATATCGAGGGCCTCGTGAACCCGCGCGGCTTCGTGCTGATCGACAAGCACCAACGCAACCCAACCTACCCCAATGTCTTCTCGCTCGGCGTGTGCGTCGCCATCCCCCCGACCGGCAAGACGCCCGTTCCTGTCGGCGTTCCCAAGACCGGTTTCATGATCGAATCAATGGTCACCGCCACCGCGCGAAACATCGGCGCGCTTCTGCGCAATGAAGAGCCGACGACTGAAGCGACCTGGAACGCAATCTGTCTCGCCGATTTCGGCGACGGGGGCGTCGCCTTCGTGGCGCAACCTCAGATCCCGCCCCGTAACGTGAACTGGTCGGCCGAAGGCAAGTGGGTCCACATGGCGAAGGTCGGCTTCGAGAAGTACTTCCTCGGGAAGGTGCGGAAGGGCGAAAGCGAGCCCTTCTACGAGAAGCTGTTGCTCGACACGATGGGCATCCACAAGGTCAAAAGCTAGGAAAGGAGCGACCAATGACTGCCAATCAAGCGCTTCTGAGCCAGGCGGTCTGCATCCATTGCGGTTCAGCGAACCGTATCGCGGCGGGACACGATCCCGCCGCGGCCAAGTGCGGAAAATGCGGCAAGTCGCTCAGCCTGGATCACCCGGCTGAGGTCGACGACGATGCGCTCGACAAGCACCTGAAGCGCACGAAGGGGCTGGTTCTTCTGGACGTGTGGGCGCCCTGGTGCGGCCCATGCCGCGCAATGGCACCGGAGTTCGAGAGCGCCGCGGACCAGCTGGCCGGCGTCGCCCGACTTCTAAAGGTCAATGCGGACCAGTCGGAAGCCATTCGCCAGTATCGCGTTTCCGGCATTCCGGCGCTGCTGCTTTTCCGCGACGGGCGTCTGATCGACCGTCAGGCCGGACTGATGCGTTCGGACGCGCTTGTCCAGTGGGTGCGTTCACACCTTGCGCCCGCGGGCGCCAGCTCAATCTGAGGAGTTTTACATGAACCTTGACCGCGCCGTTCTCGGCTTCGCCGGCCTGATCGTGAGCGTCAGCCTCGCGCTCGGCTACTTCATACATCCAGCCTGGTTCCTGCTGACCGCGTTCGCTGGCCTCAACATGCTGCAGGCGTCGATTACGGGCTTCTGCCCTGCCGCGATGATCTTCAAGCTGCTGGGGGTTCGCCCCGGAAACGCTTTCAAGTAGCGCCGGGCACAGGCCGTTGAAACGCAAAGCCCGGGCGGAAGCCCGGGCTGACGGCGACCAGATTTGAACGCCAGCTAGTGTCCGCCGCCATAGAGCTCGCACAGAACGCCGACCAGACGTTCGGCAATTGGATCGGCGAGACGATAGTAGATTGTCTGCGCTTCACGACGGGTTTCAACCAGACCTTCGGCGCGCATCTTGGCCAGATGCTGGGACAAAGCCGATTGCGTCAGCGGCACGTGCTGCCCCAACTCCGACACCGACATTTCACCGGCCGACAGGCGGCACAGAACCGTGAGGCGTTGTTCGTTGGCCAGCAGTTTCAGCAACCGGGCGGCGTCAGCGGCCTTGGGCTCAAGCTGCTCGACAGGACTCGCCTTTCCGGTTCTTGCCATGCGGCTCGACTTTCTCAGAGCGGATGTGCGCATTTCTTCCAACAACTCAATACATTTTCCTAATTTAGATATCTCTAACATACAGGTCAACGCGACAAGGCCGCCCTTCTACACCGCCTCTATAGCTCTGCTATTGTCAGGGACGCTGGACGCGAGATGCCGCGCTACCGTGAGGGATATGCCCGCTTCGGTTTGGCGGAATCCTCCGGGCCGGCGTCCGGCCGGCCGCCGTTTGCGAAGGCAGCCGAACCCGATCTATCGGGGCGACACGTCGGAACTTGCGATCCTGAAACCGACCGCTCCATCACGCACGGTCTGGCCGATGCGGGCCCGGTTGGCCGCGCGCTGGGCTTCCGGTCCGTCTTCGAACGAACCGCCGCGGACAACGCGCCGAGAGCAGTCGCCGCCCATTTCCGCTCGACCATCCGACGCCGCATCGCTGTAGTTGTTCACGTAGCAGTCTTCCGCCCACTCGCGCACATTGCCCAGCATGCCCGCCAGCCCGAACGGGTTTGCTTGAAGCTTCAACACATCCAGCGGCCTTCCGGACGGGGCGATGGAGCGATCGAAGCGCTCCCCCCACCAATAGGCCGTATCGGTTCCGGCGCGAGCCGCGTATTCCCATTCGGCCTCCGTCGGCAGGCGATATACCCGCCCCGTCTTGTTGGAGAGCCATCTCACATACTCATTGGCGTCCGCCCACGAGACGCCCTGCACCGGCGCGGATCCTCCGCCATTTCCCCGGTCGCTCGGCTGGAAGCGACATCCATCGCCCTCGACGCAGGCGCCCCACTGCTCATAGGTCACTTCATACTGGCCGATCGCGAAAGCCTGCAGGCTGACCTTATGGACCGGCCCTTCGTTTCCGACATGCCCGGGCGCCTCGTCGGCCGAGCCCATATCGAACTCACCCGGCGCCAGCGCGACCATCGCCGGGCAATCCTCGCAGTCCTGGAACTTGCCAGTCACGCTCGGCGAAACCGCCGCCTCGGCGCTGAGGGCCGGCTGGTTCGACTTTTGCCCGCTAAAATAGGTGAAGCCGAAATACCCCGCGCCAGCGAGCGCGGCCAAAGTGACGAGCGCCGCGACGATCTCGCCAAGACCGCTTCCCTTCTTTTTCGGAGCCGGCGCGTTGCTCGCTCGAGCCGGTTCCGGGATGGGCTGCGGTTCGGCTTTGCGCGCGGGCGCACGCAGCTTCGCCAACCGGTTGCGCGCGAGATCGGCATAGTGCCCGTTCGGATAGCGTTTCAAGTAAGCTTCCAGGTCCGCCGGATCGGAGTCGCTTTCGATGGACGTCCAGAACGTCGTCTCAATCGTTGCGTCAACGGGCGTAGGGGCGACTGACTGAGGCTCTGGCGCCTGAACCGCATCCGCCGCGCCGACGGCCTGGCGAACATCCTCTACGAAGCTCTTCCAGTTCTCCGCCTCCCGATCGCCATCCCATCCGATGAGATCCGCGGTCTGCACCAGTTCGAACATGATCGGGCGATCGCAATCCTCGATCATCGCCGGAACCAGCACCGAGCTGCGTTCGCCCAAAGTCGCTTCCGCGCGTACCCATTTCGATTTTACGGATACCGCCGACCACAGCACCACGACGACCGCCGACTCCCGAAGCATGCCTTCGGTCACTTCATCGTAGGTCTGTCCGGCACGAAGCACCTTGTCCCACCAGACATCGAACCCCTCGGCGGCAAGCGCTTCGGATATCTTCTGGGCGGTCGCGCGGTCCTCGCGACTATAGGAAAGAAAAACGTGCCCCACCGTCCGACCCCCTGGAGTTCAGATCGGCCTCTTTGGTGATCGGGCCAACATCTGCTTGCTACATTACACCGCATCGATCATTCATCAAAGCGGAAGGAAACGCGCGCTGGCGCAAAGGGGGCGGGATGACCAAAGCTGAGGCGGACAGCTATTCCAACCTTGATCTCAGGGGCGCGCTTCCCGAGACCTCGCAGGCTTCCGTACGGTTCGCCTTCGAGTTCCCGGAGCTTCTGGAAGCGTTCGAGCGCGTCGACGCGGTAGCAGGGCGCATGCGCAAGCGCAGCCGGACAATCGGCTTTCTGGCGATCGGTCTGGTGCTGCTGGCGCTGATGCTGGCGTCCGCGGACTCGGTTCTCGCGGCCTTGGACCACGACACGCACGAGGCGCTTGGCTATCTCGCAGCTGTTCTGGGGCTTCTGGGGACCGCCATCGCGCTTTGGAGCCGCGGCAAGTCCGCTCCCAGAGCGCGCTGGCTGAAGGCGCGCTTCCAAACGGAGACGCTGCGTCAGTTTCATTTTCTCTTTCTGTCGGATCGCCTTCCCGATGTCGTGTCGGCATCCGGAGACCCGAACAAGGAAGCGGCGTTCCAACAGGAACGCGCCGCCTTGTTCGCCACGTTCAAGACGCGCGTTCTCGATCAGCCGGACAAGGCCTATCGTGACCAACTCTCCGAAGCGGAGATTTCTCCCTTGGCCGGGTTGATCGAGGAAACGCCCGCCGAGGGCGTCGCGATGACCCGCATCGCCGTCAATGCGACGGACGCCTGGATCGCCTCGCGCCTCAAATGGCAACTGAACTACTGCAACGCCAAGCTCACCCTGAAGAAGGGCAGCCTGAAAACGCCGCGTTCCCAGGAGTGGATGTTCGGTTTCATCGGTTGGGCCTGTATCGCCGTCCTCATCGGCATTCACCTGCTCCACTTCTTCGAGCACTGGCTTCACCTGTCGAGAACGTGGATGCAGATCGGCGTGGTCTGGACCGCGCTGTTCGCGCTTGCATCACGCGCGATCGAGAGCGGGCTCGCACCGCAACGCGAGGTGGAGCGCTACGAGCAATATCGGGTCAACATTCGCACCGCGCTTGCAAGATGCGAAAGCGCCGTCAGCTTCGCCTCGAAGGTCGAGAGCATGCGCGCCTTCGAACGCGTCTGCAGGGAAGAGATGGTCGTATTCCTGCGGACCCACGAACGCTCGCACTTCATACTTTGAAGGCGGGGCCGGCCTGCAACCTGGCGTTCAAACCTAGACGGGCAGACGCGCGCGAGGGGGCGGCGCTTGGGGAGTTGATGGTCGGAGCGGCGGGATTCGAACCCACGACCCCCAGTCCCCCAGACTGGTGCGCTAACCGGGCTGCGCCACGCTCCGACGGTCAAGAGAGGGTGCTTATAGGCGCCTCGCCGCCCAAGAGCAACGCCCTTGAGCCAGCGGCCAAGAATCGGGGAAATCCTGCCCCGAGCGGCCTATCTGCCGCCTCAGCCGGCCTTGCGAACCAGATCGAGGCGCGACTTGAGGTCGGTCATCTCGGCCAGCAAGGACTGCAGACGCTCGCGCGCCGCAGGGTTGGACGCCGGTTCGCTCGCCCCGTGGAAATCGCCGCGGCGACCGCCCTGCTGACGGCGGCCTGGAGATCCCGCACCGAAACGCCCGTCTCGTCCGAACCGCTCTCGGCTTCATCGCCCTCGCCCGCTTCGCCGCCGGCGAGCACGCGCTGAGCGCCCTTGATGGTGAGACCGTCGACATGCAGCAGGCGCTGAAGCGTCCGCAGCGTCTCCATGTCTTCGGAACGATAATACCGTCGGCCGTCGGCGCGCTTGAACGGCGACAGCTCTTCGAATTTCGTTTCCAGAACCGCAATACGTGCGGCTTCAGACCAAGCTCGGCCGCGGCCTCGCCAATGGTGCGGAAGGCGTCTTCGTCCTTCGCCGGATCAGCGGCTGGATCGGTTCCGGCGGAACGCGTGACTTCAATCTGGTCGACAGTCGTCTCTTCGGCGGCGGCGGATTCGACCTTGGGCGCGGCGGTCATGCGCCCGCTCCCTTGTCGTCGCTGTGCGCGGCTTCGACCCGCTGACGCAACAACGGAGACGGCTTGAACGAAACCACGCGGCGCGCTGAGATCGGCGCTTCTTCACCCGTACGCGGGTTGCGGCCGACACGCGCATTCTTCTTGCGGACGACGAAATTGCCGAACCGCGCGAACTTCACATCGTTATCGGCTTCCAGTTCGGCGGAGACCAGCTCCAGCACGCGTTCCAGAAACGCTCCGCTGTCCTGCTTGGACAGACCGACCCGTTTGACCAGGGTGTCGATGATGTCAGCCCGTGTGAGCGTCTTCTCTTGCATCAGCCCGCTCCATAAAAAGCCCGAGCGGAGATTAGCCAAGAGCGGCGACGGTTAAAAGGGGGATGACATCAATTCTTGAATAATTTCATTCGTTTACGAATTCTTAGCGGCCATGGTGGCTAACGGTCGGGCAATATGGCGTAAGGACTACATGCGCAGCAGCGCCGCGCCCCAGGTCAAGCCGCCGCCCATCGCCTCCATCAGCACCAGGTCGCCGGGCTTGATCCGACCGTCTTCGACGGCCTCGGCAAGGGCCAGGGGCACAGACGCGGCGGAGGTGTTGCCGTGGGTCGCGACGGTCGAGACCACCTTGGCCTCATCCAGCCCCAACCGCTCAGCTACTGCGTTGAGAATACGCTGGTTGGCCTGGTGCGGCACGAACCAGTCGATGTCGGCGACCTTCACTCCGGCGGCCTCGACGGCCGAGGTGATCGCCTCGGAAATCTTGCCTACGGCGTGCCGAAACACCTGATTTCCGACCATGCGAAGGTGCCCGACCGTCTTGGTCGTGGAGGGGCCGCCGTCGACATAGAGCAGATCGCGGTAGCGGCCGTCCGAGCGGATTCGGACCGACATAACGCCCTTGCCGTCCGCCTGCTCCGCCGGCTGACGCTCCAGCACCAGCGCCCCGGCGCCGTCGCCGAACAGCACGCAGGTGCCCCGGTCCGACCAATCCAGAATGCGTGAGAAGGTTTCCGAGCCGATCACCAGCGCCCGCTCGAATTGGCCCCTCGCCAGCAGGCCGTCGGCGGTCGCCATGGCGTAGACAAATCCCGAGCACACCGCGTGCACGTCGAACGCGGCGCCTTGCTGAATGCCCAGCTTGTTCTGAACGACCGTGGCGGAGGACGGAAACGTGTAGTCGGGCGTCGCGGTCGCCAGAACGATCAGGTCGATGTCATTCGGCGTCAGTCCGGCGGCGTCGAGCGCCCTGCGGGCTGCGGCGGCGGCCATGTCCGATGTGGTCTCGCCATCAGCCGCGATGTGGCGCTGGCGAATGCCGGTGCGCTCGCGAATCCACTCGTCGGTGGTGTCGACCATCCGGCTGAGATCGGCGTTGGTCAGAACTTTTTCGGGAAGATAGCCGCCCACGCCGCGGACGACGGACACGTACTCTGTCACCTGGCAGGTTCCTCGCTAGCGCCCTCCTGGGCCTTCTGCTCGCCCTTCCGCGCGAGCAGCTGATTCACCCCCTGTTCGATCTCCGACCGGAAGCGGCTCTCCCCCATGTCGGCGGCGACGGCGATGGCGTGGGCATAGCCCGCAGCATCCGCGCCGCCATGGCTCTTCACCACAAGACCGTTCAGACCCAGCAGCACCGCTCCATTGGCGCGACCCGGATCGAGGCGCTCCCGAAACCCTTTCAACGCCGGCATCAGGATCGCGGCGCCGATCTTGGCCGTCAAAGTCGAGGTCAGAGACTCGCGCAGCAGACCGGTAATCATGCGCGCCACGCCCTCGGCCGTCTTCAGCGCCACGTTGCCGGTGAAGCCGTCGGTCACAACGACATCGACCGTTCCGGCGCCGATATCGTCGCCCTCGACGAAACCATGAAAGTCGAAATCGAGATCCAGTTCACGGATAAGACGCGCCGCCTCTCGAATGTCTTCGTGCCCCTTGAGATCTTCCGAGCCGATATTCAGAAGCCCCACCCTGGGGCGCGGCTTATGATGCGCCGCACGGGCAAAGCTCGCCCCCATGATCGCGAACTCGACCATCTGTTCGGCGTCGGCGTCGATGTCCGCTCCCAGATCGAGGACCGCGGATTCGCCCTTGCGCGTCGGCCAGGTGCCGACCAGCGCCGGACGATGCACGCCCGGCACGGTGCGCAGGATGAGCTTCGACATCCCCATCAGCGCGCCGGTGTTGCCGGCGGAGACGGCGGAGGAGGCTTCGCCCGACTTCACCATCTCGATGGCGTTCCACATCGAGGAGCCCTTGCCCTGGCGCACCGCCTGTGTCGGCTTGGCGTCCATGGCGACCGCCCGCTCGGCATGGCGGATTTCCGATTGAGCGGCGGCGGCCTGCGTTTGCGCAAGCAACGGCTTCAGCTTGGCTTCGTCGCCGTGAATCACGAACCGATAGGAGCCGTGAGCGCGGGCGAAGATGTCGACGCCCTGCACGACGATGTCGGGCGCATGGTCGCCCCCCATGCCGTCGATCGCGATGATCCTGCTTTGTGTCATGGGCGGCGTATCGCTCCATCCGGCCGCTGCGTCCACCTTGGCGTCCAGTTGAGCCTCAGCGAACCCTCAGGGCGTCCGCGGCGAACCGCCAGAACGGCCGTCCACGCAGGCGCGTGCGCGTCATCCCGCATAGGCGCGGAATCACCCCGATACTGCGGAGGTTTATGCGTCAACGTCCGACCGCGCCAGCCTGATTTTGGCTTGCGGTACTCCGGCTCACCGCGACCGAGAATCGGGGCCAGCGAATTTCGCCTGCGAGCATCTGCTCCTCCGGATGGCGCGACAGCGCCTGGTCCACCGCCCTCACATAAGCGGCGAAACCGGCCTGATGCGTTTCGTCGACGCCGAGATTCCGCGACAGCACGCGCGCGAGCAGGTCATCGACCGTCTGTCCGGTTTCGGCCTCTCCGGATTCGGCCGCCGCCCCTTCCGTTTGCGCGAGCGCCTCCTCGTAGGCCCGGGCGCGACCATAAAAGGCCTCACCCATCCGCCGGATTTTCTTACCGACCGTGAGGTCTCCGGTCCCGATATCGCGCAACGCCTCGTCGAATCCCGAAAACAGCGCTCCGAACACGTCCTGGGCCATGTCCCTGCCGGCCCCTCCCAGTTCCCGCAGACGGCGCAGAACCAGGGTCGCGAGCAGCGCCGTCATCTCGAAACGGCCCGAAAAATTGTCGCGCACGCCGCCGTCAAAATAGAATTCGGGCCGCAGCGCCTGCGACTGGATCGACTGATGCAGCCGATCGACCGCCCAGCGATTGCGCCGGCGGCGCTTGAACCATTGTCCCAGCATGAAAGCAGCCCCTGATGCGCCACCGCCGCCCAAAAACCGGGCGGTGTCCGGAACTCGTTACGCCCGCGACACATCCCATGGAGATGTCGCTCCAGAACGCGCCGCAGACAGGGGGTTTGCGCCCTCTTGAAGCCGCCCGCAAGGGGGAATGGCCGCTGCGGCGCCCGCTTGCCAATCACGCTTGCGGACCGTACCAACCATGCATCCAGGAGACCCAAATGGCACGATCGCGCCTCGCCGCCCCCATCCTCATGGGCCTCGCCGTCAGCCTCGCTACGACGGCTGGCGGTTGCGCCGCGACACGCGATTTCCACGGCTACGTCCCGGATCAGGCCCTGCCGACCGACGTGAAGCCCGAGGTCGACACGCGCGCGACGGTTCAGGCGCGACTGGGATCGCCTTCCACAACCAGCATCTTCAACAACAATCTGTGGGTGTACACGAACGACACCCGCGAGGAGTTGGCCTTCTACTATCCGCGCGTGGTTCAGCGCGAGATCGTGGCGATCCAGTTCGACGAGAACGATGTGGTGTCCGACGTGCTGGTCTATGACGTCACCGCCGGCCGCACGATCGAATACAATTCGCGGGTCACCCCGACGCGCGGGCGCGAACTTTCGATCATCGAACAGTTGTTCGGCTCGATCGGTCGCCTGCCGTCCCAGCTTCCGGGACAACAGCGCCGCGAGCCGGGGCAGTAACACCCCACTATCCTCTGAAGTAGACGTTGAGCCCAGTCGCGGAGCCCAGTCGCGGAGCCCAGTCGCGGAGCCTAGTCGCGCGACTGGCTGGCGATCTGCGTGAAGGTCATCGACACAAGCGCATCGGGCTCGCCCACAACCTCGTTGGCCACCTCGAGACAGGTCGCCGCCGCCAGCTCCTCGTTCAGCGTCGTGTAATCGCCCGACGCATTGAGGCTCTGGCGATGCGCGGCTCGCACCAGCGCATCACGAATGAAGTGCGACTTCTCACGGTATTTCCATGGGTCTTTGCCGGTCGCGACAAGCATCCGCGCGTTGACGAACAGATAGTTCTGAAGCTGCCGGCGTTCGTCGAATACCGGGAAAACGAGTCCAGCCAGTTCGACGGACCGCGCGACTTCCCGATCATCGGCCGACGTCGGCTCGTCGTGTTCCTTGGGCGCCGGCGGCGAAGCGCTGGCGGAGGCCGCAATCGGAGCAAGCATCGCTCCCAGCGCGGCAAATCTCATGAAGCGGCGGCGCGTCCTGTCGGTCATGGGGACAGCCTCGCAACCATTTATTTAGGGGGCCTTAAGGCGTCCGCGCCCGCACGACGAGCCGGTCATTCCATGGAATGACGCCAGCCCTTGCCCTCGAAGCTGATCGCCTCACCCTGCGGATCCAGTATCTCTACGCCCGCCCCCGCCAGAACCCGCCCAATGCGCGCCACCTCGACAGCCCCTCCCGCAGCCGCTTCCAGAATCGCGGCGGCCGATTGCGGCGGGGCGGTGAACAGGCACTGATAGTCGTCCCCGCCTGTCAGCAACGCCCGCAGGTCCGCGTCCCGTCGCGCCAGCCAGGTTCGCGCCGGCGCGCTGACCGGTATGGCGGCGGCTTCGACCTTCATCGCGACGCCCGATGCACTCGCGAGGTGTTCGGCATCGGCGACAAGCCCGTCGGACACATCCATTGAAGCGGTCGCATGTGTCGCGATCAACGCCGCGACCGCCAGCGGCGGCGTTTCCGGCACGCGGTAACGCGACTCGAGCCAGGCCAACGCGCTGGAATCGAGGCCGGACAACCGTCCACGCGCGGCCTGCAGACCCAACCAGCCATCGCCGATGGTTCCAGTGACCCAAACCTCATCACCCGCCTGCGCCCCGCTCCGGCGCACCGGACCCCGCTGCGCGCAAACGCCGGTCAGGGTCAGGCTCAGAACCAGCGGACCGTCGGTCGCGGTGGTGTCGCCGCCCACGAGACGAGCGCCCCAATGCGCCAGTTCCTCTCCGAACCGCTTTGCGAAGACCGCCAGCGCACCCGCATCCCGTCCCTTTGGCCAAGTGAGATTCAACAACGCCTCGCGCGGTTCAGCCCCCTTGGCCAGAACGTCCGAAACATTCACGCGCACCAGCTTGGCGGCGACCGTGTCCAGCGGATCCTCAGGACGGAAGTGAACCCCTTCGACAATCGTATCCGTCGTGACAATGACGCGCCCCAGCGTCGTCAGCTCGGCGACGTCGTCGGTCAGGCCCTGCGCACCGGGAGACTGCGCCAGCGGCGCAAAGAGCGTTCGGATGAGGTCGAACTCATCCACCCGGTCAGGCCTCGCGGATATCGCGCGCGACGGCATCGAGCAGCCCGTTGACGAATTTCGGCTCGGAGTCGTCGAAGAACGCATGCGCGATCGAGACATACTCATCGAGGATAATCTCAGTCGGCAATCCCGGATCATGGATCATTTCGAACACTGCAGCACGCAGAATGGCGCGCGAGGTCGAATCCAGCCGCTCCAGCTTCCAGCCTTCGGCCAGCCGCTTTGCGATGGCCTTGTCGATGTCTTCCTGCCGCTCGACGACCCCATCGACGATCGACTTGAACAGATCGGGGTCGGCCTCCTCGATCGGTTCTCCCTCTGGGCCCAGGCCCAGACGATCCTCAAGGAACTCGGCCACAACCGCTCGGGTCGATATTCCGGTCTGCTCCATCTGATAGAGCGCCTGCACGGCGGCCAGGCGCGCACCGGCTCGGCGGGCGCGCTTCAGTTCCTTCTCGGCTTCAGGGGTCATGTGGCGGACCGTCGACATCAGTTGTCCTCGCCGAACTGGCGCGACAGCTCGACCATCCGCACGACGGCGGCGGCGACCTCCTTGCCCTTGTTCTTCTTGTTGCGGTCGGCGCGCGCCAGCGCCTGCGCCTCGTTCTCGACCGTCAAAACGCCGAAGCCGATCGGGATGCCCTGAAGGGACATATCCATCAGCGCGCGGGCGACCTCGTTGCAGATATGATCGTAGTGGCTGGTTTCGCCGCGGATCACGCACCCAAGGGCGACGAACCCGTCATAGACGGCGTCCTCGGCCGCCATGCTGATCGCGCCGGGCACTTCGAACGCCCCCGGAACCTCCAGAAAATCGTATGCCGCTCCCGCTTCATCGAGCGCTGCGGCGACGCCGGCTTCCAGCTCCGATGAGATATGCGCGTAGTACCGCGACGTAACGATCAGAATGCGCATGCGCTGGGTTCCGGTTCCTGGCTGTCAAACACCCGCCGGCGCGCGGAACGCCAGGCTCGCGGGGCCTATACAGCCTCCGGTCCGGCTTGTCGAAGGGCCCCGAGCGGCACGAATGACGCAGCCCCAAACCGCGGCGCCGGCGCCGGGGCGGCGTTTACCTTGCCGGATCGCTCCCGGTCGGCCACAGCGCCTCGCGGAAGGCCTGCTCCTTGGTCGCCCGGAAAATCGTGTTGTGCCGCTCCTTCGGGCGAGGCTCGAAGGTCCAGATCAGATCGGCCGGCGCATTCGCCTTCAGCGCCTCAGCCAACGCCTCCGTGTGGGGCATGATGTCGTTGGCGCCAGACGCCGACATCCAGAACACCCGCTCCTTTCCGGCCAGTCCCGCCAGCCGTTCCGGCGCGCGTTTGACCAGTTCATGATCGTCCCACCACAGCGAGGGATCCATCGCGATATAGCGGTCGAAGAGGTCCGGCTCTCGCATCAGCGTGTCGACCACGAACAACCCCGCCAGCGACTCGCCGACGATGGCCCGTCCCGGCTGTACGCGATAGCGGCTTTCGATCTCCGGGATCAGCTCCATCGATATGAAGGTTCGAAAGACCGACGCGCCGTCGTCCATCGGCGCCAGTTCCCCATCCGCCTCCGTCGAGGAGTTCGGCGAGAGATCTCTCCGGCGCTCGGTGTTCTCGATGCCGACCACCAGCACCGGCGCGATCGCACCTTCGCGGATCAATTCGTCGACGGTGTTCGCGATATGCGGAAAGTCCTCCTTCACGCCGCCGTCCGGCATGTAGAGCACCCGATAAGTCTCGGCGCCGTCCGCGTATCCCGGAGGCATGTAGACGTTGATCGTCCGGTTCTCGCCCAGCGCACCGGACTCGATCGTCAGGCTGTCGTGCGGCGGAACCGGATCTGCGGGCGCCTTCGGCTGGCACGCCGCAAGACACAGAAAGGCAAGGGCGCCAATGATCGTCAGCGCGCCCGTCCCTCGCAGTCGACCAGCCATCATTCTCATACGCTCACTCCAGAACCGATGCCCGCCCGGCGCAGGCCCCCAAACCCGGGACGACAAACCCGGCGGACATCTTCATGCCGCCGGGCTCGCCGTTCAAACATCTTCCACGACCGTCCCGCAATATCTCGAGATCAGGTCAGGGAGGTCGCTCTACTTCTCAGGGTGCGTCAGCGCCTGATAGGTGAGCCTGCGCGCCATCGTACCGAGGTCATCGCCGCCCGTACCGCCCAGACGCTGGATCATGCCGACCGCGATGATGTCGTCGGTGGGATCGATCCAGAACCAGGTGCCGGCGGCGCCGCCCCAGCTGATCGTGCCGTCGCCCTCGAGCATACCCGCCGCACGGGCGTCGTTGACGACCTGGAAGTCGAGGCCGAAGCCGACCGCTTCGTTGAAGCGCGCAACGCTGGTGCCATTGTTGGAGACCAGCACGCTTTTCGGGATCACATTGGTCCCCATCAGTTCGACCGACGCCGGCGAGATGATGCGCACGCCGTCAAGCTCGCCGCCGTTCAGCACCATCTGGCTGAAGCGCGCATAGTCCATCGTGGTCGACACCAGGCCGCCGCCGCCGCTCTCCATCATGGGCGGCTTGGTATAGTCGGGCATGTCGTTGCCGAAGAGATTGGTGGCCTCGACGATCTTGCCCTGATCCTTGTCGTAGATATAGACCGCCGCGAGGCGGTCGGCCTTGTCGGCCCCGGTGTAGAACCCGGTGTCGTTCATCTTCAGCGGCTTGAAGATGTGCTCGGCGAGGTAGTCGCCGAACTTCTGGCCGGAAATCTTCTCGACAATGTAGCCCTGGATATCGACGGCCGACGAATAGTACCAATTCGTGCCGGGCTGGAACATCAGCGGAATGGCCGCCGTCCGGTCGATCATCTGCTGCAGACCTTCGGAGGCCAGCACGCCCTTCTCGCGGTACATCTTGTCGACCGGATGCTGATCCGCGAGACCATACCCGAAGCCGGCCGTATGGCTCATGATCTCACGCATGGTCGGCGGCCGCTGCGCATCCTCCAGAACGACCGTGCCGTCGTCGTTGATCGATTTGACGACGCGAAGATTCTTGAACTCGGGCACGAAGCGCGTGACCGGATCGTCAAGGCTCCACTTGCCTTCCTCAAACAGCGTCATCATGGCGACGCCGGTGATCGGCTTGGTCATGGAGTAGATGCGGAAGATCGCGTCCTTCTCCATCGGCGTGCCAGCGACCAGGTTCGACTTTCCGAAGGTGTTGAACTGAACGATCTTGCCATGCCGGGCGAGCAGCGTGGTCATGCCGGCCACACGACCGTCCGCCACCACCTTCGCCATGTAGGCGTCGAATTTCTTCAGACGCGCGGAGTCGAAGCCGACCTCCTCCGGACTGGCCGCCATGGTCAGACCGTCGCCGCGCGCGACGGCGGTCGCCGCAGGCGCTTCGGCAGCCGGCGCGGTCTGAGCCGAGATCGGCATCTGCGCGCATGCGGTCAAACATGTGGCGGCGAGCGCGACTGCAATCAAAGAACGACGAAACATGACGGTTCCTCCCAAGATACCCCTGTGTTCTGGGGCAAGTATTCGGTCATGGCGAAGACAAACGCAACGCCAGTGGCGGGAAATCAAAATACGGTGATGCGACCCCGGCTTCCGGGACTATTCGTCGATCTTCACCCAGCCCTCGACGTTGAGGCCGTACCCGTCGAGCCCGGGCATGCTTCCGGGTTTGTTGTTGCTCATGAAGACCATGCGCCGCACGCCGAGATCTTTCAGTATCTGCGCGCCGACGCCGTATTCGCGCAACGGCATAACCTGCGCCGCTTCGCTGTCCCTCGCGCCGACGGCCCCGAACGATCGCGCGAGATCCTCGCCCATCCCCATGCGTACACAGACCAGCACGCCCGGCATGTCGGACTTCGCGAGCTTTTCCATCGCGCGCGCGATCAGGCCCTCGCGCGGCCCCGCCTCGCCCAGAACGTCGCCCATGAAGTCCACGCGGTGAACGCGGACAAGCGCCGGTTCGTCCGCCGTGATGCGTCCCTTCACAACCGCCACGTGCTCGTGCCCGTCCAGCGTGTTGCGGAAGACAACCACGCGAAACTGCCCGCCGTGCACGCTGGTGAATTCGCTTTCGATGCGCCGCTCGAGAAAGCGGTCATGCCGGCGACGCCACGAAATCAGGTCCGCGATCGTTCCGATCTTCATGCCATGCAACTGGGCGAACGACACCAGCTCCGGCAGACGGGCCATCGTGCCGTCGTCGTTCATGATCTCGCAGATCACCGCGGCCGGGTAGAGCCCCGCCAGCCGCGCGATGTCGACGCTCGCCTCGGTGTGCCCGGCCCGCACCAGCACCCCGCCGTCGCGCGCGACGAGCGGGAAGACATGCCCCGGAGAAACGATGTCGTCAGCGCTCTTGGTCGGATCGATGGCCACGGCGACGGTGTGCGCCCGGTCATGCGCGGAGATGCCAGTCGTGACGCCTTCCTTCGCCTCGATCGAAACGGTGAACGCCGTTTTCATGCTTTCGCGGTTCTCGCGCGCCATCATGTCGAGATCGAGCAGGTGCGCGCGCTCGCGCGTCAGCGCAAGGCAGATGAGGCCGCGGCCGAACCTCGCCATGAAGTTGACCTGATCGGGCGTCGCGAACTGGGCGGGAATGATCAGATCGCCCTCGTTCTCGCGGTCCTCCGCGTCGACGAGGATGAACATGCGCCCGTTGCGCGCCTCCTCCACGATCTCTTCGATGGGGGAAATGGCGCCGTGAAACTCGTCGGTCATTCGCTCTTGAACTCCAGCATGCGGGCGACATAGCGCGCCAGCATGTCGATCTCCAGATTGACCCTGCGGCCCGGCGCCGACTCGCCTAGCGTCGTCACTTCGAGCGTATGCGGGATCGCCGCCACCTCGAACCAGTGGACACCCTCGTCCTTTCCGACGCCAGCGACCGTCAGCGAGGTTCCGTCGACCGCGATCGAGCCTTTCAGCGCCACGAATCCCGCCAACGGCTCGGGCATCGAGATGCGGATGCGCTTGCTGTCGCCCTCGGGGACGACCGAGATCACTTCGCCGACGCCGTCCACATGCCCGGACACGAGGTGTCCGCCCAGCTCCTCGCCCAATTTCAGAGATTGCTCGAGATTGAGCCGCGCGCCGACGCCCAGTTCGCCCAGCGTCGTCAGGCGGAGCGTTTCGGGAACCGCATCGATCGACCACCAGGAGCCGCCGCCATGTCCGTTCTTGCCGGCCAGCGCGCCGAACTCCACCAGCGTCAGGCAAACACCCGCGTGCATGATCGAGGCCCCCATCGCCAGCTGATCCAGCGGATACCGGCTTTCGATGGTGAGGCGGCGGACGCCATTCGTATCCTCGATTTCCGCGATGCGGCCGACATCCGTTACAAGACCTGTGAACATGTTTTCCTACCTGCCCGGCGCCGGAAAATCCGGGCGCCAGTCCCATTGCATCAGGCGGTTCGCGGCGTCGATGCACTGCTTGTGAAGTTCCGCGCGCCCGCTTAGCAGATGGTGCGCCCCGCCCGCCACCGAAAGGGCGAAGGCCATCGCGCGATAGTCCTCTATCACCGTTCCGGCCACGAAACAGTCCAGCGCCACGGCAAGGCTCTGCGCGACGGCCTCACGGTCGAGATCCGGACCGATGCTTTCCTCGATCTTCTCCCAGCGCTCCAGCAAGAGCGGCATGTTGTTCTGAAGCGCTTCCGCCGCTTCCTGCAGGCTTTCCGGTATCAGCAGCGGATAGTCAGAGACGGCATATCCGCCGCCAGAGAAGTGTTCGGGGCCGTATCCCTTGTCGACGACACGACAGGGCGGAATTTCCACCGGCGGCGTGAGCCGCTCGCGGCGAAAGCCGTCGCCGGCAAGCGCCCGAACGCACTGCGCCAGGTCATCGCTTTCCGGACCGCCCTTTTCCAGCATCGCTGTGTTCAGGCCGAAATGCGCATGCAGCCCCTTGGGCGCATCCAACAGGCGACCCTGTTGTCCGGCGCCGTCATACACCATCACGGTGCGCGGCCCCTGCCCGAGCGCCAGCAGCGCTTTCAGTTCAAACTGCACGCCGTCGCCGCCGTCACCGGCCAATGACGGCGAACGGATCATCACGATGCTCCGGGCGCCGTCGATGAGCGACGCCAGCGTGGCCTGCCAGTTGTGCGTCAAAAGGCGAAGGCTGGCGATCTCGACGCCCTGCGCGACCGCCTTGTTGATCCCCCAGGCGTTGAGCGTGTTGAAACACGAGACCACTGGCGTCACGCCGTCCAACGCTTGCGCCAGAAACGCCTCCGCGCCGCCGTCGCTCGGCGTGAGGTGGATGTTTTGATAGAGCTTGCCGTCGTCACCCTGCTCGACCGAACCGTTCTCTCCCGCCAGCGCGAAATCACGGAGATAGAGGCAATAGAGCTCGCCGGACTCCAGCACCGCCCTTGCGCGGTCATGGGCGCCATGCACGGCCTCGAAGAACGCCGTCACCTGGTCGACGATCACCGGCACATGACTGTCGAAAACGGCTGGCGAGCGGATATCCGGCCCGAGCAGCTCCGACAGGTGCGGAACGATCGCCCGGAGCGATTCCGGATAGTGGATCGAACCGCCGATATAACCGTGCGCGTCGTCCTGTCCCGCGTTACGCCCGCTCATAGCTCTCCCACAGGTCGCGGCCCGCCTCGCGTACGGCCACGCGCGTGAATGTGGGCGCCGCGTCCAGACTCTCCAACCCCAGCGCCTCGAGACAGGGCTTGCCGTCACCGCCCAGGATGATCGGTGCGCGGAACCATTCGATCCGGTCCACCAGCCCCGCCTGCACGAACGACGCAGCCAGCCGGCCGCCGCATTCCAGCAGGATCGAGCCGACGCCGGAGCCGGCGCACGCCGCCATCAGGAACGGCAGCGAGAGATGGCCGTCTTCGCCGGGCGGAAGCATCCAGTAGTGCACGTTGCGATGCGTCGGCCAGTCGTGTGCGTCGATGTCCGTGGTCTCGAGCGTCGCGACCGACACCTGCCCCAGATCGGCGGACCGAAACAGGCGGGCGAACCCCGGCACGCGCCCGCGTCCGTCCGCAAGAATCCGCATGGGCTGGCGCTCCGACGGCGGATCGGTCCGCGCGGTGAGCTCGGGATCATCCGCCAGAACCGTCCCCGATCCGGTCAGCACGGCGTCGTGACCCGCGCGCAAGCGGTGCACCTCGGCCCGCGCCTCCTCGCCCGTGATCCACTTGCTCTTTCCGTTGGCCAGAGCGATCCGGCCATCGAGAGACGTCGCGACTTTCAGCGTGACCTGCGGCCGGCCGTCGCCGGGGACCGCGCTCATTCCTCGTCCTTCAGCGACCTGCCGACATCAAACTCCGCATCGGCGATGAAGCGCGCGAAGTCGGCGGGCGTCTTGAAGTCCTTGTAGACCGAGGCGTAGCGAACATAAGCGACCGGATCGAGACCGCCGAGGCTCTCCATCACCATCTCGCCGATCTGCGTCGTGAGGATCTCGGCCTCGCCGAGATTTTCCAGCCTCCGAACAATGCCGGAGATCATCTGGTCGAGCTGCTCCTCGGAGACCGGGCGCTTCTGGATCGCGATCTGAACCGACCGGCGCAGTTTTTCGCGCTCGAAGGGCGCGCGGCGTCCATCGCGTTTCACAACCACGAGGTCGCGCAACTGCACGCGCTCGAAAGTGGTGAACCGGCCGCCGCATTGCGGACACCCGCGCCGACGGCGCACAGCGGAATCTTCTTCAGCCGGACGGCTGTCCTTCACCGTGGTGTCGCCATGGCCGCAGTAAGGACAGCGCACGCTTCGCTCCCGTTAGCCCCACGCCGCGCGATAGATCGGGAAGCGAGCCGTCAGCTCCGTCACTTCCGCGCGCACCTTTTCCTCGACCGCGGACGTATCCTCGCCCTTAGCCAGCGCATCGACCACCTCGACCATCCAGCGGCCGACCTGCTTGAACTCCTCGACCCCGAAACCGCGCGTGGTGGCGGCGGGCGACCCGACGCGCACGCCGGAGGTGATCGCTGGCTTCTCCGGGTCGTTCGGGACCCCGTTCTTGTTGCAGGTGATGTTGGCGCGCTCCAGCGCCTTCTCGGTGGCGTTGCCTTTCACGCCCTTGGGACGCAGGTCGACCAGCATCAGGTGCGTGTCGGTGCCGCCCGATACGATGTCGAGGCCGCCGGCCTTCAGCGTGTCCGACAACGCCTGCGCGTTGGCCACCACAGCTTTCGCATAGTCCTTGAAGCCGGGCTTCAGCGCCTCTCCGAAGGCCACCGCCTTGCCGGCGATGACGTGCATCAGCGGCCCGCCCTGAATGCCCGGGAAGACCGCCGAGTTGATCTTCTTGGCGATCGCCTCGTCGTTCGTCAGCACCATGCCGCCGCGCGGACCGCGAAGCGTCTTGTGCGTGGTGGTCGTCACCGCGTGGGCGTGCGGCATCGGGCTGGGGTAGATCCCCGCGGCGACCAGGCCTGCGAAGTGCGCCATGTCGACCATGAAGAACGCGCCGACCTCGTCCGCGATCGCGCGGAACGCCGCGAAGTCGATGATCCGCGAATAGGCGGAGCCGCCCGCGATGATCAGCTTCGGCTTGGTCTCGCGCGCCAGCTTCGCGACTTCATCGATGTCGATGCGCCCGTCCTGCAGGCGCACGCCATACTGGTGGGCCGAAAACCACTTGCCGGACTGGTTGGGCGCCGCGCCGTGCGTGAGGTGGCCGCCGGCGTCGAGGCTCATGCCGAGGATGGAGTCGCCGGGCTTGATCAGCGCGTTGAACACGGCCTGGTTGGCCTGGCTTCCCGAAGACGGCTGCACGTTGGCGAAGCCGGCGTCAAAGAGCTTCTTGGCGCGCTCGATCGCCAGGGTCTCGACCTCGTCGACATGCTCGCAGCCGCCATAGTAGCGGCGACCCGGATACCCCTCGGCGTACTTGTTGGTGAGAACCGATCCGGCGGCTTCGAGAACCGCGCGCGAGACGATGTTCTCCGACGCGATCAACTCGATCTGGCTGGCCTGGCGATGCAGCTCATCATTGATGTGACGTGCGACGTCGGGATCCGCCTCCGAGAGATCAGTTCCGAAATAGGGCGCCGTATGCACCCCGGCCCTCAGATCGGACTGCCCCATCCGACGTCTCCTGCATTGTGGAAGCTGCGCCCAGCCGATACGGCGTTCAATTGCCCAATGCAAGCGCGTGCGCTTGGCGGCGGCGCTTAACCTCAGTTTTACATCGGCGTGCGCAGGATCACGACAGTATACCAAGGGGTCAATACAGAATTCATACGCAACAACTTGCCATCGCGGGCGAGTTGCGCATTGTCATACCAATAAGCGTAAAGCACGGAACACATGATGGCGGGGGAAGCCAACAACCGGGACGACGGAAGTGAGGTGTTACGCCTCACTTGTGACGTCGTGTCTTCCTTTCTGACCCGGAATACGGTCGCCGCTGAGGCGCTTCCAGACCTCATCCGCTCGGTCCACCGGACCTTCACGACCCTCTCGGGCGAGGCGGAACAGAGGGCGGAATCGCGCCCTAAACCCGCAATTTCAATAGGGAAATCGGTTACAGACGAATACATCGTCTGCCTTGAGGACGGGCGTAAGCTGAAGATGCTGAAGCGCTATCTGCGCACGCGCTATAACATGTCTCCCGAGGAGTACCGCCGGCGCTGGGGCCTGCCGGCCGACTATCCGATGGTCGCTCCGAGCTACACCGAAACCCGTTCCGAACATGCGAAGAAGATCGGCCTGGGAAAGTCGACGCGCCGCGAACGCTAGCGACTCACCCGAATTCGGGTGCGGCATTACAGCGCATTTTGAGCGCGAATCCCCCGGAAATCAGCTGATTCTTCAGGCTTTCTGGCGGCTTTTTTGACCAATCCGGTCGCGACAGGTCGTCACACGATGATGCCGCGACCGCCGCCTGTTCCACCGGTTCCGCCCTCGCCCGAACCGTCTGCATCGCCCTCGGACTTGCGCCGAACATAGGCCAGCTTCATCCGGGCCAGCGCTTCCAGCTCATGCGGCGTCGCGCGCGCCGGCGCCACGAAGACAACCTCCAGACCATCGCCGCCGGAAACCGCGCGCACCTCCATGCCGTGACCCATGCGAAGGGTCTCGATCAGGATCTCACGGTCAGGATCATCCGCTGCGGACATGTCGGCGCGATCATGCGCCGGTCCGAAGGGCCTGTCATCCACGCAACTATCACCACGCGGCCCGCGACGCGACGGCGACGGCGACGGGCGGATGGGAAGACGCGCGGACTTTCTAGGCGGCCGCCGTCTTGTCGAGGCCGAGCTGCTTCCAGATCGCGAGAAGCGCGGACACGAGTTCGTCCATCATCTCCTCGGTGTGCTGCGGATTCGGCGTAAAGCGCAGGCGCTCGGTGCCGCGCGGCACGGTCGGGTAGTTGATCGGCTGCACGTAGATGCCGAAGTCGAACAGGAGCGTGTCCGACAGCGCCTTGCAGCGCTCCGGATCGCCGACCAGCAGCGGTACGATATGGGTGTCGGCCATCATCACCGGCAGTTTCGCCGCCAGAAGTTTCTGGCGCAGCATTTCGGCTTTCGCCTGATGCTGCTTGCGCAGCTCCACGCCCTGCGGGCCGCGCAGTTTCCGGATCGAGGCCAGCGCGCCGGCCGCCAGAACCGGACAGGTCGAGGTCGAGAAGATGAAGCCCGGCGCCATCGAGCGGATCGCGTCGATCACCGAAGCGTCGGAGGCGATGTAGCCGCCCATAACGCCGAAGCCCTTCGCCAGCGTCCCTTCGCAGATGGTAATGCGGTTCATCACGCCGTCGCGTTGAGCGACGCCGGCGCCCTCGCTGCCGTACATGCCGACCGCGTGCACTTCATCGAGATAGGTGATGGCGTCGAACTCGTCGGCGAGATCGCAGATCTCCTTCATCGGCGCCACATCGCCGTCCATCGAGTACACCGACTCGAACGCGATGACCTTGGGCGCGTCCGCCGGATCGTTCTCCATCAGCGCGCGCAGGTGGCCGACATCGTTGTGCTTGAAGATTCGACGCGCGCAGCCGGCGCGGCGAATGCCCTCGATCATCGAAGCGTGGTTCAGCTCGTCGGAATAGATGATCAGGTTGGGGAGGATCTTGGCCAGGGTCGAAAGCGTGGCGTCGTTCGAGACATAGCCCGACGTAAACAGAAGCGCCGATTCCTTGCCGTGCAGGCTGGCCAGCTCGCGTTCGAGGTCGACGTGGAAGCGCGTCGTGCCGGAGATGTTGCGCGTGCCGCCCGATCCGGCGCCTACCTCGTCGACCGCCTTGTGCATGGCGTTGAGCACGTCTTCGTCCTGACCCATGCCGAGATAGTCGTTCGAGCACCAGACCACGACTTCCTGCTCGGAGCCGTCATTGTGCCTCACGGTCGCCCGCGGGAACTCGCCCTTGTGCCGCTTCAGGTCGATGAAGACGCGATAGCGTCCCTCGTCCTTGATTTCCTTCACGACATTCTCGAAGGCGGCGAGATGCTTCATCCGGTCTTCGGCGCGCTGTGTTCAGGTTCGCGCCGCTCCCTGTCATGTGTTTTCCGGAAACTACCCAGTATCCGGAGCCTTGACCATAGTTACGCAGCTAACAGGTTAGTGTTAGGTCGCTGATTGACGCAGAGTTTTTGCGAACCAGTCGCAATTTCTAGGCTCGAAACCACCCTAGAAGCGACAGATCGGCCCTCGCTTGGCGCAGATCAATCGCTGCGACGGGGACGCGCACCTTTCACCCCGCCCGCCGCGCCGATCGACGCGAACCGCGACAAGGGCAAAAGAAAGCAGGCACAAAAGAAAACCGCCGGTCCCCTGCCAGGGCCGGCGGCGTCAGGTCTGATCTCGGCGGGCGGACGCGCCCCTTGTATCTGTTCTCTCCCCGTGCGTCCGTCTCCGCCGGCCGATTGAACGGCTGGTTCCGGCCTAGAGCTGGTAGCGGATCTGGTCCGACCAGAAGCGCTCAAGGCGGGAAATCGTGCGGTTCAGTTGCGCGAGGTCGTCGGCGCGAACGCTGGCCGTCGGCTCAAGCGCTTCGGCCTGCTTCTCGAACAGGTCCTGAACCAGGTTGCGGACAGCCTTGCCCGAGGGCGTCAGCTTCAGGCGCACCGTGCGGCGGTCGTCTGTGGACCGGCTCTGCACGAGATAGCCGCCTTCCTGCAGCTTCTTCACGTTGTACGACATCGACGTACCGGCGAAGGAACCGCGAGCGCGCAGGGCGCTGGCGGGGGTCTCGTTCTCGCCAATTTCATAGAGGAGGAGAGCCTGGACGCCGGTCAGCGAACGCTCGCCCGCACGCTCCAGATTGTCCTTGACCACGTCGTGCAGACGGCGATGCGCCTGCTCGAGGAGGTTGAGAGCCTTCAGGAAGGACTGCTCGACGTTATCGTTGTCCGGGACAGCCCGGCGCACTGCTTCACCCATGATCACCACCATCAGCCTGTTTTTGTCTTGGCTATGGGGAGACAATAGCGCGGTACGGCTAAGCAAAGACTAATAGTACGCAGTTTGATGCAATTTTTTTCGGGTATTTTCTACAGTTTCACTTTGGTGATTATTGTATACAGGAAGTAAACCGCTTCCGCGCGATTAACGCGACCGCGCCGTGCGCCCTACCCCGCCGGCTTGTCGGCGCCTGCCGGGCCCGCGCCTGCCGGGCCCGCGCCATCCGGGCCTGCGTCACCGGAGCCGGCGTCACCAGAGCCGGATTGGTCGTCGGACGGCGGCGCGTCCCGCTTGGCCATCCTGGAGCGATCAAACGCAAGCGAAAGCCCGTGATAAAGGCGCGTCCGGCACACCAGCTTGCTGGCGCTGTCGCCGAGCAGCGCCGAAATGAACAGCGGCAGGATCAGGCCGTGGCTGCCGGTCGCCTCCGACACGATGATGATCGCCGTGAACGGCGCGCGCACGACGCCGGCGAAATACGCGACCATTCCCAGCACCACGATCGCGCCGACCGAATAGCCTGGAAACAGCGGCGCCAGCAGGTCGCCGATCCCCGCCCCGACCGACAGCGACGGTGCGAACACGCCGCCGGGATTGCCGCTGACATTGGATGCGAGCGTCGCGAGGAACTTCGCCGGCGCGAACCATGGCGCCTGCCCCTCGCCCTCGATGAGATTGCGGCTGGCCTCGTATCCGGTGCCGAAGGTCGCGCCCGCCGTCACCACGCCCAGCACCGCGACCACGAGCCCGCAGCCCGCCGCCGAAAGAACCGGACGGGCCCGGAACGGCTTCGCCCATGCCGGCGGGTTGGAGCCGGTCAGCGCCAGGACGATGCGGGTGAACAGGCCGCCCAGCAGACCGCCGACAACGCCCACGACCGACGCGATCAGAAGCGCCATCGGCAGGTCCAGCGTGTCCTTCATCGCGCCGAAATAGACATAGTCGCCCGCGATCCCGAGGCTCACCAGACCGGCGATCATCACGGCGCCCATGGCGAGGATCGCCACGCGCTGCTCGTAGGCGGCCGCGAGTTCCTCGATCGCGAAGGTCACGCCGGCCAGCGGCGTATTGAACGCCGCCGCAACGCCCGCGGCGCCGCCCGCGATCAGCACGCCCGGCGTCATCGGCACCCGGAACAAGCGGTGGGTGGCGGTCATGATCGCGGCCGAGATCTGCACGGTCGGTCCTTCGCGGCCGAACGATCCGCCGCCGAGCAACAGGAAACAGGTCAGCCCCAGCTTGCTGATCGCCGTGCGCACCGAGACCAGCGGGCGCATTTCGGGACTGTCCGGCGCACGGCAGGCGGCGATCACCTGAGGAATGCCGGAGCCGCGCGTCTCACGCGCAAAGCGGTTGGTCACCCAGATGCCGGTCGCGAAGATCGCCGGGGTCATCACCAACGGCGCGTATGACCACGCCCGGGTTATGGTTGCGAACAGGGCCTGCGCGCCGTCGCTGAGCCAGGCGAAGCCGAGCGCCGCAAGCCCCAGCAGGATCGCGCCGACCAGCGTCGCGGTCCGTCGTCTCATCACGCCGATCTGTTCGGCGGTCCACCGGGTGGAGTACCGGCGCCACCAGACCGTCGTCCGGCGGAGCTTGCGTTTCAACGACATGGGCATGACCGCTTTTGGACGCGCGGCCCGAGACAGCGCAAGCCCAACCTGTGAAAATGCCGCGGGAAATCCGAGATCGTCGCCGTTCCCTCCGCCCGGCGCGTCAACCCGGCCACACGGCCAGACCGTGAGCGGCGTTGCGGACATCGCGCGAAATCACGGTCTGGGCGATGCGCGCGCCGGAGGAGAGATCGATCACCGACACCGTGGTCGGCGACGACCCCGCCGCGATCAGCGAACCGCCGAGCGGACAGAGGCCGCGCCCGAACCCTTCCCGCGCCAGGCCGGTGTCGTCCAGACCGCCGCCCTCCAGTTCGCTTAGCTCGAACGCCGGCGTGGGCGTTGCGACCATCGCGCCGGGCTTCGCCCAGACCACCCGGTCGCTGTCGGTGTCGTTGTAGAGAACGCCGCCCTCGAAGGGCCGCGCATTGTGGGTTCCCATCGGCAAGCGGGCCACGGCGCTGACCCTGCCCGCCGCGATGCGCAACAGCGCCGGAAGCTTTCGTCCCGACACGAAGACGCCCTGGGCCTCGACGTGCACGTTGTTGACGTGCAGCCGGTTTGAGGCCGGCGGCGCCTGCACCCCCGGATCGAACCGCGATGCGACGACGGCGCCGTTGCGCGGGGCCAGCACGTACCCGACATCGAACCCGCGACGGGCCAGATCGAACCGGACCACGCCGTCGACGCCGGTGCAGGCGATCCAGATCCCGCCGTTATACAGACACATCTCGTGGCAGTGCTTCAGAGACGGATTGCGATAGGACCCGGTCTGTTCGAAGCGCCGGTCAAGCACGATCAGCTCATCGGCCGCCGCGACAAAGATCTCGTCGCCCGCCACCACAACGCCACGCAGGCCGCGATCGGCGCCGCGACCGGCGAAGTCGATCGCGGACGTGTTCCAGTCCATCACCTGTTCGACGGAGCCAGTCGACGGATCGACCAGATACAGGCCGCCATGGCTGTCGCCCTGCTGCGAGCCGCGCACGACCGAACTTACGAGCAATCGCGGGAGAGACTTCACCGTGGCGGCATGTAGTCGAAAATGAAGTGGATGCGATCCACATCGCTGCGATTGCTGACGCCGTGAATGTCGGTGTTCGAGATTTCGTAGGCGAGGCCTTCCTTCATGTTGTGCGCCTCGCCGCGCACCCGGAACTCGACCTGATCGTTGGTCACCAGCGGAACATGGATGCGGTGGCTGATGTCGAACGTGCCGTGACCGTCGAAATGATCCGCGATCTCGGCGCCCGCCGTCAGCTTCGCCACGAGCGCGCGGATCACCGCGCCGCCGCCGCCATAATACTTCGCGACCACTTCCTTCATCAGTTCGCCGGCGGGCGCGGCGAAATACTCCCACCCCTTGCGGCGCGAGACCTTCACGT
Source organism: Hyphomonadaceae bacterium (assembly GCA_041398225.1). Taxonomy (GTDB): domain Bacteria; phylum Pseudomonadota; class Alphaproteobacteria; order Caulobacterales; family Hyphomonadaceae; genus JAWKVD01. The sequence goes on along the minus strand of JAWKVD010000020.1, from coordinate 20,212 downwards.
TCGGCCAGCCCTCGGCGAAGAGCAGGATGATCGACTGCGTGGCCGCATGCTGCTCGAACGCCATCTGGCGGAGCTGATCCTCCGACCAGACCTCCGGGCGAACGGCCTCGACAGCCGCCTTCAATGGCTCATGGCCGACCGGACCAAGGGCCCGAACCGGCGTTTCCAGTTTCATGTCCGCTCCCCCGAGCGTTTTGGCCAACACGGCGCCAAGGATCGTATACGCACGCGGCCCCCAGCGCCAAGCCGGCCGGTTCTGTTCTGACCGGACCTGTTCTGGCGGGGCCTGTTCTGGCCGCTCAAGCCGGGCCTAGTCGAACGTCAGTTCGCCTTCCTCCAGCGGAGCGAAGATCGCATCGAGCATGTCGCCGGTGACGCCCGCGAGCGTCGCCGGGCTCCATTTCGGCGCGTTGTCCTTGTCGATGATCACCGCGCGAACCCCCTCCTGGAAGTCGTGGAGGGACACGACGCGGCTGCCGATGCGGTACTCCATCCGCATATTGTCCTCGAACGAGGTCATCTTCAGGCCCTCGCGAAGCTGGCGGTGCGCGACCTTCAGCGTCTGGGGCGATTTGGTCTTCAGGGTCGCGAGCTGTTCGCCCGCCCAATCGCCCTTTTCGTCGGCGAGCGCGGCGACGGTCTCCTCGACGGTGTCTTTCCAGAAACACCGCTCGATGACGTCGAGGTGTTTCTCGAAGCCGCCCGGTTCGTCCCATTCCATCGCCGCGAGCATGTCGAGGCCGTTGGCGCAGAGGTCGGCCTTCACGGTCTCGACCACCGGAGATTCCATGTAGTGCGTGCCGACGCCGGCCGCGACCACGTCCGCGCCCTTCAGGCGGGCGCCGGTGAGCGCCAGCCACATACCCAGCGGCGGACCCAGGCGCGGCAGGAACCATCCGCCGCCGACATCCGGAAACAGGCCGATGCCGGTTTCGGGCATGGCGAACAGGGTGCGTTCGGTGACGACGCGATGGCTGCCGTGCACCGAGATGCCGACGCCGCCGCCCATGGTCACCCCGTCCATGAAGGCGATCACCGGCTTGGCGTAGTTATGCAGGCGCGCGTTGAGCCGGTATTCGGCGCGGAAGAAAGCCGCCGCCGCGCTTCCGTCCGCCGCGCCGCTTTCGGCCAGCATGCGGATGTCTCCGCCGGCGCAAAATCCGCGCGTGCCCTGCGCATGGTCGATGACCACGAGTTCGATGTCCGGATCGTCGGCCCATTTGACGAGCGCGCGATCCATGGCGAGGCACATCTCCTCGTTCAGGGCGTGCAGCGCGCCGGGCCGGTTGAGCGTGATGCGTCCGGCGCGGTGATCCTGGTGGGTGAGAATGGGTTGGGGAGATTGTTCTGTCATGTCTCCTTGTTAGCGGAGGCGGGATCGCGGGACAACGCGCCCGCCCTACAGGGTCCGGCCCGCCGGAACCGGGTTCTTTGACGCCCGTCAACGCGCGCCGGCGCGCGGGCTGCTATGAATCACCACTGTCACGGAATCGGATCAGATGTCCGCCCGTGCCCCAAAGGAGCGCGTTCAGCGTCGCGCCCGAAGCAGGAACCGGCGCCGGAGAACCGGCGTCAGAGATTCCGAAAAGCTCCCCCCGGCCGCGCGCAAGACGCCGCGGAATACGCCCTGTCGTCGACTACGCGTTCAGACCGAAACCCTGTCGGGAGACGCAAGATGAAATGGCATACCGTGAAGTTCGACGAGAAAGCCAAGACCGTCGAAATCTATCGTCACGCAAGCGATTACGAGGACGGCGACCCGCTGATCCTGATCGAGCGGAACGTCGCGGCGTACGATCGCTCGCCCGAGGGCGCCGAGGCGCTTGCGGGCTGGATCGGGCGCATCCTGCTGGTCGACAATCCCGCGCTGATGGAGGCGGTGGGACTGAAATAGGCGCGGATACGCCTTCAGCCGGACGAGCCGTTGGCTCTCCGGTTTCGCATCGCTCCCCATGCGAGCGGGGGAGGCCGGGGCGCGTGGGGCCGCGCCGATGTGCGGGTCGCGAGGACCAGCGAGTAAGACGCGATCGTCACGCGCCCCGCGGCCGGTTTGAGATCCGGTGCGGCTGGCGGGTTTGGCTGGGGAACACCGGTTCCGTCTCGATCGTCAGAGATCGCACGGCCCACATCCAGCATTTGGACCCATTTCCGCATCCCGGACCCGCGTGCAGGTCTCTCCGCGAGACCTGGAACCCCGGTTTCGACACCCCGGAGCCTTGCAGGCTGAGGCCGCGTCCTTCCGGGCGAACCCGGATGCTGTCGGTTTCTCGTTCGTCTCTGTCGGACAACCGGAGCGGACTGCGGCGACCTCACGCCGGCCCCGATTCAGTTGGCTCGGTCGATCCCCGCCAGACGCAGGGAAATATGGGGGTGAAACTGGGTCGGAAACTCGCGCTGTCATCCCGGCCAAGCCGCATGAGGCGCGACGCTCTTCTCAACCGGGGCTCTATGGGTCCCGGTCTCGGCCGGACTCGTCACGCGGCCTCCCGGATGACAAGGGGTGAGCGCGATGAAGCGTCTCGAAGACGCACCCCAGCCCTCGCGCTCTCGATACCTTGGGGGGCTCGGGCGTTCGTCGCTCGAATGCGTTTCGTTCCTTCGCGAACGCGCCTCACCGCGGACGCTGGTCAAGGCGAATGACAAGACGCGCCGAAGGCGCGAGTTTGAACGGACCCCGACTGATCCCGGACGCACGCCGTCGCCGGACGCGTGGCCAGGCCACGCTTCGAAAGCGATCAGCGAATGGGTCCCGCTCGCGCGCGCGGCGCCGGGATGATGTGGGTGACGGCGGATGGCCGCCGGGACCGGCGCAACAAATGCGCTGCGAACTCGGGATCAATGTTAACCAAGGCGCACAACTTTGGGGGAGGCGTTGATGCCTGAGTCGTTCCTGGTCGGCGCGTGGTCGTATGGGCGGCGTCGGGGATAGGCCTGGGACAGAAGAAACGCCGAGCGAACGCCAGCCCGTGATCGATTACTGGATCGCGACCGAGCTATTCGGCGTTTCAAACAAGACGCCACGCTCGCACTGAACGGCAACACGCTGAATGCGGCCGAATCAACGCCAGGAACGGACAGGTGCAGGTTGGTCTGGCTCGACGACGGCGTTCCGCGCCTTCAGACGCAGCTGCGTCGCCGCCTGTTCCACCCAGGAAGGCGCGACGTTCGCAACCGGCGTTTTTCCGGCGACTCCTTACGCCGGATCTCGGCGTTGCGGCCTCGCGGATGGCGGACGCGGAACATGGACCAACACGCTAACGCCGACGCCGGACGGCATACGCTATGACATGTCCGTGAACAAGATGGCGAACCCGAAGGGCAAGGCGAGTTGACGGGACAGGCGATCGCGGCCGGTCTAAGCCGATCGAACCCCCGCCGCCGCGCGTCATGGCCCGACCGGCCGTTTGATGGCGAAGCCGGAAGGCCAGTTCGCGCACGGAGGCCGTGAAATACTCGGCATTGAGCGCTCGCTCGACGTGTACTTCAACTCGACTCGCGGGCGTGGCTGATGCGCTAGATGTGGAAGCGCGTGAACGCGCTTCCTGAAGCAGACGTCCGGCGTTTGAACGACCTGGCGAATACGCGTTCAACGGCGGCCCAAGGCTGGTGAAGGTGCAACTCTCGGGCGGCGATGTGCAGTGCATCGAGTACTGGGACGCGCTTGGCGTCTGCAGGCGCCATGTCGGTGGGCGCAGATGGCGAGGCGCATGATGTCCGTGATGAGCCCTCGGGCAGCAGCGGAAATGCTGGACGACAACGGCGTTCCTGAACGATCAGGTCGGCTGCAAGCAGTGGGTCTAGCTCAGGGCGCCCTGTCGACCCTCTATATGGTCTGCGCTCGCCCGGGATGACAACCATGGGTGACCGCGATGGCAAGCGTCTCGCAGAGACGCTTCAAGATCGGGTGCGAAGCCGCGCCCGGCTCTTTCGGCGGCTCTTTCGGCGGTTCACGGCTGGTTCACACTGGGGCGGCAAGTTGCGCCCCGTTGAACGATTCCGCACGCAGGAAGGGACGCACGCGACATGAGCACGGATTACAAGGTACAGCTGCAGCTCGATCTTTACGCCAACACCAGCCTGTTCGCGGGCGATAAGAACACCGAGGCGCGGTATCGCTACTCGATCGACTATCGCGCCTTCGACCTGCCCGACGATCTGGTCGCCGACATCGACACGCTGCGCGCCGACTACGAAGCCCTGTTCGAGAACGACCATGAGGCGACGCGCAAGGAACAGCGCGATTTTTCGCTGCGCCTCAACGCGCTGATCCCGCGCCTGTCGGCGGCGCGCCCGGACGTGGAATTCGTTCCCGAAGACACACTGGAAGAACACCAGGTCTGACGGCGGAGCGCGGCGGCGGTTTCCGGCCAGGCCGTTTCGGGGGGCCAGATTCGGGCCGGGCGCTATCCGGGCAGCCCGTCGAGTTCGGGGACCTGGTCGAGGTCGCGATCCCAGCCGGCCCGGCTGGCGCAGCAGATGTGGGCGTCGGGCCGCTTCGCCAGCGACGCATCGGTTGCTGCCTCGTCCAGAGAGCCGGCCGGCACGACCACCATCGCGCCGTTCATCTGAACGCCCGGCAGCGCGGAACCGCAACGGGCGCAGAAGCTGCGCTGATGGCGCGTGCCGGGGACGGTGAAGGTCGTGACGCCCGCCTCGCCGGACAGCCATGTCAGCCCGCCGCCGGGAACGAACAGGTTGGCCGCGTGCGCCGAGCCGGTGTCTTTCCGGCAGCGCCCGCAATGGCAGAGGAAGAACGCCGCGGGCGCGCCCGCGACCTCGAAGCGGATATCGCCGCAGAGACATGAACCGCGCAGGCAGGCGCCGGCGTGCGTGTCGCTCATCGTTGTTTCCCTCGAAGTCGCCGCCTGAACGGGTCTGGGCGGCGTTCGGCCCGAACCACTGGCCGCCCGAACTACTGGCGCAGCATGTCGCGCGAGACGATGACGCGCATGACCTCGTTGGTGCCTTCGAGGATCTGGTGCACGCGCAGGTCGCGGACGATGCGCTCGACGCCGTAGTCGGCGAGATAGCCATAACCGCCATGGAGCTGCAGCGCGTCGTTGGCGACCTTGAAGCCGGTGTCGGTGACATAGCGCTTGGCCATGGCGCACCATCTTGTGGCGTCGGGGGCCTTGGCGTCGAGCTTGCGCGCCGCCTCGTAGAGCATCAGGCGGGCGGACTGGGTTTCGGTCTCCATGTCGGCGAGCTTGAACTGGCTGGCCTGGAAGTCGGCGATGGCCTTGCCGAACTGCTTGCGCTCCTTCGCGTAGGCCAGCGCCTTGTCGAGCGCCTCCTGCATGCCGCCGAGCGAGCACGCCGCGATGTTGAGGCGGCCGCCGTCGAGCCCGGCCATGGCGAAGCGGAAGCCGTCGCCCTCGGCGCCGATGCGGCGGCTTTCGGGGATGCGCACATCCTCGAAGATCACCTGGCGGGTCGGCTGGGCGTTCCAGCCCATCTTCTTCTCGTTGGCGCCGAAGCTGAGGCCCTTGTCGGACTTCTCGACGATGAAGGCCGAGACGCCCTTGGCGCCGTCGCCGCCGGTGCGGGCCATGACGACGTAGACGTCGGAGACGCCGGCGGCGGAGATGAACTGCTTGGCGCCGTTGAGGACATAATCGCCGCCGTCCTTCACCGCCTTCGTCTTGAGGCTGGCGGCGTCGGAGCCGGCGCCCGGCTCGGTGAGGCAGTAGCTGGCGAGTTTCTCCATCGAGGTGAGTTGCGGCAGCCATTCGCGGCGCATGTCGTCGACGGCGAAACGGTCGATCATCCAGGCGCACATGTTGTGAATGGAGATGTAGGCCGCCGTGGCGATGCAGCCCTTGGAGAGCTGTTCGAACACCAGAACCGCATCGAGACGCGAAAGCGCGGAGCCGCCGACATCATCGTTAACGTACAGCCCGGCGAAGCCCAGAGCGGCCGCCTCGCGGATCACGTCCACAGGAAAGTGTTTGTTTTCATCCCACTGGGCGGCGTTGGGCCGCAGTTTCTGGGCCGCGAAGCCTGCCGCGGTGTCTCGAATCAGTATCTGGTCCGGGGACAGATCAACTGTCATTGAAGCTGGTCCTCTCGATTGCGCGTGACAGTATCGTTTCTCCGCGTAAAGCTTGAATCCACCTGTTCGTCTACCCAGCCGGGCCGCTGAAGAAGCCCGGTCAATCTATGTCCCTGCAGGAGCCTCCCTGAACCATGGCGAGCCTTATCAAGGAAACCGCGCCGCAATACCGGATCCGTCCGGCTCGCGGCAACGAGGTCGGGGAGCTGCAGAACATCGATCTGGTGTCGGCCACCCTGTTCCGGGGAACCGGGCTGATCGACTTCGGACCGCTGGGCGAACCCTCGCACCCGATCCCCGAGGACCGGCTGCGCCGGGGCTTCGGCGAGGGCCTGATCTGGGTGGCGGTGGACGACCAGGAGAATCTGGCGGGCTTCGCGCTGTGTTCGGACCGGGGCGAGGACCTGTATCTCGATCAGCTTTCGGTGATGCCGCGCCATGGCCGGCAGGGCCTGGGCACGCGCCTGGTGCGGCGCTGCCTACAGGAAGCCGAGGCGCGCTCGTATGAGCGGGTGTCGCTGTCGACCTTCCGCAAGGTGGCGTGGAACGGCCCGTTCTACCGCAAGCTGGGCTTCCGCGAAGTGCCGGTGTGGCGGCTGAAGGACTGGCAGGTCGAGATCCGCGAACTGCAGAAGGCGACCATGGACGTGCGCCTGCGGTGCTTCATGCAGCGCAAGGTGAAGACCGGGCGGTAGTTGTACCGGCTGCGCGTTCCTGCTGTAAGCTGATCCGGCTTCAGCAACCGGACGTTTCCCCATGCCCAAATCTCTCGTCACCGGCGCCTTCCCGTCCAGCCGCATGCGGCGCGTGCGACAGTTCGACTGGTCGCGGCGCCTGACGCGCGAGACGAAGCCGAGCCCGGACGATCTGGTCTGGGGCATGATCGTTCATGACGGGACCGAAAAGCGCGTACCGGTGAAGACCATGCCGGGCGTGGACCGGCTGAACATCGACGAGGCCGCCCGGGCCGCCGTGCGTGCGCGCGAGCTGGGCATTCCGGCGATCGCGGTGTTCCCCCATATCGATCCGTCGAAGAAGGACGACGGCGGTTCGGAGGCGATCAACTCCGACGGGCTGGTGCCGGAAGTGATCCGCGCCATGAAGGCGGCGGCGCCGGAGGTGGGGATCGCGTGCGACGTGGCGCTCGATCCGTTCACCACGCACGGCCATGACGGTCTGCTGGACGATCACGGCTATGTGCTGAACGACCAGACCGTGGCGATGCTGACCGAGCAGGCGCTGGTGCAGGCGCGCGCCGGCGCGGACATCGTGGCCCCTTCGGACATGATGGACGGGCGGATCGCCGCCATTCGCGAGCTTCTCGACGAGGAGGGGCACGACAACACCATGATCCTCTCCTACGCCGCCAAATACGCCTCGGCCTTCTACGGCCCCTATCGCGACGCGGTGGGCACGGCCTCGGTGCTGAAAGGCGACAAGAAAACCTACCAGATGGATTTCGGGAACACCGAGGAAGCGCTGCGCGAAACCGCGATGGACATCGAGGAAGGCGCGGACATGGTGATGGTGAAGCCGGGGCTTCCCTATCTCGACATCGTTCAGCGCGTGTCCTCGGAGTTCGGCGTGCCGACGCTGGTGTTCCAGATTTCCGGCGAGTACGCGCAGATCAAGGCGGCGGCCAAGGAAGGCTGGCTGGACGAGGACAAGGCCATCGTCGAGACGCTTTCGGCGTTCAAGCGGGCCGGGGCTTCGGGCGTCATCACCTATTTCGCCGAGCGCGCGGCGCAGCTTCTGGGCTAGCGCCTACCCGCCGCGCAGGCTGACGAATATCCGCCGGGCGGTCTGGCCGATGATCGCGGCCAGCACGACGCCGACGAGATCGGCCAGGAAATCGTAGAACGAGCCCTGCCGCCCCTCGATAAGCTTGGCCTGGACGATCTCGATGCCGGCGCCGAAGGCCAGCATGTGCGTCATCCAGAACGGCAGGTAGCGGGCCGGGAGCGCAAGCGCCGCCGGCCCCGCCATCAGGCAGAACGCGATGACGTGGTAGACCTTGTCCTGGTAGGGGAAGGCCGGCGGCGGCCCCGGACCGGGGTCGATCAGCAGCCATGCGCCGGCCGCGATGGCGAGGCCGGAACACACGCCCAGCAGCACCCAGATCACGCCCGCGATCTTGGGGGCGGCGTTTGGGGCGGCGTTTGAGGCAGGCCGGGCCTGCCCGGTTTCGCCTTCCGGCCGCTGCGCGATTTCAGGCCCGGCCTGAGGTTCGACGTCCGCCATGGCTGTCCCCCGATTGAAGCTCCGCTGAGTTCGCCCAATATCACGCCATCGGCGTTGCGTACCCCACCGCGACGCAGCCGCTCCACAAGGCTGCGCCAAAGCTCGCGGAAATGACACTCGACACGCGAGGGCGTGCGGCGGTAGATCGACGATCTTTCTCGGGAGCGAAACACCCCATGGCCCAATCCGGGTCCCGGGCTCGGTCACAGACAGGACCCCGCATCGCGATCCGCGACGCCAGACCGGCCGACGCGGCCGAGGTGGAGCGGATCGAAACCCTCTCATTCGAGGGCGATCGCCTGTCGCGCCGGAGCCTTCTGCGCCACCTGGCATCCGACACCGCAGACGTGCTGATCGCCGCGCTGGACGGCGAGACCGCAGGCTATGCGATGAATTTCTACCGCTCGACGACGCCGATCGCCCGGCTCTACTCGATCGCGACCTATCCCCACGCGCGCGGCATGGGCGTGGCCGCCGCGCTGGTGGAGGCCTGCGAACGCGCCGCGCGCCGCCGCGGCTGCACCGTTCTGCGGCTGGAGGTGCGCGAGGACAACGCCGGCGCGATCCGCCTGTATGAGCGGATGGGCTATGTGCGCTTCGGACGGCGCGAGTCATATTATGATGACGGCGCGCCGGCGATCCGGATGGAGAAGCCGCTGCCCGCCGGGCGCGTGAAGGTGAAGGCCGTCTCGTGATGAAGGACTGGATACTCATCGCCGAAGACCTGCGGGACCTGGCCGCCATCGGCCTGCCGTTCCGCATGATGACGACGCGCGACTACGTGCTGCAGCCCAAGCTGCTGGCCGGTTCGCGCCCGAAGATCATCAACCTGTCGCGCAACTACAACTACCAGACCGACGCCTATTACGCCTCGCTGCTGGCGGAGGCGCGCGGGCACCGGGTGATCCCCTCGGTCGAGACGATGCTCGACATGTACGAGCCCAACGGCGCCGAGCAGGCCATTCCCGATCTTGAAGAGTCGCTGGAGAAGGAGCTGGAGCGCGCGGGCGACAAGTCGCCCCTGCCGGAGCGCATTCTGGTGTGCTTCGGCGAGACCGAGGACGAACGCTTCAAGCGCTTCGGGCGGCTTCTGTTCGACTGGTATCGCGCGCCGGTTCTGGTGGTGACGACGAGCAACGGATCGGGGCCGCAGGTTCAGATCAAGCGCGTCAAGCTGACGGCGCACACCGCGCTGAAGGGCGAGGAGCTGAAATTCTTCGTCGACAGCCTGACCAAATACACCGGCCGGGTGTGGACCAGCCCCAAGGCGCGCGCGATCGCCAAGCACTCGATCGCGGTTCTGTACGACCCCAACGAGGCGCTGCCGCCCTCGTCGGTGGAGACGCTGAAATACTGGGCGCGCTTCGCGGAGAAAGCCGGGGTCGAGGTGGAGCCGATCACCCGGAAGGACCTCGCCAAGCTGGCCGAGTTCGACGCGCTGTTCATTCGCGAGACCACCTCGATCACCAACCACACCTATCGCTTCGCGCGCCGGGCGCAGGCCGAGGGCATGCCGGTGATCGACGATCCGGTCTCGATGCTTCGCTGCACCAACAAGGTCTATCTGTGGGAGCGGCTGGTGGGCGCGGGCCTGCCCAGCCCCGAGACCGTCATCATTCAGGAGAAGACCAACCTGCAGGAAGTGGCCGACGTGCTGGGCTTCCCGGTGGTTCTGAAAATCCCGGACGGATCGTTCTCGCGCGGCATCAAGAAGGCCGCCAACATGGACGAGCTGAAGTCCATCGCCGGCGCGTTCCTGGAGGATTCCGACCTGGTGATCGCCCAGAAATACATCCCCACCGACTATGACTGGCGCGTGGGCGTTCTGGACCAGCGGCCGATCTTCGTATGCCAGTACAAGATGGCGCGCGGGCACTGGCAGATCGTCAACCACAAGGAAGGCGGCAAGTTCACCGAGGGCGGGTTCAACTCGGTCTCGCTGGTGGAGGCGCCGCCGGACATCATCGACATCGGCGTGCGCGCGGCGAACCTGATCGGCGACGGCTTCTACGGCGTCGACATCAAGGCGGGGCCGGACGGCCCGGTGGTCATCGAGATCAACGACAACCCGAACCTTGAGCACGGGATCGAGGACTCGGCGGAGAAAACCGCCGTGTGGACGCACCTGACCGACTGGTTCGTGAAGCGCCTGAGCGCATAAGGCGGCGGCTAACCGCCCGTGCGGCGCGCGATGGTGATCGGGCCGCCCGGCCAGATCACCTTGCCTTCGTTCAGGAGATCATAGGCGCCGGTGCAGACCACTTCGGTCTTCAGCGTCGTGCATTTCAACGCGATCTCGCTGCGGTCGACGGACCAGTCCGGCTCGCTCGCGGAGGCGCATCCGGACAGAACGCCGGGATTGCCGGTCGCGTCGGACAGAAGCGCGCAGGAAAAGCCGAACTGGTTGGCGATCTTCACGCGATAGCCGCCGTCGACGCCGGTGATGGTGACCTTCGCGAGACGCGCGGCGCTGTTGTCCGAGCCATAGATGCCGCCCGCCAGCCATGCCGGATCGAGCTTGTAGGCGAGCAGGTTTGTCGTCTTCGGGGGCGGCGGCGCAGGCCGCTCGACTGGAGGGGCCGGTGCGGGGGCCGGTGCGGGGGCCGGTGCGGGTGCGGGGGCCGGCTCGGGGATCAGGCCCAGCCCCTTGGCCAGGCGCTGGGTGTCGGAGTCGAAGGTGAGGCGGCGGATTTCGATGGCCTGACGCAGCGCGAGATCGCGCAGGTCCTCGGGAAGCTGATCGGCGGCGGGGATGGCCGCTCCATCGAGCAGAACCGGCACGACCGGAATGCCGCGCTGGAGCGCGGAGGCGATCTCGATACGCACGAAGTCGTTGGGATCGTCGAGGCGCCGCCCGCCGGTCTGCGGATTGACCGCGTTGAGCCAGCCCGGCCCGATCAGCGCCAGCAGGATGTCGCACTGCGAGACCTTGCTATCGAGATGGCTGACGAAATTCACGCCGAGCGGGATGTTGTCGACGTCGATGAAGATATCGCGGCGCGGCTCCTCGACATAGCCGGAGAGCGCCTCGTACAGGCGGTCGGCCGGCCACTGGCTGTCTTCGCGCCGGTAGCTGATGAATATCTTCGACATCTTCGCTGTCCCTCCGAGGCGCGAAGCTATCCTCTGACCGTGACGATCTCAACAAAGAGACGGGCGGAAGACGGGTGGCGGGGCGCGAAACGTGCGCGCCGGGGGCTAGAACAGGTCGCCCTGGTCGCCGCCCGAGCGTTTGCGGCGCACGATGCGAGGCTTGGGCGACGGCGCTTCGAGCCCGGCCTCCTTCGCGGCTTTCGAGCGCGGCGGCGGGCCGCTCTTGCCGGCCACGGCGTCGACCTCGCCGTCGGCGAAGCGGATCTTCAGGAGATCGCCCTCGGCCACGGATTTCACCGAACGCATCAGCGCGCCGTGCTGGCCGGTGACCAGCGCGAAGCCGCGCTTCAGCACGCCCTCATACGACAGCGACGCCAGCACGCGGGCCTGCGCCTCCATCTGGCGGCGCGCGGCCTCGATGCGGCGGCGGGCCGCCGGCGCGAGCCGGTCGCCAAGGCGCGCGGCCTCCTGACGCCTGCGGGCGATGTCGCGGCCAAGCGCCGCCGGACGCAGACCGGCCGCCACCTCCGCGAAGGCGCCGCGCTTGCGCTGCATGGCTGCGGTCAGCGCGCCGCTGAAGCGTTGGGCCGCGAGATCGAGGCGCTGGCGCGGGGCCTGGAGCACCGCTTCCAGCTTCGGCAGGCGCGAGACGGTCGAGCGCATTTCGAGCTTGCGGCGCTCAAGTCCGCGCGTGAGCGACCGGGTGAGGCGCGCGCCATGCCCGTCGACCGCGGCGATCAGCTCGCTGCGGACCGGCAACGCCATCTCGGCGGCGCCGGTGGGCGTCGGGGCGCGGCGGTCGGAGGCGTAGTCGATCAGGGTGGTGTCGGTCTCGTGGCCGACGGCGGAGATCAGCGGGATCACGCTGTCGGCGGCGGCGCGCACGACGCGCTCCTCGTTGAACGGCCACAAATCCTCGATGGAGCCGCCGCCGCGCGCCACGATGATGACGTCCGGCCGCGGGATCGGGCCGCCGGGCTGAAGCGCGTTGAAGCCGCGTATGCCCGCCTCGATTTCGCCGGCGGCGCGCTCGCCCTGCACCAGCGCCGGCCAGATCAGCACGTGGCAGGGAAAGCGGTCGCGGACGCGGTGGAGAATGTCGCGGATGACGGCGCCGGTGGGGCTGGTGACGACGCCGATGACGGACGGCAGGTAAGGCAGGGGTTTCTTGCGCTCGGCCGCGAACAGCCCCTCGGCGGCAAGCTTCTTCTTGCGCTCCTCGAGGAGCTGCATCAGCGCGCCAAGGCCCGCCGGGCGCATGCGTTCGGCGATGAGCTGGTAGTTGGAGCGGCCCGGATAGGTGGACAGGCGCCCTTCCGCAACGACCTCCAGACCCTCTTCGGGCTTGAACGGCAGGCGGCCGGCCTGTCCTTTCCACATCACCGAGTTCAGGGTCGCGTCGGCGTCCTTGATGTCGAAATACATGTGGCCCGACTTGGCCACGATCACCCGGCCCAGCTCGCCGCGCACGCGCACGAAGCTGAAACTGTCCTCGATGGTGCGCTTGAGCCGCTGGGACAGCTCCGACACCGACATTTCCGGGACATTGGTTGCGCCGGGGTCCGGCGGCGATTCGCGGTCGTCTTCCATGGCCGCCACTATAGCGACGGCGGCCGCCGCGTCAGGGTCGCGTCAGGGCTGCGCCTGAGGACGATGCAGAAGAGTCACAGGAGAGACTCTCCTGCCGGCCGCCGGGCCGGAGGAGGCGATTCTAAACCTCTCGTTTGGATTCTCCCTGTCAGGGTCTGGCTGTCAGGGAACGGCGCTGCAGAAATTCACGCGATTCACCCATTCGTCATCGAAAGGCGCTTTGACATTACGACGAATTAACCTAAGCGGGTTTCGGGGGACCGGGCTGACCTGCTGAACGACCAGATCGAACCGAGAAGTAGCGTAAGAATGATTTCAGACCGGCCCGGGACTGCACTGAAGCGAACAAGCGCGCAGGCTGCCCTGATGTCGGTTCTGGCGTGCGCCGCGTGGAGCGCCGCCGGTTCGCAGGCGTTCGCGGACGCCCCGGCCGAGGCCGAGGAAGCCGACGCCATCCCCCAACGGGTGTTCGATCCCGGCTATTTCGACAGCTACGCCCCGCGTTCGGCGCTCGACATGGTGGCGCAGACGCCGGGCTTCTCGATCCATGAAGAACGCGGCCAGCGCGGCCTCGGTCAAGCCAAGACCAATGTGCTGATCAATTCGCGCCGGGTCTCCTCGAAGGCCACCAGCGTGCGCGAGGCGCTGTCGCGCATCTCCGCCGACCAGGTTGTGCGGATCGAGATCGTCGACGGGTCGCGCCTCAACATTCCCGGCCTCTCCGGCCAGGTGGCCAACGTCATCACGCGCAGCTCGGGCTTCGCCGGCCGCTGGGACTGGTTCCCGGAAGTGCGCGAGGGCCGCAAGGCGCATCTGGCGCGCGGCAAGGTGGTGGCGACCGGCCATATCGCCGATTGGGATTTCGCCACGACGCTTTCGAGCGTCGAGTACGGTGACGGGTCGAACGGCCCCGAATACGCCTACGCCCCGGACGGGACGCTGGTGGAGACCCGCCTCGAGGACGACGCCAGCGACGGCCAGAGCGAAGAGTTCTCGATCGACTTCAACCACGCCAGCCTGTCGGGCGCGATCACCAATGTCAGCGTCTCGGGCTCGCGCTTCGACGACGAGCGGCGCGAACTCTCCGATCGTTCGGGCACGGCGCTGCCCGATCACCTGCGGATTTACCGCGCCGCCAACGAAGGCGACAATCTGGAGATCGGCGCCGATCACGAGTTCGGACTTGGGCCGGGCCGTCTCAAGCTGATCGCGCTCAACCAGACCCGCAACAGCCACCCGTCGTCGCGCACCACCACGACCTATGTCAGCGCGCTGGCCGACGAAGGCAGCTGGCTGACCACCGATGAAAGCAGCGGCGAAAGCATCGTGCGCAGCGAGTATTCGTGGCTCGACGGTTCGGACAATGACTGGCAGCTCTCGCTGGAAGGCGCGTTCAACTATCTCGACAAGGCCAGCGAGCTTCAGGAGCTGAGCGGCGGGGTCTACCTGCCGGAAGAACTGGACGGCGCGATGGCGCGCGTGGAGGAGAAGCGCGCGGAAGCGGCGGTGGTTCATGGCCGCAAACTCAGCAACACGCTGACCATACAGGGCCTCGCCGGCGCGGAGTATTCGCAACTGGTGCAGACCGGGCCGGAAGGCAAATCGCGCGAGTTCATCCGGCCCAAAGGGTTCCTGGCCCTGTCGTGGCAGCCGGTCGGCGGCTGGGATTACGGGCTGCGCTTTGAGCGCGCCATCGGCCAGCTCAATTTCGGCTCGTTCATCTCGTCGGTCGATCTGCGCAATGAGGGCGGACAGAACCAGTCCGGCAATCCCGAGATCGTGCCCTCGCAAAGCTGGAATCTCGAACTGGCCGCCAATGGCGACATCGAAAGCGTCGGGCCGGTGCAGCTGAAACTGTTCGGACGCCATATCGAGGACGTGAACGACTCAGTGCTGTTCTCACGGACGGTGGAGACTGACGGTGCGATCTCGATCAGCGAGGGGCCGGGCAATCTCGACAGCGCGAAGTCGTATGGCGTGGACCTTTCCGGCACGCTGCAGATGGAGAAGGCCGGCGTGCCGGGCGCCAAGCTCGACTGGGGCGTGATGGTCGCGGAAAGCTCGATCGAGGACCCGGTCACCGGCGAGGACCGCCGGCTGAGCAATTCGCAGACCTACCGGATGCACATCAACTTCCGGCAGGACATTCCCTCCACCGACTGGGCGTGGGGGCTGAACTATTCGGAAGACAATCGCGGGCCGAGCTATCGCATCACGCAACTGAACGACGGCGACGTTTCGCCGGCGCATGTCGGCGTCTACCTGCAGAACAAGGACGTGATGGGCATGAGCGCGCGGTTGCGCGTCGACAACGTGCTGGACCGCGAGGACAAGTACACCCGCATCGTCTATTCCGGCACGCGGCTGGACCCGGTGGACTCCTACGAGCAGCGCTATCGCCAGAGCGGGCTTGAAGTGGGCTTCAGCCTGTCGGGCAGCTTCTAGGCTCGGATTTCCAAGTTCAGCCGCCCCGCGTTCAACTGTCGACCGGAAGTTCGACCTCAAGTCGGCGCGCCACTTTTGCGGCGGGACGCGAGGCGCGACGCATGACGAACGTGCCGGACCAGCCGGGCTGGGCCGGAAAGCTCCAGCTTCCTTCGATCACCTGAAACGCCGGATCGGCCGTGCCGTCGTAGAGGATGGCTTCGCCGTGCATGTTCTGGCCGCTCTGATAGACCTTGGTGAAGGCGACGACGGTTCCCCCGCGCACGCCCACCAGATGGCCCAACACCTCGCCCTGGCCATGCGGACGCGGCTCCAGCGTCGTGCCCTCGATATGGCCGGCATCCTCGCGAATCTCGGCCACGAAGGGGTTCGATTCGGTCGAGCGGCCATAGGTGTAGACGCCGCTCCAGTAGCCGGAGAGGCCGTCTTCTCTGTCTCCGCCTGAATTGTCCGTCATATCGCCCGCCATATGGCCCGGTCCGTCGCCGGGAGGCGCGCAACCGCTTGTCGGGCGCGCGTGCGCCTTCTATGCGATTTCATCCGGCTGCTGAAGGCCGGGATGCGGACGGCGGCGACGGGACCTCGGACGATGAAGATCATGATTGTCGGCGGCGGCGGCCGCGAACATGCGCTGGCCTGGCGGCTGCACCAGAGCCCACGGGTCACCGAGATCGTCTGCGCGCCGGGAAATCCGGGCATCGCCAAGGTCGCGCGCTGCGAGGCGGTGGCGGCCGGAGACATCGAAGGCCAGGTGGAGCTGGCGCGGCGCGAACGCCCCCATCTGGTGATCGTCGGACCCGAAGCGCCGCTGGTCGCCGGGCTCGCCGACAAGCTGCGCGCGATCGACATTCCGGTGTTCGGCCCTTCGGCCAAGGCGGCCATCCTGGAAGGCTCCAAGGCGTGGTCGAAGGATTTCATGGCGCGCTATGGCGTGCCGACCGCCGCCTATGACCGCTTCACGGAGGCCGCCGCCGCCAAGGCGTTCCTGGAGAAGCTGTCGCCGCCCTACGTGATCAAGGCGGACGGACCGGCCGCGGGCAAGGGCGTGGTGATCGCCGAAACGCGCGGCGAGGCCGAAATGGAAATCGACGCGATGCTGTCGGGCAAGTTCGGCGCGGCGTCGTCGACGGTGGTGATCGAGGAGTTCATGGCCGGCGAGGAGGCCAGCTTCTTCGCCCTGTGCGACGGCGAGACCGCGATCCCGCTGGCCGGTGCGCAGGACCACAAGCGCGTCGGCGAAGGCGACACGGGCGTCAACACGGGCGGCATGGGCGCGTATTCGCCCGCGCCTATCCTCGATCCCGTCATGCAGCAGCGGGTGATGGACGAGATCGTCACGCCGACGATCAAGGGCATGGCCGCCGAAGGCCGCCCCTATCGCGGCGTGCTGTTCGTCGGGCTGATGATCGATGCGACCGGCCCGCGCGTGGTGGAGTACAACTGCCGCTTCGGCGATCCGGAATGCCAGGTGATCATGTCGCGGCTGAAGGACGACCCGGTGGCGCAGCTGCTGGCGTGCGCGACGGGCGGGCTAGCGGGGTGCCGGCGGCTGGAGCGGTTCTCCGATCCGGCGGTCACGGTGGTGATGGCCGCGAAGGGCTATCCCGCGCAACCCGTTTCGGGCGGCGTCATTCGCGGCGTGGAGGCGGCCGAGGAGGTTCCCGGCGTGGTGGTGCTGCACGCGGGCACGGCGATGAAGGACGGCGAGCTGACCGCGGCGGGCGGACGGGTGCTGAACGTCACCGCGACCGGACCGACGCTGGAGGACGCCGTGCAGCGCGCATACGCGGCGGTCGACCGGATTGAGTGGGAAGACGGGTTCTGCCGCCGGGATATCGCCTGGCGGGCGTTGAACCGGGGGTAGGCTCCGCTCTCGCGGGGGGCTGCCCGGCGCGGTTTGCGGGCGCGGTTTGCCGTATGGGAACCAGCCCGTTATGAGAACGGAAAACAAGAAACGGATGGGCGGACGCCCCCGCCACAGCGGAAAGAGCGATGTCAGACACCCCTGCTTCACCCAGCGATCTTTTTTCCGGGACCAAGGAGGTCGCGGACACCCACAAGTTCGATGAAGGCGCGCTGACCGCCTGGCTGGAGAAGAATGTCGAGGAGTATGCCGGTCCGCTGGAAGTGCGCCAGTTCAAGGGCGGCCAGTCGAACCCCACCTACCAGCTCGTCACGCCGAACAAGAAGTATGTGATGCGCCGCAAACCGCCGGGCAAGCTGTTGCCGTCGGCGCACGCGGTGGACCGCGAGTTCCGGGTGATCTCGGCGCTGTATCCCACGGGCTTCCCCGTCGCGCGGCCCTATGGCCTGTGCGAGGACGAGAGCGTGATCGGCACGATGTTCTACGTGATGGACATGGTGGAAGGCCGCATCCTTTGGGACGCCACGCTGCCCGACTATGAGCCGGAAGAACGCGCCGCGATCTTCGAGGCGAAGGTCTCGACGCTGGCGAGCCTGCACAACACCGACTGGCGGAAAGCCGGCCTTGAGGGCTTCGGCAAGGAGGGTGACTACATCGCCCGCCAGATCCACCGCTGGACCAAGCAGTATGTCGCCTCGGAGACGTCCAAGATTCCGGAGATGGACAAGCTGATCGAGTGGCTGCCGAAGAACATTCCGCCCGGCGAGCGCACCTCCATCGTCCATGGCGACTATCGCATCGACAACATGATCCTGCACCCGACCGAACCGAAGGTGCTGGCTGTGCTGGACTGGGAGCTTTCGACGCTGGGCGATCCGCTGGCGGACTTCACCTACCATCTGATGTCGTGGGTGATGCCCTCGAACGATCCGCAACGCCCGTCGATCTCGCTGGTGGCGGACAAGCCGGGCTACGGCATTCCCAGCAAGGATGAGTATGTCGCGCGCTATTGCGAACTGACCCATCGCGACGGCCTGCCCGAGCTGGACTATTATTTCGCGTACAACGCCTTCCGCCTCGCCGGCATCCTGCAAGGCATTGTTGGCCGCGTGCGCGACGGCACCGCCTCCAACGCGGCGGCCGCGCAGAATGAAGGCCGCGTCGCGCCGCTGGCCGAGTTCGCCTACGCCTGCGCGCAGCGCGCGGGCATGGAGGGGTAAGGGCGAGGCGAACCGCCTTCCCGGCGCCCTGCCGCCTCCCTGTCGTTCGGATGCACGAGGGGAGCGTCAACACTCCGTCAGGACTTCAGGCAAAGGCCGCGGACGATCTGTCCGCGGCCTTGGTGTTTTCATCTCCTGCTTTCGGGGTCTGCCGGTCGGGCGCTAGCGAACGAAATCGAAGTCGACCACCCGACCGTTCCTGACGTCGCAAATGGTCTGCGAATAGCGATAGCCGGAGCGGTCGTGCAGACGGACCTTGCCGCGCATCTCGTAGCCGTTGCGGCCTGCGACCAGTTGCGGCCCGCCATGGTATTGCGCGGAATAGTAGCCGCGCCGCCAGGCTTCCTGGATCGCCGCGCGCGAGCATTCGCGCTGGACGGTCTGGAAGTCGGGCTTGCGGTCGCGGCGCCAGTCGTCCCGGTCGCGGTAGTCGCGATCCCGGTAGTCGCCGCGGTCGTCGCGATCGCGATAGAGCGATGGCGGTCCGTCATGGGCCGGAGCGCCCGCGAGTTCCGCATCCTTGTAGGATTGCGGGGTCTGCGCGACGGCGGGGACCGAGAGGAGAACCGCCGACGCGGCCAATGCTGCGGCTACGGTTCCAGAGCGCGTGATGAGCTTTTTCATGAGGGCGAGACTGCCCGCAGCTACTGCAACACAGGCTGAACGGCGCTTTCAGGTTTCCGGATGTTTTTCGGGCCGGTCTTCTAGGCAGGTTTCGGCGACTACGCCTTGAGCGCGCCGAACCAGCGATCGAGCCCGGCCGCATCGTTGCGGCGGCGCGCGGTGAGCGCCTCGGCTTCGGCGTCGACGCCCCATTGGGCCTGCTGGAAAGCTTCCTCGATGCGCGAGGCTTCATAGGCGTCCACGGCGCTGATGCGGTCTTTCACGACGGCAAGCGCAAGCACAGCCGAACCGTAGAGGCCCGCCGCCATGGCGAGCCCGGACAGAGCGAAATCGTCGAGCGCGGCGGCGTGCGCCTTCACGGCGTCGAGCGATTCCTGCGGCTGGGGGTGCGCGCTGAGACCGGCCGCCGGCAGCAGCCGCACGCCCAGCGCCTCGGCGCTCCATGCGCGCAGCGCGCCCCAGACCTCGTCCTGGCGCTCGCGCAGCGAGGCGGGAAACTCGGCCGGATAGCAGATCGCGTCCGTGCCGGCGTAGCGGGCGATCTCCTCGACCATCTCGGCGCGGTTGGGCGGCGTGCGATCGATCGCGACGTTGGCGAGACGGGTGGCGAACATGCCGAGCAGGTCGATGCGCTCTTCCTGCGTGCGCCATTCCTCGGCCACGACTTCGGCGAGCGCCTCGGTGGGCAGGCGCAGCGGCGCGCCCGCAGGCGTGCGCAGCGGACGGCCGTCGAGCGTGACGCCGAAACCGCTTTCGCCGCCTGTCGTTTCGACAAACTTGTAGAACCGCTTGGGGCGCTGGTCGATTTCACCCTTCACGCCGCGCGCCCACTGGGCGGGCTTGTCGTCTTCGCTCATCGCCGGCGCGCTTTCGAGAGTTCGAAGAACGGATCGGTCACCGAGCCGGGCTCGAAGCCCAGCGTGCCGAAGGTTTCGGCCATGTGCGGCGGCAGCTCGGCGACGACTTCCAGCGTCTTGCGCCGCTTGCCGACCGGCGGAAGGCGCAAGGCGCGGGCGTGCAGGTGCAGCCCAGATGCGAGGCCGCCCGGCAGAGGCCGGTCGCAGACATATTTGCGGTCGCCGA
>JAWKVD010000019.1:0-65415 GCA_041398225.1 Hyphomonadaceae bacterium | reverse complement strand
AGCCGCCCGTCGCCCAGCGCGATACCCACATGTCCCTTCCAGAACAACAGGTCGCCGCGCAGCAACGCGCCAGGATCGACGGCGCCATCGAGCGGTTCGCCCAGCGTCGCCGCCTGCATGTCGCTGTCGCGCAGGGGCGAGCGTCCGCACGCCTGCAACGCCACCTGCACCAGACCGGAACAGTCGATACCCGCGCTCTCGCGCCCGCCCCACAAATAGGGCGTGCCGACGAAACGCAGCGCCACCGAAACGAAATCGTCCTGCCAGAGACCCAGCGGCGCGGCGTGGTCGCCATAGATCCAGCCCGACCCGGCGAGCTTGCGCCAGGCGCCGTCTTCTTCCTCGAACGCAACCGGCGCGGTCATCGAGATCGCGATCAGCGGCTCCGCCTTGGGACTTGGCGCGGAGAACACGATCGTGCGCAAGGCACGAATATAGTGCGTCGGTTCAACCACCTTGCGCGACAACCGGTCGAGCGGCAGCCAGCCGACATATCCGTCGCGCTCCAACTGCCCCCACCCCCAGCCGCCCTTTTGCAGGTAGACGCGGATGCGTTCGCCGAACAACGCCTGGTCCAGCGTCTCGGCGGCCCAGTCGGGCGACGCCTTGAGCGCGGCATGACCGACGGCCACCTGCCAGGTCTCGCCTTCGACGAAACGCTTCGCTTCGACCCGGCCCTTCAGATGCTCGGCGGCGACGCCGTCATGGACGGGCAACAGACGCCTATCCGTGGCGGGATCGAAACTCACGCCGGCGGGTACCTCTTCTGCAGCATCGCCCAAACCGCCCGGAAGCCGTTCGCGGCCGCACCCGCGGGCCGGCCATACGCCGCCTTGCGCCACGCCCACACGTCGAGATGCGCCCACGACTTCGCGTCGACGAACTTCTTCAGGAACAGCGCTGCCGTGATCGAACCGCCCATGGCGTCGTCGCCGGTGTTCTTGGTGTCGGCGATCGAGCTCTTCATGCCGGCGACATAGGGGTCCCACATCGGCATGCGCCAGACCGGATCGCCGACCGATTTTGCAGCGGCCAGAACGTCCTCGGCCAGGGCGTCGTCGTCCGTGTAGAGCGGCGCAAGCTCCGGACCCAGCGCGACACGCGCCGCGCCAGTCAGCGTTGCGAAATCGATCATCAGGTCAGGATCGAGCTCGCTGCCCCGCGCCAGCGCATCGGCCAGGATGAGACGCCCTTCGGCGTCGGTGTTGTCGATCTCGACCGTCAGCCCCTTGCGCGACGTCAGCACGTCGCCGGGCCGAAATGCGCCGGCGCCGATGGCGTTCTCCACGGTCGGCACCAGCAGGGTGAGGTTGACGTTCAACCCGGCCTCCATCACGAGGCGCGCCAGCGCCAGCGCGTGGGCCGAACCGCCCATATCCTTCTTCATCAGGCCCATGCCGGCGCCGGTCTTGAGGTTGAGCCCGCCGGTGTCGAACGCCACGCCCTTGCCCACCAGAACCAGTCGTGGCGCGCCCGCCTCGCCCTTGCTCCAGGTGAGTTCGATCATTCGCGGTCCGTCGGAAGCCGCACGGCCCACCGCCGCGACCATCGGGTAATCCCGCTCCAGGTCGGCGCCTTCAACAACGCTCACGGATGCGCCGTTGGCCTCGGCCAGCCGCACCGCCGCCGCCGCGATCTCGCTTGGCCCGAGATCAGCCGCGGGCGTATTGACCAGATCGCGCAACCACGCGATCGCGGCCGCTTCACGCAGCACCGCTTCGGCGTCGACGCCGTCGGGCATCTTCAGCCGCGCGACCGGATCGGCCGCCTTGTAGCGCGTGAAACGATAGGCGCCGTCCGCCCACGCAATCGCCAGCACCGACGGGTCGAACCCCTCGGGAATGTCGCCCAGCGCGTAATCGCCGGCCGGCAACAGGTTCGGGGCGCTCGCGAACGAGAACGCCTCCTTGCCCAGCCCGACCGCCGCACGCGCGATCGTTCCGTCCGCGCCCGGCGCCAGCAGCGTCTTGCCCGCTTCGCCGCGAAAGCCGGAAGCCGCCGCAAAGGCGCGGACAGCCGGGCTCTGGCGCTCGACCCAGGCCGGAAAAGTCGCCGCCGTGACCAGATCCAGAGGCGTCGCTGCATCCGCTGCCGAGAATACGTCCGTCATGAATTTCCTGCCGTTTTCGCCGTTTAGCGCCGCCGCTTGCACCGCGCCCGCCGCTGTCCAGCCGCGCACTGCAACATGCCGGCGGACGTTAACCAAACCTTGACGAGCGCGCCGCACGGTCGTGCCCAATCTGCCGGTATCATATCGGATGGAGCGGTCCCATGACCAAGCCCGGACAAGCAGCCAGGAACTTTGCGTCCGTTCTCGCCCTCGGCGGCCTCGCCGCTACGGGCCTGTCGGCGTGCACCACGGCGCCCTCGCCGCAGGAAACCGCCCTGGTGGAGACCATGGGCGCGCAGACGATCATCCCCGCGACGCGCGCCGAGCGCGACGCCGCCGACCAGGCCGATCTGCTCACCCAGGCGACGTTCTGGGGCAATGAATACGAGAAAAATCCCAACGACTACGAAGCCTCGCTCAAGTTCACGCGTATTCTGCGCCAGATCGGCAGCGCCTCGCGCGGCGTCGAGGTGGCCGTGTCGGCGCTGAACCTGCGCCCCGGCGACGTCGATCTCACCATCGCGCTGGCGCAGGCGGCGCTGGAGGCGGGGCAACCGGAAACCTCGGTCTCCTATCTTGCCCGCGCCGAAGCTAACGGACTTTCGAACTGGCGCTTCCTGTCCACCGCCGGCGTCGTGCTGGACCAGCTCGGCCGCCACGCCGAAGCGCGCGGCTATTACGAAAAGGCGCTGGCGGTCTCGCCCGACAACCCCGCCGTGATGACCAATCTCGGTCTTTCCTACGCGCTCGAGGGCAAGCCCGAGATCGCCGAGACCACGCTGCGCAAGGCGGCCGCGCTTCCCGGCGCCGACGATCGCGTGCGCCAGAACCTCGCCCTGATCCTCGGCGTGCAGGGCAAGTTCGACGAAGCCAGCAAGGCCGTCGAAGGCGCGCCGGTATCGCTGGCCGACTCCAACCGCGAGTACTTCAAGGCGCTGCTGACGCCCGCGCGCAGCTGGGAAGCCCTGCGCGGCGCGACCAACTAAGAACTAGGGGCCCGCCGGCTTCAGGCGTTGAAGTTGAGACGCAGGCCCGGCTCGGCCCAGCGCGTATAGCCAAGCTTGCCCGTGCCCGAGAGCGTGATCCATGCCTCGCGCATGTCGGCCCCGCCAAAGCAGATATTGGTCGTCCACGGATCGCCGGTCATCACCTGCTCGATCGCGCCGTCGGCCGGATCGATCGAACTGATCGCGCCGGTCGGCAGCGTCGCGACGCACACCCGGCCCGAAGCGGTCACCGCGAGGCTGTCGCAATATTGCACGCCGGGAAGATCGCCCGCCAGCCGTCCCGGCGCGCCCATCGGACCGCGTTTGGCCTTGCCCGGCGCTTCCAGATCCATCGCCCACAACCGACCGGTCAGCGAATCCGCGACATAGACCACGTCTTCATCCGGCGAGAGACCGACGCCGTTGGCCGAGATGATGTTCGGCGTCACCTCGACGATGCTGGAGCCGTCCGGGCGCGCATAGAACAGCCCGCCGACATCGCGCGAACGCGGAAAGCTCTTGCCGTGGTCGGTGAAGTAGAAGCCGCCATGCCGGTCAAAGACGATATCGTTCGGACCGCGCAGCTGGATATCGCCGCAATGCGTATAGAGCCGGTCGGCCTCGCCCGTCGCCGGATCAACGCGCTCGATCCAGCCGCCGGCATAATCGGCCGGCGCATGGCCGGCGATCACCAGCCCGTTGCGCTCATGCCATTTGAAGCCGCCATTGTTGCAGACATAGATCGCGCCGTCCGGACCGATCGCCGCGCCGTTTGGGCCGCCGCCAAGATCGGCGACGACCTCCGTCTTGCCGTTCCAGCAGCGCGTCAGCGTTCCGCGCCGGATCTCGACCAGAACGATGGAGCCGTCCTCCATCGCGATCGGTCCTTCCGGAAAGCCGAGCCCTTCGGCGACGATTTCGACAGTCATGTGCGTGTCTCCCCTCTCACGCCGCGCGTCTCAGGTCGCGGACCGTGAATGCAGCTTCGTTGTCGGCGTCGGCTTCGGTGCGGACCGCGCTCGCCTCGCGCCACATCGCGGCGTCGAGAGCGGGAAAGAAGACGTCGGCCTCCGCCTCGGCGTCGACCTCCGTCAACAGGATGCGATCGGCGAACGGCAACGCCGCCGCATAGATCTCGGCGCCGCCGATGACGCAGACCTCGCCGGCGCCGGACAACGCCGCCATGGCGCGCCCGGTCTGCAGCGCCACCGATAGCGAAGGCGCGACGAACGCTTCAGGCGCGAAGAAATCCGTATTGCGGGTCAGCACGATGTTCGGCCGCTTCGGCAGCGGCTTTTTCGGGAGGCTGTCCCAGGTCTTGCGTCCCATCACCACCGGCCGGCCGCGCGTGGCCGCCCGAAAATGCGCCATATCGCCCTTGAGGCGGAACAGAAGCCCGCCATCCCGCCCGATTTCGCCCCGGCGGCCTCTTGCGGCCACCAGGGTCACTCCGACAGGGTCTGGCGTCTGTATCAAGCAGGACTCCGCTTGGGACTGGAATTGACGTAAGGGGCGAACAGAACCTGGCCCGCCGGACACGGGGCGCAAGCTACAGGCAAGCGCGCGGCGGCGTACAGGCTCGAACGGCAGAGAGGCTTTCCGGATGACGGTCGTCAACGAGTTCATCAGCGCGCTGACCAACGGCAATCCGGACCAGCTTCCGCTTGCGCTGGCCGGCCTCGCCCTGACCGCCGGGCTGATCTGGTTCCTCAAGGGCCGCGCATGGGCCTATCTCTATGTCGCGCTGATCCCGTTCCTGAACTGGACGTTCGGGCGCGGCGATCTCATCCAACTCGACCTTACAGGACCCCTCGGCCCGCTGTTCGGCGGGCAGAACGTCTTCTTCCAGCCGCTGACCATCCTCACCGGCTTCGTCTTCGTCGTGCGCGACTTCGTGCAGCGCGAGATGGGCCACAAGGTGCTGATCCTGATGGCGCTCGCGATCGCCTGGTCGTTCTACTATTCGTGGCCGGTGATCGCGCTGGCCTCGGCAGCGGCGTTCGGGATTTCCGAGACCGTCGACTGGCTGTTCTACACCTTCACAAAGTACCGGCTCTCGACCCGCATCCTGCTGTCGAGCGTGTTCGCGGCCCCGGTCGACACCACCGTGTTCCTCTATGGCGCCGACCTCGCCCGCCAGCTGCAGCTCGGAGAGCCGGCCGGCACGATGCTCAATCCGCCGAACTGGGTGTTCTTCATTCTGGGCAAGATGGTCGGCGCGGTGGTGGTCTCGTGGATGATCCGCCGCCGTGAGGATCGCGGAACGGTGGACCCGGCCGCGGCCTGATCCTCCCCCAAAATCGAAACCCAAAAGCCGAAAAGGGCGGCCCGCGAGGACCGCCCTTCCCGTCGCCCAAAGGCGATTGTCGCGTGCGCGGAGACTAGTGGGTCTCTTCAGCCGGGGTTTCTTCCGGGGTCACGGCTTCGACGGCGTCGGAAGCGGCTTCCGAGACGGCGTCGGCGGCGTCCGAAGCGGCGTCGGTGACGGCTTCAGCAGCGTCAGAAGCGGCTTCGCCGGCGGCGTCCGCGGTCGATTCGACGGCGGCGGCGGCGTCAGACGCGGTGTCCGCGGCTTCTTCCTTGGTGCAAGCGGCGAAAGCGAGAGAGGCGACGGCGGCGGCCGCAACGAAAACCAGTTTCTTCGACATATTCAGATCCCTCCGACGGATCACTCAAGTTCGGCCCACGGTACCGTTACCGGGCGTGGTGAATCTCAATCATGGACTTCCATCGAAATGCAAGTGGTTGAAACATTGCGGAGAATATAGCTTGCCGCATTGCAGCACCGATGACCGCAGGCGCCGCATTCGCAGGCGCCCATCCGAACCCGGCGCCGGACCGATCGCGCCGCCATCAGCGGCTAAGCGGAGCCGCTTGAATCCATTGGAGAGTCCGAACACCCGTTCGTGAATTACATTAACTTGGCCCGGCGCCGCCGCTCACACCGCGACCGGCGCCCGGATCAGCCCGTGGGGCGCGTAGTCAAGCAGCGTGAAATCTTCGTAATCCCACCCGAACAGATCGGTTTTGGCCGGGTTGAGCTCGATCCGCGGCAAGGGACGCGGATCGCGCGTGAGCTGCAGGCGGGCCTGATCGAAATGATTCGAGTAGAGATGCACGTCGCCGAACGTGTGCACGAACTCGCCCGGTTCGAGCCCGGTGGCGCGCGCCACCATCAGCGTCAGCAGCGCATAGGAAGCGATGTTGAACGGCACGCCGAGAAACACGTCGGCCGAGCGCTGGTAGAGCTGGCAGGAGAGCTTCCCGTCCGCGACGAAGAACTGGAACAGGCAGTGACAGGGCGGCAGCGCCATCGAGTCGACATCCGCCGGGTTCCAGGCCGAAACGATGTGGCGGCGCGAATTGGGATTGGTCCGCAGGCTTTCGACGACAGCGGCGATCTGGTCGATCTCGCGCCCGTCGCGCGTCTCCCAGGACCGCCATTGCTTGCCATAGACCGGGCCGAGCTCGCCGCGCTCGTCGGCCCATTCGTCCCAGATGCTGACCCCGCGCTCCTGCAGCCATTTGACGTTGGTGTCGCCGCGCAGGAACCACAGAAGCTCGATGACGATCGACTTGAAATGCACCTTCTTGGTGGTGAGCAGCGGAAAGCCGTCGGCCAGGTTGAAGCGCATCTGGCGCCCGAACAGGCCGCGCGTGCCCGTGCCGGTGCGATCGGGCCGGTCGGCGCCGTTGTCGATGATGTCCTGAAGAAGATCGAGATACTGCTTCATGGTGTGTCCGATGTGGCGCCCCGGACGGCGCGAGCCAAGCGCATCCTGACATGTGCGGTGATTCGCTCCCAGAATCTGGCCCAGATTCTGGCCCCGATTGTGGCCCGCCTTCAGCTTGCGCGTCGCCTCTCCTGCGGGTTCGGCCGGACGAGCCGCTGGCTCTCCGGTTTTGCGTTTTACCTCCCGCTAGTTGGGGAGGCCGGGGCGCGTGGGGCCGCGCCGGGTAAGTTGCCAACCCTCTCCTTTTGGGAGCTGGGGTTGGCGTAAGACGCGATCGTCACGCGCCCCGCGGCCGGTTTGAGATCCGGTGCGGCTGGCGGGTTTGGCTGGGGAACACCGGTTGCGTCTCGATCGTCTGAGATCGCACGGCCCACGTCCAGCATTTGGACCCATTTCCGCATCCCGGACCCGCGTGCAGATCTCTCCGCGAGACCTGGAACTCCGGTTTCGACACCCCGGAGCCTGTTTGCAGGCTGAAGCCGCGTCCTTCCGGGGCGAACCCGGATGCTGTCGGTTCCTCGTTCGATCTCTCGTCGGACAAACCGGAGCGGACTGCGGCGACCTCCACACGCCGGCCGGCGCCTGACATTCGATGGACTCGGAGACGTCTCCCGAACCCTCCCCGCGCCAGACGCGAGAGGAAATATGGGCGAAGGAAAAGTGGGGCGGATTAGTTCTGGAAGCTGGGAGCAGGGCCGCGAGGCGAAGCGCTTGAGAAAATCTTCGGACACAATTTTCCGGGCAACATGCCTGTAATAGATCGTTTCGAAAACGGCATTGCCACCAGCATCAAGAGCATCGACCTCGACGGTGCATCCTATCTGACTGGGAACGGCCTCAGGAACACGCCAACTCGCTATGTCGATAAGGTTGCGGGTTACCAAGGCGCCGGGGCGAAGGGCTGAGCAGGTGTAACCATTCGCGAAAAACAGATAACCGGTAGAGGGTTGGATTTGATTGTGCCGCACGGCGGGTCTGCAGCTCAGCAGCAAATTCTGGCAGATATCGTCAAATACGGTGCGAGCAGACCTAATCCTGTACGGGTAAACGTGATCCCATATCCGTAAGGCGATACATGCAAGTTGCATCAGCTCTTCTTAAGAACGGCATTGTGTTTGTTCAGGCCTATTCCGAGACGACCTCGGGTGTGTGGATTGGGGCCGGACCGGTGCACATTTCTGACATCAACCAAACGGGGGAATTAGGAAAAGCCGTGCGCGATGCGCTTGAGCTGTCGACACGCGGAGTTCCCCATCCCAGCCGGGACGAGTGGAAAGGCATTCAGCAGCCTATGCTAGACGCAGTCGGCGCGAAGAATTGGTCAACCTTAGCGAAAGGAGCGCGTGCAGTCGGCATCGAATGTCAGAATGGTCTAGTCACTATGACGCCTTCGCACGACTATCAAAATGATGGTGGAACCGATCTTCCCGAGCGAGCCATTGTCGTTCCGATGGATGCAAGTGTCATGGGAGAAAATCTGAGCAAAGCTTTTGATTTGTGCAGCTAGCCATCGCCGCAGAGAGTACAAGGGCACGGTTCGGCGTTTCGAAAACGGACAACTTAACTCGCTGATGTTTAATTCTGCGCGGGGCGCGCACGCCGCTCAAGCGAGCGTGGGCGAATGGGTCCCGGGTCTCGGCCGGACTTCGTCCGCGGCCTCGCCCGGGATGACAGTGGTGGGTGACCGCGATGGAAAGCGTCTCGCAGAGACGCGTCCCCGGCGCCGAGCCGGAGGCGAGGGAATCCAGACGGGTCCCAGTTCAGGAAAAGAGTTGGTCGCCTTCGGCGTCTTCTTTCCTCGGCCACTGGACCCCAGCCTTCGCTGGGGACGCGTGGCCAAGGCCACGCTTCCAGAAATGGAGCTATCGAGAGACTGTCGGGGTTGAGGAATGGGTCCCGGGTCTCGCGATGCTCGCCCGGGATGACAGCCGTGGGGATGCGCGTCGCGATCCCCGGTCCGCGCCCCGACATTGAACCGCGCGGCGCTTTCCTGCTTTATGCCCCAAGACAAGAAGCAGACACGCGGGGAGAGCGATGGAAACGCCAGAACAGCCGGGCGCGGCGCAAGCGAGCCCGGCGCAGGCGGACGCGCCCGTTCGCACGATGACGCCCGCCCGCCGCCTGAAGGCCATTCTCGGCGGATCGGCGGGCAATCTGGTCGAATGGTATGACTGGTTCGCCTACGCCTCGTTCGCGCTCTACTTCTCGAAAGTGTTCTTCCCGGACGGCGACCAGACCGCCCAGCTGCTGAAGACCGCCGCCGTGTTCGCCGTGGGCTTCTTCGCCCGGCCCGTGGGCGCATGGATCATGGGACTGTACGCCGACCGCGCCGGACGCCGCGCCGCGATGACGGTTTCGGTGGCCATGATGTGCCTCGGCTCGCTGATCATCGCCGTCGCGCCCGGCCATGCGACCATCGGCGGAGCCGCGCCCGTGGTGCTGTTGCTGGCGCGCCTGCTGCAGGGCCTGTCGGTGGGCGGCGAATACGGCGCCAGCGCCACCTATCTTTCGGAGACGGCGGGCAAGTCCGGACGCGGCTTCTGGTCGAGCTTCCACTATGTGACGCTGATCCTCGGCCAGCTGATCGCCCTGGGCGTGCTGATCGTGCTGCAGCGGACGCTGTCGCCCGAAGCGCTGCAGGACTGGGGCTGGCGCGTGCCGTTCTGGATCGGCGCCGGCCTTGCGGTGGTGGTGTTCTGGATCCGCATGGGGCTGGAGGAATCGCAGAGCTTCGAAAGCGCGAAAGGATCGGGCGAGAAGGCGACCTCGCGCCTGCTGTTCCTGAAACACCCGAAGGAGACGGCGATGGTGGTGGGCCTGACCTCGGCCGGCTCGCTCGCCTTCTACGCCTACACCACCTACATGCAGAAATACCTCGTGAACTCGGCCGGGTTCGACAAGAACGCCGCGACCGAGATCATGACGCTGGCGCTGTTCTGCTTCATGCTGGCGCAACCGGCGATGGGCTGGCTGTCGGACAGACTGGGGCGAAAGCGCATGCTGGCCGCCGCCTTCGGGATCGGCGCGCTGATGGCCTGGCCGGTGTTCACCGGGCTGGCCGCGACGCAGGACCGGCTGACCGCTTTCGCGATCCTGTTCTTCGCCCTTCTGGTGCAGTCGGCCTACACCTCGATCAGCGCCGTGGTGAAAGCCGAGCTGTTCCCCACCCATGTGCGCGCGCTGGGCGTCGCCCTGCCCTATGCGCTGGGCAACGCCGCGTTCGGCGGCACCGCCGAATACATGGCGCTATGGTTCAAGGACATCGGGATCGAGCAGGGCTTTTTCTTCTATGTCTCGGGCATGTGCGCGATCGCCTTCCTGATCGCGCTGTTCATGCGCGACACGCAGGCGCAGAGCACCATTCTGGAAGACTGACCCGTTCGCCGGCGGGGCGCACGGCCGACCGCTGCGCCGTCACGCCCGGAGACGTGACGGCGGCGAAGAGCGGTTCTGGAAAGCCGGACGGCCTATCCGGAGATGACGGTTTCGCTGACCGTGACCTCGACGACTTCCTCGTCCTGGTCGCCCGCCTCAAGCGTCTTGATGCGGAACAGCACGCCGGCCAGCGCCGCGCCGATCAGCGGCGCCACGATGAACAGCCAGAGCTGGCTGAGCGCCGCGCCCTGCGCGAACACCGCCGGTCCGATGGAGCGCGCCGGGTTCACCGAAACGCCCGTCACCTGGATGCCGACGATGTGGATCACCGCGAGCGTGAGACCGATGGCGAGACCGGCGAAGCCGTAAGGCGCGGCCGAATGCGTCGATCCGAGGATCACCACCAGGAACAGGAAGGTCGCGACGATTTCGAAGACCAGCGCAGCGGTCATCGAGAATTCGCCGAGATAACCCTCGCCCCATCCGTTCGAGCCGAGCGCCCATTCGCCCATCTCGAAGCCGGGCGCGCCCGACGCGATGACATAGAGCACGCCCGCGCCGACGATGGCGCCCAGCACCTGGACGACCCAGTACTGCACCATCTCGGCGGCGCTCATCCGTCCGGCGATAAAGACCCCCAGCGACACCGCCGGGTTCACATGGCAGCCCGAAATCGGGCCGATGCCGTAGGCCATGGCGACGATCGCCAGGCCGAAAGCGAAGGCGATGCCGAGCTGGCCGACATGCTCCATGCCGCCGAGCACCGCCGCACCGCATCCGAACAGCACGAGGGTGAACGTGCCGATGAATTCCGCGACCAGTTTTTTCATGATGTCCCTCCGTCTTGTGGGCGCATTATCCGCGCCTTTCCGGCCTTTGGCCATGGCTTGACCGCTTCTCGATGTTCGTGCTTTGTTCCAACCTTCAATCTGGAGGGCGATAGATGATCGGATATGTCACGCTGGGCACGCGGGATCTTGCAAAGGCGGTCGCGTTCTACGACGCCATCGCGAAGCTGATGAACGTGCCGCGCTATATGGAATCGGACACCTTCGTGGCCTGGGGCCAACCCGGCGGCGCGCCCGGCATCGGCGTCACCCGGCCGTGGGACGGCCGGCCCGCGACCTGGGGCAATGGCGTGATGGTGGCGCTGGAGGCGAAGGACCCCGACCACGTCAAGGCGATCCACGAACTCGCCCTGTCGATGGGCGGCATGGACGAAGGCGCGCCCGGCGATCGCGGCGGCGGCTTCTACGCGGCGTATTTCCGCGATCTCGACGGCAACAAGCTCAACGCCTTCTGCATGACCGGCCAATAGGACACGCCCGGCGAGATAACGGGGAGCAAACGCATTCCGTTCTTTCCCCGTTCATGTCCGGCCCCTATATTGGTGGGGTTCCGCAAGGAACTATGGCGATAAACCCGCGCGTAATAAACGGACTGGACCCGGGGGCGGTACCCGGCGGCTCCACCATAACTCCCCGTCGTTGGCGGACAGGTCATGGGGCCGAAACAGGATCGACAGACGCGTAAAGGCGATGGCTTCGCTCGACTGGGCCCCGATAGAAGCCCATTTGCAATAGTTGCCAACGACAACTTTGCTGAGGACATGGCCCTCGCTGCGTAAGCAGCTGGGTTAGTCCACACTTAAGTCCTCCGCTCTAGCAAGCTGAGGCGGGGCCCGGGGGCGCCTGGCAACAGAAGCCCCCACTTTTATCCTGAAATCTGCGCCTGGAATCTCGGGCCTGGAATCCGGCGGCTGGAATCCGGCCCGCGCTCAGCTCCTCACGCAACGCTTCACGTATCCCGCCACGCAACCATAGCGCGCAACCATACAGGGCCTGTGGGCGTTGAACCGTGAGGGCCGGACGGCCCCGCAATGGTCACAGAAATCGTTTCGATTGCGCCGTGATCGGACAGGAGCCGTCAGGGGTAACCGGGTATGATGTCCCGACGAATCGTCAGGCATGGTCCATGCCCCTGACGCGCGGGGACGGCGGACGCCCGCCCCGGATACGCGGATCGGGAAAAAGGAGAACGACATGAAACGTACGGCGCAGGCAGTCTGGACGGGCGCGCTTCGCGACGGCGCCGGATCGCTGACCACCCAGAGCGGCGCGTTCGCGGAACAGCCCTATTCGTTCCGCACCCGTTTCGAGGACGAAAGCGGCAAGTCCGGCACCAATCCCGAAGAACTGCTGGCGGCGGCCCATGCCGGCTGTTTCGCGATGCAGCTGTCGCATTTTCTGGCCGAGGCGGGCCATCCCGCCGTGCGGCTGACGGTCGACGCGACGGTCACCATCGGCCCGACGGCTTCCGGCGGCCAGGAAATCTCCTCCAGCGCGCTGAGCCTGCGCGCCGAGGCGCCGGGAATCTCCGAAGAGGACTTCCTCAAGCTCGCGGAAAACGCCAAAACCAACTGCCCGGTGTCCAAGGCGCTGGGCGCGATCGAAGTGACTCTGGACGCAAGGCTCGTCTGAGCGGCCTGCGGACCCACGGGAGACGAACATGACGATCAAGACCGAGGAACGCACCGCCCCCGAACTGAGCCGGGCGCCGAGAGGCTGGTGGCGCAATCTCTGGTACACGGACGGCCCCGTGCTGCGTTCCGACGGCAGCACCGAGAACGGCCTGCACTACGGCTATGGCCTGTGGCCGAGCCGCGAAGTCGCCGAGCAGAAGGCGCTGGACTGGCTGCGCGAGCACGCCGACGCCGGCCCGAAGCGCGACACCTATCTCGGCCCGCGCTTCTTCGCCGAAGCCAAGGACTGAAGCGGGCCTGTTCATGCGGGCCTGCGCATGTGGACCTGCGCATGGGCCGCGCGCCTCAGCGCGGCTCGACGAGCAGAGGCAGGTCGTGCGAGGTCGGCCGCAGCGTGATGCGGATCACCGGCGTCAGATGATAGTCCGGGTCGGGCCGGAAGCGCAGCGCCCGCACCAGCGCGGCGAGAATGGCGACCGCCTCCATGTAGGCGAACTTCATGCCGATGCAGATGCGCGGCCCGGCGCCGAACGGAATGAACTGGAAGCGGTTGCGCCCCTCTGAACGCTCGCTGGAGAAACGGTCGGGATCGAACGCCTCGGGCCGCTCCCACAACAGCTTGTGCCGGTGCATGACATAGACCATGGCGAAGGCGAGATCGCCCTTCTTCACATCGACGTCGCCGATGCGCAGATCGGCGTTGGCCATGCGGTCGATGATCGCCACCGGCGGATAAAGCCGCATCGCTTCGCGGATGACGCTCTCGTGGAACGCGAGCGCATCGAGATGGCCGGCCTCGATCGGACCCTCGCCGCAAACCGCGCGAACCTCCTCGGCCAGACGGTCCTGAACGGCGGGCGCGTTGGCGATGAGGTAAAGCGAATAGGCGAGCGTCAGCGCGGTGGTTTCGTGTCCCGCGCCGATGAAGGTGACGACATTGTCGCGCAGTTCGATGTCGGACAGGCCCTGCCCGGTTTCGGGATCGCGCGCCGCGAGCAACTGTCCGAGGAGATCCGCGCGATCCGCGCCCGAACGGCGCCGGCGCTCGATGGCGTCGACCGCCGCCTGTTTGAGCGTGCGCGCCGCGAGCCGGCCCTTGCGCGCCCACGGCTTGGGAAGCCAGCCCGGCACGCCGAGAAGATCGAGCAGGTCCGGCCGGCCGAGACTGTCGACATAGGCGCTGACCGCGCGCGCCACCCGGTCGGGATGGAAGCCCGGATCGGCGCCGCCGAGGATCGTTTCGAGAATGACGTCGAGCGTGGCGTGCTGCATCTGGGCGAGCACGTCGACAGGCCGATCGCGCGGCGCGTTCGTCATCCGCGCGACCGTCGCCTCGGCCGAACGTCCGAACGCGGGAACCAGCGCGCGCAACGCGTCGATGCGGAAGGCGGGTGACGCCGCGCGCCGTTGAAAGCGCCAGTGTTCGCCGACCGCGGACAACAATCCGTCGCCGGTCGCCGGTCGCACGAGCCTTCGCTGGAAGGGCGACTTCTCGAACAAGTCAGGGTGTTCGTGCAGCACGGCGCGCACATGCTCGGGCGTGCGCATGTAGTGAAAGGTTCGCCCCATCCAGCGAACGCCATGATATGGCGTTTCGTACATCATCCGGGGCCAGACCTTGAGCGGATTGTCGACCATGCCGGCGAGCCCGGCGACGATGCCGAGCGGCCGTTCCGGAGGCGTCACCGTCTCGGGAATGAATTCCTCGCTCGCCAATGTCGTGTCAGGCATCATCCACCCGTTGAGCCGGCGTGGCGAACCGGAAGGCGCCGCATGTCCCTGCCTGATACGCATGTATCGACCGCCTGGATCGACGCCATGAGGGCATGACGGTTCGGCAAGATTCCGAATCACCCACACATAATTTTGTCAGACCGACAATCGGTCGCGCACGCTCCATTGACGCGTGCGGCTCGTCACGGAATATGGCCCCGCTTGGAAGCAGCGGCAATTGGCGCCGCTATCGCATCACCGATAGATCGCGCCCGCCACGCTCGCCCCTGAAAAGAACCTTGTTGTTGTACCGACGGCAGGCGTCTAATCCCAAGCGTGGGCTGATGGAGGATACCTTGGAACGCGACGCGCAGAAAAAGGATCGGATCGGATACCAGTCGCTGATCCAGTCCGCGCTGAAGAGCGTGGTGCGCGCGGCTCTGCAGAAGGCCGCCGGCCTCGGCGCCCTTCCCGGCGAGCACCATTTCTACATCACCTATCGCACGCACTCTCCGGGCGTGCAGATGGCTGACTTTCTCAAGGACAAGTTTCCCGAAGAGATGACGATCGTCATCCAGCACCAGTATTGGGACCTCGAAGTCTTTGACGATCGCTTCGAGATCATTCTGCAGTTCAGCGGCGTGCCGCAAAACTTGCGCGTTCCATTTTCGGCGGTCACCCGTTTCTTCGATCCGTCGGTGAA
Source organism: Hyphomonadaceae bacterium (assembly GCA_041398225.1). Classification (GTDB taxonomy): domain Bacteria; phylum Pseudomonadota; class Alphaproteobacteria; order Caulobacterales; family Hyphomonadaceae; genus JAWKVD01. The sequence goes on along the minus strand of JAWKVD010000019.1, from coordinate 50,312 downwards.
TTTCAGCCTGCAATTCGACGAAGGCGAACTCGCGAGCCCGCCGATGGCGGCCTCCGCGCCCGAACGCCAGCCGGCGCCGCGCGTCGAACAGGCCTCCGGCGGAGACGGCACGGTGGTTTCCTTCGACGCGTTCCGCCGCAAGTGATCGCGGACGGTGACTGACGCGCCGCCCCGCCTGACCGACGCCGAAATGCTGGCGCGGTTCCAGAACTCGAAAAAACGTCCGCCCTGCACCGAAACGCTCGGGATGCGGCTGATCGCGGTCGATCAGGCGGCGATGACCATTCGCCTGTCGTTCGAGGCGCGCGACATCTTCGCCAATCCCACCGGCGCGGTTCAGGGCGGCTTCATCGCGGCGATGCTGGACGAGGCGATGAGCACGTGCTGCATCATCGCCTCCAACGTCACCATGACGGCGCCGACGCTGGAGATGAAGGTCTCCTATCTGCGACCGGTCTTCGTCGGCCAGGTCGAGGCCGAGGCGCGCATCCTGAAGCTGGGCAAATCGACCGCCTTCGTCGAAGCCGAACTCTACGACGCAGAGGGCCGGCTGGCCGCCAAGGCCAGCGCCACCCAGGCGCCCAAGCCGTTCAAGCGTTTCTGAACGTCCAGTCCGATCAGTTTCCGATAAGGGCCAGCCAGTCGTCTTCGGAGATCACCTCGACGCCGAGTTTCTCGGCCTCGGCGAGCTTCGAACCGGCGCCGGGACCCGCGACGACAAGATCGGTCTTCTTCGAAACCGACCCGGAGACTTTCGCGCCCATCGCCGTCGCGCGCGCCTTGGCTTCATCGCGCGTCATCTTCTCGAGCTTGCCGGTGAACACCACCGTCTTGCCCGCGACCGGGCTGTCGGACGCCTGCGCTTCGGGCGGCTGCACGTCGACGAGCTGGTCAAGCAACCGGTCGATCGCCGCGCGCTCGGCCGGGTTGGCCAGACTGTCCGACAGCGAAAGCGCGAGCACCGGCCCGATCCCGTCGGTGTCGACCAGATCCTTCCACGCGGCTTCGGCTTCCGGCGGCGGAGCGGCCTCGGCCCAGGCGGCCTTGCGCGCTTCGCTGATCCGGGCGCGCCGGGTCTCGTCGGCGGCCGCGCGGCGCTCGGCCTCTTCGGCGACCTCGGCGGCGCGATGCGCCAGAGCCGCCGGACGCGCGGCGTCGACCGCCGCGGTCAGGGCCGGCCAGCCGCCATAATGGCGCGCCAGATCCTTGCCCGCGACTTCCCCGACATGGCGCAGACCGAGCGAGAAGATCAGACGCTGCAGCGAGATGGTTCGACGCTCATCGATCGCGGCCCAGAGATTCCGGGCGCTGGTCTCGCCCCAGCCCTTGATCCCGGCCAGCGGCGTCGCGGACAGCGCATCGAGCGCGGCGACGATGGCGTCCATGACGGCGTCGGGATCGGCGGTCTCGGCGATCGCCTCGAACCCGAGCGGCGGCAGCAGCCGGCGATACTCGTCGAGCAGCGCATCGCGGCGTTCCGAGTGGGCGAGCCGCGCGAGAAACGCCTTCGCCGGCTCCTTGAGTTTCGCGCCGGCCGCATCGCGGGCCTGCAGCGTGAAGATGTCGGCCGGCTCGGCGATCCAGTTGAGATAGTAGAACAGCTCGACCTGCTTCGCCCCGAGCCCCTCGATGTCGAAGGCGGCGCGCGAGACGAAATGCTTCAGCTTCTCGATCGCCTGCGCCGAACAGATCAGGCCGCCGGTGCAGCGCCGGACCGAATCGCCCGCCTCGCGGATCGCCGGCGAATGGCAGATCGGACAGAGCTGCGGAAAGACATAGGGCTTAGCGCCCGGCGGGCGCCGAGACAGATCGACATCCGCCACTTTCGGGATCACGTCGCCGGCGCGATAGATGCGCACCCAGTCGCCGACGCGGATGTCCTTGCCCTCGCGGATCGCCTCGCCGCTCGCCGACCGGCCCGCGATATAGTCTTCATTGTGCAGCGTTGCGTTCGAGACCACCACGCCGCCGACCGTGACCGGCGCCAGCCGCGCCACCGGCGACAGCGCGCCCGTGCGGCCGACCTGAATGTCGATGCCGAGCAATTCCGTCATCGCCTGTTCGGCGGGAAACTTGTGCGCCACGGCCCAGCGCGGCGAGCGCGAGACGAAACCCAGCCGGGTCTGCAGGTCGAGCCGGTTCACCTTGTAGACGACGCCGTCGATATCGTAGCCGAGGCTGGCCCGCCGCGCCTCGATGTCGCGATAGACCTCAAGCAGCGCGTCTTCGGTTTCGACCAGACGCATGTCGGCGTTGATCGGCAGCCCCCAACGCCCGAACGCCTGCACCGCATCCCATTGCGTTTCGGCGAACGGTTCGGAGGCGTCGCCCCAGGCGTAGGCGAAGAATTTCAGCGGACGGCTGCGCGTGACCTCCGGATCGAGCTGGCGCAGCGAACCGGCCGCCGCATTGCGCGGATTGGCGAAGATCTTGCGCCCCGCTTCGGCCTCGCGCGCGTTGAGCGCCGCGAAATCGGCGTGAGACATGTAGACCTCGCCGCGCACCTCGATGCGCGCGGGCCAGCCCGAACCTTTCAGCCGGTCCGGGATCTGGTCGATCGTGCGGACATTGGCGGTGACGTCTTCGCCGACCTGCCCGTCGCCGCGCGTGGCCGCCGTGACCAGCCGGCCGTTTTCGTAAAGCAGGCTGCAGGACAGGCCGTCGATCTTCGGCTCGGCCGTGAGTTCGAGCGCGGCGTCCTGCGCAAGGCCGAGAAAGCGCCGGACCCGGCCAACGAACTCGCCGACGTCGGCGTCGTCGAAGACATTGTCCAGCGACAGCATCGGCTTGAGGTGCGTGACCTTGCCGAAGCCGGACGCAACCGAGGCGCCGACCGTCTGGCTGGGGCTGTCTTCCGTGCGCAGATCCGGAAACGCTTGCTCCAGATCGTTTAGACGGCGGCGCAGCGCGTCATAATCCGCATCCGTCAGCTCGGGCGCGTCTTCCTGATAGTAGGCGGCGTCGGCGTCGCGAATCGCCGTAGCGACCCGATCCCATTCACGGGCGGCTTCCTCATCGTTCAACCGGTCGACAGGCGTGTCGGCGGCGATGTCCGCGCGGGCGCGAGAGGGGGTGTCTGCGGAGGTCTTCTTGGCCATTCCGCATCTATACCGTCCGCCTTACACGCCCGCCAGCAGTCTGCCCGCCGCCGCGCGCGCTTCGCGCGTGACCGAGGCCCCGGCCAGCATGCGCGCGATCTCTTCCTGGCGGGCTTCCGGCGCCAGCGTTTCGACCTGGGTCCGCACCCCGCCGCGCCGACCCGACTTGGAGACCCGCAACTGCCGCCCGGCCGCCGCCGCGACCTGGGGCGAGTGCGTGATCGCCAGCACCTGCCGGCACCGCCCGAGGCGCGCCAGCCGCTCGCCGACGGCCGCCGCCACCGCCCCGCCGACGCCCATGTCGGCCTCGTCGAACACCAGCGTGGTCGCCGCGTTCGCGGAGGCGAGGCAGACGCTGAGCGCCAGCGACACCCGCGCGACCTCGCCGCCCGAGGCGGTCTCGTGCAGGGGCGTGAACCCGGCGCCGGGATTGGCCGCGAAGCGGAACACCACATCCTCGCGGCCCGACGCGCCCCACTCGGCTTCGGCCTTCGGAACCAGCGTCGCTTCGAGGCGGGCGGCGCCCAGCTTCAGCGGCCCGAGTTCGCGCCCGACCTTTTTCGACAGCCGGACGGCGGCGGCCGCCCGCACCGCGCTCAACCCGTCGGCCGCCGCCGCATAGGCGTCGCGACCGGCCGCTTCGGCGGCGCGCGCCTCGGCCAGACGCTGATCGAAGGAATCCATCGCATCGAGACGCTCGCGCAGCTCCGCGCGCAGGCCTGGCAGACCGTCCGGATCGACATCGTGCTTGCGCGCCGCCGCCCGCAGGGCGAACAGCCTCACCTCGGCTTCCTCGAGCGCCTCCGGCGCGCTTTCAAATCCTTCCGCCGCCCGGTCCACCGCCGAGCGCGCCTCGGCGGTTTCGATCAGGGCGCGATCCAGCGCCGTCGCCGCCGCCGCGATCTTCGCCGCCGCCTCGCCGGGTTCGCCCGCCTCGGTCAGCGCCGGCAGGGCGAGCGCCCGCGACAACGCCTTGGCCGCCGACACCAGAGCCGATTCCACCTGCGCCTTCGACAGAGCCGACCGCGCCGCCTGAACCGCCTCGACCACCCGGTCGCCGGCCTGAAGCTCGGCCCGGCGCAGCGCCAGCGCATGCGTCTCCCCCGCCTGCGGGTCGAGCCGGTCCAGCTCTTCCAGCGTGGCGACGATCCAGTCCCGGTCGGAGGCCGAACGCGCGGCCGAGGCCTCCAGCTTTTCGCGCGCCTCGACCGCCGCGCGCCATTGCGCCCAGGCGCCCGACACGGCGCGCAGCGCCGGCCCCGCCTCGGCGTAGCTGTCGAGCAGATCGCGGTGACGGGACGGGTTGAGCAGGCCGAGCCCGGAATGCTGGCCGTGTATGTCGGCGAGCAAGCCGCCCAGCGACCGCAACAGGCCCGCGCTGACCGGCTGATCGTTGAGGAAGGCCCGCGCGCCCGATCCGCGCTTGAGCACGCGGCGGAAGATCAGCGGATCGCCGCGCGGGATCATCAGCCCGGCCTCCTCCAGCCGGGCGCGAACCGGATGGCCCGCGCCGGGCTCGAAACAGGCCGTCACGCTGGCCGCGTCCGCGCCCTCGCGCACCAGGCCCGCGGACCCTTTTCCGCCGAGGGCGAAATCGAGCGCGGCGAGCAGCACCGACTTGCCCGCCCCGGTTTCGCCGGTGAGCGCGGTGAAGCCGTCGCCGAGTTCGAGCCGAAGCGACCTCAGCAACACAAAGTCGGAGATGGTCAGTTCCGTCAGCATGTCCGCCGCATACCATGACGAGAACATAAAGGGAACACCCGTCTGTCGGAGCTGCTGAAAAAACACAAACGTGATGGCGCCAGGCGTGACCGGTCTCTTCGCGCCAACGTATGTACCGGGGTGGGCGGGTTGGTTCCGTGCACTCCCCCCGAACAGTCCAGGAGAGATCAAGGATGAAACGCCTAGTCGCCGCAGCCGCCGCCGTCGCAGCGCTGCTTTCGGCCTCGCCCGCCTTCGCCGCGCTCGACGAAGGCGCGAACGCCCCCGACTTCACCGCCAAGGGCATGCTGGCCGGTCAGGAATTCGACTTCAAACTGTCCGACGCGCTGAAGAAAGGCCCCGTGGTCGTCTACTTCTTCCCCGCCGCCTACACGCCGGGCTGCACCGCCGAGACCAAGCTGTTCGCCGACGCCGCCGACGCCTTCAAGGCCGAGGGCGCGACCCTGATCGGCGTGACCGGCATGGCCAAGATGGCCGACGGGTCGATGGCTTCGGCCTCCGAGAGCCTGACGCGCCTCGCCGAGTTCTCGAAGGAGCATTGCCGAGACAAGTTCCAGATCGCCGCGGTCGATCCCGCCACCATCAAGGCGTTCAGCGTCACGCTGGGCGGCAAGGACGGCATTTCGGACCGCACCTCCTACGTCATCGGGCAGGACGGCAAGATCGACCTCGCCTACACCGCGATGAGCCCCGACCAGCACGTCTCCAAGACGCTTGAGACGGTGCGCGAGATCAAGGCTCACGCCGGGCATACCGGTCACTAGACCGTCGCCCCGCCAGTGCGGGTCTTCGCGCCGGACATGAAACGCCCCCGGAGCGATCCGGGGGCGTTGGTGTTTTCAGGGCTGTATTCCGGGACGCTTTCAGGGCCGCCAGGGAGCGACGCGCCTACAGGATGCCGCCGAACATGCGCGTCAGCCAGTTGGTCGCGCCATGCGGCTTGTCCGGCACTTCAAGGCCCTCGCCGGTCATCAGCGCATAGGTGTCCTTGTACCAGTCCGACCCCGGATAGTTGTAGCCGAGCACGGCGGCGACTTCCTGCGCCTGTCCCTTCAGGCCGATCGAGAGATAGGCCTCGACCAGACGGTGCAGCGCCTCGGGCGTGTGGGTGGTGTCGTCATAATTCTCGATCACGCGCCGGAAACGGTTGATCGCGGCGAGATGCTCGTTGCGGCGCAAATAGTAGCGGCCGATCTCCATCTCCTTGCCGGCGAGCTGGTCGCGGACCATGTCGCGCTTCAGCTCGGCGTCGCGGGCGTACTCGCTGTCGGGGAAGCGGGCGGCGACCTCGTTGAGCGCGCCCAGCGCAAGCTCCGAGCGCGACTGCTCGCGGCCGACGTCGATGATCTGGTCGAAATGGCAGATGGCGACGAGATAATAGGCGTAGGGCGCGCCTTCGCCGCCGGGATGCAGGGTGATGTAGTTCTGCGCGCCGGAGATCGCCTTTTCATAATCGTGCGACTTGTAGCGGGCGTAGGCGGCCATCAGCAGGGATTGCTGCGCCCAGGGCGAGTAAGGGTGCTGGCGCTGCACCTCGTCGAACTGGAGCGCCGCGCCGTCCCACTGGCGCTTGTCGATCAGCGCCATGCCTTCGTTGTAGATCGTCTCCACCGGCCGCTCGACATAGGCGACCTCTTCCTGGCGCGCCGAGGAGGCGCACCCGCCGAGCCCGGCTGAGAGGGCCCCAAGGGCGAGCATGGCCTTGATAGCGTCGACGGATCGCATGTGGGGCTGCTCCGGAAGTCTGCAGGAGTGAACTGAGGAACCGCTTCTAGACCAAGGCTGGCCCCGCGTCCAAGGCCGGTTGCTGTTCTCCGCTGCTCTTCCCTGCCCGTGAAAGGGGAAAGCGCCCGCCCCGGACCCGCCGTTCAGGCGACAGGCCCGAAAGCGGCGCGACTGGCGGCGGCGATTGGCCTCAGAGGTTCAGCCCGCCGGCGGGGTTTGGGCGGCGGCGGCCTCCGTGACGCCCTTTGGGGTCTGGGCCTTGCGAATCCGCCGCAGGATGCGCGGGATCAGCAGCCAGGCGATCACCGCCAGAACCGCCAGCCCGAGCAGGACCTGCGACAGCCATTCGACCAGGTCGGCCAGCGAACGCGCGACATTGGGCACGAAGTTCGCGAAGGCGTCGCCCAGCGGCCGCCACACCGATTCGGAGACCGCCGAATATTTCGGCGAATAGTTGAGCGTGACGGTCGACATCGCCACCCGCAGCTTCATCGCCGCGAGGATGGATTCGGTCGAATCGATCTGCTGCTGCACGCGCGCCAGCTCGCGTTCGATCTCGAGCAGGTCGGAGAGCTTGCCCGGCCGTTCGGCGAGAAGTTTCTGCAGCCGCTCGCGCAGGGTCTTGGCCGAGGTCAGCGTCGCGCTGGTGTCGATGATCTGCGCGGTCAGGTCCTCGGCGGTGGAGTTGCTCGAATCGAGCGTCGCGCCGAAGGGTTCGAGGCTTTTGTCGAGGCCGGCCTTGAACGCGTCGACCCACGCCTTCGAGGCTTTCAGCTGAATGTAGCCCGACGCCGTTTCCTGCCCCAGGCCGTAGATGTTGCTGCCGACGACATAGCAGTTCGCGGGACCGGCGTTGTCGCACGCGGCGCGCTGCGCGTTGAACAGGGCTTCGAGCTGGCCGGTGGGAACCGCGAAACCGTAATTGTAGGTGTAGGCGAGCTGGCGCGAATCCGCCGGAACGTCCGGCTCGCCGGTTTGCGGAGACGGCCCGCCGCCGCCGGTCTGATCGACCTCGACCAGCTTCGCGCGCGCCGGCATGGGCGCCGCGGCGGGCGCGCTGAAACCGGACTCCTCCATAACCGCGTCGGGAGCGAACGCCGCGTCCTCGGATGGCGCATACCGCCCGCCGCCGCCGTCGCAGGCCGCCAGCGCAAGCGCCGCCGCGGCTATCCAGAAATGCTTGGCCATATCTGCGTCCACCCTGTTCCAGCCCGCGCAGGGTGGCGCATGGTTCGCGACGGAATCAAGGCGAAAGCGCGGACAGAGCGGGCGCCGCGCAGCGGGTCGCCCAGCGACCGGCGCAAGAAACGGCGTAGACGGCCTCAGCCCAGAACGAAGGCCGCATCGTCCTCGAACACCGCGCGCAGCAGACGGTTGTTGAGCGCGTGGCCGGGCTGTTCGCCTTCGTAAACGCCGTCGATCGGCGCGCCCGCGAGATACATGTCGCCGATCACGTCGAGCAGTTTGTGGCGCACAAACTCGTCGGCGGTTTCGCACATGTCCGGGTTCAGCAGATCGTCGCCGTCGACGACGATGGCGTTCTGCAGATTGCCGCCGCGAGCGAGCCCCATCGACCGCAGCTTTTCGACCTCGTGCGCGAAGCCGAACGTCTTGGCGCGCGCGATGTTGAGAAGGAAGGCGCTCTCGTCCATCCGGAACACGATCGACTGGCGTCCGATCGCGCGGCTCTGATAGTCGATCGTCACATGCGCCTCGAAACCGCTCTGCGAGGAAGCGGGCGTCGGCGACAGGCGCACCCATTTCGGACCGTCGGCGATTTCGACCGTCTTGAGAATGCGCAGGCGCCGGCGCGGCGCGTCCTGCTGCTGAAGACCGGACGCCGAGATGATCGCGCAGAACGGCGCGGCCGACCCGTCGAGGATCGGAAGCTCGGGCCCGTCGAGTTCGACCAGCGCATTGTCGACGCCCAGCCCCGCGAACGCGGCCAGAAGATGCTCGACCGTGGCGACGGTGACGCCCGAGGCGTTGGTGAGATTGGTGCCGAGCTGCGTCGTCGAAACGTTGAGGGCGTGCGCCGCGATCTCGTTGGGCCGGTCGGAGATGTCGGTCCGCCGGAAGCGCACGCCGTGATCGGCCGGCGCCGGCTGGATGCTCAGCGCGACGGGCGCGCCCGAGTGCAGCCCGATGCCGGAGCATCGCGCGGGTCTCGCGAGCGTCTGCTGATGGTCCATGCGCAAGCCTTTCTGGCTGCGCAGACTTATATGCGCGCGCGGACAACTCAAGATGAATGGCGCAGCGGCGCGCCCGGCGCGGTCGCTTTACGCGCAACCGCCTGTGGATCGCCTGGCGGAATCCCGGGTTGGGATCGCCTGCCGGGATCGCTACCGGGATCGCTAGTTGTTGGCCGAGCGGCGCAGGAAGGCCGGGATCTCCAGCTCGTCCTCGTAGGACTCTTCGGTCTTGGGCGTCTCGATCACGGTCTCGGGCTCTTCCTGAGCCCCGCGCGGACGCCAGCCGAACAGGCCGGCCAGACCCCGCCCGCCGCCGGAGGACGCCGGAGGCGATTGCGGTTCGGCCGTCGCGTGGGGCGGCGGCGGAGGCTCTTCGGCGTCCGCGACCGGAGCGGCGGCGGCAGGGGTCTCGTCGACCGCCTCGGCCTCGTCGGCCGGACCGATATAACCCGAACCGGCTTCCTCGACGGTGTCCGGAACGGCGTCCTCGGCGGTCGCCTCGGGCGTGTCTTCAAGTTCTTCGTCGGCCAAATCGTCGGCCAGATCATCGGTCGGAATGGGACGGGTGCGGATGACCGGACCGGCGGGACGGGCCTCCTCGACGGACGGCGCGGCGCTGGACGCCTCGCTCGGCGCGACGCGCGCCTCGACGGCGGGCGCCGGCGCGGCTTCGGCCTCGGCGGGCGCTTCGGCTTCCGGCGCGGGCGTCTCCACGACGGCGGCGACCGGCTCGCGCACCACCGGCTTCGAACCGCCCGGCGATTGCGTCACCCCGGCGGCGACTACGGACACGCGGATCTTGCCTTCAAGGCTTTCGTCGAAGGTCGAACCGAGAATGATGTGGCCGTCCTGATCGACTTCCTTGCGGATTTCGTTGGCGGCGGCGTCGACCTCGAACAGGGTCATGTCATGGCCGCCGGTGATGTTGATGATGACGCCCTTGGCGCCCTTCAGCGACACGTCGTCGAGCAGCGGATTGGCCACCGCCTCGCGCGCCGCTTCGAGCGCGCGATTGTCGCCTTCGGCCTCGCCCGCGCCCATCATCGCCGTGCCCATGCCGGCCATCACGGTGCGCACGTCGGCGAAATCGAGATTGATCAGGCCCGGCATCACCATCAGGTCGGTGATGGAGCGCACGCCCGCATAGAGCACCTGGTCGGCGAGATGGAACGCGCCGGACAGCGTGGTCGACTTGGAGGCGATGCGGAACAGGTTCTGGTTCGGGATCACGATCAGCGTGTCGACCTCGGCGCGCAGGTCCGCGATGCCGCGCTCGGCGGTCGACATGCGGCGGCGGCCTTCGAAATCGAACGGCTTGGTGACGACGCCCACGGTGAGGACGTTCTGCTCCTTGGCGATGCGGGCGATGATCGGCGCGGCGCCCGTGCCGGTGCCTCCGCCCATGCCCGCCGCGATGAAGCACATATGGGCGCCCTGAAGCGCCTTCTTGATCTCTTCGGAGGATTCCTTGGCGGCCTCTGCGCCGATGTCGGGATTGGCGCCCGCGCCGAGGCCCGAGGTGCGTCCGACGCCGAGCTGGATCTGGGTGGGGGCCTTCGAGCGCGCCAGCGCCTGTGCGTCGGTGTTCGCGGCGAGGAACTCCACGCCCTGCAGATTGGCCTCGATCATGTTGTTGATCGCATTGCCGCCGGCGCCGCCCACGCCGATGACGACAATGCGGGGTTTCAACTCGACCGCCATGACAACCTCGATCCGATTTGTCCGGCGCACGCCCGCGCGCGGCCAGGATGACGGAAACAGTCGCGAGGTTTGCCTAAGCGCTCCTTAAGGAAGCGAACCGGCCTCAGAAATTTTCCTGCAGCCAGGCCGTCATGCGCCGGAAGACCCCCGCGTTGGCGTCTCCGTGGGTTCTTGCCTGAGACAGCCGGTCCATTTCCGGCGGCCCTTTGATCTGCCACCTTAGCAACCCGGCCGCCGAAGCAAAAGCCGGAGAACTGTAAGTCTCGCCAAGACCCCGGACCGTCACCGGACGCGCCAGGCGCACCGGCCCGCGGAAGATGTCCTCCGCCAGTTCGCGAACGCCGGGCAGAAGGCTGGCGCCGCCCGTCAGTACGATGCGTCTCGGCAATGGCCGCGCACCGGCCGAAGCCGCGGACAGGCGCGTGTCCATCAGTTCGAGGATTTCCTCCATGCGCGGACGCAACATGCGCACCAGCTCGGCCCGCGTGCACTGGGCCGCCTCGAGCCGGCCGTCCTGTCCGAGACGCGGCGCATCGACCATTTCGAGCGGATCGACCTGGGTCAGCGTCGCGGCGCCATAGGCGATCTTCATCCGCTCGGCGGCGGCGAAGGTGGTGCCAAGACCCTGCGCGAGATCGGAGGTGGCGCGCGCTCCGCCGATGGGCAGCGCCTCGACATGGATCAGCCCGCCGTCGCTGAACGCGGCGGCGCTGGTCACCCCGGCGCCGAAATCGATCACCATGGCGCCCTGCTCGGCCTCGTCCTCGACCAGCGTGGAGAGGCCGGCGGCGTGCGGCGCGGCGACGACCGCGGCTGGCGAAAGATGGGCGCGCGACACGCATTGCAGGATGTTGCGCAGGCCCGGGCCCGGCGCCGAAACGATCAGGAAGCTCGCCGTCAGCGTGTTGGCGAACATGCCGCGCGGATCGCGGACGCCCCCGGCGCTGTCGACCGCATAGCCAAGCGGAGCGGCGTGCAGGATCTCGCGGCCATTGCCCTGGAAACTGTCGAGCGCGGCGGCGCGCGCCTCGCGCATGTGGTTGACGGTGATCTCGCGGCCGCCGAGCGGAACCTTGGCGCGGATCACGTCGCTGCGCAGCTCCGGTCCACTGACGCCGACCACGACCTCCTCGATGCGCACGTCGGCGGCGCGTTCGGCCTGCTCGACGGCGAGACGGACGGAGCGTTCCAGCGCTTCGAGATCGACCACGGCGCCGGCGCGAACGCCGCGCGTCGATTGCGCGCCGGCCCCGGCGATGCGCGGTTCGCCGTCGACGACGTCGGAGCGGCGCGCGATCATGCACGCGACCTTGGAGGAGCCGATGTCCAGCGACGCCATGACCGGGCTGCGGCCAAGCGTTCGATCACGAACGAGGGTACGCTGGGACAAACTCGACATATTCCTAGACGCCTTCGTGCGACCTCGCCCCAGGAGCCGGACGGAGCGCGAAACGATCGGGGTGGCGGGCGTCGATGCGCGTCACCGGCAATTGCAGCAGACGGTTGCGCGCTTCGAGGAGGTTGAGCGCGGTGAGCGCCTCCTCCATGCGGCCGTCCTCGGGAAGCGCCACGTCGACGCCGCCCCGGAAGGTGACGTCCCAGCGCCGGCCGGAAACGCGCTCGGCGGATTCCATGCGGGTGCGCAGTTCGGGGAAGTCGGCCATAACCGTCAGCAGCGCCGCGGCGGCTTCGTTGGCGCCCTCGCCCGACACGCGCGGGAGCTGCATGAAATCGTCCGGGTCGACCTGGGCGAAGGTGCGGCCGCGCTGGTCGATCACGCGCCAGTCGCCGTCGCTGTTCCATAGCGCCATGGGTTCGCGGGTTTCGGCGATGATGGTGATCTGGTCGGGCCAGAAGCGGTGGACGCTGACCGATGCGACCGCATCGAGCTGTTCGATGCGCGCCTTGATGGCGTACGGGTCGGCCAGGAACATGCTGTCGCCCTTGGCGACGCCGGCGGCCTTGCGCGCGCGCTCCTCCACGACCGGGTCGAGGCCGACGACGACCATGCGGTCGACGCTCATGCCGGTGGCGCGCGAGACCACCGAAAGACCGCTGGTCATGCTGTCGCCGAATGCGCCGAGCGAACCGCCGAGCCAGGACGCCAGCGCGACCATGGCCGCGCCGCACACCAGCGTGCCGAACGCATAGGTCGAGATGCGCTGACGCAGCGCCGCGTAACGGGGCGCGGGTTCGTCGTCGCGATCACGACGCAGCGCCGGCGGAGGGGGCTCGTCGTCGTGCTCGTTCTTGCGGATACGCGGCTTCTTCACCTTGGGCATGAAGCGTCCTCGATCATCCAGCGGACCAGATCCGGATAGGACACGCCGACATGAGCGGCCTGCTCGGGAATGAGCGAGGTCGGCGTCATGCCCGGCTGGGTGTTGGTCTCCAGGATCACAAGCCTGCCCGTCTGCTCGTCAAATCGAAAATCCGACCGCGACACCCCCCGGCATCCGAGCGCCCGATGCGCCTTCAACGACGCCTCGAGCGCCGCCTGGGTCACATGCTGGGGCAGGTCCGCTGGGAGAATGTGGCGCGATCCTCCAGCCTCATACTTTGCCGAATAGTCGTAATATTCCCTTAACGTCGTTATCTCCGTAACCGCGAGGGGACGATCGCCCATGACCCCGACGGTCAGCTCGCGTCCGGGAATGAATTTCTCGACCAGCGCGGCGGCGCCGAAGGTCCAGCTTCCGTCGGTCAACTCCTTCGGCGGACGGTTGGCGCCTTCGCGCACGATGAACACCCCGAAGCTGGAGCCTTCCGCGTTGGGCTTGATGACGTAGGGCGGCGGCATGACGTGATCGCGCGCCAGCTCCTCGACCGGATACATGCCGCCTTCGGCGATATCGAGGCCGGCCTGCGCGTAGACCGCCCGCGACTTGTCCTTGTCCATGGCGAGCGCCGAGGCCAGAACGCCGGAGTGCGTGTAGGGAATTCCCATGATCTCCAGCAGGCCCTGGACGCACCCGTCCTCGCCCCACGGACCGTGCAGGGCGTTGAGCGCGACGTCCGGCTTCGCCGCCGCCAGCTGCGCGGCGAGATCGCGCTCGGCGTCGATCTCGATCACCTCAAACCCGGCGGCCCGCGCGGCGTCCGCCATGCCCCTGCCCGACGACAGCGAGACCGGACGTTCGGACGACCAGCCCCCCATGATCACGGCGACACGGGCGGATTGACCTGACATGCGACGTGCTCCCTGTGCTGCCCGCATGGGCGATGTCCTGCCCGCATGAGCAATGTTCTGCCGGCATGAGAAATGACGGCCGAAGCCGATTGTTGCGGCTAGGAGCGTACCGGAACGGTTAACGCGGCGCCATCGGCGGCGCTGCGCATGACCGGATCGACATGCGCCGAAGCGCTTGTGCGTCAGACGGGGGCGAGTTCGGCCTGGCTCAGAATCCAGTGCTTGAGCGCCTCGCGGCTGAGCACCAGGATCTGGCCATAGCCAAGTTCGACGAAGCCTTGCTGGGCCAGCTCGCCGAGCGCCATGCCCGCCGCGTTCCGCGAAACCGCGAGATGCTGCGCGATCTGGGTCTGCGTGAGATCGACCTCGCCGGTCTCGCGCGAACAGGCCCGCACGAGCAGCTGGCCGATGCGCGCCTTGAGCGAAAGCCTGCGTTCATCGTCGAGCGTGCGCCCGAGATATTCGATCTGGCCGGCGAGCGTGAGAACGACTTCCTCGCGAAAGCCGGCGTCCTCGTTCAACAGCAGATGGAATTTGTTGAGACCCACCATGGCGACCGCCGTGTCGCCGGACGCGCTGGCGTCGTAGGTGCGCCCGCTCCGGGTCATCAAGGCGTAGACGCCGTAAAAACGTCCGCGCGGGAGCACGCCGTAGATGAAGCGCTTTCCGCGGCTTCCGGTGTTCGAAAGAGCGACGGCGCCGGACAACACCACGCCGATCGAATCGCCCGGGTCTCCGCGCAGATGTATGGTCTCGCCGTCCCGGAAGGTCCGGATATTCCCCGACCGTTCCAGCCTCGCGAGCGTTTTCTCGCTCAGCCCGCCCATGATTGCTGTGGGAATTTCTTTCACCCTGGATCAAGATTGCCAACTGCTTGGTTTTTGGAACAATGACAATTGTGTATCAAGGGGGCGTTCAGTCGGTCCGTCCCCCCAACCCAGGGCCGGCGGAACATTTAAGAGGGACGCGGGGTAACTCGCGTCCCTCTTTTCATGCCCGCCCCTCCGAAAACGCAGATTCCATTCCCCCAATCCGGGAATCTGCCGTCCGCTTGGCCGGATCGGAGAGGCAAATTTCACCTCTGACGGGCGGCCTTTGCCGGGTTATTCCCGCTTGGCGTTCTCCAGCCGGCTGGGTATGACGCGGGCGCAGGAAGGATGGTCCCATGGCGCCCTCGCTGATCGGCATCGATGCCGACGACACGCTCTGGCATAACGAGCCGGTCTTCCGGCTCACCCATGAGCGGTTCAACGCGCTGCTGTCGGATTTCGCCGACCCCGACACCGTCGAGGCCAAGCTCGCGCAGGTCGAACGCGACAATCTCGACACCTACGGATACGGCGCCAAGGGCTTCACCCTGTCGATGATTCAGACCGCGCTGGAAATCTCCGACTCGCGCGCGCCGCTCAGCGTGATCGAGGAGATCGTCGCCGCCGGCAAGGAGATGATGCTGCACCCTCACGAACCGTTGCCCGGCGTCGAGCAGGCGCTCGAACGGTTGAAGGATCGCGGGCCGCTGGTGCTGATCACCAAGGGCGACCTGTTCCACCAGGAAAGCAAGCTCGCCGCATCGGGTCTGGGCTCGTACTTCTCCGGCGTCGAGATCGTCAGCGAGAAGACGCCCGAGACCTATGCGCGGGTCTTCGCGCGCCATGGCGGACGGGCGGAGACCTCGATGATGGCCGGCAATTCGGTCCGCTCCGACATCCTGCCCATGCTGGAGGCCGGCGGCTGGGCGGCGCTGATCCCCTACCCGCTGGTGTGGGCGCATGAAGCCGCCGAAGCGCCGGAGGACCATCCCCGCTTTCGCGAACTGGGCGCGCTGGACGAGCTTGCGAACTGGCTGGACGAGATCGGCTGAACGCGCCGCGCTAGCGGCAGGCGTGATCGCCGCCGGTGTCGAGATGGAAATGGTTGGCGTGATCGGCGTTGTAGTCGGGACCGAGCGTTACGTCGAACAGCCCGCACGCGCCTTCGTGAATCTCGCGCAGGAACCGGCCCTTCGGTCCCTCGTCATGATAGTCCTTCAGCACCGAGATCAGGCGACCGTCGGCGAGGCGGAAACCGGCGACGTCCACCGCCATGGCGCTGGCGTGCTTGGACAGCTGGTGCGTGCCGGCGACGTTGCGGCACGAGAACGTGCCGAGCGAGGTGACGTCGGCGACGGGCGAACCCAGCCATTTCTCCGCGGCCGGAGCGACGACCTGCATCTGCCAGAGATAGAAGCGCGCGGCCGTCTCGCAAGTCATCACCATGGCCTCGCCGTTCGCGTCGGTCGCGGACGACAGCGCGATCGCATTGCTGTAGCCGCAGCCATTGGCGTCGAGACGGTTGGACACGCGCTCATATTTCACGCCGATCCGGTCGAGGCCCTCGCGGCAGATCTCGGCGTCGCGCGAGAGACGCGCGAACTCGCCAAGCTCGCTGCGCGACCAGCTGCGCTGAAGGTTGAGAAGAACGGGCGCGGGTTCGCTGGCCGCCGCCTCGAAGTCCGGACGGACGAAGGCGGACGAACGCGCCGTCGACGCTTCGCCGCGCGCGGCCGCGAAGACCACGCCCGCGAGCACCGCCGAGAACGCCGCCGCGCCGAGCGCGGCCATGTGGGCCATTCGATTCATCGCCAAGACCTGATGCGGCCGAACGCCGGGAGCATCTTCCAGACCGCATCAAGTCCCGCGATCAGGTTTCCGCTTTGCTAATCGGCGCGCCCATGACCAATTGTAAAGGCGCCGCGCTGCTATTCGCTGTCGGCCGTCAGCTCCAGCGCTTCGCCGCGTTTTTCCATCTCCCGCGCGCCCTGAAGAATGTGGACCAGGCCGTAATTTCCTTCATGGCAGGCGTATTCGTAGACCGCGCCGCTGGCCGTCCGCATCGGCATTTGGCCGCGCCAGACCTGCGTATACTGCGAGGGATCCTCGACGGTGAACTCGTAGAGAATTTCGTCCGCCCCGACGCGGGTGAAGCGCTCGGTCAGCGTGCCGTTCTCCGAAATGTAACCCTTCTGCTCGGGGTTCACATTGCGGGTTTCGACCACCAGCGTGTCGCCGTCATACCAGCCGATCGAATCCCCGAGCCACGGCTTGATGGCGTCAGGGCGTTTGCGGTCGTGCGTGATCGGAATGATGCGCGCATCGTGCACCATCTCGACCAGGATCAGCGCGTAGCCCGGCGACTGCACGATCTGGTAGGTGTTGTTGTAGAGGACGTTGTTCATCACCGGTCCGCCGGTGCCGCCGAAGCCGATCAGGCAACGCTCGCCCAAACTGCGGGATTCAGGCCCTTCATACATCTTCGCGGCGGCTTCGGCCGTGGGGATGCGCGCCGGCGGCGGGGCGACGGCGTCGACGAACGCGTTCTTGTCCTGACCTGACGACTTGCCCGCCGGCCTGGCTGAGGGCTTGGCTGAGGCCGCTTTCACAGGCTTCGGCGCGGGCCGGGCGGCGCCGCGATCGCCCTTGTAGGGAATGCGCCCGCTGGGCGGATCGACGATCCAGGACGAACGCAACTCGCCGTTCACGACCGCCACCTTGGAGCCGGCGTCGACCCAGACCGCGTTGTAGTTTCCAAGACCGGGAAGCGAGGCCGCCTTCGCCGGCGCGCCGACGGTCTGATCGGTCGGCTTCAGCTCCGCCTGGGTGCGCGCATTGTTGAAGTCGCCGTCCTCGAGCGCCTTGGCCTGCTCCGGCGTCAGCACCAGCGCATCGACGCCGGCCGGGCGCGTCATGCGGGTGATCGAAGCGTTGGTCCAGTTGCCCTGGAGATCCGGCGCGCCCCAGCTTGTGCGAGGCGGTTCGAAGCCGGCGGCCGCCTGTCCATGAGCGACGGGCAGCGCCGTCAGACACACAGCCGCGCAAGGCCAGAAATCCGGCTTCTCATCTGTTTCTCCCCGACAGTCCCGCGGGCTGTCCTGCTATTGTTCTGTTCTTGTCAGGCGATTGTGTGCCGTCGCCGGCTTGCGTGCACAAGCCCTGTTCGCCTCACGGCTTGGCGAGGCTTACGCGTTGGACAACCGGCCGGCGAGCGCCGCAGCGTGAGCCGTGATGTCGCCCGCCCCGAGACACACCACCATGTCGCCCGGCCTGGCGGCGGCGCGGATCACTTCGGGCAACCCGTCGAGCGAGTCGATCGCGACGGCCGACCGGTGACCGTGCTCAAGCAGACCCTTGGCGAGCGAGGCCGCCGAAACGCCCTCCAGCGGCGCTTCGCCCGCGGCGTAGACCGGCGCGATCAGAACTTCGTCGGCGTCGTTGAAGCAGGTGCAGAACTCTTCGAACAGGTTCTGCAGGCGAGAATAGCGGTGCGGCTGCACCACGGCGATGACCCGGCCGGCGGCCTCGCCCTTCGGCCCCTGCACGTCGCGCGCGGCCCGCAGCACCGCCGCGATCTCCACCGGGTGGTGGCCGTAGTCGTCGATGATGCGCACGCCGTTCCACTCGCCCACATTGGTGAAGCGCCGCTTCACGCCGCCGAACTTGGTGAGCGCCGCGCGGATCTGCGCCTCGGTGCCGCCGAGTTCGCGCGCGACCGCGATGGCCGCCAGCGAGTTCTGCACATTGTGCCGCCCCGCCATCGGCAGATGCAGACCGATCCAGCGCGTCTCCTCGCTCTGTCCGCGCGAACGCAGCACCAGATCGAAGGTCGACCCGCTGGCCTCGGACCGCACGTTCACCGCCCAGATGTCGGCCTGCGGATTGAAACCGTAGGTGATGCGACGACGGTCGCTCATCCGGCTGGTCAGCGCCTGCACTTCCGGATGGTCGGCGCACAGAACCGCGAAACCGTAGAAGGGCAGATTCTCGACGAAGGTGTCGAAGCTGGCCCGCAGCGCATCCATCGAGCCGTAATGATCCATGTGTTCGGGATCGATATTGGTGACGATCGCCACGGTGGAGCGCAGCTTGGTGAAAGTGCCGTCGCTTTCGTCGGCCTCCACCACCATCCACTTGCCGGCGCCCAGCTTGGCGTTGGAGCCGTAGGCGTTGATGACGCCGCCATTGATCACCGTCGGGTCGAGATCGACGCCGTCCATCAGGGCCGCGACCATGGAGGTGGTCGTGGTCTTGCCGTGCGTGCCGGCGATGGCGATCGTCCATTTGAGGCGGATCAGCTCGGCCAGCATGTCGGCGCGGCGAACCACGGGGATGGCGAGCACGCGCGCCGCGTCGACTTCCGGGTTGCCGCCCTTGATCGCCGAGGAGATCACCAGCGCGCCGACGCCTTCGATGTTCTCGGCCTTGTGCCCGATATGGATGACCGCCCCGCGCTCGGCCAGGCGCGCCGTGTTGGCGCTTTCCTTCACGTCCGATCCGGAGACCTGATAGCCGAGGTTCAGCATGACCTCGGCGATGCCGGACATGCCGATGCCGCCTATGCCGACAAAATGAACCGGACCGACGTCGAAAGGGATTTCACTGCGCATACAAGAAGGGCCTGCCCGGATACGCCGTCTCGCGGCCGGATTGGAGATCGCTCCCCTCTTATCCAGCTTGGCGGCGTCCGTCGACAGAGTCCTCGCACACGCCCGGTGCACACGGTCAGCGCACACGGCCGGCGCACATGGTCAAAGCAGACGCCGGAGGCTGTTCAGCCTCCGGCATGCGCAATCGAGGCCTAGAAATCGATGACCTTGTCGGCGTCCAACATCAGCTTGGCCACGTCCGCGGCCGAGCCGATCGTCGCGCCGGGACGAAGCTTGTCGGCCGACACGCCGGCAAGACCTGCGCAGTGCGGGCACACCATCACCTTTCCGCCGGCCGCCACGAAGCCGGCCATCGCTTCAGATACGGCGCCGCTATCGCCCCATGTCAGATCGCCCCGCTCGGTGGCGTCCGCGAGCCTCACGCCTTCGCGGTCAAGAAAGACCGTCACCTCGGCGCCCGCCTTCTGCATGTTGGTCGCCAGCGACAGCGCCATGAAGGTCGAGTGCAGATCGTCGGTGAAGTGGCCGAGGTGCACGACCACGCTCTGCTTTTCCGCCTGCTGCGCATAGGCGGCCGGCGCGACGACCGACGCGCAACCCGCGACCAGCGGAACCAGCGTCAGCGCAGCCGCCGCGATCCCCGAACCCAATGTCTTGCGAATACCCATGGAACGTCCTCCTTTTGCTTCGCGAGCAAAAAAGACCACATCGCCAATGGGGATGATTGATGCGCATCAAGCGCGGATATCGCGAAAGCCGCGCGCCGCTACACGTTCCGGTTACTGGTCGCGTTACCGGGCGAGGCGCCGGGCCAGCCGCCAGGTCAGCTAACGGGGCGACTATCGGGCGGATTGACCGGCCGGCGATCCGGACGTCACGCCCGCCGCCTGCTCGGCCAGATCGGCGAGATCGCGCGCGGCGTTGGGCCGACCCAGCGAACGCGCCACCTTCGCCCGCGCCGCCAGCATGGCGCCGTTCGACAGACGCTCTTTCAGCAGCGGCGTGAGATTGGCCGGCGTGAAACGCGGCTCGGCGATCACGTCCGCCGCGCCTTCGGTGACCATGCCCTCGGCGTTGACTGTCTGGTGGTCGTCCATGGCGATGGCGAGCGGAATGAGGATGGACGGCCGGCCGGCGATCGCAAGCTCGGTGACGGTCGAGGCGCCCGCGCGGGCGATCACCAGCTGGGCCTTCTCGAGTTGTTCGTGCATGTCGGTGAAGAAGCTGTCGACATGCGCCTTCACTCCGGCGTCGGCATACGCCTTGCGCACGCTGTCGAGCTGTTCTTCCCGCGCCTGCTGCACCACGTCGAGACGCGCGCGCAACGCCTGCGGAAGCTCCGCGATCGCGGCGGGAATAACCTCGCCGAACAGACGCGCGCCCTGGCTGCCGCCCGTCACCAGAAGACGGATCGAACCGTCGTCGGAGGCTTCCGGGTAAGGCTTCTCCCGCACGGCGCGGATGGCCGAACGCACCGGATTGCCGACCACGCGCTTGCGCGACTGGGCCGCCGCCGGAAGCCGGTTGAGCTGATCGAAGCCGCAGGCGACGAATTTCGCGGAGGTCGCGAACAGCCGGTTCACCCGCCCCAGCACGGAGTTCTGCTCGTGGATGATGATCGGAATGTCCATCGCCCGCGCCGCCGACAGCGACGGATAGGATGGGTATCCCCCGAAGCCCGCCACCAGCGCCGGGCGGGTCGCGGCGAAGGCCTTGCGCGCCGTGTTGGCGCCGGACCTGAGCTTGAGCGCCGATGCGATCATCTTGTGCGGAAGCTTGGAGCCGAAGGTCGCCGCCTCGACTTCCTTGCGCCAGTCGGCGGGGAAGTCCTTGGCGTATTTCTTTCCGCGTTCGTCGGTGACCAGCGCGATCGCCCAGCCGCGGGCGCGCATCTCGTCGGCGAAGGCCTGCGCCGGAAACATGTGTCCGCCGGTTCCGCCGGCGGCGATCACGACCAGCGGTTTGTCCGGCGTCGACGTATCGTTCATGCGTGCCTCAGTTTCGCGAACTCTGTCTCGTGATGTTCGCGGGTGAGCGCAAGTGCAAGTCCGAGAGTCAGTGCAGTTCCCAGCAGCGACGACCCGCCGGACGAGATCAGCGGCAGGGTCATCCCCTTGGGAGGGATCAGGCTGAGATTCACGGAAATGTTGATCGCCGCCTGCAGTCCGAACAGCGCGAAAAGGCCGACGCCGGCGGCCCGCTGATAGGTGTCCGGATTGCGCGCGGCCGTCATCACCCCCTTGGTGGTGATGACCGCGAAGATCAGGATCAGGAAAACGCAAAGAACCAGGCCGAACTCCTCGCCGGCCACCGAGAACACGAAATCGGTATGGGCGTCCGGCAGGTCGCTCTTGATCGCGCCCTCCCCCGGTCCGACGCCGAACAGTCCGCCGCGCTCCAGCGCCTCGCGGGCCTTGTCGACCTGGTAGGTGTCGTAGTCCGACGGGCTGAGCCAGCTGTTCACGCGCCGCCGGACGTGCGGCAGCAACATGTAGAGCATGCCCGCAAGGCCCGCCCCGCCGACGGCCATGAACGCCGCCCAGATCCACGGCAGGCCGGCCACGAAGAAGACGATCACGAAACCGGCGGTGAGCAGCGCGGCCTGCCCGACATCCGGCTGCAGCAGCAGAAGCCCCATCGTGGCGGCGTAGATCGAGAAGGCGACGATCGCCCAGGGCGCGCCGGAAAACCGCTCACGCTGCGCCAGCAGCCATGCGCTGAGCACGATCACGGCGGGCTTGACCACTTCGGACGGCTGGAAGGTCGACCCGCCCACGCGCAGCCAGCGCTGCGCGCCCTTGGCTTCATGCCCGACCAGCAGCACCGCCGCCATCAGCAGGAACCCGCCGACGAACAGCAGGAGACACAGGCGGCGCGCCAGCACCGGATCGAGGATCGAGACGCAGACCATCACGCCGGAAGCGGCCAGCGCGAACAGGGCCTGACGATAGACGAAGTAAAACGGATCGGAGAGGCCGATGCGTTCGGCGGCGGCGGGCCCGGCGGCGAGCGAGAGAACGAATCCCGCGCCAAGCAGGATCATCGCGGCCGCGATCAGGCCCTTGTCGACCGTCCGCCACCATTCGGCCATCGGCGATACGTCCGACCGCTTGAATACCTGCATGGCTAACGCCTCACGCGGTTTCCTTCATCGTGCGCTTCCGCGCCAGCATGGCGGCCTGCGTTCGGAACGCATTGCCCCTGTGCTCGAAATCGCGGAACTGGTCGAAGCTTGCACAGGCAGGTGAAAAGAGAATGACCGGCGAGGCGTCTCCGGATTGCCGGGCGTCCTCGAAGGCCTGCTCCAGCGCGACATCGAGCGTGCGGCTCTTCTCGAACGGGGCCTTGCCGGCCAGAACCTGGGCGAAACTGTCGGTCGCCTCCCCGATCAGGTAGGCCTTCTTCACCTGCGGGAAATACTTTTCGAGCCCGTCGATGCCTTCCTGCTTGGGCCGCCCGCCGACGATCCAGTAGGCGTTGGGATAGGCGCGCAGGGCCTGTTCGGCCGCCTGGGCGTTGGTCGCCTTGCTGTCGTTGACGAAGCGGACGCCCGCGATCTCGCCGACGGCCTCCAGCCGGTGCGCCAGTCCAGGGAAGGATTTGAGACCCGAGAGAATGTCCGCCGCGTCGAGGCCGAGCGCGCGGCACGCGCCCCATGCGGCGGCCGCGTTCTGATAGTTGTGCTGACCCGGAAGCGCCTTGGCGTCGCCCATATAGACCGGATCGGAGGCGCGGCCCGAAAGCGAGTCGCAGATCCAGCCGTCGAGGACCGACACGCCGCGGCCGAGCCCGTATTCGCTGGAGACCGGCAGGACGCGCCGTCCGGCGTCGGAGGCGAGTTGCGTGCACAGGATCTGTGAGCGCGTGTCGTCGACGCCGATCACCGCCCAGTCGTTCGGACCCTGATTGCGGAAGATGCGCTTCTTGGCGGCGACATATCCGTCCATCCCGCCATGGCGGTCGAGATGGTCCGGCGCGAAGTTGAGCAGCACGGCGACGTCGCAATGCAGCGTCTCGGCCAGTTCGAGCTGATAGGACGACAGCTCCAGCACATAGATCGCGCCGCCATGCAGCTTCTCGAGATCGAGGACGCTGACGCCGATATTGCCGCCGACGCGAACGTCCTTGCCGGCCTGGCGCAGGATGTGCCCGATCAGCGCCGTGGTGGTCGATTTTCCGTTGGTGCCCGTGACGCCGACGATGCGCGGCCGTTCCTGCGGCGGAAGTTCGGCCACGGCGCGGGCGAACAGCTCCATGTCGCCGATGACCGGCACGCCGACCATCTGCGCCATGCGCACGAAGCGGTGCGGCTCCGGGTGGCGGAAGGGAATGCCCGGCGACAGCACCAGCGCCGAGAAGGTCTGCCAGTCGCGCTTGTTGATGTCGATGATCGGAACGCCCGCTTCGGCCGCCGCCACGCGCGCCGCTTCGTTGTCGTCCCATGCGTGCACGCGCGCCTTGCCCGCCAGCAGCGCGCGCGCCGCCGCAACGCCGGAACGGCCGAGACCGTAGACGGCGACATCCTTGCCTTCATATGCGCGGACGGGGATCACTGCGGGCTCACCTCAGCTTCAGAGTTGCGAGGCCCGCAAGGGCGAACAGGACGGACAGAATCCAGAACCGGACCGTGACGCGCGTCTCCGGCCAGCCCTTCTTCTGGAAATGGTGATGCAGGGGCGCCATCAGGAAGATGCGCTTGCCCTCGCCGGTGAGCTTCTTGGTGATCTTGAACCAGCTCACCTGGAAGACCACCGACAGAAGCTCCAGAACGAACAGCCCGCCGATCACGACAAGCGCGAACTCGTGCTTCACCGCCACCGCGACGACGCCCAGAAGTCCGCCGAGGCCGAGCGAGCCGGTGTCGCCCATGAACACGCGCGCCGGATAGGTGTTGTACCAGAGGAATCCCATGCCGGCGCCGATCAGCGCGCCGAGCAGGACGGACAGCTCGCCCGCGCCCGGCGTGAACTGGATGCCGAGATATTCGGCGAAGACGAAGTTGCCGGTCAGGTAGGCGATCAGGGCGTAGGACGAAGAGGCGAAAATGGTGGGCACGATGGCGAGCCCGTCCAGACCGTCGGTGAAGTTCACCGCGTTGGCCCAACCGACGATCACGATCATGCCGAACAGGATGAAGAAGCCGCCAAGCGGCAGGAAATAGTCGTTGACGAAGGGAACCGCGACGCCGCCCGCCATCGCCTGCGTATCGGGCGCCACGCTGGTGACCGGAGCCAGCCCCGCGATCATGCGCGACAGCCCGTCGAGCGGCCCCCATTCGGCGTAACCCAGCGGCGTGTGCGCGCCGTGAAGGCCCATGATGAAGGCGCAGGCGACGCCCGCGACCAGAAACTCAAGCGCCAGACGCACGCCCGAGGACACGCCGTCCGAGCTTTGCTTGGTCACCTTGGCGTAGTCGTCCAGAAAGCCGATGGCCGCGTAGCAGGCCGTCAGCACCAGCACGACCCAGATATAGGGGTTCTTGAGATCGGCCCACAAAAGCGTGGCCGTGAACATGCCGATCCAGATCAGGAACCCGCCCATGGTGGGCGTGCCCTTCTTCGAGAGCTGCTGTTCAAGCGACAGGTCGCGGATCGGCTGGCCCTTGCCCTGGCGCGCGCGCAGCCAGTCGATCATGCCGCCGCCGAGCAGCGTGGTGATGAGAAACGCCGTCACCACCGCTCCGCCGGTGCGGAACGTGATGTAGTTGAACAGGTTGAACGCCGAATATCGCTCCGCGAGCGGCGTTAGAATCTCATACAGCATCAGTCGCCCCGCGCGCGTTCTGCGAGCCTTCGGCCGCCCGGCTCATATCCCGGAGTGCAGCCCCAACACGCGCCATGCCGGATGCATTCGAGCCTTTGATCAAGATGGCGTCGCCGGATTGCGTCCAGTTCATGAGAACCGTGGAAGCCTGCGCCGGTCCGTCGACCAGTTCGACCCGCAACCCCTTGTGACGACTCAGAAGTTCGTCCGCCAGCGGCTTCATTCCAGCGCCCGAAAGCACCGCTCCGGCGGGTGAAAGCGCGGCGATCGGCGCCGCGAGCGATGCATGAAGTTGTGCACTGTTTGCGCCCAGTTCGCGCATTTCGCCGAGCGCCAGCAGTTTGCGGCCCGGCCGGGCGGCGAAACCGTCGATCGCCGCGCGCATCGAATCCGGGTTGGCGTTGTAGGCGTCGTCGACCAGAAGCGCCTGTCCGCCGCCGGGAAGATGCAGCGTTTCGGCGACGCCGCGCCCCGGAGGCGGCGCATACCCCGACAGCGCTTCGGCGGCGGCCTGCACGTTCACGCCGGCCTCGCGCGCGGCGAGCAGCGCCAGCGTGGCGTTCGTCGCCCAGTGCGACCCGACGGCGTTGAGGGTGACCGTGACGCGCTCGCCGGACAAATCGACCGAGATCGTGCAGCCGCTTCCATCGGTTGCGTAATCGCCCACGACGGCGTCGCAATCGGCGCCGCGCCCGAAGGTCAGAATGCGGGCATGCGGCTGAAGATGGCGGGCGTTGGTCTTCATGCGCTCGAAGAAGGCGTCGTCCGCCGGCAGGATCATGGCGCCGCCCGGCTCCAGCCCGGCGAAGATATCGGACTTCTCGTCGGCGACCGCCTCGACCCGCCCCATCCCTTCCAGATGGGCCGGCGACACCCGCGTGATCATGGCGACGTGCGGACGCACCATGCGCGAGCGCGGCGCGATCTCGCCCGGCGTGTTCATGCCGATCTCGAACACGGCGCGTTCGGTGTCGGCCGGCATCCGCGCCAGCGTCAGCGGCACGCCCCAGTGATTGTTGAACGATTTGTCCGACCAGTGGGCGCGGCCGGCCGAGCGGAAGATCCGCGCCAGCATTTCCTTGACGCTGGTCTTGCCGACCGAACCGGTGATCGCCGTGCAGACGGCGGCGGTGCGCGCCCGCGCGGCCAGCCCGAGTTTTTCAAGCCCGTCGAGAACGTCGCCGACGATGACGGACGGCGCGCCGACATCATGGGAGACCAGACAACCCGCGGCGCCCGCCTCCATCGCCGCGCCGACGAAGTCGTGCCCGTCACGCTGATCCTTCAGCGCGACGAACAGATCGCCCTTCGCCAGCGTCCGCGTATCGATCGACACGCCCGTGACGTCGAAAACGGACGTGGCCCGCCCGCCCGTCGCGGCCGCCATGTCGGCGGAGGTCCAAAGGGGCTGGCTCATTCGGCCCCTCCGAGTTCGGCGAGCGCTTGCCGCGCAACCTCGGCGTCGGAGAAGGGGATCACCGTCGTCCCGACAATCTGTCCGGTCTCGTGACCCTTGCCGGCGATCAGCAGCGCGTCGCCCGCCTTGAGGCGCTTGACGCCTTCGCGGATCGCCTCGGCGCGATCGCCGATCTCGCTGGCGTCCGGGCACCCCTTGCGCACGGCGGCGCGAATGTCGGCGGCCTTCTCGGTGCGGGGATTGTCGTCGGTCACGATCACTTCGTCGGCGAAGCGGCGCGCGACGTCGCCCATCAGCGGACGTTTGGCGCGATCGCGATCGCCGCCGCACCCGAAGACGAGGATGATCCGCCCGCGCACGTGCGGACGCGCCGCGCGCAGCAGCGTGTCGAGACCGTCGGGCGTGTGCGCATAGTCGACGAATACGGGCGCCTTGCCCGAGGACTGGCCGACCAGCTCCAGCCGGCCCGGCACGCCGATCAGCCCTTCAAGCGCCTCGAAGACCTGCTCCGCATCCTCGCCGAGCGAGATCGCCAGCGCCGCCGCGGTCAGCGCGTTGAGCGCCTGGAATTCGCCGATCAGGGGGAGCTTCACGAGGCGTTCCGCATCGTTGCCCGGCGCGACCTCCCACTGCACGACGACATCCTGTCCGGTCGAACGCGGCGTGATCTCGTCGATCCAGAGATGATCGCCCTTCCAGCCGAAGGTGAACGGACGCAATCCCGCCGCGACAGCCGCCTTCTCGAAGGTCTCGCGTTCCGGACTGTCGGCGCAGATCACCGCGGGCGCGCCCTTCGGCAACAGCTCGCTGAACAGCCGCAGCTTGGCGGAGCGGTAATCGTCGAAGTCCGGATGATAGTCGAGATGGTCCTGGGTGAGATTGGTGAACGCGCCGGCCGACAGCTTCACGCCGTCGAGCCTGTGCTGGGCGAGACCGTGAGACGACGCCTCCATGGCGACATGCGTGACGCCCTGCCCGGCGAGCGCCTGAAGCGTTTCGTGCACGGCGACCGGATCGGGCGTGGTGTGGCCGAGATCCATGCGGCCGGTCCAGCCGGCGGGACCGATGGCGCCGAGCGTGCCCATCGACGCCGCCTTGCGTCCAAGATGCGTCCAGATCTGGCGCAGGAAATCGACGGTGGAGCTTTTGCCGTTGGTGCCGGTTACCGCCGCGACGGTGGCGGGCTGCGCCGGCAGAAGCCGCGCCGCCGCGTGCGCGAGCGCCAGCCGCGGATTGTCGACCTTCACCGCCGGAACCGACCATTCGCCGGGGCGCGTGTCGGTGAGAATGACGACGGCGCCGGCCCGGATGGCGTCCTCGATATAGTCGCGACCATCCGACGCGACGCCCTGCAGAGCCGCGAACAGATAGCCAGGCTGAACCTTGCGGCTGTCTGCGGTCAGTCCCTCGATATTGAGAGCGGGAGCATCGGGTAGAATGTCGGAAAGGATCACAGATCAGGCCTCTCTGCCGGCTTCTCCGGCTGCGCGCGAACCGGGAGGGCCGGCGGCGCATTCAGCGACGCCAGGACCGGCTTCACGTCCAGCAACGGCGCTGCGCGGGTGATGAACCTGCCAGCGATCGCGGCCGAGGTGTAAGCGGCGGTCCGAGGGTCTCCCGACTTGGGTTGGGCCTCATCCAAAACGATCAAGACGACGAATTCTGGGCGGGAAGCCGGGAAAATCGCCGCAAACGAGGTGACGTTGCGATTGGCGTCGTACCCGTCCGGGCCGGGCTTTTCGGCCGTACCTGTCTTTCCCGCAACCTCGTATCCGGGCGCATCGGCGTTGGTTCCGGTTCCGCGCGTGACGACTCCGCGCAGGAGCGAGATCATGGCGCTCGCGGTTTCGCGCGACATCACGCGGCGGCGTTCGATCCTGGAGGTCTCGACCGGCTCCAGAATGGCGGGCGGGAGATAGTCGCCGCCATTGGCGAACGGGACATAGCTCATCGCGAAGGCGAGCGGCGTAACCGCGATGCCGTGGCCATAGCTGACGGTCGCGACCGTGAGGTCGGTCCATTTCGCGGGCAGCAGCGGCGCGGAGGCCGACGGCCCCTCGAACGCCGGGCGCGCGGTGAGGCCGACCGCCTCCAGAAACGCGCGTTCGCCGTCGGCGCCGAGGCGCGCTCCGATCATCGCCGCGCCGACATTCGACGAGTGCGCGAGAATATCCGCCGGCGTCGCCGCCTCGGCGTTCTCGATCGGGTGGAGATCGCGCACGAAGGCGTTTCCGACGGGCAACGGCTTCGAAACGTCGAACGTTTCGTCGAGCGACAGCTTGCCGTCCTCGAGGGCCGCGGCCACCGTCAGCGGCTTGTAGACCGACCCGAGTTCGAACACCGACTTCATGGCGCGATTGACGCGCTCGGTTTCGGTCGCCCCGGTCGGCTTGTTGGGATCGATGAACGGCCAGGACGCGATGGCGCGAACGGCGCCGGTCCGCGCGTCGACCACCACGCCGGCGGCGCCGAGCATGTCGAATTCGCCGGCGGCGCGCTCCAGCTCCGCTTCGAGCGCAAATTGCACCCCGGCGTCTATGGTGAGCTTCAGCGGTTCGCCGCCCGTCTTCAGCCGGTCCTCGAACGCATACTCGACGCCCTCAAGGCCCTTGCCGTCGATGTTGACGAAACCCAGCAGGTGACCCGCGAGGCGGCCGGCCGGATAGACCCGGCGGCGCTCTTCCTCGAAGCGGAGGCCTTCAAGCCCGAGATCGAGAACCGCTTCCTTCTGGCGCGGCGTCAGCCCGCGCTGCACCCACACGAAACGCCGGTCGCGATCGGACAGGCGCGTCGTCAGCGCCTCGACATCGACCTCCGGCAGAACCCCGCCCAGCGCCTCGGCCACTTCGCGCGCATCCCAGATCGCGCGCGGATCGGCGGACAGCGACCAGGCCGTCAGCGCCGTGGCGAGCAGGTCGCCATTGCGATCGACGATGTCGGCGCGACGCACGCTCTGCACCGCCTCGCCGGCCGAAGCGACCTTGTCGCCCCCGGCCAGGGCGATCGAGGCGGCCTTCGCGACGATCAGGATGAAGGCGAGCGCGAGCGCCCCGGCGACGATCCTTGCGCGCGCGGGCCCGAGCCTGTCTCCGGTCGGGGCCTCGCCCGCCGTCATCGCGCGCCCCCGCCCTCGGAGGAGGCGGCCGGCGCGTAGCTGCGGCCCTCGCCGAGCCGGCCCGCAAGCTGTTCGGGCGCGGAATACTGGTCGGGCGTTTCGGGAACGAGACCGAGCTTGTCGTGAGCGATCGGGCCGAGACGTTCGGGCCGCGAGAGATAGGCCTCTTCGGCGCGCAGCGTCTGCAGGTCGTCCTTCGCCTTGGCGATCTCGCCTTCGATCTTCTCGATCCGCGCCTCGGTCTCCTGCGCGCCGAGCTTGGCGCGATAGACGCCGATCGCCAGACCGCCCGCGACGAGCACGCCGACAATTGCGAGTTGCTTCATCATGCGTCGACCTCCAATTGTGCGAGACGGGGCAAGCCCGACGGTATCGGCGGAACGTTCGGGCGCGCCGCAACCGCGGTACGGATCGCCCAGCGCAGCCGCGCGGATCTGGATCTTGGATTGGCGGCGGTCTCCTCGTCGGAGGGTTCGATCGCCTTGCGCTGGGGAACGTCGAAGGTCGGCGCGGCGCCGGCATGACGTTCCGGCTGATGCCGCGACACGCCGGGCACGTCGCCCGACCGCTCGCGCAGGAACGCCTTGACCATTCGGTCTTCAAGCGAGTGGAAGGTGACAACCGCCAGACGGCCGCCGGCGCGCAGGACGCGCTCCGCCGCGACCAGCGCCCGCGCCAGTTCGCCAAGCTCGTCGTTGACGAACATCCGCAACGCCTGGAAGACGCGCGTCGCCGGGTGGGTGCGACGGCCCATGCGCCCGCCGGCGGCGTCCTCGATGCAGCGCGCCAGCTCCAGCGTGGTCGTGAACGGGACCTGCGCGCGCTGGCGCACGATGGCCTTCGCATAGCGACGGGCGGCGGGCTCCTCGCCGAGCTGGCGGAAAACCTCGGTCAGCTCCGCTTCGCTCATGCGGTTCACGGCGTCGGCGGCCGACGGCCCCCGCTTCTCCATCCGCATGTCGAGCGGGCCTTCCCGCATGAATGAGAAACCGCGTTCGCCCTGGTCGATCTGGAACGAGGACACGCCAAGATCGAGCATGACCCCGTCGACCAGATGGTCCGACGGCGCGCCGCCAAGCGCGGCGACGATGGCGTCCATTTCGCTGAACCGCCCCGCCGCGGGTTTCAAACGGTCGTCGACCCCCGCGTGCGCCCAGGCGCGCGCCATGGCGTCGGGATCGCGGTCGACGGCGATGATCCGGCAATCGGCGATCGCCAGCGCCGCGCGCGCGTATCCGCCGCCGCCATAGGTGCCGTCGACGATCCAGGCGCCGTCGACGGGCGAGACCGCCTCCATCACCGGATGCAGCAGGACCGGAACATGACCGCCGGGCCGGGAGTCGGAAGCTTCGCTCATGCGCCTCCCTCCCCGTCTTCGCCGAACGGATCGAGCTTCATCAGGCCCTCGCGCGCCAGATCGCGCAGGCCGTCGGCCATCTGCGCGTGCGCGGCCGGGTCCCAGAGCTCGAAACTGTCGCCAAGGCCGACGAATTTCGCGCGATCGGACAGCCCCGCATGCTTCATGTGCGCGTCTTCAAGGACGATGCGTCCGCCGTCGTCGAAGCGATAAGCCTGCGCGAGCGAGAAGATCTGGCTGTACAGCGCGTACTGGTGACGATCTCCGGGACGCAGACGACGGATCGCCCGGTGATACCCCGCGAGCAGGGCGGCCCCGCCGCCTTCCAGACACGGCCTGTCGATGGACGGCCAGAGGATCACGCTGTCTTCGCCTCCCAATGCCTTCCTGAAAGACGCAGGTACAGAGACCCGCCTCTTGGCGTCCACGCCACCCTCGAACGAGGAGAGAAACATGCCCCGGCTGACCCGTAAAACGCCCGCCCAACCGGGCCTCAGTCCACACGCGCTGGCGGCCTACCCCAGAACCTCAGCGACCCGTCAGGGGATACCATGGGACTGAAAGGGACGCCAAGGGAGTTAATGGGAATTAACCAGCGCGAGCCGGGAAAACTACTCGAACAAAACGTGGATATAATGGGACGTCTACCAACCGGATTTGTGAATAACTTAGTAAACGCCCGATTAAGCGAGCGGCGGGCGCATGGCGCGCTCCCGAGATTGCAGCAGAACCGGTCAGGCGGCCTGTAAGCCGGGTTCTGTCCACCCACGCGCCGAGGCGCGCGGGATAGGCGATCATTCCTCTGGGACGGACCTCGCGGTCCGCCTCGCGCGACCTACCCGGACGGAGCGCGGAGCCGCGCTTGCCGGCTTGCGCCGGCGCCCATCCCTATTCGGTCTTGCTCCAGGCGGGGCTTGCCATGCCGGCCCTGTCGCCAGGACCGCGGTGCGCTCTTACCGCACCCTTTCACCCTTGCCCGCAACGGGCCGAACGGCTCGTCCCGGGCGGTCTGCTCTCTGTGGCGCTATCCCTCGGATCTCTCCGGGCGGGCGTTACCCGCCGCCTCAGCTCCGTGGAGCCCGGACTTTCCTCCAGCGGGAAACCCGCCAGCGATCGCCCGGCCGCCTGACCGGTATGGTTTTATAGCAGAAACGGAAATGACTTGCAGCAACGTTTGGCTTCCCGTGCGCGCTGCAAACGAGATGCATTTGGTCATGGCGCGTTCATCTGCGACCGATTACAAGCGGTCCGTTGCGTAAACTGGAGGACTGGGATGTTTCGCACTGTCGCCGCACTGGCGGGTCTTGTTGTTCTGGCCGCGCCTGCTGCACTCGCGGACGCCGCCGCCGGTGAAGGCGTGTATCAGGCGCGCTGCAATATGTGCCATGGAACCGGCATGGGCGGAGCGCCGCTGACCGAGAAGCTGAAGGCCCTTGAGGCCCCCGCGATCGTCGAAAAGCTGACGACCGGCACGATGGCGCCGATGGCGGCCGGCCTGACCGATCAGGACAAGCACGACATCGCCGACTTCCTGACCAAGAAAGACGACGCGGCGAACTAGCCGCCGCTTTCGCGCAGGGTGAGAAGAGGCGGCCTCAGGCCGCCTCGAATTCCCGGAACGAGCCGAGGAAAGAGCGGATGTAGCCCGTGACGGGCGGCGTCCGCGTGAGCGGGCTTGCGTCCCGGCCCTGGGCCAGGCGCACCAGCGAAACGAAGCCGTCGCACTGCTCCGCGGTCATCTGGCCGGACGGAACGTACGACATCGAAAAATGCGGGAAGCTGCGCTCCGCGATCGCGACCTGTTCGAGAACGATCACGCCGATATGGCGCGGGTCGGTCCGGATCGTCGCCAGTGTGTCCTCGACGACATCACGCGGGCCTTCGAGCACCTGGATGAAGCAGCCGTCGTGATAGACAAGAAGACCGGTCACGCCCTTCGCGGCGTTGCGGGTCCGGGTTCTGAACAGAAGGGTCTGGAGATCCAGCGCCCCGAACGGCTCAACCGCCGTACTCAGATAAGTCACTCTGAACAGGCCTTGGCTCATTGTCCGCTCTCCGGAACCTCTCACGACAGAGGCTGAGCCCCGAACATTGCCAGCTCGTTAAGGTCCTTCGGCCGCCCCGGTCGGGCGTCCCGAAATGGCGCAAGCCGCGAGGGACGTCGCCTCAGCGGGCGCGCGATCCGGACTGGCGTTGCTCCGCGAGATCTCTCGCCAGGCGGCAGGTTTCGGCGTCGACCTCGCCGGTGATCGCAGACGGCCGCCAGCGCCGCTGGAACGCCCTGAGCACGGCGTGCGTCGTCTCATCCAGCGCGCCGGACGGTTCGACGGCGTAGCCGATCGTTTTCAGATCGCCCTGAAGATCGGCGATGTCGCAGGGCGGGCCCTCAAAGTCCTCGCTGCGCGGCGCACGCGGCCACAGCCCCACGCCCGCCATCGCAAGACGCGCCCATGGAAAACGCTCTCCGGGGTCCTGCTTACGGTCGGGCGCGATGTCGGAATGTCCGACCACGCGCGATTGCGGAATGCCCCACCGCGCGAGGATCTCGCGGCTCAGCGCGATGACGGCGTCGATCTGGGCGTCTGGAAATGGCGGCAGGCCATAATCGTGTCCGCCATTGACGATCTCGACGCCGATCGAGCGCGAGTTGAGGTCGTCGTCGCCCTGCCAGCGGCTGCGCCCGGCATGCCAGGCGCGCTTCTCCTCCGGCGCCAGCACGTAGACGCTGCCGTCTTCCTCCACCACATAGTGCGCGGAGACCTCCGAAGCCGGATCGCGCAAACGCGCCAGCGCCGACGGCCCGTCCTCCATGCCGGTATAGTGCAGCACCAGCATGTCGACCGGATGCAGGCGATCGTTGAAATTGGGGGTCGGAGCGTCGATGCGCGCGAACGTCATGCCGGATGTGTCGCAGCAGCCTGATCCGACCACAAGCCCCGGATGCGGGAAACCGGCCTAGCTCCGAGCCTAGCGCGGTTCGATCACCCAGCCGTCGGCCGTCGGGCGCGCTTCAAGCACGTCGTCCGGCGCCGATTGGCGATCAGCCCTCATGGCGGCCTTCGGAGCGGCCTTGCGGCCCCACCGGCCCAGGCTGAGAAACAGCGCGGCGCCGGCGAGCAGGAAGCCGACGAAAGTCGTGGCGATCACCGCGATCAACAGGGCGACGCCGACAAGCAGGCCGAAACCGACACGGCCGATCCATCGCCGGGCGGCTCCGAGGAACGCCATCGCCTGGTGGGCGGGATCGTGTTGTTGAAGGGTCTCGGTCACTCGGGCCTCCTCTCCATAAGAAGGTGCGATGCGAGCGGCGAATGTCAATTACGCCAGCTGATGAAGAGAGGCTCTCCGCAACTTGTGATCAGATTGCGGCGCGCCGGCTGCGCCGAGCGCCAAATCTCAGGCGCCCATCAGGACAACGCCAACCAGAAGCGCGATTTCCGGGCGCAAGCGCAGCACCCCGCGCCCCACATCGCCGCACACCTTGCGTACAACGCTCATGATCCTCGCCCCGCCTTCAACCGATCGCCCCTCACCCCGGGGCTTGCGCGCGCCGCCGGGCGAATCTGCCGACTGAACCCGCCGGCGCCGCCCATCCGTATTAACGCCTTGTTAAGCTATCGCCCCGGGCAGGACTCGCAACAGGTTTCTCCCCTCGATGGAGCGGACGCCGGGAAGATGTCCGGGAGTGGGGAGCGGGGCCGAACGCGGTTTGCCCCCGTCAGACCTTCACGCTAGCGTGCCCTCGCCGTCACCGGAGCGCGTCCCAGATGTTCCAGCAGTTTTTCCACGAGCTTCGGGCCGCCAAAGTGCCCGTCACGCTGAAGGAATATCTCACCCTGCTCGAAGCGCTCGAGAAGGGCGCGATCGGTAATGACGTCCAGGAGTTCTACTACCTCTCGCGCTCGGCGCTGGTGAAGGACGAGAAATACCTCGACCGCTTCGACAAGGTCTTCGGCCATGTCTTCAAGGGGCTCGAAGCGATCGACATGGGCCTGGACGCGCAGGCGCTGCCCGAGGAATGGCTCAAGAAGCTGTCCGAGAAATTCCTCACCGAAGAGGAGAAGAAGCTCATCGAGAGCATGGGCGGCTGGGACAAGCTGATGGAGACGCTGAAGCAGCGTCTAGAGGAGCAGAAGAAGCGCCACGAGGGCGGCAACAAGTGGATCGGCACCGGCGGCACCTCGCCCTTCGGCGCCTATGGCTACAATCCCGAAGGGGTGCGCATCGGCCAGAAGGAAAGCCGGCACCAGCGCGCCGTGAAGGTGTGGGACAAGCGCGAGTTCAAGAATCTCGACGACACGGTCGAAATCGGCACGCGCAACATCAAGGTCGCGCTGCGCCGCCTGCGCAAATGGGCCCGGGACGGCGCCGAAGAAGAGCTCGATCTCGACGAGACGATCCGCAAATCGGCCAAGGAAGGCTATATCGACATCGTGCTGAGGCCCGAGCGCCGCAACACCGTGAAGGTGCTGATGCTGCTGGACATCGGCGGTTCGATGGACCCGCACATCAAGGTCTGCGAGGAGCTGTTCTCCGCCGCGCGCATGGAGTTCAAGAACCTCGAATTTTTCTACTTCCACAACTGCGTCTATGAGGGACTGTGGAAGGATAATCGCCGCCGCAACACCAACAAGACCCCGACCTGGGACGTGCTTCACCGCTTCCCGTCCGACTACAAGGTGATCTTTGTCGGCGACGCCGCGATGAGCCCGTATGAGATCACCTATCCGGGCGGGTCGGTCGAACACTGGAACGAGGAGCCCGGCGCGATCTGGCTGCAACGTTTCGTCGAGACCTATCCGCATCTCATCTGGATCAACCCGACGCATCCTTCGGGCTGGGAATATTCGGGCTCGACGCATCTCATTCGCGACATCATCGGTCCGCAACGCATGTTCCCCATGACTCTGCAGGGGATCGAGGAGGCCACGCGGGAACTGGGTCGCTAGGCGCGGGACCCTCCGCCCAGCTCCGTCAGCGTCTTGCGTAGATCGGCCAGCCTTGGCGGCTTGCTCATCACGCGATCGATCAGGGACGCCTCGCCGTCGGACTTGCGTCGCCCCCACCCCGAAAGCAGCACCACCGGCAAGTCCGGCGCGATCGCCTTGATGCGCCGCGCGACTTCCTCGCCGTCCATGTTCGGCATGCCGAGATCGGTGAACACAATGTCGACGCCCTGATCCGCGGTCGACGCATCGGCCAGCTTCGCCAGCGCCTCCTCGCCCGACCGCGCCGCGACGACCGCATGGCCGTCGAGTTCGAGCATGTCCTGCAAGGTCTCGAGCACGCTGGCGTCGTCGTCCACCACCATGATCCTGAGCGGCCCTGAGCGCTGCGGCGGCTCCGTCGCGACGGGCTCGACCGCCTCGTGCGCGACCGGAAAACCAAGGCGGAATGTCGATCCGCGGCCCGGCTCGCTCTCGATCGTCAGGGTGCCGTCGTGACGCTGCACGACGGCCTGAACCATCAGCAGACCGAGCCCTGTCCCGTGCTCGCCCTTGGAGGTGTAGAAGGGTTCAAGGCAGCGCTCGATCGCCTCGGCCGTCATGCCGGAGCCGGTGTCGGCGACCTCAAGCACGGCGAACGGTTCCGCCTCCCCTTGATCGCGACATGTCGTGATCCGGATTTCGCCGCCGTCGGGCATGGCGTCGACCGCGTTGAACACCAGATTGATCAGCGCCTCGCGAAGCTCGGTCGCCGGCGCGGCGGCCAGCAGCCCGCCGGCTTCAAGATCCTGCACAAGCTGGATGTCGACGCCGCGCATGTGCGCCATGTCAGACCAGCGCGACCGCGTCAGCTCCACCACCTCGCCGACGATGGTGTTGAGATCCGTCGCTGCGTTGCTCTCCCGTGCGTTGTTCGGCCGGTAAAGATCGCGCATGCGGCTAACGATCGCGATCACGTCGTCGGTCACATGGCGCGCCATCTCCAGATAGGATCGCATGGGCGCCGGCGTCGCATCGGCCGTCTCCAGCATCTTGTCGGTTTGCAGGGATAGCGGCGTGACGGCGTTGTTGATGTTGTGAGCGATGCCGCTCGCCATTTGCCCGACGACGCGGAAACGCTCCTGCCGCAGGATCACGTCCTGGCTGGCGCGAATCTCGTCATAGGCGCTCTTCAGCGTCTGGTGCAGCGCAACCTGATGAGCCGCGACCGAGAGATTCTGGGCGAGCTGGGACATGAACTCGCAATCGGTGCTGGTGAACGCCTCCCCGCCCCTGCGGGCGACCATGAGAACGCCGATCAGCCGCTCTTCGGCATGCATGGGAACAGCGATCAGCCGGTCGAAGCCGACATCGTGAAAAAGCCGCCCGACCCGGCGCGCATCCCGCTCGGCGTCCGGAATGTGCAGGAGACGCCCCTCGCAAACTTCATCGAGACCGCTGCCCGCCTCCATCCATGACGATCCCTCGGCGGCGAAGGCGGCGCTGACCGCATCTGTCAGTCCCGCCGCGTGCGCCACCGTGAAGTGGCCTGACCGGCCCTCATCGGACCGCTCGTCGTCTGTCAGCACGGCGGCGAAATCGCATGGCAGGCGATCGACCAGGCGGCGCGCCACCACCTGTTGCAGGCTGGCGGAATCCTGACGTTCGATCATCGCCTGCGTGATTTCATTGAGCAGCGCGAGACGCCCCTGCTTGTTCGCCATGCGATGTTCGGCCTTCTCCCGCAACGCCATCTCGGCCAGCAGAAGACCCTCGCGCCGCCCGATGCTCGCCGATTCAAGCAGGACGACGCCGACGAGCACCCCCATGCTGATGACGGCGACGAGCGCGAAACCGAACGGGTGCTCAAAAACGCCGTTGCGCACGGCCGTCATGACATAGCCGGCGACGAACAAGGGCACGACGATGGCGACCGGCAACAGCCTGCGCGCCGACGTGCCGCCGCTGTCCCCGGCGAAGATCTGGCGTATCCAGCCCGCCTGAGGACGAGCCGCCATCGCGCTGAGAAACAGAAACAGAAAACACAACGCCGTGGGAAGCGACATCGCCGCAAACGGCAACACGCCGTAAAGCGCCTCGACGCTGTAAATATATCCGATAATCGCCGCGCCGGTGACGCCAAGACCCACGCCGATGAGCGCCGAGTAGGTTCGTCCCATTCGCTCGGGCGTCAGCAACGCCGAACCAAGCAGCAGGAAGCAGAAAGCGGTGGCGGGCGCGACAAGCCCCAGCTCGACGCCGAACAGGTTGCGGAACGGGCGCTCGAACCACGCGACGCCGGAGGTCCTGAACACCACAAGCGCAATGAGCGCGTAAACAGCAATGGCGACGACGCCCCACAGCGCGACCTTGCGAGCGATGCCCGCATGCGCCCACGCCGAAAGACGGCCATGGGCCAACAGCATGGCCAGAACGCAACCGAAGAATCCGATCGATGTCGGCACGGACATGCGCACCAGACCCGGCAGCAATTCGCTGAGGATCGGCATGTCCAGCGCCCAGGAAGCCAAGCCGAACGCGGCCAGCAGGGCGGCTGCGTAAACCCCGACCCACACCAAACCTTCTCGCGTGTCGTCGCGCACGCACTCCCCCGTCCCGTAGAGGTTCGACGGCCCCGTGACCGTCTGGCGCACATTGCTCGGCTTGAACGTTACTAGCAAGCGAATCGGGGAAATCCGGCGACGCGGCTCAACTGTCCGGATTACGCAGCGAAAACGGGAGCAAAAACCGGGCGCGCGCCCTGTTCGTGGGGACCGGCCGGTCAGTCGAGAAGCGACATCGTCCGGGTCATCAACGGCCCGATTTCGGCGTTGATTACAAGGTCCGCATAGGGATCGAGATCCGTGGGGTCGCGATTGACGATCACGAGACGGGCGCCGTGATTGCGCGCCTCGATCGGCAAGCCGGCCGCCGGATAAACGACAAGCGAGGATCCCAGCACGATGAACAGGTCGCTGTTGCGCGCTTCCTGAGAGGCCCGCCACATCTCGGCCTCCGGCATCGACTGGCCGAACGAGATTGTCGCCGACTTCAGCAGCCCGCCGCAGCTATCGCAGACAAGATCGTCGTCCGCCTCCCAGCGGGGCTGCAGCGCATCGAATTCGTAGCGCTCGCCGCATTCCAGACATTTGGCGTAGGAGGCGTTGCCGTGCAGTTCGATGACCTTCTCGGCCGGCGCGCCGGCGTCCTGATGGAGATTGTCCACATTCTGGGTGATGACCGAGGACATGCGTCCCTGCCGGATGAGATCGGCGACGGCGCGATGGCCGACATTCGGCGACGCGCCGGTCCATCCCGCGGTTCGATGAAATACCCGACGCCACGCTTCGCGCCGGACATCGCGGTCGGCGACAAAATCCTGGAACATGATCGGCTTCATCTTGGTCCAGACGCCGCCTGGGCTGCGAAAATCCGGAATGCCGCTTTCCGTGGAGATGCCCGCGCCGGTGAAAGCCACCGCGCGTCGCGCATCCAGGATCATGTGGGCGAGTTCTTCAGCCTCGGTCATGAACGCAGATTAACCATCGCATCCGCGAATAGCCAATGACGCCTGAACGCGGCCGGCTTCACTCGGCCGCAGCCCGGAACTTCGAACGTTTCCAGCTTCTTAAGACAATCCGTGAACACTCGTACGACCAGAGTTTCCCATGGAGCGACACGCATGGCTGCGTCGAAAAGCGCGGAAAAATCGGCCATCGGCGCCGGCGTCAGCCACTTCGCCATCGGCCTCACCGCCTTCGGCACGCTGACCGGGCTGGTGTTCGGCGGCGCGCAACTGTTCGGCGACGCCAACGCCGGCAGCCCCAGCGTCGAGATTGCGCTCTTCTCGGATCAGGGCGGCCCGCCGCCGCTCCTGAAGACCCGGTTGATGAACTCCGCTTCCGATCTCGACCTCGACGCGGAACAATCCGAGCCGAGCCTGCCCGGCGTGTCGTACGACGAGGAAGGCGCCGCCGCGGAGCCGACCTCGGCCAGCTTCACCGTCACCGAGATCAGCACCGACGCGCCGGCTGAACCGGAGGCCGTCACACCGCTGCCCAAGGCGCCCATCGCCGGCCTCTACGAGAACGCGGCGACCGGCAAACTGCCGGTGATCTCCAAGGACGGCGTGACGCCGGCCAGCGCCTACGCCCGCCCGTTCACGCCGGTTCCGGGCGTTCCGCGCATTTCGCTGGTGCTCGGCGGTCTCGGCCTCAAGGAAAAACACATGCAGGCCGCGATCGACGACCTGCCCCCGGAAGTCACGCTGAGCTTCGTGCCGCACACCAAGAATCTGCAGCTGTGGATCAACCGCGCGCGCGCGGCCGGCCATGAAGTGATGCTTGAAACGCCGATGGAGGCCTACGATTATCCCAATGTGGATACAGGCCCGCTGACCCTGCTGACGACTTCGAGCGCCGAGACGAATGTCCGCCGCCTCGAACAGGTCATGTCGCAGGCGACCGGCTATTTCGGCATGACGAACTATCAGGGCGCCAAATTCGCCACCGACGCCGAGGCGGCCGGACCGGTGTTCGAGGCCCTCGCCAAACGCGGCGTGGCGTTCATCCACGACGGCGCGGCCTCGCGCTCCGCCCTGCCGGATGTGGCGCGCGACAAGAAGATCGACTTCCGCGTCGCCGACCGCATTCTCGACAATGAGCCCTCAGCGGACGCCATCGATCGTCAGCTTCTGCAGCTGGAGGCGCTGGCGCTGCAGAACGGCCAGGCCGTGGGCGTGGGATACGCCTATCCGGTCACCATCGAACAGTTCCGCATCTGGACGTCCAGCCTGAAGGCGAAGGGCTATCAGCTCGCTCCGGCGTCGTCGGCCGCCGGCGTCATCGCGACGACCAAGGTGGACGAGTGAGCGACCACCCGCCCCCGGAAGTCGGCGGGCGCGACCCGTCTCTCTACCGGCCGAATGTCGGGCTCGCGATCTTCTCCCGGCGCGGCCATGTGCTGATCGGACACCGAACCAACGCCAAGTCCGGCGAAGCCCGCTACGCATGGCAAATGCCGCAGGGCGGGATCGATCGCGGCGAAACGCCGGAACAGGCCGCGCTGCGCGAACTTGGCGAGGAAACCGGGCTTGAACCGCACCACGTCGAATTGCTTGAAGAGCTCGACCCCTGGCTGTTCTACGACTTCCCCCCGGATCTGAAGGCGCGGCTGGCGGGGCCCTATTTCGGGCAACGCCAGAAATGGTTCGCCATGCGCTTTCTGGGCTCCGACACGGACGTGCGCCTCGACGCGCACACGCCGGAGTTCGACGCATGGCGCTGGGCGCCGCTCGCGGACACGCCCAGCCTCGTCATTCCGTTCAAACGTCCGGTCTATGAACAGGTGGCGCAGCGCTTCGTGCAGTGGACGAACCAGGCCTGAGCGGCCAAAAGGCTTCCGCACGCACCCAAAGCCCCCGGAGGTTCCGATGACGGACGCGCCGCGCCGCACGATCTATCTCGTTCGCCATGGACAGACCGAATGGAACGCCGAACGGCGCATGCAGGGGCAATGGGATTCTCGCCTCAGCGAAGCCGGACGCGCGCACGCCGACGCATCCGGCCGCTTCCTCGCGACGTGCGGCGTGGAGGCGGTGTTCGCCTCGCCGCTTGGCCGCGTGCAGGAGACCGCAGCCATCATCCGGCGCCATCTCGACATCGAGCCGGTGAACGATCCGCGCCTGATGGAATGGTCGTCGGGCGACTGGTCAGGCCGCCTCTACGCCGACCTGCAGACCGACGACCCTGAGACCTTCGCGGCCTGGCGCGCCGACATGATCAATGTGCGCTCGCCCAACGGCGAGAATTTTCTGGATCTGGCGGTCCGGGCGCGCAGCTTTCTGGACGACATCGCGGAAAGCCGGGCACAGACGATCGCGCTGATCGCGCATGGCTTCATCAACCGTGCGCTGCTCTGCGCCGTGACCGAAGCCGAGCCGGCAACGATGCTCGGCGTTCGCCAGGGCAATGACGCCATCATCTGCGTGAAGGGACACGGGCCCAACGCCGAGGTTTGCCACTATGTCGGAGGAGAGGGTCCGCACGCCGGACCGCCTACGGAAGCGGCCCAGCCCGTCGCGTGACGGACTGCGCCTGCTGTTGAACCTGCTGGATTGTGGGCCGGGGTGAAACCTGAACAGGTAGACCCGAACGGACACGCCCGAGCGATGCCGCCCGAACGATCCGGTCTTACGGATCAGACCAGAGTGCGGAGCACTTCGAGGTATTCGAGACGTTCGGCCGCGCGCTCGCGGCGATCCTGATCGCCCGGGTCCTTCGCATCGGTTCGCAGGTTGGCGATCTCTTCATCGAGCGCCGCAACGTCGACGTCGGACAGCTTGATCGCTTCCTCGGCGAGGATGGTGAAACCGCCTGGAGTGACGTCCGCGAAACCGCCGCGCACGAACACGGGCAGCACTTCGGCGCCTTCATAGATCCGCACGATGCCCGGCTTCAGCGTGGTCATGAACGGCGCATGCTTCGGCAGCACGCCGAATTCGCCATCCACGCCCGGCGCGTCGACCTGGGTCACTTCGCCCGAGAACAGCTCACGTTCCGGCGACACGAGTGAAAAGTTCAGCGTTTCAGCCATGACAAATCCCTTTGTGCGCGCGGTCTAGCAGGCTGGCGCGTTCTGTAAAGGCGGCGGATTGGCGGGCTCAACCGCCAATTTTGGCGAGCGTGGCCTCGAAAATCTTCTGGCCCAGATATTCACCATAAATCCCGATCCCCTCCTCGACTTCGGGGCTCTCAAGCTCGGAGAATTTCAGACCGCATTTGTCGACCGCGCGGGACAGGACCTGCAGAGAGAATTGAATCAGCGTGCGATTCAGCTCGTCGGTCTGATCCTGCAGCGCCTGCAACAGAACGGTTCGCATGCTTTGCTCGTCCGCCTCCGTGGCGGTGTCGACGAGGCATTGGCCCAGCTCCGCCCCGCGCTCGCTCTGCGCCATGGCCGCCCCAGCCGTGAGCACCATCACCGCCGCCATGGCGGCCGCTTTCAGTTTCATGGATTCCCCCCAAATGAAGTCGGACCACAACGTTCTAACTTAATCGAAACGCGCAGACAGCCCAGAATCTAGCCTGCGTCTAGCCTGCGGGCGTTCCCATCACGGTCGCGGTGACGACCGAGAACCTGGACCTGTGGCCCGGCATGCCGGGTTCGGAGCCCTCGATCAGAACCTGAACCCGCCGCCGGCCCGCCATCTTGAACAGGGACTGGCTGAGCCCGAGCTTGCCCGCGGTCGTCATCATCCGCTCGAAACCTTCGCGACCCGCCAGCCGGTCGGCCAGAGACCGCAGCGTCACCGCCGCCGGCGGACCATAGGTGAACACGACGCAGCGCCCGAACGTCTCGCGGACCGCCACGGCGCCTCGCGCCGCGCCCGGCGCCCACACCGTCTCTTCCGGCAAGGCTCCGACATCCCGTCGCGCGGCCGCGTCGCGCACCACCACGAGGTTGCCGCGCGCCGAGGCCGAAAGCTGCGCCACCCGCACGCCGCGCGAGACGGCGGGAATACAGACATCGACCACCGCGGTCTCGAAAACCCTGGCGGCTTCCTCAGGCGACAGTTCGGCCGAGATCGCGGGTCTCAGGGCGGTTTGGGCGACGGCGGGAGAAAGGCCCGCCCCGGCAAGCGCCAGACCCGCGAGGACCGCCGCCACGACCTGTTTTCCGCTCATGCCGCTCACCCCTCCCGCGTTTCCCAATCGCTGCAAAGCCTACAGTCTGCTCACCCCCCCGGCAATTGAGGCACGGCGCCTGGCTGAGGAGCGTGGCGAACGCCGCACTCGCCCCTGAAATGCAATGGGCGCGAACCTGAAAGGTCCGCGCCCAGAGCAATCATTTTCGGTGAGGCGATCAGGCCGCTTCGGCGGCCATCTTCTGGGCCTTGGCGACCGCATCCTCGATGCCCGCGCACATCAGGAACGCCTGTTCCGGAATGTCGTCGTGCTTGCCTTCGAGGATTTCCTTGAAGCCGCGAACGGTCTCTTTCACTTCGACCAGCGCGCCCGGCAGGTTGGTGAACTGCTCCGCGACGTGGA
Organism: Hyphomonadaceae bacterium; assembly: GCA_041398225.1. Lineage (GTDB taxonomy): Bacteria > Pseudomonadota > Alphaproteobacteria > Caulobacterales > Hyphomonadaceae > JAWKVD01. The sequence goes on along the minus strand of JAWKVD010000019.1, from coordinate 6,640 downwards.
AGGGCTGCGACAGGAAGCGTTCGATCTTCCGCGCGCGCGCCACGACCAGTTTGTCCTCTTCCGACAGTTCGTCCATGCCGAGAATGGCGATGATGTCCTGCAGCGATTTGTACTGCTGCAGCGTTTCCTGAACCCGGCGGGCGACGTCGTAGTGCTCTTGGCCGACGATCAGCGGATCGAGAATACGCGACGAGCTGTCGAGCGGGTCGACGGCCGGATAGATGCCCTTCTCCGAGATCGCGCGGTTAAGAACGGTCTGCGCGTCAAGGTGGGCGAACGAGGTCGCAGGCGCCGGGTCGGTCAGGTCGTCGGCCGGAACGTAGATGGCCTGAACCGAGGTGATCGAGCCCTTGGTCGTCGAGGTGATGCGCTCCTGCAGCGCGCCCATGTCGGTGGCGAGCGTCGGCTGATAGCCCACGGCCGAAGGGATACGGCCGAGCAGCGCCGACATCTCGGAGCCCGCCTGCGTGAAGCGGAAGATGTTGTCGACGAAGAACAGGATGTCCTTGCCCTGGTCGCGGAACTGTTCGGCGATGGTGAGGCCGGTCAGCGCCACGCGCGCGCGCGCGCCCGGCGGTTCGTTCATCTGACCGAAGACCAGAGCGCAACGCGAACCTTCAAGCGAGCCTTCCCGCGGGTCCTTGTTCACCTTGGATTCGATCATCTCCCAGTAAAGGTCGTTGCCCTCGCGGGTCCGCTCGCCGACGCCGGCGAACACGGAGTAGCCGCCATAGGCCTTCGCGATGTTGTTGATCAGCTCCTGGATCAGCACGGTCTTGCCGACGCCGGCGCCGCCGAACAGGCCGATCTTGCCGCCTTTGGCGTAGGGGCACAGCAGGTCGATGACCTTGATGCCCGTCGGCAGAATTTCCGGAACCGGCTTCTGGTCGACAAAGTCGGGCGCCGGTTGGTGAATGCCGCGCTTGGCGGTGAAGGTGATCGCGCCAGCTTCGTCAATCGGCTCGCCGATGACGTTCATGATGCGGCCGAGCGTGCCCTCGCCCACCGGCACGGCGATGCCCTCGCCCGTGTCGGTCACTTCCTGGCCGCGGCTGAGACCCTCGGTGGAGTCCATGGCGATCGTGCGCACCGTGCCTTCGCCGAGGTGCTGCGCCACTTCGAGGATGAGGCGGGTGTCGCCGTTCTGGGTCTCGAGGGCGTTGAGGATGGCCGGCAGGTGGCCGTCGAACTCGACGTCCACGACGGCGCCCATCACCTGGCTCACGCGGCCCTTTACGTTGGTGGTCGTGCTGGCGTTCATCTTGGGGCTCTCTGTCTACGTCTCGGTTCGTTCGGTTCGTGGCGAATTTAGGTCGGTCTAGAGCGCTTCCGCGCCCGAGATGATCTCGATCAGTTCCTTGGTGATCTGGGCCTGGCGCGCACGGTTGTAGCGCAGGTTCAGGTCCTTGATCAGATCGCCTGCATTGCGGGTGGCGTTGTCCATTGCGGTCATCTGCGCGCCCTGGAAGCCCGCTTCCGTCTCCAGCATGGCGGACAACAACTGGGTCGACAGGTAGCGCGGAAGCAGCGTCTCGAGGATCGCTTCTTCCGAAGGCTCGTAGATATAGCTCGCGCCGCCCAGATCGATCGCCGGGGCGTCTTCCGGCGCCTTGGCCGGGATCAGCTGGAGCGCGGTCGGGACCTGCGTCAGCACGTTCTGGAAGCGCGCGAAGATAAGGGTCGCGACATCGAACTCGCCCGCCTCGAAGCGGTCGGTGATCATCCGCGACACGTCATGGGCGATGTCGCCGCTGATCTTCACGCCGCGCATGTCGACATGGTGGACCATCATCGACTGGTACTGACGGCGCAGCGCGTCGCGGCCTTTCTTGCCGACCGTCATGATCTTGACGGTCTTGCCTTCCGCTACGAGGCGGCGGATTTCAGCCCGCGCCTTCTTGACCAGGTTGATGTTGAAGCCGCCGCACAGTCCGCGCTCGGCGGTCATCACCACCAGCAGGTGCACATCGTCCTTGCCGGTGCCGGCGATCAGTTTCGGACCGCTGGAGGCCGAGGCGCCGCCGGCCAGGTTGGCGATCACCGAGGCCATGCGCATGGCGTAGGGCCGCGACGCCGTCGCGGCCTCTTGCGCCCGCTTCAGCTTGGCGGTCGCCACCATCTGCAGCGCCTTGGTGATCTTCTGCGTGGATTTCACGCTGACGATCCGGAGGCGTAAGTCCTTCAGGCTGGGCATGCCGGTTGTTCCGTCCTTGCAGCCTTACGCGAACGTCGAAGCGAAGCTTTCGAGAGCGGCCTTGATGCCGTCCTCGATCTTGCCGCCCTTCGAGCTGTCCTTGCTGATGTCCTTCTGCTTGCGGATGTCCTCAAGCAGCGAGGCGTGATCGGCGTGGATGTAGCGCAGCAGCTCCGCCTCGAAACGCGGAACGGCGTCCACCGCGACGTTGTCGAGGAAGCCGCGCGTGCCGGCGTAGACCACGATCACCTGTTCTTCCATCTGCAGCGGCGAGTATTGCGGCTGCTTGAGGAGTTGGGTGAGACGCGCGCCGCGCGCCAGCTGGCGCTGGGTGGTGGCGTCGAGGTCCGAACCGAACTTCGCGAAGGCGGCCATTTCGCGATACTGCGAAAGGTCGGACTTCAGCGTGCCCGCCACCTGTTTGGTGGCCTTCACCTGAGCCGAACCGCCGACGCGCGACACCGACAGGCCGACGTTCACCGCCGGACGGATGCCCTGGTAGAACAGGTCGGTTTCAAGGAAGATCTGGCCGTCGGTGATCGAGATCACGTTGGTCGGAATGTAGGCTGACACGTCGTTGGCCTGGGTTTCGATGACCGGCAGCGCCGTCAGCGAACCAAGACCATGGTCCTTGTTGAGCTTCGCGGCGCGCTCCAGCAGACGCGAGTGCAGATAGAACACGCCGCCCGGATAGGCTTCTATGGCCCGGCGGACGATGCAGCAGCAGGCGACATCTGGCGGTAGGTGCGACGGCCTGTTTGGACAGATCGTCATAGATGATCAGCGCATGCATGCCGTTGTCGCGGAACCATTCGCCCATCGTGCAGGTGAACGGCGCGAGGTACAGCGGAGCAGGCTCCGAAGCGGTGGCGGCGACGATGAGTGTAGTCGAGCGCCGCGCTCTTCGAGCGTCTTCACGACCTGGGCGACCGTCGAACGCTTCTGACCGACGGCGACGTAGATGCAGTAAAGCTTCTCGCTCTCGTCGCCGCGCGCGTTGATGGCTTTCTGGTTGAGGATGGTGTCGATCGCGATCGCGGTCTTGCCGGTTCGACGGTCGCCGATGATCAGCTCGCGCTGACCCCGGCCGATCGGGACCAGACACGGCCTTGATGCCGGTCGCCATCGGTTCGCAGCACGGATTTGCGCGGCAGGATCCCCGGCGAGCCCTTGACGTCCACGCGACGGCGCTCGGCCACGTCCTGGATCGGACCTTGCCGTCGATCGGCTCGGCGAGCGCATCGACCACGGCCCAGCAGACCCTTGCCGACCGGCCGACACGATCTCCTGCGTACGCTTGACGGTGTCGCCTTCCTTGATGCCGCGGTCGTCGCCGAAGATCACGACGCCGACATTGTCGTTCTCGTTCAGCGCCATGCTGGGCACGCCGCTGTCGAAAGCGACCTGCCGGCCTGGACGTTGTCCAGACCGTAGACGCGCGCGATGCCGCCGCCCACGGACAGCACCTGTCGACGTCGGCGACTTCAGCTTCAACGCCAAAGTTCTTGATCTGGGCCTTGAGGATATCGGAGAGATCTCGGCTGCATGAATGTCCATGGGCTTATGCCCTTTCATCAGTGCGGTCAGGCTGTTCAATTTGGTGCGGATGGAGGCGCGATCAGGCGCGAACCGACGCGGATTCAGTCCGCCGATCAGCGACGGGTCGACCTCGACCTCGACGGAAACCGTCCGGCCCAGCGATTTCGACAGGGCGGATCTGATATCGAGCGTCTGTTCCTTGAAACAGCTTGGCCACGCGCGCTACGATCTGGCTGGCTGCGATGACGGGCGGCCATGTCGGCGAACGCGCGCCATCGACGTCATCACCGGCGCGGCGGTTCTGGCGACGACGCCGACAAAGTGGCGAACCACAGATCCGGCAGACCGAGCTTCACGCCGACGTCTTCGAGCACGGCGGCTTTCTCATCCGCCCCGAACAGGGCGATTTGAGCGTGCGGACAGCTCCGGATCTGCGCTGATGACCTGTGTACGGTCAGCGCGGCTTCGACCGCGTCGACTTCTCCGGTGTCCAGCGCCAGATCGAATACGGCCGCCGCGTACGCTGCGCCGCCTCGCTGTCGAAGAGGTGGTTCCGCCTGACAAATCGGCGCTTGCCAACCTCCCGTCTGCCGCGTCAGCCGGGAGCAAAAGAATTACCTGAAATCAACGACCTAAAGACGGTTCCCGCGAGACCCCGCCTGCGTTGCGCGTGAACTAGCATGCGTCCCCATGTGTGACAACAACAACCAAGCGCGACTTTCGCATCGCGATTCACCGGAAATCGCTGGGATTTCCTCCACCTGGAAAGCACCTACGTTACGTCAGCCCGCGCGGGAGAGTGCGCGCCAGTCACAGAGCCAGCCGCCGCGCCGGTCGCCCCACCAGTCGCCATGACATGCGCTCCGACACATCCGGAACCCGGCCGCCGGGCGTCGAAAATCGCCCTTGGGAATTCGAACGCCGGCCGCCGCTTTCGCAACGACCGGCGCTTCAATGTTCTGTTCGGGGTTCAGTCCCGGGTTCAGTCCGGCGTCAATCTGGCGAGACCGGGCCAGAAGCTGACCCGGCCTCAACCGGATTACTGACCGCCGCCGGTGGAGGAGCCGCGGCGCTTGGCCACCTCGGCTTGCCGCGCGGCCTGCATCTGCTGCATGGCGCCGCCGACTTCTTCCGGCGACAGACCGCCGTCCTTGTCGACGTCGAAAGCGGCGAAGTTCTGCTTGATGGCCGTCATCATCTCGCCGATGCCTTCGGACGCCTGCAGCCTCAGCTCGGCCTCCTCCCACTTGCCGTCGATATTGTCGTCGACAGCCGTGAACAGGGTCTGCGATTCCAGCTGCTGCTGGAGATCGTCGCGGCGGTGGCTGCTGGTTTCATCCACCCAGCGGAAACGAATGGCCGTGAACAGCATTTCCTGGAACGACTGGTCGCCCCACGTCACGGTCTCGTTCGGGTCCGGGTTCGACGGGTTGCTCGCCGAGTTATCGTAGAGATAGTCGGCCACCAGCATCGAACCTGCCGGCAGATCGACCAACTCGTCGAACACATACTCCTGCTGATAGCCGAAATCGTATTTCGGCAGGTTGAGCAGCACTTTCTGGGTTCCGTCCGGATAGATCGCGGTCAGCTTCGAGGAGTAGCCGCGATAGTGCGCGTGCGGCTGTGCGCCATAGATCTGCACCGCCGCCGGGAAACGGACATACGCCCGCTCATGCCAGCGCGCCTCGTTCGGCTCGATCGTGATGGTCGGGTCGACGGCCACGATCTGGCGCATCAGGTATTCCGGCGCCTTGTCGCTGAAGTAGAAGCCGACCTTGGACTCGTCCGTATAGGCCTTGCCGAACGGCGTGTAGTGCATCTGGAACGAGATCGCGCCGTCCGCGGGGACCCAGGTCGCCCAGTTGTCAGGCGCGAGGTTTTCTTCCCGGCCGACCGCATAGCCGCCCAGCGAAATGTTCCAGTCGAAGCCGCCCTTGCCGTTCTTCGGCAGTTTCGGAATCCAGCCCACGAGAATGTGGTGGACGCCTTGGCGCGAACCGGCCTTGAACGCCGTCGCCTTCAGCCATTTGCCTTCCTTGAGCGGGTTCGCCACGGCCGGCATCTGGTAGTCGACCACGCCCGAGGCGGGCACGTCGTAGGCGGGAATATTGACCATCAGGTCCGGCTTGCCGAGCGGCCAGTCGGGCACTTCCTGAACGTCCTGGGTCAGCGGATCGTCGCCCTCGCCACGCGGCGCGCCGGCGTCGATCCAGCGGATCAGCGTCTTGGTCTCTTCCGGCGACAGGTTCGCATAGTCCTTGAACATGCCGACGTTCGGATCAGCATTGTAGGGAGGCATCCGGTCGGTGCGGATCGCCTCGCGGATCATCGGCGCGAAGCCTTTGACCATCTCGTAGCTGGTCATCTGCCAGGGCGCGATGCCGCCCGGTGCGTGGCAGGTCACGCAGTTCTTTTCGAGGATCGGCGCCACGTCGTGCGCATAGGAGATATTGGCGTAGTCGGCCGGGTTGTTCGATTCCTCGTAAGTGATCTTCGCGCCCTTGCCGGGAACGAAAGCGACCTCGACCGGCTGCCCGGACAGAACGCTGTTCACCGCGGCATCGACGCCGCCCTTATCCGACTCGACCGGGCCGTTGTACACGACCTGCCAGGTCTTCGGGTCGATCACCATGGCCTCGCCGACATAGCTGAAGCCGTGATGGTCGAGCAGGCTCGATTCCGGAGCTTTCGACCAGACCAGATTTTGTCCGATCAGCTGAACATCGTCGTCGAGCACGGGGAAAGTGTAGCCCTGCGCCTTCGCTTCTTCGGCGATGGTTTCGCGCGTATCGGTCGGGCTCGAGTTCACCATCATGAAGCGAACGTCGGGATACTTCTCCTGGAGCGCCAGCAGCGCCTTGCCTGCGGCTTGCGAATTCTTGTCGCCATTGGCCTGCGAGACCAGCA
>JAWKVD010000018.1:2500-77998 GCA_041398225.1 Hyphomonadaceae bacterium | reverse complement strand
CGCGCACGAAATTGTCGCCGTCTCCATCCTCGCACATGACGATATCGCCAATGGGGGCCGCCACGATGTTGTCAGCGTAGTCGAAATGCCCGGCGCCCAGGCTCTCAACGAACAACTCCAACTTACCCGGACGGCTTGTTTCGTCGCTCTGCCCCTCAACCTCGCTCGGGTAGTAACGCCAGATCTGCCCCTTTTGCGCTTTCCCCCCTGAAGTCGAAGCGAAGTAGATGACGGGTCGGTTGTTCTCCAGTGCAAACGCCATCCCTTCTCCGCGCGCGAAGATCGCCGCGCCAGAATCCCGCCCGCGCAGGCGCAAGTCGTTGTCCGGCGCATCAACCCGGTCCAGGTCAATCCAACGAGCGTCGAATGATTGGCCCTGGTTCACGCTCACAACGCGGTCGGTCTCATCGGTCCAGTTGCGCAGGTCAGCGCCGGTCTGAGCCGTGATCGCCAACGCCTGCAGACGTCCGCCTCCGGCCAGTTCTCCCGATGAGTCCGGCAGGAACCGGTAAATCAGGCCGTCGCCTTGATCTTCGGTCATATAGGCAATGCCGGTTGTGGGGTCGATCGCAACCGCCTCATGGACGAACCGGCCCATGGCTCGCAACGGAGTCGGCGTCACAGCCCTGGTGGCGGCAGCGGGCACCTCAAATACAAAGCCATGGTCCTTTCCCGCGTGGTCGCCGGCCTTCACGCTCGATTCTTCGCAGCTGAGCCAGCTTCCCCAGGGCGTCGGTCCACCCGCGCAATTGTGGCACGTGCCGATGAGACTCATGTGAGAGCGCTCGACCTGATTGGATTTGAGGTTCACCAACAGAGTTGTCGTGCCGCCAAGATAAGGATGGCTCGCGCTCGCCCAATCGTACACCACCCCTCTGTCGACCTTACCGAGACGCTCATAGCCGGGCCCGAATGCGCCGCGTTCTCCGGTCTCATTCAAGGTCAACTCGTGGTTGCGCACCAGAATGCAACGGTCAGCGTCGCCTTCGACCGGAAAGCACGACATCCCGTCATGAGCGCCCGGCTCCAGGAGGCCGTCGGACATGACGTCGCCCATTCGTGAGACCACCACATACGAGAACCCCTGCGGCAGATCGAGAATGCCCCGCGGATCCGGGATCAGCCCCCGGCCGGTCGCCGAGACCGTGGCCGTCGGCGATGCTGTTCGCGAACACGCCGACAAAGCCTGCATTCCGGGCATAGCCGCAGCGAGCGCCAGCGAGGACCGCATGAAGTGACGTCTTGACTGCATGGGAGCGCTCCTTTTTTTTTACAAGGCTCGAACCCTATCCCCCCAACATGTCGGGCAGAAGACACCGAGCCTTGAGCCCCATGGCTAAGGCGCACCCGAGGCCTGTGAGGGACGACACGCTGGCGGGTTTGTCTGAATGGCGCGGACGCCCTATTTCTTGGGGCATGGATTCGCCTGAAATCAGTTCTCCGGCGGCGTCTCAGCGCGTTTCAGGCGTCGAGGTGATCCGCGACAATCTGAAACGCCTGCCGGGGAAGCCGGGCGTCTATCGCATGTATGACGAGCATGGCGATCTGCTGTACGTCGGCAAGGCGCGGAACCTCAAAAATCGGGTATCCAGCTACGCCAAGCTTGGTGGGCACACCCAACGCATCGCGCGAATGATCTCGCTGACACGTTCCATGGAGTTCGTGGTCACCGCGTCGGAAACCGAGGCGCTGCTGCTCGAGGCGAATCTCATCAAGCGGCTCAAGCCGCGCTTCAATATCATTCTGCGGGACGACAAGTCATTTCCGCACATCCTTATCCGCGACGATCACGAGGCCCCCCAAGCGCTGAAGCACCGCGGCGCCAAGAAAGCCAAGGGCAGCTACTTTGGCCCCTTCGCGTCGGCTGGCGCGGTGGACGCCACCCTCGATACGCTTCAGAAAGCCTTCCTGCTGCGCACTTGCACCGACAGCGTTTATTCTGGGCGTACGCGCCCCTGCATGCTCCACCAGATGGGCCGCTGCTCGGCGCCATGCGTCGGCGCGATCTCACTGCAGGACTATCGCGGACTGGTTCAGCAGGCCGAGCGCTTCATGTCTGGCGAGGCCGAGACGTTGCAGAAGCAGCTCTCCGCCGAAATGGACGCCGCAGCCGCCGCCCTGGATTTTGAGCGCGCCGCCGGTTTACGCGACCGCATCCGTGCGCTCGCCGCAGTCCGGGCTACGCAAACGGTCAATCCGGAAGGACTAACCGAGGCGGACGTATTCGCGATTCACACAGAGGCCGGACAATCCTGTGTCCAAGCCTTCTTCTTCCGCGCGGGACAGAACTGGGGCGCCACCGCCTACTATCCGCGACATGATCGTGATGATGAGCCTGGCGAAGTGCTCTCAGCCTTCATAGCCCAGTTCTACGACGATCGTCCTGTCCCGAGGCTGATACTTCTATCGCATGACCTGGCCGAGGCGGCGCTTATTCAAGACGCGCTCGAACTTCGGACCACCCATCGTGTAGAGCTACGTGCGCCGCAACGTGGCGAAAAACGAGAGATCATCGCGCGCGCCGCGCTGAATGCGCGGGAAGCTCTTGGCAGAAAGCTCGCCGAAACCCAGAGCCAGCAGAAGATTCTTGCTGCGGTCCAGAAGGTGTTCGACTTGCCGGATTTGCCGCATCGCATCGAGGTCTATGACAACTCCCATATCATGGGATCAAATATGGTCGGCGGTATGATCGTCGCCGGCCCCGAAGGCTATGAAAAAACACAATACCGCAAATTCAACATCAAGGACGCCGACCTAGAGCCAGGAGACGACTACGGCATGATGCGCGAGGTGATGCGGCGTCGGTTCTCTCGCCTCAAGAAAGAAGCGGATGAAGCAGGCCGAAGTCCTGACACCTGGCCGGATCTCGTCCTCATTGACGGCGGGCTTGGGCAACTGGCTGCAGCGCGCGAAACGATCGAAGGTCTCGGATATGAGGCGGGCGAACTCAATCTGGTCGCGATCGCCAAGGGACCAGACCGCAACGCCGGACGCGAACAGTTTTTCCGCCCCGGACGCGCCCCTTTCCAGCTACCGCCGAATGATCCCGCCCTGTATTATCTACAGCGTCTGCGCGATGAGGCGCACAGGTGGGCCATCGGCGCGCACCGAGCCAAGCGCTCCAAGGACATCGCCGTCAATCCGCTGGACGAGATCACGGGCGTTGGTGCGGCGCGCAAGAAGGCGCTGTTGCACCGCTTCGGCTCGGCGAAGGGGGTGTCGCGCGCGACCATAGCTGACCTAATGACCGTCGAAGGCGTCAACGAAGCGCTTGCGCAACGCATTCACGATCACTTTCAGCGATAACCCTTACCCGGACGGCGTTCATCCACAGCACGGCGGTCGCTCCGGGAAACTCTTGCCGGAACCCGCAGCAAGTTAGGTCTGCTCAAGCGACTCTTTCGCGATGCTTCCGGAGCTTGGGTGACGCTACGTTCTGGGCGGCTCCACGGCCAGGTTGCGACAATGTCGCATGGTTAAGAACTGCTTCGTCCACTTTTCGCGTCCGCGCGAAATGCTAGATTCAGATCAGATAAGATTCAAACCTCCCCGCGTTCCCCATGTCCCAGTTCACGATCGAAATCGAAGACGAAGCGCCTGTTGTTGTTCGCGCCGCCGTGCCGGCTGATCGGCAGTCATTGATCGATATTCAGGTCCGCACTTCGCTAATGTGGCCAGACTACCGCCAGCCGCTGCTTGAAGATCCGTCCTGGCTCGACCTGCCGCCTCGGCTGTTCAAGGAAAACCGCATTCTCGTGGTTGAAGAGCACGGCGAACCTGCCGGGTTTGCCGTTGTGACCCCGCGGGAAGATGGTGACGCTCAGCTTGAACGCCTGATGGTCTGTCCTGGGCACTGGGGCAACGACGCTGTCTCCAGACTGTTCGAAGCCTCCATCACCAAGGCCCGCACCGAAGGCGCCTGGGTTCTGCACACCGACGCGTTGGAAAGCGCGCGCGAATTCTACGAAACATTCAGCTTTGTCGTCGGCGGGCGCCTAGAAACCTCCAAAGGCCCCCTGTTCTCGATGCGCCGTCCGGTGGTCGGCCTCCCCGGGACAGCCTGACCGCCGCCGTGCAGAGCTCCCGTCGCGCCACATTCAGGGCCTATTCATCGCCAGACTGCAAGAGTTCAGAGGAGCTTTCCGGAACAGGAACTGTCGATGTCGGCTAGATGCCCCCCCGCGTTCCAGCGCGTCCGGCTCGCGTGTCGTCCGGCGCATGCGGCTCGAGCCCGTCCCCTCGCCGTCTCGGCGTCGAGCCGCATTGTTCCAGGCCACATTGTTCCAGTCTGTGTCCTGCTGGCGGCGGCAAGTCTGCTAGCGTACCGGCCCGCCCATGCGCAGCCGGAAGAGACGCACCCGACGCTCGCCAGCATTACCGGCCATGAGTTCGCGACCGGCGTGATCCGCGGGGTGATGAGCCAGCAGGCCAACACAGGCGGCTCTCTGCTTTCAAGGACCCTGGCAAGCGGCCTCATTCGCTCGCGCGACGCGGCCCGAAGCGACGCTCGGCCCATACCAGCTGATATCCGCAAAGCGCTTGAACCTTACTTCCCGGCCGAGATGCTAGACACCGTGCGCTACTCGATCGGGGATACCTCACCGGACGGCCTTGCCGGGTTTGCAATGCGAAACGGCAATGCCGTCGCCGTTACACTGATCGATACTATCGTGTTCAAATCCGAGGACTATGTGAACTCGCTATCGCTTTGGGCGCACGAGCTGCACCATGTCGAACAATACCAAGCCTGGGGCGTTCAAGGGTTCGCTCAACGCTACACCTTCGGCTGGAACGCCGTAGAAGCCGAAGCACGCGAGCGAGCGCGCGACTTCGTCGAATGGCGTAACTCACTTGCCGCGAAATAGCTGGATCTTTCCTTCGCCCGCACATTCGTCCTAGGGTTCCACAAAAGGGAACGCCGACAACGGACGCGAAAAGTGCCGGAAGACATCATCGACCCCGATCTGCCGATCATCGACCCTCATCACCATCTGTGGGACCGGCGCTTCATGCTCGGCATGCTGCCGACGCCGCCCAGTCATGCGTTCGAGCCGATCATTTCGAAATGGGCGCGCTATGAGCTCGACGAAATGCTCGCGGACATGTGCTCGGGTCATAATGTTCAGGCTACGGTATTCGTGCAGTGCACCTCAATGCATCGCATCGACGGACCCGAGCATCTGAAACCAGTCGGCGAAACCGAGTACGTCAATGGGATCGCAGCGGCCACAGCTTCAGGTGTCTACGGGCCGCAACGGATCGCAGCCGGCATTGTGGGACATGTCGATCTTACGCTCGGCGCGGACCATGTGGGACAAGCCCTCGACGCGCACATCGCCGTGTCGGGCGGACGCTTTCGCGGCATCCGCCACACGACATCGTGGGACGATGATCCCACCGTACTCGGGCCGCTTCATCGAGCCCCTGAAGGTCTGATGCTGGACCCAGCATTCCGAGACGGCTTCGCGCTGCTTGCGCCACGCCAACTCTCCTTCGACGCATGGCTGCTTGAACCACAGCTTCCGGATCTCATCGATCTGGCGCGAGCTTTCCCTGATACGCGTATCGTGCTCGATCATGTGGGCACGCCGCTTGGCATCGCCTCTTACGACGGACGACGAGACGAACGCTTCGACGTCTGGCGCAACAACATCCGCGAGCTTTCGAAAAGCGACAACGTGTTCGTCAAGCTCGGCGGCCTCGCCATGCCGTTCTGCAACTTTCCCTCGTGCTGGTCGGATACGCCTGCTTCATCGGAACAGCTGGCCACCGAGTGGCGCCCCTACATTGAGACTTGTATCGAAGCGTTTGGCCCAGGCCGTGCGATGTTCGAGAGCAACTTCCCTGTCGATCACGCCAGCTGCGACTACCCCACACTGTGGAACGCTATGAAACGTATTGCGTCTGGCGCCACAACCGATGAGAAAGCGGATCTCTTCTTCAACACCGCAAACAGGTTTTATCGACTGGGTCTCGTTGCTTGAACTCGCCCCAAACTAATGCGCGCAAGCTAGATCGATTTCAAAGCTCACAGTCACCTCTGCGCCATTCTCGGCTCCCACTCCGCTCACGGTTCCGTTGACGACGCCTTTCATCTTGCCAGCCATGCCCACACCGCTTTGAGACTGGATCAGAAGAACGCCATCACCTTCAAAACGCACTGGAACCTTGAACTGTGAATCTGCCGGCATGTTCGCCGGCGTTTCAACGCCGTTGTCGAGCGTGATATTTGTAAGTTGAATTTCTCCAGTTTGTCCCGACACAACCGGATCGACGCTGTCGAACGAGACATAGAAATAATCCGCAGCATTTGGCGTTCCGCGCAGAAAGCCGATCGAAAGCGGGCTGCCGTGCGTGCATCCTCCCGTCAAGCTCATCTCTGGAGCTTTGGGCGGTTGCTGAATGCTGATCAGATCCGATGTCGTCACCTCAAACGCTTCGATCAGATTCGAAGACCCTTGCGCCGCCGAGGTGGATGTCCCTGGGGAAGCGGTCGCTTTTTCCGAATTCTTGTCGGCGGATTCAGGCCCGCCACATGCGCCCAACAAAGTGAGGCAGCTCAGGATTGCGCCGACGTTTCCACGAACGTTGCGTGATTTCGTGCTCGCTCGATACTTCATGTCCTCTCCCTCCACCGAACTCGGCCATGCAAGATTTACGGATTCCGATGGCGAACTTACCAGGGATTAGCCAACTCTGTGCCGGATCGATCACTCGCTGTGAGACCACGCGACTCTACATTCACGCAACCCAGCCCCAAAACCCGCCAGAGATCGCCGGCGCCCGGGGCCTGACAGTCAACCAGGGATCATCGAGCCCTTCTCTTTGGAACACGGGCGCGCCAAACTTGGTGCTGAAAAGGCCGGTACGGGAGAACGCGCCATGCATTTCGAACTCGATGAGGAATACCGGCTCCTGCAGGATCTGGTTGCGAAGTTCGTGCAGGAGAACCTTCTACCTCTGGAGCAGAAGGTCCTTGAACGAGACGCAAAGGGCGAGGGCGCCTATCTGACGAAAGAGGAGAAGATCGCCGTCGACGCGCGGAGTCGAGAGCTAGGTCTGTGGGGCCTTGACGCTCCGGAGGACGTTGGCGGGGCGGACCTGCCGTCGGTAGCGATGATCGGCGTCAACATCGAGATGGGCAAGACCTGCGCCCCCTATCACTTGCCTCCGGACAGCCCCAACCTGCGCATGTTGATGGCGACCGTGAATGACGATCAGCGCGAGCGCTATCTTGCCCCCTATGTCCAGCAAGGCACGATCTCCGCGATCGGCATCTCCGAACCCGGCGCGGGCGGCGACCCGGCCATGATGACCACCCGGGCGGCACGGGACGGCAATGACTGGATTATCAACGGCCGAAAGATCTGGATCAGCCGCGCAGCCGAGGCCGACTTCACGATTCTCATGGCGGTCACGGACAAGGAGAAGAGAGCGCGAGGCGGGATCTCCGCCTTTCTGGTCGACCGAGGCACGCCGGGTTTCAACGTCACTCGAAAGATCCCGATGCTGGGCGGACAATTCACCTACGAGGTCGCGCTCGAGGATTGCCGTGTGCCGCACGCCAACCTGTTGGGCATCGAAGGTCAGGGGTTCGCGCCGATGCAGACACGTCTCTCCACGCGTCGCATTCAAATGGCGTCATGGTCCATTGGGATGGCGCAACGAGCACTAGACATGATGCTCGACTATGCGCCCCAGCGCGTAACGTTCGGAGAACCGCTCGCCCACCGACAAACAGTGCAAAACTGGATTGCGGAGGCCTACACCAAGATCCGCGCCGCTACGCTGATGACTTACGAAACCGCATGGAAACTCGATCAGGGCCGCGATGTCCGCACCGATATCTCGATGATCAAGGCATATGCGACGGAGATGGCTTGGGAGACGCTGGATCATGCGATGCAGCTGTACGGCGGTATGGGAATGACCAAGGAGCTGCCGCTCTCGTTGATGGCGGGACATGTACGGACCATGCGGATCTATGACGGCCCGACCGAGATTCACCGCTGGGTGGTCGCCCGCAACCTGCTGGGCCTCAAGCGCTAGATTCATCCCTTTCGCCTCTTGAGTTATATGCCTGCACGGTGCTTGCACCTTCAGGCGTGCAACTGCTTAGAGATCATCCGAAAGGCGCCGAATTCTTCCCGCGTCGGACACCCCAGATAGGCGAAGAAGGAAGTCTCAGATACTTCGCAGTGTGGCCCTATAGGTCGAGGGTCAAACGAGGTGGCACACCAGTTGCGCATAGCTCGCAGATGAAACATAGACCGTCCCCATACAGGACAGGTCGAGGTTGTGCGCGTACTCGCCAGGGGTTCGGGACCAGACGAGATGAAGTCGCTAAAGATCCTTGCCCCTACCCGCTATCCATGGACATTCAACAGTCCGCGCAAAACCAGACACCGAGTTTCGCGCCGACGGTTCGCCCCCCTGAATAAGATCACTTGGAAGCTAGAAGCCACAACCGCATTCAATCCGTGGCCACCGCAACGCTTCGACCTCATTCACGCCTTCAACCGCATCCCGCTTGGACGCACGCCGTACATCATAAGCTTTGAATCGCACCTTCCCCGCGCCATGGGCATGGAAGAAACGCCCTACTTCGCGCGCCTCACCCGGATGCTAACGTCAGAGCGCTGTCGCGGAATCTACGCGATATCGCAGCACGCGCTGGATACCTTCCGGTGGCAGCACGGCGTTAGCGGAGCGCTCAGACAGCTCGAACCCAAACTGTCGTTGCGCTATCCCAACCTCGTCATCCCCAACGCACCAGACGCGATGGCCGAACAGCCTATCGAACCGTTCGTTCTCACGTTTGTCGGCGGTCACTTCGCCCGCAAGGGCGGCTGTGCGGCGGTCCGGTTGGCCGAGCTGGCGTTGGAACGCGACATACCTCTGCAAATCAACATCATCTCCAATCTTGAGATGGGAGGGGGGATATGGACGGACCCGCCGCGTCCCGAGTTCTACGATCCTTACCGGAAACGACTAACTCTTCCCAATGTTCGGCATTTCAACGGGCTGCCGAATAGCGAAACGGTCGGCCTCCTGGCGCGCTCGCATATGACGCTCCTCACAACGTTTTCGGACTCATTCGGCTATTCGGCGATTGAGGCGATGGCCAACTGGACGCCAGTTCTTGGCACGAACCAATGCGCCCTGCCCGAGTTCGTGGTGAACGGAGAGACTGGCGTATTGCTCGACCTGCCAACCGACGAACTCGGCAACTGGATTCACTCAAATCCTCCCTACCGCAATGAACCGCGTTATGAAGAGATCTTCGCGGAGGAAACCGAACGCTTGGCGCAGGAAAGTCTCGCCGCCATCGAGCACCTGATGTCCAACCCCGACACTTACGCAGCAATGCGCAGAGCGGCGCGCGCCAAGGCCGAAGCGATGTTCAACGCCGACGACGCGACGAAGTTCTGGGATGACGAATACGAACGCGCCAGCAAGCGAGGAAAACGTCTCTCCAACACGTGATTTTCCGATGCGCCTCCGCTATGTTGCCCAAAAGAGAAGGCGGCTCGCAGGAGGAACGCCCATGTCAGGCCCACAAGAGCCAAGCCATGTGGAGGCGGGTGAACAACGCGGCGACGTTGATGGGGATGTTCACGTGTCGCGTTGCGGGCACGTAGCAACGGTAACGATCCTAAAACCGCCGCACAATTCCATGTCGGTCGAGCTGGCGCGCGACCTCGCGGATACGCTTGAAAATCTCGACGAAGACGCGGACATACGAGCCGTAGTGCTTGCCTCCGAGGGCAGAAGCTTTTGCGCGGGCGCAGACCTTTCGAAACGCGCTGACGAGGTTGGAATTGAACCGACGGACGACGTTTCGGCCAGTAACCCGCTCTACGAACAGGCCGTTCGACTCTATGGGGCGCAGCTGCCAATAGTCGCCGCGATACAGGGACCAGCTGTCGGGGCCGGCCTAGGCCTCGCACTGGTCGCGGACTTCAGAATTGCATCGCCAGCAGCGCGGTTCGCGGCGAACTTTGTGAAGCTGGGCTTTCACCCTGGCTTTGGGCTGACGTATACGCTTCCACGCCTGCTTGGCCCCCAGCGGGCGAGCCTCCTGCTTCTCACCGGCCGCAGGATCAAGGCGGACGAGGCGCTTGAGATCGGCTTGATCGATCAGATCGCTCCCGCCGACGTGCTGTTGCCCACCGCTCACGCCCTTGCCGAAGAGATTGCGGAAAACGCGCCGCTCGCCGTGCGATCTACGCGCGCAACGCTACGCGCAGGTCTTGCCGACAGCGTTCGCGAAGCCACAGAGGAAGAATTCGCGGAACAACGCTGGTTGATGCGGACGGAAGACTTCCGTGAGGGCATTAGGGCCGTCTCCGAGCGCAGGCCCGGTGATTTCAAGTCTCGCTAGCCCGCATCCGGCGCCTGCCGTTCGACCCAATCCGCGATGCGTGCTTCAAGGATCGGCAGAGGCAAGCTACCGGATTCGATTACCGCGTCATTGAACCCTTTGATGTCGAAACGATCACCCAGCACCTCTTCGGCTTCCTTACGCAGCCGCAAGATGGTGAGCTGCCCGATCTTGTACGAGCAGGCCTGACCAGGATAGGTAAGGTAGCGCCTCACCTCAGCCCGGATTTTGGAGTCGTCCTCGGTCGTGTTCTCTTTCGCGTAGCGGACCGCTTCTTCCTCAGTCCAGCCCATCGCGTGCAGGCCGGTGTCGACCACAAGGCGGACGGCGCGCCACAACTCGCCGTCAAGGCGGGCGTAGTCCGACCACGCATCCGGGTACATGCCCATTTCCTTGCACAGCCCTTCCGCGTAAAGCGCCCAACCCTCGTTGAATGCTGCGTAGGCGTAGGCTGTCCGGAATTGCGGGACGCCTTTCTGGCGCACCATGATATCGCCCTGCATTAAGTGGCCAGGTATGGCCTCATGGCACATGAGATCGGTAATCTCGGTTTTGAGGAAACCGGTCGGGGTCAACAGATGGACGAAGACCTCGCCCGGCTTCGAGCCGTCCGGCGTCGCCCGCGAGGCATGCGCCGCTCCGCCCGGCACTTCGCTGAAGCTGGGCTCTCGCCTCACGACAGCAGGATAAGCGGGCAGCTCCCCAAACCATTGGGGCAGGCTGGCGCGCGCCTTGGCCACCTCGTCGTTGGCGATACGTAGATACTCCGCACGCCCCTCATCGGTCGCCGGCAAGACTAGATCCTTACGGGCGTCACGGTCAGCCAGGAAATCGCGCGCGGTCGCAAACCCCGCATCCTTCGCGAGCTCTTCCATCTCCGCGTGAATGCGTTCGACCTCGCTCAAACCCAGTTCATGTACCTCCTTCGACGTTAGCTGTGTCGTCGTGTGAAGGTTCAAAGCCGCCTGATACCAGTCTAGTCCCTCGGGGAGCGTCAGCGCGCCAACGCGACCGGACGGAGATTGGTCAATGTCGCCCTCCGCCCACGCGATCAGACGTTCGTATCCGGGCTTCATGCGCTCCATCATAGCAAGTCGCACCGACTCGCGAACGTCCGCCGCGTCGTCGTCGGTGATCGTTCCAGCTTGCACCAGACCGTCGATCTTCTTGTTCGCGTCCGCCCACAACGGTGAATCCGCGCCAACTTCGAACGGTGCGCCGCTAATCAGTCGACGGCTCTCAGAAATCACGCGCTCATACTGAAAGCGCGGCATGCGAATTCCGTCGCCCGCCGCGTTCTGCGCCCATGCGACGGATTGGTCGAGGGCACGCGCAACTTGGCCGAGCCGCTCAACATACGCGTCCATGTCGTCCATGGTGTCGACGCGATGATAGTTGATCAGGAAGTTCGGGATCGCGGTGTGCGGCGGACGATTGAACCCGAACACGTAATCCTGATTGCGGTACCTCGCCGATTTTTCCGCTCGCTCCAGTTCAAGCGCCCAGATATCGTAGTTGAGCTGTCCAGATGGCGTCAGAGAATCTCGAACAAAGCGGCGCTTCATTTCCGCTACACTGTCGCGACGCCACTTCAGCATGTCGTCGATGTGTGCTGACGAGTAGTCGTCCAATTCTCCGTAGTGCTCCTTGAGACCAAGCTGAGTTAACCGCTGAGGATTCATCTCAAGCTCTTCAGCAAACTCACCATCGAGGTACGCGACAAGGTCTTCGGAGGCCTTGTGCATATTCGCCGTCGCGTCCGGTTCGCGCGCTTCGCAACCCATCAAAACCAGACACACCACCGCCAGCATCGTTCTCATGGCGCACTCTCCCTCGCCCCTACTGCGCGGCCTGATCCTGCGTCTTTCGCTCGATCCAGCGATCTACACGCGCTTCCAATACCGGAAGCGGGAGACTGCCTCCGCCCAGCACCTCATCGTGGAATTCAGGATAACTGAACGTATCTCCCAGTTTCGCGCGGGCGCGATCGCGCAGTTCCTGGAGTTTCAGCATGCCGATCTTGTAGCAGGTCGCCTGCCCCGGATTGACAATGTAACGGCGCACTTCGGAGCGGATCGCGGCATCAGGGATCGGAGAGTTGTCCTTGAAATATTGAACGGCCTGCTCCTCGCTCCAGCCCTTGGCGTGGATTCCTGTATCGACCACAAGCCGTATGGCCCGCCACATCTCGCCCGCCAACCGGCCGAAATCGCTGTAGGGATCCTGATACGCCCCCATCTCCTTGGCGAGCGCCTCGGAATATAGCCCCCACCCCTCCGTATATGCCGTGTACATGTACTGCGTGCGAAACACAGGGAGCCCGGTCAGCTCCTGTGCAATCGATATCTGCATGTGATGACCGGGCAGTCCCTCATGATAGGCGATGCTTTCAAGCTGATAGGTCGACATGGCGTTCATGTCTGACAAGTGGGCATAGAAGACACCCGGCCGCGAACCATCCGGCGCGCCCGGGAAATAGTGCTGTGCGCCGCCCGGTTCCTCGCGGAAGGGTTCGACCCGCTTTACGATAAGGTCTGCCTTGGGAAGACGGCCGAAATACTCGGGCAGCCTCTTCTTCATTTCGCCCAGATAGCCTTCCGCCAACTTGATGTACTGCTGACGGCCTTCGTCGGTATTGGGCAGATAGAAGCGCCTGTCGGTCCGCATGAAGGTGAAGAAGTCCTGCAGCGACCCCTCGAATCCGACCTTCTGTTTGATCGCTTCCATCTCGGACCGGATACGCGCAACCTCCGAAAGTCCGAGTTCATGGATCTGATCGGCGGTCATGTCCGTCGTTGTCTGAATCTTCAATGCCGATGCATAGAAGTCCGCCCCTTCAGAGCGATACATCGCGCCCGGGTTATCATCGGTCGCGTTGACCATGTCGGTTTCGAGCCAGGCGATCAGGCGTTCATACGCCGGCTTGATGTTGCCGCTCATCGTGACCATCGCGAGGTGACTCAATTCAGCTTCCCGCTCGTCGTCGATCAGCCCCGCCTCTTTCAGGCCCGCGATCTTGGCCTTGGCATCCGCCCAGAGAGGTGAATCCTGGTCGCTGTCGTCGAATGGCTTTCCCGAAACGACGCGATCCGAAAGGTCGATGGCCTGCACGTATGCGAATTTGGGCATTCGCACGCCGGCGTCTGCTGAAATCTGCGCGCGCTCAAGCAGTTGATCGATGACGCCCGGAATGGCGGCGAGACGCCGGTTATAGGCGTCCATGTCTTCTGGCGTATCGACCTTGTGAAAGTTGATGAGGAAGTTCGGCAAGCCGGTGTGCGCGCCGCCACGCGAAAAGATATAGCGGTTGTTGCGGAAGCGGTTTCGCGCCTCCGCGCTGTCGAGTGCCTCGGCCCACATGTCGTATGAGGTACGCGCTTCTTCGTCGAGCATATCGACGTTGAACTTCTCCTTCATCTCCGCGACGCTCTCACGGCGCCACGCCAAGTCCTCGTCCATCGCCTGCAACGACCGGTCGTCGAGTTCGCCGTAGCGTTCCTTTCGCCCGAGCTGGGTCAGTGATTCCGGGCTACGCTGCAGTTCCTCCTCGAACTCCTGATCCAGATAGGCGGCCAACCCGGCGCTCTCCGTCGCCACACGTTCATCCATTGTCTGCTGGCCGCCGGGCGAACAGGCCGCGAGCAGCAAGGCGAATCCTGCCGAAAAAAGAAGCCGGACGGACATTTGCGACATTTCTGGAGCTCCCCTGCAGGCTGCGCATCAGACACACCCAGCCCCATGAACGCAAGCCGCCGCAAGGAAAGCCCGGCGTCCGGCGCGCCAGCCGCATACCCATCGCTTTGACTTGAGGCGCCAGCGCTCTAAACCGGCGTCAGAGATCATAATGGGGATTTCGCGCCATGAGCCGTTTCGAGAACAAGACTGTCGTTGTCACGGGCGCTGCTTCCGGCATCGGGAGAGCCTCCGCCCTTCTGTTCGCCTCTGAGGGCGCAAAAGTGTTTGCTGCAGACCGCTCGGTCGATGTGCACAAGACTGTCGAAGCTGTGGAAGCGGCGGGCGGCGAGGGCTGGGGCATTGTGATGGATGCCGGCAACTCAAGCGAAGTCAAAGCCTTGCTGGACTTCGCAGCCGAAAAGGGCGGCTCACTTGATGTCATCTATGCGAACGCCGGCATCTCTGGCGGCGTTCCGTCTTTCTTCGAACAACTCGAGGAGCAGTGGAAACAGATCCTGCAGGTCAATCTCATTGGTCCGATGCTGGCGATCCAGCACGGCGGCCCGATGATGGCCAAACAAGGCGGCGGCGCCATCGTGTGCACCGCCAGCGTGGCCGGCTTGCGTTCGGGGGCGGGTAGCCCCGCCTACTCTGCTTCCAAGGCCGGCGTGATCAACATGGTCACAACCGCTTGCCAGAATCTCGCCGGCAGCAATGTGCGCGTGAACGCGATCTGCCCCGGCCTGATTGAGACCGGAATGACCAAGCCTCTGTTCGATCGGGCCCGTGAACGCGGCAAGGAGGCGATGATTGGCCAACTCAATCCGCTGCGGCGCTACGGCCAACCTGAGGAAATCGCCCGGGCCGCACTGTTCCTCGCATCAAGCGACGCCAGCTATATCAATGGCCATGCGCTGGTTGTCGACGGCGGCTTGTCGTCATCGTTGCCGATCGTCCCCCCCAAACCCACAGCGTAGGTATCGCCGTTCGCGTTCAATCTCGGGGGCGCCCTACTTCAGCGCCACCAGGGCCGCACCGCCTCCAAGCAGCACCAACCCGACGACGCGGCGCAGGCTCATCGGATTCACAGGCGCGCCGAACAGACCGAACTGGTCGATCACCGACGACATCACCAACTGCGCGAGCACCACGCAAATTACGAAGTTGCCGACACCGAAGCGTGGCGTCACAAAAGCCGCGCTGAGCGCGTAGAACGCCATGCCGAGCCCGCCTGCATAGGCCCATGCTGGAACCGACGCGAACGCGCCGCCTGATGGCGCCGGCGCCCGGATCGCCAACAGCGTCACAATCACGCCAGCCAATCCGATCAAAACCGCCACCAGGGCGCCGTAGGCAGGGCTCGCGAGACTGCGCCCCAACGTGCCGGTCATGCTCGCCATAACGGGTACCGAAATACCCGCCATCGCCGACCAGGCGACAAAAACGATGATTGAATTGAACCCCACGATCCGCGCCCTCCATCCGCGCCCGGCGCTCCTTTTGCGCCGGCGGCACTTATGTGAGCGTGCAGATTGCGGCCGACAAGCAGGAAACCGATAAGGGTTTCTCACCTGTCGACGCGGATCGCCTCCACCTTTAGCGAAGTGCGGCCTAGAACTCCGCCCGCAAGGCGATGCGCACATTGCGGCCTGGCAGCGGCGCTATGTCTTTCAGCGGCGAAGCCGCCACCCGCACTTCCTCATCGGTCAGGTTGCGCAAGTCGAGCATGAGGCGGAGATGTTCCGTCATGTCGTAGCTGATGCCTGCATTGAGAACGAGATATTCCGGCGTCTCGGTTTCGAAAGCGGCCGTATGGTCCTGGCTGGCGCCGTATTCAGCCTCCAGCCTAGTCTTCACAAGCTCAAATTGCCCCGTCAGCCCCAAGGTCGCCGACATTGGAGGAATGCGTGGGAGATCGCCCCCCGCCTTGAGTTTCGCCCGCACGAAATCCATCGAACCGTCGAGACTCCAGTCGGCTCCGATCGCCGCCCCAAGATCCGTGTCGCCGGTGATCTCAAATCCGTCGAAGGTCGCGCCTGCCTGCGTGTACTGGAAGACCGGCAAGTCCTCTTCTTCACCCGCCTCAACAGCGCCGGTGTCGCGCAGATAGATGAAGCTGTCGAAATCATAGCGATAGAGGCTGGCCTGAAGATTCGTGCTCACCCCTTCCCAGCGCGCATTGAGTTCGCCGCTCACCCCCTTCTCGATCCCGAGCGTGTCGTCGCCGACCTCATACTGCGCCGTAGCCGGGTGCGGCCCGTCCGCGAACAGTTCGATGTCTGTCGGAGCACGTTCGGTACGCGCGATGGACGCGCCCAAGAAGATATTGTCACCCACGTGCATGTGCGCGCCAAACGAGGCGTTCAAGGGTTCGAAGCTGCGCTTGCCGAAGTCGATATTGTCGACGTCGACCTGGTCATACCGCAGCCCGCCCTCAAGCCCCCAATCACCCGCGTCATAGACTTCGTAGACAAACAAGCCCGTCTGTTTGGTATTGGTCGGGCCGATCAGGGAGTCCTCACCGATCGCCGCAAAATCCTTGTCGAAGGCCTGCACCCCGAAACTGCCGCTGACGCCGCCGATGGGCGCATGCTCGGCCTCCAGACGCCCTTCCCAGCCGTTGCTCTTGAATAGTGTGCCGGGCTCGCCCGGGGCCTCGAACTCGGTATGCTCGTAATCCGCCTTTGAGCCGGAAAGCGTCACCGATTTCAGCCATGCATCGTCGAACCGCAGGCCGCCACGTAGATCGTAACGCGTCTGCTGCATATCGATGAATGCGGTCTCCTCTGCGACGATGCCGTATTTGTTGTCGGCCTGACGTACCGCGCCCCCAAGAAAGGCCCGGTCTCCAACCCAGGACAGACCCGCGCTGAGAGAGCTGTCGTCAACAAAAGAGTTCGGAAGCTGGTCTCGCGCAAAGTCCGCGGGGTCCGCGCCGTCCTCGATTTCCGCAGCACGACGAGCGTCGGAATATGCAAAGCCGGGAATGTCGACGTCGCTGGATTTGCGATAGTTGCCGCTCACCACGCCCACGAACTGCCCCATCGTTCCCGTTACGCGGCCGGCGATCTGCCGACCATCGTCGGCGCTGCTCAGCGCGCCGTACGCCATCGCCTTGAAGGGCTGGTCGGGCAGCGATTCGACGATCAGACCATCGATAACGTTCACCACGCCGCCCGAAGCGCCGCCGCCATAGGCCAGCGAAGCCGGGCCGCGCAAAATCTCGATGCGCTCGGCCCCCAAAGGATCGGCGTTCACCGCATGGTCGGGGCTTGCGGCGGACGCATCGATGACGCCGATACCGTTCGTCAGGACCTGCACGCGCTCAGCGCCGAGGCCGCGAATGATGGGACGGCTCGCACCCGGACCAAACGACGTCGAGGACACGCCCGGCAAACTCGACAACGTGTCGCCCAGTCCGCCATCCAGTTTTTCGGCAATCTCTCCAGATGTCAGCGCGGTCGTATTGCCGATCAGTTCGTCCGTCGTCCTGGCTGGGCCTACACCCGTGACAATTACGACTTCCGGTTGCCGCGCGCCTTCACCCGGGGGCTCCTGAGCCAAAGCGGCATCCGTCATCGCCGTGGCGGCCGCCACGCAAAGTATCACGCGCATCAGGGAGTCTCCGATAATGTTATATCGTAACGGTACACGGGCGCTGGCGAAGTTCAAGGCCCTCAAACCAGATTCCCCGGGGGACGAACGAATGCCGGCTCTATATCAATGACGGTGCAACGCCCGCGAAACCGACTGTGAGCTGCCATGAAGCATTTGGCGAACCTGCTAACTCTCGTGCGTCTTTTGCTGGCGCCGGTGGTTGCGTGGGCTCTGTTGGCAGCGGCTGACGACCCCAACCAGGGATGGGCGGTGCTGGCGGCGATTCTGTTCGTGACGGCCGCACTCACCGACCTGTTCGACGGGATGGCGGCACGCGCCTTCAACGGCGAGTCGAAGCTTGGCCGCGTGCTGGACCCGATCGCCGACAAGGCGCTGGTTGGGCTGCCGCTTGTCGTTGTCAGCTACCTGGCATGGACCCAGGGCACCCCCATGTGGCGGTTGGTCGCTGTCTCCTCGGGAGTGATCATTGTTCGCGATCTGTTGATCACGGTTCTGCGGCTGACGTCGCCGGACGGCGAAGGCGTGCGTGTTTCATCGCTAGCCAAGTGGAAAACGACAGTCGAACTGGTGGCTGTGGCTATCCCAATCCTGATTGTCGCAGCCCCGGAAGGGGTCCGGCTTGCCGGGCGGGACACCAATCCGGCGCCGGATATCGCGTTCGAACTCTCGGCGATCCTGCTCGCAATCGCCGCGGCGATGTCGGCGATCTCCGGACTGCAGTATCTAGCCGCCATGGCGCAGAAGTCTCGCGCGGGCAAATCTTGAAACCGCTTGTCGCTCATCTCCAAAACGAGTGGCCGCGCCTGCGGGGGAACAGGCGCGGCCTTCGCTGAGCGAGGCGCGCGGGAGGGGGGACAACGCAGCGCTCGCCAGAAGAGCCCGGGACGGCAGGAGAAGCAGGAGTGCCCGTTGCTCGATAGAGACTTTGGCCGACAGAGATTTCTAAAGCGTTAATTTTTGAGCCCGTTTTCTTAAACTTTGGGGTCTCATGAAATTGGCGTTCAGAAATCGTGATGCCGAGAGAAGCCAGAATTTTCACGCAAAAAAGCAGATGGCCGCCCGAGGGCGGCCATCACCGGAGCGCTGAAGCCCCTTGATTCCGTCAGTAGCCGTCGTTGAAGCGTCAGGCGGCGCGGATCGAAACCAGGAAGTCGCCGACTTGAGCGCGGAGTTGCTCGGCCTGGCGCCCAAGCTCCGTCGCTGCGTCCACAACCTGGGTCGCCGCAACGCCCGTTTCCGATGCGTCGCGCTGAACTTCGGTGATGTTGGAAGTAACATCCTGCGTCCCAGTGGCGGCCTCGTGCGTGTTGCGCGAGATCTCCTTCGTGGTCGCAGTTTGCTCTTCAACCGCCGCGTTGATCGCGGCCGACACGCTGTCGATTTCGTTGATCGTCGTCTGGATGTTGACGATCGCCTCAACTGACTGCTTGGCGATCGCCTGCATGGCGGAGATCTGCGCGCCGATTTCCTCGGTCGCCTTGGCCGTCTGACCGGCGAGCGACTTCACTTCCGCCGCCACAACAGCGAAGCCACGACCGGCCTCGCCTGCACGCGCGCTCTCGATCGTAGCGTTGAGAGCAAGAAGGTTGGTCTGCGCGGCAATATCCGAAATCAGCGAAACAACTTCACCAATCTTTTCGGCGGCTCGCGACAACTCCGACATGGTCTCGTTGGTCGTCCGGGCCTTCACCACGGCGCTAGACGCAATTCGCGAAGCATGACTCACCTGACCCGCGATCTCGGCGACGGATTGCCCCATTTCCTCGGTTGAGGAGGCGACCAACGTCACGTTGGAAGTCGCCTCTTCGGCGGCGGCCGACACGGCGATCGCCTTTCCGGTGGTGGCTTCCGCGATCTTGGCCATGGTGCGTGCCGTCTGCTCAAGTTCAGTAGCCGCCGAAGCGACCGTCTGAACGATATCGCCGACCCCGCTCTCGAACTTGTTGGCGATGTCATGCATCGCCTTTTTCTTGTCCTCTTCGCCAGCTTCCAGATAGATCGAGATGGCGAAGTCCATGTCAAGCATGGCGGCTCGCGTGAAGGCGCCGATCAGACGCTCGGCTTCCGCCTCGCGTTGCGCCGGGTCCTTAACGCCCTTGCGGGTGTAGGCGTGCTTGGCAAGCAGCCGGACAACCCGTTCGACAATGAAGTTGTAGCCGGCGATGTACCAACGCGGCTCCAAGCCGATGCGGTTGTGCGTCAAGCCGATGCGCCGAACCGAAGCCACATAGTCCGGCCCGAAATCGCCACGCAGAATGATGGACCAGTGCTCCACCTGCTTCTGTGCAGCATGGGTCATCGCCGCATCGTTGGCGAAGAGGTGCGAGACCTGCCCCCAGCGCCGGATGTGATCGTAAAACTGGAGGAGAACGCCGGGCAACGCATCCGTCACCAAGGGCGCCATTTCGCGTAACGCTGCCTGCGCGCGATCGTCTATCATCATGAAGCGGAGACGATCCGCGATACCGGTCTGGGTGCTCATCTCTTCTGTCCCGTTCAGTGCGCGGTCCGGCGCAACTTTCACGGACAATGA
Organism: Hyphomonadaceae bacterium; assembly: GCA_041398225.1. GTDB lineage: Bacteria > Pseudomonadota > Alphaproteobacteria > Caulobacterales > Hyphomonadaceae > JAWKVD01. The sequence goes on along the minus strand of JAWKVD010000018.1, from coordinate 57,788 downwards.
CCAAGCATGGTTTTCGAGCCGTTAACTCGTGAGGCGAACCGGTTCATTCATTTGGATTGAGGAGCGCATTACACGCAACTGGCACATTCCCTAGGGTTACTCGGGGCGACGTCCACGCAAGAACTGAAGGATGGCCGAGAAGTCCTTGGCCCCGAAACCCTGCCGCTCGAACAGGGCGTAAAGGGCCTCCGCATGAGCGCCGAGGGGCGTGGTCGCGCCAGCCTTGGCCGCAGCTTCCTGGGCCAACTTCAGGTCCTTCAGCATCATCGCCGTTGCAAAGCCGCCCTCATAATTCCGATCAGACGGCGTTTCAGGACCGACGCCCGGCCACGGGCAATAGGTAGACAATGACCAGCAATTTCCCGATGATTTCGAGGCGATCTCGAAGAAGCGATCCGGCGCCAGCCCCAGTTGCTCTGCCAGCGCGAAAGCCTCGCTTACCCCGATCATTGAAATGCCCAACAGCATGTTGTTGCAGATCTTGGCCGCCTGCCCCGCTCCATGGTCGCCCGCTCGGATCGTGACGCGCGACATCGGATCCAGGACAGCCTCGACCTCCGCAAAGTGAGCGTCGTCACAGCCGACCATAAAAGCCAACGTACCGGCATCGGCTGCGGCGGTGCCCCCTGAGACAGGCGCATCCGCAAACCGAAAACCTGCATCGGTCGCCTGTTTCGCGACAGCGCGCGCGCTTTCGACATCGATGGTCGAACAGTCGATCAGCAACGCCGACTTTGGCGCGTTCGGAAGAATCTCCTCGGCGTAGACTTTTCGGACATGCGGCCCGGCAGGCAGCATCGTTACGACAGCATCCGCCCCGTTCACCGCCTCGGCGATTGACGCCATGGGATTGCAGCCGGCACTAGCCGCCTTTGACATCGCCGCCTCAGAGAGATCGAACGCCGCTACCTGACGCCCCGCCCTGGACTGATTGGCGGCCATACCGCCGCCCATGTTTCCAAGACCGATGAAGGCGATGCGAGTCATGGCGTGAACTCCCTGGTACGCGGACGGCTGTTTTGTGCCGGCAACCATTCTCCCGCGCTGGCGGTCAATGCAAGCCCGCTGCAGGTACTGCTGTGAAGCGCTTCAGCCGCCGAAACGCATCAAAATCGCCGGGCCCCAGCCATAAACCGAGAAGAAGAACGTCGCGAGCGCGATAAACGCCGCTCCGCCGCCGAGCGCCGCCGCCGCACCAATGCGTCCAACAAACGTCGCTTCAGAGCGTCGCGCGCGGATCAACATCTCAGCGACAATCAGCGGCGGAACGAAAAACGCGAAATCCATCACGTAATCGAACCAGCCGCTAAAGGTGTCCGTGTGCCCGGCCTTTCCGGCGAATAAGAACCAGAAACCGTACCCCATGCGATACAGCCACGATCCCACCGCCAACGCATAAAGCCGGATCGCCCAGGCGCGGTGAACGTCAATGCGCCGGATCATGGCGTTGCGCACCGTCTCGACCGACGCAACGATCATCAGGGCGCCGTAGGCGGCAAAAGCGATCGACATAACGGGGCCGCCAACCGTGCCTTTCAGAGCAATGAAGGTCAGCCCGCCCACGCCCGCCAAAAACGCGGCCAGGGCGTAGATACGCCCCACCCAGCGATGAAAGGCCGGCGCCCGCGACCGGATCGCCGCGATCAACTGCAACGGCCCTAACGTCAGCAGAACGGCGCCCGCGAAGAAGTGCAGCCCAATGCCGGCCGACGCCCCGGGCGTGTTCGTCTCGTAGAGCTTGGGCAGCGTGACGTTCCAGTCCTCAAGCGCATCCGCCGGGATGGCGCCACCATAGAAGGCGAGAATGTAGAAGCCGAAAATGGCCGAACTGATCCACATCGCCGCGACCAGCGCGACGGAGGAGATGCGGACGGCGTCCGCAGTCCATCGGGGCGGACGAATGTCTTCGGCGACCGTGCTCATGCGCTGCCCCTTCAAGCTCAGCGTACGCCAATCGAGATATCTGGTCCGAGCGTGCAGTCGCCGTCAAACGAAGGATGAGGCTAGGGCCGTCACCGCATCGTCGGAATGACAAAGCTGGAGTCATCGGAATCCCCCTCCGGCCAACGAGCCGTAACGGTTTTCACCTTGGTCCAGAACTTCACGCCTTCCATGCCGTGCTGGTTGGTGTCGCCGAAGGCGGAACGCTTCCAGCCGCCAAAGGTGTGGTAGGCCACCGGCACCGGGATCGGCACGTTGATGCCGACCATGCCGACATTGACCTTCGAGGCGAACTCGCGCGCCGCGCGGCCGCTGCGGGTGAAGATGGCGACGCCATTCCCGTATTGATGCTTCGACGGCAGCTCGATCGCTTCCTCCAGAGTTTCGGCGCGCACCATCTGCAGAACCGGCCCGAAGATCTCCTCGTGATAGGTCTTCATCCCCGGCTTCACATTGTCGAACAGCGACGGACCGATGAAGAAGCCCTTCTCATAGCCCTGCATGGAGAAGTCGCGCCCGTCGACCACGAGCTCCGCCCCCTCCTCGACACCCAGGCCAATGTAGTCGGCGATCTTCTGCCTGTGCGCCGCTGAAACGACCGGCCCGTATTGCGCTTCCGGGTCGGTCGAGGTTCCCACCTTCAAGGTTTCGAGTTCAGCCGTGACGCGCTCGCGCAGTTCATCGGCGGTCTTCTTGCCCACGGGCACCACCACCGGCAGCGCCATGCACCGCTCTCCGGCCGAGCCGTAGGCCGCCCCCATCAGATCCTTCACGGTTTGGTCGAGGTCGGCGTCGGGCAGCACGACGCCATGGTTCTTTGCTCCACCCATCGCCTGCACGCGTTTTCCGTTAGCGGCGCCCGTTTGGTAGATGTAGTGCGCAATGTCGGACGAACCGACAAAGCTGACCGCCTTGATATCCGGATGGTGAAGGATTGCGTCGACCGCAACCTTGTCTCCATGCACCACATTCAGGACGCCGGTTACATCTACGCCAGCGGCGGCGCCCGCCTCCATGAACAATTCCGCGAGACGCACAGGCACGCTGGGATCTTTCTCGGAGGGCTTCAAAATGAAGGTGTTGCCCACGGCGATCGCCACGCCGAACATCCACATCGGGATCATCGCGGGAAAATTGAAAGGCGTGATGCCGGCTCCAACTCCCAGCGGTTGCCGCATGGAGTAGACGTCGATCCCCGGCCCCGCGCCTTCAGTGTATTCGCCTTTCAGCGCGTGCGGAATGCCGCAAGCGAACTCGATGACTTCAAGCCCGCGCTGCACGTCGCCGCGCGCATCGGCCAGAACCTTGCCGTGTTCAGAAGAAAGGAGGCTAGCGAGGTTGCCCATGTCCATTTCGACCATGCGCTTGAACTCGAACATTACCCGCGCACGTCGCTGAGGGTTGACGGCCGCCCAACGGGGCTGAGCCTCCAGAGCGGCCCGAACCGCAACGTCGACGTCGGCCTCGGTGGCAAAACCCACCGTGCCCTGAACCTCGCCCGTGTTGGGGTCGTAGATGTCGCCTTGGCGGCCGCTGGTTGCCTCGTAAGCGCTGCCCGCGACAAATCCCTCAATGCGTCTCATGCGTTTGCTCCCGGCGAAATCTTCTGTCGCGGGTGTGATAGCCCTAGCCGACCGCCCCGACCAGAGCGCATCCCCGCTTCTTGACGCCGCGCAGGCTGGTAACTTCCCGCCTCTTCTTCGCCCAACCGGCCAGAGGCGACTTGGGTGAAAAGCCGCCATGGGCGTGTATGATGCCGGATGCATCCGGCGCCCAGCTCAGCGTCGAACACGGGGAGATTCTTCGGTGGACACACGCCTGGAAGGCAAGATCGCGATTGTCGTCGGCGCCGGCCAGACTCCTGGCGACAAAATCGGAAACGGGCGCGCAATATCGCTTCAACTCGCCCGGGAGGGCGCGGAAGTGATCTGCGTGGACCGCCTGCCTGATCGCGCGGAGGAGACGGCCGCCCTGATCCGCGAGGAGGGTTTGCGCGCCATCGCATACGTGGCGGACGTCTCTCGGGCCGCAGACTGCGAAAAGCTCGTTCAGCACGTTTACGAGCAAAGAGCTCGCATCGACATTCTGATCAACAATGTCGGGATCGGCAGAGGCGATGCACCGCCCCACGCAATCGAGGAGGTGGCCTGGGACAAGATCATGGACGTCAACCTCAAAGCGATGACGTTCACAATTCGCCACGCACTCGCGGTCATGCGCGAACAACGAGGCGGAGCGATCGTCAACATCTCTTCTCTGGCCGCTCTGGCCGGACACCATATGGTGACCTATGAGGTCTCGAAGGCGGCCGTGAACCGGCTGACGACGGTCGTGGCCCTCGCCAACGCCAAGTATGGCGTGCGCTGCAACGCCGTCATGCCCGGCCTGATCGACACGCCAATGGCCATTGAAGGCATCGCCGAGCGTACCGGCCAATCCAGGGAAGCCCTGCGCGCTGACCGAGACGCCCGCGTCCCGATGGGCCGCATGGGGTCGGCTTGGGATATCGCCAACGCCGCAACGTTCCTTTGCTCAGACGCAGCGAGATATATTACGGGCGTTGTCCTGCCCGTGGACGGCGGCATGGCGGCGCGGGTGGGCTAGCCGGCCAAGAAGTCGACTTGACCCAACCGGGGGATGTCGCCACTTCCCGCACATGTCCTTCTCGCCCGCCTCCTCCCATCGCCTGCCCCGCTTGCCGCGCGCCGTCGTGTTCGATCTCGACGGGACGCTTATCGACAGCGAGGCGATGGTGCGTGAAGGCTACATGGCCGCCGCCCATCATTTCGGGGTCAGCTTCACGGACGACGATTTCCTGTCTCTGATCGGGCTTCACAGAGCCGCCAATGACGCCCGCATGCAGTCTCTGCTTGGCCCTGACTTCCCGCTTGAGGATTTCTACGCTGCAGTCACCGCTCGCATCGGCGATCGCTCCGCGCCGCTAAAGCCGGGCGCATCCGAAATCCTGGACCTGCTCGATGCGCGTGGCCTCCCCTTCGCCCTGGCCACCTCATCCGGTCCGGATTGGGTGAACCGCCACTTCACAGCGCATGATCTGCATCGCCGCTTCCAGCATGTGGTGACACGCGACGACGTTGCGAACCGGAAGCCCCACCCGGAACCCTACCTGAAGGCGGCCACCGCCCTGGGCGTCGACCCGACCAACATTCTGGCGCTCGAAGATTCGCCCACGGGCTTCGCCTCCGCCAGCTCGGCAGGAATGATGACCGTCCTGATACCGGACCTGCTGCAACCGGACGACGACTTGCGCGCTCGCGCCTGCCTGATCGGAACTTCCCTCCACGACGTGCTGACGCTGTTGGAGGCTTGACCGGGGCCGCGCATTCGTGAGGTTTCCCAGAACAACCGAGGAGTCGCACCATGAAAACTCGCGCCGCCGTCGCTTTCGAGGCCAAGAAGCCGCTGGAGATTGTCGAACTCGACCTGGAGGGGCCCAGGGCCGGAGAAGTTCTGGTCGAGATCATGGCGACGGGAATCTGTCATACCGACGCCTACACGCTCGATGGGTTCGATTCCGAAGGCATCTTCCCCTCCGTTCTTGGGCATGAGGGCGCGGGGATCGTGCGCGAGGTTGGCGCCGGCGTAACCTCGGTGAAGCCTGGCGACCACGTTATCCCGCTCTACACGCCCGAGTGTCGGCAGTGCAAAAGCTGCCTGTCGCAAAAGACCAATCTCTGCACTGCGATCCGCGCCACCCAAGGCAAAGGGCTAATGCCCGACGGCACCTCGCGCTTTTCCTACAAAGGCAAGACGATCTACCACTATATGGGGTGCTCGACGTTTTCGAACTTCACGGTCTTGCCCGAGATCGCCGTTGCGAAGATCCGGGAGGACGCCCCTTTCGACAAGGCCTGCTACATCGGTTGCGGCGTCACCACCGGCGTCGGCTCCGTAGTGAAGACAGCAAAGGTGGAGCCGGGCTCCAATTGCGTCGTTTTCGGCCTCGGCGGCATCGGCCTGAACGTGATCCAGGGGCTGCGCATGGTCGGGGCCGACATGATCGTGGGGGTCGACATCAATGACGCGAAGGAGGAATGGGGCCGCAAATTCGGCATGACCCATTTCGTCAACCCCAAGAACCTCTCCGGCGACGTTGTCGCCCATCTCGTGGAGCTGACGCAGGGCGGCGCTGACTACACCTTCGACTGCACCGGCAACACCACGGTGATGCGGCAGGCTCTGGAAGCGTGCCATCGCGGCTGGGGACAATCGATCATCATCGGCGTCGCAGAAGCGGGCAAGGAGATCGCAACACGCCCCTTCCAACTCGTCACTGGCCGGGTCTGGAAGGGATCGGCTTTTGGCGGCGCGCGCGGCCGCACCGACGTCCCGAAGATTGTCGACTGGTATATGGACAAGAAGATCGAGATCGACCCGATGATCACCCACACCCTGACGCTGGAGGAGATCAACAAGGGATTCGATCTGATGCATGCGGGCGAGAGCATCCGGAGCGTGGTGGTGTTCTGATGAGCGACTGGAAACTGCCGTGGAAGGCGGCATGCCTGTGCGGACGCGTGAAGATGACGATCACCACGCCGCCGATCATTTCGATGGCATGTCATTGCCGCGGCTGCCAGAAGCTCACCGGCGGCCCCTACTCACTCAGCCTCATGCTGCCCGCAGACGGCTTCACGGCGGAGGGCGAAACGGTAATCGGCGGCGAGCACCGTCCGGATCAACGCCACCATTTCTGCGCTTACTGCAAGAACTGGCTCTATACGGACGGCTTCGCCGGCGGACAGTTCGTGAACTTTCGCCCCACGATGCTTGAAGACGCCACTTGGGTGCGCCCGTGCATCGAATCGTTCGTGTCGGAGAAACTTCCGGGCGTGGAATCGGGCGCTCGCCAGAGTTTCGACCAGTTCCCTGCCCCAGAACAGTATCCTGAACTGATGGCGGAATATGCGCGGTACGGAGAACGGCCTGAATGAGCGACCCCATGCACATGAAGATCCGCGCGCAACACCGCGTCGCTGGCGGAACTCTCGCCTATTGCGAGCATGACAGCCTCGCGACCGGCACGCGAATGCGTTTTTCCGTGTTTACACCGCCCGGCGAAGGCCCCTTCCCGATGATGATCTGGCTCTCGGGGCTCACCTGTACGGAAGACAATTTCACGACAAAGGCGGGCGCCTATCTCGCGGCGGCGGAGAGCGGCCTGATGATTGTCGCGCCGGACACCTCACCGCGGGGCCCCGACCTGAAGGGCGGCGATGTCGCGGACAGTTCGGACTATGATCTCGGCCAAGGCGCCGGCTTCTACGTGGACGCCACCCAATCACCCTGGGCGCCGCACTTTCGAATGGAAACTTACGTCACAGAGGACCTGCTGAACGTTGTTCGCCAGGAATTCCCGTGGAATGGCGATATGCCCGGTCTGTCGGGTCACTCGATGGGGGGGCACGGGGCCCTGGTTCTGGCGCTACGCTGCCCGGACCTCTTCCGCTCGGTCTCGGCCTTTGCGCCGATCGTAAATCCCTCGACCTGTCCGTGGGGAGAAAAGGCCTTTTCCGCCTATCTCGGCGAAAACCGCGATGTATGGAAGGCGCATGACGCCTGCGAACTCATTCGCAGTTCAGGTCCCGGCGCCTACGACGACATCCTGATCGACCAGGGGCTGGCGGATCAATTCCTGCATGGCCAATTGCGACCCTGGCTGTTCGATCAGGCCTGCAAAGAAGCAGGTCAGAAACTCACCTTCCGTCAGCATGACGGGTACGACCATTCATATTTTTTCATGGCCACTTTCATCGCCGATCACATTCGCTGGCACGCCGCGCGACTAAAGTGATCGGCATACGATCTAAGTGAAGAATATTATTATTTGGTCGTTTTTTTATAGAGACATCTAATTTGGCGATGCTATAGAGGCCGTGCATTCGCGGGGGGACGGATCGACCAATGCGGTCCTTTGTTCAAGGCATGCTGAAAGGCAATATCAGATGGCTCGTTCTTCCATCCCCAAACTTGACGATCTCAACGCCACAGATCTGACAAACCTCATCTCTCGCGCACAACAACTTCGCGAAGAACGCAAGCAGTCGGAAAAGACCCGGCTGCTCGAGCAGTTCCGCAAGATGGCTGCGGACGCCGGCTTCACTTTCGAGGAAATCATCGGTCGTGGCGCGTCCGGTCGCCGCAAGCGGTCCGATGCCGGCGTTAAGCTGAAGCCGAACTTTGTTGGCCCCAACGGCGAAACCTATACGGGTCGCGGACCGACCCCGAAATGGCTGAAAGACCTTGAGGCCAAGGGCCACAAACGCGACCGCTATCTCGTCAAATAGCTTTGACTCACAGCAGCGTGCGACCGCGACGCCAGAGTCCGGTCGCGCGCGCTGACCTCCGAACAAGAGAATATGGATTACCGTTCGGAAATCCGCAGCGGGGCGATGGTAGTGGGACCGGGAGTTGAACCCGGGACCTCGGGATTATGAGTCCCGCGCTCTAACCAGCTGAGCTATCCCACCAGACGCAGGTGTGCGGAAGGCGCGTGGTATACGCGTCGGAATCGCGAAGTGCAAGGCGTTCGCCGCCATCTGCTTCGGATCGAATTTCCCGGACAATCCCCGGTAAATTCAAGTCCCTTAGGCGTCCAGCAACTCGGCGACGCGCTCCGCGATCGCCAACGACGACGTCAGGCCGGGGCTTTCGATTCCGAACAGGTTCACCAGCCCGAGCGTTCCATGCGCGTCGGGACCTTCGATCATGAAGTCCGCCGCCGGCTGGCCAGGACCAACCAGTTTCGGCCGCACGCCTGAATAGCCCGGAGTGATGGAGCCGTCGGGTAGACCCGGCCAATAGCGCCGCACCTCCCCATAGAAAGCCTCCGCACGCGCTGGATTCACGCGGTAGTCGAAGGGTGGTCCGGCATCGTCGGGCAACCATTCAACGTCCGGCCCCAAGCGGGTGCCGCCGCCAAGATCGATGGTCAGGTGCAGGCCGAGGCTGGCCGAGTTGTGCATCGGGTAGATGAGCTGCGAGAACGCGCCTTTGCCCGGCACGGTGAAGTAGTTTCCCTTCGCCCAGTGCATGGCGAGCTCCGGGTAGTGGGCGGCCCCTTCGATCGCGCGCGTGATGTCCAGCGCCGCGTGCCCGGCTGCATTCACCACAAGCTGCGCCTTGATGCGTGCGGGGCTGTCGCCGCCGGTCTCCAGCTCCACGCCGTCCGGCATGACGCGACCGCGCACCACTGGCGTCGCCAGAGCGATGGAGCCGCCAGCGTCTTCAATCTCGCCCTGCAGCGCCAGGAAGTAGGCATGGCTGTCGAAAATTCCGGTCGCACGAGAATGCAAAGCTGCGCGAACTTCAGGGGTTAGAGCCGGCTCCAGCGCACGCGCCTGTTCACCGGTGAGGATGTGAACGTCCTCGACGTCATTCGCCAGCGCCCTGCGATAGAGCGCATCGAGGTCGCCCGCCTCCTGATCGGTGACCGCAACCACGAGCTTTCCGCAGTGCTGCACCTCAACGCCACGCTGCTCACAGTACGGCACGAGCTTGCGGCGGCCGGCGACGCACATCAGCGCCTTCAGCGAATTTGTCGGATAGTACAGCCCGGCGTGAACGACTTCCGAGTTGCGGGACGAAGTCTGCGTTGCGATCGCGTCCGCGGCTTCCAGAACCAGGACGTCCCTGCCCCGGCGCGCCAGCTCGCGCCCGCAAGCGAGGCCGATCACCCCCGCCCCAATGACCACCGCATCCGCTTCAAAAGTATCCATGATCTTCCCATAGACCGACCCGGCGAAACCGCCTGCAAGCGACAAGCCAGAGGATGTGGGCGAGCATTCGCCCGGACGTCAATACGCCCGGGGCTCGGGATACCTGCCAAACGTAAAGACTATTCTGCCGCGAGCGCAGGCTGCGGTCGGGCCGGGCCGCCGGGTGCCCCGGCGCCGCCGCCGGAATTCCAGCGCGCCATCAAGTCTGCAAGCTTGCGTTCCGCCGCCTCGACTGCGCGCTCCTTCACATGGCCATAGCCGCGGATCTCGTCCGGAACGGAGGCGATCTCGACCGCCACCGCATGGTTCCCGGGCGACAGCTTCGAGACCAGAATGTCCAGGCGCTCAAGATACTCGTCACGCAAGCGACGCTCCATCTTGCGTTCTGCAGTCCAGCCAAACGGATCAAACGACGTGCCGCGCAAGGCGCGCAGGCGCTTCAGCAGGCCGAACGCGGGCATCATCCACGCGCCGTACTTGTTCTTCACCAGCTCCCCCTTTGCATTCTTGCGGGAAAGCAGCGGCGGGGCGAGGTGGAAGGTCAGCTTGGCGCCCTTGCCAAACGTGTCTTCCAGGGCCTGCTTGTACTCGGCGCTGTCGTACAAACGCGCGACTTCATACTCGTCCTTGTAGGCCATCAGCTTGGCGAGGTTGGCCGCAACCGCGCGGGAAAGATCTTCGCCGAGATCGAGGTTGCTTTCCGCCGCTCGTACGCGTGCGATCGCGGCTCGATAGCTCTCCGCGTAGTCTTCGTTCTGATAGCTGGCGAGCATTTCGGCGCGACGCGCCACCAGCTCGTCAAGCGAGAGCGCATCCACATGCGCGCGCTTGGCGGTATGGGCCTGAACGGCGTCCGGATCGACAGCAGCAAGACGTCCGAGATCGAACGCTGCGGCGTTCATGCCGACCTTGACCCCGTTGAGTTTGTTGGCGGCCTTGATCGCCTCCTCGCTGATCGGAAGAAGTCCCTGCTGCCAGGCCATCCCCAGCATGATCATGTTGGTGTAGATGGCGTCGCCGCAGAAACGCTCGGCCAGATCCTCGGCGTTGATCGCCTTGAACGACTTGGCGCGTACGCGCACCCGCGCGGCCAGAAGATCGACGTCGAAGCGCGTGCGGCGATCGTCGATGAACTCCTTGGTCGGCGCGACATCCGCATTCGCCACCACCTGCGTGCGGTTCTTATCGAACAGAACCAGGCTATCGCCGGAGCCGGCGACCACCAGATCGCAAGCAATAACGACGTCAGCGCCGCCCGGCGGCGTGTGACCCGATTTGATGTCGTCCGGATCCTGAGCGAAGCGCACATGGCTGAGCACCGGCCCGCCCTTCTGGGCGAGACCGGTCATGTCCAGCGTCTGGGCCGCCTTGCCGTCAAGGTACGCCGCCATGGCCAGCACGGCCCCGACAGTGGTCACGCCGGTACCGCCCACTCCCGTGAACAACAGGCTGCTGACGCCGTTGATCTCAGCCAGATCGGGCGCCGAAACGTTCGACAGGTCGAACTCCGGAACCGGACGTTGCGAGTCGCTCTTGCGGTCGCCGCCCGTGACGGTGACGAAACTGGGGCAGAAACCCTCGAGGCAGGAGTAGTCGGTATTGCAGGTCGACTGATTGATCTGGCGCTTGCGGCCGTACTCGGTCTCGACGGGCTCGACCGACAGGCAATTGGATTTGACCGAACAGTCGCCGCAGCCCTCACATACCGCCGTATTGATAAAGACCCGGTGCGTCGGGGCATTCATCAGGCCACGTTTGATGCGCCGGCGTTTCTCTGTCGCGCAAACCTGATCGTAGATCAGAACGCTTACACCCTTCGTCTCGCGCAGCTCGCGCTGCACTTCATCCAGCCGGCGACGATCAAGGATCCGGACACGCGAAGGCATGCTGTCGACATTGCCGTACCGCGATACGTCATCCGCGAGGATCACGATCGTCTTCACGCCTTCGGCGGCGAGTTGGCGCGTAATCTGCGGAACGGTCTGACCGGACTCGACCGACTGTCCGCCGGTCATCGCAACGGCGTCATTGTACAGAAGCTTGAAGGTGATGTTGGCGCCTGCGGTCACCGCAGCGCGGATGGCGAGCGAACCGGAGTGCGAATAGGTGCCGTCGCCAAGATTGGCGAACACATGTTCTTCACTCGTGAAGGGGGCCTGACCGATCCATGGCACGCCCTCGCCCCCCATCTGCGTGTGCATGTCGGTGCGCCGCTCCGGCGTGAATGTCGCCATGTAGTGACAACCAATTCCGGCGAGCGCCCGCGAGCCCTCCGGCAGCTGGGTGGAGGAATTGTGGGGGCAGCCGGAGCAGAAATGAGGCTTGCGAACATTCGGCTCCTTGCCGTTTGTTTCGCGATCAGGCCCCCGCACGTGCGCGAAGTGGGCCTCGGCCTGGCGGCGGCGATCGCCTTCCGGAAGCCGGTCGAGGATGACCCGCGCGATTTCCGCAATCGAGAGAACGTTGAGTTCGTGGAGCAGCGGCGCGCCAGATGCGTCCGTCTTCCCCTCGATCAGCGGACGCTTGTCGGCGGGAAGGTTGTAGAGAACCGACTTCAGCTGCGGCTCGATCAGGCCGCGCTTGTGTTCAATGACCAGAATTCGTTTCTGCCGCGCGCAGAAATCGGAAATCGCGGTGGGCTCCAACGGCCAAGGCATGCCGACCTTGAAGATCGACACGCCGAGTTCGGCGGCCGCCTTCTCATCAAGACCGACTGCTTGGAGCGCTTCGAAGACGTCTCTCGAGGCCTGGCCAGTGACGACAATGCCAAGGTTCGGCGTGGGCGCGGTGAGGACCGGGCGGTCGATACGGTTGGCGCGCGCGAAAGCCTGCGCCGCCGGCAGCTTGTACTGGCGTAGCCGAACTTCCTTGAGCATCGACTTGTCGCCCGCCCGAAGGCCGAGGCCGTCGGGCGGCAGGTAGACGCCCTCCGGAAGAAGGACCTTGTGGCGGTCCAGACTGACATCGGCCACGCCGGCGGCGTCCATCGTGTCGGCTAGCGCGATCATCGCGACCCAGAGGCCGGAATAGCGGCTCATGCTCCAGCCAAGCTGCCCAAAGTCCAGAATGTCCTGAAGGTTCGCCGGAGAGAGAACCGGAATCTCCGCGTCCATGAACGCGAATTCCGATTGCGACGGCAGCGTTGAGGACTTGCAGGTGGGGTCGTCGCCGGCGATGGCGAGCACCCCGCCCTTCAGGTCGACACCCGCCATGTTCGCGTGCTTGAAGACATCGCCGGTCCGGTCGACGCCCGGCGCCTTGCCGTACCAGACGCCGAATACGCCGTCGAATTTCGCGCCCGGGAATGCCTGGGCCTGCTGACTGCCCCAGACCGCCGTTGCGGCGAGATCCTCATTGACGCCTTCCCAGACGTGAACGTTGTAGGGCGCAAGGTGTTTGCGCGCGGCCGCAAGCTGGGTGTCATAACCGCCGAGCGGCGACCCGCGATATCCCGAAATGAAACCTGCCGTATTGAGCCCTTGGGCGCGGTCGAGACGGACCCTGTCCATCGGCAGCCGGACCAGCGCCTGGATGCCCGTCATAAAAGCCCGGCCTTTTTCAAGCAGGTACTTGTCGTCGAGCGTCGCAGTCTTCACACTCACAGGTGCTTCTCCCTTCGACACACTGAAGGGCTTATCTTACCCAAAATAAGAGAAAATACTTGCCAAATAGTGCGCGGCCGTGCATGATATGGGCACGTTCATTCTGTTTTTACGCGCGAGGGTGCAATTTCATGTCCAACGAGCTTGATGCAATCGATGCCCGCATCCTGGACCTGATTCAGCGCGATGCGGCGCTTTCGGTCGCGGAAATCGCCGACAAGGTCGGACTTTCTTCCAGTCCGTGCTGGCGTCGGATCAAACGCATGGAAGAGCACGGCGTCATTGATCGCCGCGTGACGCTGCTGAACTACGAGAAGCTCGGTCTCGGCTTCGAGGTCGTCGCCAATGTGAAGCTGCAGCTTCCCAGCCGCGAAAATCTCGAGAAATTCGAGGCTGCAGTCCGCAAATGGCCGGAAGTCATCGAGTGCATGACCGTCACCGGCGCCGTCGACTACGTCATGCGTGTGGTCACAACCGACATGCACGCCTATGACAATTTTCTGCGCGACAAGATTCTCGCGCTGGGATTGGTGTCCGACATCCAGTCCCGCATCATCGTCAATGTCGCCAAGCGCACCACTGCGGCGCCGCTTGGGCTGGTGAGCCCGCACGTGGCCAGCCAGGACCGATGATTCCCTCAGCTTTCCGCCGCCGGGACGTTCTCACCGCATTAGCTGCCGCGTCTCTGGCCGGATGCACGAGAGCCGGCGACGAACAGCCCGCCCCGGTTGCGGCGCCGCAGGACGTCGCACCGTCGCTGACGACGCTCGATACCGCGAACCTGTCTAGCTTCCTTCAGGACGAACTCACGCGCAGCGGCGCGCCAGGCATCGCGCTCGCGATCGTGGGACCGCACGGCGTTCGGGAGCTGGCGGTCGCGGGAGTGCGGGCCGCTGACAAGCCAGACCTCATCCACGCCGAAGACCCTTGGCATATTGGCTCGGACACCAAGGCGATGACCGGGGCCCTCTATGCGCGTCTCGTCGACCGGGGAGAGGCGCGGTGGGGCGTGTCGGTTGCGTCCCTGTTTCCGCAGTTTGCGGGAAAGACCGCCAAGGCATGGGACGACATCACGATTGAACAACTGATGGCGCACCGCTCCGGTCTGGACCATCTGGGCGCAAACTGGATTCTCGGCCGACAATTCGACAATCGCCCGCTGACCGAACAACGCGCCGAAACTGCGCTCAATGCGCTTTCGGAAGCGCCGAAGGGCGAGATCGGCGCGTTCGCCTACACCAATGTCGCATTCATAATCGCCGGCGCCGCGATCGAGACGATCACGGGGCAGTCATGGGAAGAGGCCATCACGCGGCACGTGTTCGAACCGCTCGACATGCGCAGCGCGGGTTTCGGACCGCCTCAAGGCGGCGCGCCTGAAGGGCACATGCGCAGTCTGTTCGGCAAGCAGGAAAGCGCCGGAACCGGGAAGCGCGCCGACAACCCGCCAGCACTCGGTCCGGCTGGAACAGTTCATGTGTCGCTGGAAGACTGGGCGAAGTTCACCTCCATATTTCTCGATCCCGCACAGACCTTCCTCAAGCCCGAAACGCTTGCGCATCTGACGACGCCGGTCGGCGAGAACAGCACGTACGCAAACGGCTGGGGCGTCGTTGCCGCACCGGGCGGCGAACGAATGCTGTCTCACGACGGCTCAAACACGATGTGGTATGCGCGTGCCGCCCTGCTCCCGGAACGTGGCGCCGGCTTTCTCTACACAATGAACTGCGGCCCCAACATTGGCGCGGACAGTGCGCGGCGGGTTCAGCAAGCGGTCCTCCCGCTGCTTCAATCCGAAGGTTGATTCTCAATCGGTCGCGCCGACCGACAGACTTAGTGAACCTGCCCGCCCGAATGTTCGTCGAGGGAATGAACCAACTCTTCCAGCTCGGCGAGACGCATGTCGCGGCAGTCTCTCTCGACGATCGCGCTGAGGGCCGCCTTCGATTTGTCCGATAGCCGCAGGCGCACCTTCTCGATAAAGCCCGGCGCTGCAAACAGGATGACGCCACGCCCCGCCTGCTCCGCAAGCGTATCAATCCGTTCCGCCAGATCGTCTGCGAACGCCTCGACGGTTTTCTCAGCCGCCGCCCCGTTCATGCCGCTTCGTGCGCCATTATCAGAGCCACACGTCGCCTGATGCGTGCGGGCGGTAAGGCCGACTTCAAGCGCTTCGACATCATCAAGCTTCACGCCGCTGACGCGATTGGCGATCCGGAACACAGTGGCTCCGGCGTCGTCAGATACGACGACATATGCGCCCTTTCTGGCGATCATTCTCCGACCTCAATCTCGTCGCCTCGCCGCCCGCGACCCTCGCAGTCAGGTCGCAGTCAGGCTTGCCCCGGAGGGTAGCGACAGGCGCCCCGGCGCCGTTTGATTGAGATCATTTGCTATCGGCAAACTGCGCCAGAAGAGCGCACGCCGCGATGACGCTCAAAAGCAAGCGGCGGACGTCCAGGGACGCCCGCCGCCGCTCGATAAGTGAAATCCCAGGAAGGCCGCTAGGGGCGCTCGATCGCCATCGCGATCCCCTCGCCGCCACCGATGCAAAGCGACGCAACTCCGCGCTTCGCGTCGCGCTGTTCCATCGCGTTGATGAGAGTCACCACAACCCGCGCGCCGGAGGCGCCGATGGGGTGACCAAGCGCACAAGCGCCGCCGTTCACGTTCACCTTGTCGTGAGTCAGTCCAAGTTCCTTCATGGCGATCATGGGAACAACGGCGAACGCCTCGTTGATCTCCCACAGATCGACGTCGGCGGCGGTCCAGCCGGCTTTCTCCAGCGCCTTCTGCATGGCCGGAACAGGCGCCGTGGTGAAGTAGGCCGGGTCGTGGCTATGCGCCGCCGTGGAGACGATGCGCGCCAGCGGTTTGAGCCCGCGTTTCTTCGCCTCGGATTCCTTCATCAGCACCAGCGCGGCGGCGCCGTCGGAAATCGCGGAGGCGTTGGCAGCGGTCACTGTGCCGTCTTTCGCGAAAGCCGGTTTGAGCTGCGGAATTTTTTCGGGCTTGGCGATACGGGGCAGTTCGTCCGTGTCGACAGTAACATCGCCCTTCCTGGACTTCACCGTGACCGGCGTGATTTCGCGCTTGAAGCGTCCTTCGGCGGCCGCCGACTGCGCGCGAGACAGCGTCTCGATTGCATAGGCGTCCTGTTGTTCCCGGGTGAACTGGTATTCGCGCGCGATCATGTCGGCGAAATTGCCCATGGCGCCGCCACCATAGGCGTCTTCGAGGCCATCGGTCGCCATATGGTCCTTCATGGCGGCCGCGCCGTACTTGTGTCCCTTGCGCAGGTCGACCAGGTGAGGCGCGTTGGTCATGCTCTCCATGCCGCCCGCAACGACCACGGTGGCCTCACCAGCCAACAGTGCATTCCGCCCCATCACCGCAGCCTGCATGCCCGAGCCGCACATCTTGTTGACGGTCGTGGCCTGAGCCGACTTCGCCAGATCGCCCTTGATGCCGGCTTGGCGCGCAGGCGCCTGCCCTTGCCCGGCCGGCAGGCAGTTGCCCATGTAGACGAGGTCGACTTCGTCGTTCTTGACGCCAGCTTCCGTCACCGCCCCCTTGATGGCGATCGCGCCCAGTTCGTTCGCGGAAAGGCTCGTCAGGTCGCCGAGAAGGCCGCCCATAGGGGTTCTGGCCATGCCTACGATGACCACGGGATCGGATGCGCTCATGGAAAATCTCCCTGTTGCTCGGGCAAATCGAGCTTGTCCGAGGTCGTCTGGCCCTGCCAGAATGTGCACGGAACATCGCGATCCGGACCCTTCCGGTCAAGAAGGTGTCCGTAGAGACAGGAACAGGCCAGCCGGCCCGGAGTTGATTTATTTCAGACGAGACCGAACCGCACCTCAGATTCAGCGCGTCCGGACGGTGACCGGCGACGCGCCGGAGCCTCCCGGTGAGGCAGCAAGGAGAAGATCAATGGACGTCCGGAACGGCGACTGGGTGATGGTGGCGGACGGGCGCAAGGCGCTGTTCCTGCTAAATGACGGAGAAGCGGACCTTCCCGTCTACAAGACCTTCCGGATTCTGGAGCAGGACAATCCGGCGACCCACGAACAGGGCGCCGAACGACCCGGCCGCGCTTTCTCCAGTTCAGACGCCCGCAGAAGCGCCTATGAACAGACGGACTGGCACGAGCTTGAAGAAACGCGTTTCGCTTCGACAATCGCCGATGCGCTCTACAAGGCGGCGCACGACAATCGCTTCAAACGCATTTTCATCGTTGCGCCGCCCAAAGCCCTCGGGGACTTGCGCAAGGTGCTGCACACTGAAGTCAGTCAGCGTATCGTCGCCGAGATAAACAAGGATCTCACGAATATGCCGCTGTACGAGATCGAAAAGGCCCTGTCATCCGAGGGTTGATCGCCGGACAGCCGCCAATCGGCGCAATCGGACTATTTTCTCTTTTTCTTGCGTGACGTCCGGGCCGGCGCCGCCGCGGCGGGCATGTCCTCGACTTCGAACGTCATCTGGAGATTGACGCGATAGGTGACCACCTTGTCGCCTTCGATCACCGTGGACATCTCGTTGACATAGGCCGAGCGCAGATTTCGAACGGTCTTGGCGAACCGGCTAACCGCGACCTGGATGGCGTCCTCGAACGACTTCGGGGACTCCGTCAGGATTTGTTCCGATTTCATCACCGCCATTGCGCCGCCCCTCACCTCACCTGGACATTGCATCCATCGAACCCCAGCCGCCGCGCATCATCAAGGGCGCGCACGTGAGGCGCGAGTTAGAGCCTCCGTCAATGACCCGCGAGAGGCGTGCATTTTGCTGGCCTGACAGCGGTCAGACGGCTAGGCTGACCGCATGCGCCTCGCTCTCCTTTCCGTAAACACCGGAACCCCGACCCAGATCGGGGAACAGGACGGCGACCCCGTAATTTCCGCCATTGGAAAGACGCCGGTCGAGACTGACACGATCGTGATTGCGCCCGATGGGATCGTCGGCGACGCACAAGCGGACCGCACCGTCCATGGCGGCGCCGACAAGGCGCTCTATGTCTATCCGGACGACAACTGGCCATGGTGGCGAGACAAGATGCAGTTCCCCTGTGCGCCCGGCGCATTCGGCGAAAATCTCACTGTCTCAGGCGCCGACGAAACGACCGTGCGTATCGGAGACCGCTTCCAATGGGGGGAGACTGTGCTGGAAGTCTGCCAGCCGCGCAGCCCCTGCTACAAATTCCAGATGTACTCTGGCCGTCTCGACGCTGCTGCGTTGATGACCATCTCCGGCCGTTGCGGCTGGTACCTGCGCGTGCTGGAGCCCGGAGAGGTCCGGATCGACGCCTCCATGGACCGCATATTCGAGGGTGACGGCGCCACGGTGCGCGAGGCCTTCCATGCAGCCTTCAACCGCAGACTCAGCCGCGATGTACGTGCGCAGATCGCGGCGCACTCCGCCCTCTCTCAGGCATGGCGTGCAATGATCGTAGGCGGCTAGGCCGCATCCGCGGCGCTTACCGTCATCGCGATGAATCCTCCGCCCAGTACGATGTCGGCGTCCGGCGCCGCATAAAGCACGCAGGCCTGCCCGGGCGCCACGCCCTCCTCCGGCTGATCAAATACAAAACCCGGCGCGGGTCGTCCGTCGTCGCCCGTCACCATGGCCATGCGCCCCGCAACCGGCGCGCGCGTCGAGCGGACGCGCGCCAGCGCGGGCGTTCCGGCATCGCACGCAGCTTCGAGGCTTCCCTTACCCAGCCAGTTGGCCTCTCCGATCACCAGAGCATGCGTCGCCAGCGCTTCGCGCGGTCCGACGATCACGCGACGGTTCGGGGCGTCGATCTTTACAACGAAAATGGGTTCACCCGTCGCGACGCCGATGCCTCGTCGCTGCCCAATCGTGTAGCGGATCACGCCTTCGTGGCGCCCCAACACACGACCGTCGAGATGCACGATGTCGCCCGGTTCGCTGGCGCCCGGCCGCAGCTTCTCGACGATGTCGGTGTAGCGCCCTTGCGGTACAAAGCAGATGTCCTGACTGTCCGGTTTGGCCGCGACCTGCAGGCCGAGCGCGGACGCCGCCCGCCGAACGTCCGGCTTACGCATGCCGCCGAGCGGGAAACGCAGGAAATCGAGCTGGTCACGCGTGGTGGCGAACAGGAAGTAGGACTGGTCTCGATCCGCATCCGCCGCACGCGCAAGCTGCGCCACGCCGTTCGCGTCGACGATACGTCGAATGTAATGGCCGGTCGCCATGCAGTCGGCGCCAAGATCGCGCGACGTGGCCAGCAGGTCTTTGAACTTCACCGTCTGGTTGCAGCGCACGCAGGGAATGGGCGTCGCGCCCTTCAGATAGGTGTCCGCGAAGTCTTCCATCACCTGCTCGCGGAACCGCGATTCGTAGTCGAGAACGTAATGCGGAATGCCGAGCGCTTCCGCCACGCGGCGCGCGTCGTGGATGTCCTGGCCAGCGCAGCACGCGCCCTGTTTCTTCAGCGCGGCGCCGTGATCGTACAATTGCAGCGTGACGCCGACGACGTCATAGCCGGCGTATTTCAGGAGAGCTGCGGTGACCGAACTATCGACGCCGCCCGACATCGCCGCGACCACGCGGGTCTCGCTGCGCGGTTTGTCAAAGCCAAGATCAAGGTCTGCGCCCGACAGATCTACCTCGCCAAGCCGCGACAAATCGCAAAGCTCGTCGAGCGGGGGACTGGCGGATTCGGTGGTGGGCGGGCCGCCTCGCGGTCCGATGATGGTCGTCATGTCGCGTCTCCTGCGGGGTCAAGGCCCGTAGCAAACCAAAGCTGGGTTGCGGATATAGGCTGAGCGACGGTCGGGGTCCACCACAGGTCACCCGGACCTTCAACGCCTTTTGGCTATTGGAAGACGCTGTCGTCGGCGTCGTTCTGATCGCCCTCGATCTTATCGATCACCGCCCCGACCCCGGCGCCGACCGCGGCGCCCACGGGACCGCCGAGAATCGCGCCCGCCGCAGCGCCCGTGGCGGCGCGCTGCTCCATCGTGTGACCGCAACCTGTCACGACGAGGAACGCCGCTCCGGCGAGCACCGCTGCATTCACCTTCACCAAACCCATTCAGACCTCCAGCGTATTGTTTTGCGGGACTTTTGCCCGGAATTCTGGCGAAATCAGGTCTTCCCGTGCGGTTTGCGTGGTCTTGTCGCATGGCTCAGCCGGCGGCGAGCCGCCCGCCATCTCTCCGCATGTGCGCCATATTTCTGCAATCCTTCAACGCACTCTATACAAGCCATCAAGCCGGGTGCGGCGGTCGCGCACCCCAGTCCGGAGTATCGCCATGTCCAGGTTCGGCGCCGCCCTGAAGCCGGGGTTCGCCCTTCCCGCCCTGATGTTCGCGGCGCTCGCGCTGTCAGCAGCAGCCGGAAGCCCCGCTTTGGCCCAGCAAACCGCCGGAGACTGGCGGGAGCCGCTGATGTGGTCGGACGGCAAGGAGGTTCGCTGGCGTTCGACGCCGGCCGCCGCCTGCGACGGCTCCAATGTCGAAATTCAGTTCACCAACAAGAGCGCCAGCTCCGGGACGGCCGTCGCCCGCAACGCAATCTTCGCGTGCAAACGGGGCGCTGAGTTCACCGGCCCCCAACGCGATCTCGGTTATGTCGAAGCGGGAACAAGCGTTTCGGCGACCCTGCCATGCGCGTGCGCCGAACAGGGCGGCGTTGCGGAGCTGAGAAACATCGACCTCGACTTCATGCGTGAAGGCAAAGGCCAGGAAACGCTCACCAACGGATGCACCTACACCGGCGACTATTCAGGCGGAAAGCGCAGCGGCCAAGGGGTTTACGCGTGCAGGGACGGCTATCGCATCGAAGGCTCGTTCCGGGATGATCAGCCTATGGGCCGCATCAAGGAAACGACGCCGTCCGGGCAGACCTATGAAGGCGACTACATCAACGGCAAGCGTGAAGGCAGCGGTCGGCTCGTTTACTCCAACGGGCTCATCTACGACGGTCAATTCAAGAACGGGCTGCGCGACGGCGTCGGCACGATGATCTATCCGGACGGCGCGCGCTACGAGGGCGAATGGGTCAGGGATCAACGCTCCGGCCAGGGCGCCTATATCGGCGCAGGCAACGCATGGACCTATTCCGGCGCCTGGAAAGACGATCAGCGCAACGGTCCGGGGCGACTCTCCTACGCCGACGGCTCATACGCATTCGAAGGCGTCTTCGCGAACGGCAAGCGCCAGGGTCAGGGCGAAGCCACCTTCGGCGACGGACGACGCTTCAGCGGAACGTTCGTCGACGACAAACAGGTCGGGCCCGGCACGCTCACCTATCCCGACGGCCGAACCATCACGGGAGACTTCCTCGATCACCGGCCAAACGGTCACGCCGTGGACACCGGACCGAACGCCACGTTCGACGGCCAGTGGACCGAAGGCGTTCTGAACGGCCCCGTTACGATCATTGGGTCCGACGGCGTGCGGTTCGACGGGACCTATATGCAGGGCAAGCGCAACGGCAAAGGCGTCGAGACCTTCCCGGACGGCTCCGCGCGCGAGTGCGTGTGGGCGAACGACGTGATCCAGGGGCGCTGCAACAAGGTCACGACGAAGGGCAAGCGGATCGAGTACCGCTGAGAGCGCTCAGTTGGGGCCGGCGGCCGTGCGCCGCGACGCAAGATTTCGTACGTCGGCATTCGGCGCATCCGCGCTCTGCGCCGCCGGCTTCTTCGGGAGTTCGGCGGCGGGAACCGGTCGGCTGAACAAATAGCCCTGCACTTCCGTACAGCCGAGGCTCGCCAGTATCGCGGCCTGCTGCTCGTTCTCGACGCCTTCGGCCGTGCAACGCATTCCGAGATCGCGCGCAAGCGAGATGATGGCGCGAACGATCGCCTGGTTTTCCGGGGTCTTGTGAATGTCGCGAACGAAGCTCTGATCGATCTTCAGCTTGTCGAACGGGAAGGTGCGCAGATAGCTGAGCGAAGAGAAGCCGGTTCCAAAATCGTCCAGCGCGATCTTCACGCCGACCTCTCGCAACGCGTGGAGCGTGCGGAGATTGGCCTCGCTGTCCTTCATCAACACCGATTCCGTTATCTCGATTTCAAGCCGTCCCGGATCGAGTTCAGCAGACGACAGAGCCGACACCACGACCTGCACGATTGAAGGGTTGCGCATCTGCTCCGGCGACAGATTGACGGCGACGGTGACATCGTCGCGCCACTGGGCGGCTTCCTTCACCGCGTTGCGGATCACCCATTCCCCCAGCGGAACGATGATGCCGGTCTCCTCGGCGCAACCGATGAAGGCGACCGGCGAAACAAGCCCGTGCCCCGGACGGTTCCAGCGCAACAAGGTTTCGTAGGCGCACACCCTGCCGCTTCGGGTATCGACGAGCGGCTGGAAATGCAGGTCCATCGCGTCGGTGAACAGCGCGCGGCGCAGATCGGATTCCAGATCGGCACGTTGCCGCGCATCCGCCTCCATCCCCCCCTCGAAGAAGCGGCTACATCCGCGCCCTTGCGCCTTGGCGCGATAGAGCGCGAGTTCCGCATGTTTCAAAAGCGTGGCCGCGTCAGCGCCGTCGCCCGGACCGATCACCGCGCCGATGGAGCCGCTGCCCAATATCTCTCGTCCACCCACAATGACGGGCGCCAGCATGGCGTCCAGCGCATGGTCCGCGATCTCGTCGGCCATGTCGCGGGAGGAGGCGCGAAGAAGCACCGCAAACTCATCGCCTCCCAGCCTCGATACGAAAGCATCCTCGCCGGCGGCGTCCTGCAAGCGCTCGGCGATCTCCTTGAGAAACTCATCGCCCGCTGCGTGGCCGTGGGTGTCGTTGACTGTCTTGAAGCTGTCGATGTCGACATAGAGCAACGCGAATTCGTCGCCCGGCCCGGACGCGCCCGCACAAGCGGCTTCGAGTTGCTGCACAAGGGCGGCGCGATTGGACAGGCCGGTGAGGTGATCGAACTCGCTCACGAAGGCGGCTTTCGTTTCCGCCTCGTGGCGGCGGGTGACGTCCGAGCACACGCCCTTGTAACCGCCGTCGGTTGTCGGCGTTCCGCTGATCGACCACCACCGCGAACCGCGCGGAACTTGGATCTCGAAAGTCATATCGCGGAAAGCCCGGCGCGACCGCAGCAGCGCGTCGAAATGCTCCTCGGCTTCCGGCGCGAAGAGCGCAAGAAAGCGTTCGCCCTGCAACAGCGTCGCATCGGCGCCGGCAGCCTGGGCGAATTTCGGGGAAACGTCGACCAGACGACCGTCGTCGTCGATCCTCCACATCCAGTCCGCCGATTGCGCCTCGAACTCCTGCAATTGAAGCGCTGCAATTTCATGCGATCGCTCAAGCGCCCTGAGGCTCGCTATGCGTCCCGCCCGGCGCCTGGCCGCAAGGATCGAAAAAAGCTGCAAGCCGATCACGGATGCGCCCAGCAGGAATGCGAACTGAAGCAAGCCATCGCGCTTGTCCAGAACAAGCGCCAACATGATGCTGGCCGCAAGAACGCACGAATAGATAAGCGCCGAGGCGGGCATGCTGGAGCGCGCGAAAGCGCCGGCGCAAAAAACGCACGCGATGAACAGGCCCACATAGAGATCCTGCTCCGGCTGAGCGTGATTTATCACGGTGAAGATCAGGCTGCCCCAGACGCACGACGCAACCGTCGTTCCGATCAGAATGCGGCTCACAGAAATGGATGCGGGATCTCGCACGTCTCCCCGGACCTGATTCACGATCAGGGCCAGCGCGCCGAACCAGGCGACGCCGATCGGCACGATGTGTTCGGCAAGCCCGTGATGGTCCTGAAGCAGGATAAGCACCATAACCGACGCCACGATGAGGCCGTAGGTATTGGCGACGGTCGTGAACTGCAGAAAGCGGGCGTGCAGGTTCGCCCGCACGTCTTGCCTGTACGGCTCGGGGACCCCGATCGGTCCCAGCACGCTTTCCTTAAGCCAGCGCCAGCTCACTTGGCTTCCTGTCGCCCCAACGATGACCCGAAGGAACAACGTAAAATATCGAGGTCTACATTTGCTTAAGGAGTCCCGCCGGCTTGCAGCATAGCGGTGACAATACGGCTCACCATCAAGACTTCCGGGCAATTTCCGCAAGAGAATGAATATCTTCGTCTGTCGTCGACCACGAGCAAACGAACCGGCAAGACCCGTCGAGCCAGGGATAAAAGCGCGCGCCGGCTTCGGACAACCGCTGCTGGACCGGCTGCGGCAGGCTTACGAACAGCTGGTTTCCATCGAGCGGATGGGCCAGCTCCGCGCCGCACGCCTGCTCCAGGGAAGCGGCCAGCTTTGCGGCCGCCTTGTTCGCTACGCCGGCCAGCTCCAGCCACAACCCGTCTTCGAGATAGGCGCACATCTGCGCCGCCGTGAACCGCAATTTGGCCGGCATATGGCCGGCGCGCTTCGCCCTGACTTTCAGCCCCGCGAACGCCTCCCTCGCCTCTCCAAAAAGAACGATCGCCTCGCAACCGATCGCGCCGTTCTTGCTGGCCCCGAAGCTGAGGACATCGACGCCGGCTCGCCAGCTGAGATCGGCGGGCGAGGCGCCGAGACTTGCGACGGCGTTCGCGAACCTCGCGCCGTCGAGGTGAACGCGCAGACCGTGGGCATGCGCCAGCGCAGCGCGTGCACGAAGGTCTTCCGCGGAGTAGGCCGTGCCGCATTCCGTCAGATTGGACAGGCTGAGCGCATGCAGCGGCGTCTCGTGCACGAAGTCCGGGTTGTTCGCGACGACCGCCCGTTCGAGCGCGCCGAAATCTATACGGCCGTGATCTCCATCGAGCAGCGCCAGCTTGCCGCCGCCGGTGAAAAACTCCGGGGCGCCGCGCTCATCGCGTTCGATGTGCGCTTCGCGATGGCAGGCGATCGCGCCCGTGGGCGGGCACAGGACCGAAAGCGCCAGCGCGTTGGAGGCCGTCCCCGATGCGACCAGCCAGACGTCCAGGTCGGTTTCGAACACACCGGCCAACGCGTCCCGCGCGGCGCGCGACCATTCATCCTCGCCATAACTGGCGCTGTACCCGTCATTCGCCTTTGCGAGCGCGGACAGAATCTTTGGGTGAACCGGCGCGGTTGTGTCGGAAGCAAAATTCATGGCGGTCACATGTTCCCCGGTCGTTCGGCGCGTGCAAGCGCAAACTGATAGCGGCGCAAGATACCGCAGACTTGCGCGTCCAGCCGCATCGAGTATTGAAGAAAGGGTTGGGGACGGGGGGACTTCTTGGGCAGATCGAGCGAGGACCGCGCCGCGTGGGGCGATGCGTCCGACGACCGTGAGCAGCGGTTGGCGCGCCGCCTTGAAGACGCGCGCGCACTGCGTTTCGCCAGCATGGGGCTTGCCGACGGCCGCCCCGAACGTTCCGCACGAACCGGCCTTTCGCCCGGACAACGGTCCGGCGTATGGGCGCTGCTCGGCGCCGCCGGCGTGATGCTCGTTCTTGCTCCAGCCGCGTTGGGAGCGGCGCTCGCGGCGATACTGACCGCGGTGTTCTCCGCCATCATCTGCATTCGGATCGCGGCGACGATCGTTGCGTTGCTCGACCGGCGGCCCGGCGCTCCAGCTCAGCTCGCCGATGCGATCGGCGCCGCGTCCCCGCCGACCATCACCATCCTCGCCCCGCTGCACAAGGAGAAGGAGGTCGCCGCGCAGTTCGTGAGAGCGGTGAGCCGACTGAAGTACCCGGCCGACCGTCTTGAGGTTCTGCTGCTTGTCGAGTTCGACGACGAGGAGACCCTGGAAGCCCTTACCGTCAGCTCCTTGCCGGCTCACGTCCGGATCGTTCCCGTCCCACCGGGAGAGCCCAGAACAAAACCGCGCGCGCTCAACTACGGCCTGCTGGAAGCGACCGGCGACCTCGTCGGGGTCTACGACGCGGAGGACCTGCCTGAGGCCAACCAACTTCTTGAAGTTGTCGCGGCGTTTCAATCCGGGCCGAAAAATCTCGCCGTGGTTCAGGCGCCGCTTGCCGCGCACAACGGCGCAGACAGCTGGATCGCGCGCCAGTTCGAGATCGAGTATGCGATCCATTTTCGCGTGTGGCTGTCGTTTCTCACTCGCGTCAACGTGCCGCTGACTTTGGGCGGCACCAGCAATTTTTTCCGGCGGGATCGTCTGCTGGCGGCCGGCGGCTGGGACGCCTGGAACGTCACGGAAGACGCCGATCTCGGCATACGTCTCGCGCGCGACGGTTGCAGCGCCCGGATCGTTCATGCGCCGACGCTGGAGGAAGCGCCAACGGGCGCCGGCGTCTGGCTGCGTCAGCGGACCCGCTGGATGAAAGGGCATATGCAAACCTGGCTCGTGCTGAACCGCCGGCCGCTAGATGCAATCCGCGAACTCGGCCTGCTTCGCTATCTGGCCATCAACCTCGTATTGGGCGGGTCCATACTGGCCGCGGCCGCGCATGGCCCCACCCTGATCTGGATATTTCTGGCGTTTCTTCTTCCTAATGCGGGGTTCGAGGCATGGCATGGGGCGCTGCTGGGGGCCGGTTATGGCAGCGTGCTGGGTTCGGCGCTGGCCGCGCCGACCAAAGATCGCCCTATCGCCGCTTACCTTCTTCTGCCGTTCTACTGGCCGCTGATGTCGGTCGCCGCCGCCTGCGCCCTGTGGGAGCTGAAGACGAGCCCCCACTACTGGGCCAAGACCCCGCACGGGCGCTCGCGGCCGCCATGGAAACCTCTCCCCTGACTATGCCCGCTTCCCTGGATCGGAACGACGCGCTAACTGAGCGCGCATGTCCGAGCTTTCCATCACCCTCCTGGCCCTGGCCGTGGCGTTTGCGCTGCTTCTCCTGTCGCTGTGGCGGTCGTCACGCCCCCGGCGCGACACGGTGCGCGTGCGCTGGATCCCCTGGCGCTACATCATGTTGTTCAGCGGCGCGGCGATATTCCTAGCCGGCGTCCACGCCATGTCGCTCGCCGGGCTGCATGTCGAGGGCGGACGGCTCGGGCTTCGCTGACGCCGCAGACGTTCTTCATCGGTCGCCTCGCTCCCTCACCTTGACCGGTCCGGCGCCGCCCGATAGCCGTTGACCCGAGAACATGAGCGTTTCCCGACGCCGCTGGAGGATGACACATGTCCGACCTTGAGACCTTCCGTGCTGAGACCCGCGCGTGGCTGGACGCCAACTGCCCCGCCTCGATGCGGACGCCGATGGTCGAGGAGGAAGTCGTCTGGGGCGGCCGCAATCAGGTCTTCCAGAACCCGGATTCGAAGGTCTGGCTCGAACGCATGGCGGAAAAGGGCTGGACCGCGCCAACCTGGCCGAAGGCGTATGGCGGCGGCGGCCTCTCCAAGGACGAGAATCTGATTCTTGAGCAGGAGCTCCAGGCCATCAATGCGCGCGCGCCGCTGGCTTCGTTCGGCCTGTGGATGCTGGGACCGGTCCTGCTCGAATACGCCAACGAGGAACAGAAGAAGCGCTTCCTCCCCGATATCGTGCACGGGCGCACGCGCTGGTGCCAAGGCTATTCCGAGCCCGGCGCCGGCTCCGACCTCGCGGGCCTTCAGACCAAGTGTGAGGACAAGGGCGATCACTACCTGATCAACGGATCGAAGATCTGGACCAGCTACGCCAACCATGCCGACTGGATCTTCTGTCTGGTCCGCACCGACTTCACCAAGAAGCATGAAGGCATCTCCTTCATCCTCTTCGACATGACGACGCCCGGCGTCGAGGCGCGCCCGATCCTGCTGATTTCCGGGTCCTCGCCCTTCTGCGAAACCTTCTTCACCGATGTGAAGGTGCCGAAGGATCAACTCGTGGGTACGCCCGGCAAGGGCTGGGACATCGCCAAGCGCCTGCTTCAGTACGAGCGCATCAACATCTCCAAGACCGGCTTCGGCTCGGACCGCAATGCCGGCCTGTCGCTGCCTGCGCTGGCGAAGAAATATGTCGGCGTGCGCAACGACGTTCTGGCCGACACCGACCTTCGTTCGCGGATCACCCGCAACGAGATGTACTCCGACGCGTTCGCGCTGACGGTTCAGCGGAACGCCGAACAGGCGAAGGCCGGCGCGGACGTCGGTCCGGGCACATCGATCGTCAAATACGCCGCCGCGAAGATGAATCAGACCAAGACCGAGCTTCAGGTCGAAGCGCTTGGACTGCAGGGTCTCGGCTGGGGCGGCGAAGGCTTCAAGCCGCAGGAGGTCGCCGCAACGCAGGCCATGCTGCGCGCCAAGGGCAATTCGATCGAGGGCGGCACGTCCGAGGTCAACCTCAACGTCGTGGCCAAGCGCGTTCTCGGCCTTCGGGACCACCAGTAGGCACCATCGAGGGGCCGAGGCGTGGTTGCTTGAGGTGAAGCCCGTCGAACCAGGCGCCCCCGATGAGATTTCATCCTGTTCGCATTCTGGTTCTGGCGGTGCTGGCGCTCGTGGTGGTCGCCACAGGCGCCGAGGCGTGGTTGCGCATCTCCGTGGGCGACCACCCGCTGTTTCGTCCGCACCCAACCATAGAATATGAGAATGCGCCCGATCAGTCGGTGGTCTATCGCGGCATGCGGTATGAGACGAACTCGCTGGGCCTGCGCGGGCCGGACATCGAAGCGACAAAACCGGACGACGTTTTCCGCCTGCTTGTGATCGGAGACGGCGTGGTGTTCGGCGATCTCAACACCGACCAGTCCGAACTCGCCACAACACACCTGTCGTCGCTGTCGACAAAGGCCGGAAAGCGGGTCGAGGCGGTCAACGTCTCGGCGAACGGTTGGGGGCCCGGCAACATGCTGGCGTGGCTGGAGGCGCATGGCGACCTCGACGCCGACTACGCGGTCGTCGTCCTGTCGACCGCGGACCTCGACGACGACCGTGACTTCGCGCCCCTGCCCGCGCCGGACAAACCGATCTCGCGCGCGCCGGTCGCCCTGATGAATCTTGTTCAGGGCATTGCGCGCGATCCCGGAGACGGCGCGGCCGGTTCCGATGGGAGGCGGATCGAAGGGGACGCCCGCGCCTCCATTCCGCTGCTTCTGGACCGGACGGCCAGCCTGCCCCGTTCGGCATGTCTGATCGTGCACGAAACGACCGATGAACGCGCAGAGGCGGCTCCTTCGGAAGCGGCGCGCGAACTGGCCGGATCAGCCCAGGCGAAGCGGATACCTGTGGTGTCCACGCGGGACTACGTCCCGCTGGCGAGGGGGTATGAAGACAGCGTTCACCTGTCCGCGTGGGGCCAGCGCGCACTCGCGCAGGCGATCCTGTCGTGCCCCTTGATGCAACGCGAAGGCGTCGCGGTTCACCCGCTGCCGACCGGCTCAGAGCGTTGAACGCCAGCCTTCGCAGGCGGGCTTCAGGTCTGCTAGAATATCCAGAGGGGAGTCGCCCCGGCCAACAGCAGGAAACGACATCGTGCCGCTGCAATTCTGGTTCGAGTTCGGCTCGACCTATTCCTATCCGGCCGCCATGCGCATCGACAAGGAAGCCGCCGCGCGCGGCGTCGAGGTCGAATGGCGGCCCTTCCTGCTTGGTCCGTTGTTCAAGGCGCAACAGGGCCTCAAGGACAGCCCGTTCAATGTCTATCCAACCAAGGGCGTCTATATGTGGCGCGACATGGAGCGGATCTGCGAGAAACACGGCATCGCCTTCAATCGCCCGCACCGGTTTCCCCAGAACGGCCTGCTCGCCGCACGATTGACCCTCGCCCTGCCGCAGAGCCAGCGACCGGCCTTCGTGAAGGCCGTGTATCAGGCGAACTTCGTCTATGATCGCGACATATCGGACGTTCAGATTCTCCATGCCGCGCTGCGGCGCGCCGGGCTTGAGCCTTACGAAATGCTTGAGGCCCTGCACTCGGAGGAGTTGAAGGAGAAACTGCGCGAGGAGACCGAAACGGCCGCCGATCTGGGTCTCTTCGGGGCCCCCAGTTTCGTTTGTCCGGACGGAGAGGTCTTCTGGGGCAACGATCGCCTCGAAGACGCCCTTGATTGGCGCCGCTACGGAACGCTAAGACCCAAGCAAACAAGCTGAATAAAAGGGGATGCGCTCATGGCGTTCGTGCTCACCGAAGAGCAGCAGATGTTGCGCGACAGCGCGCTGGCGTTCGCGGCCGAAAAGCTTCCGATCTCCCAGCTCCGCTCCCTGCGTTCGGCGGGCGGGGGCGCGCACGACGCCGCGGCCTGGAAGGAGATGGCGGAGCTTGGTTTCGCCGGGGTTCTGATTCCGGAAGAATTCGGCGGTTCGGGCTTTGGCTATGTCGGTCTCGGACAGGTTCTCGAAGCCCAGGGCCGCACGCTCGCCGCAACCCCTCTGCTGTCGACGG
This sequence comes from Hyphomonadaceae bacterium, assembly GCA_041398225.1. Classification (GTDB taxonomy): domain Bacteria; phylum Pseudomonadota; class Alphaproteobacteria; order Caulobacterales; family Hyphomonadaceae; genus JAWKVD01. Next base: position 27,276 of record JAWKVD010000018.1, on the reverse strand, counting down.
CGCTGATCGGCGCCTCGGCGCTTCTGCTCGCCGGATCCGAGGACCAGAAATCCGAACACCTGCCGACGATCGCCTCGGGCGCACGCCTCACCGCGCTCGCGGTCGACGACGCCGCGCATCATGATCCGGCCTATATCTCCATGACGGCCAGCAAGACCGGAGCGGGCTACACGCTTTCCGGCGAGAAGAAGTACGTCGTCGACGGCCCCGCCGCCGACCTTCTGATCGTGGCGGCGCGGACTTCAGGCAAGGCGGGCGACGAGGCCGGCCTCACCCTTTTCCTGGTCGCGGCGGACGCCAAGGGCGTGACCCGCACACCTCTTCAGACCGTCGACGCCCACCCGGCCGCGCACATCAGGTTCGACAATGTCGAAGTCGGCGCCGAGGCGGTGCTCGGCGCCGTGGACGGCGGTTTCCAGACGCTGGATCAGGTGCTCGACCGCGCCCGCATCGGGCTCAGCGCCGAAATGCTGGGCGCATGCGACGCCGCGTTCGAAATGACGCTCGAATACCTCAAGACCCGCAAGCAGTTCGGTCAGCTGATCGGCTCGTTCCAGTCGCTGCAGCATCGCGCTTCGATCATGTTCACCGAGATCGAACTGACCCGTTCGTGCGTCGCGGCGGCTCTTGACGCTCTGGACGCCAATGCGAACGACATCGCCGAGAAGGCGTCGCTGGCGAAGGCGCGCGCCGGCGAAACCATCCATCTGGTGTCGAACGAAACCGTGCAAATGCACGGCGGCATCGGCATGACCGACGAGCACGACGCCGGCCTCTACATGAAGCGCGCACGCGTTCTCGAGACGCTCTACGGTTCGGAAGGTTTTCATCGCGACCGCTACGCCCGTCTCAACGGCTATTGATCGCGCTCTACACTCAAGAACACAAAACGCGCCGACCGAGCGGTCAGGCGTACAGCCGGGAGTGAACCATGATCGAGAACCTGTTTTCGCTGGAGGGCCGCGTGGCTCTGGTCACGGGCGGCTCGCGCGGCATCGGCCGCATGATCGCGCAGGGGTTCGTGGAGAGCGGCTGCAAGACCTACATCTCCGCGCGCAAGGCCGACGCCTGCGACGCCACGGCGGCTGAACTCACCGCGCTTGGTCACGCCCCGTGCGTCTCGCTCCCGCAGGACATCTCAACGGTGGCGGGCGCCAAGGCGCTGGCCGAAGAGATCTACAAACACGAAGGCAAGCTCGACATTCTGGTCAACAATGCGGGCGTGGCGTGGGCCGCAGATTTTGACGAGTTCCCGGAACATGGCTGGGACAAGGTGATGAACCTGAACGTCAAATCGCCCTTCTTCCTGACGCAGGCGCTGCATGCGGCGCTGGCGAAAGCCGCCAGCGCGGAGCGCCCGGCGAAAGTGATCAACATCTGCTCGATCGACGGCATCAAGCTCAATCCGCTCGAGACCTATTCCTACCACGCCTCCAAGTCGGCGATGATCTATCTCACGCGCCGGATGGCGGCGCGTCTGGTGCAGGACAAGATCGTGGTTGCGGGAATCGCACCCGGTCCGTTCGCCTCCGAAATGAATCGCGCTGCGCGCGACCAGGCGGAAGCGGTGGCTTCGCGCACCCCGCTGCGCCGGGTCGGCCGCGACGAGGATATGGCCGGAACGGCGATCTTCCTGGCCTCGAAAGCAGGCGATTACGTGGTCGGCGACACCATCGCGGTGGACGGCGGCATCGCCTACGCCAGCCTTCCTGACCGCGACGCCTGAATCCTGACAGATTCTTCAGCTGCTCTATCGGCGTCAGGCGGGAACCGGCGTCGCGCCCAACCGTTGCCTGATGGACGGCCTGGGGGCGGACCGAGGAATCGGAGGACGCCATGTACGGTATCGAAACACGCCATCGCCGCGCCATACTGGCGTCGCGGACGCTCTCGCAACGCGCGCATCCCGTACGCGAGGATGCCGACGCCCGCCCGGGCAATACGCCCAGCGCGCTAGCCGGGGGCTTTGTCGGTCTTGTGATCGGCGCCGCATTCGGCGTCGTGCTTGCGGGGCTGAACAGCTCCGAGGATCTGCTGGGTGCGTTGGGAACGCTTGTTCTGACCACGGCCGCGGGCGTGCTCAGCGGCGTGTTCGCCGCCGCGCTGCGCAATCTTCTGGAACCGGCCTGAGCGCGGAACTCCCGCGCCCGCTCCGCCAGCTGGATCGGACCGTCTAGTGCGGCCGGTAGGAAATGACGCTGTAGGGCGGCGGATCGCCAGCGGCCGGAGGCATCCGGCGCGCGGCCTCGTCGGTGACGATATCGATATACCGCGCGGCGACGCCCGGGCTCGCCTGCTCGGCCGACATGCGGATCCGGGCCGACGACAATCCTGCGGCCTGCAATTCTCTCGAAACGCGCTTCATCCACTGCAGGGTGGCTTCAAGTTCCTCGGCGCTGGCGCCGGGGCGCACCCGCGCCACCAGGGTCAGGTGCTCGCTGGCGCATTCGGCGGCTGCCGAACCGACCTTGCCGATCAGGGCCTGCGTCTCCGGCGACAGGGCGGACGCTTCGTCATCATAGTAAATGGTCACGGTTGGCACGCTGCACGGCTCGCCCGACATCGGGGCGGGCGCGGGCGCCGTCTGCGCAGCGGCGAACGGGGCGCACGCGGCCACGCCCGCCGTTAGGGCGATCACATGCTTAAGAATGCGCGTCCTGATCTGCATATCTCCGGCCTGCATTTCCGGTTTCCGGGGCCAATACTCCGGCCATGCATACGCCGCGCCGCAACCCGCCGAGGGCGGAAGGCGCAAGACTCAATACGGATAGAGGGTCGATCCGGTTCCCCCGTCCCCACACCAAACGCGTACGCACGCCGGATCGTTCTTTGCGCCTAGCCTGAGTCGCCGACGGCGCGAAACCAGGCGAATCTGGGGGATGGTGGGCCCGGCAGGACTCGAACCTGCAACCAGACCGTTATGAGCGGCCGGCTCTAACCATTGAGCTACAGGCCCCCGCGCGCTTGGGCGGGCGCTTCCCGAAGGCGCGCACAATACGCAATTTAACGGTAAGGAAAACCGGGATGTTGTCGCCGCGATGCCGCCTTGACCGCGCCAAGGTTTGCCCCCCGGATCGGGTTCATGGATAACGCCGGTCCGGCCTGCAAAACGCCCGGACGACGCAACAAAAGGATGACGCCATGCCCCGCTTCGCCGGCGCAATCGCCGCCGCCGCCCTCGCCGCCGCCTGCACGACCGCACCCGTGGCGGGCGCGCAGACCCCTCCGCCCTCCGATGGACACATGATGCACATGGCGCCGATGAGCTCGATTCAACCCGAAACCACCATCACCCTGAACGGCCACGGCTCGGTCGACCGCGCGCCGGACATCGCAACGATCAGCGTCGGCGTGAGCGTGGACGCCGAGAGCGCCGCCGCCGCCATGTCCCAGCAGTCCGAGAAAATGAACGGCGTGTTTAAGGCGGTGAAGGCCGCCGGCGTCGCCGACAAGGACATGCAGACCAGCAACCTGTCGCTGAACCCGGTCTATGACTACAGCAACCGGAACAACGGCAAGCCGCGCCTGACGGGCTATAACGCGTCCAACCAGCTCACCATCGTGGTCCGCAACCTCGATTCGCTGGGCAAGACGCTGGACGCGGTGGTGAAGGCCGGCGGCAACACGATCAACGGCGTCAGCTTCGGCGTCGACAAGCCCAAGTCGGCGCAGGACGAAGCGCGCGTGATGGCGATCAAGGACGCGGCGGCCAAGGCCGAGCTGTACGCCAAGGCGGTCGGCTACAAGGTCAAGCGCATCGTGACCATCAACGAGTCGGTCAACTATGGCGGTCCGGTTCCGGTGATGGCCCGCATGGCGATGGATTCAGCCGAATCGGCGCCGACGCCGGTTGCGGGCGGACAGGTCTCGCTGACCGCCGACGTCGACGTCACGTTCGAGCTTACGAAGTAGGAAGGGTCTGGCGGGCGGGATCAGGCGATCCCGCTCACCACCTCGTTGTTCTCGTTGAGGCGAACGACCGCCGGGGCGTGCTGGCGCGCCTGTGCGTCTTCCATCTGGGCCCACGCCGCGATGATCACCCGGTCGCCGACCTGGAAGTAGCGCGCCGCGGCGCCGTTGACGCCGATGGTCTTCGATCCGCGCGGAGCCTCGATCGCATAGGTCGTGATCCGGGCGCCGTTGGTGATGTTCCAGATATCTACCTGCTCGTGGGGAAGGATGCCGGCGGCGTCCAGAAGATCGAGATCGATCGAGCACGACCCCTCGTAATGGAGGTCGCACTGCGTCACCGCAGCCCGGTGGAGCTTGCCCTTCATCATGGTCAGGAACATGGACATTCCCTCGTAAATTCCGGCCGGCAGTCCCGGCTCGGATGTCACGCTCTTTAATGAGGGAAGTGCTTTCCCACGGTTAAAGACCGCGCGTGTTTTCTATGGACGTGCGGCGTTGTCGCCGACGCGTCCGCGGTATGCCGAGCGGAGACGGCGATCGACCGCCTCCAGTTCCGCAACCGATACACACGGTCGCCGTAGAAGGTCTCAATTATGCAATATTATGGCCGCGGCGTAAACAGGTCCGTGCACGGCGGCTGACCGGTCGCCGCCCGTCCTTTGGGCGCCCCAACGGCGGGTGACGGACCGCTCACAGAAGTGCGCGCGATTTGAGCGCGCCGCCGATTGACGGACGCCTGCAAGGTCCCGCACAAGAACAGCACGGTTGCGTCCGCCGGGAGGTGCGCGCTGCCGGACTGTCGATTGACCCCAGCGGGAGAGAGCGACGCCGACCCGGGTTCGGGAAAGCGCCGCCGCCGAAGGCGCAACCGCCCCGGAAACGCTCAGGCAAAAGGGCCGCTGGGTAACGACAACGCTGGAAAGTGCGAAGCATCCCGCCGGACGGTATCCGGCCAGGCGGGACCCGGACGGGAAACTTCGCCGCCGACGGAGTAAGCGGGCGCCGGTCGCGCCCCGTGAATCTCTCAGGCGCATCCGACAGCGGGGGCGAACGGCCGCCACCAGGCTTCTGGCACGGGCGGCCGGGCGCAGCTGTCGGAGGCCTTGATTGACCCAGTCTGGTGACACCCCTCTCAAGAAAACGCCGCTGCACGCGCTGCATGTCGAGCTGGGCGCGCGCATGGGCGAGTTCGCCGGCTACGACATGCCGATCCAATACCCCGAGGGCGTTCTGGCCGAGCACAACTGGACGCGCGCGTCCTGCGGCCTGTTCGACGTCTCGCACATGGGCCCCTGCTTTCTCGCGCTGCCCGAGATCGGCGGAGGCGACGCCGCGCACGCGGCGGTTTCCGCGATCATCGAATCGCTGGTCCCGTCGGACATCGCCGGCCTCGCGCCGGGGCGGAACCAGTTGTCCGTGCTGCTCAACAGCGAAGGCGGCATCCTCGACGATCTGATGATCTGCCGTCCCGCCGCCGAAGACCGGCAGGGCATGCTCTACGTCATCGTCAACGCCGGCACCAAGGAGCAGGACTTCGCCCTGATCGAACAGGCGGCCGCCGGCAAGGCGAGCCTGCGCCGGGCGGACGATCGCGGCCTGCTCGCGGTGCAGGGACCGAAGGCAGAGGCCGTCGTCGACGCCCTCTTCCCGGGCGCCGCCGAACTGTCCTTCATGGAGCATCGCCGCATCGTCAGCGAAGCGTTCGGACGGGTGGTGGTGTCGCGCTGCGGATATACCGGCGAAGACGGCTACGAAATCCTGGTGTTCCGCGAGCACGCCGACGCGCTGGCCCGAAAACTCCTGTCCGACGACCGGGTGAAGCCGATCGGCCTTGGCGCGCGCGACAGCCTGCGTCTGGAAGCCGGGCTCTGCCTTTATGGCCACGACCTCGACGCCGGCACGACGCCGGTCGAAGCCTCGCTGACCTGGCTGGTTTCGAAATCGCGCAGGGCGCGCGCCGACTTCCCGGGCGCTGAGCGCATTCTTTCGCAGATCAAGGACGGCGCGCCGCGCAAGCGTGTCGGGATCCGGCCGCTGGGACGTGCGCCGGCGCGCGAAGGCGTCGAGATCCAGACCGACGCGGGCGAGACCATCGGGGTGGTGACCTCGGGCGGTTTCGGACCGACGCTGAACGCGCCGATGTCGATGGGCTATGTCGCGGCCGGGCACACGAAGCCGGGAACGCCCGTGAAGCTGATCGTCCGCGGCAAGCCGATGGACGCCGAAATCGCCGCACTGCCTTTTGTGCCGCACACCTACAAACGCTGAGGGGAATGAACGATGACGATCTGGTACACCGAAGAACATGAATGGATCAGCGTCGACGGCGATGTCGGCGTGGTCGGCATCACCGCCTTCGCGGCCGAAAAGCTCGGCGACGTGGTGTTTGTCGAACTGCCCGAGGTCGGCAAGGCGCTGAAGGCCGGCGCCGACATGGCGGTGGTCGAAAGCGTGAAGGCCGCTTCGGACGTCTATGCGCCGGTCGACGGCGAGATCGTCGAAGCCAACGAAACGCTCACCGGCGCGCCCGAAACGGTGAACGCCGATCCTGAAAACGGCGCTTGGTTCGTGAAACTGAAGCTGACCAATCCGGACCAGCTTTCCACGCTGATGGACAAGGCCGCCTACGACGCATTCTGCGAAAGCCAGTAGAGGCGCCAGCGTGCGCTCGGGTCTTTCCGTTTCCAACCACCCGTCCGCACGACAGCCCGTTGGCGAAGTGACCAAGACCACATCCTCCCGAAAGGTGCCCTGATGCGCTACCTGCCCCTCACGCCAGACGACCGCGCCGAGATGCTGAACGTCATCGGCGCCAGGTCGGTCGACGATTTCTACGCCGACGTGCCCGCCGCGGCGCGCCTGAAAGCGCCGATCGAGGGCCTGCCCAACTTCCAGGGCGAACTGGCGGTCGAGCGCAAGCTGGGCGCGATGGCCCGCAAGAACCGCGCGGCTGGCGAGGGTCCGTTCTTCGTCGGCTGCGGCGCCTACAAGCACCACATTCCGGCGAGCGTCGATCACATCATTCAGCGCTCGGAGTTTCTGACCACCTACACGCCCTATCAACCCGAGATCGCCCAGGGCACGCTGCAGACGCTGTTCGAATTCCAGACCCAGGTGGCGGCGCTGACGGCGATGGAGGTGGCGAACGCCTCCATGTATGACGGCTCGACCGCCTGCGCCGAAGCGGCGCTGATGGCCTGCCGGGCGACCCGCCGCAAAACCGTGGTGCTGTCGGGCGGGCTGCATCCGCACTACGCCGACACGACCCGCACCGTGTGCGAGGCGGCCGGCTACAAGGTCGTTCAGCAATCGCCGGCGGCGGACGGCGAAGCCAAGGTGATCGACGCGCTGGAGGACGACGTCGCCTGCGTGATCGTGCAGTCGCCGAACGTGTTCGGCACGGTGACCGATCTTAGCCCGGTGTCGGAAGCGGCCCATGAGAAGGGCGCGCTGATGGTGAGCGTGTTCACCGAGGCGGTGTCGCTGGGCATGGTCAAGCCGCCCGGCGAAATGGGCGCGGACATCGCCGTGGGCGAAGGCCAGTCGATCGGCGTCCCGCTGGGTTTCGGCGGCCCGTATGTCGGCCTGTTCGCGACGCGCTCGAAACTGATCCGCCAGATGCCGGGCCGGTTGTGCGGCGAGACCGTGGATGCCGACGGCAAGCGCGGTTTCGTGCTGACCCTGTCGACCCGCGAACAACACATTCGCCGCGACAAGGCGACCTCGAACATCTGCACCAATTCCGGCCTGTGCGCGCTGGCGTTCTCCGCGCACATGACCCTGCTTGGCGACAAGGGGCTCACGCGGCTTGCGCAGCTGAACCACGAGGCGGCCTGCGATCTCGCCGACGCGCTCGGCAAGGTGAAGGGCGTGAAGGTGCTGACGCCGCGCTACTTCAACGAGTTCGCCTTCCGCACGCCGAAACCCGCCAAACAGGTGCTGGCCGGCCGAAGGAGAAGGCGTGATCGGCGGCGTCCGCGCCTCGCGCCTGTTCCGGTCCAGCCATGTCGACGACGTGATCATCACCTGCGCGACCGAGTGCACGACGCAAACCGATATCGACGCCTATGCCGCGGCCCTCTGGGAGGTGCTGAAATGACCATGAACTCAACTGGACGCCCCACCTCGATCAGCGCCGTTGACGGCGAGTTTCCCTCCGAGACGGTTTCGGGATCGAATGGCCTGCTGCAGCACGAAGACCTGATCTTCGAGATCGGCTCGACCGCCAAGACCGGCGTCGACCTGCCGGAGCCCAAGGGCAAGGCCGATCGGCTGGGCGGCGTGGCCCGCGAAACGCCGACCGGCCTGCCCGGCCTCACCGAGCCGGAAATGATCCGCCACTATGTGCGCCTGAGCCAGAAGAACTACGCCATCGACCTCGGCGTGTTTCCGCTCGGCTCGTGCACGATGAAGCACAATCCGCGCCTCAACGAGAAAATGGCGCGCCTGCCCGGCTTCGCGGACGTGCATCCGCTGCAACCGCAGAACACCGTTCAGGGCGCGCTGGAGCTGATCAACGAACTGGCCGACTGGCTGATGAAGCTGACCAACATGCCGGCCGTCGCGATGAGCCCCAAGGCCGGCGCGCACGGCGAGCTGTGCGGCATGCTGGCGATCCGAGCGGCGCTCTATGCGCGCGGCGAAGGCGAGCGCCGCAAGCGCGTTCTGGTTCCCGAATCCGCGCACGGCACCAATCCGGCGACGGCGGTGCAGTGCGGCTTCATCGTCGACGAGATCGCGGCGGCGCCGGACGGCCGCGTCGACCTCGAGGACCTCCGCGCGAAGCTGGAGGACAGCTCCGACGTCGCCGGCGTGATGCTGACCAACCCCAACACGTGCGGACTGTTCGAGCGCGACATCAAGACGATCGCCGACATGATCCACGCCGCCGGCGGGTATTTCTATTGTGACGGCGCGAACTTCAACGCCATCGTCGGACGCGTGCGTCCGGGCGATCTCGGCGTCGACGCCATGCACATCAACCTGCACAAGACGTTCTCGACGCCGCACGGCGGCGGCGGACCGGGCGCCGGGCCGACGGTTCTCTCCGAAGCGCTGGCTCCCTTCGCTCCGGTGCCGTTCATCGTCAAGACCGACGAGGGTCTGAAGCTGATCGAGCATACCGGCGAGGGACACGCCGCCGAGAGCTTCGGCCGCATGTGCGCCTTCCACGGCCAGATGGGTATGTTCGTGCGCGCCCTCGCCTACATGATGAGCCATGGCGCGGACGGCCTGCGCCAGGTGGCGGAAGACGCGGTGCTGAACGCCAACTATGTGCTGGCGAAGCTGAAGCCCGTGATGTCGCCGGCCTTCGAAGGCTATTGCATGCACGAGGCGCTGTTCTCGGACGCCTTCCTGAAGGGATCGGGCGTCGAGACGCTGGACATCGCCAAGGGCCTGATCGACGAGGGCTATCACCCAATGACGACGTATTTCCCGCTGGTGGTTCATGGCGCGATGCTGATCGAACCGACGGAAACGGAGTCCAAGGTCGAGCTGGACCGCTTCTGCGATGCGCTGGCCTCGGTGGCGCGGCGCGGCGTGCAACGCGATCCCTCGCTGAAATCCGCGCCGCACCTCGCTCCGGCGCGGCGACTGGACGAAACCCGCGCCGCCCGCTCTCCGCGCCTGCGCTGGGAGCCCCCGGCCCGCGAGGTGAAGGCGGCCGAATAGCGCAGGGGCATAGCGCGGGGGCTCCGCCGCTCGGCAGCCTTGTCAAATTGACATGACGGCGACCGTGCGCATGCTCGCCATGTGCAGAGCGGGGAGACGGCATGAGCGTTCTCAAGGTGATGACGACCAACGCCGTCGTGCCGGCGATCGGCTGCGGGGTCTCCATTCTGGGCCTGCATCCCGAGGTCTATCGGGGCGATGTCGCCGCGCTGGGCGATTGGGGCGGGTGTCTCTGGTCGCTTGCGGTTTCGCTGGGAGACTGGTCGTGCGCCGGACCGGTCGAGTTCGGCTGGCTGGGGCTCGCCTCGATCCTCACCTTCGCGTTCGTCTGCACGATGCTGATCGTGAACCGGGCGGCCGCCGCCGTGCTGGGCGTCAGCCGGGCTTTACTCGCCTTCAGCTTCCTGCCCTACACCATCGCCAAACTGCTGTCGGTGCTGACCGCGACCATCGCCACCATCGGCATTCTCGCCGCCTCTATCTCCCTGCTGGCGACCCACTGGTTCGATCTCGATCCGGCGATCTTCCTGATCATTCTGGGCATCGCCTCGGCCTCGCTGCTGTGGGCGCTGATCTCGCCCGGCGCCGCCTTCTTCCGAGCCGCCAAGACGCATGTCGCGGCGCGGCCGGTCAGCCTCTACGAACACCCGCGACTGGGCCTGCTGATCCGCAAGGTCGCGAAGCAGACCCATGCGCGGATGCCCGACAATGTGCTGATCGGGCTTGAACCGACCTTCTTCGCGACCAGCGCCTCGGTGCAGACGCCCTATATGGACAAGCCGCTGACCGGCCAGACGCTGCACCTGTCGCTGCCGCTGATGAGCCTGTTCTCCGTCGACGAACTGCGCGCCGTGATCGGCCACGAGCTGGGACACTTCTCGGGCGCGGACACGGTCTATTCGATGCGCTTCGCACCGGCCTTCGCGGGCGTCGAGGGCGCGGTCGCGCGCATCCGCGACGGCGGCGGATGGCTGTCGCGCCTGATCGGCTTTCCCGCCCGCACGCTGCTCGAAGACTTCGTGCAGCTGTTCGCAAGCGTCCATGGGCGCATGAGCCGCGACCGCGAACTGCGCGCCGACCGGCTGGGCGCGAAGGCGTCGAGCCCGGAGGACATCGCCTTCTCGCTGGTCAAATCGTCGGTCGGCGGATCGGTGTGGCGGTCCACCGTGGAGAACATGGTGGAGGGCGCCAAGAAGGGCCGGTTCTCGCGGAACGCCGTGCGCACCTTCCTCGACAAGATCCGTTTCGACATCGACCGGGACAAGCTGCCGCCGTCGATCGAGTTCGCGATGGGCGCATCAATCGAACACCCCACCGACTCCCACCCGTCCACCGAATACCGCATCGAGCAGATGGGGCTCGACTTCGAGGAGCTGCTGACCGCCGAGAACGTGCTGACGCGCTTCTTCGTGGCCGATCGCGCGCCGACGGTGCTCGACAATCTTCTTCCGATCGAAGAGGACCTGACGACGCTGTACTACCATATCCTCGCGCCGCACTGGAAACCCGAGGCGCCCGAGGAGGCCGATGGGTTCGAGATCTTCCTGCGGCTGATGGCCGACTTCCTGGCCCACATGGTGACCGTGGACGGCCAGATCGACGACCGCGAAGTTGAGGCCGCCGAAGCCCACGCCGCCGAACGCTTCGGCGATTTCGACCGGGCCGGATTCCGCGAGCGCTGCGCCAACCCGGAGGACCTGCCCGATCTCGACCGGATGATCGAGTTCGCCAACTCCATGCTCACGCCGACCGGCGCGAAGAACCTGCTGGAGACGCTGCGCGCGATCGCCGAGGCGGACGGAGCGCTCGACCCGCGCGAGGAGGCGCTGTTCGCGCACATCGCCCGGTCGCTGAACCCGTCCGACGACATCGTCGATCCGCCGCCCACCGAGACCCCGACCGCTGAGGAGCCGGACGATCCGCAGGCCGGGCCCACCGAAGCGACGCCCTGACGCCCAGCCCCGAACACGGGACATGTTGCGCCGGGCTATTGCGGCGGCGTCGCCGGCTGCAGCTTTTCGGGCGGCAGCTCCGGCCCCGAGAACTCGGCCTCGATCTCGAAGGTCACCTCATCGGAAACGCCCATCTGGGTTCCCGGCTCGGGAATGCCCATGGACACGCCGAAGTCCGAACGCTTGAGACCGCCATGCGCGGAGAAGCCGATCCGGGCGTGGCGATCGTAGACATTGCCGGGCCAGCCGCCGTTGAAGGTGGCGTGCAGGGTGACGGGCTGCGTCGATCCCTTCAGCGTGAGATTGCCGTTGATGTCGGCGCTGGCCGGTCCGGTCTGAACGATGTTGAGGGATTCGAAGGTCATTTCGGGCGCGGTCCCGGCGCCCAGCCAGTCCGGTCCGAGCAGCTCCTTCACGAAGCCTTCCGGCGGCGACGGGATCTCCAGCGAGGACAGATCGATCGAGGCCGAGACCTCGGCCGCTTCGGGGTCGGCCGGGTCGAGGGTCATCACCACATCGAAGGTGCGGAAGCTGGCGGTGTAGTTGGAGAAGCCGAGGTGATTGACGTGGAAGACAAGGCTGGCGTGCGAGGGGTCGAGCTTGTAGAGGCCCGCCGGCAATTCCGAAACGTCCGGCGCCGGCGCGGCGGTTTCGGGCTGCGCGTCCGAAGGGCCGTCCGAGATCAGCTCCTTTTCCGAGCAGGCGGCCGCCAATGCGGCGCACGCCAGGGCGCTCGCCGCCGCCAGTTTCCGAAATCGTTCGCCCATGTCTTTCTCCCGACCTGCCTGCGGCCTGTCCCGCCCGGTTGCGCCTTCGCCCGGTTGCGCCCGGACCGGCCTTGCATGGGCCAGCCCCGACATTCCAAGGACGCGGCGAACGACGCCTGACCGACATGCCCGCCAAGTTTTCCCCGGCTGGCGAAGAAGCGCAACTGCGGCGGGGCTCTCGGCCTGTGCGTTATAAACGGCTGTTTCAGCAGGTTTGGCCGGACGAGCCGCTGGCTCTCCGGTTTCGCATCGCTCCCCATGCTGAATGGGGAGGCCGGGGCGCGTGGGGCCGCGCCGATGTGCTGGTCGCGAGGACCAGCGAGTAAGACGCGATCGTCACGCGCCCCGCGGCCGGTTTGAGATCCGGTGCGGCTGGCGGGTTTGGCTGGGGAACACCGTCCGTCTCGATCGTCAGAGATCACACGGCCCACATCCAGCATTTGGACCCATTTCCGCATCCCGGACCCGCGTGCAGGTCTCTCCGCGAGACCTGGAACTCCGGTTTCGACACCCCGGAGCCTGTTTGCAGGCTGAGGCCGCGTCCTTCCGGGGCGAACCCGGATGCTGTCGGTTTCTCGTTCGATCTCTCGTCGGACAAACCGGAGCGGACTGCGGCGACCTCCACACGCCGGCCGGCGCCTGACATTCAAGAAGTTCGGAGCTCTCGAACCCTCCCCGCGCCAGACGCGAGGCCATAATGAGCCGAACGCCACGCCGGTCGGATAACTCCTTGCTGTCATCCCGGCCAAGCCGCGCAGCGGCGCGAGCCGGGACCTATTCTTCAACCGGGACGGCCTCCCAATGGGTCCCGGGTCTCGCTGCGCTCGCCCGAGATGACAGCCGTGGGTGTTTCGAGCAGATTTGCGCGATGGGGGACCATCGCTACTTCGTCTATCTGCTTTCGTCGAAATTCTACGGCACGCTCTACGCAGGCGTGACGAACGATCTCATGGCGCGCACATGGGAGCACAAGAACGAACAGGCCGACGGCTTCACGCGCGAGCACGGGATCAAGCGCCTGGTCTGGTTCGAGCAGCATACGGACATCAACACGGCCATCCTCCGCGAGAAGCGCATCAAGCGCTGGCGGCGTGACTGGAAGATTGCGTTGATCGAAGAGGAAAACCCGCATTGGGAGGACCTCTATCCGAAACTCCTTCGAGCGGGTTGGTACGCCGAGCGATAGGGGCTTTGCGGCGGGGGAAGCGCCAAGGGTGTTGGCGTTACGCGCTGCCTGTCATCCCGGGCGGGGCCGCGGACGAAGTCCGGCCGAGACCCGGGACCCATTGAGAGGCCGTCCTGGTTGAAGAATGGGTCCCGGCTCGCGCCGCTGCGCGGCTTGGCCGGGATGACAAGTGTGGGTGACCGCGATGGAAAGCTGGGGCGTCATTGCTGACGGACCGGCTTCGCGGGCGGGCTGGGAAACGTGGGTTGCGGAAAAAAATGCGACGCGCCTTCATTGGCGGATCATTGCGGCCGATCACTGCGGCGGATCATTGCGGCGGATCGCTGGCTGGAGGCGTCTCGTGAACCTTAAAATTCGACGGATCATCATTTTCACATCGAACCTGGACACCATGGAGACGTTCTATCGCGACGTGCTGGGGCTGAAGGTCGCCGGACGCGAGGACGGATGGGTCGATTTCGACGCGGGCGAATGCCGCCTCGCGCTGCACGCCGATGGCGGCAAGCCCGGAAAGCGCCCGCCCAAGATCGTCTTCCATTCAAGGGATGTCGCGGCGGCCCGGGCCACGCTGGCGAGACGCGGGGCGAAGATGGGCAAAGTGGTTTCGGCCAAGACGTTCGACATGTGCAACGGCGCCGACCCGGACGGGAATCCCTTTCAGGTGTCCAGCCGGCCCTGATTGGAGACGCTGCCCGCGCCCGGCTCAGGCCGGGCGGTAGATCTGCGCCACCGCGCCGCCGGGAAACGCCCGCGACATCTCGAGCCGCAGCGGCATCGGCGCGGCGAGACCGGAGAACAGCGGCTGGCCCACGCCCAGCGCAATCGGATGCACCGCGAAGATGAAGCGATCGACCAGTCCGCGCGCGACGAGGCTGCGGGCGAAGGCGACGCCGCCATGGGCGATGAACGGCTTGCCGTCCTGCGATTTCAGCCTGGCGATCTCCTCGCCGAGATCGCCGCTGGCGACATAGGCCCTGGCCCAGCTTTCGGCGCCGGGCTGAAGCGCTTCGGCGGGCGCGGACGGCGCGCCGATCCGGTCGAGAATGGCCGGGCCCTGGCTGGAGAAGACGGCCTTGGGAATCTGATTCATCGGCGGGGCGAAGGGCATGTCGGAGGCGGGCCAGAAATCCGCCATGGCCAGAAAGCTGCGGCTGCCCATGATGTGCAGGCTGGCGTTCCAGATGACTTCAACCGACCACGCCTTGGCTTCCTGATCGGCGCCGAACATCCATTCGTTGGTTCCCTTGAGGTCGCTGACAAAGCCGTCGACCGACATGGACATTTTCAGGATCAGCTCTCGCATGGGGACGTCCTTTTTGACGGAGCGGTCGGCCGGCGTGCGCAACGCGCGGTCAGGCTTTCGCCGCGAGCATGGCGATCGCCTTTTCGATTCGGCGCTGGCGGGTTTCGGGTTTCTTCGCTTCCTCGATGGCGCGGACATGCTCCTTGCGGTGGGTGTAGGCGAGCTTGTCGAACGCGGCGCGCACGCGGGCCGTCTTCATGGCGGCGGCGAAGTCGTCCGGCACCGCGACCTCGCGCGGCGCGGTGTCGAGTTCGAGGGTTACGGTGACGGTCTCTCCGTCGCGGACGCCGGCGGCGTCGCGGTGGACCCTGGCGAGCGGAAGAAGATATTTGCCGCGCATGACCGCAACGGTGGAGCGGTAGGCGTAGCCCTTCAGCGTGACGACGACCTTGGGGCGCTTTCCCTGCCCCAGCTCCGCGATGATGGCGGCCGGCGCCTCGATGCCCATGGCGTCCATCTTCTCCGCCTTGCGGATGACGGTTGTGAAGCTGGGCATGACGCTTCCCTCGCGCTTGATCGTTCAGGACCTTGATCGTTCAGGACTAGGACGCGTGTGCCGGTTTTTGGAAGGCGCTCTAAAGACCGGCGGCGCGGGCGATGTGGTAGGTCGCGAACGACGCGACGTAAGCCAGAGCGATGAGATAGGCGAACATGAAGCCCGTCCAGCGCCAGGAATTGGTCTCGCGGCGCACCGTGGCCAGCGTGGCGAAGCACTGCGGGGCGTAGACGTACCAGGCGATGAAGCTGAGCGCCATCGGCAGGGTCCAGGCGGCCTGGAGGGTGACGGCGAGCGCCGTGGAGGTCTCGTCGACCTCGCCAAGGGAATAGATCAGGCCCAGCGAGGACACCGCCGCCTCGCGCGCGGCCATGCCCGGAATGAGCGCCACGACCATTTCGAGGTTGAAGCCGATGGGCGCGAACAGGGGCTGGATCACCCGCCCGATCATGCCCGCGAAGCTCTCCTCCATCGGGCCGCCGGGATTGGGGAAGGTCGCCAGAACCCAGAGCAGGATGGTGGCGCCGAAAATGATGGTGCCCGCGCGCTTGAGGAAGGCCAGCGCCTTGTCGGCGAGACCCAGGAAGAAGTCGCGCCAGACCGGAAGCTTGTAGGTGGGCAGCTCCATGATCAGCGGCTGGGAGGGGCCGCGCGTGGCGGTGCGCCGGAGAATGAAGGCCACGGCCACCGCGCTGACGACGCCGGCGAGATAGAGCGCGAACAGCACCAGTCCCTGAAGGTTGAACGGTCCGACCATGTTGCGCGGAATGAAGGCGCCGATCAGCAGGGTGTAGACCGGGAGCCGGGCCGAGCAGGTCATCAGCGGCGCGACCATGATGGTGGTGAGGCGGTCGCGCTCCTCCTCGATGGTGCGCGCGGCCATGATGCCGGGGATGGCGCAGGCGAAGGAGGACAGGAGCGGAATGAAAGCGCGGCCGTTGAGGCCGACCTTCAGCATCAGCTCGTCCATCAGGAAGGCGGCGCGGGCCATGTATCCCGAGGCTTCGAGGAACAGGATGAAGCCGAACAGGATGACGATCTGCGGCAGGAAGACGATGACCGAGCCGACGCCGTTGATGACGCCGTCCTGAATGAAGCTGGCGAAAAGACCATCGCCGAGCAGCGGAGCGACCGTCGCGCTGATCCAGCCGAACAGCGCCTCGATGGCGTCCATCAGCGGGGTCGCCCATGTGTAGACGGACTGGAAGACCACGAACAGGATCGCCAGCAGGACCAGCGGTCCGGCGAACGGGTGCAGCAGGACGGAATCGGCCGCGCGCGTGACCTTGTTCATCGCGGGCTCGAACAGGATCACCTCGTCGGCGATGCGGCGGGCCTCGCGCTGGAGATGGCGGAGATCGACGTCGGCCTCGTCGCGAACCGGCGCGCTGGCCAGAGCGTCGTCGGCGATCAGGCGGTCGATGGTTTCGAGCAGACCCTCGCGGCCGGCCTTGCGGGTGGCGCGGGTGGAGACGACGGGCGCGCCGATCTTCTGCTGCAGGAGCTCGACGTCGATCTTCATGCCGTCGCGCTCGGCGAGGTCCATCATGTTCAGCGCGACGATGATGGGTTTGCCCAACGCCTGAAGCTGAAGAACGGTGTGGAGGTGGGTGCGCAGGTGCGCGGCGTCGGCGACGAGGATCATCGCATCCGGCGGCGCCTGCCCTTCGAGGCGGCCCTGAATGGCGTCGACCGCGACGCGCTCGTCGGTGGAGCGGGCCTCGAGGCCGTAAATGCCGGGAAGGTCGATCAGGTCGATGCTGGCGCCGCCCGGCGTTTCGAAACGCCCGGTGCGGGTTTCAACGGTGGTGCCGGAATAGTTGGCCGTTTTGGCCAGTCCGCCGGTGAGGCCGTTGAAGAGCGTGGTCTTGCCGCTGTTTGGCGCGCCGACCAGGGCGAGCCGCAGCACCCCTGCACTCACTTGGCGGTCTCCACCCTCACCAGGGCGGCCTCGGCCTTGCGCAGCGCGATGACGGTGCGGTTCAAACGGAAAGACAGGGGCGCGCCGCCGAGCCAGCCGCGGGCCAGAAGTTCGACCTCGTCGCCCTCGGCGAACCCGATCTCGCGCAGCTTGGCGATGGTCGGCGTATCGCCCATCTCGAAGCCCGCAATGCGGCCGACCTCGCCCTTGGCGAGACGGTCGAGTCCCAAGATCCGTTCGTGTTCCATGTCGCGACCATATTGCGAGCGGTTCGCATTTGCAAACGCATATTTCGGGCAGGGTGTCGCATCCGCAGACTCACCTCGCCGGGAAGTCATTAGGTTTATCAGGTGTCTTCGCCCATGCTCGCCCTCGCGCGGACAGGTCGCAGGGGCAGTGTGGGGAGACAAGACCGGAGAGATCGGCATGCCATCCAGACGCTGTGTCCCCCTTCTCGCGGCCCTCGGCGCGCTTGGCGCCTGTAGCGGCGGCGGAAGCGATGGGGGCGTATCCCCGCCCTCGCCGCCGGCCAACCGCGCGCCGGCCTTCACCTCGGCCGCCACGGTTTCGGTGGCGGAGAACACCAGCGGACCGATCTATCTGGCGACGGCGAGCGATCCGGACGGAGACGCGCTGACCTACAGCGTCGCCGGCGGCGCCGACGCCGGCCTGTTCAGCTTCGACGCGGCCTCGCGGCAGCTTTCCTTCGCAACGCCCCCGGACTTCGAGGCGCCGGCCGACGCCAATGGCGACAATGTCTACGAGATCAGCCTTGGCGTTTCGGACGGGGCGCTTTCGGCGACGCTGGCCTTGCAGGTGACGGTGAGCGATGCGCCGGACTCGTTCGCGGTGCGGCGGGTGGCGACCGGGCTCGACCAGCCGATCTATCTGACCGCGCTTCCGGACGGCAGCGGGCGCGTGGTGGTGGTTCAGCGCGGCGGCCGCATTCGGGTGATGACTCCTTCGACCGGCGCGTTCGCGTCGCAGGATTTCCTGGACCTGTCGGGACAGGTGGCGACATCCGGCGAATACGGCTTGCTGACGATCGCGTTCTCGCCCGACTTCGCGACCGACCGGACCTTCTTCCTGCACATGAACAACACTTCCGGCACGACGGAGATTCGCCGCTACCAGACATTCGCGGGGACGCCCGACCGCGCCGACGCTTCAACCGGCGACGTGATCCTGACGCAGACCCAGCCGGCCTCGAACCACAATGGCGGCATGCTGGCCTTCAGCCAGAACGGCCTGTTGCTGATCGGGCTGGGCGATGGCGGCGGCGGCGGCGATCCCGACGGCAATGCGCAGAACCCCAACACGCTGCTGGGCAAGTTGCTGCGCATCGATCCGGACGGCGACGACTTCCCGGCCGATCCCAATCGCGACTACGCGATACCGGCCGGCAACGCCTTTCCGGGCGGCGCCGGCGGACTGCCGGAGATCTACGCGCTTGGCCTGCGCAATCCGTTTCGCGGCAGCGTCGATCCGAGCAGCGGCGCGGTTCTGATCGGCGATGTCGGCCAGGCGGAGGTGGAGGAAGTCGACCGGATCGCGGCGGGCGCCGTCGGGCCGATCAATTTCGGCTGGAACCTGCGCGAAGGCACGCAGCCCTACAATGGCGGCGCGGACAGCGCCGCGTTCACCAATCCGGTGGCCGAATACGGCCACGGTTCGGGACCGCTGGAGGGCAATTCGAT
Organism: Hyphomonadaceae bacterium; assembly: GCA_041398225.1. Taxonomy (GTDB): domain Bacteria; phylum Pseudomonadota; class Alphaproteobacteria; order Caulobacterales; family Hyphomonadaceae; genus JAWKVD01. Next base: position 8,369 of record JAWKVD010000018.1, on the reverse strand, counting down.
CACCGGCGGCGTGGTCTATCGCGGGCCCGTTACGTCGCTGCGCGGCGAGTACATTTTCGCGGACTTCGTGAGCAACAATATCTGGTCCGCGCCGCTGGCGCAGATGCCGCCGGGATCGACGCTGGCGAGCGACAATTTCACGGTGCGCACGCAGGATTTTGCGCCCGACGCCGGGACGATCAACTCGATCGTGGCGTTCGGGACCGATGCGAGCGGCAATGTCTACATCGTCGATATCGGCGGCGAGATCTTCGCGATCGAAGCCGAGAGCTGAGACGCCTAGTTGGAGGCGGTGGCTTCGGCCGTTTCTTCCTTGAGGAATTTCACGAAGACGCGCTGGCCGACGATCACCGGCGCGGCGGTTGCGTCGACGACGACCTCGACCACCCGCTCGTCGGGACGTTCGCTGGGGTCGTCCGAACGCAGCTTGCGCGAGCCCATGACGTCGGCGATGCGCATCACCTCGCCCGGATAGCTTTTCGACTGGTCGGCCTCGGGCACGATCTCGACTTTCTGGGCGACATGCACGCCGCCGATCGAGCGCTCCTCGACCTCGGCGCGGACGATGCGCTGCGTATCCGGCTGAAGCTGGAACAGCGGCGTGACCTGCAGGGTCGAGGCGCCCGAACCGGGGTTGGCGTAGCGCCGCACGATCTGGCCGTCGGTCGGCGCGCGCACGACATAAAGCTCGACCTGGTAGTTGGCCTCGGCGAGCTGGGCGCGCACGAGCTGGATCGAGGCGCGCTGCGCTTCGAGCTGAGCTTCGAGCTGCTTGCGCGTATCGGCCGCCTGTTCGTAGGCCTGTTCGGACACGGCGCGTTCGTCGATGAGGCGTTTCAGCCGGTCTTCCTCGCGCTTGGCCGCCTTGATCTGAACCTCGAGGATCGGCACCTGCGCTTCGGCCTGTTTGAGCTGCGCGGCGACGCGGTTGCGCGACAGGAGGCTGTCTTCATTGTCCTGCTGGGCGAGGATCTGATCTTTCTTCACGGTGTCGCCCTCCTGGACGAACACCTCCTTGATGATGCCGGGCGCGCGCGCGGCGATGTCGACCAGACCGCCTTCGATGTCGACCTTGCCGGACGAGATCGCGGCGTAGTCCCTGTCGGTCGAGGTGAGCACCGATTCGCCTTCGGCGGACGCGGCGGCGTCGGCCGGCTTGGCGCCGCCGACCTTCGCCGAGCAGGCGGAGATGGCGAGGAAGGAGGCGGCGAGGAGGAGGCCGGCGGCTTTCGAGCGGTTCATTGTTGTCTTCCGTCTCTGACTCTAGTGGTGGAAGGAGGCGGGATCGGCGTCGTTCGACGTGATCAGGCCATCCTCGATCGTGATGATGCGGTCGGCGTATTTGGCGAGGCGCACATCGTGCGTGACGCACAGGACGGTCGCGCCCTTCTCTTTCGCCGCCGTGCGCAGAAGCTCCATCGCGATGCGGCCGTTTTCGCCGTCGAGCGCCGAGGTCGGCTCGTCGGCGAAGATCAGCTTGGGGTTCTTGGCCAGCGCGCGGGCGATGGCGACGCGCTGCTTTTCGCCGCCCGACATCTTGTCGGGCCGGTAGTTGATGCGGTGGCCGAGGCCGACCTGCTTCAGCGCTTCTTCCGCCATCTTGCCGCGTTGCGAGCGCGGGAATTTGGCGAACTTCAGAAGGACTTCGATCTGCTGGCGCGCGGTGAGCGCCGGGAACAGGTTGAAGCCCTGGAAGATGAAGCCGCAATTCTTGAGGCGGAAGCGATCGATCTTCGAACGCCGCATGTCCCAGATGCTTTCGCCGAGGGTGACGACCTCGCCGCTGTCGGGCTTGAGCAGGCCGGAGACCGCCGCAAGCAGCGTGGACTTGCCCGAACCGGACGGGCCCATGACCAGCGCGATCTCGCCCTGCTCGACCGCCAGATCGACGCCCTTGAGAATGGTGGTGCGGCCATGGCCCTTGCCGAAGGCGCGCACGACCTTGCGCGCGTCGATGGCGAGGTTGGTCATGTCGATGGCTCGTCCGTCGCGCCGCGTGGGCTCGTAGGGACGAAGTTCTTCGGGGGGCGCGAACGTCGTGTCCATCATCGTCACCGCAGGAGGTCCGCCGGGTCGCCCTTGTTGAGCGCGCCGAGCGTGAGCATGCCCGAACCGATCGAGATCAACAGAAGAAGGATGGCGGTCTGTATCAGAAGCTGGGGCTGGAAGCCCATGGGAATGTTCACCATGCCGGCGATGGCGGTGAGCCCGCTCATCGCCAGGGCGGCCATGGCGATGCCGAAGACGCCGACCCAGATCGACAGTTCGATGATCACCAGACGAAGATCGCCCAGCGACGCGCCCAGCGCCCGCATGCTGGCGAACTCCTTGATGTTGGACAGGATGGCGCCGCGCAGCGTCTGCCAGGTGATGACCACGCCGATGAAGAAGCCGATCGTGTTCAGGAAGCCGAGGATCTGCGCGATGAAGCCATCCGACAGAAGGTCTTTCGCCATCGCGGCGGACAGCTCCGGCTTGGTCCAGGCGCGATACTGGCCGTCGGCCATGGCGTTGAGTTCGTCGCGGACCTGATCGGCGCGCGCGGGATCCTTGATGCGGACCATCAGCATGCCGACCTGGTCGTCATTGTACTGGCCGAGAAGCCGGAAGGTCTGGCGCGACATCACGACGTTGGCCGCCTGGGTGTTGGCGTAGCCCTTCACGATCAGCGCGATGCGCACGGTGCGCCCGTTGATGGTGGCGAGATCGCCCTTCTTGACGCCCAGACTGCCGACCGCCGAGCGATCGACCGCGATGTTGTAGGGCACATCGAGAATGCGGCGCATATCATCGGTGAAGTCGTCCGGCAGGGTCACCGCGTTCGGCGAGGTGTCGACGACCATGATGTTGGTGAAGCTGGGCTGGGTGGCGCCCGGTCCGTAGAAGGAGCCGAAGCCCTGCTGCATGTCGGCGACGTCGGTCACCTCCGGATGGCGGTAGATCAGCGGCATGACGCGCGCCGGCAGCGATTCTCCCCCGCCCGGGCCTGAGAAGGAATCGGTGGAGGCCGAAAGGATGATGACCTGCGCGCGCGAGCGGTCGACCGTCGCGGTGAAGGATTTGATGATGCCGACGAACATCCCGGCGAGCGCCAGCATCAGAACGCCGGCCACCGCAAGGGAGATGACGGCCGCCATGTAGCGCCGCCATTCGAAGATCAATGTGGACAGCGCCAAGCTCATCCGATTACACAAGCTCCTGAGCGGAATGCTCCAGACAGGGTCGCCCGCGCGATTTGTACCGGTGAACCTGACCCGGATTTATCGATATTCAATAATCTGGGGCCGGTCAAGCGGAGAAGAGGACGGTTTGTCCTGAATTTCGCGGTGCGGGGCACGCCCTGCCGGCCGCCACGCGCAAAGCGGCCATGCCATTCCCCAGCTCGTCCCTTCCAGCTCGCCGCTGCCTGGACCGCGTTTAAGTCGGCGCCGCGGTTGAGCTGTCGCCGCGGTTGAGTCGGCCCGGCAGCGCCCAAACGCAAACGGCCCCGCCGAAGCGGGGCCGTTCAACTTGGGTGCGGGAAGAGGATTTGAACCTCTGACCTTCAGGTTATGAGCCTGACGAGCTACCGGACTGCTCCATCCCGCGTCACCGATTTCGTCATCGTTTCAGGGCCGGCGATCGCCCGGATCGCTCCGAACAATCCCCTAAAACGACTTCGCGGCCCTCATCGCCCCTCCCGCTTCGCCCTGCGTCGCCGCAAAACGTCTGGATGGCCGAAGGAGCCGCGCTTCCACGCCGGCGAACCGGCGGAAAGGTCATGAAGGAGGCCTTCGCTTGCTTTCGCAAGGAACCACATCCGGCTTTGTAGACCTGGCAGCGACCTACTCTCCCATGTCTTAAGACATAGTACCATTGGCGCTGGGGGACTTAACGACCGAGTTCGGAATGAGATCGGGTGGGGAACCCCCGCCAAAACCACCAGGTCAACAAAGCCGGATGAAACCAACTAAACAGTCAGACTTAGATGTAATCCGGAAAACCGGATCCGCTCTGTGTCCGCAACACAGAACGTTAGCCAATGCAGTTGGAATGCAATTAGCTCTTGCAGCGACATGCTCGTCGCCACGCATGGGTTGGCTTGTGATCAAGCCGATCGAGCAATTAGTACCGGTAAGCTACACGCCTCGCAGCGCTTCCACACCCGGCCTATCGACGTGATAGTCTATCACGGCTCTCAGGGAAGCCTCGTTTCGAGGTGGGTTTCCCGCTTAGATGCTTTCAGCGGTTATCCCGTCCGCACATAGCTACCCTGCTGCGCGGCTGGCGCCACGACAGGTCCACCAGAGGTGCGTCCATCCCGGTCCTCTCGTACTAGGGACAGCTCCTCTCAAGTCTCCAACACCCACGGCAGATAGGGACCGAACTGTCTCACGACGTTCTGAACCCAGCTCACGTACCACTTTAATCGGCGAACAGCCGAACCCTTGGGACCTGCTCCAGCCCCAGGATGTGATGAGCCGACATCGAGGTGCCAAACGATGCCGTCGATATGGACTCTTGGGCATCATCAGCCTGTTATCCCCGGCGTACCTTTTATCCGTTGAGCGATGGCCCTTCCACGCGGGACCACCGGATCACTATGACCGACTTTCGTCTCTGCTCGACTCGTCAGTCTCGCAGTCAGGCAGGCTTATGCCATTGCACTCATCGAGCGATTTCCGACCGCTCTGAGCCTACCATCGCGCGCCTCCGTTACTCTTTGGGAGGCGACCGCCCCAGTCAAACTACCCGCCACACAGGGTCCCGGCCCCATCCAGGGGCGCGGTTAGACATCAAAGAAATTAAGGGTGGTATTTCAAGGTTGGCTCCACACCGGCTGGCGCCGAAGCTTCAAAGCCTCCCACCTATCCTACACATAAGTTCTTTAATGCCACTGTGAAGCTGTAGTAAAGGTTCACGGGGTCTTTCCGTCTGACCGCGGGTACCCCGCATCTTCACGGGGAATTCAATTTCGCTGAGTCTATGTTGGAGACAGTGGGGAAGTCGTTACGCCATTCGTGCAGGTCGGAACTTACCCGACAAGGAATTTCGCTACCTTAGGACCGTTATAGTTACGGCCGCCGTTCACCGGGGCTTCAATTCAAGGCTTGCACCTCTCCTTTTAACCTTCCGGCACCGGGCAGGCGTCAGACCCTATACGTCGCCTTGCGGCTTCGCAGAGCCCTGTGTTTTTGATAAACAGTCGCAACCCCCAGTTTTGTGCCCCTCAGACCTGGTTGCCCAGATTGAGGCCTCCTTCTCCCGAAGTTACGGAGGTAATTTGCCGAGTTCCTTCAACGTAGTTCTCTCAAGCGCCTTGGTATACTCTACCTGACCACCTGTGTCGGTTTCGGGTACGGTCTAATGGAGGGGCTATTTCCAGGGACACCCAGGCCGCCAGTTCAATCCGATAAGAACTGACGACTTTCGGCATCCGTCACCACCTCCTGGCTCAGGAATATTCACCTGATTCCCATCGACTACGCGTTTCCGCCTCGTCTTAGGGGCCGGCTAACCCTGCGCAGATTAACTTTACGCAGGAACCCTTGGTCTTTCGGCGAGAGTGTCTCTCACACTCTTTATCGCTACTCATGTCAGCATTCTCACTACCGATATCTCCAGAATACCTCGCGATATTCCTTCACAGACTTACGGTACGCTCCGCTACCGCTCATTGCTGAGCTCGTAATTTCGGCGAACGGCTTAAGCCCCGTTACATTTTCGCCGCAGAAACGCTTGACCAGTGAGCTGTTACGCTTTCTTTAAATGATGGCTGCTTCTAAGCCAACATCCTGGTTGTCACTGCATTTCCACATGCTTTCCCACTTAGCCGTTACTTGGGGGCCTTAATTGACGATCAGGGTTGTTTCCCTCTTCACGACGGACG
>JAWKVD010000017.1:0-102126 GCA_041398225.1 Hyphomonadaceae bacterium | reverse complement strand
CCCCGGCTGCAGCGAACAGGTGCGCCTGTGGACGCGCTCGCGCAAATTCTTCGACAGCGCGGCCTGGCCCGAGCGCCCCGAACTCGACGGTCTGCTGGTGGTCCACGGACACACCCCGACGAGCGATTTCGCGCCCGACATTCAGGCCCGGCGCATCAACATCGACACCGGCGCCTGTTTCGGCGGTCCGCTGTCGGCGGTGATGCTGAAGCCCGGCGAAGACCCGTCCTTCATCTTCACCGCGCGCTAGCCGCTAGAGACAGGCCGCTAAAGACCGGCCCCTAGAGACAGGCTGCTAGAGACAGGCGTAAAGCGCCTCGATCAGCCGCGAGCGGCGCGCATCCTCCAGCAGGTGCGAGCCCTGCATGTTCATGATGTAGGCCGCCGACACGCCCGCAACCGGATCGCCCAGCGCGCCGGACCCGCCCCAGCCCGAATGGCACAGCGTCTCGGGGCCGGGTCCGTACAGCGGAACCGGATTGCGCATCACCCCGGCGCCGAACGAGACCACGCCCGGCAGAACCCGGTCCTCGCCCGTCACCCGCGCCCGGGTCAGCTCGTTCCACACCGCCTCCGAGAACAGCCGCGTTTCGCCGATCCGTCCCTTCAGCGCATAGACCGAATAGAGCCGCGCCAGCCCCGCCGCCGTTCCGTGCCCGTTGGCCGACGGGATCTCGACCTGGCGCCACTCCGCCGCGCTGCGATTGGGCGCCGACCACGGCGTCTGGAACGCCGCGCGCGTCTCCGCATTGGCGTGCGCGAAGGTCGTCGGCGTCTTCGGTTTGATCATCTGCGCGCACAGATCGGCCTTGCTCGGCGGCGTTCCGATCATGAAGTCGATGTCGAGCGGGCCGCAAATGTCCTCGCGCAGCACCGTGCCCAGCGAACGCCCGGCGACCCGCCGGCACAGCTCGCCCGCGATATAGCCCCAGGTCAGCGGGTGGTAGCCCGATCCCTCGCCCCTGCCCCACATCGGCGGCAGTTCGGCCAGCCGCGCCGCCAGCGCCGGCGGGTCCAGCCACATGCCCGGATCGATCGCTTCGGGAAAACCGGGCAGCCCGGCCTGGTGCGACAGCGCCTCGCCGACCGTGATCTCGCTCTTTCCGGCCTGCCCGAATTTCGGCCAGTAGTCCGCGACCGGCCGCTCATAATCGATCAGGCCGCGTTCGCGCAGCATCGCGATGACCAGCGCCGCCACCGGCTTGGTGGTCGAGAACACCGGACAGATGGTCGTCTCCGTCCACGCACGCTCGCGGCGGCGGTCCATGACGCCGCCATGCAGGTCGACGACCAGCTCGTCGCCCGCCCAGACGGCGAATCCGGCGCCGAATTCGAGATTCTCCTCGAAATTGCGTTCGAAGGCCTCGCGAACGGGTTCGAAACCAGCGGCGACAAATCCGGATGATATGCTCATGACGTCGAGAGTTCGGACGCCCGCGCCTCCGGGTCAATCACAAACTTGGGGCGCGGGCGCGTCCCGCCGGGCGCCGCGCCTTGATCTTCCCGGCCCGGTCCGTCATGTCTGCCGCGATCAAGGGATTGGGGATGCAGCAGGAGGGACGCCGCAAATGACCGATATCCGCCCCCGCAGGTCGGTGCTCTACATGCCCGGCGCGAACGAACGCGCGCTGGAGAAGGCCAAGACGCTGCCCGCCGACAGCCTGATCCTCGATCTCGAGGACGCCGTGGCGCCCGAGGCCAAGGCCGAAGCGCGCGATCGCGTCTGCGCGGCGGTGAAGGCCGGCGGCTACGGCCCGCGCGAGCTGATCGTCCGCGTCAACGGTCCCGACACCGAATGGGGCCATGACGACATCAAGGCCGCCGTCGCCGCCGGACCCGACGCCATCCTCGCGCCCAAGGTCGATTCGGCCGACGACATCGCCCGCCTCAACGCCGCCATCAAGTCGGCCGGCGGCGACAAGCACCCCGCGCTCTGGGTGATGATCGAAACCCCGCTGGCGATCCTCAATCTCAAGGAGATCGCGGCCGAAGCGAAGCGCTCCGCCCTCGCCGGCTTCGTGATGGGCACCAACGATCTCATCAAGGACTTCCGCGCCGAGCCGGTCGCCGACCGCTCCAACCTCGCGACCACGCTCACCCTGGCGATCGCGGCCGCGCGCGCCTTCGACCTTCTGATCTTCGACGGCGTCTACAACGACATCCAGAACGCCGAAGGTTCGCGGCGGAGGCCCGCCAGGGCCGCGCCTTCGGCTTCGACGGCAAGACCCTGATCCACCCCAGCCAGGTCGAACCCTGCAACACCATCTTCGCGCCGACCGAAGAGGCCGTGGTTCACGCCCGCGACGTCATCGCCGCCTTCGCCGATCCGGCCAACGCCGGCAAGGGCGTGCTCAAGGTCAACGGCAAGATGACCGAGCTGCTCCACCTCGCCCAGGCCAAACGCATGGTCGCGATGGCCGAGGCGATCGCGGCGCGCGCGAACGGATAAAGGACCCGATCGAATGACTCACGGAAAGACCGCAGCGCTCGCGGCGTTGCTCATCGCCGCCGCCTGCGCCCCGCAAGAACAAACCGCCGCCGCCGCCGGCGACGCCGTTCTCTTCCACGACGTGCGCGTGCTGGACTTTTCCGGCGACGCCCCCGAGGCGCGCGAGCACATGTCGGTTCTGGTGCGCGGCGGAACCGTCGAGACCGACGCCGCCGTCAACAGCAGCGGCCACCAAGCGCCCGCCGGCGCGCCAGGTGATCGAAGGCGCCGGCCGCACCCTGCTGCCGGCCTTGTCGACATGCACGTCCACATCTGGGACCAGGCCGAGCTTGGCGCCTATCTCTCCTACGGCGTGACCACGGTGCGCAACGCGTCCGGCATGCCCTTCCTGCTCGAGATGCGCGACGCCATCGACGCCGGCGGCATGGGGCGCATCTCATGGGGGCGGCCATCGCCTGTCAACTGCGCCGCCCCGGCTTATTCCGGCGCCGCTGGGGGAGACGGGTCCGGCGGGGCCGGGTTGCGGTCGGCGTGGCGGCTGCGCTAGACCAGCGCCCCGAACCCAACCCATACCGGAAGAGAGGCTCCGATGGCCGGCCACAGCAAATGGGCCAACATCCAGCACCGCAAGGGCAAGGCCGACAAGGCCAAGGCCAAGCTGTTCTCGAAACTGTCCAAGGAGATCACGGTGGCGGCCAAGATGGGCGCGCCCGATCCCGACATGAACCCGCGCCTGCGCCTGGCGATGAACAACGCCCGGGCCGCGTCCATGCCCAAGGACAACATCCAGCGCGCCATCGACAAGGCGGCCGGGGGCGACGACGCCAATTACGAGCAGATCCGCTATGAGGGCTTCGGTCCCGGCGGCGTCGGCCTGATCGTCGAATGCCAGACCGACAACCGCAACCGCGCGGCGGGCGACGTCCGCGCCGCCTTCACCAAGAATGGCGGCAATCTCGGCCAGACCGGCGCGGTCTCCTCGGGCTTCGAGAATGTCGGCGAGATCGTCTTCCCGCCCGAAGCCGGCGAAGAAGAAGGGATCATGATGGCCGCCATCGAGGCGGGCGCCTCCGACATCGTCAGCGACGAGGACGGCCACACCATCTACACCTCGCGCGAAGAGCTGATGGCGGTGTCCTCGGCGCTCGAGGGCAAGTTCAAGGTGGAAGCCACCTCCACCAACCTGATCTGGAAACCGCTCAACACGGTGCAGGTGGCGGGCGAGGACGCCGACAAGCTGTTCAAGATGCTGGAGGTTCTCGACGACCTCGACGACGTTCAGAACGTCTACAGCAATTACGAACTCTCCGAGGAAGAGATGGCCCGCCTGGCGGGGTGAGGAACAATCCTAGGCATGCGGGGGCATGCGGCCGCATGCCGGGGACGATTTGGTCCGGGGGACCAAATCGCGTGACGAACGCCCGAGCGCAAGCGAGGGCCGGGGATGCGTCTCTGCGAGACGCTTTCCATCGCGATCACCCACACTTGTCATCCCGGGCGAGGCCGCGGACGACGTCCGGCCGAGACCCGGGACCCATTCTTCAACACTGATCGATTTCGGGAAGCGTCTGCTATGCAGACGCGTCCCCGGCGCCGGACGGCGCAGCCGTCCGGGAATCCAGCCGGGGTCCAGTTCGGAAAAAACCTGCCGCCTCCGGCGTCTTCTTGGCTTAGGAGACTGGACCCCAGCCTTCGCTGGGGACGCGTCTCTGCGAGACGCTTCCAGGACTTATCCGACCCACTTTGTTTCACCCCCATGTTTCTCCTCGCGTCTGACGCGGGGAGGGTTCGAGAGCTCCGAACTTCTTGAATGTCAGGCGCCGGCTGGCGTGTGATGCAGGCGGGGTGAAATCCGTCTTGCGTCTGCAAACAGGCTCCGGGGTGTCGAAACCGGAGTTCCAGGTCTCGCGGAGAGATCTGCACGTGGGTCCGGGATGCGGAAATGGGTCCAAATGCTGGACGTGGGCCGTGTGATCTCTGACGATCGAGACGGACGGTGTTCCCCAGCCAAACCCGCCAGCCGCACCGGATCTCAAACCGGCCGCGGGGCGCGTGACGATCGCGTCTTACGCCAGCCTTCGAGCTGGCAACTTACCCGGCGCGGCCCCACGCGCCCCGGCCTCCCCATTCAGCACGGGGAGCGATGCAAACCCGGATGGCCCACGGCCAGTCCGAACGCGCCCGTTTGCGTGGACTTGAACACGCAAACCACAAAACAAGTCGCGGGCTCGAACGCACGAACCGCCGGATGCGACAGAACGCGCAACACCTCGCCGCGAAACCGGCCATCCGCCATTGGCGAGCGGGCGCGAAGGCCATACATGGTCAGGGCGCAGAAACAGACGAGCGAACAGGCGAGGAAGACCGCATGACCCTCAAATCCAATCCGGGCAACTTCTTCGAGGACTTCGTCGTCGGCGACGAGATCGAACACGCCACGCCGCGCACCGTCACCGAAGCCGACGCCGCGCTCTACACCGGCCTCACCGGCTCGCGCTACGCCATGTATTCCGCCGACACCTTCGCGCAGGATTGCGGCCTCGACGCCGCCCCCATCGACCCCCTGCTCGCCTTCCACGTCGTGTTCGGCAAGACCGTCCCCGACATCTCGCTGAACGCCGTCGCCAATCTCGGCTACGCTGACGGAAAATTCCTCACCCCGGTCTATCCCGGCGACACGCTGCGCGCCGTCTCCGAAGTGATCGGCGTCAAGGAGAACTCCAACGGCAAGACCGGCGTCGTCTGGGTCCGCACCACCGGCTACAATCAGGAAAACGCCGAAGTGCTCAGCTATGTCCGTTGGGTGATGGTCAACAAGGCCGATCCGGGCAAGCCCGCTCCTGAGACCGTCGTTCCCGAACTGCCCCAGGCGGTCGCCGCCAGCGATCTGCCCCGCCCCGCCTGGCGCTCCGGCGGATACGATTTCGTTCTCGCCGGTTCGCCCTTCGGCTGGGAGGATTACGAGATCGGCGAGAAGATCGACCATGTCGACGCCTTCACCGTCGAAGAGGCCGAGCACCAGATCGCCACGCGCCTCTACCAGAACACCGCCAAGGTTCACTTCAACCAGTTCGAACAGGCGCAGAGCCGCTTCGGCCGCCGGCTGATCTATGGCGGCGTCGCGATCTCGCTGGCGCGCTCGCTGGCCTTCAACGGTCTTGGCAACGCCGCCGAGATCATCGCCATCAACGCCGGAAGCCACGTCAATCCGCTGTTCGCGGGCGACACCGTGTATGCGTGGTCCGAAGTGCTCGACAAGGCCGACCTCGGCGAAGGCGTCGGCGCGCTGCGCCTGCGTCTCGTCGCCGCCAAGAACCGCCCGTGTGCCGATCACCCGCATCGCGACAATGACGGCAAGCATCTGCCCGACGTCATTCTCGACTTCGACTACTGGGCGGCGATCCCGCTGCGCGGGTGAGGCCATGACCACCGCCGGTCTGGCGCAGACCGCCGCCGCCTTCGCGATCCTGCTTTCGGTGATCGTGCGCTGGATTCGCTCCGGCGCGTCGTGGCAGGCGGTGGAGGACGGCGTCGCGACGGCCGAAACCCTGCGCGACCTCACCGGCATCACCGACTACGACAAACTGCAGGAGACGTTCGGACCGCCGCGCCTGCAGGACGGCGTGTTTCCGGTCACCCGCCGCGAAGTGCTGCGCAACCGCACCGGGCTGGGCTATCTGCTCGGCGACCGCGTGCTCGACGGCGGCTCGGCGATCGTCGCGATCCTCACCCTGATGCCGATCTGGCCGGTGTGGGGCACGCGCGCCTGGCTGGAGATTTTTCTGACCTTCGCCGCCATCTATCAGGCCGGCGGATGGACCGCCGCCGCTACGATGCTGGGGCGCCGGCGATAGGCGTCGGCGGCAGGGCCCGTTCGATATAGTCCGCCACGCGCCGGCGCAGCTGGCCGGTGGACACCTTGGCGTAGAGTTTGACCCCGAAATAAAGCGGGATGCCGATCAGCACGAAACACAGAGGAACCGAGATCACCAGAAGCAGCGCCGGTATCCCCTCCACCCGATCGCCGATGGTCGATTGCTGGCCGGTCGAAAGGTTGAGGTCGCAGATATAGTCGTCGCCGCGATAGATCACCGCCGTCCGGTCATTGGCCGAATAGGTCGCGGCGAGGTCGACGAAGTCGGGCTCCTCGGCGTCGTCCCACTGGGTCTTGCAGCGCGTGTAGCATTTCGGCGTTCGCCCGCCGACCTTCGGAGCCGTCTGGCTCGTGGTCTCGAGGATGAGCCCCTTGCGGTGCCTGAGCGGACCACGGGTCATGACCGGCCTCCGCGCGTTCGCGTGGCGGATGTCGTGCGGGATACGGCGTGGGTCAAATCGGGTCCTGACGCATACATTGCCCCCGACAGTGATGCAGCATCATCACAGTCAGCCTTCCCCCTGCGCCCTAAAAGCCGATCCTGAGCGTCCCCGCCAGCCCTTTTTTCATGCACCGGGGCTCCGGCAAACAGGTTTAAGCCGATTTTCCGTCGGGCGCGCCGGCGAGAAAACCTATCGCGAGAGGTGATCGTCGCTTCATTGCGGGCTTCCGCACGGTCTCCTAGCTCCCCGCTGACCCTGGGTACGGCATCGCTTCCGCCCCGGTCGGGGAGAGGAATATGGACAGCGACCTGGCGATTTTCGCCCTGGTGGGGTTTCTGGCGCAGCTTGTCGACGGCGCTCTGGGCATGGCCTACGGGTTGATCTCGTCGTCCATTCTGCTCAGCCTCGGCGTTCCGCCCGCCACCGCTTCGGCGTGCGTTCACGCCGCGGAGGTGTTCACCACCGGCGCATCGGCCACCAGCCACATCCTGCACCGTAACGTAAACGGGCGTATGCTGGTTCTGTTGTCGCTCGCCGGCGCCTGCGGCGGCGCCTTCGGCGCATTCGTCCTGACCTCGGCCGACGGCGCCGCGGTGAAGCCCTTCGTCAGCGCCTATCTCGGCTTCATGGGGGTGTTCATCCTGTGGCGCGCCGCGCGCGGCCGCCGCGAGGCCAAACCGCTAAACCCGCGCTGGGCGCCGCCGCTCGGCGTGGTCGGCGGAACCATGGACGCCATCGGCGGCGGCGGGTGGGGACCGGCCGTCACCTCGACGCTCCTCGGCGCCGGCGGCACCCCGCGCGAAGTGATCGGCACCGTGAACACGGCCGAATTCTTCGTCTCGGCGGCGATCTCCTCGGCCTTCATCGTCGCGCTTGTAACCGGCAACTGGAAGGCGGCGGGCGATCTGACCGATCATGCCTGGCAGGTCGGCGGACTGGTTCTGGGCGGCGTCGTCGCCGCGCCGCTGGCGGGCTATGCGACGCGCCTTGCCCCGCCGCGTATCCTTACGTTCCTCGTCGGCGGACTGATCGTGGCGCTGTCGCTGTTCCAGCTTTCGGCGCTGCTCTGACCGCCACGCGCGCAGTTCGACTAGCGCCGCGCGGTCTGCAGGAAGCGCACGATCCAGTCGGCGACGAGATCGTTGTCCTCCGCCTCCGACAGCGATTCGACCGCCGCATCCGCGACGTCGTCGCCAAGCGTGTCGCGCCGGGCGTTGTAAAGCGCCGCCGCGAACGTGTCGGAAAATTCCGGATGACCCTGGAAACTGATGAAGGGCGCATCCTGATACGCGAGCATGGCATGCGAGGTATGCGTCGAGCTCGCGAGGGTCTGCGCGCCCGCGGGCGGCTCGATCACCTGGTCCTGATGGCTGACGGCGAGCGAAAACCGCTCGCCCGCATCGTTCATGAAGGCCGGACGCGAGAGAATGTCGTAGGTGTGCCGCCCCACGCCCCACCCTTTCGGCGACTTGCGCACCGTTCCGCCCATCGCATCGGCCATGATCTGGTGACCGAAACAGACGCCGGCCATCGGCGTGCCCGTCGCCGCGGCCGCCCGGATATGGGCCCGCAGCGGGTCCATCCACGGCGCCGAATCATACACCCCAAGAGGCGAACCCGTGATCAGGATCGCCTCGACGCCGGACGGCTCAGGCAGCGCCGCGCCGTCGACCAGCGACACGGTGTCGAACGCCAGCCCGGGCGTCGAGCGGGACAGCAGCGCCGAGAACATCTCCGGATAGGACGGAAAAACGCCTTCCAGACGTCCCGGCGGGCGTCCAACCTCCAGAATGGTTATCTTCATGCCCAGGATAATGGGCTCTTGACCCCAATGCGCCAAGCCGCCTCGCCTCGCGCGCGTTGACACAGTGCGCTCGCGGCATAGAAGTTCGACGCGCTGACCGGCCGCAGTCCTTGCGAACGGTCGGGGCGGACTGAAGGAAATCTGCATGTCTCAAGGTGGATGGACAGACAAGCGGCCGATGTCGCCGCACATCTGGCAGTGGCGCTGGCACGTAACGATGCTGGGCTCGATTCTCCACCGGGTGACCGGCGTCGGAAACTATATCGGGGCGATCCTGGCCGTCGGCTGGCTGTTCGCCGCCGCCAGCGGACGCGAAACCTACGACAAGTTCGCCGACATCATGGCCACCCCGCTCGGCCAGCTGGTGCTGTTCGGGTTCACGCTGAGCGTCTGCTACCACCTGATCAACGGTCTCCGGCACCTCGTTCTCGACAGCGGCGCCGGCTTCGAACCGAAATCCGCCAGCGTGACCGCCTGGGTCGTTCTGGTCCTGTCCGTGGTCGCCGCGGCGGCCGTCTGGATTTTCGCCGGCCTTGTTCCCGGCCTGAGCGTGGGAGGCTGACATGTCGCAATCGCTTCGGACGCCGCTGGGCAGGGTTCGCGGACTGGGCGCCTCGCGCGAGGGCGTCGGCCACTTCATCGCGCAGCGCGTCTCCGCGATTGCGCTGGTCTTTCTGGTTCCCTGGTTCATGCTGTCGCTGATCGGCGCGGCGAAAGGCGGCTATGACGGCGCCGTCGAATGGATCGGCCAGCCGCTGAACGCCGTGCTCATCCTGCTCGCGGTCGGCGCCGGCCTCTATCACATGCGGCTCGGCATGCAGGTGGTGATCGAGGACTACCTCGCCCGCCCCCTGACCAAGAACTTCAAGCTCATCGCCAGCACCTTCCTGTGCGTCTTCCTCTTCGCCGTCGCAGCTTTCTCCGTTCTCAAGATCGCGGGTTAGGCCGAAGGGACGCACGCCCCGCCGGAAACCGCGAATGACCCGCAAGGACATCGAGACATGACCGCCTATTCCTGGATCGACCACACCTATGACGTTGTGGTGGTGGGCGCCGGCGGATCTGGCCTTCGCGCCGCTCTGGGTTGCGCCCAGGCCGGTCTCAAGACGGCCTGCGTGACCAAGGTCTTCCCGACGCGCTCGCACACCGTCGCGGCCCAGGGCGGCATCGCCGCCTCGCTCGGCAATATGGGCGCCGACGACTGGCGCTGGCACATGTACGACACCGTCAAGGGCTCCGACTGGCTCGGCGACCAGGACGCCATCGAATATCTCGTCCGCCACGCGCCAGACGCCGTTTACGAACTCGAACACTGGGGCATGCCGTTCTCGCGCACCGAAGCGGGCAGCATCTACCAGCGCGCCTTTGGCGGCATGACGCGCAATTACGGCGAGGGCCCGGTGCAGCGCACCTGCGCGGCCGCCGACCGCACCGGCCACGCCATGCTGCACACGCTGTACGGTCAGTCGCTGAAATACGATGTCGACTTCTTCATCGAACACTTCGCCCTCGACCTGATCATGGACGAGGAAGGCGCTTGCCGGGGCGTGACCTCCTGGCAGCTCGACAACGGCGCCCTGCACCGCTTCCGCGCCCAGCGCGTGATCCTGGCGACCGGCGGATACGGCCGCGCCTACTTCTCGGCGACCTCCGCCCACACCTGCACCGGCGACGGCAACGCCATGGTGCTGCGCGCCGGCCTGCCCCTGCAGGACATGGAGTTCGTGCAGTTCCACCCCACCGGCATCTACGGCGCCGGCTGCCTGATCACCGAAGGCGCGCGCGGCGAAGGCGGTTATCTCACCAACTCCAAGGGCGAGCGCTTCATGGAGCGCTACGCCCCGTCCGCCAAGGACCTCGCCTCGCGCGACGTCGTTTCGCGCTCGATGACGATCGAGATCCGCGAGGGCCGCGGCGTCGGCGAACATGGCGACCACATCCACCTTCACCTCGATCACCTCGACCCGAAGGTTCTTCACGCCCGCCTGCCGGGGATTTCCGAGAGCGCCAAGATCTTCGCCGGCGTGGACGTCACCAGGGAGCCGATCCCGGTTCTGCCGACCGTCCACTACAACATGGGCGGCATTCCCACGAACTATCACGGCGAAGTCGTCACCAAGTCCGGCGACGATCCGGACAAGGTGGTGCCCGGCCTGATGGCGGTGGGCGAAGCGGCCTGCGTGTCGGTGCACGGCGCCAACCGCCTCGGCTCCAACTCGCTGATCGACCTTGTCGTGTTCGGCCGCGCCGCCGGCCTGCGCTGCGGCGACGTCATGGAGACCGGCAAGTCGCAGCCCGACCTGCCGAAGAACGCCGGCGACGCTCACCTTGAGCGCCTCGACCGCATGCGCAACGCCAACGGCTCGACGCCGACCGCCAAGCTGCGCCTGCAGATGCAGCGCGCCATGCAGGAAGACTGCGCCGTGTTCCGCACCGCCGAAACGCTCGAACAGGGCGTCAAGCGCATCGCCGAGGTGTCCGCCGGCCGCGCCGACGTTTCGGTCAAGGATCGCGGCATGATCTGGAACACCGATCTGGTGGAGACGCTGGAGTTCGAGAACCTGATCGCGCAGGCCACCGTGACGGTGAACGGCGCCGCCAACCGCAAGGAAAGCCGCGGCGCCCATGCGCGCGAGGACTTCCCCGACCGCAACGACGACGAATGGATGAAGCACACGCTCGCCTGGGTCGACGACAAGGCGGCGGTGAAGCTCGACTACCGCCCGGTGCACGCCTACACGATGTCCAACGACATCGAGTACATCAAACCCAAGGCGCGGGTGTACTAGGCCGTCGCGCCGCGTCGCGAACCTCGGCGGCGCGAACCCTGGCGGCGAACGCAACTTTCGACCGTTGCCAAGGTCGGCCCTGCGGACAGCTTGCGCTTGACCGCACCGCCCGATGAAGGCGAGCCTGCGCCTTCACCGGAGACCCGCCGCATGAAATCGTCCAAGACGTCGCTCAGGACTTCGTTCCCGAACCTCGCGCTCAATCGCCGCCACATGCTGGCGCTGACCTCATCGGCAGCGCTGGCGCCGCTGGCCGGTTGCGGCGGAAGCAGCGACCCGAACAAGGCCTTCGAGAAGATCGGCGCGACCTGGCTGAAGGAAAGCGCGCGAACCAGTCCGGCCTTCGCCACCTATCTCGGCGACCACGACTTCGACGACCGGCTCAACGACGTCACGGCGACCGGACGCGCCGCGCGGGCCAGGGTGCGCGCCGACGCGCGCGCCGCGCTGGCCGGGATCGACCGGACCCAGCTCTCGCGCGACAATCAGGTCGACGCGGTGATGCTTACCGATCGGCTCGACGCGGGAGACTTCGAGGACGACAAGCTGCAATCCTGGGCCTGGGACCCGCTGATCTATTCCGACCTCGCGGGCGGATCGCTGTACGGGCTGATGGCGCGCGATTTCGCGCCCCTGCCCGAACGCCTGCTCTCGGCCGCCGCGCGCATGGAGGGGCTGCCGGACCTGCTGGCCCAGACCCGTGAAGCGCTGGACGCGCGCCGCGTGCCCGCCATTCATGCGCGCACCTATTCCAGCCAGAACGCCGGCGCCGTGGCGATCATCGACGGGCTGATCCTCAACCAGGCCGAGGCGCTTTCAGGCGCCGACAAGTCGCGCCTCGCCGACGCCGCCGAAACGGCCAAGGCCGCGATCGCCGATCATCAGGACTGGATCGACAGTTTTCTGGTGCCTGAGGCCACGGGCGACTTCCGGTTGGGCGCTTCGCTCTACGATCAGAAGCTCCGTTTCTCGATCGACGCGCCGACGCCGCGCGCCGACCTCGCCAAACAGGCTAAGGCGGGCGTCGAGGCGATCCACGAGGAGATGTACGCCATCGCCCGCGACGTGATCGGCGGCGCCAGCCCGGGCGCGCTGCGCGACCAGAAACTCGCGACCATCCGCCAGGCGCTCGACATCGCCGCCTCAAGCCGGCCGCCGCGCGAAGGGCTGGTCGAAGCCACCCGCGCGGCCCTGGAAGAGACCACCGACTGGACCCGGCAGGCCGATCTCATCAGCCTGCCGGACGCGCCGGTGCAGGTGATCGTGATGCCGGAATTCCAGCAGGGCTCGGCCGTGGCCTATTGCGACAGCCCCGGCCCGCTCGACCGCAAGCTCGACACCTTCTACGCGGTCTCTCCGGTGCCGAAGGACTGGACCGACGAACAGGCCGCCTCCTTCCTCGGCGAATACAACACCTACATGCTCTACGAGATGGCGGTGCACGAGGCGATGCCGGGCCACTACGTGCAGCTGTGGCACGCCAACAAGCATCCCAACCTGCTGCGCGCCGTGCTCGGGTCCGGAACCTTTATCGAGGGCTGGGCCTGCTACGCCGAAGACATGATGATCGAACAGGGTTTCGGCGCGGACGAACCGATGCGCCGCCTCACCAATCTGAAGATGCGCCTGCGCTCGACCACCAACGCCCTGCTCGATCAGGGCGTGCATGTCGACGGCTGGTCGGAAGCCCAGGCGATGGCCTTCATGACCGGCGACGCCTTCCAGGAGGAACGCGAAGCCGCCGGCAAATGGACGCGCGCGCGCGTCAGCTCGGGTCAGCTCTCCACCTATTTTGTCGGCATGACGCAGCACCACGCGGTGCGCCGCGAGATCGAAAGCGGCGAAGGCGACAGTTTCAACCTCAAGGCCTATCATGACCGCGTGCTGTCCTTCGGCTCGCCGCCCGTGCGCCTCGCCCGCGCGATGATGCTGGATGAAGCGGTCGCCTGAGACGAGAGCGATCGCGGCTAGCACGAGCAACTTCTGAAGACCGCGGCCCGCCGCTTGCTTGATGGGGGATCGACGCCCACATCGACGGCGAGCGGTTTATGATGAACGCAACCCACGAATTCGCGGACGACATGCCTGACGCCGGCGCCGCGCTGCGCGACCGGCTGCAGCAGCATCTGTCGCGCAATATCGGCGATGTCCGCGCCGCCTTCATCGACGCCGACGCCTGGAACGGGCTCTCGACCGAAGCCGGCCCGCCGATCGACGTCATGGTCGTGCCGCCGCAGGGCGAACGCCGCTTCGCCTATCTGTGCACCTTCGGATCGGCCCTGCATCCGCTCGGCGCCGACATCTACCGCAAGGAGGGTCTGTGCCGCCGGGTGGAGTTCGTTCTCGCCGTGCCCCAGGGCGGAGACGCCCCCAGCGACGCGGCCGAACTCGACCTCGGCGCGCAATTGCTGCGCCAGTACGCCAAGATCGCGCACATGCAGCCGATCACGATCGAGCGCGGCGAAACCGTGGCGTTCGCGAAAGAGCCCGAACCGCTGTTCGAAGGCGCCAACCAGGTCGCGGTGAGCTTCATGCCGCCGCGCATCCCCTCGGACGGGTTCACCACGCTGAAACTCGACGGCGGCGACATCATCGAATTCGTCTCCCCCACCCCGATCTGCCGCGAGGAGCTGGCGCTGGCGCGCCGACGCGGCCCCGCACGCCTGGCGGACGAGCTTTTCGCCCGCGGCGTCACCGAGATGCTGGCGCCCGCGCGCGAACCCGTGGTGAAGGCGCCCGCCCGCGCCGGATGGGCCTCACGCCTGCTGCAATGGCTGCGCGGGACCTGAAACCCCCGAACATTCCCCTATTTCGCGACGTTCCGGCCCTTTCATTTTGGCGCACGGCCGATAGATTGCGGCTCGATTCAACACGGAAGCCGCTTCCCCATGGTCGAACTCGCACTCCCCCGGAACTCGGTCGTCAAGTCCGGCAAGACCTGGCCCAAACCGCAGGGCGCGAAGAAGACCCGCACCTTCAAAATCTACCGCTACGACCCGGAAACCGGCCAGAACCCGCGCTGGGACACCTACACCCTCGACATGTCGAAGGTGGGTCCGATGATCCTGGACGCGCTCATCTACATCAAGAACGAGATCGACCCGACGCTGACCTTCCGCCGCTCCTGCCGCGAGGGCGTGTGCGGCTCGTGCGCGATGAACATCGGCGGCCGCAACACCATCGCCTGCACCAAGGGACACGACGAATTCTCCGGCACGATCTCGATCGCGCCCCTGCCCCACCAGCCGGTGGTGAAGGATCTGGTGCCGGACCTCTCCACCTTCTACGCCCAGCACGCCTATGTGCAGCCCTATCTCAAGACCACCACGCCCGAACCGCCCAAGGAATGGAAACAGTCCGAGGACGATCGCAAGAAGTTGGACGGTCTCTACGAGTGCATCATGTGCGCCTCGTGCTCCACCGCCTGCCCGAGCTATTGGTGGAACGGCGAGAAATTCCTCGGCCCGGCCGCTCTGCTGCAGGCCTATCGCTGGATCATCGACAGCCGCGACGAGGCGACCGGCGAACGCCTCGACGACCTCGAGGACCCGTTCAAGCTCTACCGCTGCCACACCATCATGAACTGCGCCCAGGTCTGCCCGAAGGGCCTCAACCCGGCCAAGGCGATCGCCGAGGTCAAGAAGCTGATGGTCGAGCGCGTCACCTGACGCACGCGCGAGGCGGGGTCTCCGCGCCCATCTGAACGCCGAAAATCGCAAATCCGTCAAAGCCCCGTGCGCGACTGCGCGCGGGGCTTTCGCATCGGCGAGCGCTGCAATGCACACATGACCTTCGCGCACACGTAATATAATTCGGAATATTCATATGTAATGACAAATACAAACAACTTCAGACAAACACTCTAATTCCTTATTCTGATCGTTTTCTCTATTAAAGTATGGTATCACGAACGCGTGAGATCGGCGCCCGCGCAGGCGCCGGCCACACTGGAAAACAGGCGGCCCGAACGGCCGCCGCGGAGGAAACGAACCATGTATCAGACACTTGGAAAGCACTCTGATCCGTCGAAGCGAGCGACGGGTCTGGCGACCGTGGCCACGGTCGGCGCCGTTCTGGCGGTGATGGTGGCGACCGCGAAAATGCCGGAAATTGTGACGACGATGACCACGCCGACGCTGGTGGTGATCGAAGAAAAGCCGATGCCGCCCGCCCCGGCGGAGCCATTGCCGCTGACCGATATCGACGCGCCGCCCCTGCCCGTCGAATCCCCCCTGCCGTTCGAACCGACCGAGTTCGTCTACGACAAGCCGGTGATCACGGTCGCCCCGACCGAAGCCCCCCCCCGGACGGTCGCCCCGCCGGTCCCGCGAACGCCGGCCGCTCCGGCGACCGCGGCCAGCATGATCCGCGGTCGCGACCTGCCGCACTATCCGTCGGCGTCCATACGGGCCAATGAAAGCGGACCGATGACCCTGGAGGTCTGCGTCTCCAGCAGCGGCCGGGTTCAGTCCGCCTCGGTGGTCAAGTCGACCGGATACCCCCGGCTCGACGAAGCGGCCCTGAAGTGGATGCGCCAGCAGCGCTTTACGCCCGCCCGCTCGAACGGCGTGTCGCAGGCGCAGTGCGGCGTGCTGATCGACTATCTCTGGGATCTCAAGAACGCCCGCTGACGCGGGCCGCACCTCGAAGACAGAGCCCCGAAAAGCCGACGCCCCGGACCAGAGGTCCGGGGCGTCTTCAAATCTGGATCGCGAAGCGGCCTAGCCTTCGTCGGACTGGCGGCGCGCCGTGGTTTTTTCGGCGATACGGGCGCGTTTGCCGGTGCGGCCGCGCAGATAATAGAGCTTGGCGCGACGAACGCGGCCGCGGCGCTTCACTTCGATCGAGTCGACCAGCGGCGAGTACAGCGGGAACACCCGCTCGACGCCTTCGCCGAACGACATCTTGCGCACGGTGAAATTCTCGTTGAGGCCGGCGCCGGCGCGGGCGATGCACACGCCTTCGAACGCCTGCAGACGCTCGCGGTCGCCTTCCGAAATCTTGACCTGCACGCGCAGCGTGTCGCCGGGCGCGAATTCAGGGATGGTCTTGCCTTCCGAAACGCGGTCGATCTCTTCGCGGTTCAGGGTCTCGATGATGTTCGCGGCCATGGCTCTATGACTTTCGCTCGCGCGGCGGCGTCCGCGCGGATTGCGGGCTTCTGTCCCGGAAAGCGGCGTATAAATCCGGTCTTCGGGCTTTCGTCAACTCCTCAGCCTGATTTCTCCGCCAATCGGCGACCTTGGCGTGGTCGCCAGAGGTCAGAATCGCGGGGATGCTCCGCCCCTCCCATTCGGCCGGGCGGGTATAGTGCGGGTGCTCCAGCAAACCGTCGGAAAAACTCTCTTCTTCCAGAGACATGGCGTTCCCCGCCACGCCTGGAATCAGCCTAATGCAGGCCTCCAGAACGGCCTGCGCGGCGACCTCTCCGCCCGCCAGCACGAAGTCGCCCAGCGAAACTTCCTCGATGTCGCGGGCCTCGATCACGCGCTGGTCGAGCCCCTCGAACCGCCCGCAAAGCAGGATCGCGCCCGGTCCGGCGGCGATTTCCCTCGCCCGGGCCTGGCTGAACGGCCGGCCCCGGGGCGACAGATAGATCAGCGGCCGGCCGGCCCGCTCGACGCTGTCGATGGCGGCGGCGGCGACGTCGGCCCGCATCACCAGGCCCGCCCCCCCGCCGGACGGCGTATCGTCCACGGTGCGGTGCTTGCCGATCCCGAAATCACGAATGTCGACCAGATCAAGCTCCCACAGACCCTTCTCCAGCGCCGATCCGATGATCGATACGCCGAGAACGCCCGGAAACGCCTCCGGGTAGAGCGTGAGACAGGTGGCGCGAAAGCTCATCGTCTCCACCTATCAGGCCGCCCGCCCGACACAAGCGGCCTCCTCGCGGCGGCCCCCGTCGAGTGCGCGGCCTCCAGCGGGCGCCGTGCAGCGCGTGTCGCGGAAACGTCACGCCCTGTCTGGTAAACCTGCAGGAGAAATTCGCATCGCCCGTCCTTGCATCGCCCCCCGGAGAGCCACGCCATGAAACCTTCGCCCATCGCGCTCGCCTCGGCCGCCGTCGCCGCCGCCCTGCTGGCCGCGCCGGCCTTCGCCGACGGCGCCGACACGATCAAGCTGATGATCGCCAACGGCGCCACGTTCGACATCGGCGGCCAAGTCTACGATCTCACCTACCTGGCCGACGGCAAGTTCGACGACCCGGTCGGCGGCGGCGGCGAATACCGCGTGGACGGGGCCACCCTGTGCCACACCCCGGTCCAGATCGGTCAGGAGATCTGCACCGAGATCCCCGCCGACAAGAAGGAAGGCGACACGTTCGAGCTGACCTCCGATCTCGGCCCGTTGATCGTCACCATCAAATAGGTTCGTCCGCCGCCGCCGGACGGCGACCGGAAAACGACGGAACGACAAACGGGGCGCCGCCGCGAACGGCGCCCCGCCTTCGCTCGCCGTCAATTGAAAGCCCGCCTCTTTGCCGCGCCGCCGGGATCGACCTAGTCTGCCCGGGCCATGAAGCAGCGCATCGCGACACCGGCGATCCTTGCAGCATCGCTGGCGGCCATGCTGGCGGGCTCCGGTTGCGAGTCGGCGCTGACCGCGCGGGCGCTCGACGCCTATCCGCCGCCTGGACGGATGGTCGAGGTCGAACCCGGACGGCGCATCCAGATCGACTGTCGCGGCGAGGGCTCGCCCACCATCGTCTTCCAGTCGGGCGGCGACGTGCTCGGTTCGCTTGCCTGGTCGCCTGTCCTGCCGGATGCGGCCAGGACCAGCCGCGCCTGCGCCTACAGCCGCGCCGGCATCATGTGGAGCGATCCCGACCCCCGCCCCTTCGAGCCGAAGGACGTGGCCGAGGACCTGCACGCCGCGCTCGCCGCCGCCGGGGAGAAGGCGCCCTACGTTCTGGTCGGACATTCCCGGGGCGGCCTCTACAACCTGATCTTCGCCGGTCTCTATCGCGACGAGGTCGCCGGCATGGTGTTCGTCGATTCCTCTCACCCCGACCAGGAACAGGCGTTCGCCGACAGCGGTCTCAAGACCGGCGACTACGTTCCCCCGGGCCAGGAGCTGGCGCTGATGCTGCGCTGGACCGGCCTGTTGCGGCTGGAGCCCTACCCGGTCGATCCCTCGATCGGGAAGCCGGTCCGCGCGCTCTATCCCCGCTCGGCGGCCGGAGACGCCCGCGAAGCGCGCCATCGCGGCGACACGCTGGAGCTGGCCGGCCTCTATCGCGACCTGCGCAACCTTCCGGTGATCGTGCTGGCGCGCGAACCCCCGGAGATGACCGCCGCATGGCGCGAGGAGGACGCCCGCAACGGCTATCTTCTGTCCGCCGACGGCCTGGCCGACGACGACGCGCCGCCGGTTCGCGAGGGCGTCTGGCGCAAGCTCCAGAAGGACATCTCCACCTGGTCGAGCCGCGGCCGTCTTGAGACGGTGCCGAACTCCAACCACGCCTTCTTCTTCAACAAGCCCGAGGCCGTTCTGGCCGCCGTGGCCGAAGTGGTCGCCGCCGCGCGGGTTACGACGCGGCCGACGCGCCCGGCGAACTGATCGCTTCCGCCCCGCCGGCTTCCGCCTCGCCCGCCGCGTCCTTGCGCCGGTCGACGATGACCGAGGCGGCCATGTCGGCGGTGACGTTGCCGACGGTGCGGAAGATGTCGGGGATCACCTCCACCGAGATCAGGATGCCCAACAGCTCGGTGGGCACGCCCATGGCGACCGCGATCGGAACGATCGACAGGAAGAACGAGGTCTGCCCCGGCAGACCCACCGCGCCGACGCTCATCGCGAACGCGACCAGCCCCCCGCTCAGGAGCTGGAACGGGCCGAGGGCGACGCCGCTGATATGGGCGCAGAACAGCACCACCGCGATGTTTCCGGCCGTGCTGGTCATGCGGAACAGCGTGACCGCCAGCGGCAGGGCGAGATCAGCCGTGCGCTCGGACACGCCAAGACGCTCGCGCGCCGCCTGCAGCATCGCCGGCAGACACGCCAGCGAGGACTGGGTGGAGACCGCCAGCGCCTGCACCGGCGCGGCGGCGAGCAGAAACCTGCCCGGCCGCGCCCGACCCCAGACGATGGCGGCTACAACCGCGATCGGCGTGACGCCGGCGATGATCGCGGCGACCATGACGATATAGTGCAGCAGCACCTTGAACGAGGCCGCGCCGGCCACATCGCCCACCCCCAGCGAGAGCCCGAAAACGCCGATCGGCGCGAACAGCAACACCCAGCGCACGATGACGATCATCGCCTCGCCGAAGGCGTCGAACACCGACAGGATGGTCTTGCGCCGCGCCTCGCCGAGCCGGGTGGCGGCGAAGCCGAGCAGAACCGAGAACAGCACCAACGGCAGCGTTGCGTCCTGCGCCGCCGCCGCGATCACGTTGGAGGGCGCGAGGCTGGCGATCCACTGCGCCAGATTGAGCGGCGTATCGCCCGGATCGGGCTGACCCGCCACGCCCGCCAGCACCGCCTGCGCCGCGTCGGGCGCGACCGGAAACAGCGCCAGCGCGACCGGCGCCACGATCAGCACATAGACGGTGGCGACCACCACCAGCGCCACGAACACCCAGATCGCCCGCGCCGCCAGCCGCCCGGTGGCGGCCGCATCGACCGCCGAGGCGATGCCGGTGACCAGCAGCGACACGATCAGCGGCGCCACGGTCATCCGCAGCGCGTTGAGCCACAGCGAGCCCACCCCCTGCGCGACCTCGCTGGCGACGCCCAGCGCCGGCGAGTTCGAGGCGTTGATCGCGATCCCGGCGGCGATCCCGAGCGCCAG
Source organism: Hyphomonadaceae bacterium (assembly GCA_041398225.1). Classification (GTDB taxonomy): domain Bacteria; phylum Pseudomonadota; class Alphaproteobacteria; order Caulobacterales; family Hyphomonadaceae; genus JAWKVD01. The sequence continues at coordinate 81,970 of JAWKVD010000017.1, read as the reverse complement.
CGCGATCAGCGTGTACAGTCCCGACCATTTCATGCGGCGGCGCCTCCCGCCACGCAGGTTCACGATAAGGCGCCGGAGATCAAGCAGGCGGACGGATCGGGCGGTGCAGGAAATCTATTCCCGCCTCATCCGCCGCCAGAACTTCCGCCAGAACCGCCGCCGGAACTTCCCCCTGAGCCTTTGCCGGACTTCTGGTATTCGACATAGGCGCGCAGCACCGCGTTGACGCCCTCGCGCTGGGGATCGCGCGTCTTGAAATACTCGACCACCTCCGGATCAAGCCGAAGGCGGACCATCTTCTGATTTCGCGATGGATAGACGGGCGCCGCCTTGACCCAGAATTCCGCCCCCATGCTTGGAAGGGGCGCCGAGTTTTCGTCCGTATGATCCTGCAGCCGCGCGAGCTGCCTGCGGGACGCCCGCACGATAGAGCTCTTCGTCGGCACGATCAGCCCTCCACGCCTGCACGATACGCCGCCGCCCGTTCCGGGGCGTGGTGACGACGACCATGTAGAAGCCGCCATGATGGCCGATGGCGATATGGCGCATTTCGCCCGCGAACTGGCGCGTGTCCTCGCGCTCCATCACCGGATTGTCGAACATCCGCGCCGCGCGCACGAAGTCGACGCCGTGGCGCGCGAGGTTCTCGATCCGGGCTCTGTCGTCCCATTCGAACATGCCTGTCCCTGGCCTGCCTGCTGGCGGATCGGCCGCCGCCGCGTTCCGCCGCGACGACCGTCTCCGCTGATCTCTTGCATATGGGTGGGGCGTTTGGCGAGAGCAGCCCCCTGCGTGAACGCAGCGCATTCCCGTCTGGCGCGAGGCGCGCCCATGACGCAAAGCGGATGCGGGTTTGGCCGGACCGGCGTGCGCCGTCCGGGTTTCGCATCGCTCCCCAAGCGAATTGGGGAGGCCGGGACGCGTGGGGCCGCGCCGGGTAAGTTGCCAGCCCTCTCCTTATGGGAGGTGGAGCTGGCGTAAGACGCGACATCCACGCGCCCCGCGGCCGGTTTGAAGTCCGGTGCGGCTGGCGGGTTTGGCTGGGGAACACCGGTCGCGTCTCGATAAAGTCTGAGATCGCACGGCCCACGTCCAGCATTTGGACCCATTTCCGCATCCCGGACCCGCGTGCAGATCTCTCCGCGAGACCTGGAGCCCCGGTTTCGACACCCCGGAGCCTGTTTGCAGACGCAAGACGGATTTCACCCCGCCCGCATCACACGCCGGCCGGCGCCTGACATTCAAGAGTCTCGGAGCTCTCGAACCCTCCCCGCGCCAGACGCGAGAAGGACTATGGGCGACGGAAAAGTGGGTCGGATAAGTTTGTGGCCACCCCCTCCGTCTCGCTTCGCCCTTCGGGCTTGCGATCCACCTCCCCCGCCAGAGGCGGTGGAGGAAAGGCCGTCGCCTTCTTGGCTTTAGTGACTGGACCCCAGCCTTCGCTGGGGACGCGTGGCCAAGGCCACGCTTCCAGATCAGGTGCGAAGCCGCACACCGGCTGTCATCCCGGGCGAGGCCGCGGACGAAGTCCGGCCGAGACCCGGGACCCATTGAGAGGCCGTCGTGGTTGAGGAATAGGTCCCGGCTCGCGCCGCTGCGCGGCTTGGCCGGGATGACAATCGCGGGGCACGGAGATGGAGAAACGAGAAACGCCGCGGCGCGCGGCCGCGGCGTTCCCCCGATTTCAACGGTCGGTGCGGGCGCCGGTTCGGGCGCCCATGATCTCGCCTAGAAGCGGTTCTTGATCAACAGCACCTGCATGATGCGCTCGGCGTCGGCCTGATCGACGCCGAGATGGCCGGTGATGGCGTTGAGGAAGTCGGCCTCGGCCTTGTGGAAGTCGCCGTCCGACAGGACGAGATCGATGCAATGCGCGAGAATGGTGAGGCGCATGTCGGTGGGCAGCGCCTGACAGGCTTCCTCAAGCCCGTTGGCGCGCTCGGCGAGGCGCTGGCTGACCACGGCGTTGGCCTGCGCCAGCTGCGTCTGGTCCATCGATTTCAGCGCCCGCGAGCGGCCCGCCAGGGCGAACAGCTCGTTCTGCTCCTCGGCCGAGACCTTGCCGTCGGCGCCGGCGGCGGACAGCAGCAGGGCGAGGAAGGCCTCGCCGATCGTCCAGTCGGTGTGACGCTGGGCGGTGAAGGATTGTTTGAGTTTTTCGGTGTCGAACACCGAGCTCGCCTGCGGCGCGGCCTGCTGCGGCTGGAAGATATTGACGACGCTCATGGTTCGGTTCCCCATCCACGGTTAAGGACGTTAACCCTTGTGCCCTCGCACGGGAAACGGGGCAAGGGGCGCGGGGCCAACCGTGTTGTGGACCTATTTTTTGGAGGTCATCGTCCTCCCCCCAAGGGGGCACCAACGTACTGAGCGAGCACCCATTCTCGCCCTAACAAGGCAACCTCTCCAGCCTGTTTCATCCGGCTCAACTGCGGAGACAGCGACGTCCGGGGCACCTCTTCCCCGAACACGCTCGAAATAATATTGGAAAGATCCTGCACCTCGAGCCCTGTTGGATACCCCCTTAACACGGTGATTATTTTTTCTTTGAGGGTCATCTCGAGCCACGACCAGTCAGAGTGCTCGGTGGGAAAACCTTCTTGGGCGACGTCCCGATCATCGGCAGCTCCCAGGACCTGACCCAAATAGCGCGCGGCCGGTGCGTTCCTCGGAAAAGAGGACGGCAGGTCAGAGGTCAGCGACGCTAGCCCATTCGAGGCGGCTAGCCTTACGCCGTGGATTTGATCCGATGCTAGCTGAGCGGAAAGAACCGCAAGCCCGTTGCTGCTTCCGAACGACGTTCCACGAAGTACTTGACTGGCTTCTTCCAGCTTTGCTCGCGCAGCATGCGTCATCGCGATTTCACGGCGCAACTGACCCAACCTGTCTTCGAGCTTGGCTATCTCGTCCGCAAGTTCGCTAGCTCGCGTCATTAGGGTCGCTTCCAGCGCACTAAACTCAGAAATCAGGATCTCGTCGGCCATGCGGAATGATATCATCGCATTGCGGCCGAAATCAATCACCGTTGATTACGAATTGTCCATAAACCGCAACGGGCGTTGCACCCCCCCGTTAGTCATGCAACACAGGCTATGGCGGTTGTCGTCGTATCCTTCTGAGCCCCTGCACCCTGAAGAGGCGCGGGGAGCAAAGGGGCCCCCCGGAGCCCGAGGCTTTAACCTCGGCCCCAGAAGGGAGAACGACGATGAAGTTGTTCTGTACGTGGCCTAAAGCAGTGAGCGTTTGCTCATATTTCCGCTTTAGGTTCGGCAAGTGGGAGTATGTTCGTGCCCACTGTCGTTCCTATCCGAGTTAGTGTGAGAGCTCCTCGGTAGGCCAAGGGCGACGGCAACCGTCACCGAATTTCGTTGAATCATAGTTGGTCGCGGGAATCAACTGGATCAAGTTGTCCGCTGAGGAAGAGCTCTCAGACGCAGCGATGGCGTTCGACCGCTGCCCGCCAACTCCCTTGACCCCCTTCCGCTGAACACGTATCGCCCCGCCCTTCCCATTCAGCGAGCGCGCGCCGGTTCGAACCCGACGCGGGCCCGGACGAGAGAGACGACGTGTCCCGCAAGCAGAAGAAACGCGGCCGCCCGGTGACCGGCTGGCTGATCCTCGACAAACCCGAAGAAGTGACCTCGACCCAGGCGGTGAGCATCTGCCGGCGCGCCTTCGACGCCCAGAAATGCGGCCATGGCGGCACGCTGGACCCGCTGGCCTCCGGGGTTCTGCCGATCGCCTTCGGCGAAGCGACCAAGACGGTCGGCTTCGTGATGGAGGGCGACAAGGATTACGTGTTCACCATCCGCTGGGGCTCTTCGACCACCACGCAGGACCGCGAGGGCGAAGTGACCGGCGTTTCCGACGTGCGCCCCTCGCGCGAGGCGATCGAGGCGGCGCTGACCGGGTTTGTCGGCGACATCCAGCAGGTTCCGCCGCAATTCTCGGCCATCAAGGTCGACGGCGAGCGCGCCTACGATCTCGCCCGCGAAGGCAAGGCCGTGGAGCTGCAGCCGCGCACCGTGACGGTTTACGAGGCCCGGCTTCTGGACGCGCCCTCGCCCGACCTGGCGGTGATCTTCGTGAAATGCGGAAAGGGCTTCTATATCAGGGCGCTGGTGCGTGACCTCGCGGAAGCGCTGGGGGCCGAGGGCCACGTCGCGGCGCTGCGGCGGACGCGCGTGGGCGGGTTTCATGAAAGTCATGCAACGCCGCTGGCCAAGTTGCGGGAAATGTGCGATGTGCCCGCGCTGGACGCCTTGCTGGCGCCGATCGAGACCGCGCTGGACGACATCCCGGCGCTGGCCGTGACCGGCGAAGACGCGTCCAGACTTCGGCAGGGTCGCGAGATCGTCCTACTGCCCCACCAAGTCGAGGCGTTTCGGGAGATGCGCCGTCCCCGTACTGTCAACGGGGAGGACGCCTCCCGCATTTGTCTGGCGAAGTATGGGGAGAAGGCCGTGGCGCTTGGCGAGGTTCGTGCGGGCCGGTTCACCCCGGTTCGCGTGTTCAACAGTTAAAGGTTCAAAAGGAGCCCACGATGTCGATCACGACTGAGGCGAAAGCCGAGCTGATCAAGAAATTCGCCCGTGACACCAACGACACGGGCAGCCCCGAAGTGCAGGTCGCGATCCTGACGAGCCGGATCACCACGCTGACCGAGCACTTCAAGGAGCACAAGAAAGACAACCATTCCCGTCGCGGACTCCTGAAGATGGTGTCTCAGCGCCGGCGACTTCTGGACTATTTGAAGTCCAGGGACGAGGGCCGATACCAGGCTCTCATCGCAGAGCTGGGTCTGCGCCGCTAGGCCAGCCCCTCCCCCACCCGCCGGCCCACCGGGGTCCGGCGGGTTTTCGTATGCATGAAAGAGAAGAGAACTGATGTTTGACATTAAACGGGTCACGATCGACTGGGCGGGACGCCCGCTGACGCTCGAGACCGGACGTATGGCGCGCCAGGCTGACGGCTCGGTGCTGGCCACCTATGGCGAAACCAGCGTCCTCGCCGCCGTGGTCTTCGAGAAGAAGCCGAAAGAGGGCCTGGATTTCTTCCCCCTCACCGTGAACTACCAGGAAAAATACTACGCCGCCGGCCGCATTCCCGGCGGCTACTTCAAGCGTGAAGGCCGCCCGAGCGAGAAAGAGACGCTCACCTCGCGCCTGATCGACCGTCCGATCCGTCCGTTGTTCGCCAAGGGCTTCAAGCACGACACCCAGGTGACGCTGACGGTTCTGTCCGCCGACGGCGAGAACGACGCCGACATCGTGGCGATGGTCGCCGCCTCCGCCGCCCTGACCCTGTCCGGCGCGCCCTTCATGGGCCCGATCGGCGCGGCCCGCGTCGGCTACAAGGACGGCGCCTACATCATCAACCCGACCATCGACCAGATGGAGGAGACCCAGCTCGACCTCGTGGTCGCGGGCACGGCCGACGCCGTGATGATGGTGGAATCCGAAGCCAAGGAACTCTCCGAGGACGTCATGCTGGGCGCCGTGATGGCCGGCCATGACAGCTTCCAGGCCGTGCTCAACGCGATCATCGACCTCGCCGAGCAGGCCGCCAAGGAGCCCTTCCCGTTCGAAAGCCCGGACTATTCGGCCGAGCTGAAAGCGATCCAGGATCTGGTCGGCGCGGACCTCTCCGCCGCCTACCGCATCAAGGACAAGGGCGACCGCCACGACGCCGTCGGCGCGGCGCGCGACAAGGCCGCAACGGCGCTGGTCGCCACCGAAGAGAAGCCCGAAGGCATGGCCCCGGCGGTGTTCAAATCGGTGTTCAAGGAAGCCGAAGCCACCGTGGTTCGCGGCGACATCATCAAGACCGGCGAACGCATCGACGGCCGCAAGCTCGATCAGGTTCGCCCGATCGTGTCCGAGGTCTCGGTTCTGCCGCGCACGCACGGCTCGGCGCTGTTCACCCGCGGCGAGACCCAGGCGCTGTGCGTCGCCACGCTCGGCACCGCCGAGGACGAGCAGTATGTCGACAGCCTTGAGGGCACCCGGAAGGCCAAATTCCTTCTGCACTACAACTTCCCGCCCTTCTCGGTCGGCGAAACCGGCCGCATGGGCTCTCCGGGCCGTCGCGAGATCGGTCACGGCAAGCTGGCCTGGCGCGCGATGAAGGCGGTGCTGCCGAAGGAAGAGGACTTCCCCTACACCCTGCGCATCGTTTCGGAGATCTTCGAGTCGAACGGCTCCTCCTCGATGGCCACGGTGTGCGGCTCCTCGCTGGCGCTGATGGATGCGGGCGTGCCGATCACGCGCCCCGTTTCCGGCATCGCCATGGGCCTGATCAAGGACCCTGAGGGCGTCGCGGTTCTCTCCGACATTCTCGGCGACGAGGACCATCTCGGCGACATGGACTTCAAGGTCGCCGGCACCGACGCGGGCGTCACCTCGCTGCAGATGGACATCAAGATCGCGGGCATCACCAAGGAGATCATGCAAACGGCGCTGCAACAGGCGAACGCCGGCCGCATGCACATCCTCGGCGAGATGAACAAGGCGATGACCGGCGCGCGCACGGAAGTTTCCGAGAACGCGCCGAAAATGATCTCCATGCAGATCCCGGTCGACAAGATCCGCGACGTGATCGGCACCGGCGGCAAGGTGATCCGCGAGATCGTCGAGAAGACCGGCGCCAAGATCAATGTCGAGGACGACGGCACGGTGAAGATCGCCGCCGTCGAGAAGGAAAGCCTCGAGGCCGCGCAGAAGTGGATCCACGGTCTGACGGCCGAGCCGGAAGTCGGCGCGATCTACAAGGGCAAGGTCGTGAAGGTGATGGAGTTCGGCGCCTTCGTGAACTTCTTCGGCGCCAAGGACGGCCTCGTCCACGTCTCGCAAATGGCCAAGGAGCGCGTCGCCAATCCGAGCGACGTCGTGAAGGAAGGCGACGAGGTGTGGGTGAAGCTTCTCGGCTTCGACGATCGCGGCAAGGTTCGCCTGTCGATGAAGATCGTGGACCAGGAAACCGGCGAGGAAATCCCGCGCGCCGAAGGCGAGCCGGAAGAAGTGGACGAAGGCCCGAAGGGCGACCGTCCGCGTCGCGATCGCCGTCCGCCGCGCCGCAAGCGCGAGGACTGATCCACGCATCGCTCGCCTGACCGCCTGACCTCTGGCGGCCGGGACGATCGAACCGAATTGGCGGCCGCCCGGACAACCGGGCGGCCGTTTTCGTTTCCGGGCGTTTTCGCTTCTGGATGCTGGGCGCGCGGCCGGCGAGCCTGAAACGACCGGTCAAAATGATTGAGATATCCAACCGTAAAATTAACGCTTTGCGCGGACGCTCCGCCGTTCTGATGAGCGAACGCAAAGACAGGTCGGGGGTTGGGTCACGGCTGCACGGACTTCTGGCCGCGCTGCACACGCGCCAGTCCCTGCGCGACGTGGTGACGTTGATCGTCTTCTGCGCCGCGTCCTACGCCCTCGCCGTCCGCTTCGACGTGTTCGACCGCCTGCATGATCTCTCGCGGTCCCGCGAGGACTGGGAGCTGGACGAAATTTTCGGCGCGCTTCTGATCGCCTCGCTCGGCATGATCGTGTTCGCCTTCCGCCGCGCCGCCGAAAGCGGCCGCGAACTGCGGCTGCGCATTCGCGCCGAGGAACGCGCGACCCGCATGGCCCTGCACGACCCGCTGACGGGCTTGCCCAACCGCCGGCGGCTGAACGCGATCCTGCCGGCCTGGATCAACCGCGCTTCGCGCGACAATCCGCTGGCCGTGATCGCCGTCGACCTCGACCGCTTCAAGCCGGTGAACGATCTTTACGGCCATGCGACCGGCGACGCGGTGCTGCGCCAGGTCGCCGCCATGCTGCGCGCGGAATCGCCCGAGGACGCCTTCGTGGCCCGCATCGGCGGCGACGAATTCGTCGTTCTGATCGCCCCGCCCGACATGGACGGCCTGCTCGACCGGCTGTCGCATCTCGTGGCGAGCTGCGCCCAGCCCTTCAAGATCGACGACTACACCATCTCGATCGGCGCGACGCTGGGCGTCGCCCTCGCCCCGACCGACGGGCTGGACGCCGAACTGCTGCTGCGCCGCGCCGACGCCGCCCTTTATCGCGGCAAGGAGGAGGGACGCGGACGCTTCGCCTTCTTCGAGGCCGGCATGGATGAGCGCGTGCGCGAACGCGCCGCCATCGAACGCGACCTGCGCCGAGCCGTCGACGCCGATCTGATCGAGCCCCACTATCAGCCGCTGGTCGCGCTGGGGACCGGCGAGGCGTTCGGCTATGAAGTGCTTGCGCGCTGGAACGACGCCGAGCGCGGCATGGTCTCTCCCGAACTGTTCATTCGCATCGCCGAGGACATCGGCGTGATCGAACACTTGACGCTGAACCTGATGACCCGCGCCTGCCGCGAGACCCTGCGCTGGCGCGGCGCGCCGCGCATCGCGCTCAACGTTTCGCCGCGCCTGATCCAGGACGCGCGCCTGCCGGAGAAGATGCTGGCCGTGCTGGGCGAGACCGGCTTCCCGCCCGGACGCCTGGAGCTGGAGATAACCGAGGCGGCGCTGGTGCGCGACTTCGCCTGCGCACGCGACGTGCTCACCTCGCTCAAGAATCTCGGCGTGCACATCGCGCTCGACGATTTCGGAACCGGCTATTCCAGCCTCCGCCATCTGCGCGAGCTGCCCTTCGACATGCTGAAGATCGACCAGAGCTTCGTGCGCGGCATGAGCGGCAGCCTTGAGGCGCGGATGATGGTGAAGACCATTCTCGATCTTGCGTCCAATCTCGGCCTGTCGGTCATCGCCGAGGGCGTGGAGACCGAACAGCTGGCGGACGAGCTGCGCAGCATGGGCTGCGAGCTGGGACAGGGCTTCTATTATGGCCGCGCGCAGGCCGGCCCGGACGCCGCGCCCGTGGCCGGCCGCGTCGCCCTGCTCCGCAGCCGCTTCGCCGGTTAGGCCAGCCGGGGCCGCGAACCTGGGCCGCCCCGCCCATGGCGTAGCGGAACTACACGTATCCGTGAGAATTTTAATTTAGACTAATTCTAAAAACCTGCGTAGGGTGCGTCTGGGAATGAGACGCGGTTGCAATGGCGCAAGGCCGGGCGCGCCCCGTTCCCGCCGCTCCAGGGGGCGGCCGTTCCAGGAATTAAAGGCCGCGCCCCGCCCGGGCGGCGGGCCGCAACACGATACAGCGACGCAAACGGGAGACAGACGATGAGCGCGACCAAGGACCAGACCGGCAAATGCCCGGTAATGCACGGAGCCATGACCACGACAGGCGCCTCCACCATGGACTGGTGGCCGAACGCCCTGAACCTCGACATCCTTCACCAGCACGACACCAAGACCAATCCGCTGGACGGCGGCTTCGACTATCGCGAGGAGCTGAAGAAGCTCGACGTCGAAGCGCTGAAGAACGACCTGAAAGCCCTGATGACCGACAGCCAGGACTGGTGGCCGGCCGACTGGGGCCATTATGGCGGCCTGATGATCCGCATGACCTGGCACGCCGCGGGCTCCTATCGCATCGCGGACGGGCGCGGCGGCGCCGGCACCGGCAACCAGCGCTTCGCGCCGCTGAACTCGTGGCCGGATAACGTCAGCCTGGACAAAGCCCGCCGCCTGCTGTGGCCGATCAAGAAGAAGTACGGCAACCGCGTGAGCTGGGCCGACCTGATCGCCTACGCCGGCACCATCGCCTACGAGACCATGGGCCTGAAGACGTTCGGCTTCGGTTTCGGCCGCGAGGACATCTGGCATCCCGAGATCGACACCTATTGGGGCTCGGAGAAGGAATGGCTCGCGCCCTCCGACAGCCGCTATGAGGACCTCTCCAAGCCGGAGACGATGGAGAACCCGCTGGCCGCCGTGCAGATGGGCCTGATCTATGTGAACCCGGAAGGCGTCAACGGAACGCCCGACCCGATGAAGACCGCCGCCCAGGTGCGCGAGACCTTCGCCCGCATGGCGATGAACGACGAGGAGACCGTCGCGCTGACGGCGGGCGGCCACACCGTCGGCAAGACCCACGGCAATGGCGACGCCTCGAAACTCGGCCCCGATCCGGAGAGCGCCGACGTCGACCAGCAGGGCTTCGGCTGGGCCAATCCCGGCATGGGCGGCAAGGCGGCCAATGTCGTCACCTCGGGCCTTGAAGGCGCGTGGACGACGCATCCGACGCAGTTCGACATGGGCTTTTTCGACATGCTGTTCGGCCATGAATGGGAGCTGCGCAAATCGCCCGCCGGCGCCAATCAGTGGGAGCCGGTCGGCATCAAGGAAGAGGACAAGCCGCTCGACGCCAGCGATCCGTCCAAGCGCCACAACCCGATGATGACCGACGCCGACATGGCGATGAAGGTGGACCCGATCTACAACGCGATCTGCCAGAAGTTCATGGCCGATCCGGAGTACTTCAAGGAGACCTTCGCCCGCGCCTGGTTCAAGCTGACCCACCGCGATATGGGCCCGAAGGCCTGCTATTTCGGCCCCGACGTTCCGCAGGAAGAGCTGATCTGGCAGGACCCGGTTCCGGCCGGCTCGGCGAGCTACGACGTCGCGGCGGTGAAGGCGAAGATCGCCGCCAGCGGCCTTGGCGTCGGCGAGATGGTCGCCACCGCCTGGGACAGCGCGCGGACCTTCCGCGGCTCGGACCGGCGCGGCGGCGCCAATGGCGCGCGCATTCGCCTCGCGCCGCAGAAGGACTGGGAAGGCAACGAACCCGCGCGCCTCGCGAAGGTGCTCGCCGTTCTTGAACCGATCGCGGCGGAGACCGGCGCGAGCGTCGCCGACGTGATCGTTCTGGCCGGCAATGTCGGCGTCGAGCAGGCGATCAAGGCCGCCGGCTTCGACGTTGAGGTTCCCTTCTCGCCCGGACGCGGCGACGCCGCCGACGCGCAGACCGACGCGGACAGCTTCGCGCCGCTCGAGCCGCTCGCCGACGGCTACCGCAACTGGCTGAAGAAGGACTATGTGGTCAGCCCCGAAGAGCTGATGCTCGACCGCACGCAGCTGATGGGCCTGACGGCGCCGGAGATGACCGTTCTGGTCGGCGGCCTGCGGGTTCTCGGCGCCAACCATGGCGGCGCGCCGCACGGCGTCTTCACCGACCGCCAGGGCGCGCTGACCACCGACTTCTTCGTCAACCTCACCGACATGGCCAACAAGTGGACGCCGGTCTCCGACGGTCTCTACGAGATCCAGGACCGCAAGACCGGCCAGACGAAGTGGACGGCCACGCGCATGGATCTGGTGTTCGGATCGAACTCGATCCTGCGCGCCTATTCGGAAGTCTACGCGCAGGACGACAACAAGGAGAAGTTCGTGAAGGACTTTGTGGCGGCCTGGACCAAGGTGATGAACGCCGACCGCTTCGACCTCGCGTAAATCCGCGGGCCTGACCTTTCAGGCCGGACAATCTTGGGGAGCCGTTCCGGCTCATGCCTCACGGCCGTCCGGGAAACCGGGCGGCCGCTTCTTTTGCGATAGGGGAAGCTCGGGCGGGCGGTCTAGTCCGGCGGCGCTTCCGGATCGGCGCCGATCTCGCCCGGATCGCGCGTCTTGAAGCGCACCGAAACGCTGAACCCGTCGCCGGAGGTCGAGGACACCTCGCCGCGAAGCTGCGCCGCGAAGCCCCGGATCAGCCGCCGCCCGAGGCCTTCGCTCTTGCCTTCGCCCCTGCCTTCAGCCGCATCCTCGTGCGCGTCATCGCCCGCCGCCTCGCCCACCCCGTCGTCGACGACGGTGAGATGCAGCCCGTCCTCGACCGGCGCCAGCGACACCTTCACCACCCCCGGACGCCCGCCGGGGAAGGCGTGCTTGAAGGCGTTGGTGACGCATTCATTGACCAGAAGCCCGAGCGGCTGCGCGTCGTCGGGATTGAGCGGGGCGGGATGGATGTCGGATTCGAGCCGGACATTTGTGGGCGCGCTGGCGCTGAGCCCCGACAGCACCCGGCCGAGATAATCGCGCGCGTCGATGCTGGCGAAGCGGTCGGCCTCGTACATGTGCTGATGCACCGCCGACATCGCGGCGATGCGCCGGGTGAGATCGTCGCGCACCTCGCCCGGAAGCTTCTGCAGCCGCACCAGCGAGGACACCGCGTGCAGATTGTTCTTCACCCGGTGATGGATCTCCTGCATCAGCACGCGGTTCTGATCGAGCGCGGCGCGAAGGGCGAGACTTGAGCGTTCCTCGTGGCGCAGCAGGACCAGCATCCAGCCGCATACGCCGAGCAACGCCAGCCCGAACGGAACCACCACCAGAAGACTGTCGCGCAGACGCCGACCCCGCGCCTCGGCCAGCACCGATTCCGCGACGCTGGCGAACGCGATCAGCGGCAGACCGTCGAGACGCTGGAAGGCGGCGGTGCGCGCGACATCGTCGATCGGCGAGGCCGGCGAAACATAGATCCCGCTGGTGGACGCCCCGAGCTGGTCGGCGAACATCGGCAGACCGGAGAGATTGCTCGCCGCTTCGGGCGCGGGAAAGCGCGCAACCAGCCAGCCGTCGTCGCGCAGCAGGGTGACGGTCGAATCGCGGCCAAGGTCGATCGTGCGCCAGTATTCCGAAAGCATGCTGACCGGGAGATAAGCCACCGCCGCCCCGGCGAAGACGCCGTTGCGTTCGAGACGGCGCGCCGCCGCGAACAGCGGAATGCCCGCGCGCGACGCGGGGATCATCGGCGAGATGCGAACCGCTTCGCCGGCCGCCAGCGCCTTGAAATCCGGATCGTCGGCGATGGCGTTGACGCGCTCGGTGGGGACCCGCGTCAGCAGACGCCCGTCGGCGTCGAACACCGACAGGCCGATGCGTTGCCCGCCCGCCCCCGCCCTGAGGCGCGACTGGAACAGGGCCGGGTCCTCGCCGAGTTCGGCGTCGAACGTCTCCAGATCCTTCAGCACGTCGCGCACCCGCGAACCGATGCCGGTCGATGCGACCTGAGCCGCGGAGGCTGAGCTTCTCGCGCATCGCCTCGCTGGCGGCGCGTTCATTGGTCCACAGCATCAGCCCGACCAGCAGGAAGATGAGAAGCGGCAGGACGACGACGAGAACCATCGTCGCGCGCACGCGGCGGCGGGCGCGGAGCGAGGCCTGGGGGACTGGTTCGCGGCTTTCCGACTGCACGCCCGTCTCCCTGCACCCTGTTTCCGAAACAGCGCTGCAACACCGTGCTGCGGACAGCTTGTCGCGCCCCGGAACCGCGCGCAAGCGTTTCCGGGCGCCATGGTTAAAGCGGGAGCGATCCGGCGATGGGCGCGCCGATCTGAATTTGTCGCGAAGTCGCGCGCGAAATCGCGGGAGCCTCTTCCGGAGCCGCATCGGCGCGGTTAATCATGCGCCTCCCAAAATACAGTGCGAGCGTAGCGAATGACCTACCGCCCCCCCGTTGAAGACCTGATCGCCGCCATGCGCGGAACGCACGCCGCCGACGCCTTCGACGAGGACCTGGCGCGCGCGGTGCTGACCGAGGCGGGGCAGATCGCAGAAAAGCACTTCTCGGCCGTCAACCAGCAGGGCGACCGCACCGGCGCCAGGCTGACCGAGACGGGCGTGACCGCCGCGCCCGGCTTCTCCGAAGCCTACGCGGCCTATGCCGGCGGCGGCTGGCTGAGCCTGCCCTTCCCCGAAGCCTATGGCGGCCAGGAGCTGCCGCGCTCGCTGGCCGTGGCGGTGATGGAGATGATGCAGGGCGCGAACTCGGCCCTGTCGCTGTGCCCGCTGCTGAGCCTCGGCGCCATCGAGGCGCTGCTTGCCCATGGCGACGACGAGCAGAAGCGCCTCTACCTGCCGAAACTGATTTCGGGCGAATGGACCGGCACCATGAACCTGACCGAGCCGCAGGCCGGATCGGATGTCGGCGCGCTGACCACCAAGGCGGTTCCCAACGGCGACGGCACTTACGCCGTCACCGGCCAGAAGATCTTCATCACCTGGGGTGACCACGACATGGTCCCCAACATCGTGCACCTCGTTCTGGCGCGCCTGCCCGACGCCCCGCCGGGATCGAAAGGCATCTCGCTTTTCCTGTGCCCGAAATTCCTGCTCGACGAGAACGGCGAGCCGGCCGTGCGCAACGCCGTGAACTGCATCGCGCTGGAATCCAAGATCGGCATCCACGCCTCGCCGACCTGCGTGATGGAGTATTCCGGCGCCACGGCGACGCTGATCGGCGCGCCCAACAAGGGCTTGGCGGCGATGTTCACGATGATGAACTCGGCGCGCCTGAATGTCGGCATTCAGGGCGTCGGCTGGGCCGAAGCGGCCTTCCAGATCGCGCTGGACTACGCCCGCGAACGCAAGCAGGGCGCGGCGCCCGGCGTTGAGGGCCACGCGCCGATCATCGCCCACCCCGACGTGTTCCGCATGTTGGCCACCATGAAGGCCAAGGTGATGGCCGCCCGCGCCATCTGCTACGCCTGCGCGGCGGCGGCCGACGCCGGCGACGAGGCGCGCGAGGGACTGCTGACGCCGATCGCCAAGGCGTGGTCGACCGATGCGGGCGTCGATGCGGCGAATCTCGGCGTGCAGGTTCATGGCGGCATGGGCTTCATGAACGAGACCGGCGCGGCGCAGACCTATCGCGATGCGCGCATCGGCCCGATCTATGAGGGCACCAACGGCATTCAGGCCATGGACCTTGTCGGCCGCAAGCTGGCCGACGGCGGCGCCGAAATGTTGGAGCTGCTGGACGAGGCGCGCGAGACGGTGAAGCTGGCGCAGGCGTCCAATCACCCCGACCTGGTGTCCGCCGCCGAAGGGCTCGCGCCCGCGATCGAACAGCTGGCCGCCATGACCGGCTGGCTGGTGGAGACCAACAAGTCGGACCGCGAGCAGGTTCTCTACGCCGCGACGCGCTATCAGGCGCTGGCCGGCTGCGTGACCGGCGCGCACTATCTGGTTCGCATCGCGCTCGGCACGGGCGCCGACGGCGACAAGGCGCTGGCGAACTATTTCGTGCAGGACGCCCTGCCCGCGCCGTCGCTGGACGCCGGCCAGATGAAGCGCGCCAGCGAGGCGGTGCGGCGTTTGCGCGAGACCGCCGCCTGGATCTGATCGTCCGACCAAACCGGGCGATGCGGGTCATACGGACGGAGAGGGTCCGGAAAATTATTTAAGAAGGCAGTCCGTTTTCTTAACCTATGCGCGCTAGGCAGGCGCGATGACCATCCTCGGACTCTGCTTCGATTCCGCCGCCTCCAGCGACGGCCACTGGCATGATCCCTATCTGGTGACGCTGTCGGTGTGCGTGGCGCTGCTGGCCTCGTTCTGCGCGCTGGTGCTGGCCGAACGCTGGCGCACGGCGACGGGAGGCCGCGCCCGGACCTTCTGGCTGTTTCTGGCCGGCGTGACGCTGGGCGCGGGCGTATGGGCCATGCACTTCATCGGCATGACCGCCTTCAACGTGCCCCACGAACTCGGCTACCGGCTCGACCTCACCTTCCTGTCCGGCGTCGTCGCGATCACGGCGGCGACCGCCGGACTCGCGATCGTGGGCCATGCCCCCTCGCCGGCCCGTCTCGGTCTCGGCGGCGCAGTCGTCGGCCTCGGCGTCGCGACCATGCACTATATGGGCATGGAGGCGCTCATCGTTCCCGGTCAGGTGGTCTACCGCCCGGACGTGTTCGCGCTTTCCGTGGTGATCGCCTTCATCGCCTCGACCGCCGCGCTGTGGCTGGCCATCAACGTCAAGTCGACCCTGCATCGCGTGCTCGCCGCGACGGTGATGGCGATCGCCATTTGCGGCATGCACTACACCGCCATGTCGGGCGCCGAACTGCTTCTGATCGGCCGCGACGACAGCGGCCTGCAGGGCGCGTCGAAAGGATTTCTGGCGGCGCTGGTCGCGGTCGCGGTCGTGGCGCTGCTGTGCGTCGGACTGGTGCTGGCCTATCTCGACCGCCGCATGCAGGCGCAGGCGGTGAGCGAAGCCGAACGGTTGCGCGCGATGAACGCCGATCTCGAACAGGCCCGGCGCGAGGCCGAAGCCGCCTCGCTGGCCAAGTCGCAATTCCTCGCCACCATGAGCCATGAAATCCGCACCCCGATGAACGGCGTGCTCAACATGCTCGAAGTGGCGCTGCGCGACCCCATGGACGCCCAGCAGCGCGACCGGGTGACGACCGCGCACGCCTCCGCCGTCAGCCTGCTGCAGATCCTCAACGACATTCTCGACTATTCGAAGCTGGAGGCCGGCAAGCTCGACATCGAAACCCTGCCCTGCTCGATCCGGCAGCTCGCGGACGAAACCGCCTCGATGCTGATGACGCAGGCCAACGCCAAGGGCGTCAGCCTCAATGTCGAGGTCGACGGCGCGACGCCGGACTGGATCGAGGGCGATCCCACGCGTCTGCGCCAGATCCTGCTCAACCTGGTGAGCAACGCCGTGAAGTTCACCCACAAGGGCGGCGTTTCGATCTACGCCAGCGTGGTCAGAGACGGCGACGGTTCGCTGCTGCGGGTCGCGGTGCGCGACACCGGCGTGGGCATCACCGAGGAGGCGCGCGCGCGCCTGTTCGCGCGCTTCGCGCAGGCCGACGCATCGACCACTCGCCGCTTCGGCGGCACCGGCCTCGGCCTCGCCATCTGCCGCGAACTGGTCGCGCGCATGGGCGGCGACATCGGCGTCGACTCGACGCCGGGCGAAGGCAGCACCTTCTGGTTCACCCTGCCGACGCGCGCCTGCGACGCGCCGGACTGGAACGAACCCGCCGAAATCCGCGACCGCCACGCGCTCGCGCCGCTCAACATCCTCGTGGCCGAGGACAATCCCGTGAACCAGAAAGTGCTGCGCGCGCTGATGAGCGGCCAGCCGCACACGCTGACCTTCGCCAACAACGGCGCCCAGGCGGTTTCTATGGTCCAGAACGCCGAGTTCGATCTGATCCTGATGGACGTCAGCATGCCGGTGATGGACGGCCCGACCGCGACGCGCGCCATCCGCGCCCAGGGCGGTCTGGGCGAGACCGTCCCGATCATCGCCCTGACCGCCAACGCCATGGCCGGGGATCGCGAGACCTACATCGCCGCGGGGATGAACGACTACGTCGCCAAGCCGATCAGTCTCGACAAGCTGCTTGAGGCCATCGCGCGGCACGCGCCGCTGCACGCCCGCTCGCAATCGCCGGTCGACCCCGCGCCGCGGAACCGGCCCGCCGCGCCGCAAACGGCGGAACCACCGTCCGTCGATCTCAGCGATCTGATCGCCGCGATCGACGCCGGCAAGTCCGACGCGGCCTAGCCAGAGAAGACCTGGCCCGGCGCGGTCTGGCCCGCAGCCGTCACGACCGGCCTATTTCCCGTCCATCAGCTTGCGCGCCAGATAGGTGTATTCGAGCGCCATCCGGCGGGCGGTTTCGCGCTGGTTGGCCGCCGCCGAGTGACCGCCGTCGGTGTTTTCGTAATAGAGGAACGGTTTGCCGAGATCCTCGAGACGCTTGGCCATCTTGCGGGCGTGGCCCGGATGGACGCGGTCGTCCTTGGTGGAGGTCTCGAAGTAGATTTCCGGATAGGTCTGCGCCGGATCGACATTGTGATAGGGCGACAGCTTTTCGAGGAAGGCGCGCTCCTCCGGCACGTCCGGATCGCCATACTCATCCATCCACGACGCGCCCGCGAGCAGCAGGTGATAGCGCAGCATGTCGAGCAGCGGCACCTGGCAGACGATCGCGTTGAACAGGTCCGGGCGCTGGGTGAACATCACGCCCATCAGCAGGCCGCCATTCGATCCGCCCATCGCGCCCAGCTTTTTCGGCGAGGTGATCTTGCGCGAGATCAGGTCTTCGGCCACCGCGATGAAATCGTCGTAGACGACCTGACGCTTGGTCTTGAGGCCGGCCTGGTGCCACGCCGGACCGAACTCGCCGCCGCCGCGAATGTTGGCGAGAACATAGACCCCGCCCTGATCCAGCCACAGCTTGCCGATCGATCCGGAATAGCCCGGCGTCATCGAGACCTGGAAGCCGCCATACCCGTAGAGCAGCGCGGGATTGCTTCCGTCCAGCTTCATGCCCTTCGCATGGACGACGAAGTAGGGAACCTTCGTGCCGTCCTTCGAGGCCGCCTCGAACTGCTGCACCTCGTAGGGTCCGGCGTCGAACCACGCCGGCAGCGATTTGATCGCTGAGAGGTCGTGCGAAACCGTGTCGTACTGATAGAGCGTGTCGGGCGAGAGGAAGCTCTCATATCCGAGATAGGCCGTGACCTCCTCGCTGTCCGCGAAGATCACCTCGGCCGAGCCCGCGGGCGGCAGGCCGACATCCTTGAGCGTCCACGCGCCCGGCTTGCCGGACAATTGCAGCACCTTGACCGCGACATTGTCGGACAGGGTGATGAGAAGGCCCGCGCGCGAGATCGACACGTCCTGGATCGCCTGACGCGCGGTCGGACGCAGCACCAGGGATACCTCGGGCAGTTTCTTGGTGTGCAGGAACTCGCCCCACGCGAAGGCGACGAGATCGCCGGACTTGAAGGCCGGCTGGCCTTCCGGCGTCCAGTCTTCTTCGAGCGTGAGATAGAGCATGTCGCCGAACACGCCCTGCGGCGAGGACTTCAGCGGAATCGGCAGACGGATCGGATCGCCGCCGGTCAACGCGCCATTGTCGTCCTCCGGAAACAGGAAATTGCTGGCGGTGAAGAAAGTTTCGGCGCGCGAGGCGCCGTACCAGCGCCGGCCGAACTCGTTCTCGATCGCGAACGGCCCCGCGGCCACATCGCCGATCTCGCCGCGGAACATCGTCTTGGCGGTTTCGAGCGGCGCGCCGCGTTTCCACAGCTTGGCGACATAGGGATAGCCCGACGTGGTGAGCGTCGCCTGTCCGTTTTCCTCGCCCCAGTCGGTGGCGATCAGCAGCGTGTCCTTGTCGACCCACAGCTCCTGCGGCTTCGCTTCGGGATCACGAAACCGTCGGCTGGCGGACCGGGTGGCGAGATCGTATTCGCGCACCGTCGCGGCATTGCCGCCGTTCGACAGCGACACCGGAGCAGCGCGTGTAATCCGGGGCCGGCAGCGACGCCCTTATAGACCCAGTTAGCGCCTTCGGCCGCCGACAGCGCGTCGATGTCGAGCGAAAGCGTCTCCCAGTCCGGATTGGCCGTGGCGTAGCTTCCAGCGTGAGATAGAGCATGTCGCCGAACACGCCCTGCGGCGAGGACTTCAGCGGGATCGGCAAGCGGATCGGATCGCCGCCGGTCAACGCGCCATTGTCGTCCTCCGGAAACAGGAAATTGCTGGCGGTGAAGAAGGTTTCGGCGCGCGAGGCGCCGTACCAGCGCCGGCCGAACTCGTTCTCGATCGCGAACGGCCCCGCGGCCACGTCGCCGATCTCGCCGCGGAACATCGTCTTTGCGGTTTCGAGCGGCGCACCGCGCTTCCACAGCTTGGCGACATAGGGATAGCCCGACGTGGTGAGCGTCGCCTGCCCGTTCTCCTCGCCCCAGTCCGTGGCGATCAGCAGCGTGTCCTTGTCGACCCACAACTCCTGCGACTTCGCTTCGGGGATCACGAAACCGTCGGCCACGAAGGTCCGGGTGGCGAGATCGTATTCGCGCACCGTCGCGGCGTCCTTGCCGCCGTTCGACAGCGACACCAGGCAGCGCGTGTAATCCGGGGCGAGACAGTCGACGCCCTTATAGACCCAGTTGGCGCCTTCGGCCGCCGACAGCGCGTCGATGTCGAGCAGCGTCTCCCAGTCCGGATTGGCCGTGGCGTAGCTCTCAGGGGTCGTGCGGCGCCACAACCCGCGCTCGTGATCGGTATCCTGCCAGAAATTGTAGACATAGCCGTCGCGGATCGAGCCGTAGGGGATGCGCGCCTTCGAGGTCGCGATCTGCAGCGCGGCGTCGTAATAGCCCTGATAGCGCGGATCGGACTGCAGCACGCCGAGCGTGCGCTCGTTCTGGCCATGCACCCACGCCAGCGCCTGTTCGCCCTCGACCTCTTCGAGCCAGAGGTGCAGGCTGGCGTCGAACGCCTTGGCGCCCTCCCCCGTCGCGGCGGCGGTTTCGGGCGTGTCGGCGGGTGTGGCCAAGGGGGCCTCCTGGGTGGTGCAGCCGGCGATCGCCGCAATCATCAAGACCATTGCCGTACAGGCCCGGAATCGCGCTCGCATTCGCCGCCTCTTGTGTGTTTGAGGAAAGAAAGGGTGTGCTCGAAGGAAACAAAGAATTGCAGCCGCAGCCGCGCCGCGCAAGACCGTTGCGGCAAGCTCGCCGCCGGCGGGGTCCTTTGCCCCGGTTGGGCGCCTCTGGCCCCTTTCCTCTGGCGTAGCGCCGCGCCGCCGCTTACATGACAGTCCCATGAAGTTCTGGAAGATGAACGGCGCGGGCAATGAGTTCGTGATCTTCGACAGAAGGTCCGAAGCGCCGCCCCTGACCGAAGACAGCATTCGGGCCATCGCCGACCCCGTTACGGGCGCCGGCGCCGACCAGGTGATCGCCATCGAGCGCTCTCTGGGCGCGGACGCCTTCATGCGCATCTGGAACCGCGACGGCTCCAGCGCCGAGGCCTGCGGCAACGCCACGCGCTGCGTCGCGCATCTGCTGATGGAGGAAACCGGCAAGCCCGGCCTCGTCATCGAGACGGTCGCCGGACGCCTGAAGGCCGAACGCGCCGGCGAGCTGGTGTCGGTCGACATGGGCTCGCCGCTGCTGAAGTGGGAGGAGATCCCGCTGGCCGAACGCATGGACACGCGCGGCATCGACCTGAAGGTCGGCCCGATCGACCAGCCCTATCTGCAACTGCCCGGCGCGGTGAACATGGGCAATCCGCACATCGTCTTCTTCGTGCCCGATCTCGACGCGGTGGACGTGAAGGCGGTGGGCTCGCTCGTCGAGTGGCACCCGCTGTTTCCGCAGGGCGTGAATGTCGGCTTTCTTCAGGTGCTCTCGCGCAACGAGGCGCGCCTGCGCACCTGGGAGCGCAACGCCGGATTGACGCTGGCCTGCGGATCGAACAATTGCGCCGCCGTGGTCGCCGCCGCCCGCCGCAATCTGACCGACCGCGACGTGCTGGTGCACAATGACGGCGGCGACATTCGCATTCTCTGGGACGAGGCCACCGACCGCGTGATCATGACCGGCCCTGTCGAGCTGGAGTATGTGGCGGAGGTTTAGGGCTGCCTTCCGGCAGCCCCTCCCCTCAAGGACACTCGGGCAGGGAAAGCAAATTGTCGTTCCACTCGCCGTCCGCGTAGGTACGAAGGTACGGACCGTTTGGCCCCTCCACTACACCGATGTCGCCGCGATTTCCGTCTACACTCGTATAGAAGGTGTTCGAGCCATTTCGGATGGAGTCGATCACCTGTTGGCGGCTCCACTTCCATCCTCCGCCGCCGGTACCACCAAGGTGCGTGATGCCTTCGTACGGGTTGTCGCGGGGTTGCTTGTTGATGCAGCTAACCTGAACATCAGCCATTGTTTGAGCCCTCTCGAGCTTCGGGGGCGACATCCGCAAAACGAACGCCGTTCACCACTTCACTTACACGCCCTTGGTTCAAACCAAGCTGGGCGGCAATCTCGTGCTGCGCCAGCTCAGTTTCGTTCCAAAGCCGCTTAATCCGAGCAGCCAACGCTGCCGTTAGACGCCGGCTCACACCGACGCGGCGGGATTGCGACATGATACCTCCTTGGGTTGTCGCGAGTTGATCCCGTCAGCGGCGCACCCTACGGTAGGATTGCTAGGGCCTGAAGGTGCGTGCCGCCGACGGGTTCGTTCGTACCCACCATGGATACGAACGATTGGGCGGGCGTAAGCCCGCCCAATCTGTTTAAGCCGATTCCCCTCTTTGATCAGGCAGCTTCCAAAGCTGGTGCTCGCTAACATGGACGAGCCGTCCCTCGCTCTTAAAGCGGCTCAGGTAGCTCCGCAGTGTTTCAAACTTCAGGTCCTCAACGCCAACTCTAATGGCGTGATAGAGTTCGGCTGACGTGAGCCCATGTCGTCCGTTAGGGTGCTCTTCGAGCGCAAATCGAATCCGCCCCATGATCTCAAGCTTGCGCCGGTTCTTTCGCGTCACGCGTTCGTTTGGAAGCAACGCCGACTCCCGAAGCTTGGCCACGATCGGATGTCTACGCTGAGCAACATCGCGGCGCTTCCGCTGAAGCGCCGCTATCTGCGTATCGAGCTTCGCCAGTTCCAGCTGGCGTTCCCTTTCAGAGAGTTCGAACGACATTGGGCTTCCCATTTGTTGCGGAGATACTTTTTTAGAAACGTTCCGCTCGCAAGAAAAAAATTATCGTACAAATACAGCGAATTAAACTTGACCGTATCTGGAATTTTGGATATCTGCTCTTTAGAGCAGAGGGTTAGTTTCCTGGGCTTGGGCGATTTTGCTCCGAGGCGGTGAATGAGTTTCAAACTCCGCCAGATCGCCAAGAGCCAGCACTTAGCCGTCTTAGCCATGTGAGTATTCGCTCACTTTGCGCTTGAACGCCGCAGGGCGCGGCGCCATGTTCCGCGTGAACGGCGCGCCGGCCGGCGCGCCTGGCTTTGCGGGAGGCGGCCGATGAAAATCACCATCAACGGACAGGAAAAAGACCTGGAGGTCGAACAGGACCGCCCGATGCTGTGGGTGCTGCGCGAAGAGCTGGGCCTGACCGGAACCAAGTTCGGCTGCGGCGTGGCCGCGTGCGGCGCCTGCACCGTGCTGGTCGACGGCGTGCCGACGCGCACCTGCATCACCCCGGCCTCCGCGCTGGAGGGCAAGACGGTGGTCACCATCGAGGGGCTCGACACCGCGACCGGCAAGGCCGTGCAGGCGGCGTGGAAAGAGATGGACGTGGTGCAGTGCGGCTGGTGCCAGTCGGGCCAGATCCTCACCGCGACGGCGCTTTTGGAATCCACCCCCAATCCGTCCGAAGACGAGATCACCAACGGCATGACGGCGAACATCTGCCGCTGCGCCACCTATCACCGCATTCGCGGCGCCGTGGCGCGCGCATCCGAACTTCTGGAGGGCTGATCCCAATGGCGGACGACATCACCTTCTCCCCTTCCCGGCGGCTTGTGCTTCAGGTGCTGGGACTTGGCGCGGCGGGCTTCGCGGTGGGCTGCAGCCCGGCGGTGCACGCCAGCGGCGGACCGGACGACCTGCTGCAGCTCAACCCGTTCGTGAAAGTCGGCGCGGACAACACCGTGACCGTGATCCTCAAACACATCGAGTTCGGCCAGGGCGTCTCCACCGGCCTCTCGACCATCGTCGCCGAGGAGATGGACGCGGACTGGAGCCAGATCCGCTTCGAGCATTCGCCGGCGAACAACGCGCTTTACGGCAATACGGCCTTCGGCGGCATGATGGGCACCGGCGGTTCGACCGCCATCTTCGATTCCTGGGAGCGCATGCGCCTGGCCGGCGCCGGCGCGCGCGCCATGCTGGTCGCGGCGGCCGCCGAGAAATGGAAGGTCGATCCGGCGACCATCAAGATCTCGCGCGGCAAGCTCAGCGCGGGGTCGAAATCCGCGACCTTCGGCGAACTCGCCGAGGCCGCCGCCAAGATCCCCGCTCCGGACCCGGCGTCGCTGAAGCTGAAAGACCCCTCGCAATTCGTGCTGATCGGCAAGGAGAAGGCGCCCGACACGGTGTTCGAGCGCGCCGACACGCCGATGAAGATCGACGGTTCGGCCAAGTACGCGATGGACTACCAGCCTGAAGGCATGCTGGTGGCGCTGATCGCGCGCTCGCCGCGTTTCGGCGGCAAGGTCGCGAGCTTTGACGATGCGGCGGCGAAAGCGGTCTCCGGCGTCACCGACGTGGTGCAGATCGCCAATGGCGTGGCCGTGGTCGCGACCAATTTCTGGGCCGCGAAGAAGGGCCGCGACGCCCTTAAAGTGACCTGGGACGACAGCGCCGCGGAAAAACGCTCCAGCGACCAGATGCTGAAGGACTACAAGGCCGAGCTGTCCGGCAAGGGATCGGCCAAGCGCCACGTCATCCGCAATGAAGGCGCGGGCGCCAAGGCCCTCGCCGGATCGGGCAAGCGGATCGAGGCGGACTTCGACTTCCCCTATCTGGCGCACGCGCCGATGGAGCCGCTGAACTGCATCGTCGAATACAAGCCCGGCGAAAGCTGCCGCATCACCTCCGGCTCGCAAATGCCGACCGGAGACCAGGCGACGGCGGCGATGATCCTCGGCCTCGATCCAAGCAAGGTGACGGTGGACACGCGCATCGCCGGCGGTTCGTTCGGACGCCGCGCCACGCCGGACGCCGATCTCGTCACCGAGGCGGCGCAGATCGCCAAGGCGATCGGCGGCCGCGCGCCCGTGCACCTGATGTGGACGCGCGAGGACGACATCCGCACCGGCAAATACCGCCCGATGGCGGTTCACCGCATGGCCGGGCGCGTCGCCGGAGACGCCGTCGAGGCGTGGAGCGACGACACCGCGATCCAGTCGATCATGGAGGGCACGCCCTTCCTGCCGCCCGGCGTCATCGATGAAAGCGCCGTCGAAGGCGGGTTCGACATTCCCTACGCCATCCCCAATATCGAGGTCTCGGCGCGCTTCGTGAAATCGCCGGTCAGCGTTCTGTGGTGGCGGTCGGTGGGGCACACCCACACCGCCTACGCCAAGGAGCACTTCCTCGATCAGCTGGCGCGCGAAGCCGGCCAGGACCCCTATGAGCTGCGCAAGTCGCTGCTGTCGGGCGATCCACGCCTGCTGGGCGTTTTGAATCTCGTCGCCGAGAAAGCCGGCTGGAGCCAGCCCCTCGCACCCGCGCCGGACGGATCGAAACGCGGCCGGGGCATCGCCGCCCACAAGAGCTTCAACAGCTATGTGGCCGAGGTCGCCGAAGTCAGCGTGAAGTCCGACGGGAGCTTCTCGGTCGATCGCGTGGTGTGCGCGGTGGACTGCGGCGTCGCGATCAACCCGGACGTGATCCGCGCCCAGATGGAAGGCGGAATCGGCTATGGCCTGTCGGCGGCGCTCGGCGAAGCCGTGACGCTGAAGGACGGCGCGCCGGTGCAGACCAATTTCTACGACTATCAGGTGCTGCGCATGGCGCAGATGCCGAAGGTGGAGGTCTACATCGTCCCGTCGTCCGAAGCGCCCACCGGCGTCGGCGAACCCGGCGTTCCGCCGGTCGGCCCGGCGGTCGCCAACGCGCTGATGGCCGCCACCGGCAAGACCTTCAACACCCTGCCGATCGGCGCGAAAGTCTAGATCGAAACCCCGATCGAACTCGGCGGCATGCATGAGGCGCGCGCTTCATGCATGCCGTTCGGTTTCCGGCGGCTCGCGACTGGCGAACCCGCGCCTACCAGAAAAGACCGGACTTGCCGGACCGCGACTTCCGCGTCCGCCACATCTGGAAATACATCCACATTCCCGAGACGGCGAAGAACATCAGCGCCAGTCCCGACAACGTCGAGATCGCCACGCCGAGCGGTCCGAAGCTTTCCCCGGAATGCAGGTGATGGAGCAGGCCCACGAGACTGCGCCGGCGGGGCGCCGGCGCCGCTGCGGCGGGCGCGGCCTCGTCCGGCCCGGATGCGGCCGCAGCATCAGCCGCTGAATTGGCCGACACGTTGACGGGCGGCGCGACCGCCGTTTGCGCCTGGGGCGCTTCGCGCTGCGCGGCCGGTTTCGTCTGGACCAGCGGAACGATCTGGCTGGCGACCCCGGTGCCGGCGATCCACAACATGAAGATCGCGAACAGGACGGTCAGCCAACGGTGAATTGCGCGCAGGGTCATCAGGAGCGCTCCGGCTTGGAGGTGGACGATGAGCCCTCCTCTAGAGCCGGAACGTCGCGCAACAATCGCGCCTCAGCGTCGAATCTGTAACCGCTTGTATCCACGGCCGTTCTGGCGTGCGGCATGACAGCGCGACGCGACACGCCCTAATGCGCCGGGACCTAGGTCCGCGGCGCGGTGCGCTCGATCCAGTCCGCGAAGGTCTGCGCGAACTTGCCGAAGAAGGCGCGCGTGTCGTCGCGAACCAGCTTGCCGTCCGCATCGAACCACGCGCCGACGCCGGAGAGATACATTTCCGGCTGCTGCAGCACCGGCATGTCGAAGAAGGTCAGCGACTGGCGCAGATGGTGGTTGGCGCCGAACCCGCCCAGCGGTCCCTGCGATGACGACACCACGGCGGCCGGCTTGCCGGTGAACGCGGCATGGCCATAAGGCCGCGAGCCGACGTCGATGGCGTTCTTCAGCGCCGCAGGGACCGAGCGGTTATATTCCGGCGTGACGAACATGACCGCATCGGCGGCCTTGATCTTGTTGCGGAAATCGACCCATGCCTGCGGCGGATCGGATTCCAGATCCTCGTTGTAGAAAGGCAGATGCCCGATCTCGACTTCCTCGAATTTCAGCCCTTCAGGCGCTTCGGCCGCAATGGCGCGAGCGATCTTTCGGTTGAAACTCTGCCCCCGGAGGGAGCCAATAAGGGTTGCGACAGTCCGGGTCATGCTGATCTCTCCTGTAGGGACGGCGGCGCGGTTTTGCTTGAATGAAACGCCTGAACGCCCCAAATTGTTGCAAAGGCAACATGTGTACGCGAGTTGAGAATTGCAAGACGAACCCTACCCACATGTGAGCGACGAAATTCAGCGGGCCTGGATCGCCCTGCAGCGGGTCGGCCCGGCCCTGCGCGAGCGCGTCGACGCCCGGCTGGCGGAGGCGAACCTGCCCAACCTGGCCGATTACTCGATCCTCTGGACGATCGAACGGGCCGACGAGCCGATCCGCCCCAAGGATCTGGGGCTGCTGCTGTTTCTCGAGCGCTATCAGGTCTCGCGCCAGCTCGATCGCATGATCGACGCCGGCTATGTCGAGAAGCTGAACTGCCCGGAGGATGCGCGCGGCTATCTGGTGACGCTCACCGACGCCGGACGGGCGATCCGCCGCGCCGTCTGGCGCATCTATGGACCGGCCATGGACGAGGCGATCGGCAAGCTGAGCGCCGACGAGGCGCGCATGCTGACGGACCTTCTGAACCGTCTGGCGTGACATTGCCGGCCGCTGGGCCTATCTCCCCCGCCATGGCCGACAGCGCCCACGCCCCTGCCCCCGCAAAGCTCGACATCCAGACCCTTGGATGCCGGCTGAACGCCTATGAGTCCGAGGTGATGCGCAAGCACGCCGAGGCCGCGGGCCTGGGCGATGCGGTGATCGTCAACACCTGCGCGGTCACCGCCGAAGCCGTGCGGCAGGCGCGCCAGACCATCCGCCGCGCCCATCGCGAACGCCCGGACGCGCCGGTGATCGTGACCGGCTGCGCCGCCCAGATCGACCCCGAAGCGTTCGCCGGCATGCCCGAAGTCGCCCATGTCGTCGGAAACGCCGAAAAGATGCGCGCCGAAACCTTCCGCGCGCTGGCCGGGGGAGGCGCGGCCCGCGTGACCGCCGGCGACATCATGGCCGAACGCGAAACCTCGGCGCACGCCGTCGACGGCCTCGACGGCCGCGCGCGCGCCTTCGTGCAGGTGCAGACCGGATGCGATCACCGCTGCACGTTTTGCGTGATCCCGTTCGGCCGCGGCAATTCGCGATCCGTGCCGCCGCAGGACGTGATCGAACAGGTTCGCCGGCTGGTCGACACGGGCCACCACGAGGTCGTGCTGACCGGCGTCGACCTCACCTCCTGGGGCGCCGACCTTGAAGGCGCGCCGCGCCTTGGCGATCTCGTCGGACGGGTGCTGCGCGAGGCGCCCGACCTGCCGCAGCTTCGCCTGTCGTCGATCGACGCCATCGAGATCGACGACGCGCTGTTCGAGCTTGTGACCGGCGACGCCCGTATCGCGCCGCACCTGCATCTGTCGCTGCAGTCGGGCGACGACATGATCCTGAAGCGCATGAAGCGTCGTCACCTGCGCGCGCAGGCGATCGAGCTTTGCGCCCGTCTGCGCGCGGCCCGGCCCGGCATCGCATTCGGCGCCGACTTCATCGCGGGCTTCCCGACCGAGACGGACGACATGTTCGCCAACACGCTCGACCTGATCGAGACGTGCGGGATCGACTATGTTCACGCCTTTCCCTTCTCGCCCCGCCCCGGCACGCCGGCGGCGCGCATGCCCCAGCTTGACCGCGAAACCGTGAAGGCGCGGGCGGCGCGCCTGCGCGAGACCGCCGACCGCCGCCTGACCTTGCGGCTGGACCGCCATGTCGGCGCACGCGCCATGGCGCTGGTCGAACGTGGCGGCCGCGCGCGCCTGCCCGACTTCACTCCCGTTCGCATCGAACAGACCGACGGCGCGGGCGAAGGCTTGCTCGCCGGTCGGCCGGCCCTGTTCGAGTTCCACGCCCGCACCCAAACCGAATTGCTGGGCCGCGCCGTATCCGGGGAGACCGCATGATCCTGTGGTGGGGAAAGAAGAAGCCGGCGGACCCCGAGACCGGCGAGACCCCGCTGGAGCCGCTCGCGCCCGGAGAGGACGCGAAGCCGAAACTGTCGCTCGACGAACAATTGTTCGGCCCGGCCAGCGAACGCCCCGCCCCGCCTCCGCCGGTCGAGGACGACGACGATCCGATCGGGCTGAAACGGGCGGCGGAGAAGATCGCGCGCGAGCGCGCCGAGGAGCAGGCGCGGCGCGAAGCGACCATCGCCTACAAGCTGCAGGAAGGCCTGAAACGCTCGTCCTCGCGTCTGTCGGACGGCATCGTCTCGGTCTTCACCCAGCGCAAGCTGGACGACGACACGCTGCAGGAGCTGGAAGACCTGCTGATCACCTCGGACATGGGCGCCAAAGTGGCCGCGCGCCTGTCGGCCGGCGTCGCCAAGGGCCGCTATGACCGCGAAGTGACGGGCGATGAAATCCGCGAGGCGCTGGCCGAAGGGATCGAGGAGATCCTGAAACCGCGCGAGCTGAGCGTCGACTTTTCCGAAGGCCCCTCCCCGCGCATCGTGCTGTTCGTCGGCGTCAACGGTTCGGGCAAGACGACCACCATCGGCAAGATCGCCTGGATGCTGTCGCAACAGGGCGCCGACATCACGCTGGCCGCCGGCGACACCTTCCGCGCCGCCGCCGTGGAGCAGCTGCGGGTGTGGGCCGACCGCGCCAATGCGCGCTTCATCTCGAAACCGCAGGGCGCGGACGCCGCCGCGCTGGCCTATGAGGCCGTGGACATCGCCCGCAAGGAAAGCCGCGACCTGGTGCTGATCGACACGGCGGGCCGGCTTCAGAACAAAACCCAGCTGATGGACGAACTGGCCAAGACCGTGCGCGCCATCCGCAAGCTGGACCCCACCGCGCCGCACGACGTGATCCTGGTGCTCGACGCCACGGTCGGCCAGAACGCGCTGGGTCAGGTGGAGGCGTTCAAGGAGACCGCCGGCGTCACCGGCCTGGTGATGACCAAGCTGGACGGCACCGCCAAGGGCGGCGTTCTGGTCTCCATCGCCGACCGCTACGACACCCCGATCCATTTTGTCGGCGTCGGCGAAAAGCCCGAGGATCTGCAGCCCTTCAGCGCCCGCACCTTCGCACGGGCGCTGGTCGGGCTGGGCTAGCGCCTATTTCGCGGAGGCGTCTCCGGCGCTGACCGGACCGCCCATCAGCTTGACGCCTTCATCGAGCCTGTCGGCATAGGCGTTGAGCGCCTGCGCGGCGTAGCCGACATAGGGTTCGACATCGTCCCAGCGCTCGTCCTCGATCGCCTCGCGCACGCCCGGCAGCGTCTTGGCGCCGTAGCCCGTGAACCGGCCGGGGGCGTAGATCATGTTGCGATACCAGCCGCGCCCGCCGGGAAGGCCCGGCTCGATCGTCAGCGCCTGTTCGGTTCGGCCCGCGAGCGCGACCAGCTGGCCCTTGACGTCGGCGGACAGCCCCGCGCCCTTCGCTTTCAACGTGGCGTCGTAGGCGCCCGCGCTGGCCTTCAGACGGTTCACCGCGTTTTCAAGCGGCGCGAAGTTGAAATAGGGCGTCGGCTTGAGCGGCGTCGGCGGACCGCTGGTTTCGGTGGGATCGTCGGACAGGTGGAAGGCGTTCGCCGCGATCAGCGCCGCCTGTTTCACCTGCGCCTCGCGCTTGGCGTCCGCGAGCTTCCTCACCTCATCCAGATAGCCCGACACCGTTTCCGCGAAATCGCCATAGCGCTGAACCGGCAGATCGGCGTCGGCCAGCCGCATCACGATGCGCCCGGTGGTCTTCGCCAGCACCGCGCCGTAGACGAAGCCCGGATCGACGAAGGTCGAGTGATGCTCCCACGTATCGTAGGCGGAGTGATAGACCCCGCCCGACGATCCCTCGCCGCCATAACCGATATTCAGCGAGGCGACGCCGAGGTGCTGCAGGAAGGTTGAGTAGTCGGACCCCGATCCGAGCGCGCTGAGCGGCACGTCCCTGGACGGATCGGCCGCCGCCGCCGCGATCGCCTGCATGCTTGAGGCGCCGCTGGCCGCCTGCACGCGGATGCCCGCGCGCCGGCGCGTATCGACGGAGACGCCGGTTTCAGGATCGGTCACATCGGCGGCGACGCCGGAGACGAGGTTCTGCAGCGAGTGGCTGCCGCCGGCGCCGAGGAAACCGCGACCGTTTCCGTCGGTGTTGACGTAGGCGATCGCTTTCTGCTTCAGCTCCGCTGCGTGCGTTTCCGCCCATTCGGTGGAGCCGAGCAGCATCGGCTCTTCGGCGTCCCAGCTGAGATAGACGAGCGTGCGCTTGGGCCGCCAGCCCTGCCGGGCCATTTCCCCCAGCGCCTTGGCTTCGGCCATCATCGCGATATGGCCGCTGATCGGGTCGGAGGCGCCGAACACCCAGCCGTCATGGTGGTTGCCGCGCAGCACCCACTGGTCCGGATAGTCCGATCCCTCCATCTTCGCGACGACATTGTAGATGGTCTTGAGCGACCAATCGGACTGAACCGTCAGATGCGCCTTCGCGGCGTCGGTTCCGCCGACATGGTAGGTGATCGGCAAACCGCCGCGCCAGCCGGACGGGACGACATTGCCTTCCAGCGCCGACAGGAAACGCTGCGCGTCGCCGTATGAAATCGGCAGCGCTGGAATCTTGAGGATGGTCGGCGCTTCCTCGCGGGAGAGACGTTCCGCGTCGTCGGTCGCGCCCCGGCCCGGCGTCAGCGGATCGCCCGGATAAAGCGTCATGTCGGCGACCGATCCGCGCTGGATGCCCTGCGGTGGACGCATCGACCCTTTGGGATAAACGTCGTCGACGGAATAGCCGTCGTCTTCAGGGTCGGAATAGATGATGCAGCCGACCGCGCCGTGCGTTTGCGCCAGCATCGGCTTGAGGCCGCGCCAGCCTTGCCCATAGCGGGCGATGACGATCTTGCCCTTCACATCGACGCCCATGCGTTCGAGCGCCTTGTAGTCGTCGGGCATGCCATAATTCACATAGACCAGCGGCGCCGTAACATCGCCATCGCCCTGGAAGGCGAGATAGGCCGGCAGCTCGTTGCGGGTGCGCGAGGACGTGGCGTCGCCCTTCACCGGCTTCTCGGTCAGCGTGGCGCGGAAGGACGATTTCCCCGAGAGCGACAACGACACCTTGCGGGGCGTGGGGTAGAGAACCTTGAAAGTCTCGATCTTCGCATCCCAGCCCCAGTCCTTGAAACGCTTCAGCGTGTACTCGGCGTTGGCCTTGTCGTGGGCGGACCCGACATGGTTGGGCTCGGCCGCCATCGTCTTCATCCAGGCGTTCATCTCGTCCGAGCTGATGAAGCTGTCGAAACTGGCCTCCCGCGCCGCATCCTCGCCCGGCGAGGCCTGCGCAGCGGCGGTCTGGGCCTGCGCCGGCAGGATGGATGGAAGCCCGGCCGTCGCAATCGAGAGAGCCAGAACCGAAACAGAGAAAATGGCGGCCCGCATGTCGAATCTCCCCTTGCGCCCCTGCGGTTGCGTCCTTGCGGTTGCGGCTGTGTCGTCGCGGCCGGACGTTTCGGTCAGCTAGCGCCCTCTCGCGCGGAATCACAAGGGCGCTTGCGAAGCGAGGCCGGTTCACGCATGGACAGGTCCGAAAGTAAGGCAGGAACTGCCTGTCATGCGGGGTCCTGCACGGTGACCGATACGGCGATGCTGGCGCTGGCGCTCGGCCTGTTCTCGGCTGTGACGCTGGCGGCGGCGAACACCTTCGTGAAGGCGAGCGGCGACGTGCTGGCCGCGCGATCGGTGATGACGCTGTCTTCGGCGGTGATCATGGCGCCCTTCGCCTTCTTCGTTCCGCCGCCCAACGCCGCCACCTGGACCATGCTGGCCTTCTCGCTGCCCGCGCACTGGCTCTACCAGACCGCGCTGGTGCGGGCGCTCTCGCGCGGGGATTTGTCGCTGGTGTTTCCGGTGATGCGCGGAACGGCGCCCCTGCTGACGGCGCTGGCGGCGTCTGTCTTCCTGAAAGAGCATCTCTCGCCGCTTTCGTTCGCCGGCCTGGTGGTGGCGAGCCTCGCGGCGATGATCTTCGCCCTGCCCGACCACGCCTCGCGCGTCGATCCGCGCCTGCGCCGCTCCGCGCTGATCTGGGCGGTCGTCACCGGTCTGGGCGTCGCGATCTACAATGTCATCGACGCCAAAGGGACGCGCGTGGCGCCCAGCCCCTTCACCTTCACGGTGTGGCTGTTCATGCTCGACTGGATCGGCGTCAACGCCGTGACGCTGGCGACACGGCGCGGCGACTGGTTCCGCATGATCCGCACCCGCATCGGCTATGGCGCGGGCGCAGGCATGATGTCGATCCTGTCCTTCGGCGCGGCGCTCTACGGGTTTTCGATCGCCCCCGTGGCCTACATCTCCGCGATGCGCGAGACGGCCGTGGTCTTCGCGGCTTTCATCGGCTGGATGTTCCTGAAGGAAGGCTTCGGCGTTCGCCGCACCTTGGCCGCCATCGTTCTGGCCGCCGGTCTCAGCCTGTTGCAGTTCGGCTAGCGCCGACCGTTTCGGGCGTTGCGCGCCCATCCCGCCTTCAGCGCCGCGTTCGAGGCCTTGAGCGCGAAGACATTGTCGGTCGCTTCATAGCCAGGATCGTGCGTCGGCCATCGGAACGCCGCCCAGTTGACGCCCGCCGCCTCGCAAGCCGCGATGCGCGCCCTGAAATACGACCCGAGGCCCGGCGCCCAGCGCGGCGCGCCGAACTCGCCCAGAAACACCGGCGCGTCATAGGTCTGCGCTTGCGCCAGCCGCTCAGCGAACCCGTCCTCGCCCGGCGGAGCGGCGTCGCGCCACGCGACCGGCGAGCCTTCGGACGAATGCGTGAACGCACGCGGCTCGTAATCGTGCACGCACCAAACGCAGCCCTCGACCGGCGGCGGCCCCATCACCTCAAGAAAATCAGGACGCGCGAAGGCCGGCGGCGATATCAGCACCGGAAGCGCGGGCGCGGCGGCGCGCACCCTGATCGCGATCGCGGCCGCGATGCGCCGCCAGTCCGAGATCCGCGCGACGCGGCGGCGATAGCGCGACGGCGACCAGGCGTCGAGCGTTCGCTTGTTGCGATCGAGACCGGCCATGTTCGTGTCGGGCTCGACCATCAGCAGCAGGCCGGCGGACTTCGCCGACCCCGCCAGCCGCTTCGCCGCCTGCACGCACATCTCGGTCCATGCCGACTGCGCGGCCGCATCGCGCCAGATCCGGTCGACGATCAGCTGTGCGGGAAACCAGTCGCCGGCTGCGTCGCGATGGAAGACGAAATCCGAACGCCCGGGACCGGAGCGAAAGCCGACGACATGGTGCAGTCCCGCCGCCTCCGCGAGCCGGATCTGCTCGTCGAGCTGATCGAACGCCTCGCTCGACGGGCCGTAGGGCGGCTCCACCGACCACACGCCGGGAAACGACATCACCACGAGATTGGCGCCGGCTTCGGCCAGCGCATCGAAATCCGCCCGCGTATAGACCGGCATGACCGCCCGGCCGCCCGCGAACGTCTCCCCGTCGATCGACGGAACGCGCAGGCGCTGGGCGATGACCGCGCCGCGCAGAACCGGCGGCCCCGATCGCGGCCACAGCGAACTGAAATCCTGGTCCGAGGGAGACGCAAAGCCGCGCCCGGCGAAGCCCGCCGCCGAAACGACCGCCGCGGCGGCGCCGATGATCGCGCTTCGGCGCGACGGACCCGGCCTCGTCCCGGAGCCGAAAGCTTTCATGAACGGCTTGCCCTTCTAATACGCCCGCTACCCGCGGACGCACGATACAACATGCTTTGGCGACACCTGTTTGGCTACCTGCCGGCGAGTCTGGCGTCGGGACTCGCAAGTTTTGCGGGCGTCTACGTCTTCACGCGCCTGCTGGGCGCGGCGGACTATGGCCGCTATTCGCTCGCCCAGGCCGCCATGAACATGATCTACACGTTGGTCATCGTGTGGGCCGAAGCGGCGGCGTTCCGGTTCGCGCCCGAAGCGCAGGCGGCCGGGCGCATGCCCCGGCACATCCGGACCATGCTGGCCGCCGCGCTGGCCTCGGGATGCCTCGCCGCCCTGCTCCTGCTTGGCGGGCTGCCGGTCAGCGACAATGCCGGCTTTCGCATGGCGCTCGCCGCCGGCGCGCTCGGCCTGATCCTGTGGCCGGTGGTGAACCTGTCTCAGGAGCTGAACCGCGCCCGCCAGCGCGTCGGGCGTTACGCCGCCGTGCGCATGGTTCAGGACATCGGCGCGTTTCTGCTTGGCGTCGTCTTCGCCTGGCGCTTCGGCTGGGGCGCGGCCGCGCCGCTGGCGGGCCTTGCCGCCATTTTGATGGTTCTTGCGGCGACCGAAGGCGGCGCGCTGCTGCGCGCCTCGCGCGGAGGACATTTCGACCGCTCGCTGATCCCGAAATACTTCGCCTACGGTTATCCGATCGCGCTGGCGCTGCTGCTTCACATCGCGCTCGACTCCGGCGACCGCTTCCTGATCGCGGCCTATCTCGGCGCGGAGGAGGTCGGCGTCTACGTGTCCGGCTATGGCGTCGCCGACAAGACCGTCGGCCTGATGTGCCTGTGGGCGGCCTCCGCCGCTTCGCCGCTGATGATGCGCGCCTTCGAGACCGGCGGCGGCGAAGCGCTGCGCGAGACCTCTGCGCGGTGCGCGGCGACGCTCGCCCTGATCGCCGCGCCGGCGGCGACCGGCATCGCGCTGGTCGCGCGGCCGCTGGCCGACATCATGATCGCCGAAGACATGCGCGAGCGGGCCGCGACCATCATGCCGTGGATCGCCTTCAGCGGCCTTCTGTCCGGCTTTGCGATGCACTACGCATCCGAAGCCTTCCAGCTCGCCCGGCGCACGGGACTGCGCGCCGCGCTGACCATGATCCCGGTTGTTCTGAACCTGGTGCTGAACGCGATCCTGCTGCCTCGCATCGGTTTGATGGGAGCGGTTTACGCGACGCTGGCCTGCTATGTTCTCGCGCTGCTTCTGCTCGGCGGCGTCGGCCGCCGTCTCGCGCCGATGTCCTGGCCATGGGGCGAGTTCGCCCGCATCGCCCTCGCGTGCGCGGGCATGGCCGGCGCCGTCATGCTGATCCCGGCGTTCGGCGGATGGGGCGAGCTGCTGCTCAAGGCCGCTATCGGCGCTGCGGTCTACGCCATTCTCGCCGCCGCGCTGGACGCCGCCGAAACGCGAAAACAGCTCACCGCCGTTTTCGCCCGCTCTGCGCCCCGGGCTTGAATGCTGCGCCCCGGCGCGGCTAGTGAGGGCCTCCAACGGGAGCCGAGATGACAGACCCCACGCAACAGACCGAAACGCCGGACCCGGCCGCCCCGCAGACCGCGAACGGCGCCGGCCCGACAGCGCGGGCCTCGACCAGCCCCGGAAATCTCTGGACCGATCTTGGGCCGGTGGGCGCCTGGTTCATCGCCTACAACCTTGTGCGGCGCTTCCCGGAGAATAACGGTCTCCTGTCCAAGGAGAACGCCATCTACTGGGCGACCGGCGTGTTCATGGCGGCGACGGCCGCCGTGATCGGATGGACGCTGGCCAAGGGCCGCCGGCCCCCGCCCATGCTGATTATCACCGGCGTCGTCGTGATGGTGTTCGGCGGCCTGACGCTGGCGCTGCAGGACCCGAAATTCGCCTACTACAAACCCACCATCATCAACCTTCTGTTCGCCGGCGCGATTCTCGGCAGCCTGCTGGTCGGGCGAAACATCTGGAAGACGGCCTTCGAACACGCCTTCAACCTGCCCGACCATGCCTGGAAGATCTTCGCGCTGCGCTGGGCCGCCTATTACGTCTTCATGGCCGGCCTGAACGAGCTGATCTGGCGGAACTTCTCCGAGGACTTCTGGTCGAACTCGAAACTGTTCATCACCATCCCGCTGTTCATCGTCTTCGGCGCGCTCAACGTGCCCTTCCTGATGAAGCACCAGATCCCCGACGAGACCCAGACGCCCTCGAACGCCTGAAGCGCGGCGCGCGTCAGTATCTCCCGTCAGGCGATCCGGGTCCTCAGCGCGTGAGCCGGTCCGTGTCCGGCGGGTTGGAGAACGGCGCGAAATCGCTTCGGCCCATGCTGGCGCGATAGTGCTCCAGCGCCCAGCGCGCCGACGGGAAAGCGATCTCGGACCACGGGATCGCGTCCCACTCGACCAGCATCACCTCCTCGCTTTCGGGACCGGGACGCGGCGCGTTCAGAAGGCGGGCGCGATAGAAGATCTGCACCTGCGAGATGCGCGGGATCGAATAGACCGCGAGCAGCGCCTCAAGCTCCAGCTCCGCCTCGGCCTCCTCGCGCGCTTCCCGCAGCACGCCCTCTTCGACGCTCTCGCCCTCCTCCATGAAGCCCGCCGGCAGCGTCCAGAAGCCTTTTCTGGGTTCGATCGCGCGCCGGCACAGCAGGATGCGGCCATCCTGGTGCGCAACCGCGCCGGCGACGATCCGCGGATTCACGTAGTCGATGAAACCGCACGCGTCGCATACGCGCCGTGGGCGATCCTCGCCGTCCGGCGTGCGAATAGAAAAGGCAGGCGGGCGATTATTCTCGGTCACGTGGCTTTTTCCTTGGCGTCAAACGGGTTTCCGGCCGGCCTTGAGTCAGACTCATACAAAATTGTCACCGTGCACTGATAATTGATGCAGGTGCGTTGACCTATCCGTCGAGTCGGTGCGGATCGGGCAAGGGCCGGTGTTTCAGACCCCGTTTTAGTGCGGCCCGAAAGGGGCCAGGGTCGATCGGCGGGAACGCGGGGACAGGTTCATGTCTGCTGGACATAACTCTGCAGAGCGCAATGGCGGGCCGACAACCAAAGGCGCGAACGATGACGGCGGCGACGGCTTCCGGCTGAGCGACAGCCCATCGCACCTGCTGCGCCGGGCGCAACAATGCATCTCCGACCAGTTCCTCAAGACCGCCCTCGCCGACAGCGTCACCCTGCGCCAGACCGTGCTGATGGCGGCCATCGCCGAAGCCGAGGGCTGCAGCCAGTCTGAACTTGTGCGCGCCACCGGCATCGACCGCTCGACGCTGGCGGAGATGATATCCCGCATGGAGCGCAAGGGACTTGTCCTGCGCACCGCCGCCGCCGGCGACGGACGCGCCAAATCGGTTGCGCTGAGCCGCGCCGGACGCGCCCGGCTTGAAGAAGCCGTGCCCGCCATGCAGGCCGTCGACGAGGCGCTGATGGGGCTGGTGCCGAAAAGCCGCCGCAAGTCCTTTCAGGATACGCTGACCGCGATCGTCGCCGCCGACGCCGCCCGCGAAGCCGAAGAAATCGAAGCGGTGAAACGCGAGAAAGCCGAGGCCAAGGCCCGCAAGCGCGAGGAAAAGGACGCCCGGCGCAAGAAGAAGAAAAAGAAGAAGAAGTAGGCCCGCGCCTAGCCCGCGGGCGCGTCGCTTCCGGCCAGATCGCGCCAGGCTTCGACAAACGCCCGCGCGGCGTTGCGGTCCAGCGGACTGCGCAGCGACTTCACGATCCGACCGTCTGCATCGACCAGAAACGTCTCCGGCACGCCGGCGATCCCGAACGCGACGCCCGCATCGCCGGCCGGGTCCGCGCCCACCAGATCGAACGGATTGCCCTTGCGGTCGAGAAACGCCGCGCCCTTGCCGGCCTCATCCTTGTAGAGCACGCCGAGGATCGGAACGCCCGCGTCGCGCATCTCGAGAAGCACCGGATGCTCGGCGAGACACGGCGTGCACCAGGTGGCCCAGAAATTGACGATCATCGGCTTGCCGAGCTTGTCGAAGCGCGCCTCGCCGCCGGACAGCAGCGGCACCGCCATGTCGGGCGCGGGACGTTCGGGAGAGGCGAAGGAATGCGAGCCGCCGGAGGTCATGTCGGCGTCCGAGAGACGCCACCACCCGACGCCGATGAAGACGACGAGCAGCGCCAGAGGCAGAATGGCCGCCCAGCGTTTCATTGCGCCTTGCTCCCGCGTGCGTCGGCCTGGGTGCGATCGTCCCGAGTGCGGTCGTCCTGCTGCTCCAGCGTCTTCAGACGGGCCTTGGCGCTGCGAATGCGAAACGCCGACCACGCAACCAGCCCGATCAGGATGAGACCCGCGATGAGGTAACAGGCGACCACATAGGGGCCGTACTTGTCGAAACCGAACATGTTCGCGCTACTCCGCCATCGCCTGCCGGCGTTGCAGCAACGCCTCGACGCGCGTGGAGAGCACCTCCGCGCGCATGTTGAACAGCGTCAGCCCGCCGAACAGCGACAGATAACCCAGCGCGACGACATACATCGGGATCTTCACTTCGGCCGGCGCGTTGCTCTTGCCGGTGAAGAAGGTCGCGCTCTGATGCAGCGTGTTCCACCAGTCCACCGAGAAGTGGATGATCGGAAGATTGACCGCGCCGACAAGGCACAGGATCGCGGCCGCGCGCGCCGACTTCTCGCGCGTCTCGAGCGCGTGCCAGACCGCGATATAGCCAAGGTAGATGAAGAACAGGATCAGCACCGAGGTCATGCGCGCGTCCCACTCCCACCACGTGCCCCAGATCGGGTAGCCCCAGATCGATCCGGTCGCGAGGCCGAGCCCGGTGAACGCGGCGCCGATGGGCGCGGCCGACTTCGCCGCCACGTCCGCGAGCGAATGCCGCCAGACAAGCGACACCACGCTCGCCCCGGCCATGAAGACGAATGCGAACATCGACAGCCACATCGAGGGGACGTGGACGAACATGATCCGCATGGCGTCGCCCTGCTGCTGGCCCGGCAGGTCTTCGGTGAGGCCGACGCTGACGCCCCAGATGATCAGCCCAGCGCCCAGAAGCGTGAACGCCCACGCGAACGGCGCCGAAGCGGCCATGAAACGGTGGGGATTGGCGAAATAGGAGAACACGTGTCCTGCGCCTCTTTTGCGGAAACTGCGGCGTACCTAACCGCGAACCGAATACGACACAAAGCGCGCCGCCGTCCAATGCCGGCTGCGGTTCGGCCGGGACCGCTCACGCGTGTGTGTTTGGCGGTGAAGCGGGAAAGCGCCCGTCTCGCGCCAGAATCGCCCCCTCAGTCCAGCGCGCTGCGCAACGCCATTGCGGCCGCGAAGGGCGCCACCGCAGCTGCGAACAACGTAATCGCCCCGGTCAGCATCAGCCGCGAACTCCACTCGCCCTCCCCGGCGGCGGCCGAATACAGCGTGGCGGCGCCGAAGATCATCACCGGCGTGTAGAGCGGCATGGCCACAAGTGTGATCAGGAGACCGCCCCGCCGCACGCCGGCGGCGAGCGCCGCCCCGATCGACCCGAACAGAAAGAACGCCAGCGACCCGATCGCCGCCGCCGCCGCGACAACCAGCGCCGATTCGACCGGCCCCTGCAGCATGATCCACAGCAGGGGCGACAGGATCGACAGCGGCAGGCCGGTGGCGATCCAGTGCGCCAGCGTCTTCGACAGCGCCACCGCTTCGAGCGCGACGCCGGAAACGGCGTAGGCGTCGAGGGTGCCGTCCTCCAGATCGGCCTGAAACAGGCGCTCCATCGGCAGGAGGCTCGACAGGGCCAGCGCGATCCAGATCACGCCCGGCCCGGCCGCCAGCAGCAGGTCCGGCGCCGGACCCAGCGCCAGCGGCACGAGACTGACGGCGCCGGCGAAGAAGCCCAGCGGCAGCGCCGCGCCGCCGCCGCCCGACCAGGCCAGACTGAGTTCGCGCACGAAGGCTGCGCCCGCCCCCTTCAGACTCATGAGTACATGTCCGCCGCAACCGGCGAGGCCGGATAATCGCGCAGATCGAGCGGTGTGGCGCCGGCGAAGCCCTCGCCATGGACCGCCGCCACCACGCCGCCGCCGCGATCAAGATGCGCCGCCACCAGCTCGCGCACGAGCGCCTGACCGTCGACGTCGAGCGAGGCCATCGGCTCGTCGAGCAGCCAGATCGGACGGGGGTCGAGCACCAGGCGCGCCAGCGCCAGCCGTCGCTTCTGACCGGCGGAGAGGCCGCGACCCGGCACGTCGGCGCGCCGCGACAAACCGACCCGCTCCAGCGCCGCTTCCGCCGCCGAGACGTCGCCGGTGAGGAAGCGGGACCAGAAACGCGCCTGCGCCAAAGCCGTTTCGGCCGGCTTCACCGCATCGAGATGCCCGAGATAGTGCCGCGCCCGGTCGGTTTCTTCGGAAGCCGCATCGTCCGGGTAGATGCGAACGATTCCCATGTGCGGGCGCGTAAGGCCGGCCAGAATGCGCAACAGGGTGGATTTTCCCGATCCGTTCGGACCGCGCAACTCGACCGCGCCGCCGCGCGGCAGCTCAAAATCGAGCCCTTCGAACAAAACCCGGTATCCGCGCCGCGCCGAAAGCGTCTCCACGCCAAGCAGCGGACCGCCGCCTGAACCCGCGCCCGAGGCGCCGGCATGGCCGCCGCCCTGCCCGGTATCCGGCGTTTCCAGCCCATCCAAAGGGCCGTTCCTATTCGCCACGTGGAGATTCCCCTTCGCCGAATTGCAGAATTGTGCGCGGTCCTGTACCTACCCGGCGATTGACAGGGGCGAGTCTCCCCTGGTCCCCCCAGTCGTCTACATTTGGGAAGGAACTACCGGCCATGCCGTCCCTCGACAGCTTCAAGTCCCGCCGCACGCTTCAAGTCGGCTCGAAGACCTACGCGTATTACAGCCTTGAAGCGGCGGCGCAAAACGGCCTTGGCGACATTTCCCGCCTGCCGGCCTCGCTGAAGGTTCTGTTGGAGAACCTGCTTCGCTTCGAAGACGGCAAGACGGTCACCAAATCCGATATCGAGGCGTTCGCCGCCTGGTTGACCAACAAGGGCGAGGCCGACGTTGAGATCGCCTACCGCCCGGCCCGCGTTCTGATGCAGGATTTCACCGGCGTGCCCGCCGTGGTCGACCTCGCCGCGATGCGCGACGCCGCCATGAAGCTCGGCGCCAACCCCAAACAGGTGAACCCGCTGGTTCCGGTGGATCTGGTGATCGACCACTCCGTCATGGTCGACTATTTCGGCGGCGCCGACAGCTTCAACAAGAACGTTCACCGCGAATACGAACGCAATATGGAGCGCTACGAGTTCCTGAAATGGGGACAGGGCGCGTTCGACAATTTCCGCGTCGTGCCGCCGGGCACCGGCATCTGCCACCAGGTCAACCTTGAATACCTCGCCCAGACCGTGTGGACGAAGGACGAGGACGGCGAGACCGTCGCCTTTCCCGACACCTGCGTCGGCACCGACAGCCACACCACGATGGTCAACGGCCTCGCCGTGCTCGGCTGGGGCGTCGGCGGCATCGAGGCCGAGGCGGCCATGCTCGGCCAGCCGGTCTCCATGCTGATCCCGGAAGTCATCGGCTTCCGCCTCAGCGGCAAGCTGCCGGAAGGCGCGACCGCCACCGACCTGGTGCTGACCGTCACCCAGATGCTTCGCAAGAAGGGCGTCGTCGGCAAATTCGTGGAGTTCTTCGGCGAGGGACTCGATCATCTCTCGCTCGAGGACCAGGCCACCATCGCCAACATGGCGCCGGAATACGGCGCGACCTGCGGCTTCTTCCCGATCTCGAAAGAGACCATCGCCTATCTGACCGCCACCGGCCGCGACGCCGACCGTGTCGCGCTGGTCGAAGCCTACGCCAAGGCGCAGGGCATGTGGCGCGCCGAAATGGCCGAACCGGTCTTCACCGACCGTCTCGAACTCGACCTTACCTCGGTCGAACCCTCGATCGCCGGCCCGAAACGCCCGCAGGACCGCATTGTGCTGCGCGAAGCCCATGACAAGTTCGCCGAAGCGCTGGCGGGCGAGTTCAACGCGGCCGAACGCGCGCTCGATCGCGCCAAGGTCGAAGGCGAGCAATACTCGATCGGCCATGGCGACGTCGTGATCGCGGCGATCACCTCGTGCACCAACACCTCCAACCCCAGCGTACTCATCGCCGCCGGCCTTCTCGCCCGCAACGCGGTGAAACGCGGCCTCAAGGCTCAACCCTGGGTGAAGACGTCGCTGGCGCCGGGAAGCCAGGTCGTGACGGACTATCTCGCCAAGGCCGGCCTGCAGGACGATCTCGACGCCCTCGGCTTCAACCTTGTCGGCTATGGCTGCACCACCTGCATCGGCAATTCGGGACCTCTGCCGGAGAAAATCTCCAAGGCCATTTCCGAGAAGGACCTCGTCGCCTGCTCCGTTCTGTCGGGCAACCGCAACTTCGAAGGCCGCGTGAACCCGGACGTGCGGGCGAACTATCTCGCCTCTCCGCCGCTGGTCGTCGCCTACGCGCTTGCCGGTTCGATGAATGTCGACCTCACGACCGATCCGATCGGTTATGACGGCGAGAACGAGCCCGTCTTCCTGAAAGACATCTGGCCGACCTCGAAAGAAATCGCCGACATGGTACGCACCGTGGTCACCGCCGACATGTTCGAGACGCGCTATTCCGACGTGTTCAAGGGCGACGCCTCCTGGCAGGCCATCCAGGTCTCGGGCGGCGAGACCTATGGCTGGCCGCCGGCCTCCACCTATGTTCAGAACCCGCCCTATTTCGAGGGCATGACCATGACCCCCGAAGCGCTCACCGACATTTCCGGCGCGCGCATTCTGGGTCTGTTCGGCGACTCGATCACCACCGACCACATTTCGCCCGCCGGCAACATCAAGGCGGCGAGCCCGGCGGGCAAATACCTGTCCGAGCATCAGGTGCCCGTGAGCGAGTTCAACTCCTACGGCGCGCGTCGCGGCAACCATGAAGTGATGATGCGCGGCACCTTCGCCAACATCCGCATCAAGAACCAGATGGTGCCGGGCGTCGAAGGCGGCGTCACCAAACACTATCCCGGCGGCGAGCAGGAATGGATCTACGACGCGGCGATGAAATACATCGCCGAAGGCCAGCCGCTGGTCGTGTTCGCCGGCAAGGAATACGGCACCGGCTCGTCGCGGGACTGGGCCGCCAAGGGCACCCGTCTGCTCGGCGTTCGCGCCGTCATCGCCGAGAGCTTCGAGCGCATTCACCGCTCCAACCTGATCGGCATGGGCGTGTTGCCGCTGCAGTTCGAGGACGGCGTGAGCTGGTCGTCGCTGGGTCTCACCGGCGCCGAGAAAGTGACCCTGAACGGGGTCGCCGACATCCAGCCGCGCGACACCGTCGAAGTGTCGGTCGAATACCCCGACGGCGCCGTGAAGACCTTCCACGCGCGAGTGCGGATCGATACCGAGAACGAGCTGGAATACTACCGGCACGGCGGCATCCTTCACTATGTCTTGAGGTCCCTCGCCCAGGCTGCGTAACCAGTCGAAACCTGACGCTGCGGACGGCCGGTCTCACACCGTCTTGATTCGTGCGTGTCAGAACGAACAGGTATCCCGGACGCATGAACGCCATGCGGGTGATTTTTGCGGCTGTCGTAGCGGCGCTTTGGGCGTCCGCTGCGTCGGCGCAGACGATGCGGGACATTCCGGAGCACCCGGAGCGCCCCTCCGTGGTCGAACTGTTCTCCAGCCAGAGCTGCGGAAACTGTCCTCAGGCCAACCGCAACGTCGCCGAAATGGCGACTCGCGGCGATGTGATCGTGCTCACCTACCCGGTCGGCTACTGGAACTATCTCGGCTGGGACGACACGTTCGCCAAGCCGGAGTTCAGCGAGCGCCAGAAAGACTATAACCGCGTGCTGGGACACCGTGGACCGTACACGCCGCAGATCGTCTTCTCCGGCCGGCTGCACTCCTCGGGCGTGAACCTGCCGCAAATCGCCGGCGCATTCGCGCGCCGCGACATCACCCCCTACCCCGCCAGGATCAGCTTCGCCGGCGGCGATGTCGCGGTCGATGGCGACTGGAAAGGCGACGCCTGGGTGGTTCTGGTTCGGGTGCGTCCGGGATCGATTTCGTTCACGCCTAAAGGCGGCGCCAATGAAGGCCGGCCGATGACCTACTACAACCTCGTCACCTCGATCGAGACGCTCGGTCGCTGGACCGGCGGGCAGACGGCGTACCACACCAACGACTGCGGCAAGGGCTGCACAATCCTGGTTCAGGACGGCGGCCCCACCGGCAAGGTGATCGGCGCGGCTCAAAGGCGCTGACATCCGCCGGCGTGTGCGAGTCGGCGTGCGCGGATCGGGACGCCTCTCTTCGTTTAGGTACAGCCTCGTTTCGGGCCGGCCTCGCGTCAGGTCCGCCCCGCGTCAGTCCGCGGAGGCGATCACCGACAGGGGCGGCGCGCCGAGCGTGATCTCCGAATCCGGTATCCGGTAAGCCCAGCCCGCGGCCCGCGCATTGAGCGCCGAAGCCGCCTGTTTCGAACCGGCCGCTCCATCGCTCGACGCCGCCGTGACCCGCGCCCAGCTCGCGCCTTTGCGGTCACGCATGAAATCGACCCGCACGCGCAGGCCGTCGCGCGTCGTCGCGCTCTGGCTTCCCGCCCCCAGCGCCCCTTCAAGTTCGTCCAGCGGAACGACATCGTTCGGCGACCAGCGTGACAGCGTCTGCGCCACGGTTTCAAACGCCGAAGCCGATCGCTCGCCGCGCGTCTCGAACGGCTGATCGAGCGTCCAGCCGCCGCGTTCGTCTCGCACCAGCGAATAGGACGGACCGGAAACCGGCTGAACGTCGAC
Source organism: Hyphomonadaceae bacterium (assembly GCA_041398225.1). Classification (GTDB taxonomy): domain Bacteria; phylum Pseudomonadota; class Alphaproteobacteria; order Caulobacterales; family Hyphomonadaceae; genus JAWKVD01. The sequence continues at coordinate 37,160 of JAWKVD010000017.1, read as the reverse complement.
GGCATCGATGTCGGCGGCCGCGATCCGCGCCACATCGAGATCGAGCCAACGGGCGGGCGAATGAAGCGGCGGCATCGGATCGCCCGTCACCTCCCATGCCTGGAGGTCGTCGGGCGTGCGGATGAAGTTGCGGCCGCTCTTGTAGCCCGCGATGAAGGTCGCGAACACATCGCCCTGCCCGTTTCCGATCTCGACCAGCGCGCCGGTTCCCGCGCGCGCCGGATCCCCCAGCCCCAGCGCGTCGAGCTTGCGCGGATCGCGCGTCATCGTCTGCGCCCTGCGCATCGACGCCGTCGCCGAGACGAGTTCGGCGATGCGGTCGTCCCGAACCGGATAGCGGTGCATCTCGGTCAGAACCCAACCGCCCGGATCCTTCACCAGATGATAGGCGCCTTCGCGCGTCGTCACCATGATCAGCGCGATCTCGCCGGCCTGCCCGCCAAGCGCCGGGAAGACCGCCTTGCCTTCATCGGATGCGCCGCGCGTGGACGACGGCCAGCCGGCCGCCACCGCCAGCAGCAGCGCAAGACCGGCGACCGCCCACCACCAGACAAGCTTTGTCGATCGGGTGAGCTTCATCGCGCGGCGCCTCGCGCCCGGCTGCGCCAGATGAAAACGCCGACGCCGCACAGCGCCGCAAGCAAGGGCGGCAGCCAGATGTTGAGGAATTTCAGCCACGCCTCCAGCCCGTCGACATCGCGCCGGTAATCGCGCTCGATGTCCCGCAACTGGCGGCGGATGCTTCTCGCCTCGTCCCGCGCCGCGCGCAGGTCCGGACTGTCTTCGACGACGCGCGAGGGCGCCTGGCTGATCTCCGCATTGCGGCGGCGCTGCAACGCAGCCAGACGCGGCTCGATCTCCGACAGGCGCGCCTCAAGCTGCGCCTGCTCGGCCTCCATACGGCTGCGCGCCCGCGTATACATCGCCTCGATCCGTTCCAGCGGACGCGCCGCGGGCGTCCGCGAACGCAGTTCGGCGAGCGCATCGTCGCCCGCGAGATTGTCGAGCGCATTGAGCAGAAAGGCCGCGTTGTCCGCCGCCGGAGCGCCGGTCTTCTGGTTGATGTAGAACGCGTCCTCGAAGACGTCGGTATCCGCGATCAGCACGACCTGCGCAGGCCGCGCCGATCGGATAAGCGGCGCCGGCGCCGAGGAGACCTCTTCGCGTATCTCGGCGTCGCGCAAAGGATCGCCGGTCATCGCCGGACGCGGAGCGGAAGCGAAGTGCGACAGCAGGTTTCCGGATATCCGCGCCGCGAGCGGTTTGGGTTCGCCCAGCCTGACCCCGTTCTCGATCAATGCGCGCGTATCGTCGGTCGCGAGCGCCTCGGCAGCCGGGACCGCGACGGCTTCGGCTGACGAGGTGAGCAACGGTTCAAACGACGTCGAAGCGTCCGTTCCGGGGATCAGCCACCCGGTAAGACCCAGATTGATGTCGCGCGTCAGGTCGGCCGTCACCGGATCGCGACGCGACATGTGATCGGGCGTGGCGGCGATGAACAAGGGCTGGCTGCGCATCGCGGTGCGTCCGCCGCCGGCGTCGACCGTCACCCGCATCGCCAACTCGGGATCGGCGAGCACGTCGGCGCTGATCTCCGCGCCCAATAGATCGGACAGGGACCGCGGCATCGCGCTGGCCGATCGCCGCTCCATGGCGGCCTCGACCCGCGCCGCCGGATCGAATGCGAGGATCGCGCGCCCCTTGGCGAGAATGAACTGCTCGACCTGATAGGCCTGCCAGTCCGAAAGCTGCGGCGGATGGAAGGCCAGGAGGATGTCGGCGTCCGCCGGCAACGTCACGAAATCCGGCGAAACCGTACGAATGCGGAAGGACCGCGACATCTCGCGAAGGATGAAAGCGTCCGCCGCATCGCCGCCGTCGCCAAGATAGGACAGCGACGAAGACAACACCGCCACCACCGGCGGACTCGGATCGTCCAGTTGCGCGATCAGGCGCACCAGTTCGTATTCCAGCAGCGCGTCCCGATCCGGCGACAGGAACGGAATGACGATGGTGTCCGCCGTCGTGTTGCGCCCGATGACGCCAAGATAGATCGGATCGCCGCCTTCGACCGGAACCGGCGACAGACCGGCGTCGGAAACCCGGTCCTCCTCTTCCGAGAAGGGTTCGGGATCCAACTCCCGCACCCGCACCTTTCCCCCGCTCTGCAGCGCGATCTCGTGCAGCAATTCCCGCACGCGCTCGGCATGGGCCCGCGCGCCGGGCGCCGCGGCGCCGGCCTCACGCGAATAGACCAGCTCCAGCTCGACCGGCTCGACCAGGCGGCGCAGGACCTGCTTCGCCGAGGTCGACAGCGTGTAGAGCCGGGCCTGCGTGAAATCGATCCGCGCGCCGGCGAACCATTTGCCCAGGGCGAGATTGCCGCCGGCGAACGCAAGGATCGCGGCGAGACCGGCGAGAAGCGCATATCTGCGGCGTCCGCTCATCGCTCCCTCCGCGCATCGACGGCGAGCGAGGTCAGATAAAGACACAGCGCAATTAGGCTGAGGAAGTAGATCACGGCGCGCAGCTCCAGCACGCCGCTCTGCGCGGTTTCGAAATGCCTCAGGGTCGAGAGCATGGCCAGCGCATCCGCCGCGCCCGGACCGAACGCCGACGCGACGCCCGACGCCACCAGCGGCAACCCCGCCGCTGTGATGACGAAACAGACCGCCGCCGACAGCACGAACGCGATCACGCTGCTGCTGGTGAGCGCCGACAAGACGCACGCGACCGCGAGATACGCCCCGGCCATCAGAAAGCTGGCGAGATAGGTGATCAGGATCGCGGCGTTGTCGGGCGATCCGAGCCACGCGACCGTCATCCACATCGGCGTGCTGAGCAGAAGCGCCGCGCCTGCGACGGCCCACGCCGCCAGAAATTTGCCGGCGACGATCGCCCAGACCGGGGTCGGCAGCGACAGCAGCAATTCGAGCCCGCCCGAACGGCTTTCATCGGCCCAGAGCCGCATCGCGACCGCCGGCATGAACACGACATAGAGCCACGGGTGAAAAACGAAGAAGCTGGAGAGACTGGCCTGCCCGAGCCGGAAAAAGCCGCCGATCTCGAAGGTGAACGCGCCCAGCGCCAGAAGGAAGATGGCGATGAACACATAGGCCAGCGGCGTGAGGAAATATGCGCGCAACTCGCGCACGGTCACGGCGGCGATGGAGGGCGCCAGGCTCAACATGCCGTCTCCGCCGTCTGCTGCGAGGACAGCCTGCGGAAGGCCGCGCCCAGATCTCCGCCCGCCGAGGCGGCGAGATCGCCGGGGGTGTCGTCCGCGACGATCCTTCCGTCGGCCATCACCAGAACGCGCGAGCACATCGCGCTCACTTCCTCGAGCTGATGCGTCGAGATCAGGATGGCGCGCTTTTCGGACAATCGCGCCAGCCAGCCGCGCATCGCGGCTTTCTGGTTGGGGTCCAGCCCGTCCGTCGGCTCGTCCAGCACCAGCACGGGCGGATCATGGATCAGCGCGGCGGCCAGCGCCGTCCGGCGCCGATAGCCTTTCGACAGGGTTTCGATCGGCCGGTCGAGAACGGTCTCGATGCCGGCCAGCGGCGCCGTCTCTTCAAGACGCGCCTCAAGATCGGTACGCGAGAGCCCGCGCGCGCGGCCCAGGAACGACACGAAGCCCCGCACGGTGAGGTCGGCATAGAGCGGTGCGCCTTCGGCCAGATAGCCCAGACGCGACTGCGCGGCGATGCGGTGGCGAACGACGGAACGTCCGTCGATCCAGACGTCGCCCGCGTCCGGGTCGAGCACGCCGGCGATCATTCGCATGGTGGTGGACTTGCCCGCGCCGTTGGCGCCGAGGAGCGCGACCGTCTCTCCGGCCGCGATCGACCAGCTCACGCCCTGAACGGCCCTGCGCGCGCCAAATGTCTTTGCGAGGCCCTCTACCCTCAGCAACTCCATCCGGTGGTCTCCATGCCGGCCGGCCCCCGGAAGGTCCCGCCGTCCATCTGCGTGGTCCTCGCGCCGCGATCGGCAAGGAAACACACTCTGGTTAAGAACCGCACAGCCTTACAGGTGATTCGCCGCCCGGTGCGGCGCCGATCGGCTGTGACCCTGGAATCTTCGAAAATCGATGACTGTGACGCGCCTGCGGGGCAGTCTCCAGACAGTTGAATTTTCGGGAGGAATTAGGCGCCGGACGGATGCTCCAACACAACCCTGGGGGGCTGGGGGGCTGTTGGGTCCAAGGTCGGTGTTTTCACCATCCGCCCGGCTTTGGTAAATGTGCCGTGAATTCGCGGCCATGGCTAGCCGTAATTGCGGCGGGATTGCGAAATCTTCGTAAGAATTGCACGCTTTGCAGCGGCGACCGCCTTTCCCCTTCTCCTTGATAATCGTGGAGACGCATCTGAATCGCTTCCAGCCCCCGACCGACATGTCGTCCGCCTCTACAGGCGGACCCGGCCGCGCTCCACGCCCGGAGATTTGGTTCTCGCGCCGCGAACTGGAGCAGATCCTCGCCGTCTACGGCCGCCTCGTGGCCCAGGGCGAGTGCCGCGACTACGCCATCGGGGCCTTCGCCGACCACGCCGTCTTCTGCATGCACCAGCGCGCCTCGGAAGCGCCGAACTGGACCGTCGAAAAGCGCCCCGAACTGGCGCGCCGTCAGGGCGCGTATTGCGTGATGAACGCCACCGGCCAGATCCTCAAGCGCGGCCAGGAGTTGTCGCAGGTTCTGAAGGTCTTCGATTCGCGCCGGTTCCGCGTCGTCGACTGAAGCCGGCATATGGCGGCGCAAGAGCGCCCGGATCGAATTGCCGGATCAGGAAACCGCCCGTCAGAATGTACACCAAAATGCGAAAGCCCCGGCCGTTTGGCCGGGGCTTCCAGTCTTGTGGCTGCATCCTGCGCCGGCGCTAGTCGCGCGAGGACAGGAACATCAGCACGATGCGGAACATGTTCACGAACGAGATGAAGAAGTTCAGCGCACCCCAGTTCGTCATCACGGCGAGGCTGCGCGTATCGCCGGCGAACTGGTAATAGCCATGCTTGAGCTGCTGCGTCTCCCAGGCGACCAGGAAGGCCGACAGGCCGAACACGGCCGCCATGATGATCCACTCGAAGGTGGAGGACGGCGGCAGGATCAAGTTCAGCAGCGAGAGCGCCACGACGCCCCACAGCGCCATGATCGCGAAGTTGCCGATCGGTCCGAGATTGCGCTTCGTGGTGTAGCCCCACAGCGCCAGCGCGCCGAAGGCCGAAGCGGTGATCAGGAACGCCTTGGCGATGGTGACATAGGTGAGCGAAATATCGATGCCGCCGCGGGTGACCGCTCCGGTTTGCTGACCGGCCATCACTACCCAGATGCCGAGGCCGAGGCCCATCATCGTGACGATCGCCCAGTACATGATGCCCGTCGCCAGCGGCGAAGGGTTCTTCATGAAGAACATCGAGCCGAACAGCAGCGCCACCGGACCCCACTGAACGACGTAGAGCAGCGGTGTGTGGAAAACGAGCTGCTCCACGGGCTGAACCGTGCCCGCCACGAAGGCGAGCACGCCCGCCAGAGCGATGCCGAGCCCGAGCTTGGTGAAGACGCCAAGCATGAAAGCCCTCAGCCCGGCGTCGACCGACACGTCCACGGCGCCTTCGGCCCCGCGTGTGTTGGCGAAACGATAGTCAGCCATTTAAGTCCAACCTTCTCTGCGCCCTCCGTCCGGAGAGCTTCTGACGTCAATATGAGGGTGTGACCCTTGGAACACAAGCAAATCCGGAGCGTCTCGGCGCCTGTCTGACGTGCATGTGACCGTAATCGGCCCTACACGCGCGCGGACCTTGCTGTAGGGTTAAGGAAATGCGTTCGCGCATAAGGCTTTTCACGCTCGCCTCACGCCACTAGCGTCCCGCCATGCCCTTGCGCCTTTTCGCAGCCGTTCCGCTTCCGCAGGAAATCCGCGCGCGTCTTGCGACGCTTCAGCACGACGTTCCGGGAGCGCGCTGGCGCCCGCAGGAAAACATGCATCTCACCCTGCGCTTCTTCGGCGAGATCGACGAACCGCTGGCGCGCGAACTCGACTATGAGCTCGGCGACATTGTCGCGGCGCCGTTCGAGTTGAGCCTGAAAGGGATCGGCAGTTTCGGGCGCAGCGAACCGTCGGTGCTGTGGGCCGGCGTCGAGGCGCCCGAAGCGTTGAAACGGCTCGCGGCGGCGTGCGAACGCGCCGCGCGCGCCGCCGGTCTTCAGCCTGAAGCGCGCATCTTTCGTCCGCATGTCACCCTCGCCCACGGCCGCGCCATGACCGATGTCGACGCCGCCGCCTACTGCGAACGCAATGGCGGCTTTCGGACCGAGCCCTTCTGGGCGGACCATTTCGCGCTCTACTCGTCCTGGGTGTCCAAGGGCTCGCGCCGCTATGTCGAGGAAGCGGTCTACCCGCTGGAAGGCGCCCCCCGCATCGCATGAGGCGCGGCGCCCGGTTCAGCCGCCGAACAGCTTCTGCATCAAGCCCAGCACGCCGGTGAACTTCAGTCCGTCGTCGGTCAACGCCAGAACGAGACAGGGCCCGTCCGCATCCGCGACCGGCCGGTGCGTGACCCAGCGGTCCGCATAGACGATATCGCCCGGACCATAGGCGCCGCGTCCGTCCGAAAAACCGCCATGCAGGCAAAGCGTGAGTTCGCGTCCCTTGTGCGTGTGCCGGGGCGTGCCCACGCCGGGCCCGATGCGCATCAGCTCGGCGCGGATCGGACCGCCCTCCCCGAGCTCAAGAACCTGGATGCCCGGCCCCAGCGGTTTCCACGCGCGGCGCTGCTCGGCGTCGCGAAGCGCCGACACCAGCGCCGGCGGCAACCGGATCGCTTCGAAGTCGACGTCGGCCGGACGCGACGGCGCAGCCGCGGGAGACGGCGATTGCTCAATCGCGGCCATGGCGCGTTCCAGCGCGCCGTCCGAAAGAGCCGCGGGCGTCTCCCGTTCCAGCATGGCGCCGGCGGCGGCGAGCGCCGTCATCGCGTCGCGGGTCCGCCCGGTGCTCACGCAGTCCAGAAACAGCGACAGCATCGGATCGGACCGGCCGGACGCAAACGCCGCGAACGCTTCCGCGTCGAACTCCGGGCTCTCCTCGACGGATATCACGTTCGAGTCTCCTGCGGTCCTGGGACGATATGAAACCGTCCGCGCTCCTTACGGCGCTCCGACGCGGACGGATCAATCATCGCGCAGCTTTTCCTTCATCCGGGCGAACGCCAGCCGGGTGCGCGACTTGACCGTGCCCAGCGGTATCCCGAGCGCCTCCGCGATCTGGCTTTGCGAAAGGCCTTCATAGAAAGCCAGGCGCACCAGTTCGAGCTGTTCGGGAGGCAGGACCGCCATGGCGGCGCGCACCTGCGCTTCGATCTCCATGGCCTCCACGCCCGCCTCGGGCGGCGGAGGCGCGGAGGGAAGCACCATCGGCTCCTCCGGATCCAGCTCCACGGTCTTGCTGCGGCGGAACAGGTCGATGCGCCGATTGCGGGCGACCCGGAATATCCATGTCGACGGCGAGGACTGCTTGCGATCGTAGAGATCGGCCTTGCGCCACACCGTCACCATGACGTCCTGCGCAATCTCCTCCGCCTGCGCGGCGTCGGACCCGAGGCGCATGAGATAGCTCTTGAGGCGCGGCGCGAAGAACCCGAACAGTTCGGCGAACGCTTCGCGGTCTTTGTCTGAAGCGACCCGCTCCAACAGGTCCGCAAGGTGAGCACGCTCGGCCGCGCCAAGCGTTTCGCTTGCCTGTTCCGACTGACGTTCGTCGCTCTTCACCATTGGCCCTGTTTCTTCGAAGCGAACGCCGCGCCGCAGAATTCACCCTGGAGCATAGGGGTATCGCAATCACGGAACTCCGGTCCAGTGCGGCGATCCAGTGCGGCCCACTTCGCCCGGCCCATTTTGCCAAGGGCAGTACGAGGCCTAGTCGCGCGAGCCGGGAACCTCGTCCAGCCCGAACGTCTCGCCGCCTTCGCTCCCTCGACCGGGCGCTCGTGGACCCGGGCCGGCGAACAGATCGAGCTGGCGAGGATCGAACGACGGCTTTGCGGGCGTGCGCTTCTGGCTGCGGCGTCTTCGGAAAAGTAGAGATCGTCGGTGTGATCCTCTTCCGGCGGCGCGCGGCGTCTCGTCGCGCGGAGCCGACCGGCCCGCCTGAGCCGGTTGAGGTCGCCAGAACGTCACCGAAAACATCGGGCGGCCATTGGGGTCCTCATAGACCTGCACGAACCCGCCCGCGGCGCCGGCCTCGAGCGCCGTGCGCAGAACCGCGAGTTCCTCGGGCGTCGGACGCAACCATTCCGAGACCAGCGCGACAGGCCCCGCCGCGACGGTCTCGGCGTCGGCCCGTCCGCGTTCGGCGCGCGGCGCGGTGAGCGCCGAAGCGGCGTCAGCTGCAATGGGAAAATTCAAAGCCATGGCGGCCTGCGTCACCTGTCCGTCGTTGTATCGTTCCGTTTCGGCCCGGGTCGCCCCGCCCTAGCCAACCGTCGTCTCGCCTCGCCCGCCGCCCTTCGCATCGCCCGGAGCGTCGTCGGCCGACGACGGCCCGGCGAGATCAAGCGCCGCCCGGCGCAAACGCTGCAGGCAACGCGCCGAGCCGCGCGAACCCAAGCGTCAGCTGCCTTGCGCCGGCGCCGAGACGCTGTTCGTCCGGACTGCGGACGATGGCTGCCGAAACCGTCTGCAACGATCAGGCCGGACATCATCGGGAATGCGCTCGCGGAAGTCGTAGCCGACCTCGCGCGAAGTAGAACCGGTCGCAGAACGGCCCGTACTCCGGCCATTTCTGGTCGCTGGCGAAATCCTGCAGGCCTGACTTCACCTCGATGATCACCACCTCCCCTTTCGCGGAAACGGCCATGACGTCGGCGCGGCGGCCATTGGCCAGCGTGACCTCGAGCAGGCAGGCCAGACCGTGGTTCTCGAGCAGACGCACCACCCCGCGCACGATTTCGGCGGCGCGGCCCGCGGGGACCGGCTCCCCGAACGGGGCGTTTGCGAGCACTGAGGGCATCATGGCTCCGGGCAGGCGCCGGCGGCGCGGAAGTTCCTGTTACGTGCCGGTTATCGCGCCCAACGCCTCAGGACGCAAATGCGTCGCGAAACAGACCCGGCGGAAGCTTCCCGGCGCGGCTGGGATGGATCAGGAAATAGTCCTTCCAGCGCCGTTTGGGATCGATCTGCGTCGATTCGATCAGCTGCGAATTGTCGTCGTTGAGCTGCCACATGCGGTAGCCGAGCTTGAGGAAATAGTCCCGCACGTCCTCGGCGCTCGAATTGAAGTTCCGCTCCAGCGAGAACGGGTGAATCTCGATCAGAAGGCTCGGCAGATCGCGTTCGAGCGTCTTCCGGCCGCCCTCGATCAGTCGGATTTCGGCGCCTTCGACATCGCAGCGGATGAAATCGACATGATCGAGACCCTCGGCCGCCATCAATCCGTCAAGCGAGACGACCGCCGTGGGCTGATCGATGAACACGGTGCGGTTGCCGGTCGCCAGCTCCTGCTCGGAGGCGGTCGAGCCGCCGTCGGACACGACGCCATAGGCGCGCCCGATATGGCCAGAGAGCTTGCGCGGGACAGACAGGATCTGCGTGCCTTCGGCCGATCCGATCGCGGCGTTGTGCGGCGTCACATTCTTGAGCCGGTGCCAGCGAATCAGCCGCGCCATGATCGCATAGGAATAGTTCGACGGTTCATAGACATGGACCCGGCCCTGCGGCCCCACATGCTGCGACAGCAGGAAGGAATGCCGGCCGTCCGACCCGCCAAAATGCAGGCAGGTGTCTCCCGGATTGACGACATAGCGCATATAGGGCGCTTCCGGCTCGAACTTCCGGCCGTTCAGATTACGCTGGTAGATTCGGAGTGTGGTTGCGTAATTCCTGAACGTTTCAAATGACATACGACGCCTCCCGAGATCCCGGCCCGATTCGGACGACGGCGCGCCCTCGCTGGGTCAGGTTGAGGGCGCTACAAAGCCCGCATTCGACGCCTTGCCAAGCCCCGGCATCAACCAAGGCGCAGTTGCTGGAGAACAATAACGTGACACGCAGCACCGATGGTTGGGGCGCGGCGCCCACGCTCGAGGATTTTGCCGAACTGGCGGAGACCGCTCTCGACGGCCTGGCCGAACCCTTCCGGTCGCTGGCGCGCGGCGTACCGATTCGAATCGAGGACCTCGCCGACGAGGAAACCCTCGAAGCGTTGCACATCGAAGACCCCTACCATCTTACAGGGCTCTACTCCGGTGTGACGCTCACGCTGGAGGCGCTGTCCGCGCCTTCTCACCTGCCGGCGATGATCTGGCTCTACAGACTGGCGATCCTGGATGAATGGGCGCGATCGCCGGGCGTGACCCTCGAAGAGCTGGTCGCGCACGTTCTGGTTCACGAATTGGGGCGCCATTTTGGATGGTCGGACGAGGAAATGGACGCCGCCCTTGCGACGCGGGCTAGTTGAGGAAAAGCCCGCCGCCGGACCCCACCGCAACCACTGCAAAAGCCCCGAATCCGCCCGCCATCGCGAGAAGTGTGGCCCATTTGGTCCATGTTGAAGCGTTTACATACCGCATGATCTGCAAGTCTTTTCTCTGAGCGGGTCTTTTTCTGTCTGAGCCGCATCGAAGGCGGCGCGGATCGAACGCCCTTGTCGGGGGTCGCCTTTCGCGTGAGCGATCAGGTGGGAAGGCGGATCGTCTTTCCAAGGGGCGGCGGAAGCACATGCTCGTCTTTTTTGAATCGCCGCGCCAGAGGGCGGCTTCCGGACAACAGCCGATCGCGGCTCTCTGCCGTCAGACCGTTCTGGTTCGCCGGCATGTATGGTAAATGCGTGCCTTCCGGCGGGGGTCCTGGCGCGCCGGAAAACTGGTGAGGGTGATCATGACCGCGAAGAAAGAATTGCGCTGGCGTCACGCACGCTGGCTGGGTGTCGGAGCCGCCTTGCTCGCGCTTTCAGCCTGCGACGCCGTACAATCACGGCTGGACGCCCTGTCCGAGCTGACCGATGCGGTCGCCAAGCAGATCAACACCGAGATTCTGGGTGCGCCTCCGGAAGACCCGCTCACCGCCGCGCCGCTCGAAGCCAGGGCGCTCAACGGCGTTCGCATCGCCGCAACGGAGGTCGCTCCGGTCTCGCTGGACGAAATGCTCTCGACGCAGAGCTTCTACGCCGTCGGTTCGGTCATCGCTCAACCCAAGGCGGTGCTGGTCGAACCGGTGGTCGAGGACATCGCCGTACAGGATGACGGCGTGATCGAGATCGAACCCGAGGTCGCGGAAGCGGCGCCGGAAGCCGCCGCCGGCGCTCCGGAATCCAGCGAACTCCAGGCCGCGCCGCCGCCGGCCATGGCCGCCCCGGCGCCGGTCGTGCGCGAACGCGCCCTGAAGACGATCGAGGGGATCCGGGCGCCTGAAGCCGCCGAACTGGTCGAACGCTCGATCGAGGCGCCGAAGGCGCTGAAGCGCGACCTCGAAGTCAATCAGAAGGAAGTTTCGCGAGAAGCGCTCCTGAAGGCCCGCGAAGTCGCGGCCGACACCATTCGTCCCCGCACCGAGGACGCTCAGAGGCTGGGCGATGAAATCGTGCGGCGCAGCGTCGACAAGTCCGCGCCGATGCCGCGTGAGCTTGCGGCGCGCTCCAAGCTGAACGTCGAAAAGGCGCTTCCAGTGCGCGAGCGCGCCTACGCCAAGCTCGATGAAATGGGCTTGTCGGGCATCGTCGTGCCCGAGGAAAGCGGCGAGATGCGCATCGTCATCGGCGTTGACCCGACCAAATTCGTGGAGCGCGGCAAGTTCGATCCGTCCAAGGTCGACGCCATGCGTGCGCGCTTCGCACGCCACAAGAAGCGCAAGCAGGACGAGTGCAAGGGCGACATCACCAAGGCGCAGATGCAGGCCGACCCGGTTCTGGCCACCGAATGCGTCGTGAAACAGCTCGAGGCGACCGGCGACTTCGAATACGTCGAAAAAGACTACATCTTCATGCCGCAGCTGATCCGGCGCCCGAAATCGCAAACGCCGACAGCCGTTTCCGTCACGCCGAACGACCCGCTGTTCAGTCTGCAATGGAACTTCAAGGACAATGGCGGGCTGCCCGGACAATCGGCCGGCGGCGCAAGCTTCTCGAACTTCTGGAACCGCGCCAAGACGACCGGATCGCGTTCGGTGACGGTGGCGGTGATCGACACCGGCCTGCAGATGTCTCACCCGGACATCAAGGATTCGCCCAACGTGGCGAAAGGCTTCGACATGGTCTCCGATCTGATGGTCGCCAATGACGGCGACGGTCGCGACGCCGATCCCAACGATCCCGGCGACAAGTGCGACCCGTCCGATCCGACCTCGAGCGACACCTTCCACGGCACCCATGTGGCCGGCACCATCGGCGCCGCCTCCACCGACAACGCCGCAGGCGTCGCCGGCGGCGCCTGGAACGTCACCATCGTTCCGGTGCGGGCGCTGGGCCGCTGCGGCGGCCGCCTGTCGGACATCAACGACGCCATTCGCTGGGCCGCCGGCGCCGTTCCGGCGCGCGACGGCGACGGACAGGAAGTCTGGGTGGAGAAACAGGCCGACATCATCAACATGTCGATCGGCCTGTTCGAGCCCTGCCCCGCCTCCATGCAGGCGGCCATCAACGACGCCGTGGCGCGCGGGTCGATGGTGGTAGTCGCGGCCGGCAACGACCGCATCGACACCAAATACTATGCGCCCGCCAGCTGCGATAACGTGATCGTCGTCGCCGCGGGCGATGCGCGCGGCGTGCTCACGCCCTACTCGAACTTCGGCGAGGACGTGGACATCATGGCGCCCGGCGGCGACATGACCCGCGACGACGACGGCGACGGCCGCCCCGACGGCGTGCTCTCCACGAAATACTCGACCGACTGCTACGACCCGGCGCATCCGAACGACAAGGTTCCGCAGTGCTTCTACGCTTATGAGTCCGGCACCTCGATGGCGGCGCCCCATGTCAGTGCGGCGCTGGCGCTTCTGAAGGCGAAATTCCCGACAGACGTGCCCTCGCAATTGCGCGATCGCCTTCTGGCCGCGTCCACCGCGCGCACGGCGTTGCAATGTTCCGGAAAATGCTCGACTTATCCGGGTACATCGCCGATCCCGGGACAGGATGGCATGTGCTACCGCCCATGCGGGGGACTCATGCTGAATCTGGCGAACGCGGCGGTGCAGTAATGCGTTATTCGCTTGCAGGGGTCCTTTCGGACCGATGGAACGGCCCGTCGTCTCTGAACGCGCGGCGTCTTTCCCCACGGAGACAACGCATGACCACAGGGTCAAGCAGCACTGGAAGCCATGGGAACGGCGCGGAGAGCGGCGCGATGCGGAACCTCGTCGCCCCGGCCGCGGCGGCGCTCGCGGTGATGGCGGCCATCGCCGGCGCTTCCATGTCGAAACGCGATGTCGCCGAGCCGGACCCGGTGCTGCTGGGCACCGCCCTCGGCGCGCCCGAACCGGCCCCGTCGTCTCCTCCGCCGGGAGGGACGTCGGTTCAGCCGCAACTCAATCAGGGCGTCGCCGGACCCGTGAACGCCGGGGCCGAAATCGTCGTCAAGTTCAAGAACGACGCGATGGTCAAGGACATCATCGACACCTTCTGGCGCGATGAAGGCGCGGCGTCCGCGAAGTTCGAGACATTCAAGGCCGGACATCCCGAATTCGCCGGTCTTAAACTCGACCGCGTGACCTATTCCAACGAGCTGGTTCTGACGCCGAGCGCTTCGATCCCGCCCGCGCGGCGCCTCACAGTGATGCGCGAGATGGCCGCGCGCCTGACCGCCGGCGGCGCGGTGTCCTATGCCGAACCCAATCTGATGGCGCAGCCCGGAGAACGATGATGCGTGCGGTTTCGATCTTACTCGCTCTTGCGATTCCCGCAGCGCTCGCCGCCTGCGAGGAGAATCCGCCGGCGGACGCCGCCGATATGGCTCAGCAAACGCCGGCCGAACTCGCGCAGACAACGGATGCCCCCGCGCCCGTTCCGGGTCCGGCGCAGGTTCAGTCCACCATCGACTGGGACGCGGCGCGCAACGCCCGCGCATCGTCCGACGTGACCGACGCCGCCGTGCGCACCATGTCGGTGACCGGCCAGCAGGAAGCGCCGGAGGTTCCCGTGCTTCTGCCTTCGGGCGTGGTGCGCGCCCAGAACGCCGCGCCGCCCGCCCTGGTGACGACCGAGGACGGCTATTTCGCCACCTACAAGACGCCGAAGTTCGATGCGATCGTGAACGGCACCAAGAACGCCTTCACGACCGGCGCCGAGGCGGCGCCCGACGCCAAGAGCCAGATGTATTTCAGCCTGACCGACGGCGGCGCCCAGATCTCGTTCTCGCGCTTCGGCGCGGACTATCTGGTCGAGTTCGAATGCCGCCAGATCGACGGCGACGAATCCTGCATCACCGAAGACGAGGCGAAGCAGTTCGTGGACAGCCTGTTCGTGGCCCAGACGCGCTAGAGCGCGCAGGCTGGACGGGCCCGGCCAGACTGGCCCCGTCAGACTTGGACTTTGCGGGCGCCAGGCCGCTTACGGTCGCAGCGCCGCCAGAGGTGGGAGTTCTGGAACCATGCCGGGAACGAAACAGCGGACGCCTCGCGTCCTTTCAGGTCTGGTGCTCGCCGCTTCGGCGTTGGCCCTGAGCGCCTGCGACGTCGGCGAAGTGGCGTTGTGGCCGTGGGTGGAGCCGTCCGAAGAACAGCCCGACGACACCGCGACCGTTCCGCCGCCGCCGCCGACCGAACCGGTCGATCCGCTCGATCCGGCGGACGCCAATCCCGTGATTGAAAACCCGGACGCCAATCTCGGCGCGCCGGAAGACGGCACGCCCTTCCCGGAAGGTCCCGAAACGCCCATCCCGGTGTCCAGCGACGAGAGCACGCCCGTCAGCGCGGAAACCGGCGAGCCCGTCGACACCTCAGGCCCTGCGGACGGCGACACGCCGACCGACGCCTCAACCCCATCCGATGGCGCCGCCCCCGACGCGGATACGGACGGACCGACGGTCCCCGCCGTGACGCCGGCTTTCTTCTACTATCCGCCCGGCGACCTTGAGCCCGACACCGGGACCGGTTCGCCGGACACCACCGTATTCTCGCCAGACATGGTGTTCCCGATCCGGACGGCTCCGGCCCATCCGCAAAGCCAGGTCTATCGTTATGGCGGCGGCGCGGTGGGCGGCAGCCAGTGCGACGCCCGCAACTTCACCGCGCCGTGGCGGGACAATTTCTGCGAGAAACGCACCTCGAACTACAACACCACCTTCTGCCCCAGCGGGAAGGTGCACCTTGGACAGGACATCCGCGTCGGCGACCGCGAAGGCTGTCTGGCCGAGGTCGCCGCCAAGCCGGCCGACCGCACGCGTTACGAGATCGTGGCGGTGGAGGACGGAACGATCTCCAACGTCGGCTCCTATTCGGTCACGCTGCGCGCAGGCGGCCGCATCTACCGCTACCTGCATCCCAACATGGCGAAGCTGAAGGTCGCGACCGGTCAGGCCGTCAAGAAGGGCGACGTGATCGGCTATGTCTCGAACGATTTCGGCGGCAGCGCGACCACGCTTCACCTCCACTTCGAGATCAAGGTCAACACCGCCGAGGCCGGCTGGCAGTACGCCCCGCCCTACACGTCACTGCTGGCCGCCTATCAGCGCCGCGAGGACAACCCCGGAGAAATGGTGACGGACACCCCGACCGACCCGGAAGTCGGCGTCTCGTCGAACTGATCGCCGCATGACGTTTCAGCTTGAACAGGATCAGCGCGACCGGCTCGCCAGTCAGCTGCAATCCCTGTTCCGGCGCGAGTTCGACGAAACGCTGAGCACGCACAAGGCGAACCTGATTCTCGATCATCTCGCCGGAACGCTTGGGCCCGCCGTCTACAACCAGGCCGTTCAGGACGTACGCAGACATCTTCAGGGGAAACTCGACGATCTTGACGGCGAGGTCTACGCCGAGCCCTCGCAAGACCGCTGAGGATCGTGACGAGGGAAGGCCCGGCCCTTCCCTCGCGGGTCTGAACCTGCTTATTACCCCGCATAATCAACGCCCACACACTCGCTGCGAGGAGACCGACGGATGCCCAAACTGGCTCTGCTGAGACATGGCCAAAGCCAGTGGAATCTCGAGGACCGCTTCACCGGCTGGTGGGATGTGAACCTCACCGACCAGGGCGAAAAGGAAGCACGCGCTTCCGGGCGTCTCTTGCGCGAATCCGGCATCGACTTTCATCGCGCCTACGCCAGCGTCCAGAAGCGTGCGATCCGCACGCTTTGGCTGGCGCTTGAGGAGCTGGACCGCGTGTGGCTGCCGGTCACCAAGGACTATCGCCTCAACGAGCGCCACTATGGCGGGCTTACCGGCCTCAACAAGACCGAGACCGCCGCAAAGCACGGGGCCGATCAGGTGAAGGTCTGGCGGCGTTCCTTCGACATCCCTCCGCCGGAGCAGGAACCCGGCGGCGAGTTCGACCTGTCGGGCGATCCGCGCTATCGCGGCCTCGACATCCCGAAGACCGAAAGCCTGAAGATCACGCTCGACCGGGTCCTGCCCTACTGGACGGCCGAGATCGCGCCGAAGCTGACGGCCGGCGAGAACGTCCTCATCGCCGCCCACGGCAACTCGCTGCGCGCCATCGTCAAACACCTCTTCAAGGTGTCGGACGACGACATCACCGGCGTCGAAATTCCGACCGGCAATCCGTTGCTGGTCGACCTCGACGGCGGCCTCAACGTGCTCGGCGCGCGCTATCTCGATCCCGATCGCGCCAAGCCGCTGCCCGGCGCGTGACATGTCGGTGGCGGGCGCATGAGCGATGATCTGCCCGGCCCTGACGACGAACGCTGGATGCGGCGTGCCTTGTCGCTGGCTCGCGCCCAGCTCGGCAAGGTCGCGCCAAACCCCGCCGTCGGCTGCGTCCTTGTCCGCGACGATGAAGTGATCGCGGAGGCCGCCACGGCCGATGGCGGCCGCCCTCATGCCGAGGAGGCGGCGCTCGCCGAAGCCGGTGAACGTGCGCGCGGGGCTGTCGCCTATGTGACGCTGGAGCCGTGCTCCCGGCGTTCAGGCGGCGCGGCGAGCTGCACCGATCGCCTGATCCGGGCCGGCGTCGCCCGGGTGATCATCGCATGCCGCGATCCCAATCCTGACGCGGCGCACGGCGCGACGCTGCTTGAGAAGGCGGGCGTGCCGGTGCTGCTGGGCGTGATGGAGCACGAGGCGAACCAGCTCAATCGCGGCTTTTTCTACAAGCTGCGCACCGGTCGCCCCTGGCTCGCCATCGACGACGACGCGGATAGCTATGACGCGACGCTGGAGCTGGAAGCGGACGAAACCGTCCAGGCCGCGCTTGAGCGGCTGGCGGCGGAAGGCGCAACGCGCGTTCGCGTCGCGACTGACTCCGCCCTCATCGCCGATCTGAGGCGACTGGGGCTGCTCGACGATTGAGCGGATAGCTGACCAACACCCCGGAAATATCGGCGCGAACAATCCGGGCGAAATGTCGGAAACATGCTCCAGATACGAATACGGGCCGGCATAGAGCCAGCCCGCTACAGTATCGAGTGCGGAAGAACCGCAGCAATTATTGTATTAGATGGCCTGCAGTTGAGACGCCGCCATCTTTCCCGAGCGTTTGTCCTTCTCGAGCTCAAAGCTCACGCGCTGGCCTTCAGTCAGGCCGGCGAGACCCGAACGCTGGACCGCAGAGATGTGAACGAACACATCAGCTCCGCCATCTTCCGGCTGGATGAAACCGTAGCCTTTTTGTTCGTTGAACCACTTAACAGTGCCGTTCGCCATAGTCAGATAGTCTTTCGAAAAACGTCCGGAGCATCGCCCCGGAACAATAAAGGACGCTTTGGCCGCGCCCGTGGGCTGTCAAACTGAAACGATTGTGTACCGCCTAATCCGACGGGCCGGACTATCGCATGGGTCCCCCCTGTTGAAAAGAAGCGGCAGTGCACGTGACCGAGAGTTAAACTGCCTGCAACACTTCTACTTCGCGAAATTTCGCTTACGCCGGCCTTATGGTTAGGACGAGGTTATGATGAACGCCGACATCCCGTCCGCCCGCACAATTCTTCATCGCGCGATCCTTAGCGTTGAAGGCGACGACGCGGAAACCTTCCTGCAGGGGCTGTTGACCTGCGGCGTGCTCGGGTTGTCGCAAGGGGAAAGGCGCTTCGGCGCGCTGCTCACGCCGCAAGGCAAGATCATCTCGGAACTTCTCATCGAGCGAACCGCCGAAGGATTTCTGCTCGACTGCCCGGCCTCGGTCGCGCCGGATCTCAAGCGCAAGCTGTCCATGTTCCGGCTCCGCGCGAAGGTCGCGATCGCCGAGCGAAACGATCTGGAGGTCGCGGTTTTCGATGGCGCGCCCGACCCGCGGTCCCCCGCCCTGCCGTCTCGCGCCTACACGCAACGAAGCGACGCCGCCCCGTCGGCGCACGCCGACGACGGCCCCTACCACGCCGCCCGGATCACGGCGGGGGTGCCCGAACAGGACGCGGACTTCGCCTCGGGAGAGGTCTTTCCCGCCGATGTGAATCTGGACCTGCTCGGAGGCGTCGACTTCCGGAAGGGCTGTTTCGTCGGCCAGGAGGTGGTCTCGCGCATGCACCGGCGAGGAACCGCGCGGCGACGCACCCTGAAGGTCCGCCTGCCCGGCGGCTTCCCGAACGAACGCGGCGCCCTGCCCGCCGCCTTTTCCGCGGACGGGCTGGAAATCGGTCAGGTCACGTCGGCGGCCGGAGGACTCGGCCTTGCGCGCATCCGCATCGACCGGCTGGCGAACGCAACCGCCCCGCTTGTCCTTCAGGACGGACGCGAGATCACGGTGGACCCGCCCGCGTGGCTCGAAGAAGAGGAACGGATGCTGCGCAAGGACGCGAAGACGACATGAAGCCGCTCGACAATCTTCCCTGCGGTTGGGCGCCCGCGAACGACAAGCTCTATCGCGACTATCACGATCACGAATGGGGCGTGCCGGTCTATGACAGCCGCGCGCTATGGGAGAAGTTCCAGCTCGACGGCTTCCAGGCGGGATTGTCCTGGATCACCATCCTGCGCAAACGCGACACGATGCGGGCTGAGTTCGACGGCTTCGACCCGGAACGCATCGCGCGATGGACCGACAAGCGCGTTGAGAAGGCGCTGAAGAATCCCGGGGTCATTCGCAGTCCGGCCAAGATAAACGCGATGATATCCAATGCGCGCATCTACCTCGACATGGCGGAGCGGGACGAGGACTTCTCACGCTATGTCTGGGATTTCGTCGACGGCAAGCCGATCGTGAACCGGCTCAAATCCTGGAGAGAGGTCGCGGCGAAAACGCCTTTGTCCGAGACGATCGCGAAGGACATGAAGAAACGCGGCTTCAAATTCTGCGGACCCGTCATCGTCTACGCCGTGATGCAGGCGGTGGGTCTGGTGAACGACCATGAAGTGTCCTGTCCCCGCCACAAGGCGGTGCAGAAACTGGCGGCGCGCTGAGCGCAAACCTGACGGCGCATCCGCATAAAAGGGGAGAAGCCGGAATGAGGTCCTTCGTTTTCGCCGCCATCGCGGGCGCCCTTTGCATAGGCGGCTGCGGCAGCTTCCAGCAGAGCTACGACGCCGAAGCGCGACGGCAATGCCGGGAGGTGATCGACACCGACGAGCGCATGGACTGCCTGCGCCAGGTCGACGCCAACTCCCGCGCCATGCGCGAGACGAAGCGAAGCGACGATCCCGACGAGACGACCGGCGAGTGAGCCCGGCCCCGCAAACTGGCCGCGACGACGCCGGCGTGCCATCCTCGCCTCAACAAAAAACGAGGGAGGCGATTATGTCCGCAACACCAGGCGTCGATCCGGCGATCTTTCGCCGTCTTGTCACCGGGGACGATGCGGACGGGCGATCCGTGCTGATCGTCGACGGGCCGCCGTCGACAATGAGCGGCGATTTCGAGATCGGCGGTCTGTTCGACATCTGGCACGACGCGGTTTCCGGCGTGCTCGACCCCAAAACGCACGAGGATCTGGGCCCCTCCTCCGCGCGCCTGTCGCCGGACAGCGGCAAGGTGAAGGTGCGCTGGTTCATGGTTCACCCGGTTCCCGGGGACGTCCCCCGCGAACAGATCAACGCCGCGACACGCCAGCGCTTCGCGGATTTCGGAGCGGAGGATCACCTGACCGACCAATCGATCCACCCGGCGATGCACAGAACCGAAACGCTGGACGTTATCTGTCTCCTGCAGGGCGAGGCCAGCCTTGTGCTGGACGCCGGCGAAACGCCGATCCGGCCCGGCCAGATCGTGATCCAGCGCGGCACCAGCCACGCCTGGCGCGCACATGGCGGACCTGCGCTTTTCCTCGCCGTGTTGATAGACAGGCCCGCGCCCGAGGCGGCAAAGTCCTGATCGAACCCGGCGATGGCGTCGGACAGTGGAGGTCGACATGTCAGCACCCGGACAGCCCCGGAATTGGACCCAGACCTGGCTCTCGAGCGGGTCCGTCAAACGGGACGTTGCGCGCTGCGCAGCCTGTGCTGGCGGCGTTCTGGCGCTCGGCCTGGGCGCGTGCTCGACCGACCCCTACAAGCCGCCTGCTGAACTGTCGGAACGGCAGATATGCCTGGAGCACTACAAGACCGACCCGGCGATGCGCAGCAAGTGCGACGTCAAACCGGAATTGCGCGACGGCCCGGCGCCGGACGCGCGCCCGCAAGACCTTCCCGTCAAGAGCGGTCAGATCAGCGAGTGATCCGGCCCATCCGTCGGATGGCCGTCAGACCTCGGGGTTCGCCTTGGCGCGCTCGATCGACTCGCTGATCAGCTCTCGTGCGCGCTCCGGGCCTTCCAGACCTTCGATCTTCACCCACTTGTTGGGTTCCAGGTCCTTGTAGTGCTGGAAGAAGTGCGTGATGCGCTCGACCAGAATGTCGGGCAGATCGGTGTAGGATTTGATCTTGTCGTAATAGCGCGTGAGCTTCTGGTGCGGCACGGCCAGAATTTTCTCGTCCTGACCCTTGTCGTCGGTCATCAGAAGCACGCCGACCGGACGCACCCGCAGAACCGATCCCGGAACAAGCGCGCGATTGCCCACGCACATCACGTCGATCGGATCGCCGTCGAGGCTCAGCGTGTGCGGAATGAAACCGTAATTACAGGGGTACCGCATCGAGGTGTAGAGAAAGCGGTCGACGAACATCGCGCCCGACGCCTTGTCGATCTCGTACTTGATCGGCTCCCCGCCGAGCGGAACCTCGATCACCACGTTGACGTCTTCCGGGGCCGAATGACCGATCGAAATCTTCTTCAGGTCCAACGCGAACTCCAATGATCGAACATCGCCGCCTTTGGGCGGGCGGGAACAGCTGCTGCGGTGCAATATCAGGACTGCGGCGCATGACCAGCCCCCAGCGCACCAGGCGGGACAAAAGCCCGCAGGTCGGAGCATCGGATGCACAAATCATCGGCACGGATTGCGCCCTGACCTACTCGCCCCGGAGCGCTCAGACGATCGCTCCGGGCGGCGCCCATCCGGCGAGCGGCGCCTGACGCGCATCTCGCCGACGATCGCCCGGCCGGTCGGGGTCGCGATCGCCGAACGAACAGGCGGCCCGCACCGCGCCGATCAACGTTCGCAGCTCGATGGGTTTTTCGACATAGGCCGTCACGCAGGCGTTGTTGGCGGTCTGCTGGCGCGCCAGCGTGACATTCGCGGTGCAGATGATCGCCCGCGTGCGGGCGTTCTGCGCAAGATCGGGCAACCGCTCAATCACGTCGATGCCCGACACTTCGGGCATGATCAGATCGACGACCAGCGCGGCGTAGCGCCATTGCGCCAACCGCCGGATCGCCTCGCCGCCGCCCTGACAGGCTTCGACCGGAAAGCCGGCCGCGTCGAGCGCCGTGCAGATGATGTCGAGGTGGCGGTCATTGTCGTCGACTACCAGAACGCGCGAGCGAGAGCGGGCGAATATATCCGGCTCCGGACCTGTCGATCGTCCGGCCTCCGCCGTCCACAAGGGCGGTCGGGCATGGCCCAATGCCACCGCAACCTCCAACCAGCTTCCTCGGGGCTGCGCGCCCCAAAAACTTGCGTGTAGCACGTTCTTGCGATTCGCCGCCCGTGTCCACTCGGACCGCGCTCAGGCATCGGGATCGGGGTCGGAGTCGGGCTTAGCGCGATCGGACATGATGCTCTGAAGCGTGGCCAGCAGCTCCGACGACTGAAGCGGCTTTCGCACCACCCGGTCCAGGCCGAACTCGGCATAGCGCTTCAACTGATCGGGCATGACATTGGCCGTGCACGCGATCACCGGCGTATCCCGATTGGGTCCCGGCTGCGCGCGCAACGCCCGGAACACGTCGAGACCGTCAATGGTCGGCATCACCATATCGAGCAGCACGGCGTCGAAGCGCCGACTCTCCAGCATGCCGAGCGCCTCCGTTCCCGATGCGCATTCGTCCACCTGGTGACCGGCGGCGCGCAGGATGGCGCTGAGCACGACCAGATTCCGCACATTGTCGTCGACGCAGAGAATCCGCATCGGCCTGTCGGCGCGGACAACCGCATCGCCGATCTCCAATCCGACGTCCTCGCGAAGCGACGGCGCCTCCAGCGTCACGGTGAAAACCGCGCCCTTCCCGACTTCGCTCTCAAGCTGAATATCCCCGCCCATCGCCTGCGCGAGCCGTCGCGACACGTGCAGCCCGAGCCCCATGCCGCCATGTCTGCGGCGGCTGAACATGTCGCCCTGCTCGAAGGGCTGGAAAATGCGCTCGACATTCTCCAGCGCGACGCCCTGCCCCGTGTCGGAGACCCGCAAGATCAGCCGATCGGGTCCTGCGTCCTCATCGACGCCGATCTCCGCCCGCACAAACCCGGCTTCGGTGAACTTGATGGCGTTGGAGATGAGGTTGTCGAGAATCTGGCGCAAGCGCCCGGGGTCGACGATGCGCGGCGAGGAAAGATCGCCCCAGGTCGAGGCCTCGAACCGAATGCCCTTTTCCTCCGCCGCCCGCGTCCAGATCGCGCGAACTTCATCGATCAGCGCGCCGATCTGGGTCGGGCGCGGATCGAGACGCACCCGGTCGCCCTCCAGCGCGGCGACGTCGAGCAGATCGTCCAGCAGCATCATCATCTGCCGACCCGAACTCTCCAGCATCGACAGCGTCATCTTCTGGTCGGCGTCCAGCTCGGTCAGCTTCAACATCTCCGCCGAACCGAGAACGGCGTTCATCGGCGTACGTAGCTCGTGGCTCACCACGCCCAGAAAGTCGTTCTTCGCCTGATTGTTGCGCCGTTCGAGTTCGAGCGACGCCTTCAGGCGGTCGGCCGCATGCTGCTCCACCGTCACGTCGCGACACACCAGAACGATCTTGTCGATGCCGCCCGCGGGCTTCATCACCGGGATCGCGCTGACCGACTGCCAGCGAAGCTCGCCGTCAGGTCCGTCGACGCCCATGATCACGCGCATGACCGCGCCGCCGCTGGCCCTCACCTGGTACAGCGGCAGCTCCTCGGTCGGGCATTCCGTTCCGTCCGGCTTGTAGCGGCGGCCCATTGTGTCGACGCAATCGAGGCCGAGAAGGTCTTCCCGCCGCCGGCCGCAAAGGCGCGTGAACCCCTCATTGCAGTCGACCATTTTGAGCCCGGCGTCGAAAATGGCGACGGCTTTGGAGATCACGTTCAGCGCGTAGGCGTAAAGCGCGGCGGCGCGCAACGACCGCTCCAGCGTGCGCTCATGTTCGATCTCGTCGGTAACATCGTGAAGATTGACCACCGCCATCGACACATGGCCGTCGTCATCATGGATCGGCGATCCTGAAAACGACATCCAGCGCATCACGCCCGCTCTGGTCCTGAACCCCAAAACGACGTTCGAGACGTTTTCTCCGGTCTCGAACACCCTGTTGATCGGAAGGCTCTCGACCGGAAGCGGATTGCCGTCAACGTCGACATAGACGCGGTTCGGCGCTTCGGGCCTGATCGCGCGAATGGCGTCCTCGCCATATTCCAGAAGCTGGCCTGCGGCGGCGTTGCCGGCGACCACCCGACCGGCGCGGCTAAAAACGATGACGCCTTCGGACAACGACCCGAACGCCTGCTCGAAAGCCGCCGGCTCGCCGGCTTCGGACGTCTGCTCATCCCGCGCGGCCTTCCGCGCCGCGTACATGCGCTCGATATGGCTCGACACCATCTGCGCAACCGTCTCCAGACGCGCGACCGCCTGATCGTCGAACAGGTTCGGCTCGGGGCTGGTGATGCACATCGTGCCGACGGCGAGGTCGTGGCCGACCACGATCGGCGCCGCCGCATAGCTTCTGACGCCTCCATCGCAGGCGACGTTGGGATTCTCGCGAAACCGCGGATCGCGAGACGCGTCGCGAACCGCCAGCGTCCGTCCCGTAGCTATACAGTGCTGGCACAGCGTCTCGTGGCGATCATACTCAGTCCGCGGCATACCGATGGATGCGACGAACACCTGCTTCCGCTCGTCGATCAAAGAGGCGAACACGCCCGGCGCGCCGCAGACATCCGCCAGCAACGTCACCGCAGCGTCGAGAAACGGAACATGCGATCGCGTCAGGAAGCGGAGCGAATGAACCGCCGCCACCCTGGCGCTTTCGTTCTCTGGGGCCTTCACTGCGGGCTCCACGGTCAACCGTCCCCGTATCCCGTGCCGATCGCTTAGCCTAGACGGCGCGCCGGTCGCCAACAAGCCCGGCGGACATATCGTGCGGTCTTGCCGCTGGGGCCGTCAGCCCTGACGCTGGCCGAGCAGCCGCAGCCGAAGGGCGTTAAGCTTGATGAAGCCTTCCGCATCCTGCTGATCGTAGGCGCCGGCGTCATCCTCGAACGTCACATGCGCCGCCGAATACAGGGATGTCGGCGAGGAACGTCCCACGACGATCACATTGCCCTTGTAGAGTTTCAGCCTCACCGAGCCGGTCACGTTCTCCTGGCTCTTGTCGATCGCGGCCTGCAGCATCTCCCGCTCGGGCGAGAACCAGAAGCCGTTATAGATCAGCTCCGCGTATCGCGGCATCAGCTCGTCCTTCAGATGCCCGGCGCCGCGATCGAGCGTGATCGACTCCATGGCGCGGTGCGCCGACAGCAGGATCGTCCCGCCCGGCGTTTCGTAAACGCCGCGCGACTTCATCCCGACGAACCGGTTCTCGACCAGATCGATACGCCCGATCCCGTTGTCGCGGCCAAGATCGTTGAGCCGGGCCAGCAAGGTCGCCGGCGACAGGTTTTCGCCGTTGATCGACACCGCGTCGCCGCGTTCAAAACCGATCTCGATCTCCGTCACCTGATCGGGCGCGTCCATCGGAGAGATCGTGCGCTGGAACACATATTCCGGCGGCTCGACATCCGGGTCCTCCAGCACCTTCCCTTCCGAAGACGAGTGCAGAAGGTTGGCGTCGACCGAGAACGGCGCCTCTCCGCGCTTGTCCTTGGCGACGGGAATCTGGTGCTTCTCGGCGAAATCGATCAAATCGGTCCGGGATTTGAAATCCCAGGTGCGCCAGGGCGCGATCACCTGAATGGTGGGGTTCAACGCGTAGGCCGACAGTTCGAAACGCACCTGATCGTTCCCTTTGCCGGTCGCCCCGTGAGCGATGGCGTCGGCGCCGGTCTCGGCCGCGATCTCCACCAGACGTTTCGAGATAAGCGGCCGCGCGATCGAGGTTCCCAGCAGATAAACGCCTTCATAAACCGCGTTTGCCCGGAACATCGGGAACACGAAATCCCGGACGAACTCCTCGCGCACGTCCTCGATGAAGATGTTCTGGGGCTTCACGCCCAGCATCTCGGCCTTCTTGCGGGCCGGCTCGAGATCGCTTTCGCCCTGGCCGAGATCCGCCGTGAAGGTCACGACTTCGCAGCCGAACTCGGTCTGCAGCCATTTCAGGATGATCGACGTGTCCAGACCGCCCGAATAGGCGAGCACGACTTTCTTGGGGGCGGGCTTCTTAGACATTGGGATCCTCCGGCACGTGCGCGGGCGCGTGGGACGCGCTTATAGACCCGCCCCGCGCGCCCGCAAGTATCGGACAAAACGCGGCCGGCCGCCAAAAATTGCAGTCAGGGGCTGGAACCGCCGACGGCTCTTCCCATGTCCCCGGAACCCAAGGGGTAGGCCGTGGGGGCGCCACAAGGGGACACGTATGCACGCATACATTCTGTTGGACCGCTCCGGCTCGATGCAGACGCTCTGGGTCGAGGCGCTTTCTTCCGTCAACGCCTACGCCAGGGAGCTCGCAAGCAAGACCGCAGACGACACCCCCGGTTACGCGGGCGACGCCCACGTGACCTTCGCCGTGTTCGACGCTCAGGAGACGCTGAAATTCGACATCCTCCGCCGCAGCCAGCCGGCGCTTCACTGGGAGCCGGTCAAGGATAACGAAGCGTTCCCGCGCGGTATGACGCCGCTGCTGGACGCCATTGTCCGGCTGATCGCGCTCGCCGAAGGCGACAATCCCGACAAGGCCGTTCTGGTGATCATGACCGACGGCGCCGAGAACGCCAGCCGCGAAGTCACGCGCGACGGCGTCAAGGCGGCGCTCGATCGGGTCAAGGCGAAAGGCTGGGAAGTCGTGTTCCTCGGCGCCAACTTCGACAATATCGGCGATGCGACGTCCGTCGGCGTCGGCGCCGGCCAGCAAATGGCCATGGCCACGGGCCGCATGGGCGCCAGCATGCGCAAGCTGGCCTCCAAGTCGCGGGTCTACGCCGCATCGGCCGAACCGGTCGTGTTCGACAAGGAAGACCGCGAAGAAGCCGGAGAAGACGAGGTGAAGCGCCGCTAGCCTAGCGGCTTTCGCGAAAGACTTTCGCAGAAGACTTCCGCAGTCCGTGCGCCCTCCCCTCCCGGGAGGGCGCAATGCGTTCCGCCACCCGGCACCGATCGCGACGCTAGTCTTTCGCCGGCGGCGAGCCGCTCACACGTCCGGCCAGTCGCGCCACGCGCTGCCCCAGATAGCGAGCGGTGAGCAAATCCTCGTCCGATACCGCCGGGCCGACCCGGTGCGTGGAGACGCCCATCTGCGTGCCGAGCCGGTTTCGCTCCAGGGGGTCCATGCCGCCCGGCAGGTCGAGACTGCACCACAGCATTCCATGCTGCGCGGCGAGCACGGAGAAATAGCCGAGCGTGTGCGACTGATCGCCGTTGGCGCAGCTACCCGAGGTGAACCCGCCCGCGACCTTGCCGGCCCAGGCGCGACGACTCCACCGGTCGCTGGTGGCGTCCGCGAAGGCTTTGAACTGCGCCGCCGGTCCGCCCATGAAGGTCGGGCTGCCGAAGATCACGCCGTCGGCGGCATCGATCATGTCTAGAGCGTCCGGATTGCGGAAACGCCCCTCCACAATCTCCTGATCGCGAATGCGGCAGAGACCCGCCTCGCCAAATTCGGCGGCGCCGGCCGCGGCGGCGTCGGCCAGTTCGGCGATCGTGCCGGACGATGTGTAGTAGATGATCGCGACGCGGGTCATGGCAGGCTCAATCCGCGACCGCCTTCAGGAACTCCGCCCGGATCTGCGCCGGGCTCATGCCGAGCGGCGGCGGTTTGCTGGTCGATCCGGCGATCGGCGCGGCGACGAAGGCGGGCTTTTCGGCCTTGGCCCAGATCTCCGGCGTAAGGTCATCCAGCCGGTAGCTGTTGGCCTCCCCGAAGATCGACGCGCCGATCGTCCGCCAGTCGAGATCGCGGGTGGGAACCGGAACCGAAGCGGTGAACTCATAGACATTGTTGGCGAGAACCAGCACGGCGAGATTGCCCGGCCGCACCGACGCGATCGTCAGCAGCGAGGAGAAGTTCATCGCCATTGATCCGTCGCCGATGATCGCCAGCACCTGCTGGCGCGGGCGCGCCACCGCAAGCCCCAGCGCGATGGACGTCGACAAGCCCATCGGACCTGACACGTAGAGATTGCGCGCGTCATGCGAGGCGGCTTTCAGCCAGCCCGACTGCGAGCCGATGTCCGCCACGGCCAGCGGACGCGTGTCGGCGTAAAGCTCGATCGCGCGCGCGATCGCATCTTTCTGGCTCGGCAGGTTGCTCGCGGTTCCGCTCATTGGCTCACCGGCGCCCCCAGGGACTTCTCGAACGCGATCACCACCGGACGCCGCGCCGCCTCGGCCCACTTGAACGCGGCCGGGATCACATCCTCCGGAAAAGTCTCGAAGGGAAATCTGAAAACCGTCGCCAGCGACGCCACGGAAGCCTCGAACGCGTCGCGCTTCTCGATGTCGTATCCGTTGGGATCGGCCAGGACGCCGCGATTGGTCACGATCACCACGATCGGCAGCTGGTAGCGGATCGCCATCGTGGCGTAGGCGCCCAGCGCATTCAGCAGGCCGGCGTTCTGCACCATCACCGCGGCGCGCTCGCCCGCCATCGCGGCGCCGCAGGCCACCCCGATGCACTCTTCCTCCCGCGCGCAATCGACATAGGTCATCTGATCGGACGCGGCGCACAGCCCGATGGTCTCGGCCAGCATGCCGTCGGGAAGCCCGGCGACCAGCCTGGGCCCCGCGGCAAGAAGAGACTGATAGAGGCGCTCGCCAGATGTCACGGTTTTCTCCCTGCGACGGTCCTAGAGCATCCCGGACCGCAACGAAAGCGATCCCGCCAGCCGCCCGTTTCGACTCTTCCCCTTTTGCGGTCGCCGACGCAGTCTGCCCCAAAATGAGGATGCACACATGGACCTGTTCACCAAGATGGACCCCTTGCACGCGGCCGCGCTTCATCTCGGCCTGCTGACATTTCTTATGATGCTGCTGAAGGCGTTCGTCGGAAATGCGCGCGGCCGGATGAAGGTTGCGCCCGGAGACGTCTCGAATCCGGAATTCGCGCGCGTCTCTCGCGTGCAGCAGAATGCGGTCGAGGACGTGTCGGTTCTGATGGTCGGGCTTCTGGCGCTGGGACTGCTGGCCTCGCCGACCTGGTACGTCCATCTCGTCGGCGGCCTGCTGGTCGTCTCGCGCATTCTGCACGCGGTCGGCCTCGCGCGCTCCGGCGGCTTCTCGCTTGGACGCCTCATCGGAACCTTCGGCACGCTGGTCGTGTATCTGCTGATGGGCGCCGCGCTGGTGCGTCACGCCTTTGACGCTGCAATTTAGAGAGGGTAAGGCCTTGCTCCGTGGGCGGAGCTGACCTCGGGCGCATTCTTGAAAAGCGCATGGCGTCGGGCGGTCGCGCACAAGGGGCTGCGTATCCCGCCCCGGCGTCTGGTGCAGTCTGGGTGAGGCGTCTTGCGTAAGAGAACCCCATCCGGTTTGGAGCCTTACGGCGGTCCGAGCCCTTGGGCGTGATGAACCGTCCTGCTTCCGGAGAGAATCGGTGCCGCACACCCGCAACCTGACGCAAGACGACCTGCCGGAGGCGCTGCCCGTCTTCCCGCTGGGCGGCGTGATCCTGCTTCCCGGGGCCGAGCTTCCGCTGAACATTTTCGAACCGCGCTATCTCGCCATGATCGACGCGGCGCTTTCCAGCGCCTCGCGTCTGATCGGCATGATCCAGCCGATGACGCCCGAAGGTCCCGGCGCGCCGCCCATACTGGCGCGGGTCGG
This sequence comes from Hyphomonadaceae bacterium, assembly GCA_041398225.1. Lineage (GTDB taxonomy): Bacteria > Pseudomonadota > Alphaproteobacteria > Caulobacterales > Hyphomonadaceae > JAWKVD01. Next base: position 7,594 of record JAWKVD010000017.1, on the reverse strand, counting down.
ATGCGCCGGCCGCCTCGTCGGATTTCAGGAAACGGGCGATGGCCGCTATCTCATCGTGCTCAAGGGCGTGGCGCGCTTTCGCGTCGACCAGGAGCTGCAGACCGATCAGCCCTTCCGTATCGTGAAGCCCGACTGGAACAGCTATTCACAGGATCTTGGCGTCGAGGAAGCCGGTCGTATCGACACCACGCCGCTGACGCGTGTGCTGCGCGAATACCTTGATCGCAACGACCTCGGCGCCGATTGGGGCACGATCACGGAAGCTCCGGCGGCCAAGCTGATCAACTCGCTTTCCCAAGGTTGCCCCTTTACTATTTCGGAGAAGCAAGCGCTTCTTGAAGCGCGTACACTTGAAGACAGGTGCTCGGCTTTGATAGCCCTGCTCGCAATGGAGCGACCCGGCGCGTCCGGTGGATACGTACAATGACAGCTGCTGCGAACGAAGAAATCGAGAGCGAAGCTGGCGAAGCGGGCGTCGACCCGCGCCTGCTCGAAGTTCTGATCTGCCCGGTGACGCGCGCCCCGCTCACCTATGACCGCGAGGCGAACGAGTTGATCTCGCGCGCCGCCGGCCTCGCCTATCCGATCCGGAACGGCGTGCCGGTCATGCTTCGCGATGAGGCCCGCGACCTCGGCGCCGACAAGTGACGCCTTCGCCTGTCGCGAACGCCTGGCCGGTCGAGCTGCGATTCTCGAAACGGGACGCAAGCCTGCATATCGGCTTCGACGACGGTTTCCGTGGCGAGATCCCGTTCGAACTGCTGCGTGTGGAAAGCCCCAGCGCTGAAACGAAGGGCCATGGCGGCGAGCGCCCTCCCCCGCCTGCCGGAAAACGCAATGTGCGCGTCGTCGGCGCCGACCCGGTGGGCCGCTACGCGGTTCGGTTGCGCTTCGACGACGGCCACGACACCGGTCTCTACACCTGGACCTATCTCAGGGAGCTGTGCGAACAGCGCGAGCAGCGCATGGCGGTCTATCTCGAACGCCTCGCCGAAGCGGGTCTCGCGCGCGACTAGCGTCGGTTCATCGCTCAGACGCGCATGAGGCTCGGCAGATCGCCTGAAACGGCGGCCGCTTCCTGCGTGAACATCCGCCGCAAGGGCGGCGCGGCGCCCGCACCGCCCATCGCCAGACCGGCCAGCGCACGCACCGGAGCGGGCGCGCGGAACGTCCGGAAGAACCCTTCCATCGCCGCCGCCGCCGCGATCACGTCGGCTCGACGCCAGCGCGTGTAGGGCGCAAGCGCCGCTTCCGAACCGATATCGAGACCGACATAGGCGGCCTCGCAGATCACGTCGACAAGCGCCGCGACATCCTTGAGGCCAAGATTGAGGCCCTGCCCGGCCAGCGGGTGAATGCGGTGAGCGGAATCCCCCGCCAGCGCGACGCGCGGCCCGTGCATCCGCTCGGCCACCTGCAGCCCGACCGGAAACGCGAAGCGCGGTCCGGCGAGCCGCGCGCCCGGAACGAAGCCCGGCGCCTGTTTGGCGAGTTCGGCGAGGAAGTCCTGATCGCTCATCCCGGTCAGCGCATCCGCGACGGCGCTCGAGACGGACCACACAAGGTTTATGCGGCCGCCGGTCATCGGCAGGGCGGCGATCGGGCCGGTCTTGAGAAAAATCTGCCGCGCCCGGCCCTCGTGAGCCGCGGGCGACATAAGGACGGTCGAGAGCGCCTTGGCGTCGTAGGCCCAGCCTTCGAAGCGGATGCCGGCCGCTTCCCGCACCCGCGACCGGGCGCCGTCGCACCCGACAAGCAGGCGCGCGGCGATCGTCTCGCCGCCCGCCGCGCAGGTCGCGTAGGCCTCCTCAAAGGCGATTTCGGTCACCGGCGAAGAAAACAGACGAACGATCCGCTTCTCCGCATCGACCGCCTGCGACAGGACGCGCTCAAGATCCTTCGCCTCGATCATATAGCCCAGCGGCGCGTCGCCGGCCGGACCCTCGCCCTCCTCGGGGGCGTGATCCTGCGTCGAGACATTCGTCGCTTTCAGATCGTCTGCGAGAAACGCGATCCGCCCGCCCGGCGCCTGCGCCTCGACCTCAAGAACCGGTTCCGCGAAGGCGGCCAGCTCGGAGCCGAGCCCGAGCGTCTCGAAAATCCGCCAGCATCCGGCCGCGACCAGGATTGCGCGACCGTCGTCGCGCGTGTCCTCGCGGCGACCCGCCTCGGTCAGCACCACCTCGATGTCCCGTCGCGCCAGTGCCAGCGAGAGCGTAAGCCCGGCCGCCCCGCCGCCCGCGACAAGAACTTCGGTGACACGGGAAGCTGACGGGGCGCGCCCCTGGGCGTCGGGAGAATTTACATCGGACATGATCCTGTTTCCCGCGCCGACGCGGGGTGCGCAAGCGCAACCCTCAACAGCTAACCGTCGGAATCGCGTCCGGGGACCGAAAAAGAAGCGGCGCGGCCCAGGGGGACCGCGCCGACAAGTCTTCTGTCCCTCGCAAAGGGACCCCTCGCCCGCCACGCAGGGAGACGCATGACGGGGATCGTAGGCAACGCAACCGGGGCCCGCCGGTCAGAGGCCCCGGAGCAAAGTCCGTGCACGGAGTGGAGAAAGTCACAGAACAGTCTCACGCCAAATGCTCGGAACACGACCGTTTCTTGCGCCCGGAACCGGTTCTTCACCATGAAAATCGGCCGCGTTTCCTGACGATTGCCAGCCTGTGGCTAATTATTGGGCGCCGCTTCAGGCCCACGCCCTCGCCTTGCTCAGAATCGGCCGACTTAACGCAATGCCCTGTCTCTTCCTTGCCTAAAGAACGTGCGCGGTGACCATCCGGGACGTGGCGATCCCGGATGGTCTGGGGGCGGTCGCCGAACGCACGGAGAAAACAATGAAACTGAGACCTGGATGGTCTGGGCGCGCGGCAGGGGTGGCCGCCCTCGCTGCGGCCATGATCCTACCTGCGGCCTTTGCCCAGGAAGCGCCGGAAGTGACGGCGGCCGACGTCGGGGCCACCGCCTCCTATGTCGACAACTCCTATCTGTTCATTCTGATGGGAATGGTCGTCATGTTCATGGCGGCCGGCTTCTGTATGCTGGAGGCGGGCCTCGTGCGGGCCAAGAACGCCGCCACCCAGGCGACCAAGAACGTCATGCTGTACTCGGTCGCCGGCATCATGGTGTACCTGTGCGGCTATCACATGATCTACCCGAACACCTGGATCGCCGAAAACTACCTGGCGATGCCGGAAATCTGGGGCTTCGGCGACCGTGAGGCGCTGAGCGACGCTGGTTATGCGCCCGCGTCCGACTGGTTCTTCCAGATGGTGTTCGTCGCCACGGCCGCTTCGGTCGTCTCGGGCACCTTGGCCGAGCGCATCAAGATCTGGCCGTTCATGATCTTCACGGCCGTGCTGACGGGCTTCATCTACCCGATCCAGGCTTCCTGGGAATGGGGTGCGGGCTGGCTCGACGACATGGGCTTCTCCGACTTCGCGGGTTCGACCCTCGTCCACTCGACGGGCGGCTGGGCCGCGTTGGCCGGCGCCCTCGTCCTCGGCCCACGCCTCGGCAAATATGTCGACGGTAAAACGGTTCCGATGCCGGGCTCGAACATCCCGCTCGCGGCTCTGGGCACGTTCATCCTGTGGTTCGGCTGGTTCGGCTTCAACGGCGGCTCTCAGCTCGCCGCCGGCACCGCGGCCGACATCAACGCGGTGGGCATCATCCTCGCCAACACCAATACGGCCGCCGCTGCGGGCGTCATCGGCGCGATGATCATGACCACCATCCTCTACAAGGGGAAAATGGACGCGACCCTGGTGCTCAACGGCGCCATCGGCGGCCTCGTCTCGATCACCGCTGAACCGCTCGCGCCGGAACTCTGGCAGTCGGTCATCATCGGCGCAGTCGGCGGCGTTCTGGTCGTCCTGGCCGTGCCGCTGCTCGACAAGCTGAAGATCGACGACGTTGTCGGCGCCATCCCGGCTCACCTCGTGTGCGGCATCTGGGGCACGATCATCGTTCCGTGGTCGAACACCGAGGTTCCGATCGTGGCTCAGGCCACCGGCATCGTGGCCATCGGCGCGTTCGTCTTCGTCTCCTCGCTGATCGTCTGGCTGATCCTCAAATTCACCGTCGGGATCCGCGCCAGCGAAGAGGAAGAGATCGAAGGTCTCGACCTTGGCGAGCTCGGTCTGGAAGCCTACCCCGAGTTCAAGAAAGGGTAGGACCCGGGGTACTACCCGGACCGCCTGACCGAATCAGGTTAACAAACAGCCCCGGAAAGCTCAGGCTTTCCGGGGTCTTTTTTGCAGATTTCATCCCGAATCCCGACCGCTCGTTTGCCCGCTGTTAAGCCCCCTGGGCGCACCTTGGCCACGTTCCCTCTTAACCCTAACGAGGCGAGGTAGACGGCATGCCGCATGCACGTGCGCCGCACTCCGACATCGATCCTGCGACGGCCCGGTCCCCGAGCCCCATCGCCCGCTTTCTGACAGGCCTGGCGGCCTTTTCCGCCGGCGTGTTCATCTGCGGCGCGTGCGGCTCCTATTCGCCGACCGATCCCAGCCTCAACACGGCGGTCAGCCTGATCGATCCGGCGACAGGTCTCGCCCTTGAGCCCGCCAACCTGTTCGGCGCGCCGGGCGCCATGGTGGCGGACCTTCTGCGCCAGAGCTTCGGCTGGGTCGCCTGGCTGATGGGCTTCGCCCTGATGATCGGCGGACTTCGCCGCACGCTCGGCATCGGGCAGCGCGATCCCGCCGCCTGGATCTGGGGAGCCGCCGCGCTTGTGCTCGCCGCCTGCTCGCTGGCCGAATGGCCGATCCCGCGCAACTGGGAGCTGGCCGCCGGTCTCGGCGGCGTCGTCGGCGACGTGCTTCTGACGGTTGCGTCCACGCCGTTCGCCGCACTGAAGGTTCCCGCGCCCGAAACCTGGGCCGCCGCCATCACCGGCGTCGTGGCTGTCCTGTTCGCCGCCATGTCCATGGGACTTGGGGCCGACGACGGCGCCGCCCTGCTCCGCGCCATGCGGTCCCGTCCGCGTCCGGAAGCCGAGGACGAACAGGACGACCAGCGCGAAGCGCTTCCCGTTCTGCACATCGCCCGCAACCGCGCCCTGCCCAACCTGGTGGGCCGCGTGGGCGCGGCCGCCTCCGCCCTGCTCGGACGCAAGCCGCAGGAAGTCATCGAACCCATCGTCGTCACCGACGAAGACGAGTTCGAAGACGGCGAACGCGGCTTCTTCTCCGCGGTCGAGAAGGCCGAGGGCGTCGGCGGACGCGCCATTCCGGTGCCGCCGCGCGTGCTCGAAAGCCGCCCGATTGAGGATGACGAGGCCGAAACCGTCGAGGCGCCCGTCGTTCAGGCCAGCGTTCAGGCGAATGTGCCGCCGCAGCGCCCCGCCGCTCCGCCCCGCCCGGCTCAACCGCAGCAGCCCCTCCCCGCTCAGGCGCGCCCCGCTCGGCCGCCCGCGTCCTCGCCGGTCATCCGCGAGCCCATCGGCGCCGTTCCTCCGATCGAACTGCTCGACACGCCGCCGCCGCGCCGCTCGGACGTCAACGAAGAGCACCTGCTCAAAATGGCCGAACGCCTGCAGGCCGTGTTCAACGAATTCAAGGTCAAGGGCCGCATCACCGAAGTGCGCCCCGGCCCGGTGGTCACCCTGTTCGAACTCGAACCGGCGCCCGGCGTCCGCTCGCAACAGGTGATCTCGCTGGCCGACGACATCGCGCGCTCGATGTCGGCGACCTCCGCGCGCGTCGCCGTCATCCCTGGCCGCAACGCCATCGGCATCGAACTGCCGAACGAGAAGCGCGAGACCGTCTATCTGCGCGACCTGCTGGCCGCGTCCGACTTCCGCAAGACGCGCGCCGCCCTCCCCATGGCGCTGGGCGAAACCATCGAAGGCCAGCCGACGATCGCCGACCTCGCCAAGATGCCTCACCTGCTGATCGCCGGCACCACCGGCTCGGGCAAGTCGGTCGGCATCAACGCGATGATCCTGTCGCTGATGTTCAAGCTGCCGCCCGAAAAATGCCGCTTCATCATGATCGACCCGAAAATGCTCGAACTGTCGATCTATGAGGGCGTGCCGCACCTGCTCTCGCCCGTCGTCACGGATCCGCAGAAGGCCGTTCTGGCCCTCAAATGGGTCGTGCGCGAAATGGAGAGCCGCTACGACGTGATGTCGAAAATGGGCGTGCGCAACATCGCCGGCTACAACGCCAAGGCCAAGGAAGCCTCCGAGCGCGGCGAGTACCTGTCGCGCCAGATCCAGAACGGCTGGAACAAGGAAACCGGCGAACCGATCTGGGAAACCGAACAGATCAAGCCCGAGCAGATGCCGCACATCGTCGTCGTCATCGACGAAATGGCCGACCTCATGCTGGTCGCCGGCAAGGACATCGAAAGCGCGGTGCAGCGCATCGCCCAAATGGCCCGCGCCGCCGGCATCCACCTCATCATGGCGACGCAACGTCCCTCGGTCGACGTCATCACCGGCACCATCAAGGCCAACTTCCCGACCCGGATCTCCTACGCGGTGACCTCCAAGATCGACTCGCGGACGATCCTCGGCGAGATGGGCGCGGAACAGCTGCTCGGCATGGGCGACCTTCTCTGGATGGCGTCCGGCGGCAAGATCAGCCGCGTCCACGGCCCCTTCGTCTCCGACGAGGAAGTCGAACGCGTGGTCGGCTGGCTGAAAGACCAGGGACAGCCGCAATACGTCGCCGGCGTGACCGAGGAGCACGAGGAAGACGCCTCGGTCGCGGACGCGGCCTTCGGAACCTCGTCGGGCGATCCGGACGAGGATCTCTATCGCGAGGCCGTGGCCGCCGTGATCCGCGACAAGCGCCCGACGACGTCTTACGTCCAGCGCGTTCTGCGCATCGGCTACAACCGCGCCGCCGGCCTGATCGAACGCATGGAGCAGGAAGGCATTATTTCCGCGCCTGACCACGCCGGAAAACGCCACCTGACCAATCGCGACCAGCAGAACCGCGGCGAAGAAGCCGCCTGACTGGACGACGACCCTTCGACGACCGACTAGAACATCTCCTTGATTGACCCTCGGCCGGCTCCTTCGCGAGCCGGCCGTTTTCTTTCTGACCGGCCTGTGCGCCGGCTAGTCGTCGTCGGAATCGCTCTCGCCGTCCGGCGTGAAACAGATCGCGACATTGGCGACGCCCCAGCAACTGAACGTGACGCCGTCGAAATCGACCGCGTAGCTGCGCGCCAGCAGCCAGTCGGTCATCCGCCCGTGCAGAAGCGCCGCGTCGACGCGCTCATGCTCCGGATCGGCGGCCTCGCCATTCAGATGGTCCGCCGCCGCGACCATGTCGTCGACCCGGCCTGCGCGCGCGGCGGCGTAGGCGTGCACCGCGGAATGGACCTGATCCTTCAGCTCGCCTTCGCTCGGCTTGCACTGGGCGAGCAGAAGCAGGATCGCGGCGACCACAACGAGATAGAGCAGCACCCCGCGTCGCAACGACATCTTGCCCGTCCTGGCCATGGTCGGCTTCTCTCCCGCCCGCCCGTTTCAGCGCCAGCCCGCACCTTCGCCTGAGCGACGCGCCGCCGTACATGCCGTTTTGCATGCCCGTCACGGGATTTCTCTCCGGACGGCCTGCGCGCCGGGCGA